>NZ_CALIZG010000001.1:0-18870 GCF_938028775.1 Mogibacterium diversum
TGTACCGATGTTGATATGTGGCTTGGTTCTCTCATACTTCTGCTTTGCCATGATAATTTCTCCTATTTAGAATTATTTGAAATAATTTTCTGTAAAATTTGTTTTATCACTTATAACTTGGTGATATTAAAGATTATTTTGCAACCTTTTCCTTCAAGCTCTCTGGTAGCTTATCGAAGTGGTCGAACTGCATTACGTATACACCACGACCCTGTGTCTTAGAACGCAGGTCAGTAGCATATCCAAACATCTCGGATAGTGGAACGAATCCTCTGATTACAGCTGCACCATTATTGATGTCAGAACCTTCGATAGATCCTCTTCTTGAGCTGATATCTCCGATGATGTCACCCATGTTGTTCTCAGGTACAGTAACTTCTACCTTGAAGATTGGCTCTAGTAGAACTGGCTTTGCCTTCTTGCAAGCTTCCTTGAATCCCATGGTAGCTGCAATCTTAAATGCCATTTCAGATGAGTCGACTTCGTGGTATGAACCGTCATATAGATCTACACCAACGTCTACTAGCTGGTAGCCTGCAACAGGTCCGTTCTGCATTGCTGCTTCCATTCCCTCCTGAATCTTAGGGATGTATTCCTTAGGAATAGCACCACCTGTGATGGAGTTCTTGAATTCGAAACCAGAACCAGCTTCTCTTGGATATAGTCTGAACTTAACGTGTCCATACTGACCAGAACCACCGGACTGCTTCTTGTGCTTGTAATCTTCATCGACCTCAACGGTAATAGTCTCTTTGTAGGATACCATTGGCTTACCTACGTTAGCTTCTACCTTGAACTCTCTTAGAAGTCTATCAACGATGATTTCAAGGTGAAGCTCACCCATTCCAGCGATGATAGTCTGTCCAGTATCAGGGTTAGTATATGTTCTGAATGTTGGATCCTCTTCAGCCAGCTTAGCGAGAGCGATACCCATCTTCTCCTGACCAGCCTTGGTCTTAGGTTCGATAGCAATCTCAATTACTGGATCTGGGAATTCCATAGATTCGAGAATAATTGGTTTCTTCTCATCACAGAGTGTATCTCCAGTTGTAGTCTGCTTTAGTCCTACTGCTGCTGCGATATCTCCTGAGTAAACCTTCTCGATTTCCTCTCTGTGGTTAGCGTGCATCTGAAGAATTCTACCGATTCTCTCGCGCTTACCCTTAGTTGCGTTGTACACGTAAGAACCAGTCTCGAGTGTTCCAGAGTAAACTCTGAAGAATGCGAGCTTTCCTACATATGGGTCTGCCACAATCTTAAATGCGAGTGCTGAGAATGGCTCCTTGTCACTTGCGTGTCTTACATCCTCTTCTTCAGTATCAGGGTTTACACCACCGATTGAAGGAATGTCTGTAGGCGCAGGCATGTAATCAACTACACCATCTAGCATCATCTGAACACCCTTGTTCTTGTATGCAGATCCGCAGAATACAGGGAAAATATTTCCTGCGATAGTCTCTCTTCTGATAACTGTCTTGAGTTCCTCGACTGAGATTTCCTCTCCTTCGAGGTACTTCATAGTCAGATCTTCGTCTAGCTCAGCAACAGCCTCAATCATCTTATCATGCCAAGCCTGTGCTTCTGCCTTCATATTCTCTGGAATATCTACGATTTCGAACTCCTTACCTGTAGCATCGTTCTTATCGTACACCTCAGCCTTCATAGTGAGAAGGTCGATAATTCCTTCGAACATGTTCTCAGAACCGATCGGAATCTGAACAGGTACAGCGTTAGCTCTTAGTCTATCATGAATAGTATCGATTACGTGGAAGAAGTTAGCTCCTAGGATGTCCATCTTATTAACGAAAATCATTCTTGGAACATTATACTTCTCAGCCTGTCTCCATACTGTCTCGGACTGAGGCTCAACACCTTCCTTAGCACTTAGTACCATTACAGCACCGTCAAGTACACGAAGCGATCTCTCTACCTCAACAGTAAAGTCAACGTGTCCTGGGGTATCGATAATGTTAATTCTTGTGCCGTTCCACTGAGCGGTTGTAGCAGCAGAGGTAATTGTAATACCACGCTCCTGCTCCTGAGCCATGTAGTCCATGGTAGCAGCACCATCATGAGTCTCACCGATCTTATGAGTCTTTCCTGTGTAATAAAGGATTCTCTCAGTAGTTGTTGTCTTACCAGCATCGATGTGAGCCATGATTCCAATATTTCTGGTATTTTCTAGAGAAAATTGTCTAGCCATAACTCCTCCTTCCTGCTTTTATCTAATCTCTGTCAGGTGTATCATCTCAGATTACCACCTGTAGTGTGCAAACGCCTTGTTAGCCTCAGCCATCTTATGAGTATCTTCTTTCTTCTTCACAGATGCACCTGTGTTGTTAGAAGCGTCCATAAGCTCGTGAGCTAGTCTCTCAGCCATAGTTCTCTCACCTCTAAGTCTTGTAAACTTTGTGAGCCAACGTAGAGCTAGAGTCTGTCTTCTCTCTGGTCTAACTTCGATAGGAACCTGATAGTTTGCACCACCGACTCTTCTTGCTTTAACTTCTAGTACAGGCATGATGTTGCTCATTGCCTTTTCAAATACTTCCAGCGGTTCTTCGCCAGTGGATTCCTTAATCTGGTCAAATGCATCATAAACGATTGACTGGGCTACACCCTTCTTACCGTCAAGCATGATGCTGTTGATCAGCTTTGAAACCACTACGCTACCGTATACTGGATCTGGAAGTACTTCTCTCTTTGGTACGTTACCTTTTCTTGGCACTTCTCTTCCCTCCTTAGGTTCACGGGGTACTCGGTCTGCTTCTATCACCGACCGTGTGCGCCTTAATATCATATATTAAGGACAATATCCCGAAATCAATTACTTCTTAGGTCTCTTTGCTCCATACTTGGAACGTCCCTGACCACGACCCGATACGCCAGCTGCGTCAAGTGTTCCTCTAACGATGTGATATCTCACACCAGGGAGGTCCTTAACTCTTCCGCCTCTGATTAGTACAACACTGTGCTCCTGTAGGTTGTGACCGATTCCAGGAATATATGCTGTTACTTCGATACCGTTAGTCAAGCGAACTCTGGCAACTTTTCTAAGCGCCGAGTTAGGCTTCTTAGGAGTTACAGTCTTAACTGCAACGCATACTCCCCTCTTCTGAGGCGAATTTACATCAGTAAGAGTTTTCTTAAGGTTGTTCATGTTCTTACCAAGAGCTGGGGAACCTGACTTCTTAACTGCACTCTTTCTGCCCTGACGAACTAATTGGTTAATAGTAGGCATTATTGTCTCCTTTCTTATAAAATTAACTCATTCAAACAAGCAGTGACTATCTAGACAGTCTCCGCTTAGTATATTGAACCTACATATTATAACAGCCGATGCACTGAATTGTCAATGCATCGGCTATTTTATTATGCATGATTAATTTGCTTGGTTTGTAGCTTAATCACGTCTCGTTTTATTCCTCAATACCATCGTATAGCGGCGCTATAGTCTGTGGCTGAACATTCGCCGATGGCATCTTGAGAACCATGTTCTCGTCATCGTAGCTTGAGTTCATGAGAGGCTCATTTTCACCGTAATCAACCTCAACTGCTCCATAGCGTTTCATGCCTGTTCCTGCTGGGATTAGTTTACCAATCATGACGTTCTCTTTGAGTCCGTCTAGATGGTCTGTCTTACCCTTAACCGCAGCGTCTGTCAGGACACGAGTTGTCTCCTGGAATGATGCGGCGGATAGGAATGAGCTTGTAGCAAGGGCAGCCTTAGTGATACCGAGCAATTGACGTTCGTATGTAGCTGGCTCGCCTTCTTCTGGATCAATCTCAGCATTTGCCTTGTTAATCTCATTGATGCTGTACATACTTCCAGGAAGCAGATTTGTATCTCCAGCCTTTTCGATCTTGTACTTTGATAGCATCTGAGATGCGATCACCTCAACATGCTTGTCGTTGATGTCTACACCCTGCTGTCTGTATACTCTCTGAACCTCGCGCAGCAAGTACTCGTATACTCCCTGAACGCCGAGAATTCTCATTACATCATGTGGATCGAGAGGTCCCTTAGTAATCTGGCCACCTGCATAAACAGCGTCACCAACCTTTACATTGAGTCTTGAACCATAGGAGATAATGTACTCGCGGTTGCCACCTTCCTCCTTAACGACAACGCTAGTCCTGTTGTCATCAGTTGGCTCAATGGATACAACCTCTCCATCTCCCTCGCATATTTCAGCTAGACCCTTAGGCTTTCTAGCTTCGAACAGCTCCTCAACTCTTGGGAGACCCTGCGTGATATCGCTTCCCGCTACACCACCAGTGTGGAACGTTCTCATAGTCAGCTGCGTACCCGGCTCACCGATAGACTGAGCGGCAATGATACCAACAGTCTCACCTGGCAGAACTGCAGTTCCTGTGGCGAGGTTTCTACCGTAGCACTTAGCGCAAACTCCGTGCTCTGCCTGACAAGTCATGACAGATCTAATCTTAACCACTTCGATTCCAGCTGCCTCAATTGCTTCTGCAACGTCATCTTCGATAAAGTCGCCTTCAGCAGCGAGAACTTCGCCAGTTTCTGGATGCACAACAGCTTCAGTAACAAATCTGCCTGCAATTCTCTGTGATAGTGGCTCGATAACTTCCTTGCCATCTGTAAACGCCTTGATTTCAACGCCTTCTTCTGCTCCGCAGTCATCCTCAGTTACGATTACACTATGAGAAATATCTACAAGTCTTCTTGTTAGATATCCGGAGTCAGCAGTACGTAGCGCAGTATCCGCAAGACCCTTACGAGCACCATTTGACGAAATGAAGTACTCCAGTATAGATAGACCTTCACGGAAGTTAGCCTTGATAGGAATCTCTACAGTGTGTCCTGTCGCATTAGCCATAAGTCCTCTCATACCGCCAACCTGGCTGATCTGAGACTTGTTACCTCTGGCTCCAGAGCTTGCCATGATGAACAGATTGTTGAGAGGTCCTAGAGAATCCATCAGAGCGTCGGCAACCTGATCCGTTGCGTCCTTCCAAGTCTTGATGATTCTGTCGTAACGTTCTCTATCTGTCATCAGACCACGTCTGTATGCAGCCTCAAACTTATCTACCTGCTTATCAGCCGCTGCAACGATTTCAGCCTTCTCCTCAGGAACCTCCATGTCGGATACACTTATTGTAACAGCCGCCTTAGTTGAATAGTGGTAACCGATGCTCTTTACATAGTCGAGCATGAGAACCGTTCTAGTATTCCCATGTTTCTTGAAGCACTTGTCTATAATAACGCCAAGCTTCTTCTTATCGCAGAGGAAGTCTACCTCGAGTGAATACGGATCTTCGTCTCTATTTACAAAGCCCATGTCCTGAGGGAGCCCTTGATTGAAGATAAATCTACCTACTGTAGACTCTACCAGCTTTCCTGGATCTCCAGGGAACGCCTGTCTTCTAACCTTAACCTTTGCGTGAATTCCTACAGCATGATTTCTGTATGCCATGAGCATCTCATCGATATCTGCAAAGCACTTTCCGTCACCCTTTTCATTCTCAAGGTTACGAGCCTCTGTACCCTCATGGGTGAGGTAGTAGCTTCCGAGGATCATGTCCTGAGTCGGAATTGTAATAGGCGAGCCATCCTTAGGCGCAAGGATATTGTTAACCGAAAGCATGAGGAACCTAGCCTCTGCCTGCGCCTCTACTGATAGAGGTACGTGTACAGCCATCTGGTCTCCATCGAAATCGGCGTTGAACGCAGTACAAACTAGAGGATGAAGCTTAATAGCCTTTCCCTCTACTAGAACCGGCTCGAAAGCCTGGATTCCGAGTCTGTGCAGTGTCGGAGCACGGTTTAGAAGTACAGGATGGTCCTTAATCACGTAGTCGAGAACGTCCCACACCTCGGACTTCATCTTCTCAACCATTGTCTTTGCACTCTTAATGTTATGCGCAAGTTCACGCTCTACAAGCTCTTTCATGATGAACGGCTTGAACAGCTCTAGCGCCATCGTCTTAGGAAGTCCGCACTGATAGAATTTCAGTTCAGGTCCTACCACGATTACAGAACGACCAGAGTAGTCAACACGCTTACCGAGTAGGTTCTGACGGAAACGTCCCTGCTTACCCTTGAGCATGTCAGAAAGCGACTTAAGCTGCCTTCCAGCAGCACCAGTAACCGCTCTGCCTCTTCTTCCGTTATCGATTAGAGAGTCAACCGATTCCTGAAGCATTCTCTTCTCGTTTCTTACGATGATATCAGGTGCTCCCAGCTCGAGCAGCTTCTTAAGTCTGTTGTTTCTGTTGATAACTCTTCTATATAGGTCGTTAAGGTCAGATGTAGCGAATCTTCCACCCTCTAGCTGAACCATAGGTCTAAGATCAGGCGGAATTACAGGAACTACGTCAAGAATCATCCACTCAGGTCTATTATCAGATTGTTTTAGAGCCTCGATAACTTCGAGTCTCTTAACTAGACGAATTCTCTTCTGTCCAGTTGCCTTCTTAAGCTGTTCTCTAAGAAGTTCAGTTTCCTCATCAACATCGATTTTTTCTAGCAGCTTCTTGATAGCCTCTGCACCCATCGCTGCCTCGAAGTTCTTTCCATAAATCTCGCGAGCTTCGTTATACTGATTCTCTTCGATAATCTGCTTGTACTCGAACGGAGTCTCTCCTGGATCAGTTACGACATATGCTGCAAAATACAGCACTCTCTCTAGCTGCTTAGGAGTGATATCGAGCACGAGACCGATTCTTGAAGGGATTCCCTTGAAGTACCAAATATGAGATACGGGGCTAACAAGCTGAATATGACCCATTCTCTCTCTTCTAACCTTGGACTTCGTTACTTCAACTCCGCAGTAAGGGCAAACGATGCCCTTAAAGCGAATTTTATTGTATTTTCCACAGGAGCACACCCAATCCTTAGTAGGTCCGAAAATCTTCTCGCAGAAGAGTCCGTCTCTTTCAGGCTTGAGAGTTCTGTAGTTGATAGTCTCAGGCTTTGTTACCTCACCGTGAGACCACTCAAGCATCTTCTCTGTTGAAGCCAACTTGATCTGTAGGGATTCAAAATTTCTAAGATCTTGATTGTTATCGTTTTTAGTCATGTTTCCCCCTTAATTATTCATCAATAGCTTCGTCGCTTGTGCCAATTATCTCGTCAAGGCTCACCATCTCTGGTTCCTCATCGTCATCTAGGATAGCTGGTACATCTTCATCGACACCAAGTGCTGCTGAAAGTGTATTCAGAATATCTAGATCTGGCTCTTCATCGAAGTCTGCCGTTTCAACGAACTCATCATCCTCATTCTGCTTTAGACGAAGTTCCTCTTCGTGCTCACGTTCGCGCTCGTGCATAGCCTCTGTACGTCTATCAGCTTCCTTGAGCATACGATCTACCGAAGCAGGTTCGTCGAATTCAGATGTATCCTTGAGCTTGATTTCCTTATTATCACCGGACATTACCCTAACATCGAGCGACAGTGCCTGCAGCTCCTTGATGAGTACCTTGAAGGACTCTGGAATGCCAGGCTTTGGAATGTTGTTACCCTTTACGATAGCTTCGTAAGTCTTAACACGTCCGATGATATCGTCAGACTTAACTGTTAGTATTTCCTGAAGTGTATAAGCTGCTCCATAAGCCTCTAGTGCCCATACCTCCATCTCTCCAAATCTCTGTCCGCCAAACTGAGCTTTACCACCAAGTGGCTGCTGAGTTACTAGCGAGTAAGGACCTGTACTTCTAGCGTGAATCTTATCATCTACAAGATGGTGCAGCTTGAGCATGTACATGTAGCCTACAGTTACTGGGTTGTCGAAGTACTCTCCAGATCTACCATCTCTCAGTCTGAGCTTACCGGTCTTAGGGTATCCGCAATCGTCAAGTAAATTGATTACGTCATTTTCACTAGCACCGTCAAATACTGGTGTTGAAATATACCAGCCCTTCGTCTTAGCTGCTAGTCCTAAGTGAACCTCGAGTACCTGTCCTACGTTCATTCGGGAAGGTACACCCAGTGGGTTAAGCATTACCTGTAATGTCTCACCATCTTCCTTGAATGGCATATCCTCCTCTGGAAGAATTCTGGAGATTACACCCTTGTTACCGTGACGACCAGCCATCTTATCTCCAACGTTAATCTTCCTCTTGGTAACTATGTAAACTCTTACAATTTTATTTACTCCTGGTGGGAGTTCGGAGCTATTCTCTCTTGTAAATTCTCTTACGTCGATGACAATACCCGTCTCACCATGAGGAACTTTGAGAGAAGTATCTCTTACTTCCTTGGACTTCTCACCAAAGATTGCACGAAGCATTCTAACCTCTGCAGTTAAATCGGTCTCGCTCTTAGGTGTCAGTTTTCCTACAAGAATATCAGAAGACTTAACTTCTGCACCTATTCTGATGATTCCGTTCTCATCGAGCTCCTTGAGAGCTTCTTCGCTAAGGTTAGGAATATCTCTTGTAATCTCTTCTGGTCCAAGCTTTGTATCACGAGCTTCACACTCGTACTTAACTATGTGTAGCGATGTTAGAACATCGTCCATGAGAAGTCTCTCGTTAAGGATAATAGCATCCTCGTAGTTGTATCCTTCCCATGTCATGAATCCAATAAGCAGGTTCTTACCTAGCGAAATCTCACCGAGATTAGTCGATGGTCCGTCTGCTAGAACCTCTCCTGCATCAACATGTTCGCCACACGCAACGATAGGTCTCTGATTGATACAAGTTCCCTGATTGGATCTCTTGAACTTGAGTAGCTTATACTCGTCGAGTTCGCCATTGTCGTCTCTACGAACCTTTACGCACTGAGCATCAACAAACTCGATAGTTCCGGCTGCCTTCGCAAGGAGTACTGCTCCAGAATCGCAAGCTGCCTTGTACTCGATTCCAGTTCCAACGTAAGGAGCCTCGGTAACGAGTAGTGGTACAGCCTGTCTCTGCATGTTAGATCCCATCAGCGCACGGTTAGCGTCGTCGTTCTCAAGGAACGGAATCATCGCAGTAGCAACAGAAACTACCTGCTTAGGAGAAACGTCCATGTAGTCGACGCTTTCTTTCTTAGCAAGAGTAATCTCACCCTTAACACCTCGTACTGCAACCTTGTTGTTAACGAAATGGCCTTCAGCATCGAGAGGCTCATTGGCCTGAGCTACGATCATCAGTTCTTCATCATCTGCAGATAGATAATCAACCTGTTCAGTTACAACGCCAGTTTCCTTATCAACCTTACGGTATGGGGTTTCGATAAATCCATACTCGTTTATGATGCCATAAGTAGTTAGTGACCCGATAAGTCCAATGTTAGGACCTTCCGGTGTCTCTACTGGGCACATTCTGCCGTAGTGTGTATAGTGAACATCACGCACCTCAAATCCAGCTCTTTCTCTCGAAAGACCACCAGGTCCAAGTGCGGAAAGTCTTCTCTTGTGTGTTAGCTCTGCAAGAGGGTTGTTCTGGTCCATAAACTGTGACAGCTGGGAGCTTCCAAAGAACTCCTTAACTGCTGCAGTTACAGGTCTAATATTGATGAGCTGCTGAGGAGTTGCATTCTCAGTAGTCATTCTCTCTCTAACAGATCTTTCCATTCTTGCAAATCCAATACGGAACTGATTCTGCAGAAGCTCTCCAACTGATCTCAGTCTACGATTACCGAGATGGTCGATATCATCTGTCTCTCCGATTCCATAGGATAGATTTAGGAAGTAGCTCACAGATGCGATGATATCATCGTGGATGATGTGCTTTGGTGAAAGCTCGTTCTTGCGATTGGCAATAGCCGCCTTCAGCGCATCCTCATCTCCGTTTGCTTCTTCGATAATCTCCATCAGAACTGGATAGTAAACCTTTTCTGACAGCTTATATGGAGCAAGGTCTAGTTCGATATACTTAGTTGGGTCAACGAAGTTATTACCGATAACCTTAACTACCTCATCGTCCTCAGTCTTGCTATTTACATATGCATAAGCAACACCCGCATCCTCGATTTCCATAGCTCTCTCACGGGAGATGAACTCACCCTTTTCAACGAGAACTTCGCCAGTTGAAGGATCGACAATCTGCTCAGCCGCAATTGTCTCAACTAGTCTATTGTGGATACCAAGTTTCTTGTTGTACTTGTATCTACCAACCTTAGCTAGGTCGTATCTACGCGCATCAAATAGCAGCGAGTTAACCATGGATCTAGCATTCTCGACTGTTGGAGGATCTCCAGGTCTTAGTCTCTTGTATATTTCCTTAACGCCATCATCTGCATTCTTGGTGCTGTCCTTCTCAAATGTCCTTAAGAGAGCAGGACTTTCACCGAATGTATCGAGGATTTCTTCGTTTGATCCGAGTCCCATCGCTCTTAGGAACGATGTGAGAGGAAGCTTTCTGGTTCTATCAACTCTTACGTATAGGACACCAGCTGAGTCAGTCTCATACTCGAGCCATGCTCCTCTGTTAGGAATAATAGTCGAAGAATAAAGCTTGTTATTCGACTTGTCGGTATCAAACTCAAAATACGGTCCTGGAGATCTTACGAGCTGTGTTACGATAGCTCTCTCCGCACCGTTATATATGAATGTGCCTTTTTCTGTCATCAATGGGAAATCTCCCATGAAAACATCTTGTTCCTTGATTTCAAGAGTCTCCCTGTTTATCAATCTTACCTTGACCGTCAGAGATGTAGCGTAAGTGGCATCACGCTCCTTGCATTCCTCCTGATCGTATTTAGGTGTATCTGAGAAGGAGTAGTCAGCGAACTCTAGGCTCAAAGTATTGGTGGTATCCCTAATTGGAGATACATCTTCCAGAACTTCGGCTAGTCCCTCTTCGACAAACCACTTGTATGACTCAGTCTGGATATCAATGAGGTTTGGCATCTCGCAAACTTCGTTGATTTTCGCAAAAGTCATACGTTCTTTCCTTCCAACTTTTACAGGTTTTGGCATGTTATCACTCCTTGTTATTTAAGAAAAAACGTCTCCATAGCAACTTACTATTATAGAGTAAGGTTGTAAATATTTCAAGCCCAGAGATGAGCATATTATGCATTTTTTGCAACTTTTCGTACCCTGGCAATTGAAAAACTACAAAAAACACATAATCTTGCCCGTCACCACAAAAGAAATACCCGATGTTGATAAATTGGATTTTGCAGCGAAAATGAGCCTCTTGTAAATAGCAAGAATTGGGCTCCCGAAATCAGGAGCCCAATCCAAAATTGTTGTGCTATTTAATTACTTAAGCTCTACTGTAGCTCCAACTGCCTCGAGAGCTTCCTTAAGTGCGTTAGCTTCGCCAGCTTCGATGTTCTCCTTAACGTTAGCAGGTGCTCCATCAACAAGCTCCTTAGCTTCCTTAAGTCCAAGACCTGTAGCTTCTCTAACTGCCTTGATAACCTTGATCTTCTGGTCTCCAGCGCTAGCAAGAACTACTGTGAACTCTGTCTGCTCCTCAGCAGCCTCTCCGCCGCCTGCAGCAGGTGCTGCAACTACAGCTGCAGCTGCAGATACTCCGAACTCCTCTTCACAAGCCTGAACGAGCTCGTTGATCTCAAGAATGGTCATACCCTTTAGGGCTTCAATGATCTGATTCTTATCCATTTTATTTCTCCTTTTGTCTAAATTTGCTGAAATGTCAGCTTCTCGATACACCGATTAATCGGTAAAATTCTTAAAAATTGTTAGCTACTAATAGCTTATGCTTCAGCAGTCTCTCCTGCTGGAACTGCACCCTCATCAGCGATTGCCTTGAATGTTCTAACAAGCTGTGATAATGGTGACTGGATGCTTCCCATGAAACGAGCGATAAGCTCTTCTCTTGATGGGATATCTGCAAGTGCTTCAACCTGCTTAGCGTCATAAACTGAGCCATCAACGTATCCGCCCTTGAATGACATCTTGTTGTACTGCTTCATAGCCTTCTTGAGAAGTCTAGCTGAAGATGTTGCATCCTCTTCGCAGAATGCGAATGCGCTAGATCCTTTCAGGGCTTCGCCGAGTCCTTCGTACTCAGTTCCGGCGATAGCACGCTTTACAAGTGTGTTCTTATATACAGTTAAGTTCACGCCGTTCTCTCTAAGAGTCTTTCTTAGTTCGTCAGCCTGAGCTACTGTAATTCCAAGATAGTCTACAACTACGATCGAGATGGATTTGTCAAATTTTGCCTTAATATCATCGATAATTAGCTGTTTTGCGTTCTTTGCTTCTACAGACATTTGGTCTCCTTTCTTGAACACGGTTGTGCCCATAATTGTGGTTTAACCTATTCGGTCTGGTGTGCTAATACCAAGTACGGTACAAATAACCCCGCTGCGAGACAGCGGGGAACAAATTTATGTTTGTACCTCGGTGGGATATTAAGCTTTCGCTCCCACTGTCTACGG
Organism: Mogibacterium diversum; assembly: GCF_938028775.1. Lineage (GTDB taxonomy): Bacteria > Bacillota > Clostridia > Peptostreptococcales > Anaerovoracaceae > Mogibacterium > Mogibacterium diversum_A. The sequence goes on from NZ_CALIZG010000001.1 coordinate 12,315, forward strand.
TTGATATTCGATTATTAACACCGGCCGACTATTAGCTTAGGGATGCTGTGCTGATCTTAACTCCAGGTCCCATTGTCGATGTAACAGTAACACTCTTGAAGTACTGACCCTTAGCAGCTGCTGGCTTAGCCTTAGCAACAACCTGGATTAGAGCGTTAGCATTTTCAACTAGCTGCTCCTCAGTGAACGAGCACTTACCGATAATTACATGGATAATGTTAGCCTTGTCAAGACGGTACTCTACCTTACCTGCTTTAATCTCTTCAAGTGCCTTCTGTACGTCCATTGTTACAGTACCTGACTTAGGGTTTGGCATGAGTCCCTTTGGACCGAGAACCTTACCTAGACGTCCTACAACGCCCATCATGTCCGGTGTAGCAACTACTGAATCAAAGTCGAACCAGTTTTCCTTCTGGATCTTTTCTGCAAGATCCTCTGCGCCTACGTAATCTGCACCAGCTGCCTCTGCCTCTTCAGCCTTAGCACCCTTAGCAAAAACAAGAACCTTCTTGCTCTTACCTGTTCCGTGCGGAAGTACAGTTGCGCCTCTAACCTGCTGGTCTGCGTGTCTTCCGTCTACACCTAGACGAATGTGCATCTCAACAGTCTCATCGAACTTCGCATTAGCAAAGCTCTTTACGTTCTTTACAGCTTCTGCAACATCATAAGTCTGTGTCTTGTCGAACGACTCCATGATTGCGCTGTATCTTTTGCTTTTCTTAGCCATAATTCCTCCTTGTGGTTCTATCGACGTTTCCTAAAAACGCCTCCCACTGATTACTCTGTTACAGTAACTCCCATGCTGCGAGCAGTACCCTTAATCATATCAGTAGCTGCCTCAAGTGTAGCCGCATTGAGATCCTGCATCTTAGTCTTCGCAATTTCCTCTGCCTGAGCATATGTAATCGATGCAACCTTTGTCTTGTTAGGTTCGCCCGATGCCTTATCAATACCTGCTGCCTTCTTGATAAGTACTGCTGCTGGTGGAGTCTTGCATACGAATGTGAATGATCTGTCTGTGTAAACTGTGATTACAACTGGAATAATCATTCCCTGTTGATCCTGAGTCTTAGCATTGAACTGCTTACAGAAGTCCATGATGTTAACACTCTTCTGACCTAGGGCAGGTCCAACTGGTGGTGCAGGTGTTGCTCCTCCTGCAGGGATCTGAAGCTTAATATAGCCGTCGATCTTCTTTGCCATCTTATTCTCCTTTCTCTGAGACTATAGCTCCCAGTTAGTTAAGTTTTCCCACCTGCGAGAACTCGAGTTCTACAGGTGTATCTCTACCGAACATCGATACCTTTGCCTTAACAATCTGCTTATCAGGACTGATATCCTCAACAATACCCATCTGGCCCTCGAAAGGTCCACCGATAATACGAATTGTGTCGCCAGTCTCAACATCCAGGTCGATGCGCATTTTCTCAACGCCCATCCTAACCACTTCTTCTTTAGTTAGTGGAATAGGATCCGAACCGTGACCCACGAACCCTGTAACGCCCTCTGTGTTGCGCACTAGATACCAGGTCTCGTTGTTGACAATCATCTTGATGACTACGTAACCAGGATAAAGCTTTCTAGTCTTGACCTTTCTCTGGCCATTCTTAATCTCGACTCTATCCTCAGTAGGAATGGTAACCTCAAGGATGAGATCCTGCATTCCTCTGTACTCTACCATCTTCTCGATGTTAGTCTTAACCTTGTTCTCATAACCAGAATACGTATGGATTACGTACCACTTAGCGGTACCATCGCCACGTAGACCTTCGCCCTCAAGTGGTGACAGCGTTGTGCCGCCCGTATTCAAGTTTTCGGTCTTATCTGTCATGTATATCTCCTTCTAGCCTATTTCGATAGCGTAATTCCGAGAAGCTTCTTGAGCACTGCTAAGAAGCCTGTATCCATCCCCCAGAACAACAGGGAGAAGAAGATGCACACACCAAAAACAACTACAGTGTCCTTGGTCAGTTCCGCTCTCGTCGGCCATACTACTTTGGCCATCTCCTGTTTAACACCAGTGAAATATCCAATGATGCCCTTACGCTCCTTGCGCTGTTCCGGTTTACTGGTCTTATTCTCTACTTTAGTATCCTTGCCATCTCTGGATATGGTTTCATTGTTGTTTGCCATGATGTTCCCTCGACTACTTAGTCTCCTTGTGGAGTGTTTCCTTACCGCAGAACTTACAGAACTTTCTAAGCTCAATTCTATCAGGATTGTTCTTCTTGTTCTTAGTTGTGTTGTAGTTTCTCTGCTTGCACTCTGTGCATGCTAGTGTAATCTTGTTTCTCAAGGTGATGACCTCCTTTACCAAATATATATGTAAGCTAATTGCTTCTCTCAACTCAAAAGTCAGAGCCCGCCTCGCAAGCTCTGTCGTGAATTCATAAAGTAGCCTTATAATAATACGCTGTGCAGATGTCAATGTCAAGCGTTTTCCTTGATATTTAATGCTATACAACTCGTAAATATAGTCGGCTAAAAGTCTCTGCTACGCCTAACTGCGTACATCATAATAGCTGCCGCATTAGATGCGTTCAGAGAGTTGATGCTGCCCTTCATCGGAATAGATATCGATAGATCGCTCTTCTCCTTAACGAGTCTACTGATGCCTTTTCCTTCGTTTCCTATCACGAGAGCTATCGCACCCTTCATCACGCCTTCTGTCTCATAATATGATTTTCCATCCATATCCACTGCTGCTACCCACACGCCCTGCGCTTGCAGCTCCTCGATTGTGCGAGATATGTTGGTCACTCTAGCAACAGGCATACGTTCTAATGCGCCTGCCGAAGTCTTTGCAACGGTGCTAGTTAGTCCGCAGGCATTTCGCTTAGGAATGATAACGCCATGAGCATTTGCACACTCCGCAGTTCTGATAATCGCGCCTAGGTTATGAGGATCTGAAATCTCGTCTAGTACCATGATGAACGGTGGCTCTTCACCATCAGCTGCACGATTCATTATCTCCTCGACTGTCGAATACGAATACGCAGATATCTCCGCTGCTACACCTTGGTGCTTCTCCCCTGGCGCCATTCTGTCTAGCACAATCCTAGGCACTGTATCAACTACTATGCCAGCATCTTTGGCCATAGCTCTGATCTTTACGACGGAGCCCTCGGCTCCTGCCGCCATGTAAATCTTTTCGATGTCGCGGCCGCTTTTGATCGCTTCGATCACTGGATTACGGCCGGCAATCAGATTCGCGGCTGGAGCACTCTGCTCCTCAGCAAAGCTGCCGCTGCGGCTGTCCCATTCGGTATTTCTATATGTATTGCTATACGCATCTCGCGGGCGGCTGCTTGAGTTTCTGTCGCGCTGAGAATTGATATAACTCCCTGAGTTGCCATTACGCTGCGAACTACCGTATCCGCCAGCATTACCGCTAGTACGTTTAGTTCTTCCTGTGTTCCGCCCAGTATTGCTACGGAACTCTTCCGCAGGCTCTCCGTTATAAGGTCTGAATGCAGCTTTTCCACGCTCCGCGCGTCTCTGATACACTCCGTGTGCATCACGTCTATTCTTGCCACGAGCACTTGTTTTCTTTTTATCTGATTTTGCCATTACTAATTCACATCCTATCTTTAAACATGACTATTATTATATGTTACTCGAATTAATCCTAATCGTCTATAAGTCTTTATCTCTGTTGTTTCATATACGGAAGCACGCACACAATGCTTGTAGCCATAGTTTCTTCCTAATCTTTTTTCGCTTGCTATACTCCTAGTTCATAAGTGCTAAAGTGAATTTGCCTACTTGATTCTACACACTTTGTCCAATTGTACTAGCAGAATCTATTACTGCCACCCAGTATACTTGCTAGGATGCGGTCTTGTCGGTAGATAGTCTTCGAGTTCATACTCTTTGGCATACTTGAGTTTGAGAAAGTATTCAACCGCTAATACTATTGAAAATTCTAAAGCAACTAATAGTATGCAAATAAAAAACGTTAGTTCATCTGCCTCTGAATTAATTACAATGCTTTTTATGAATAGCATGATTGCAATGAATGAACCAGACCCTAAATATCTCATTGTTTTGGTACCTATATCTTTGTTTTTTTGATAGAAGCCCTTCCCAATTCTTTTTTTAACAACGATGATAGTCACAGCAATTGTTATTACAATTATTACCACTAAAAAGCATATTGATGTTAGTAGACTTATTTGTACCTCTTCCCACGAAAAAAAACTTAACATTAAAAGAGACGTATGTAATACTAATCCCGTATACTGCCACGCCTCAGCCGCATACATGCTCTTACCTGGTTCTTCATTAAACGCCTTTAAATATTTTCTACGCATCCACATCGAAAATACAAATGTTATTATAGAAAAAATAACTCCAACGATATACAACACACTTTCACCAGATGTCTTATCAGATGACACTATATAGAATATTGTGTAAAAAACAAATGTTAATGTAGTTAAAAACGGCATCGCAATTAACGGATACTCAATCGGTCTTATAATGTTATGATTCGCTATAAAACTTGCTATCTTTTCTTTGCTTTCCATTTCACTTTCTTTCATCAAAAATCATTTATGCTTTTTAATCTGCCTATGAGTTATTCCAAAAGACAGGCAAACAACCTTAAATTTACTATCATTTATAAAACATTCTTAAATAACTCATCCCTCATATCGTACTTATTGGCAAAATACAGTTTATATATCTGATGCATAATGGTTCTTGAAAAAACCATTGTAATGAATGTTGCTGATATAGCAATATAGAGTGTAAACAAATTCAAATATCCTCTCAACGCAATCATTGTTACTATCATTACAATCACATAGATACCACCCTGAGATAAGTCTTTCATATTTTCAAATGGTTTTTTCATAATGCCATCATTCTTTTTTATAGCAATTAGTATTACCCTTCTCTCGTAAACAGCAGCTCCGCAACATTGTAAAAGCAGTATCGTTGAAGGTATAGCGACGTTAAAGTCAGTATATAGAATTCTAAACCCACCAATGAATGTAAGATCCACAATTACTAGAAATAGTATTGCCGTGCTTATTTGGAGCAATTTATTTATAGGAGCTTGTAGGTTGTTTTTTAGTCCAAAAAACAATTTAGATACAACAAACCAAATAATGATAGCTACTATCTGTGTAACAAATATAATTCTTACGTTTATATCTCTCCACTGTATAGCATTTGTTACCGTAAGAGCGAAAAAAAATAATAATACCCACCAAACGTTAATCTTATTTGAAAATTCTTTTTGCGATTTTCTTTTCCCTTCTTCTGTCATTACTGAGCCTTTCCCTGAAACGAAATTCTTTATAGCTTGGTCATTGTATTTCTTACGCATAGTATCGCGCCGCTCCTATTTCAAGTTCTGCCTAAAGGCGTGTTTATAATGATTAAATTACCAATTCCATCTTGTAAATTATTTAGGATTAGATTTAGTAGGCAAATACTCTTCAAGTCCATAACGTTCTGCATATTTTAGTTTAAGATAATATATAAGTGATAGAGCTGAAGATGCCGTTACTAGCATAATTGACATAATACCATATCCAATTCCCGTAAAATTCATTTTGATAAATTGAAAAATAATTATACATATTGCTATCCCTATCGCTGAGGAAATAAACGCAATTATTTTTTCATTAATTATGTTTTTTCTATGCAAATAATGCCCTCTCTTTATATTTAGTTTTACACGGACATATGTACTCGCAACAGTAACAACAGCAACCAAAATAGTAAAGCCTATTGCACTTGGAACTTTTTTCGCACCATATTCGCATAGTACAACAAGCGTGACAAATAATATGCCTATAATCAAACAATATATATATATGGTTATTTGAACAATATATAAACTCTTACCAAATTCTTTTTCTTTAAGATAAAAGATTCGTTTCCTCAACAATATACTAACAACTAGTAACACAACTGGAATACATAACGAGATATATAGTGCTATTGGGTCAGCTTTATCTGGAGGTGATATTGCAAATCTCAAGTATATTAATATCAATAAAATTGATATTAAGTGGGTGCCAAACATTAATGACTCTATTGTTTGGTGGATATTATTGTGCTTTATAAACTCCCCAATATATGTCATTTCCTTATCATTCATTATTTTGCTCCTAATCCAAACTATTACGTCTTTTTTTAATTTTGTCTCTGTCTGAATAATAGTATTCATATAACCCAACACCAATAATTGCAGCGATTCCTATTACTGGATTTGCGGCGAATGCAAGCCCAACGATTGCTCCTTCTGCTGCTCCAAATATAAAATTAACCTTTGCATTAGAAGCAAGTTTGCTTCTAGACGCTCCCGCGAAGTAATCTTGACCTGCACCAATACAAACATCAAGAGTGCCGCCTAGTATACCGCCTCGTATTCCAGCTCTCTTTAGGTTTTTAGCTGACAGTTCCTGTATCTGACCAGTATCAACAGACTTATCATGTATAAGCGCTTTATTAGCATTGTTATATCTTCTTGTTATGTGCCCAAGTGTCCCATTTTTAGCGCAAGGATTATTCGTTTCTTTTCGAATAATTTGAGCTAAAT
>NZ_CALIZG010000002.1:0-7902 GCF_938028775.1 Mogibacterium diversum
AGTGAAATTAAAAGATTCCAGATGACAAAACCAGATCAATTAAGTGATTTAATGACTTCTTCTGATACAGCTGAAGAAATTTATGCATTAGTTGATGCTCATTGCAATATTAAAAATAAATTTTGGCAAATCGAAGTATTTTTAGTCGAAGATAAAGATAAATTGTATACTCAAGATGATGCATATCGTATTTTTGTACAATATATTAAAGATTATATTCTATTCGATATTTTGCCATATGGTAAGAGACCCTTATGAACTATGTGGATTTCGAACAGTGTCGCAAACTAACGTTTGCTCTATACAAACAATATAATTTGTTTACTGAGGCAGAACGCGAACGAGCATTTGCCGTTTCGTTAGTATATTATTTATTACTTTACGATAATGAATTAGATGGATTTGTTGTGGTTGTACGTAGAGAATATCCATTTGTCGGCATTCAAACTGGTAATTATAAGCTAATTAATTATAATTGTTTTTATAATATAGTATTGCGATTATACGAAAGATATCGTAATACTATGCAACGCGTAGCATGGGGCATATTCGGTGCTCCAGAAGAACAAATATTCCAGCCACAAGAATTATTAGTAAAAGCACATAGAGGAGTACATCACAATTGCGCTCTGTAAAAACAGTATTCGACGGTCGAGAATTAGTATTTACATTATGTATGCAATACGATATGCTAGAATACGTACATCATATATTAGCTCTTACATTCGGCGCCTATTCATATTTAAATAAACGACAACTGAGGAGTTTAACTTTACATATTAATTCTAATCAAGATTATTGGATCGATATTAATACGTATAAACCCGATACGATTAATTATAAAAAGTTTTATTTAGTCGCTTTGGCAATAGCCGAGAAATTCAAAATTTACCGTGTACGAGCCGCTTATCGAGCTTTTGAAGTAGATACACTTACGTATCGTCAAATAAGCTCTGGCGCCCTCAAAAAACGAGGAAAAAAGATAGTAAGAGATTTATTACCTTCCTGTGCATAAGCACGGGAGGGTAATTTTTTTTGGCTTGTTATATCGAATATATGTTTGCCATATAGGGCAAAATTTTTTGTGCGTATATTTTTTAGACTCGCTATTAATAAGAAAAAGAGGTGGTAAGAAAGTACGATTTTTTGTTTATGTGTAGATTCATTAATTATGTATGATTAGTATTAAAGAGGAGTGGATAAAGGATGGTATTGATTAGTAGATTAGTTTGCTATAAATGATTAGCTTTAAGAGATGAGAAAATTTTAAAGGAGGTAAGAAGCGCAGCGATAACTTACATATAATGGATTAGTATAGATAGAGGAGAAATTTTTCCTATAGGGGCGAAATTTTGAGATTTTTTTAGAGGGGGTAAGTGTTATTGATATAGAGTGGGTGGTGGCTAAAGTCCGCCCCCCCTACTTTGATTCTAGGTATTGATTGACCTAGAGGTAGGGTCTATATCATATGGTCATCACGTATTCGATGACCTTATTCTAATATTCATGACAGGAGGAAAAGATCATGAAAAAGAATTTAGTAACAATTTTATTAGCAGCAACAGTATTGGCAGGAGCAACAATGTATATTGCAGCACCAGTGCAACCGCATCACTACGAGATGCATGTAGTGAGCTACGGAGAAACAATGGAGTCAATTATAAAAGACTTCAATAAAAATACAACAGCTAACTACGATATTCGTGACGCTGTTGCAACAGCAGTAGCAGAAAGCAAGAAGATGGAAGGAGGCGCAACAAGCCGTCAACTTAATGTTGGTAATAAGATTGCAGTACCAATCTATCGCTAATATTATTAGTCCAGCTGTATGACTATAAACTATAGTTAATCATATGTCTGTTATAAAGGATAGGAGGCGAAACTATTAGAAGAGATATGATATTAATAATTCTTGTTGCTGTTATGCTAGCATGTCTAGTGACAGCAGCAGGTGTCTCCCTATCACGTTACATTACATTGTAATGGCAATGTGACAGGAAGAAGCGTCGTGAGTTGGGACGCTATACAAATACTAACTCATTCTTTATATAAGAGCTATATAATTATATATAAGATATAGCTCTTATATAAGGGATATATTATGCCCTTTATTTTTATTTCATGATAGGAGGAAAAAATCATGACACAAGTTATTTACATTGAAGTTATTTCTAATTCTAAGTTTAAAAAAGTGATTACAACTAGTAGCCGTACACCTGAACAATTTTGTATCGATGCCTGTGAATATTACGCGAGTAAAAGCATAGAAACAGAAATTAGATGCTCTCAAAAAGATCCACGTTTTTGTGGAGTATTTAGTTGCAAGAACGACAAACTTATGGCCATTGCTGGTCCAGAGAAAAATAAATTTTTCTGGAGTAAGTATACTCTAATTAAAAAGAATATAGAAGAAGCAAATGGTGAATTTATTCGTCCTAAAAGACAGAATAAAAACTTCTATGCTGTTATCAGCAAGGAGTATACAGGATTTATCCTTAAATGGACTCGTTGTAAAGAATTAACAGATGGAAAGTCTGCTAAGTTTAAAGGCTTCAATGGTTTAGAAGAAGCCAAGGTTTGGATGCGTGAGAATAACGCACCATCTGTTAATTTTGAAAATGTAACAGATCTTAAACAAATTAAATAACTTATTATCCGAAATGACGTTAAACTATTTTTATTTTAATACTTGTAGAGGAGGATAAAAATATGAGTATTAAAGATCTAACTAAAAAACGTGCCGCACAAGAGGCAGCAAAAAATGTTTTCCATAATTATGTGGAGGACATTGGTGCCCTTCAACAATTCGAAACGGCGAACATAAGTTCGTTTACTTTTGAATTAAAAGGAAAGGCTCGTGTGCCATTAGCACATGCTAGCATTTCCTCACTACCAGTATCTGGCATTCTTGAACATGGAGATACAGTTAGAGCCAGTATTGCTACTGGCATTATTCGTTTAGATGGACCTAGTGATGGAATTCACTGGGAAAATAAAGTATTTGTAGACACAAATGCTTACATCCCTGGCATTGCAAAATTAGATTTCTCTCATTTGAGAGAAGTCCAAGATGTAGTAGCGGTATTAGAATTAACGAAGAAACACTCAATTCTTCGTTATCTTAATGCATTACAATTGTCTCCTTCTATGATTAGACAGATGATGATTGTAATGGTGTTTGAAAGCTGCCGTGAGAATTTTGAAGCCAGAGTGCAAGCATTATGTGCACAGGGCTTTACAGCTATTGCCCTCACACCAGGCAAAGCACAAAAGCTCAACACTTATGTTGGTCTATTTGCTGCCCCAGCACAGACTATAGTTGTCGATTTAAATAAAGATTGTATTGCAATCGTGCCTAAACTAGATTCAACAGAGTTTGGCGATTCTTATGATGGTATGGCATACCACCATCATGAGTGGTTTTGTAATGCATATGGTATGCCAATGGCTAAACCATCATACCACCAAATGCGGATTACCGCTCTATCTGTCAAGGTAGGCAGTCAGCCGCTTCATGGTAAATCAATGGAAGCTTGGAAACAAGCTTTCTTAGCTATGAATAATGTTAAGGTTTATGGTATGGAATATGGCGTAATCCATGCCGAAAAGTTTTCTGAGTGCTACAAGAAAGGCAATTATAATGTTGCTTTCTTTGGCAATCCAAATGGTCGTTTGTTAGTAATAACAGACGAAAACGGAATGAAGAGAGTTCCGGAATTAGCGCCATCTAGCAAAGCCTGGGAATGGCGTATTTTGCAATTCTTCCATGAAACAAAAGGAAGAATATCTACACAACATTGTCAATATATTGTGTAGATATTTAGTTCAGAAAGAGGAGAAAAATGAACAAGAAACTAAATCGTGCATATATCGCACAAGTAGCGAAAAAAGAAATTTGCGCAAAAATTGATAAGCATTTTAAAGGCAATTACCATGGATCTGAAGTAGATAGAGCAGTTGCTCTAATGCCAAAGATCCTTCAAGAAGATTCCCAGATTGGCATATCTTTTGTAAAAAGCATTGTAGATGCTTTAAACAAAATGATAGAAAATTCTAAATGGAATTCTGACTGCGGTAGCTTTATGGCTACTGCAGAAGTAGATCCTGTGCTGAAATTCTCTTCTACTAGAATAGTAAAAGAACATGAAATTGGAATATCTAATGCCAAATTTGTTCGTACGCTAATAAAATGTGGTTATCGCACTGTCGATGCGTATGGTAACGAATCATCTCCTGAGATTAAGGAGATGCTTATTAATGCCAAATCTGATAAGGAATTATTAGATTTAGTATTAACTCTCGAATTGGGAATTAAAGCTGAAGGCATTAGGTTTCCACATGCTGGCGAATCATATAATACTGTAATTCGTCCAGCAGCATACTATATTAATCTATTAAGAGATAGATATGATATGTATATTAAAAATGCTGTAGAGTATTTAATATCTAAAGGCGTAAAACAAAATCTTGAAAAACTTGCTGAAAGTCTTGTTGATGCTGCAGCTGATGAATTGAAAATGATTCCTGTTAGTGGATTTATATGCACTGGTAGCGAATTATTTAAAATGTCTCAAGGCGGTTCCGATCATGACACAGATAAACATCTGTGGTTGGTAGGATCTGATGCTGATATGTATGATGGTAAGATCCATTATATGGTCGGCATCAAATCTGAGACTGCGACTCAAGGTTTACTTGAGGCCAACAGTTACGCTGAATTTATAGAGAACGTGTTCGTGTCTGGCTTGACAGACATGAACGTAGGGAAGTATGTTAATAAGTCTTCCCTCGTTCTCGAGATTGTCGGCACTCGCGGTACCGATATTTTTGCTAAATCTTGCAATATAATTCGCAAGAATTTAGAAGTTAAAGTTGATATGTCTAAACAAGCATATCAACGTCATTTTAATATTAGAGACATTCATGAAGATGAATGCTCTAATGATGTTGTTATTGCTTTATATGAAGAATTTTTAAATTCTAATATGAGCGATAGCTCTATTTTAAATTATTTTGTGGATATCTTGATTATAGCTCCAAGCTTAATCGGACATATCATTGATATGGCAAAAGCTGGCCCTGGTACAGCATTTGATCCGATTGGAGAAATGTTGAAAGGTATCCATAGCATGCGTAGAAAACAATACGCATGTATTGATTTTAACATTGATGATGGCACACTTACTTTAAGCGATGCTATTAGAACAGGTAGAGAATATTTAAGAGGAGAAGAATAATGAAAATTAATCAAAAGCAAAAAGAAATTAAAAGTTTGGGTATTTCTTCTGGATTGTATGAAATTCAAAATGAAGTAGCTGCAGTTGCATTAGAACAACTAAAGACTGCTGTATCTACTTACGGTATTAATTTAAAAAAAGAAACTAGTGAAGCAAAAGGTCTCACTGGTTATATTAATGAATTGATCGAAGATATTCGTAAATCTTCAAATGAGAATATTAAAGGGGAACTAATGAGTTCTCCGATGAGCAAAATTTCTAATTACGCTCGCAATATGCTCATCTGGGGTATGAATATAAATCCAGATAAAATTAATGTATATGAAGCTGCTCGTGAAGCAGGCTTCATTTACGGATCTGTTTGTTTAAAGAAGGATCTCGTACATTATGCATGGGATCATGCTAGTGAAGAAAAACAAATAGAGTCTCTACGTGTAGTCGAAGTGACTCCACGTTTTAAAGGCGCTGCTGACGCCTATAAATCAGCAACAGGTTTAGATGATGAAGAAGGCGAATACGTCTTCTTCAACAAAGGTTTAAGCAGCGATGAATACTTGTTCTGTGATCCAACTGTAAATGGATCGTATGAATTATTTGTGCGTGAGAACGGTAGTCTTTATATTATTGTTACTCCACTCGATGGTATGGAATTACCATTACCAAAAAAACAATTATTATTGAAGTCTAATGACTTCACTAATGCTGCTTCTAAAGTAGCTGTAGCTCAAGGATTTAGAAAAGAATTAAATGAAGGAGAAACCCTTCGCTATGAGGAATTTGTTTTAATGACTGGCTCTATAGCTAAAGGTATTAAAGCGAAAGGTTTGGATGGGAAAGCTCCTTCTGATGGCATTTATGTTAAATCTTTGAAAGGTAATGGATATGCCCAATTATGTGGTGTATCTATTACCAAAGAAATCCGTGAGATGATTACAAAGTCTTACGGATCTGTTAATATTAAAGTACATATTGATAATATGTGCTTTAATGAGTTTACAAAAGGTACAACAGAAATTAAGTCTGTGGCTTTGATGCTTACAGTACTTAATTGAATTGTTCTCCCCTCCGGGGCAGTGCATAAGACATTACAACCTTTTCTTAATTTAAATTTAATCTCGGCGTAGAACGTTAGTTACATTACGCATTAAGATTATTTTAGCAATTATAGGTCTTGCCGGAGGCCTCCTGACGGAGTGTCCTCTGCGAGGCTTATGATTCTTTATTTTGTATTTATATATATTCGGGCTCCGCCCCGAAATCATTTATGAGGGATTTTCCCTCTTTTATTATTTAATTATTATTAGTGAGCCGTACACTTATTTAAATACGGTAGAGGAGATTAATTATGAGTAAGAAATATTGCGTATTAGATTTGATAGAAAAATTAGATTCTTTAAAATATTCATCTTGGTATCTTGCTTCTGAATGGGAGCAACATGACTATAATGAATATAAATTAATAGAATTAAATGTGGATAAGGGCGAATGCACTTTATCCACTAGAGAATATGACAGAAGTGTCGGCGAAATTGTCGAAAGACATATTCTAGTCGACCCTTGCGAGGTGTTTCTAACACCATCTTCTGTCACAGAATTTAGATATCAAGAAATTCTTACTAAAATTCCTGAACATCTTCGGGAAGAATTAAAAGATATCGTTTCAGATAAGTGCCATCATTCAGCTGTGGCTGGTTATAATGGCTGTATTTAATATTATTATAGGGCTTCGTTTATCGGGGCCCTAAATCTTTATTTTTTTATAGGAGGCGATTTAATGCCACTTAAGAATATCGAATTACGTCACGGTAGCAAAGCCGATGATTTTACGTGGCGCATAGTTATTCCTTCGAATAAGAAGGAAGCTTATCGGCCTAAACTTTGTTGGGTTGATAAAAAGCCATTTGTTATCGGCGAAACATTGTATTTTCTTGTTATTCCCGAATATTTTTTAAAGAGCGAACGTATTTATTTAAGCTCGTCACGCTATTATCTTATTAAAGTCGCACGTAAATATTCTTGGTTTAGCGAAGACGATATCTTCTCGTTTATATACGAGGGCACAGATATTCGTCATTTTATTTAACCCTCCGGGACGAAATATTTTACGAGGATTTAGAAATGGATAGTATTCTCCTCTGCTATTCGTTTCTAAATCTTATTTTTTTTATTTAATGAGTCCGTCGGCAGTCGCGAGACGTATTCGTCTCCTTTCGCTTGCGACGGTCTGTTGCGGTCGCTTCGTCTCTAGTCGTCGAATACTCGACTGCCTTCCTCTCTTTTATTCACGGTTTAATACGTTTATCTTATTAATATTAATTTTATTTTTTCTTATGTATCGAGCGATCATACTACGTATAATTCTGGCTCCGCTACGAAATTATTTTTGAGTATTTAAATTCTTTTTAACTATTATTATATATAAGGAGGAAATATATTATGTTAAAGAATTTAACACCGCACGAGGTGAAAATTTATAAGTTAAATGGTACTACACCTGATTTAGATGTAGTAATAGAAGCTAGTGATACTATAGCTCGCGTATCTTGCGAGTATATTAAGGTGGATAAAAAGGTGGACGGCATCGATTTATATCGTCCCGTCTTCGGCGAAGTTACCGGTCTACCTGAATATTCGGAAGGAGTATATTTATTAGTATCGGCTATGG
>NZ_CALIZG010000003.1:0-5179 GCF_938028775.1 Mogibacterium diversum
CACCCAAGCGTTGCGCTAGTAGCATACCGAAGAAAAAGCCACGGCTTTCCATTCCCACCTGGAGCGACAATTAAGGAGCAACTTAATGATCGGAATATGAGTCAGAAAGAGTTTGCTGCTAGAATGGATTTGTCTGAAAAGCATGTTAGCAAGCTAATAAATGGTGAGGTACAGTTAACTCAAGAGGTGGCTTTAAGATTAGAAATGGTATTAGGAGTACCTGCAAAATTTTGGAATAATTTAGAAGCAATATATAGAGAAAAAATTATTAAAGTAAAGGCTGAGAATGCCATGAAGTCTGATGAAGTCTTAGCTAAGCAACTTCCTTATAATGAGATGGCTAAGCTTGGATGGATTCCTAAAACTAAAGTTTTAAAGGAAAAGATAGTAAATCTTAGAAAATATTTTGAGGTTGTGGATTTATCATTACTTGAAAATAATCAAATTACAAGAATTGCGTGTAGAAGATTAGCAGTAACAGAGAAGAGTGACTTGGCATTATTAGCTTGGACTCAAGAGGCAAAGCTAAAATCACGTTTTGTTAAAACGGAACCTATAGATATTGATAGGTTAGTTAAATTAATTCCTCAAATTAGGGCGATGACTATTATGAAGCCAAAAGATTTCTGTCCTAGACTTAAGTCTATGCTAGCCGAGGTTGGTGTTGCACTTATTTTTTTACCTCACTTAAAGGGATCTTTTTTACAAGGGGCTTCTTTTGTTGATGGAGGAAAGCTTGTTGTTGGTATGACAGCAAGAGGAAAAGACGCAGATAAGTTTTGGTTTAGTTTATTTCATGAACTAGCACATATTATATTAGGCCATATTAATCAGATTAATGGAACCACAGAAGACGATGAAGTTGTTGCTGATTTATGGGCGAAAGACATATTAATTTCAAACAATGATTTTGAGGATTTTATTAATACTAATTGTTTTTCTGATTCTAACATACGTGCATTTGCTAAGATACAAGAGATTGCACCAGGGATTGTAGTTGGTCGATTACAAAAAGAAGGTTATATCAAACACAGTATGCTGAATAATTTAAAAGAGCATTATGAAATTTCTGTATAATTTTGGGGAGAAGGTTATAATATACCTTCTCCTTTTTACTATTGTCTTTAGGCTGGTTCGCGACGTAGTCGCGAATCATAAAACCACTCACTATGCGGGTGCGGCAACGAAAGTTATACAAAAAAATCACCTTGCTTAAGTATAATGTAGGTGTTCAAGCCGCATTATATGCAAAAGAAAGGTGATTTTATATGGCAACAAGGACACAGAGTCTTGCGCACACAAAATGGTTATGCAAATACCACATAGTATTTACACCTAAGTATAGACGTAAAGTTATATATAATCAATATAGAAATAGTTTACGTGAAATACTGAGGCGTTTATGTGAATATAAGGGCGTCAAGATTATAGAGGGGGAGCTCATGGCAGATCATGTGCATATGTTAGTATTAATCCCACCTAAAATAGCAGTTTAATCTTTTATGGGATATTTAAAAGGTAAAAGTGCACTTATGATGTTCGATAAACACGCAAACTTAAAGTATAAATTTGGAAATAGACACTTTTGGTCCGAGGGTTATTATGTTAGTACGGTAGGTCTAAATGAAGCAACAGTAAAAAATATATACGTGAGCAAGAGTTACATGACTCAATGAAGGATAAGTTAAGTGTAAAAGAATATGAGGACCCTTTTAAGGGTAGCAAGTAATACATATCCCCTTTAAGGGGAAGGTTACGAGTCAATGGCTATGCGGCTTGAACGTAGTGAAAGCCAGCGCCTTTAGACGCTGGCCTAGTAATACGGGCTTATAGCCCGTGAGCAAACCACCCGTTTTACGGGTGGTTCTGATTTTTTATATGTATATAAAGGACTCTACATATTTATGTAGGGTCCTTTTATGAGCTAATGATCTTTATTTAATAGACTAAGTCTTATTATTTCGCATGTGGCTGATCTGATTCAGCTACTACGTTAACGACAATTTCTTGATCTGCAGAAATAAGATTCATAATGATGGGGATTGACTGTCCGATGGCTTCAGCTATAGCTTTAATTTGTCGCATTGCAACAGGATGAGGTGTCGTTCCATCGCTTTGAAATAATTCTTCCAATTGGTTGATTTCTGTTTGCCTTAGATTCGATTTATTTGCGAATTCTTCAACCGTCATATTATATTGTTCGCGATAGCTTTTAATAATTTCACCGATATACATAATCGCCTCCACTTGAATTATATTAATACATTTTTATTTTATGTGAAAGTTTGATAAAACTCAAGTTAGATTAAAATGATACTTCATATTATTGATACATAATGGTTTTATATTATAAGATGAACATACAATGATACTGATATATATGGAAATGAAAAGAGGTTTGCTATGATGACGAATAGAAAACAACTTTTAATTGTTTATATATGTTTAGCATTAGGGGCTTGGAGTGCTAGCGCAGGCGTTAGTTTTAGTCAATCAAACGGCGATGCGAATCGAACGAGTCGAGATAATACGACAGTACAGCATAGGTCTGAAAAAACTGTTGACGATTCTGACCAAGGCAGTCCTGTTATTGCATCGTATTACAAGGACGGCAAAAAAAAGAAGAAAAAAAGCACTGCTGCTGATGAGACTAAGCTTTCAGAGAAACAAAAAGCAACTAAAGAATTAAATGAACATTCTTGGGTAGAAGAAGCGGGAAAACATCCGTTACCGTATGAGGTTGTAGAAGGAAAAGCAGTCAGTGAAGAAGAATTAGCTCACTGGTGGAAGGTTTTTAATGATCCTGTATTGGATCAATTAATTGATTTGACCCTCAAAAATAATCGGCAGTTAGAGGTAGCTCGTTCTCGAGTTAGACAAGGACGGTTGCAGTTGGGAATTGCTGAAGCGCAACGATTACCCTGGCTGGATGCTTCCGGTTCATGGTCTGCTAACAGAGGGCAGGGCGAATGGGATTCGGACCGAGAAGAAATAAAGAGTTTACCTTTACCTGATAAGACGACGAGAACTGTAGAAACGGGCAAACTGGGAGTTGATGCCCGATGGGAAATTGATATATTCGGAAGACAGAAAGCCAATTCACGTGCTGCATCGAATTCGCTGCAGGCATCACAGGCGGATTTATATTCCACATGGGTATCGTTGAGTGCGGAAACCGCATTACAGTATATGTCGTTAAGAACCTTGCAGGAGCAATTACGCATTACGGAAGATGATGTGAAGCGTCAACAGGAAGCGTTGGAACTGCTCAAGGTAAATTATCAGTCAGGCATTATAAATGAATTACCGGTACAACAGGCTACATATGCATTGTCTCAGACTCAGGCGGAGATTCCTTCATTAAAGAAAAATATAGCCTCCACAATGTCCGCCATCTCTATCTTGACAGGAACGGTTCCGGGCGAAGTCGATGGGTTATTGACGGATAATGCTTCGTTACCGACGGTGGATCCGCATATGTTTATCGGCATACCGGCGGAAGCTTTGCGGCAACGACCGGATATACAGGCGGCTGAACGATGAATTGCTACACAACAACAGAAGACCAAGACTGCAAAGGCTGATCTTAAGCCTAGATTTTCACTGAATGGCAGTATAGGATTGGAGTCGTTTGCATCGGGTGGACTCGTTTCAGTCATCGGGAAGATGATAGGGATAGGACCGTCAATAACAATGCCTATTTTTCATGCCGGAGCTATCCGGAAGAATATAAAAGTACAAACGGAAAAGGAACAGGAATACTTGGCACTTTACGAAGAGACTGTTTTGAAAGCTGTAGGGGAGGTCCGAAATGCGGTGACGGATGCATCTCAGGATCATATTAAGTCTGAGGAATTAAAATCTGCTGTAGAATCTGCACAGCAAGCGGAATCATTGGCTCAAATTAATTTTGACTCTGGTATTAGTGACTACTTAAGTGTTCTTGATGCGCGACGAAATGTATTGTCTGTTAGACGGCAATATATCATGAGTCGAGGGCAAGAGTTTGCTGATACTATTCGTTTATTCAAATCCTTAGGCGGTGGTTGGGAAGCTATGGACATCGATCAGGCGGCAGAGGCGGATTCGCATGCTAAGAAATAGTGTCAGAAGCGGGGAATGATTATGAAAGAGAAACTTGATGTCCTTAAACGTTGGATGGCGAATAATAGAAAAAAGTGTATAAGTATAATAATTGCTCTTCTAATTATTCTGGGCGGTGCAGGTTATTATGCTTATTATCAATATGAAGCGTATATGGCGGCTCATCACATTGTGTTGCAAGGCAATGTGAATCTGCGGGAAGTGAATGTTGCATTCCGGGGCAGTGATCGAATTTCCAGCCTTTTAGTGGATGAAGGGGCGGTCGTAACCAAGGGGCAGATATTAGGATATTTAAATTCTGATGAATTGAATCTTGCTGTACAGCAGGCTAAGGCTACCATTGCAGCACAGGAAGCGGTAGTGGCTAAGTTGCAGGCAGGGAGCAGACCTGAAGAAATTGCCCAGGCATCGGCACGAGTTACATCTGCAGAGGCTTCGCTGGCTCAATCGAAGCAGGAGTCCGATAAGCTGCAAAAATCCTATAATGCTTCAAATGGTAAGGCCGTCAGTCGACAGTCTGTAGATGATATACAGGCGAAGATGAAAGTATCGGAAGCCAAATTAAATGAGGCTCAGCAAGCATACAATTTAGCTGTCGCAGGGCCAAGACAGGAAGATATAGCACAGGCCCAAGCACAATTGGATTCGATGAAAAGCGAATTGGCTCGTCAGGAGTTTTTGTTAAACCAAACCGTATTAACAGCTCCTATAGACGGTGTTATAACGGCCCGATTATTACAGGTCGGTGATATGGCTTCACCGAGTACACCTGTATTTAAGTTGGCTGAGAATACCAAAAAGTGGGTTCGTGTATATGTGAACGAACGGGATTTAGGGAAAATTTATAACGGTATGGATGCGAATGTGACGACGGATACTAATAAGAATGAACCGATTCACGGCACAATCGGATATATTTCTTCCGTAGCGGAATTTACACCTAAATCGGTAGAAACGGAAGATGTGCGTACTACCCTTGTGTATGAAGTACGGGTCTATGTGGATGACCCTGATAATCGTCTCCGTTTAGGAATGCCTGCCACTGTTTCCATTGATATATAGAGGTGTGCGGTGA
>NZ_CALIZG010000004.1:0-32122 GCF_938028775.1 Mogibacterium diversum
CCCCATGGTCAAGCGGTTAAGACATCGCCCTTTCACGGCGGTAACCCGGGTTCGATTCCCGGTGGGGTCACCACCAATTAAATATGCGCTTGTGGCGGAACTGGCAGACGCACCAGATTTAGGTTCTGGCGGGCGACCGTGGGGGTTCGAGTCCCTCCAAGCGCACCATATTAGATCTATAGTTTTACTATAGGTCTTTTTTTTATTCATATATATTTATCTTTCTTTCTTTATTCATCATTATTATCCATTTTAATATAATTTTGAATTTATTTACTATCTTTACTTATTGCTTTCTATTTTCTTTGTTCGGCTAAAGGTGTGCTGAAGGGGAATTTTTTTAATGATATTATTTGATTGTAAGGACTTAAGTAATCCTTACCACTCCAATTTTTTACTATTTTTAGAGGTGATTGATGAGATTTCGAATTCTGTTAAGCGATAAAGACTATCTTACATCGTTTGTTGATATGACTAGTAAGATAGACAAAAACCTTCTTATTGACTTAGATTTTAATGGTTTACTTTTTGATGATGAGCTGTTAATCACTGATATTAATCTTGAAACGTTATCTCATCAGTATCCTTCTTTAAATACTCAGGCTGTGTGTGTTCTTTCCCCTATAATAGGTGAGGAAAATCTTTTTAAAGGACCGTTTAAACTTTTTAAGTTTCAGCCTTTTGATGACATAATATCTAAAATTAAAATTTGCGGTTTTAGTTATTTTGGAGGTAACAGCTATGACATCTCAAAGAATCATAAAATCGCATTTATTTTTGATATAGACGTTTATTCTTCTGATTTTATTGAACAGTTTGCGAAGCAAATAGTTTATAAGTACGGATTAAATGTGTTGATTTTTCCACTTCAGTATTTGTCTTCGATTAGCCATTTTGAAAACAAAGGATTTACTGATTCTTATATTTTTAAGAAACTTGTTTATTTAATTAATAAACATGAAAGAATTCCAATTGAATCTTTTTTTTCTTTAGACAATTTGGGATTTTATTATTTTAAGAGCTCTTTGGCTTTGAATCCTATAGCGAAAATGGATGATACTTCTTTTGAAATGTTAATTAAGTATATATATGGACATTTCTTTGATGTTATTTGTTTTGATATTGGACGTTGTCTTAATGAACGTAATGTTAAATTACTTCAACAGATGGACAAAGTTATTTTACTTAGCAGGAATTGTAAATCTGATGAATCATTTTCAAGCATTATCTCAGAGTTAGGTGTAAATAATGTTTCTTATATTAACTATGATTCTGATGGAACTGCTTTAGAAATTACTGTTAGTGAGTTGATCGATTCAGTTTTAAACTCATAATTGCACGGAATACTTTTACTTGATATTCTAGTATATTTTATATTGATAGGAATTATTTATGGAAATGGTTTCAAATTATAGTATGAAGGAAGTTGTAAATAAACATTCAAGGGTTATTGAGTTAATTACAAACAATTTAAAAGGCATAATTTCTAATTCTGACGACACTTTAAATGAAGAACGACTTCTTGAGTTAGTTGAAAATACAGTGTTTGAAAGTAGATATATTTCTTTAATTGATTATGATGAGATTACCGATGTAATTAGGGCGATATTTTTAAGAGTTTCAAGTAAATATAGCATTTTATCCAACTATATTGAAGATCCCTTTATTAATGAAATTATGGTAAATGGATATAATCGTATTTTTGTCGAGAAGAATAAAAAAATTACTGAAGTAGATAATTCATTCTACTCCGATGATGAGTTAGAAGGATTAATAAGGATGTTTGCATCTGATATTCACCGCGAGATTAATGAAGCAAATCCAATTGTTGATGCACGACTTGAGAATGGATACAGAGTAAATGGAGTATTAAAAAATGTTGCTCTAAATGGTCCAATTTTAACTATTAGGAAGTTTGCAAATGATGAAATTACACTTGATGATCTTGTAAACAATGATTCTATGCCTCGAGAATGCTCGGATTTCTTAACTAAGCTTGTTGCAGCAAAATACAATATCTTTATAAGTGGTGGGACGTCTTCAGGTAAAACAACTTTTTTGAATGCTTTATCATCAGCAATTAATTCGGATGAACGTGTGATTATCATTGAGGATTCTGCTGAGCTTAAGGTTAGCCAGATAAAAAATATTGTTCATATGGAATGTCGAAATGCTAATTCTGTTGGGAAAGGAATGGTAAGCATGGAAATGCTGATTAAGACTAGTCTTCGAATGCGACCAGACAGGATTATTGTTGGTGAAGTAAGAGGTCGGGAGGTTATTGATATGATACAAGCTATGTCAACTGGTCATGATGGCAGTATGTCAACAGGACACGGGAATTCTATAAAAGGGATGTTAAATCGTCTTGAGACAATGTATCTCATGGACACTCATATTCCAATTTATTCGATTAAAAGCCAGATTGCAAATGCTATAGATATATTTGTTCATCTGCGTAGAGATAGTGATGGAAAACGACGTCTTGTTGAAGTTGCGGAGATGGTAGGATTTGATGGCGAAGATTATAAATTAAATTATATTTATTATACGAATCCTGACGGAAAACTAATGGAAACGGGAAATAATTTAACTAATTGTGAGAAATTAATGCAAAACTTGCATGAGGAAGGTGTGTAAGTGAGTTGAGAAATGGATTTCTGGTTAATGGAGAGTCTGTAATAGACGTTAAAAAGCGTACCCCAATTAAGTCTTTGGAGCCGAAGGATGATCATACTATTGATAGTGAACATCTTGTTAATTCTGAAATCAGATATGATAAGTATATGGTAGATAAAAGAGAAAAACAGCTCATATTTGCCGGTACACTTGTAGTCGGTACAGCTTTATCTGTACTTATGTATCACAATATTTTTTTCAGTTTAGTGCTTTTATTATTTTATATTAAAATTCAAGAAATATATGCTGAATATATGCTAGCTAGAAGGAAGCGGGCACTTGCTGAGCAATTTAAGGACTTCCTATTTATTTTATCTACATCAATTGGTACAGGTAGAGGAATGCGTGATGCAATTGGTGAAGCTATACCTGGGATAGTTGGAATTTATGGTGAAAATGCTATTTTAAGTAGGGAGTTAAAGAATATGCATAAGCGCATGAGCATTGGTAATGAAGAAGATGTGACAGTTCTAAATGATTTTGCTAAGCGTTCAGCATCGGAAGATATAGTTGATTTTATGATTATTTATTCAACTTGCAAGACGACAGGCGCTAGTCTTGTTGATGCATTAAATAAAGCAGCCAGTGTTATTATAGATAAGATGACTATAGAGAATGAGATTAGAACTATGGCGAATAGAAAGAAGAATGAGAGTATTATTCTTTTTGCTATGCCGTTTATTGTAGTACTGTTTCTAAATTTATTTTCTCCTGAATATATCGCACCTCTTTATGAGAGCTATATTGGCAGAGTTATTATGACGATGGTTGTTGCTGCTGACATTTTTATATATTCAGTTATGCAGAAAATTACTAATGTTGAAATATAGGAAGGTGAGAAGTCCGTGAAAATTAATCTTGGAGATATATTTGATCGTGAACTTAAGAAACAACTAGTTCAGATTTCAATTATTTCATTCATTTTTTTAGTAATTATTCTGATTAAACCCCATATGAGTGGCAAGTACATAGTCAATGATAAAGGAAATGTTGTTGGTATAATGCAACGAGGAACAGAAAAATTTGCTGAATACAACTTGATTGCTAATGTGCAGCGAGATAACAAAAGCATATCACAAGATGTAAGTCTCAGAAAAAATGTGGATGAAAAAAATGGAAAAGAGAATCATAAATCCTCACATGATATTGAAGCAGAAATGAGTGCAAGCCTAGGAATTGCAGTAAGCAGACTAGAGGAATCACGTAGTAAAAAGATTATTTTGCCATCAAAGCTCGATGATGGCAGCGTTGTCACTTGGAGTAAAAGTGGAAAATCTAATAGAGGCTGGATGATGGTTGTCATTATGTATGTACTAATCGGAATCGCAATGATTTTGGACAAACACGATAAACTTAGAAAAGCGGACATGGATATGCGCAAACAGATTTTGAAAGCGCTTCCGAGATTTACAAATCAGTTGTTATTAATGATGAGCTCTGGCGTTATTTTAAGCGATG
This sequence comes from Mogibacterium diversum, assembly GCF_938028775.1. GTDB lineage: Bacteria > Bacillota > Clostridia > Peptostreptococcales > Anaerovoracaceae > Mogibacterium > Mogibacterium diversum_A. The sequence continues at coordinate 4,138 of NZ_CALIZG010000004.1, forward strand.
CCTTTCATAAGATTTGCTATGGGTACTCTATGATGCAGATTGAGCATCAAGGTGAACTAGAACGTAATATAATTGCCATGACGGAGTCAGCAGAGCTAACTAATCAAAGTATACCATTACTGTTCTCTGAATTGGCAAAGAAGTATTCTGTAAAGGAGCTAATGCGAATATCAACTGTTTTGCGGGAGAATGAAAAAAGAGGGAGCAATATTCAGGAAAAGCTAGAACGTGAGAGTGCATTTCTTTGGGATATTAGAAAAGTTATTGCAAGGGAACAAGGGAAACTGATAGATACTAAAATGACTTATCCGCTAGGATTACTTCTAGTTTTGTTAATTATAATAACCATGGCACCAGCAATGATGTCCATGTAGTGCTTAGTAATATAATACTTAAGGAGGTGATTGAAATGTAAGGGTTAATATTATAGAGTTGAACGTATTTTATGCAATTAGATGTAAGTGTGTATGTGTAAATGTGTGTGTGGATTATTGCCTATTTAAGTGTGTGATGATAGGTGTCTTCAGTGACAAAGGAGGAAAGATATGAAAAACATAAAAAAACTATTTAAATCTAAAGCAGGTATGGAGCTTGTTCAAGTAGCTATTCTAATCGCTATTGCTATTGCGCTCGGGATTATCTTCAAAACAGAGATTACATCTTTTGTAAACAAAACATTCAAAGCACTTAATGCGAGTAAATTTTAAATCCTGCGCGCAGAATTTAGTTATGCCTTTTTCTAATAAACGAGGGGAACAGATGGTAGAAGCGAGCATTGTTCTGCCAATCATAATACTGGTAATAATGCTATTAATTAGACTTTGCACATTTTATCTAGAATGCTTAATTACTCAGACTAATATGCATCGCAAGATGTTATCAAAATGGGACAGCACTAGATCCCCCGTGATTAAAACACTTAATGATTCTAGAGATATTAACTATGCTAATTTAGGTTTGGCTGAAGGGCTGATTAGAAAAACTATAGAGGTAAAAGGATTTACGCTGTGTGAAGATAAGTTCGTGAGAGTTGGTGATACTGTTGAGGCAGCTGTTCAAGAGTAAACGCGGATCGGCGATTGTTATTATATCGTACGTATTCCTCGCTTTGATATCAATGATAATAATTGCAATTGGGATAGCGAGAAGCCGCACTGTTCAAAGTTGGTCAGAGGTGAGTGGAAAACTTTGGGGTAAAGCGATTCTGTCTGAATATGATAAATATTTACTACGTGATTACGGAATAATGGCATTTCAAAGCAATGATATAGATGTTGTAAAGAGGCTAAATATATATTCAAAATATTCCTTTGAGGATAAACTTCGCGTTAGCCTTGGAACACCAAGTGCAAACCTAGATCAGTACCGTATGTCAGATTTGAATAATTTTCGCAAAAGTATGCGCGACTCACTTATGTACGAAAGCACCAAGTCGGTGCTTGATGGCAGTAATCGAAATGTTCGTAGTGATGTTAAAAATCCAAATATTTCTATAGATGAATCTAAAAATGCTACTACTGAATCTAAAGATAAGAGTGTATACGGGAAAAGAATAATCGGAAACAAATACGTTATAGAAACTTTACCATCGAGAGGTGAAAAGAATAATTTCAACGTAAAAGGAATATCTGGAATGATAATTAATAACAATGCTGCGGATAAGTTAAGTTCCAAAGCTCTAGGAAAAGTTTCTGAAATGGCATTTATAGTTAATAATTTTAATAGCCACCTTAAGACTTGTAGCGATAAAGAGACATTTTTTGCTAATGAGTACGAGTATATTGTCAAAGGGTATTTAGACGATAATAAAAACTTCGAGAGCTGTAAAAAAAGCATTTTTTTGATTAGAAATGCACTAAATTTAGCTGCATTATCTAAAGATCATGAAAAGATGGAGTTAATAGCATCCGTATCAGAGATTATATCTCCAGGTCCAGGTGCAATAGTAGTTCAAGGCATAATAATGGAAAGCTGGGCAGCTCTTGAAGCTCGTGAAGATGTGAAAGCTTTACTAGATAACAAACGAATTCCTTTTATAAAAAAGAAAGGTGAGTGGAAGGTATCGCTAGAAAGTGTGCTGGGAGATGAAAAGTTTAGTGAAAAGATAGATGAGGAATCTAGAAAAATAATGAATGAGAATTCAGAACAACTGAAGGAAATGAGTAAGACTGAAAGCTTTGTTGAGAATGTGAATGGACAAAACTACGAAGAATATCTCTTGCTTATGATGTTAACAACCCCTAAAGATCTAAGAACGCGGAGAGTTATGGATCTAATTCAGATTAACATGAAATATCGATACTATGATGATTTTAATTTCGATGAATATAACTGTGGGGTAAGATTCAATTTAAAAATAAATGGTAAATCATATGAAATTGATGATTCGTACAAGTAAAGAAATCAATAATAAAAGGGGAAGTTATATCGTTGAGGCAACATTGATTCTGCCGATTTTCATGATTGCGATTATGGTTATGAGCTCTATAATATCTGCTTATAGCTGCATTGAAGATGCGAACTATATATCAGCTAATTATTTAAGAAGATCGGCAGCGGTTGCTTCAAAAGTTAATATTCATAAATTAGTTCCTAATCAAATTCATAACGAGCTAAACTCAAACCATTCTCAAATTGATGGGTTTGTAGTACATTCGACATCGTATAGGAAGCACATGTTCGGAATAGATGAAGTCATATCTATAGATGCAGATTTAAGATTAAATACTAAAAATCCAATTGGGTTTAAGACAGAAGCAAAGTACAGACTTAAGACAATAACTCGTGCATATGTTGGACGTGTGAGAGATGATACTCACATGACTGTTAATGAGCTTACAGGGGAGGGTGATAGACCTGCCTTCATTTTTCCTAAACGTGGAGAGAAGTATCATAATCAAGGATGCACATACATGCACTCAAAGGTAACATCAACTACGTTAACCTCAAGTATTAGAAAGGAATATGATCCATGTCCAGTGTGTAAGAGTAAAAGGGCGAAGGTTGGAGCTCGTGTATATTACTATCCTATTCAAGGTGAATGCTACCATATGGCAGGTTGCAGGGTTATGGAGAGGAATTACGTGGAGGTAACAAAGAAAATTGCAGAGAGGCGCGGATATACACCGTGTTCAAAATGTGGAGGTTAATTAAGTGGAGAAGGATATTAGGCAAAGTATTACTGACTATAAGATGCCAAGATATATATGTGAGATTTTATGCAATCATTATGCAAAAGCATTTCTGGACATGACAATTATATGCGAGAATGATACTTATATATTTTCATATGATAAAAAGAATAAGCGGCGCCTAGTATATCGTGAGCTTACAGAGATTGATAAGCTGCAACTAGTGCTAACTCTCATCATGATTAATGATAATAATTGTCAGATGCTTATTGGAGCAGAGAGATATCTGATAGAACCTGAACTTATTTATTCAGTTAGAAATAGGACAGACTATAATAGTATAGGTATATTGTTTTATCCAGATACGACAATGACACCATTTAATATTAAGCTCATAAGGTTTATGGATAAAATTGGAACTAAAAACAAGAAGAAGGCTATTAATTGTTTTGAATTAATAAAAGATGAGTTAGCAAAAAATGAAATATACAGAGCAAAGAGTATTGCAGAAAAGAATCTTAATAGATTTTTAAATGAGAAAGTAGTGTAGATTAAGTCTGAAGAGAAGAGGGGGCCTAGCTTTATAAGCAAAGTTAGTTACTGTGATTAAATTAATGGTACATATATTATTTTGCTATTGGCTTCATATTAATTTTGGAAAAAAAATATAAATTTTTTCTTATAGCTTGACTTAGATACAAATAATATGGTATTTTATCAATAGTTAAAAGACTCTAACTCAAGAGTCTTTTTTAAAAAAATGAGTTAGATATATTTAACTGATTTGTGAGTGGTCGCAAAACAGTGTGCATAAGCAATTATATCGTGAATATCATCTCAGGGGTATAGGATGTTAGAGGATAAAGTTATTCAGTTTTGTGCACCAACTCTGGCACGAATTAAAATAGGCAGCATGTTCGGTTATAGCTACTGTTCACAGGAGAAATTCAAGGTTGAACTTGCGATAATTAACAATAAACTAAATCGTAAAGGGGTTGTTGTAGTAGTACTACATGACAATGGCAAAAGAGCTCTCCTATATGTATTTAGACCAGATATGTTATTTATGCGCTTATCAGAGTGCTGTGTAAGTAAATTGATGCACAATTTTGGATATGAAAGCTGCGATGTGACAGGGGCTTTGCAAAGACTTATTTATAGGATTTCGATTTGTGGGAGTTTCCCTCACGAAGTGGGTATATTTTTAGGTTATCCTGTGGATGACGTCGCTGGTTTCATTGATCATTGTGGAAATAATTGTAAGGCTTGTGGGCAGTGGAAAGTTTACGGCGATGTTGAGTATGCCAAGAATCTTTTTGCAAAATATAAGCGATGCGAAAAAATTTATATGAAGAGGTTCAAAATAGACGGTGATATTGCAAAATTAACCGTTTGTGCATAGCTGGGAGGATAGATTATGAGTATTGTCATAGTAGGCGGAAATGAGTGTATGGAATGTCAATATAAGGAGATTTGTAAAAAACACGGATGCAAAGCCAAGGTATTCACTAAGGAACGCGGAAATGTAGGGAAGAAGATGGGCTGTCCAGATTTGCTCGTGATGTTTACAAATACCGTATCACATAAGATGATGAACACCGCTGTTGCAGAGGCAAAGCGTAAAAATGTTGAGGTTGCTTGGGTTCACTCAAGCAGTGCATCTGCTCTTAAGACTTTGTTAGCTCAGTATGTGTAATTTAGGAATATTGCGATAATATGAAAAATGAGGATCTATAATTAAGGATGGATTCTTATTTTTGATTGTAAAATTATAGAAGGATATATAACGAAAATACTTATCATGTGCACTGTTTCAACCATTCGAAGGCCTATGAAATGTTGACTTTGTTTATTGCTCATGTTAAACTATTGAGGTTCTTTAAGAACTATAAATGTAACATATGTGGAGGGGATTATGCACACCGCATTAATGGTTGTTTTACTCATCACTAGTGTGATTCTTATCCTTAGCATCTTGCTTCAATCAAGCAAGAGTGATGGACTTTCCGGCTCAATTGCGGGAGGTGCAGAACAGCTTTTTGGAAAGAAGAAGAGCAATGGTTATGATGCAATACTCGCAAGAATTACGACAGTTGTATCAGCTATTTATATCATTGTAGCATTAGTCATCGTAGCAATTTTCAACTAGTATTTATACAAAAATACAGTAAATTAACAGATTGTTTATGTTGATATACAGAGGTTTGGGATTAAGCCTCTGTATATCTTTAATATATTTTTATTTTATTATTTAGGAATTTGAGATTTTTCTCACATTTCAAGGAGGTTTATTATGGCGATTAAGTGGATGGTTCCTGCTGCGGCATTAATCGGTCTGCTTGTAGCTTTCGCACTTGCTTCGTGGGTAGGTAAGGCGCCGGAAGGTACAGACAGAATGAAGGAAATATCCGGCTACATCAGGGAAGGCGCATTTGCATTTCTGAAGAGAGAATATAAGACGATGGTAATCGTAATCGTTGCATTGTTCATTCTCATTGGATTTGCAATTAATTGGACATCTGCGGTTCTCTATGTTTGTGGTGCTCTGCTTTCTGTACTTGCAGGATTCTTTGGTATGAATGTTGCTACAAAAGGTAATGTAAGAACAGCCAATGCTGCTATGGAATCTGGTATGCCACGAGCTCTCAAAATTGCATTCAGAAGTGGTGCGGTAATGGGGCTTTGTGTTGCAGGACTAGGACTTTTAGGGCTAGGTGTCGTTGTAGTTGTTCTTGATTTAGCAACTATAATGCAGTGCATTACGAGCTTTGGATTAGGAGCTTCATCGATGGCTCTATTTGGGCGTGTAGGTGGAGGTATTTACACTAAAGCAGCCGACGTTGGTGCAGACCTTGTAGGTAAGGTAGAAGCAGGTATTCCGGAGGACGATCCAAGAAACCCTGCTGTTATTGCGGACAATGTTGGAGATAATGTAGGTGACGTTGCTGGAATGGGATCTGACCTATTTGAATCATACGTTGGATCTATTATTTCTGCTGTAACTCTAGCTGCCGTTGCTGTTGATGCTTCTGGTGTTACTGGAACTTTTACAGAGGCAACTGCTGCAATATTCCCACTACTTATTTCTGCTGTTGGTATCATCGCATCTGTTATTGGCGTAATGTGTGTAAGGGGAAGTGCAAATGTTAACCCTGCTAAATCATTAAATGTTGGAACTTATGTGAGCAGTGCAATTGTAATTATCGGCTCACTTGTATTAAGTAACAAGCTTTTAGGATCTCTTACTTACGCATATGCGATTATCGCGGGTCTTTTGGTCGGTGTTATTATAGGAGCTATCACAGAGGTCTATACTTCAGATTCATATAGATTTGTTAAGAAGATCGCTGAACAGTCGCAGACCGGCTCGGCTACCACAATCATTAGTGGGTTTGGTGTTGGAATGAGCTCAACTTTCTGGCCAATTATCTTTATCTGTGTAGGAATTATAGTTGCGTACAACTTTGCAGGACTATACGGCATTGCTCTAGCTGCTGTAGGCATGTTATCTACAACAGGTATGACAGTTGCTGTAGATGCTTATGGACCAGTTTCTGACAATGCTGGTGGTATTGCTGAAATGTCAGAGCTACCTGAAAGCGTAAGAGAGATTACTGATACTCTCGATTCTGTTGGTAATACAACGGCTGCTATTGGTAAAGGATTCGCCATTGGATCAGCAGCACTTACAGCACTCGCACTATTTGCATCATTTGCTGTTTCGGCGAAATTAAACCAGATTAGTTTACTTAACCCACTGGTAATCGTCGGTCTTTTCATCGGAGCCATGCTTCCGTTCTTGTTCTCAGCTATGACCATGAATTCGGTTGGAAAAGCTGCTAATGAGATGATTGAAGAGGTAAGACGTCAGTTCCGTGAGAATAAGGGCATTATGGAGGGTAATGCAAAGCCAGACTATGCTAGATGTGTTCACATCTCAACAGGTGCTGCTCTTCATGAGATGATTGCCCCTGGTCTACTAGCTATCGTTGCACCTTTGCTGATTGGTTTGTTGCTTGGAACAGAAGCTCTCGGTGGAATGCTTGCTGGTTCACTTGCATCAGGAGTTCTTTTAGCAATCATGATGGCTAACGCAGGTGGTGCATGGGACAACGCAAAGAAATATGTTGAGAGTGGAGCATATGGCGGAAAGGGAAGTGAGACTCACAAGGCTACAGTTGTTGGTGACACAGTAGGTGACCCATTCAAGGATACATCTGGTCCATCAATCAATATACTTATTAAGCTTATGACTATCGTTTCTCTTGTATTCGCACCTGTGTTCGTTCATTTTGGTGGAATTCTCTTTTAAGGGATAATAGGTGTCAATATTAAATATAAGGACATGTACTAACGTGCATGTCCTTTTTTAGTGTAAATACTTAATTTTGTACGAAATGAGATTTCGTGTCTTGTTGAATAAATTAACAAAAAATGATAAAATATTTGGGTATATTTTTAAGACAGCATGCTTACAAGGAGGGCTTAAGTTATGCATAGTAGATTAGAAGAAATACGTGAAAATGGGCTTTTGCGTATTGCAAATGCTGAAAGTGTTGAAACTTTACAAGACGTTCGTAGAGAGCTTACGGGGAAAAAAGGGGCGTTAACTGACGTACTCAAGAATCTTGGGAAACTTGAACCAGAGATGAGAAAATCAGTTGGAATGAAGGCAAATGAAATTAAGAATTTCTTTGCAGAAAAGATTAGTGAGAGAGAAGAAGAACTCGTCGCATCAAAATCAGCTGTAGATGAGAAAATAGATCTTACTTTACCTGGCACACCTATAAAGAGCGGTGCGCTTCATCCAATCACCCAGATGTGCTACGATCTTAACGATGCCTTTCTCTCCTTGGGCTTTGAGATCTTTAGCGAGAATGATATTAGTAGTGAGAAGTATGCTTTTGATAACTTGAATTTTCCGGCGGATCACCCTGCAAGACAGATGATGGACACATACTGGATTGAAGGTACGGAGAACAAGAGCGGAACAGATAGACTTTGTCTTAGACCTCATCTAACTGGAGCTTCAGTTAGACGCTTGCTTGAAGTTGGCGCACCAACTAGATTTGTTTACCCTGGTCGTGTATATAGAAATGAAAATACAGATGCTAGACATGAAAGGGCTTTTTTCCAGTATGAGGCCCTGATTGTAGATAAAGACTTATCTTTCTCATCAGGAAAGGTAATGATAGAGACTATTCTTGAAAAGGTATTTGGCAGGAAGATAAATGTTCGCATGCGCGAAGGCTTCTTCCCGTTTACTGAACCTGGATATGAAATCGATATGGAATGCCTCGTATGCGGTGGCAAGGGCTGCAGAGTGTGTAATCAGAATGGATGGATTGAAGTTATGCCAGGTGGTGTTATCCATCCAAATGTTCTTAGGGCTGCTAACCTCGACCCTGATGTGTGGACTGGTTTCTACACCAACATTGGTCTAGATAGACTTGTTATGATGCGCTACGGAGTAGATGATGTTAGACTTTTCCATAGTGCTGACCTTAGATTCTTAGAGCAGTTCAAGTAGGAGGGCATTATGAAAGTATCACTAAATTGGGTAAAAAAATATATAGACATACCTGAGGAATTGACGAATTCTCAAATTGCATACGATTTAACCATGAGAACTGTAGAGGTTGAAGATGTTGTTGATACTGCTGAAAAGTTCCATGACATTGTCGTGGGAAAGATTACTGCAGTAAATGCTCATCCTAATGCAGATAAACTCAGAGTTTGCATGGTAGATATAGGTGAATCCGAGGATGTACAGATTGTATGTGGCGGGTCAAATTTGTACGAGGGCGAAAAGGTTGTTGTATCTAAGCCCGGTGCAGAGGTTTACTGGCATGGTGAAAGTGAGCTCATGAAGATCAAGGAGACGAAGATGCGCGGAGTAGCTTCGTATGGCATGATTTGCGGATCAGAGGAGGTTTATCTTGAAGATCTATATCCTGCAGATGATCCTACTGTAATTGTTGACCTCGGAGACATTGATGCAACTCCTGGACAGAACATAGCAGATGTTATTGGTATGAACGATACTATTCTTGAGATTGATAATAAATCGCTTACCAATAGACCTGATTTATGGGGTCACTATGGGATTGCAAGGGAACTAGCTGCAATTTACAAACTCCCTTTGAAACCTCTTGATGAATTTGTTGTACCGGAAGGACTACGGGAATACGAGGTTGAAATAGACTGTACTGAAAAATGCTATAGATATGCCTGCCTAGAGATTAGAAACTTATCTGTAAAAGATTCGCCTCTATGGATGAAAACCGCTATTATAAACGGTGGTATGAGACCAATCAATGCTATTGTCGATATAACTAACTACATAATGCTCAGTGTCGGACAGCCAACACATGCATTTGATAGAACTCACGTTACAGGTGAGAAGATTGTTGTTAGAAACGCTAAGTCTGATGAGAAACTGGAACTTCTCGATGGAGAAAATATTGATCTTACTCCTGAAGACCTGGTAATTTGTGATGTTGAAGGACCTATTGCGCTAGCAGGAATCAGAGGTGGCAAGAAGGACTCTATACTTGATGATACAGTTGATGTTGTGCTTGAAGTGGCAAACTTTACAGCAGGGGCAATCAGAAATACAGGAAAACGTTTTGATGAGAAGACAGATGCTTCAATTAGGTATGAGAAAGGAATCGATACACAGAGGGTAGATCAGGGACTTGCTCTCGGGATTAAGCTATTTAAGGAAATATTCCCTGAGGCTAAATACACCGCCTTTAAGGATGTAAATCCAATAGAAACAAAGAGGGCTGAAGTTGATGTGACAAAAGCTTTCCTTGATACTAGACTTGGAAAAGTCCTGGATGATAACGAAATATCAGATACTTTGGGACGTTTAGGCTTTGATGTTGAATTCAAAAATGGCGTATTTCATACCGTGGCACCTACATGGCGTTCAACAGGCGATATCTCGATGAGAGACGATGTACTTGGTGAGATTGCAAGGTTGGTTGGTTATGAAAATTTTGAAGCAAAGCCACTACCTGTTAACTTTGAAAATGCAGTTCATCAAATTGAAATGGATCTGAACAGGCATCTCAGAGAGCATCTAGCCTTTAGATGTGGTTTCAACGAGATATTTACTTATCCTTGGATTGATGAGAAGTATATAAAAGCCGCAAAGATTGATATGGCAAAGGGAGTTAGACTAGCGACACCTCCTGCTCCAGAGCTAGCAACTTTGAGACAGTCATTAGTACCTGGTGCTCTTGAAGCTGTTGTAAAGAACCTTAGGTATTACGATGAATTTAAGATTTTCGAGGTTGCTGAAGTATTTGAAAAGGGTGAATTCCACCCGTCATCAGAAGATGAAACACTACCAATCCACAAGCTGATGCTCACAGGTGCAGTAGTTGGCAAGGATGCAAAATCTTTATTCTTTGATGCGAAGGGCGTAGTGGAGTCACTGCCAAGATACTGCCATATGAATGGATATCAGTTTAAGCAAATCGAGAAACCATCATGGGCCGATTCGGAAGTATACCTTAATATCATTAATGATGAGAAAGAGGTCATAGGATCGCTTGGCCTGGTTTCAGTTGCTACACTCTCTGATGTAGGTGTAAAGAAAGCTAGTGCTGCTGTATTTGAGCTAGATGTTAAGAAGCTGGTTCCATTTACATCAAGAACTAATGAATTTGAACATTTGCCACAATTCCCGCTTGTAGAGGAAGATTTATCGCTTTTAGCAGATGAAGATGTCAAATGGGAAGATGTATATGAAGCAATCAAATATATGGCTAAGGAGGTTAGCTTCATAGAAGAATACAGAGGATCTCAAATCCCAGAAGGCAAGAAGTCCATCATGATTCGTATCAAGCTTGGAAATGATGATAGTACTATGACCGCTAAGCAGATTGAGAAGAAGACTAAGAATATCTTAAATGTACTTGCCAAGAAGACTGGCGTTATTCTCAGAGAAGAGTAATCAGGTGATGATTACGAACTTGACATGCGGTTTAAATTAAAAAGGTCACTGCTTCGCTGCAGTGACCTTTTGTCATAAATAATTGATTTATTTTCATTGCTGGAAAAGTATTGGACGAACTCATATATTTGTAATATTAATATGTATTTAGGTTATAAGTATCATCTAAAACTAATCTGCAGAACGTATCAGGAGAACCTTGCCATTATGTACTGAAATATGAGCCTGATTAAGAATAATCTCATTTGAAATACAAAGTGTCGATGCTCGAGATATTGAGGCGTTATCGAGGTTATATTTAGCTCCGGTGATTGAAATACCATCAGCAGCTGAATCTAATGATACAAGCGAAAAGAATCTGTAGTTAGAAATTGGTGTGAGAATCGTTGTACTACATGATTCACCATCAAGCAGCTGCATAGAATTTTTTTCATCCATGAATTCGAGATGATCGAGTTTGCCAAGATATTTTTCAAGTAGACCTACATTACCAAATGTATGATCTAGCCTACCGCCTATTCCACCATACACTGTTATGTCTCTAATACCCAGTTCGATTGCGTGATTTATAGCAGCTTCAGTATCAGTGAAATCCTTCTCAGACGGTAGTGTGATATAAAGGCAATCAAGGCGGTTGCTATTAATAGTGGAATCGAAATCCCCGATTACGCAGTCTGGCATTATGCCATATGTCTTCGCTATATCTACACCGCCATCTGCACATATAATGTAGTCGCTAATACTAGAGATAGCATTTAAATGTGATACATCTATCTTCTCAACAAATGATAGGATAATTAAAGCTGTATTATACATAGTGTCACCTTGTCCTTAAATCTTGAATTACTACTTTTAGTATATTACAATTAGAGACGATTCTAAACTAGAAAGTGAGTTATAATGACTGAAAATAATAATCATTACATTGTTCAAGAGGACCTAGGTGAGATTAGATACCTGTCAATAATGCATATGAAGGATACTATGATTCAATATATCTTAGGGATCGTTTTATTTTACATATTTATGGATTTGGTGCCTGCCGTCTTAGGTTTCTTTGTGCCTAGATCATACTTCAAGGTTGTTACAGGTGATATTGATCCCAAACTTCTAGCACAATTGCCAGATATTGCGTTTTCATCTTTTATATATGTAGCTGCGCTCGGAGGCGTCCTTATGCTTGGGCGTTCATTCTATATATTGCGATACCTAAGAAATAATCAAATCGACTACCCATCAATTCTCGATGGAGTTAGATTTTTCTTTAGTGCCACGCTCATTTATATAATCCAGATGACTACGATATCAATACTAGTAATGTTTTTGATAGTGCCAGGAGTGATTGCGTTTTACATGTTTAGGCAGGCATTCAATGTATTAGCTGAGGATCCATCGAAAAGTGCAATGAGCTGCCTAGCAGAAAGTAGGAGATTGATGGCTGGAAATAAGTTTCGATTATTCCAGCTAGACATGACATATATCCCGTTCATAATATTTTCCAGCCTACCACTAGTACTGTTTTCGTATATGGGAATGCCTGATGTGGGGAACTATACGAAATTAGTTGCAATTTTCATTACATTCATACTTAAACTCCCTATATATCATGCAATGGGGAATCTATTCTTTGGAGAGACGGTATTTTATGAACTGATGGTTGCAAAGGGCTTTAGTAATTTTATTTATAAGGGAGAAGCTGTTTTTCGAGCAGGTGCAAGAGCTAAGTACTTTAAGAAATAAATGAATTGATTCGATAATAAAATTTAAAACTAAGACTGAAATATCAGCTTATGAATAAAGCGGGGAACCTCATATTGAGAATCCCCGCTATTTACATGTGTTATTTTGTAAAAAACATGTTGCTACAAATGTTAATTATGGATTACCAGGCTGACCTTGGTTGTTTCCTTGATTATTACCCTGATTACCTTGGTTGCCTTGATTGCCCTGATTACCTTGGTTATTGCCTTGGTTACCCTGGTTGTTACCTTGGTTATTGGAATTATTATTGCTACTCTGAGGTTGATTAGTTTGTTCCTGTTCTTCCTCGATAATCTCAGTTTCTTCAGATTCTTCGTCAGGTTTATTGCCTAATCCGCCTTCTGTTCCCTTGGTGAAATATTCTCCGTTCTTATGTACAACATTAGAAGGGGCTGGCTTGTAGGAGCCTTTTCTAATATTAGGAACATTACGCATAATCCTCGACCACAGGCTTGCGGCAGAAACTGATGAAGAGGTTAGAGGTATATTCACATCGGTACCAATCCATAGTGAAGCTGCGTATTTTGGTGTGATTCCATCAAACCATATATCGTAGTTACTGCTTGTGGTACCTGTTTTACCACCAACTTCAACACCAGAGATAGCTGCATTTGATCCTGTACCACCATTTACAACTGACTTAAGCATTGTAACCATGATGTAAGCAACACCTTCATCTAGAACCTTATGCTTTTTCTTTTCAGTTGTAAGAATTGTATGACCATCTCTATCAACAACTTTTGTAAAGACTCTGTTCTCTACACGAACACCACCGTTAGGGAAGGTAGCATATGCCTCCGCCATCTCGTAAGGTGAAACGCCTTTTGACAGACCGCCGAGAGCAAGTGCAGCAGGATTCATATCACCATTTGCTGATTTGTTGAGTGTACTAATTCCATATTTTTCAACCATACTAGCAGAATAATCTGCACCAATCTGCTCATATAATTTTACAGCAACAACGTTTGTCGAAGTCTGCATACCCTTACGCATAGTCATAGGCCCAGAGTATCTATTGTTTGAATTCTTAGGCCAAATTCTGCCGTTTATCTTAATTGGTTCATCGATAATAATCGACGCGGCAGTTAGATAGTCACCGTAATTATCTGTTCCTTGCTTATCGTTACCTGGGTCGACAAGTGGATACTTCTGACCTTGTTCCGCATACTCATAACTTCTCTGGAGTGCCGCACTGTATACTGCGAGAGGTTTTATTGAAGAACCGGGCTGTCTAGGGTTAATAGCGCGATTATATAGTTGTTTTCCAGTAACACCACGACCACCGACCATAGCCTTTACTTTTCCGGTACCAACTTCCGTGATTACCATAGCTCCTTGTGGCTGAATAACTTTATCCTGAAGTATGTATAGCTTGTCAGTGAAAGCTGGATTTCCATCAACAGTAGTGACAAGTTTGCTGTTATTCTTTATAAACTTAGCACTGATCACAAGATTGCCAGATTTATCCATGGACTTGCTATTGCTTGGAATGTTGATATATCCACCTGGAACTATATATAAGCTACTATTTTCTATTACGTATGAAGGCTTTAGCTCAAGGCTATAATCAGTACCATTAGCCGTTGAAGTCTTGTAAATATTTAGTCGCTTGTTCTTGTAGAGTGTGATTGAACCATCGGCGTTATTCTTATACTCACCATCCTGAAGTACAAATTTGTCGTCTTGAATCATATTATCGTATGCATAGAGCGTAATAGAACCTTTATCACTTACGATATTTCCTGAACTGTCTTTTTTAAGTCCAGTTAGTGAAGGGAAGTAGCTACCTTCATTAAATCCATCTTCAACAGCTTTCTGAGCCTTGGAATCCATGGTCGAGTATATCTTTAGACCACCATTGTAAACCATGTCATGAGCACTCTTGTAGTCTAGCTTGTACTTCTTCATAAGAGCTTTGATTACCTGGTTCACAGTATAATCAGTGAAATAAGAAGAGCTTGCATCGCTTTCCGAGCTCAATGAAGGTTTTAGGAAATCTACAAGATTAGCAGATTTATTATCCTCGTATTGGGCTTTTGTGATATACCCCTGGTCGTACATAAGCTTAAGTGCAATCTGACGACGTGATTTTGAAATATCGTTCGCAATATATGTCTTGCCACCAACCTTAATAGGAGTTGAAGTTTCTCTCGATGCTAGTGGAGAATCTGCATTTTGAACGAGTGAATAAGTATCTGGGGACTGTGGCATAGCAGCGAGTGCGGCACTTTCCTTTATGGAAAGTTCGCTTACACTCTTTGAAAAATAAGTCTTTGAAGCATTTTCAATACCGTAATTGCCATATCCAAAGTAAATGCTGTTTACATATGCCGCAAAAATCTCTTTTTTAGTCAGAGTTTTCTCAATTTTAGCAGCGTAATACATCTCTAGAATTTTACGACGAACTGACCTCTGACTCTTGATATTTGGGAGATACACGTTCCTTGCTAACTGCTGAGTAAGTGTACTAGTACCACGAATGTTACCATGTCCAAAGGAGGAGACTATAGCGCCGGCCATTCTTGTCCAATTGAAACCATGATGCTTCCAGAAGGTCTTATCCTCAAGAGCTACAAAAGCATCAACTGTGTGTTTCGGGATATCTTTGTACTTAATGATAGTACGACTTTCTCCATTATTGACACTTCCAACACGCTTGCCAGTATCATCATAGATAATCGTATCTGTAGAGATTTGATCATAGATTTTTGTTGGATCAATCTTAGGTGCGAAAGCTATAACTGCAGCCGCATAGATTGTAAACATAAGTGTCATGGCTATGCCCATAACAATAAAATTGCGAATAGCGTATTTTTTGCTAAAAACACGGGCCTTATTCTTAATTTTTTTACCTGCTACCATAATATATTCGCCAGCTCCAGGGGTGTAATACGGATTCGGCTTAGTAAATACTCGTTTTATAAACTGAACAGGGTGCCTAAGATCTCTCTTTAGGTTAAAACGAATGTCTTCGTCACGTGTTTTTGCTTTCTGCTCTTGTTTTAAAAGTTTCTTTTCTTCTTTTGCTCTTTTTCGTATTGATTTATCGTGCTTTGCAGCTTCAGCTTCAGCTTTAGCAACTTGCTCATGAAAAGCAGCCTTACCATCTTCGCTAATAATACGTGCCTTGCTACTAAGCGAGGCTTCGTCAGCAGTGGTATTGTGTTTAGCAGAATGCTTTTCAAGATTGTTCTTAAGTCTGTTCTTTTTTGCTTCTGCATCAGCCTTAGCAACCTGCTCATGGAAGGAAAGACCTTTTTTTTCGCTTCCGTTAGCAGCAGCCTGTACACGCTTTTCTCGCTGTGCTTTTTCAAACTTCAATTGTGCTACATGATTTGCAACTATGCGCATTTCTTCAGAGGAAAGACGCTCGCCATTCTGTAGTCTCTTAATTAATTCTTTTATGTTTGTTGAATCGTTTCCCATAAATTGCCTCTTAAATAAAATATGACATATTATTCTACCATGAATCGCTTGAAAGATGAACATTTAGGACGATTTTAATGTGAAGATTGTATGTGCGTATTAGATGACCATTATCTGTATAAATTAAATATGTGCTGAAGGGAATTCCTGTGCGTGATAGCATCTGATAAATATATAAAAATTAATATAATAGACGCTTGTTAAGCGGTGGTGTTAAGTATGTTTAGAAGAAGAATTGTTGCTCTAAGCGTGTCTCTGGCGCTAGGTATTGTTGTTGCTGACATATTTATAAATAAGGGAAGTCCGGTTAAAGCTTTTTTGGTGACTGTATTATTTTTATTCTCTATTTATCGTATAGTTTGCATAAGAACAGCAATAGAACAGGGAATCACAAGAAAATATATAAGAAGTGATACTATTCTTTGCGCACTTATGTTCTGCGTCGGTTGCATGAATTATGCAATTCATGAACATGATATGAAACCAATGATGCCTAATAAACTATCAAATTATAATTATATTGAGGGACGAGTAATAGGTTATAAAGACAATGATAAAGGGCTTACGATTGATGTAAAAACCTATTCACTAGGTAAAGAAACTATTGTAAGATGTCAGAAATTGAAAGGCTTTATTAGAGAGAGAGGTGATGGGTTCAAAGCTAGAACAAATGCTGGCTATAGTAATAAAAAAATTAAATACAAAGACATGGATCATAAACTTGGAACGAAACTTTATGGAAAGCTGGTAAAGGTGCAGGGAATAATAAAAGTTCCGACAGTAGCTCGTAATCCGGGATGTTTTGATTATAGGCGATATCTTCTAACTAAGAAGATTACATACACCATGAAGGTAATAAATATAAGCGAAATTAAGGGTGTGAAAACAAGCAAACTCTGGATTATGAGGCATTCTTTAAATAATACCAAAGAAGAGTTTGCAAGAAATGTATCGGATGGGAGAAATAAAGCGTATGGATTTATAAAAGGTGTAACCTTTGGAGATACTGACGACATAGACGAAGATACGATCAATGAGTTTCGGGAAAATACTACGGCGCATGTACTTGCCGTTAGTGGATTACACGTTGGGGTAATATATGGGATGCTAAGGCTCATGGCGATGGGGCGCCATGGAGGAATCGTTGGGGTTCTGACGATGGTAGCAATGCTTGGATATGGTGAACTCACTACTTGGAATGTTTCGACTACAAGAGCAGTAATTCTTACATGTACCGCAATTTTGGGCTTTTATCTAAAGCACCCGTTCGATTTATTATCTTCATTGGCGCTATCTTTTATTATGCTACTGATATATAATCCGTTCTTGCTTTTCGGCGCTAGTTTTCAAATGTCGTTTCTTGCGGTGTGTGGGATTGCTTTTCTCACTGATCCACTTGGCAGATTAATTGGAAAAAGAGGAGGTTTTTTACTGGCGATTCAGCTCTCGATGATTCCTTATACGATTTTTACGTTTAATAAAATTAATCCAATAGGATTTCTGATAAATGTACCAATTGTTGCATTAATAGGTATGCTAGTGCCATTCTCTATATTCGGACTAGCTACGTACTCAATAATCGGTAAAGTAGGGATAATAATTAAAAGCGAGATATTTTATCTGACGGAAATCATAATTAGGCTCAATCACTTGCTTAATATGGGTGGTAAATTCTCATATTCCATTAGCTCTATGAAAATAGCGACAGTAATTGCAATCTATGCATTGCTATTCTACATATGTTCAGAGTTCAATATCGTTATGATACTACGAAAACGTTACTTAGTCGTATTGCAATCAGTGATACTCAGTTTATGTATGTCTATTACAATAGGCTCTGCGTACCGAAATATATTTTTGGATTATGAATTGGTATTTATTGATGTCGGACAGGGTGATGGGATACACATACGAACCGAAAATTATGATGTGCTTCTAGATGGTGGTGGAGAAAGGAAACGGAATATCGGGGAGAAGGTGCTAAAAGAGTACTTTTTGAAGAATGGCTGTAGCAATCTAGATATAAGCATATTTACCCACATGCACATGGATCACTGTAAAGGTGCCATGGAGTTAGGCGAAGTGTATCCTGTAAAACAGTATATGGTTCCATATCCATACAGATACCAAGTGAAGGGGAGGCATTTAAATTTAGTTAGATTTAAAGATAAGATAAGGCTTGCAAAAGGCGTTTGGATAGAAGCTATTTGGCCTATGGACGATAGGATAGCGACGAGTGAATCTGATGATAATGAATTAAACACCGTATACATACTGCACTATAAGGGCGTGAAGATAATGTTAACTGGGGACCTAGTTGAGGCAGATGAACTGGATATGATAGAATACTACAAATCTACTGACGTGTTAAAATGCGATATACTTAAAGTAGCACATCACGGAAGCAGATATAGCTCTAATGAAAAGTTTATAGATGCTGTAAATCCGAGAATTGCAATTATCCAAGTTGGTGAACATAATACATATGGACATCCTAATGCAGGAGTAATAGAGCGCTTTAAAAAGCGTGGGATTAGTGTCTATAGAAATGATAAAGAAGGAGCTATTGGTGCAGATATTAGTAATAACAAGATTAGAATCGATAGGATGATTAAGGATGTCATTTAAAGAGTTTAGTAAAGATATAAAGAGTGGCGTAATAGGTAGTAATATTTTTCTCTATGGCGAAGAGGGATTCCTTACTGACTGGGCTGTAAAGGGAATTGTAGAAAACAATTCGAGTGAGGCTGACAGAAAATACGTCGTAACAGATCTCGATGGAGCGACTGTAACAGCGCAGGAAATCGTTGAAACTGCAAATACAATGACCATGTTTGCCAGCACAAGAGTGTTGACGGTTAAAAATTATCAGCCATTAATAAAAAAGAGCGCCGTAACTGAAACTGCTCCGATTCTAGAGTATCTCAGCAACCCAAATCCATCGACGATTCTCTTATTTTATCTGGAGCCACTTGTGAGCCCTGGCAAGAGGGAGAAGTTAAATGCTTTTGCTAGCAAAGTATCTGGGTTATGCAGTACATATAATTTCGAGAGGCTTAATCCTGCGGAACTTAAATCATTTGTAAACAAGCGAATTCGCTCAGCTGGCAAGCTGATTGGTGCTCGCGATATGGATTATCTTGTAGATATCTCTGGCTATCTCAATAATGACAGTGAATATGATCTATACAGGATGGAATCAGACCTTACGAAGCTAGTCAATGCTTCTGATGAAGATAATGTATCAAAGCAGCTCATAGAAGAGATAATGATTGGTGATAAGGATAGATTCGTGTTTAACTTTATTGACTATTTACTAGCTGGCAAGAAGAGCATGGCTATGCAGCTTCTCATAAACACTATTTCTGCTGGTGAAAACTCAAAAGGTAAAGGAAATGTATTCTCGCTTGCATCTACATTAATAGGCCAGTTTGAGATTATGTATGATTCACTTGAACTAGACGATGAGGGCATGCCAATCAAAACTATGGCTAAGAACCTTGGAGTTAATGAGTATCGTCTCAAAAAGGCGTACGCTGCAGCTAGAAAAGTTGGTAAGTTTAAGATTAAGAAAGCCTTGATTGATTTATACGATACTGATAGATTGCTAAAGACAGGCGAGATGGATAAGAATACATCACTTGAACTATTTGTCTTTAACTGGTAGCTAATATAAAAGTACACAAAACTTACTGACAATAAACTAGATAAACGAAAAGCTTGAGGCTATGCCTCAAGCTTTATTTTTAACTGATGCGACTAGCTCTCTTGCAGCTTCAAGTGCATTGCTGCTGTTTGGAGCACCGCTTATTAATCTCGCAAGCATCTCAAGTTTGCCTGCCTCATCTAGGTGAGTGATAACCGTATGAGATTTACCTTCTGAAATCTCTTTATCAATCGAGAAGTTATCATCTCCAGAAGCGGCAATTTGAGGTAGGTGAGTAATACATAATATCTGTCTATGATTGGCAATCTCGCTAAGCTTATGACCTACTACAAGTGCGGTCTTACCGCTGATTCCAGTGTCGATTTCGTCGAAAATCATGGTCTCAACGCTGTCACTACTGCCGATGATGTGCTTGAAGGCTAGCATAATTCGAGAAATCTCGCCGCCAGAGGCAATCTTTGCCATCGGTCTCAGAGGTTCACCTGGGTTAGTAGATATTAGGAATTCAACACCGTCATATCCCAAATCAGATATGTCATCCTGCCTTGTTATCTCAATCTTGAATTCGGAATTTGCAAAAGCAAGATCCTGAAGTTCCTTGACCATCTCTCTTTCTAGTGAAGCAGCATTGGCCTTTCTAATATTGCTGACTACTTCGGCTTGCGCTTCAAGTTCGCTATATCTCTTGTCGATAAGCTCGGTAAGTCTTTTCTTCTCATCGTCAAGATTATGAATTATGCCAAGCTTTCCATCGAGCTCTTCTTTGTATGCAATAATCTCTTCGATGCTCATATTGTATTTTCGCTTAGCATCTTCAATTGCACTAAGCCTAGACGATACGAGGTCTATCTCGTCCTCTGAAAAGTTGATAGATTCACTTGTGTTCCTAAGGTTAGAAGAGATATCCTCAAGGCTATAGTATAGCTCTGAGAAGCTCTCTGATAGTTCACCTAGCTCTTCGCTGTATGATGCAATGCCCTGAAGCTGATTCATACAAGATCCAAGAACACTGAGTACCGAAGGATCATCAGTAAGCTTGCTATATGAACCGGCAACAGCTTCGTAGATTCGCTCGCTGTTGCGCATTAAGTCGAGCTGCTCTCTTAACTCATCATCTTCGCCAGGCTGTAAATCAAGGTTGTCTATGTAGTCAAACTCGAACTGATAGAAATCTTGCTGTCTACGTGATTCTGACTCGCTTCGGAGTAGCTGATCGTATTCACGTTTGACTTCATGATAGCGTTTATAAAGGTCACTAAGTTTAGCGAGCTCCAGTTCGATAGATCCGTGATTATAGCTATCGGTGATGAGTATATGGTTTTCTGGATCGAGTACCTGCTGATTGTCGTACTGGCCGTGGATGTCAACAAATTCACTGCAAAACTCTCTTAGTTTTGCCAGAGAAACTATCTCGCCATTGAGCTTTGCAACACTTTTTCCTGACCTAAGAAGCTCTCGTGAGATAATAACATCTTCCTCTCCAATATGCCCGACAACTTGAATAAGGGCTTTATCTGTGCCATTTCTTATCATAGAAATATCAGCACGGTCTCCGAGGGCTGTGCTGATGGCCTGCACTAGTACAGATTTACCAGATCCCGTCTCACCAGTGATGATATTGAGAGAGGAACCAAGATCAAATGCCATATGTTCAATTGTCGCAAAATTAGTGATTTCAATACGATCGAGCATTAAGATACCTCAATTTTAATTTATTCTCTTAGGGCAATCATGTCTTCAAACACTTTGAGAATTGCTGCAACATATTCTTCATGTTCAGCAATAATAAGTAGAGTGTTATCTCCTGCAACTGAGCCCACAACGTGTTCGAGCTTCAGACAGTCGATGGCTTCAGCTGCGGCATTTCCACAGCCAGAAAGTGTCTTTACCACGATGAGATTTTGTGCCGAAGCATAGGAGACGATAGTCTCTCTAAAAATTTTGATAAACCTTTCAGAAATCGGCTGAATGTCGAACTTCCCTGATGTGTACTTATAGCGATCCTTATCAATTGATACCTTAACGAGCTGTAGCTCTTTAATATCCCTAGAGATAGTCGCTTGAGTTACTTTGTAGCCTTCCTGCTCGAGTAGATCTTGTAGCTGATCTTGTGTCTCTACTACGTGCTTTTGGATTAGTTCTAATATCTTATTTTGTCTTGAGTAACGCATCTGTCCTCCCAATGATAAAAAGGTTTTCTGTACACAACACACAATAAATTATAGCATAAATTTGCAAGTGAATGAATAAATACGAAACATTAACACTCGTTGTCTTGATTAATAGACAAAACAGCCTATTTTTGGTAAAATGTCGGAGGTGATTAATGATGAGAATTATAGGAATAGACCCAGGTTACGCCATCATGGGATATGGCATTTTAGACTATAACGGCAACCGCTTTAAGACTGTCCATTACGGTTCAATTGAGACAAAGGCGGGGGTGCCGATGCCTGAGCGGTTAAAGTTGCTCTACGACGGGCTGACTGAAATAATTCAGGAGTACAAGCCAGACGAAGCGTCGATAGAGGAGCTTTTTTTTAATAGAAATGTTACGACGGCTATCGGCGTAGGAGAAGCACGAGGAATCGCTCTGCTCGCATGCGTTGAAGGTGGGCTTTCGGTGTCTGAATACACACCAATGCAGATTAAACAAGCTCTTGTAGGCTACGGAAAGGCGGAGAAGAAGCAAGTTCAGACAATGGTCAAAACTATACTGAATCTAAAGGAAGTCCCTAAGCCTGACGATACAGCTGACGCAGTTGCTGCTGCTATCTGTCATGCACATTCGCGTAATTCCAGAGTGATTGGGAGATAAGAGATAATGATAAGAAATATCAAAGGTGAATACCTTTATTATGACAAGGGATCAATGATTATCGAGACGAGTGGAGGAATCGGCTTTCGCATATACGTTGCGGATACTTCGCCACTACTTCTCCATCGAGAGGGTGATATCATAAATGTATTTACGTACATGCAGGTCAAGGAAGATGGCATGTCGCTTTATGGTTTCTCTAAGCTTGATTCTTTGAATCTGTTCGAACAGCTAATCACCGTAAAAGGTGTTGGCCCAAAGGCGGGTCTCGCGATTATGTCGACGGGGTCAGCTGATGAGATTAAATACAGTATCGCCAATAAAGATGCTACCGCAATTGCTAAGGCGCAGGGTGTAGGTAAGAAGACTGCAGAGCGTGTAATTCTTGAGCTATGTGATAAGGTTGACGCGGTTCCTATGCCAGATATGGGAGGAACGACTCCAGTTTCTATTCCTGGGCTTGATAAAGCTAGGCAGGAAGCTGTTATGGCACTCACTACACTTGGTTATTCGAAAACTGAGGCTGAAGAGGCAATCGGTCACGTAACCGATGAAGGACTTGATGCGGAGACTTACATCAAGAAAGCTCTTAAGTATCTGCTATAGAAGAAGGATTGGGAAATGCTAGATAACATCACATCGACTAAGGTTATACCGAATGAGATAAACGGGGAGTTCACGCTCAGACCACAGTACCTAAGTGAGTACTGCGGTCAGTCAGTTGCGAAGGAGAACTTGTCTATATATATTGAAGCTGCTAAAAAGCGCGGTGAGTCACTAGACCACGTGCTTTTCTACGGACCTCCAGGTCTTGGAAAGACTACACTTGCAAATATTATTGCAAATGAACTTGGAGTAGACATCAAGATTACGTCAGGACCCGCAATCAGCAGGGCTGGCGACTTAGCCGCTATTCTTACGAATTTAAATGAGAATGACGTCCTCTTCATAGATGAGATTCACAGGCTAAATCGTTCAGTTGAAGAGGTTCTGTATTCCGCTATGGAAGACTTTGCACTAGATATCATTATCGGAAAAGGACCTGCGGCTAGATCTCTTCGAATAGATATCGCAAAATTCACGTTAGTCGGAGCTACGACGAGGGCAGGAAGCCTTTCAGCACCATTAAGAGATAGATTTGGAATAATCACAAAATTCGAATTCTATACCCACGAGGAAATCAGGAATATTCTACTTCGCTCTGCAAAGGTTCTCGGCATAGAGATAGACGATGAGTCCCTCGATGAATTAGCTAGCAGATCGAGAGGGACACCAAGAATCGGAAATAGACTGCTCAAGAGGGCTAGGGATTTTAGTGAAGTTATAAGCGATGGACAGCTTAATATCGAAGTGACACGTAAAGCACTAGAAGCACTCGGCGTGGATGAACTCGGACTGGATAAGCTAGACAGGCAGATCCTCGAGACGATAATCAAGAGCTTTGGTGGTGGACCGGTTGGAATTGAAACTATTGCTAGTGCGATCGGCGAAGAGAGGGTGACACTCGAGGATGTCAATGAACCGTTCCTCATTCAGTCAGACCTCATGTACCGTACGCAGAAGGGACGTATGGTTACTAGGCTTGCATATGAATACCTAGGACTGATGTCCTATTACAAAGAAGATTAATAAGGGGCGCGGCGGATATGTGCTATACGTATCCGTAATCGCGCCTCGCTGATTAGAACTGGAGAATACAAAACAAATGAGACTAGAAGATTTTGATTACGAGCTTCCGAGAGAGCTAATCGCCCAGACACCTTCGCTAAAGAGGGATGAGTGCAGGCTGATGGTGCTCGATAGAGCGGAGAATACGATAGAGCATAGACATTTCTACGATATTCTAGAGTACCTGCATGAAGGCGACTGTCTTGTCGTAAATGATTCGAGGGTAATTCCTGCAAGACTATACGGAATCAAGGAGAGGACAGGTGCGCATATTGAGCTACTTCTCATAAAACGCCTAGATGGTGATAAGTGGGAGAGCCTGGTTAAGCCCGGAAAGAGACTTAAGGAAGGCGATACAGTGGTTCTAGATGAGAACAAGCTTTTTAAGGCGCACATCTTAGGTTTTAAAGATAAAGAAAACGGAACACGTATAATAGAGTTTGAATACGAAGGGATATTCATGGAGCGCCTCGAAGAAATCGGAAGTATGCCGCTTCCACCATACATCGAACGAGACGCAGGGAATGACGATAAGGAGAGATATCAGACCGTATATAGCAAGGTGGATGGGTCTGTGGCTGCTCCGACGGCAGGTCTTCATTTTACAGATGAACTGCTTGAGAAGGTGAGGGAAAAAGGCGTTGAAATCGCATACGTAACACTTCATGTCGGTATCGGAACCTTTAGACCAGTCAAGGTGGACAACATCGAAGACCACAAGATGCATTTTGAGGAATATACCATAGACCCTGAGACGGCAGATACTGTAAACCGAGCAATTAGAGAGGGCAGAAGGATTATATCGGTTGGTACGACATCGACGAGAACCCTTGAAAGTGCGGCAAAGCAAGTTGATGGGCTGTGGCAGATTGAAAGTGGACATAGCAGCACGGGGATATTTATATATCCTGGATACAAGTACAAAGTCGTGGATGCGCTTATTACAAATTTCCATCTGCCTAAATCAACACTGATTATGCTAGTTTCGGCACTTTACGACAGAGAGCACATTCTCGAGGCTTATGAAGAGGCTGTGCGTAAGAGATACAAGTTCTTTAGCTACGGCGATGCGATGTTTATAAGGTAGGAGATTGAGATGAAAGAATCACTTAGTTTTGAGCTAATTAAAAAAGACTCGCGCACAGGAGCAAGGCGAGGCAGGATTACGACGCCTCACGGCACCATTGAGACGCCGGTGTTCATGCCGGTTGGCACTCAGGCTACGGTAAAGGCGATGAAGCCTGAAGATGTTGAAAAGACAGGTGCGGAGATTATACTTGGAAATACTTATCATCTATACCTTAGACCTGGTGAGGATATCGTCCATGAAGCTGGTGGATTACATAAGTTCATGAATTGGCATCGTCCTATCCTCACGGATAGTGGCGGTTTTCAGGTATTTTCACTTGGAAAATTCCGCAAGATAACTGAAGAAGGCGCAAAATTCAAGTCATACATTGACGGATCATCACACATGATGACACCAGAGAGTTCGATTGAGGTGCAGATAGCCTTAGGCTCTGATATCATGATGGCATTTGACGAGTGTGTTGCATATCCTGCTGAAAGGAAGTATGTCGCGAGATCGCTAGAACGCACCACAAGATGGCTTAGGCGCTGTGACGATCACCACAGGAGACTAGAGGCTAAAGCCGCTATGGAAACAGGCTCTGATACTATGAAGCAGGCACTGTTTGGAATCATGCAGGGCGGAATGTTCAAGGATCTTCGTGAGCTAAGTGCAAAGCAGATTACGGAGATTGATCTTCCTGGATACGCAATTGGAGGGCTGTCCGTCGGTGAGCCAAAGGATATCATGCTCGATGTACTTGATGATTGCGTTGACCTACTGCCTGAAGATAAGCCAAGATATCTTATGGGGGTAGGAACCCCCGATTACCTGTTCGAAAGTGTTGAGCGAGGAGTAGACATGTTCGACTGTGTACTACCAACAAGGCTAGCTAGGCATGGTATGGCGATGACGAGCAGGGGTAAGATTAATATCAAGAATGCTGCATTTGCAAGGGATTTCAGCACTTTGGATCCAGATTGCGACTGTTATTGCTGCAGAAATTATTCACGTGCATATTTAAGACATCTATTTAAGAATGATGAGATACTGTGCTCGATGCTGCTATCAGAACACAATATTTATTTCTTGGTAAACATGATGAAAAACATCAGAAAAGCAATTGAGGAGGATAGATTCCTAGAGTATAAGAGGGAATTCTATAATAAATATGGAGAATTTTAACATCTGTCCGATCTCCGAGCACTGCGGAGGATGTCTGTATCAGGGTGTTCCATATGAGGAGCAGCGCGCGGAGAAGGAAAATATAATCAGAGAGCAGCTGACGAGGCGCAAGGTTGATGATTCTGTATTCAGTGGTCTAGTTCCGGCTCTCTCGGAATACAGATATAGAAATAAGATGGAGTATACGTTCGGTGACTTTGAAATCGGTGGTGAACTGACGCTTGGTATGCACAAGAAGAGACACTTCATGTCGATTGTGACGTGCGACGAATGTCAGCTGGTTCCTATGGACTTCAACAGGGTGCTTCGTGCAACCCTTGATTTCTGTATAGAAAAAGGATATTCGTTCTATCATAAGAAATCGCACCAAGGTCTTCTTCGTAATCTCGTAGTTCGTCACGGAGTAAAGACTAATGAGCTGCTGGTCAACATAGTTACAAGCAGTGAAGATGGATTTGATGAACAGGCTTATCTCGATATGCTACTGGAACTTAAGCTCGATAATAAGCTTATTGGCGTTATGCGCACGTTTAACGATAGCCTAGCAGACGCGGTAATCAACGAAGGAGTAAAAATTCTATATGGCCGTGATTACTATAATGAGGAAATTCTCGGGCTAAAGTTTAAGGTAAATGCCTTTTCATTCTTCCAGACTAATATCGAAGCGGTTGAAAGATTGTATAGCGAAGCACTTGCGCTAATTCCGGATCTTGATTCAAAAGTCGTATACGACCTGTACTGCGGAACTGGGACTATTTCTCAGCTTATGGCATCTAAAGCCAAGAAGGTGTACGGAATTGAGATCGTGCAGGATTCAGTTGATGCGGCAATTGATAACGCCAAGATGAATAATATAGATAACTGTCATTTTATCTGTGGCGATGTTAAAGCGAAGCTTGATGAGGTGACTGAGAAACCCGATATGATAGTTGTGGATCCACCACGAATGGGAATGCACGACAAAGTGGTGGAGATGCTGTCTAGCTACGGCATAGAACAGATTCTCTATATCTCTTGTAATCCTAATACCATGGCGATAAATTTGGAGAAGTTCTCGGAGCTGGGGTACGAGCCGGTGATTATCAAGGCGTATGATAATTTTGCTAAGACGAAGCATGCTGAGGCAGTTACCCTTTTAGTTAAGTCAGGTACTGACGCAAACTAAAAGCTGGTACTGCCCACGCGACAGCTGTCCAAGAGCAAGGAGCGTGGCGACTTTGCGATTGGAGACAGCGAACCGCTGAAGCCGTAACACTACTCACAAGAACTGATAGTTATTGTGAGTAGATGTACG
>NZ_CALIZG010000005.1:0-101559 GCF_938028775.1 Mogibacterium diversum
TAATGAGAAAATTAACATGTGCATTACTATGCCTGCTAATGATTTTATCAACTGTATTCTGTCTTGAAGGCTGCAAAAGTCGTGAACAACGGCTAAGTGAAGAAACTGCATATGAAGATGCACAGATGAATGCAATGAATAAAAAAATCGTTAAATGCATTAATGAAAAGGATAAAGAAGGTCTCAAGAAGCTTTTTTCAAGGAGTGCACAAAAGGATATCGAAGATTTAGATGGTAAGATAGATGAGATTATGAACTTATGCGGAGATAATAAAATCATTTATGTACATAGCGATACCCCTGGATCATCAGGATCGCTAACTATTCAGCCACTTAGTATTACTGGTGAATTTTTATTTAAACTAAGTAACGGTAAGGAGTATGTAGGATGGATAAGTTTCTGCGATAAAGATGATGAAAACAAGGAAAATGTCGGTCTGAAAACCATAGAGCTCTGCAATGGGTCTAAAGAAGAACTTTCAGAAGATTTTATATGGGATGGGATTAGTAGTGGAAAACCAGGCATATTCATCCACTATATAAATTAAACTATAGTAGGGGGCAAATTAAGAAATACCTAAAGACGTCTAAAAGAATATAAACGTATACGATTATAGAATATTCATTTATTGCAAATGTATACTTTGCAACAATAAACATAAATATTGTGAATGGGAGACAAGATGAATCGCAAGGAAATTAGAGAAATTAAGAAGAGATTTAGTCCAGATATGAATAATTTTGGGCATATTTATGGTTGCTACGTCAATGCTGCGCGAGAGGTTATTACGTACATGGATTCGCCGACGATGCTCATGGAAAATGAAGAGCGTGAGATGTACATGAAGACGCTCAAGAAGGTACTATCTGGGGCGCTGGGACGAAATCTGCTCGATGTAGAATTTTCGACAGCGCAGGTTGAGGATAGCGATGAGCATAGGCTGCTTCAGACGCTGAGGACTTCGCATCTCAGTAACGAGACTATGCGCAAGATTTTATTCCAGAGAATTATCGATAGCGCAGATATGGGAGATACCGGATATGTTATTTTGCTTGCTGCTGATGCCTATGATGTGCCATATAAGGATAGCGGTAGTGACGGGTGGTCAGAAGAGTCGACGGATCAGTTTGAGTATTTCGTTTGCTGCCTGTGTCCTGTAAAAGACCCGAAGGGTGCACTCAGATACCTTGCCGAGGAGAAGAATTTCCGTGGAGCGTCGACTGGTAGCATCCTCGGTGCACCAGACATGGGCTTCATGTTCCCGACCTTCGATGATAGGATGACTAACATATACCATGCACTCTATTACACGAGAAGTTCGGCTGACGTTCATAGCGATTTTCTCAAGGCTGTATTCAATCTAGACAAGTTACCGATGGCTGCGAATACTCAGAAAAATGCATTTGACAGCGCTCTTGCCGATTCGCTCAAGGACGAATGTGACATAGATGTTGTGAAGGCGCTTCACAGTCAGATAGGGGAGAAAATCGATATCCTTAAGGAAGCTAAGTCCGATGAGGCACCGGAGATTCACATCAATGAGCTCGAGGAAATTCTCATGAAGAGCGGGACCTCTGACGAGGCAATCGAGAAGTTCCATGATACGTGTAAACAGTATTTTGAAGGGGAAGAGTTCTTCAACCCAGAGAACCTAATCAACCGCAAACAATTCAAGATTGAAACACCTGAGGTGAATATCAGCGTGGATCCAGAGCATGCCTTTGGAATCAAGACCGAGGTTATAGATGGACGCAGTTACCTGATGATTCCAATTAGCGAGGGCATTACTGTGAATGGTGTGGATGTGAGCCTGCCTGATGCTGGTGAAGGTGAAACTTCGGGAGGTGAAGAGGCGTAACTGCCGATATTATGAAGTAGTATTGAGAGAGCTATAATAAAGGAAATGAAAACGGAGAGCTTAGAACACGGTGGTTCGGCTCTCTGTTGTGTTTTGTGTGAGATGAGTGTGTTTATACGTTCAAAAGCATTTACAGATGGTGTTTTTTGGGATACGATGAAACATAATTAATATAGATATAAAAAGCGGAGGTGGACTATGAACGCACATGATATCTTAAACAACCCTTTTCTAAATAAGGGTACCGCATTTACTCTAGAAGAGCGTCAAGAACTAGGGCTTATAGGCCTGTTACCGCCTTATGTTCAGACTATTGAAGAACAGGCAGCTGAGACATACGAGCAGCTACAGACTAAAGCGAATGATCTTGAAAAAAGACTATTTCTCATGGAGATTTTCAATACAAATCGTACGTTGTTCTACTATCTGTTCTCTCATCATTTGGAAGAGTTTAACCCTATTGTCTATGATCCAACTATTGCAGACACTATAGAAGGATATAGCAATCTCTTCGTTAATCCGCAGTATGCGGGTTATCTAGATATTAATCACCCTGAGCATATCGAGGAAACACTTAAAAATGCAGCAGGAGGTCGTGAGATAAGACTAATTGTAGTAACAGATGCTGAAGAAATTCTTGGAATCGGTGACTGGGGTGCAAACGGTGTAGATATTTCTGTTGGAAAACTCATGGTATATACTGGCGCTGCTGGCATCGATCCATCTACGGTGCTGCCTTTAGTTATTGATGCAGGAACTAACCGTGAGTCTCTGCGAAATAATCCTAACTACCTTGGAAATCGTCATGAGAGAGTGCGCGGGGATCGTTACTATGATTTCATTGATCAGTTTGTTAATACAGCAGAAAAACTCTTCCCTAAGCTATACCTGCACTGGGAGGACTTTGGCCGTTCAAATGCTGCAAATATTCTTGAAAAATATCGTAAGAATATCCCTACATTTAACGACGATATACAGGGAACTGGTATTGTAACGCTTGGAGGAATCTTCGGATCACTTGCTGTTACAGGCGAGAAGATTACCGATCAGGTTTACCTGTGCTTTGGCGGTGGAACTGCAGGTGCAGGAATCGCACATCGTGTGCTTCGCGAGATGATAACTAAGGGATTGTCAGAGGAAGAGGCATATAAGAGATTCTTCATGGTGGATAAACAAGGACTTCTGTTTGATGACATGGATGATTTGACTCCTGAACAGAGACCTTTCGCTAAGAAACGATCTGATTTTCCTAATGCAGATAAGCTGACAGACTTACTTGAGGTTGTGAAGACAGTAAAGCCAACAATACTTGTTGGAACATCAACAGTACCAAATACTTTTACGAAGGAAGTTGTTGAGGCTATGTGCGAGAATACTGAACGCCCAATGATTTTCCCTCTATCAAATCCAACGAAACTTGCAGAGGCCACTGCCGAAGACATAATTGCTTGGTCGGATGGCAAAGCATTTGTAGCAACCGGAATTCCTGCAGATACCGTTTCGTATAAGGGTGTGGACTATGTAATCGGACAGGCTAACAATGCACTCATTTATCCAGGACTAGGTCTTGGTATGCTTGCGTCTGAGGCAAGCCTACTAACAGATGAGATGATTGGTGCAGCAGCTCACTCTCTCAGCGGTATCATTGATATGAGCAAGCCAGGAGCACCAGTACTTCCACCATTTAAGTATGTTGCGGATGTATCGATTAAGGTTGCTGAAGCAGTTGCAAAAACAGCTCAGGAGCAGGGGCTTGCCCGTGCGGAGGAAAAGGATATGGTAAAAGCTGTTCAAGCCCTAAAATGGTATCCAAAATACTAAAATAAAGACATTGAATATCGCCTGTGAAAGTCGTAATATCTACGGTTTTCACAGACTATAGGAGTTTGAGCTCTAGAAAGGAGCGATATGGAAATATTAATGACCTCTATACAGAGCATTGTACCTATAATTGCGATAATTGTACTGGGGTATTTTCTGCAAACCCACGGTTGGTTTGGACAGGAATTTGGACAAAACCTTTCCCGATTAATTATGAATATTGCGCTACCAGCATCAATTTTCGTATCGGTGATGAAGTATCTGACATTCGATAAATTAATTAGCCTATCTGAAGGGCTGGTGTATACGTTTGCTGCATTCACACTTGGTTATGTTGTTGCATATATTGTAGTCAGAGCATTTCGTGTAAGACCAGGGCGCAGGGGGACTATGATAAATACCTTTGTAAATGCTAACACCATTTTCATTGGACTGCCGCTTAATGTAGCGCTGTTCGGGAATAAGGCACTGCCATATTTCCTCATCTACTACATTACTAATACGATTTCGACTTGGACTCTCGGAGTATATCTGATGTCGAGTGACAGTAAGTCGGGTAAGAGTAAGAGTGCGGAAAAGTTCGATTGGAAGAAGCTTTTACCAGCTCCGCTTGTAGGGTTTTTGGTGGCTCTAATATTCCTGGTTTTAAGGATTCCGGTGCCAGCCTTCGCTACAAGCACGCTGACATATATAGGTAATATAGTAACACCGCTGTCGCTTATATACATAGGTATAGTCCTTGCAAAGGCAGGGCTAAAGACGATTACTCTTGATAGAGATACGATTATAACTCTAGTCGGTCGCTTTATTTTAGGACCTCTAGCGATGGTCGCAATTCTCATGCTTACAGCCAAGAACATGCCTGCTGATGAGTTTAAGACGTTCGTGATACAATCGGCGGCACCTGCTCTAGCAGTTCTCCCAATTCTTGCAAGTCATGGAGATGGAGATGTCGAATTTTCAACCAATGTAGTGACGCTGAGTACGATTATGTTCGTAATAGTTATACCTATTGTCGATGCTCTACTTGGGTACATGTAATCCTGTAGAGTGCTAATCCTGGGATTCGTACTGCTAAGGGTAAATATTAAGTCATAGAAAAAGACTATAGTAGAACATTTTGTATTTTACTATAGTCTTTTTTGTTATTTTTCACCCTTATAGATTTTGGCATTCTCGAGCTCTACGTACGTGGCGTTCTTATCTTCAGGTAGCGTCTTGAGTGTGAATTTGCCAGATATGACAAATCTTTTTTCTTCAGCAGGGAGCTTCGATGCTTCACCTTTCTTGAGTTTGAAGAGTAGCCCTTGCTGGCAACATTCGGTTGCATCTGGAATCAGGCAGTACGTATAGCGCTCGCCAGTACTTGGATCGATGCTTACGGTGTAGTATCCCTTTACCTTGATAGTTTTTCCTACGTATTTCTTAGGATCTGTCATCATGTTAGACACTTCAGAGTAGATTGCTGTTGCACTCATGGTACTGAGGTCGATGTCTACGCTTTTATCTGCCTTGGAACTATTTCCCGATACGATATGAAGCGTAATGCCTATACATACTGCTACAAAAGCTAGCAGCGTGATTATTATTACGATTAATTTAGTCTTTTTCTTGTTAGTCATTTTATCATCTTTACATTCAGTAAAATTTATCCTCTAGCTGTTGCTTTGCCGATTAGTATAAATATTATATACATAACTGCATCTACCGTTACAATCGTTGCGCCTACTGGAGTTCCACCGAGGATTGATATAAACATTCCGGTAAGAGCGGCAACTATCGATAGAATTATCGAGCAGATAGTTACTGCTCTGAAGCTTCCAAATACGCACATTGCCGACAGGGCAGGGAAGATGATGAGAGCTGATATCAAAAGTGAGCCTACCAAGTTCATTCCCAGCACTATTATAACAGCAATGATGATTGCAATGATTAAATTATAAGTTTCCGTCTTGGTGCCTGTCGCCTTAGCATATTCCTCGTCAAAAGTGACTGCAAAAAGCCTGTTGTATAGAAACACGAAGGAAACTATAACTATAGCCGATATGACAAGACAGAGAATTACGTCTTCGGTCGTCAGTGTCAATATCGATGTGGAGCCGAATAGCGTAGTGCATACGTCGCCAGATACGTTTGCTGATGATGAGAATACATTCATCATAAGGTATCCGAAGGCGAGCGATACCACTGATAAAATAGCAAGCTTGGCATCGCCCATAACTTTGCTGTTCTGGCTGCTGCGAAGCAGCAGTATAGCGGCAATTATAGTAATGGGCATAGTCACATAGAGGTTGCTGGAAACGTGCAAAATTGTGCCGACTGTCATCGCTCCGAAGGCAACGTGTGATAGTCCATCCCCTATAAATGAAAATCTCTTGAGCACTAGTGTTACTCCGACCATAGCAGCGCAGAGAGCGATTGAAACACCTACGATTAGCGCATATAGGACGAAGGAGTGAGAAAGGTACATGTGTAGCTGTTCTGAGAAATTAGACATCTAGAACCTCCTTTCTCTCCGCTTCTGAAGCAAGGTGAGGTTTATCGTTCATAATCAGGAGCTTGTTAGCTGCTGATAGCGCTTTGCTGATGTCGTGCGAGATTGTTATGATTGTCGTTCCGTTCTGATTCAGCTTGTGTAGCAGCTGGTATAGATGGGCAGCGGCCACCGGGTCAAGCCCGGTGATCGGCTCGTCCAGAACCAGCACTTTCTTCGAGCCGGCGATGGCGCGTGCGAGCAGCACGCGCTGCCGCTGCCCTCCAGACAGCTCGCGAAAGCTCTCGTTCTTGATATCCTCGAGGTCAAGCTCTCGGATAGCATCAGCGGCAAGCTTTCGCTCCTTATGACCATAAAAAGGTTTGAATCCAAGCATATCAAGACATCCGGATAGCACAACTTCCCATACGGAAGCCGGGAAATCCTTCTGCATCTCACGCTGCTGCGGCAAGTAGCCTATATCGCGCCTCACGATATCACCGCGCAGCAAGACCTTGCCGTTAATCGCTGGAATCAGACCTACCAAGGTCTTAATCAAGGTCGATTTCCCGGCACCATTTTCCCCTATAATACAAATATAATCTCCGTTATTAATCTCCAGATCGAATTCATCACAGAGGGGCTTGCCTGAATACCCGACAGCAAGCCCCTCGCAAATGATACTAAATGAAGAGTCCTTAGTCTCTCTTACCATTTTGTTCAATTTATACTCCTAGTAATACCTAATTGTTAAGAATCTCCTGTAGAACCTTGAGGTTGTTCTCCATTGTCTTGAGGTAAGTCTTTTTCTTGATATCTCCCTTCTTCATAGACTGCATGGAATCAAGTGTCTTGATATCTCTCTTAGTTCCATCAGCGTTCTTGATTATCGACTTAGCAATCTTCTGATCAGAGTTCTCAATAGTTACAATGTGCTTAATCTTCAGCTGGTTGAGCTTGTTAGATAGGAAGCTGATTGTCTCAAAGCTAGCCTCAGATTCAGCGGAGCAACCTACAAATGCAGCATAGTAGTTTAGACCATAGTCATCTACCATGTAACGGAATGGGAAACGATCTCCGAAGATGAGAGTCTTAACCTTAGCGTTCTTAACAGCCTCAGCATACTTGCTATCTAGAGTCTCTAGCTTTTTAGTGTAGGCATCGAGGTTTTTCTTATAAGTATCTGCGTGCTTCTCATCCTTCTTAGCAATTGCCTGCTCGATAGGCTGGCAGAGCTTAATCGCATTCTTGAGAGATAGCCACACATGCTCATCATACTCTACTTCCTCGGCGTTTTCGTGATGATGACCGTCACCTTCATCTTCATCTTCCTTCTCTGGCTGCATACCTTCCTTGACTTCTTCAGCCTTCTTACTGTCCTTCATTTCGTCCATGAGGTTGATTGCAACTAGGTCCTTGTTCTTTTTCTTCTTGAGAACGTCCTCAACCCATTCATCTGACTCACCGCCAACATAGACGAAAATGTCAGCATTTGAAATATCCTTTATATCCTGAGCTGAAGGCTGGAAGCTGTGCAAATCAGTACCATTCTTCTGAAGTAGCTTCAAATCAACGTCCTTGACTCTGTCGCCTAGAATCTCTCTAACCCAGTCGTACTCAGGAAATGTGGTTACGACAATCTTGAGCTTCTTGGAGTCTGCTTCCTTCTTGCCACAGCTCGCAAGTGTACCAAGTGAAAGGATTGCAATCATCATAATTGCAAATATTTTAATAAGCTTGTTACGTTTCATAAAAACCTCCATGCTATGTAACGTGAAAAATACAGATTTTGCAAAAATAATATCGGTTATTGTAATTGTCCGAGTACCGCAATTCTTCTATGAATCGAAGCGGAGACGACATAAAAATGGGGAATAACCGAAATTAAAAATCATTTTCAGTTTACCACCGGTGATTTATCATGTCAATGTAGAAAGAAAGTTTCACAAAACTATCAAAAAATTTTTAACACCTTGAGGTCAGTGGAGTTCAACAAAAATCATGAAGATTTAGCGGAAAAATAAAAGAACATATGTTTGATTTTTGTCTGTGCCTCCACTATAATTGGGACAAGCAAAAAAGTCAAGCGGTGTATTTGTCGTCAGCAGGAAGTGAAGATGGATGGGAATGCGTCAATCAATATATTTAATAAAGGGGAGGAGCTTGAGGGGAGCAGGACCTACCTGTGCATCGACCTGAAGTCTTATTATGCGTCTGTCGAATGCATAGCGCGAGGGCTTAATCCGCTCGAGGCTAAGCTTCTAGTCGCAGACATATCTAGGTCTGATAACACGATTTGCCTAGCGGTTTCACCTGCACTGAAGGCCATTGGTGTGCCGGGGAGACCTAGATTATTTGAAGCGAAGCATGCGATAAGAAGAGCGGAGATAGAGTGTGGTCATGAGATTGAATACATCATAGCACCGCCAAGGATGGCTGAGTATGTGCGCATATCATCAGAAATTTATTCCATTTATATGAAATTTGTTTCCCCAGAGGATCTCCATGTATACAGCATAGATGAATGCTTTATGGATATAACGCATTACCTCCACATGTATAAGGAGGCAGCGATTCGCCACAAGGTTTCGGCTGCTCGTGAGATGGCGATGACTATAATTAAAGCTGTACTATCTGAGACAGGCATAGTTTCTACTGCGGGAATTGGAACTAATATGTATCTTGCTAAGGTTGGTATGGATATAGTTGCCAAGAAGAGCAAAGCCGATGAAGATGGCGTAAGAATTGCAGAGCTCAATGAGACATCTTATAAGTATCTCCTTTGGAACCATAAACCGCTAACTGACTTCTGGCAGATCGGGCGTGGTAAAGCCCGAAGGCTCGCTAAAATCGGGGCTTATACGATGGGGGATATAGCTCGCATATCGATTAATGAGGAGGAATATCTGTATAAAGCGTTTGGTGTAGACGCTGAGATTCTGATTGATCATGCATGGGGTAAGGAACCATGTACCATGTCGGATATCAAGTCTTATAAGCCAACAGCGCATTCGCTCTCTACTGGGCAGGTTCTGCCTCGCGCATATGCTCATGGAGAAGGTCGCAATATATTTATCGAGATGACTGATAAGTTATCCATGGACATGGTACGGAAGAAACTAAGAGCATCGCATTTTTCTTTCTGGGTCAGTTTCGACGGGCAGAGCCTTGAAAGTGGTGAGTATGATGGCCCGATTGTAGTTGATTTTTATGGAAGAGTGATACCTAAGGCTGTTTCTGGTAATGTCAGGCTGCATAAGGCAACGAATAGCACTGCTGAGATTGTAGGAAACTTAAAGAAAGCTTTTGATCGCCTGATAGACCCGACGCTTTACATAAGGCGCATAACCATAGCCGCCAACGATATCAAAGGAGTAGATGAAGATGAGCAGATTGATATATTTTCACTAGACTCTTGCGATACAGATGACTCTAAAGAATGTGAATTGCAGGGGGTTATGCTAGCAATACGTGAGAAGTATGGAAGCAATGCCTTGATAAAAGGCATGAATCTCGAAGAGGGAAGCACATATATAGAAAGGAACAATCAGATAGGAGGTCATAGAGCGTAGATGGGTGTATACGATGAAAGAATAATACGGGCAACAAAATTTGAATATGCCGATATTATCAATAGAGTGAGGCCAGTTCATCGGGCTGATAGATTTTCGTACAAGTATCCGCGGATGAGTAATGAGAAGCGAGCTAAGATATTCGCACCTTTTGCTGCCTTGTCTGGATATGATGATGCTTTATCGGAAAAGGAGATAATCTACGATATCAAAAGGGTACTTACTGATGATGAGTATTTTGATTTAGACTGCAAGATTGCAGCCATATACGAAAATTGTAGCAATAGCATATTAGCTAGAGAAAATGGTGTTGAGGTCAGAATACTTTACTTTGAGCCCCTTGCCGATGATGAGCTGCATGGCAGATATATAGAAATTAGTGGATTAGTCACAAAGGTCAGGCCAGATAAAGAGACTATCACAATTCTTGATAAAGAAATTCCTTTGAGGTCAATATACAAACTAGAAATCTTAAATGCTAGGAGTATTGGGTCGCAAGATGAATAAAAATCCCTGCTCTTTCAAGCAGGGGGGTGTGTATTCGTTTATCTAAATTGATAAATCAGCGATATGTTTTGTCAGACTATTAGGTAGCACATCTTGTCTGCAATGCATATGGGAGAACCTATGATTAAACTCGTGCAATCTGCTCTATTCCTTCAACTGTACCAAGAAGTTCCATGCCAACTGGTCTCCAGTAATCATATATTAGCACAGGACCGCTGTATTCATACAGAAGCCTTATGACCGTATTGAAGAATATAGGATTGTTGATGAACATCTTAACGTTGAAATTACAGTCATACTGCTTTTCTTCGGTATACGGATACTTGAAATTAATAATCTGCGACTCAGGTTCGCAGTCATAGTAGCGAAGCTCTAGAAGCTTGTAGCCGGTGAATTTTGACTGGTTATCATCAGCATTTTCACGGCAAGCGATTATTTGATCAGCTCTTGCATCAGTCATAACCTGAATATCGCCAAGATTGTTCTTGCAGAGCTCATATAACTCTCTGACTGTGTTAAGTGCGTGGGGTCTCTCCGCCTCGTTTTCATCTATAGGGATAATTCCTTTGCCGATTAGGTGCTGCAGGAATTCCTCGCATGAGAAAGTGCCGAGCGTATAATCCTCTGGTTTGTTGCTGGAATTACATTCGATAGTTACATTTGAATTGTCGATTTCTTTAAAATTGATATATGCCATCTTGTCACCTCTAACCTCTATTAATTAGCATTGGTATTATATCATTAGAGCGAAGTGAGGTCATTAATAAATAAAGAGAGAGGTGGCACTTATTTAAACGCCACCTCTGATGTTACAGATAGGATGTTCAGAAGATTATCTATATTTATAGAAACCTTCACCAGCATTGATGCCGGTCTTACCTTCATCTATGTACTTTTTAAGCATTGCTGCAATCTTGCCTGCATTTGAATCTGGGTTCTTTGACTCAGGGTTGCTGGATACGATGTTGTAAGCAGTTGTTAGTCCGACGATATCGAGTACCTGGAAAGGACCAAGTGGAGAACCTGTTCCTAGCTTCCAAGCGCGGTCGATATTTTCATGATCTCCAATTCCGTTAGCGAGTAGGTACTGTGCAGAATTTAGGAATGGCACTAGCATAGAATTTAACAGATAACCAGGCTGTTCCTTCAGAACCTTAATAGGGACCATGTTGATGGCTTTAGCGAATTCAACTACTTCGTCATATGCGGCCTGGGATGTCTCGCTATGCCCCATAACCTCACCGATGTTGCTTCTCCAGATGTTGTTAGCAAAGTGAAGTGCGAGGTATCTCTCAGGCTTAGATATATCTTCCTTAAATGTGCTAGGAAGGAATGTCGAAGAATTTGTCATTACGATAGTATTATCGTCGAGCACTTTATCGAGCTTTCTATAGAACTCATGCTTTTCATCAGGAATCTCAGCCATGCTCTCTATATAGTAATCGCAGCCTTTTGCAGAATCCTCTAGAGAAAGAGATAGCTTTAGATTCTTATAAGCAGATTCAACTTTTTCTTGGAGTTCGTCGAGCTTCTCGCTAGTTAGGTCTTCAGCTTTTACCCCGAAACCTCCAGGAACTTGGAGTCCAGGCTTGCCTAGATTTTGCCTTAGCGTTTCGATTTCAGATAGATAAATCTTGTATAGCCTGTCTATCTTAGGCTGAGATCTACCGATGGAACCTTCGCTTCTTAGCCATATAGTTGTATCGAATCCGGAGAAAGCGCTCTGAAAAGCAATCTGACTGCCTAGTACGCCGCCACCAGCTACTGTAACTTTTTTATTATTCATGGGATTACCTCCTGTGTTATAAACAACTTGTGTTAGTTTTGTATAACTCGATTATACACCTAAAATTAAATAAAGCCACATAATATTTAATAGTATGCAATTATTTCTTTAAAACTACACAATTCATAATGATTGCGACTATTGACAGAGTTCCATAATAGTTCTATTATACTTATTAGTTCTTGGTTTATTATCTTTAACTATTTGAACCTAGAACTGATAAATATGGTAATTGACTTCAGGGCAGGGTGTAATTCCCTACCGGCGGTATAGCCCGCGAGCCGAGAGGCATGATTCGGTTAGATTCCGAAGCCGACAGTTAAAGTCTGGATGGGAGAAGCTTTTATTCTGAAGGGTACAGTAGGTTGTACAGGGATGAATTGCAGGAGCTCTGAGGGGGCTTCTTTTTTAGTGCATATCCATTCTAATTGAACGGGTCAATTGTATATTTATTCGAATGAGGAGAGAGAAATGTCGTTAGAGAGAGCTGATGAGCTGATGCTACAGGACAAAGAGTATATGAGCCGAGCTATTGAACTGGCCAAGAAGGGCACAGGATGGGTTAATCCTAACCCAAAGGTCGGGGCTGTAATTGTCAAAGATGGACAGATCATAGGCGAGGGATACCATGTAAAGTGCGGTCAGATGCACGCTGAAAGAAATGCTATAGCATCGCTTCGTGATTCTGCAGAGGGTGCTACGATGTACGTGACTATGGAGCCTTGTTGTCATTACGGCAAGACACCGCCGTGCACGGAGGCAATTATTGAAAACGGAATAGCTAGAGTTGTGATTGGATCCAAGGACCCTAATCCGAAGGTAGCTGGAAAGGGTGTTCAAGCGCTGAGAGATGCTGGCATTGAGGTCGTAGAAGACTTCATGATGGATGAGTGTGATGCTCTAAATCCGATTTTCTTCCACTACATAACTACTAAGCATCCTTACGTCATGATGAAGTATGCCATGACTGCTGACGGTAAGATTGCGACTAAGACTGGAGCATCAAGGTGGGTTACTGGCCCTGAGGCTATTCACAAGGTGCATGAGCTGCGTCATGAATGCATGAGCATCATGGTCGGTGTTGATACGGTTATAGCTGATGATCCTATGCTTAACTGCAGAATTGAGGGTGGCAGAAATCCGGTGAGAATCGTATGCGACAGCAAGCTCAGAATTCCAAATGAATGCCAGTTAGTTAGAACTGCTGATGAGTACGATAGTGAAACTGTTGTCGTTTGCGCAGTTGAAGGTCTGCCTATAGGAGAGGTGAGGTTTACTGATAAGGCACCAATCTATTTGGACTATGAGAATACAAATCCGCTTGCAAAGGCTTTAGGCAAGAAGTTTGGCGGAGGAAATTTCATCAAGAAGGCAGTTAAACTTAACGAGATGGGAGTCAGGATTTTTAACTTCCCTGGTCACGATGGAAGAGTCAATCTAAACATGCTGATGGAATACCTCGGCAGTCTAGAAATAGATAGCTTGCTCCTTGAAGGTGGTGGAAATCTCAATGAAAGTGCGCTGAGAGTTGGAATTATCAGCGAGATGAGAATATTTATCGCACCAAAGGTATTCGGTGGAAAGGCGAAGAGCCCTATTGAGGGTATTGGAGTTGACAATCCTAATATGGCATATAAATTCTCGTTCGACGACGTTGAGAGGATTGGTTCTGATCTCATGATTACATGCAAGAGAATCGATAATCTCAGCACATATATTCCAGAAGATGGAGAAAACTAATGTTTACAGGAATCATTGAAGAGACAGGGAGATTGAGGTCACTTGATATATCGGGGGTGACGGGCCGCGTAGAGCTCGAGGCCTCAAAGGTACTAGAAGGCACTAATATTGGTGATAGCATCGCTGTGAACGGTGTTTGCCTCACTGTAGTAGAACTTCATGCTGATGGATTTACCGCAGACGTCATGCCTGAGACCATCTCCAGAACGGGATTCTCGCAGCTCAGAGTGGGCGATAAGGTTAACCTGGAACGAGCGATGGCTGCAAATGGTAGGTTCGGTGGACACATAGTATCGGGCCATATCGATGGCGTTGGGACTGTTGAATCACTCGAGCATGATGGAATTGCCGTATGGGTAAGCATAAAGGCACCAACAGATATTATTAAACTCATAGTTGAGAAGGGGTCCATAGCAATCGATGGAATCAGCCTTACTGTTGCTTATGTGGATAATGAGCGTTTCAAGGTTTCGATTATCCCTCATACAGGTGAGGAGACTACACTGCTGAAGAGGCATGCAGGCGATAAAGTTAATCTTGAAAATGATATTGTAGGCAAATACGTAGAAAAATTATTGGGACTCGGTGAGCCGACTGTATATGGTGGTACTCGGCAAAAGGGCGATAACGAAAGTGGACTTACACTTGAGTTCCTGGCGGAGAACGGGTTCTGAAAGGAGATACGATGAGTAGTAGAAAACGCGAATATGATTCAATTGAAAGAGCGCTGGAGGATCTGAGAGCTGGAAAGATAATTCTATGTACAGATGACCCAGATAGAGAAAATGAAGGTGATATGATCTGTGCTGCGGAGTTTGCAACGCAGGAGAATATCAACATGATGGCTAGTATCGCCAAGGGGCTCATCTGCACACCGATGAGCATTGAGC
The DNA here is from genome assembly GCF_938028775.1 of Mogibacterium diversum. Classification (GTDB taxonomy): domain Bacteria; phylum Bacillota; class Clostridia; order Peptostreptococcales; family Anaerovoracaceae; genus Mogibacterium; species Mogibacterium diversum_A. The sequence continues at coordinate 14,649 of NZ_CALIZG010000005.1, forward strand.
TCGCAAGGAAGCTCAACTTCCCAGCGATGGTGTCTGAGAACACGGATAACCACGAAACTGCTTTTACAGTTTCAATAGACCATGTTGATACCACGACTGGTATTTCAGCTAAGGAACGAGGATATACGATGAGAAAATGCGTGGATCCAGATTCGAAGCCGGAAGATTTCAGGAGACCAGGGCATGTATTCCCTCTCGTTGCTAAGAGAGGCGGTGTGCTAGTTAGAAATGGACATACAGAGGCTACAGTAGACTTGCTGAGACTTGCAGGACTCAAGGAGTGCGGTGTGTGCTGTGAAATTATGGACGATGACGGCACGATGATGAGAACGCCTAAGCTGTGGGAAATCGCAGAGAAATATGATCTAGCATTTATAACGATCAAGCAACTTCAGGATTATCTGCGCATTAATGAGTGCCACGTAATTCGCGAGGCAGTAGCTAAACTGCCGACAATGTATGGCGAATTCACAATGTATGGGTATATTAATGATATTACTGGCGAGCATCATGTAGCTCTTGTTAAGGGTGAAATCGGAGATGGTAAGGATGTTCTCTGCCGAGTTCATTCGGAGTGTCTCACAGGTGATACGTTCGGTTCGCTGAGATGCGACTGTGGTCTGCAGCTCGAGAAGTCACTCGAGATGATAGAAAAAGAAGGGCGCGGAGTGCTGCTTTACATGAGACAGGAAGGTCGTGGCATCGGACTCATCAATAAGATCAAGGCATACGCTCTTCAGGAAGAGGGATACGATACAGTCGAGGCTAATGTTAAGCTTGGGTTTGCACCAGACCTAAGGGAATACTGGGTAGGAGCACAGATTTTAAGAGACCTGGGATGCAAGTCGTTAAGGCTTATGACTAACAACCCTGAAAAGGTGTATGGGCTCGGTGACTTTGCTCTGGACATAACTGAGAGAGTTCCGATTGAGATTAAGCCACAGAAGTTCGATTACATGTATCTCAAGACTAAGAAGAGTAAGATGGGACATATTTTCAACGAAATTGATTTAGAGAAGTAGAAAGGAATCGTCATGAACAATATCAATCTATTAGAGGGTAAAGTCGTTGCTAAAGAAGGAATGAAGGTTGGAATCGTGGCTGCTCGTTTCAATGAAATTGTTGTAAGCAAGCTACTAAGCGGTGCAATTGACGGACTTGTACGCCACAATGTCAAGGAAGAGAATATCACAGCTGCTTGGGTGCCTGGAGCATTTGAGCTACCAACCGTTGCAAAGAAGATGGCTGAGTCCGGAAAGTATGATGCTGTAATCGTTCTCGGTGCTGTAATCAGAGGGCAGACATCCCACTACGAGCTTGTATGCAACGAGGCTGCAAAAGGAATCGCTCAGATTTCTATGCAGACCGGTGTGCCAACTATGTTTGGAGTTATCACGACAGAGAATATTGAACAGGCAATCGCTCGTGCAGGAAGCAAGGTTGGAAACAAGGGCTACGACTGCGCACTATCCGCAATTGAGATGGTTAACCTCGTAGATCAGCTATAGAACAGCTTTATTAATAAAGGTGAGCAGGCATATTTAATAACAGCAAGGCAGACTGGTGAAGTCTGCCTTGTTTTCAAAATGCAAATGGGGATTGGTCTTATACATGGATAAGAGTATGGAAATTAAGAATGGTGAAAGGAAAAATCAAGACAAGAGCAAGGTTATGCTCGTGTTTGACTACGATGGCACCATTCAAGAAACTATTAAGATTTATGCACCAGCTATTTTTGATATAGCGAAAAGGCTGAGGACGATATATGATGTTCCAGTCGAAAATCCTAGCTATGCGCGCATGGAGAGCTGGCTGGGGCTTACAAATGACGAGATGTGGGCAGACTTCGCCCCAGCGCTCCCTACGGCCGCTAAGGCGGCCGCATCGGCGCGGGTCGGCGCCTACATGCGCACTCTGGTTCGCGATGGTGCTGATCCCTGGTATTCTGGTGCTCGTGACACACTAGACAGGCTCAAAAAACAGGGATACAGGATGATGATACTTAGCAACTCAGATCACGAGTATGCAGAATTCAACAGAAAGAGATTTGACACGGATAAATGGTTTGAGAGATATATAGATTGCGAATCCTGGGATTGGCAGTCTAAAGCTGATGTGTTAAGCTCTATAATAAGTGCAGAACCTGACTTAACATATGTTATGATTGGGGATAGGTTCAATGACCAAGAGGCGGCAGTGAGGAACAAGATATTGTTTGTCGCATGTGAATATGGATACGGGAAGTCTGGGGAGCTAGATGAGGCTGATGCGAGAGCTTATTCAATTGCTGAGCTACCGGAGATTATTACTAGATTAACTGATTATTAGGGGGTTAAGATGAATATTGTATGCTTAGATATGGAAGGCGTATTGGTGCCTGAGATTTGGATTGCCTTTGCGGAAGAGACAGGCATCGAGGAACTAAAGAAGACTACTAGAGAGGAGCCAGATTATGACAAGCTAATGAATTACAGGCTTGATATCTTGAGGGAGCATGGCCTTGGACTTAAGGAGATTCAGGATGTAATCGCTAGAATTGATCCACTACCAGGAGCAAAGAAATTTTTAGATGAACTTCGTGCAACTACTCAGGCTATAATTCTCAGCGATACATTTTCACAGTTTGCTCAGCCACTCATGGCTAAGCTCGGATGGCCAGCACTATTCTGCAATGAGTTGATTATTGGTGAAGACGGAATGATAGAAGGCTTCAAGATGCGATGCGAGAAGTCAAAGCTCACAACAGTGAGAGCTCTTCAGTCATGCGGTTTTGAGACAATTGCGGCAGGAGATAGTTTTAACGATCTAGCTATGATTGAAGCAAGCAAAGCGGGATTCCTATTCCGTAGCACAGATGCCATCAAAGCTGACTACCCACAGTTCCCAGCTTACGATGAGTTTGATGACCTGCTAGATGCGATTAAGAAGGCATTATAATAATTAATGGCTAAGTGAATATATTATTTCTTAATATGGGTGTAATCTAAAACTTAGAGCCTAAAATTTTGATTACTTAATAAACACTAAAAATGAGAGCTAATCCAGAGCTCTCATTTTTAATGTTACACTATATATCACAATATTCAGCGAATTACGCTTCTAATAATCTCAATTTATTTCTCTTAATAGTATCATATATGCAGCCGATTAGAGCACCAACTATAGCAGGTACAACCCAACCAAGTTCTAGCTTAGTGAATGGTAGAAGCTTGATGAAATCGAATGGAAGACCAAACCCGTGTAAAACTGAAAGTAAGCTTGTGAAGAACACAGTGTAAGCAGCTATACCACCAACATATTTACTTGTGATCCACTTATCGAGCAGTGCAAATATTACTAGAATGATCAGTGGTGGATAAAATGCACTGAGGATAGGTGCTGCAAGTGCGATAATTTTATCGAGACCGAGGTTGCTCATGAAGAAGCTAAATCCGATAGTAACGAGCACTACTGTGCGGTAGCTAACTTTTCCGTTTGATAAACCAGCAAAGTAATCACCAATTACAGAAGAGAGTCCAATCGATGTTGTTAAACATGCTAGTAGTATTATAATCGCTAGAGCGATAACCCCCCATCCACCAAGTAGCTTGTTAGTAATAGCAATTAGCAGTGGTGCCTGTGCGAGGCCGTCAAAATGACTATCACTTGCAGTCGATGCCCCGAGGTAAGATAGTCCTCCGTATACTAGTCCAAGTAGCGTTGCTGAAATAACATCTGCACCAGCTACTAGTTTCTTTACCTCGTTTCTTTCGGTATAGCCATACTTCTTTGCAGCAATTATTAGAATTATGGTTACAGTTACTCCACCAATACCATCAAGTGTCTGATAACCATTAGTAATTCCTGTCTGGAATGGAACAAGATCTTTTGTTGCAATAGGTGCACCAATTGGATTTACAATTCCAAGTACAATTAAAACTATCATTACTAAAAGTAAAAGTGGTGTTAGGAACTTGCCTATAATATCTACTACTCCAGAAGGATTTAGTGCAAGTACAGCAGTTACTATAAAGAATAAAAGACTGAATGCCCATAGTGGAACACCTGGAAGAAGTCCTTTGATACCCATTTCATAAGTAGTAGCAGATGTTCTTGGAATACAGATGATTGGACCTAGTAGTAATAGAATAATAGATACAAATACCTTACCAGGTATGGCACCGAGCTTATTCGTTACACCGTCTACAGTTCCTTCTTTGTTAGCAACAACAGAGTAAATAGCTAAGGCAGCCAAGCCTACATCCATGATGAAAAATCCCGCAAATCCTATTAGCCAATTGCTCCCTGTTTCACGGCCAAGGAATGGCGGAAATATAAGGTTACCCGCTCCGAACTGAGTTGCGAAAAGAGCGAGTCCCATAGTTATGATAATCGGTCCCTTTGCCTTTGGTTTTGAATTATCTTTCATAGTCCCCTCCTAATAATCAAAACAACCATAAAATGTTCATTTGTAACTGAAAACATAGGCTTAATATATATTAAATATCAAGGAATCAGTATCGAAATATAATCATATGTCTAGTACTTTTTGGAATAACAAGGTTTAATCTACCGTAATGGTGTGTTATAATCGCTGTAATTTCAAGCATATTACAAATTGTGATTAATTTTAGGAAAAAGACAAATGGATTTAATCAAACTAAAATATTTTATTGCTGCTGCAGAATTGTTGAATTTTTCTAAAGCTGCTGAAGCTTGCAACATCACGCAAACTGCAATAGGTAAGTATATTAATAAATTAGAAAATGAAATCGGATGCTCTCTATTCTATCGAACTAATAAGGGAGTAAGCTTGACTGAAGCCGGGGAAAAATTCTATTCAGGTGTAAAAGAGATAATCGGGCAGTATGAGGACTTATTAAAACAAATTGAAAATGAGAAAGATAAAATCCTTAGAATTGGAATCGGAGGTGACTATCTGCCCGTCAATTTTCTAAAAAAGTATAAAGCTATGAATAGAGGTATCTCCTTAGAGGTTGAATTTAAGGACAAAGACCAATTGATTAACATGCTGGAGAGGGAATCGATAGATGCGATGATTATCCCAGATATCACGATGTTGAGTGAAAATACAATTGGCATAGAGAAGGTGGAAATAGGAGCTGCACATGATGTTTTATGTTGCTCACAAGAAAGCGTGATTAAATACGGAAGTGTCGGGAAAGTCATTGAGAATTTACCTCTTATCACCAAAGCAGTTGAAAGTGAATATCATGAGTACTGTAGAGAAAATCTAAAAAGCATATACAATAGCACTTTTTCGGATGTACGTGTTGTTGATACGGTGTCGAATCAGACTGCTTTAATTGCACTCGGGCAAGGGTTTGCAATCATGCCAAAAGAGGAGATGACGCCAATTGAAGATATGTATATGGAAGGGTTAGGTGAGAGATTTACAGAGATTCTACTACTCGTCTATATGTCAAAAAACAAAAATCAGTCGCTTCGCGATTTATTGAAATTTGTAAGCAAAAGTAATAGTGATGGTGAATCATTATTTGGATAAATTTGGAGAATTAAAGAATAAAATAATCCTTAGTATAAGTAAAAAATCCCTGGATTCTGATAGAATCCGGGGATTTTTAAGTTCAGTAAGATTAACGCTTCGAGAACTGGCTAGCTCTTCTAGCTTTCTTGAGACCGTACTTCTTTCTTTCCTTCATACGAGGGTCTCTCGTTAGGAATCCAGCGGCCTTAAGTGCTGGTCTGTTAGCCTCAGCATCTACTTCGCAAAGTGCTCTTGAGATACCGTGTCTAAGTGCTCCAGCCTGTCCTGTTGTACCACCACCGTTAACTAGTGCGATTACATCGTACTTTCCAGTTGTTCCAGTGATTTCAAAAGGTCTCTTAACCTCGTTCTTAAGAACTTCAAGTCCGAAGTAATCTTCGAGGTCCTTCTTGTTTACAACGATTCTTCCTGTTCCAGGGAGTAATCTGACTCTAGCAATTGAAGATTTTCTTCTTCCTGTTGCCTGATACATTTCTTTAGCCATCTTCTAATCCTCCCTTCCTAGAATGTCCACTCTTCAGGATTCTGTGCAGCATGTGGATGCTCAGGTCCTGCGTATACCTTTAGCTTCTTGAACATCTGTCTGCCGAGCTTGCCCTTAGGCATCATGCCCTTAACAGCGTGACGGATGATTTCTTCTGGCTTTTTAGCGCGAAGTTCTGCAAGAGTTGTCTCCTTGAGACCACCTGGATATCCGCTGTGGCTCTTGTAAATCTTCTGCTTTTCCTTCTTGCCAGTTACTGCTACTTTCTCAGCGTTTACAACAACTACGTAATCTCCGCAGTCAACGTGAGGTGTGTAGATAGGCTTCTTCTTGCCTCTTAGGATCATTGCAATCTCAGCTGCAACCTTACCTAGAGTCTTGTCCTCTGCATCGATAACATACCACTTGTGGTCGATATCTGCAGGCTTAGCGATGTAAGACTTCATTTTCTTTCCTTTCTACCTACTCAGATCCGAAGATCGGTTTCGGCACTGTCTACTTGGATCCGAGGATCTTGTTCGACATACTAAAAATAACTTAGTGTCGGAGCTACCGGGCAGCGCCCTACTCCATTTGCACAATATGCCTAAAAATTATATTACTCAAAGAGTTCAAAGTCAAGCTTTTAAAGCTTTCATTTCGTTCTGTTCATCCCATTCCTCTACCAGAATAGCCCGAAGTTCCATATCGAAATACTCATTGCTGCGTTTCCCGGCTAACTTGAGTATACCTTCTGTCCTAAAACCTAGCTTAGTGTATAGATTCGAAGCGACTTTATCATCAGGAAAATGAGAAACGGTAACTCTATGTGTACCGAGCTCCTCGAAAGCATGGCGAAGAAGCGCTTCCATCGATTCTGTTCCGTAGCCTTTGCCACGAGCCGCTTCGTCAGCGAGATAAATGATGGCGATATTTAGTGAATCATTGATGGGATCAATGTTGGTGATATCAATTTTTCCCAGAGGCTTTCTGCTAGACTTCTCAACTATTGTCATCCATTCACGAGATGGATCATGAATGACGTTGTGGAATTCGTCTGTTATCGTATCTAGGTTTCTTTTGCCAGTCGTGCAGAAGTGCTCGATTACGGTTTCTCGCGATTCCCATTCCGCGAAAAGGTCGCAGTCAGCAAAGGATGCCTTGCGAAGTATGATGTGGTCAGTTTCTATCAAGTCGATTCCTCCTCTAGTATCCAATTAATTAACATCTTAATTATAACAAAAAATTATATATCTTATCATACCTAATTGCATATTGTTCACTTCTTCGCTATGCAGATAATTTCGGTGTCTAAGCATGTGACGAAGAACAACGCAATTATGCTTTCGGCTGCAATTCTAGGAGTACTTGTTCTAAATGAGCATATGACACTGATGGAGTGGGGAGGCTGTGCGGTAATTTTCGCATCTACAGTAGTTGCTCAGGTGCAGTGGAATCCACCGAAAAAGGGGAATAATTAAGAAGGCAAGCAAGGAGAGCTTTATAACTATAAGGAAAATATTTCGATACAATAAATTCATTTAATGATAAGAATTTTAAATAAGTACGCATACTGATATAGATAGAAATTATTGTTAACGTTATTACGAATGAGATAAAATGTGATTATATTGTGAAGTTGTATTGTTGTTCGCGAGATGGGAGCGGACGACGACACAGCTTTTTACGTTATACACTTATTGACTATATAAATAAGGAAGGTATGGAAATGGTTACGAAAAAGAAAGGACCAAAAGCGAAGATTTCAGGAATTATGCTAACAGCTATCCTGATTCTCACCATGATGCCGTGGCATGTCATGGCTGAAGAAGCTTCACATGCAGAGGGCACGGCCGCTACAAATGCCGTGACTAACGAAAGCGAAGTGGTATCGAAAGAAACTGCTAACGCTGCTACAGAAGCTAATGCACAGGAAAAGCCTGCAGCTACACCTGCGAGTGAAAAGCCTGCTGCAATAACCCCGAAAGCTTCTAAGAAGTTAGTTACAACATCTGTAAAAGTTGTTTACAAGGATGGATCACCTGTTGAAGACGGAACAGTTTTCACGCTTGAAGATCCAGATAACAATGATCAGAAAGACTATGAAGTTAAGAACGGAAAGCTTGAACTTAAGCTGATCTCTGATAAGCAGTATAGACTAGGTCTCTCGTGGGATGACGAGAAGATGGATACTCATAAAGTTGTTGAAGCTGATGCTAATCTTGGTACAATCCCTGTTGGAATAACTGCAGAAGGCAAGACTCTTGTTTGGTATGACAGACACAACAAGAAGCTTCTCGAGGATAAGCCTGTAACAACAGTAACTCTCAAGGAAATCGAAGACGATGCTACCCCATCAGAGCCAAAGCCAGTTGAGAAGAAGAGGGTAGAAAAAGGCGAGCTAGCAAACGTTCGCGATATTGACGTAGTTCTAGAGGATGGAACGCCAATGCCTGATGGTGTTCAACTTGAACTTATAGACATGAGCAGAGTTGCTGATTGGTCATATGAATTTGAAAAATACACCGTTAAGGATGGTAAGATTCACGGCGTTAAGATGAAGGCAGAAACGCAGTATAAGATTGGAATGGATACCGCTAATCCTTCATATGCTGACTATACAATCGTTGGAGCATACAACAGCAAGCATCTAATGCGCATATATGCAAGATATGAAAACGAGTATCCGCTGTATTACGATTATGATGAGGGCACAGGCGCACCAGAGAAGCCGATTGCAAAACTTGTATTCCACAAAGTGAAAGAGCAGAGCGAATTAGAGAATCCTAAATCGAATTCCAACATTACAGTTCTAAAGGTTTCTGATGGCGGCTATGTGGCAAAGGCAGGTCTACCTTTCAGATTAGTTCGTAAGGATAACGGCAAGTCGAAGGTTATCTACAGTGAGCAGGGTGAAGTTACAATCAATACCGAAGGAAACGTTCCTTATGAGCTAAAGCTAGATGAGAACGATACTTACGTTATGAAGAATAAGATTGAGTTCACCATGAAGCCGAATAAGCAGGGCAAGTATAACCCTATTATCGAAGGCTATGATGCTAATGATATAAATGGTTATCTGCAGTGCAGTGCAATAGAACTTGTTAGAAAAGACGGCAAGAAGCCAGGAAGTGACATCGTTAAGCCAGGAGATAATACTGGAGACAACAGTGGTGATGATTGCAATACCTGCGGTCCATGCGAGGATTGCGCACAGTATAAGCCAGAGCAGTATGCGAAGATTTACGAGAAGGAAAAGGTTATTCTCAAAAACATGCCAGTTCTAAGAAAGTCTGGTAATGAGTATAAGCCTGTCAAGAAGAAGGTTACATTTATCTTCTACAATGCCACAACGCAGACTGTAGAGACTAAGGTGCAGTCGAGCGACGGAGTCCTACCTGATGTTGAGATGGTAAAGGGCCACAACTACATCGTGTTTGCTGAGGATGGCGATTTTGAAATGCCTAACGCTTACCTTGTTCTAAACAAGACAGGTGAGAAGCCAGTTCCATCGAAGCAGAATGGAAGAAAAGTAGATGCGTTCTACCTAACTCTAAGACAGATGTACGTAAGTAATCCTGAAGTTGCAAAGCGTGTAGCTTATACACTTCCAGTTTTCGACAAGGATCACAATCCTGTTGATAACGTTAAGATTAAGTTTGTAAGCGAATACGACGAAGTTACAGCGAAGGTTAACGAAGGTGTAGTTGAATATTCGCTGATTGAAGATCAGAACTACATGGTATATGTTGATGATCCAAGATATACCCTAGACTCTTTCCCAATGACTATGAAGGACAAGTCAGAATGGGGTGCGGCGAAGTATGCGTTCAACCACTTTAGCTGCGGTAGCGTTAATGAACTTATACTAAAGCCTAAGAGCGAAGAGGGTAAGAGCAACACACAGCTTATCGATATTGATAATACAACTGCTGTAACTGGGCTTCATTTTGGAAGAGGCGATTATCTAGTAAGCGTTAGAAAGCTACCTAAAGAGAGCGTAAAGGGCCTCGAGGGTAAGGACTACGAAGTTATTGATATCGATATGATCAACATGTATCGTACTGAGCTTTCTAAGCTAGTAAGAGGAAACTTCAAGGTCAGCAGACTAGTTCCAGATGGCAAGGATGTAAAGCAGGTATACTACGTTGATAATGAGGGAAAGCTCGTAAAGGTTCCATTCAAGCAGATCTTAGCATCTGATGGTGGATACATCGTAGCGTTTGATATGCCTTCGATGTCGCTTTACAACAATGTTATCGAGTACACTGACCACAAGCCAGCAGAGCCTGAAAAGCCAGTAACACCGGTAGAGCCTGAGAAACCAGTAACACCTGAGAAGCCTGTGAATCCGGTAAACCCAGGAAGCAATCAGGGGGATAACAATAGCACACAGCCAAACGTACCAACTCCAGGTAATAATAGCGGAAATACTAATGTTTCACCTGAGTATTATGTAGCGAATGGAAATCTCGCTTGGAACGGTGATGATAACGGAATGCTCATAGTAGTTAAGTCTAAGACTGATGACGAAAAGACTTTTGAGAGATTTAAGGGCGTTGAGATCGATGGTAAGGTTGTAGATCCAAGCAACTATGACGTTGTAAAGGGAAGTGCAAGAATTACCTTACATGCATCGTACTTAAGATCTCTGAGACCAGGAAAGCATTCTGTAACTGTTCGTTTCAGCAACGGCTCTGTAAATTCGGAGTTTGCAGTAGTTTCTCGTGCAGCTAATAGGGCTCCTAACGGAAAAGCTACTCTAAATGGAAAGAACATCAGAACTGTCGTTAAGACTGGGGATTCCACAGGGTTTGAGTTTATGTTTGCTTTCGTAATTGCAAGCATGCTACTAGGCGTTGTGATTGCTATAAGGAAGAAAAACGCATAGCTCAAAATGTAAACTAGGGAACAAAAGCATTATCGAATGAGATGGAGTGCTATGCTCCATCTCATTTTTTAAACTACTTGAAAGAGAGAAAATGGGGAATGCAGAAACGCTTATTTGATAATAAGCTGCTAAGTATTATTGCGGTTATTATCCTCTCTCTTGCTTTAGCTATAGGGCTCGCAAGCTGCGGTGCTGATAAGAGCAAGAAGGGGAGAGGTAAAAAGAAGGTAGAAGTTACAAAGGAAAAGTCTGCATCTGGCAAATCATCAGATAGCTCTAAAGCTGATAATGAAGGTGAGAGTGGAGCAAATAGCGATGATGATTCCAGTAGCGAAACACGAGAAGAGGAAAAAGCAAAGGAAAAGAAAAAAGAGAAAGAAAAGGCAAAGGAAAAAGAGCGGGCCAAAGAGGAGAAGTCGAAAAAAGACAGTAGTGACTCTAGCCATAGTAGCTCATCCCATTCAAAGAAAAAGTGGGTGCCTGCAGTATATAAGACGGTTACGCATCCAGCGGTGACGCGTCAACAGAAATTTATCGATTATTACACTTGTCAGTGCGGTGCCACTTTCAAAACAAATGCAGAGTGGCAGGCTCATAGGCCAAAGCCTTGAAATGGCCTACATACATATGCGGCTCCGCATGTGACGACCAAAACAGTTGTCGTTAAAGAGGCATACACCGAGCAGGTGCTTGTCAGTGAAGGACACTGGGAATAAGTTATTACTTTAAGGGAATTAAAATGAAAATTCGTGTATACTATAGAGTAATGTATGAATAAGGCAGGTCTATAGTATGAAAGATATTCAAAATATTATAATTCGTGAGGCGAAGCGTTCCGACATAGCTGAGGTTGGGCGCATCCTATCAGAGAACTATCATGATACATATGCAAATATACTGGATAAGAGATATTTAAGCTCTGTGAACCCTGAGAGTGCAGCGAGCAGAATGGACGCATACTTCCTTACACCGGGAAATGAAATGTTTGTTGCTGAGCTCTTAGCTGATGGTGAAGAGGCTGGTGCTGGTGAAATTGTCGGCTTCGTAGCGGGCACACCCTCGCCAGATGTACTTGGTGCATTCTGGCTTGAGATGCTTCACATCAAGGCTTCCTACAGGGATTTCGGTATTGGACGAAGGCTCCTATTTACGATGGGAAGCAGAGCTGCGAGCACCGGATATTCGCAGATGGTAATAGATGTATTTGCAGGGAACACCAAGGCAGAAGAGATATATAAGCATTACGGAGCTAGGCAGATTGATGAGTTTTATCAAGATGTAGAAGGCTTTGGAGTGCTATCGTCCTTGTTGAGCTGGGACGACTTATCGGTGTTCCAGGGATAGGGGGATAGCGTGGATATAATAGTTAAAATGGTTACTTCGGCACAATTTATTAGCAGCATAGTCATCATCTTAGTCACCATCATTGCGACGCTCGTCATAGAGCATACGCATAAGCTCTATGTCAAAAAGACCAACAATACGGTGCAGATGAACGCGATAGTCAGATCGACGTTTAGACTCATGAAAACCGTAACATGGATAATTGCAGCATTGGCGGTGCTCGAAGTAAATAATATACGTGTTACATCCATTGTCGCCGGTGTTGGTGTTGCTGGTGCAGTCTTCGGCATGGCGATGCAAGACGTGTTCAAGGATGTGCTGATGGGCATGCATATAATTAATGACAAAGCTTTTAAAGTCGGTGATGTTATTAAGATTGATGACGATGAAGGTATAGTCACGCTGTTCACACTTCAGACCACGCAGTATACGAGCCTAAATACTGGAGACAATGTCACTATCTGTAACAGAAATATCACTAAAGTGGGTATAACTAATGGTGTATACGATATAGATATCGGCCTCAGATACGATGAAGATCCGGAGCATGTCAGGGAGGTTCTGACGGACTGCGCTAAAAAGATCAAAGCGATTAAGGGTATTAAGAATTCTGAGTACCTAGCTGTTCAGAGCTTCGATGCAACGTCGGCAATATATAGAATCAGATATTGGTGTAAACCGAAGGACAAGTGGGTAACGAGAAGAGCCGCTATGGGTGTGCTGCAGAAGTGCCTGCTTGAATCGGATATCGTGCTTCCTTATAGTCAGCTCGATGTACATGTAAAAGATTCTGACGTTAAGTAAAATCATATCAGTTACAATAATTATAATTTAATATCCACAAGTTAATTAATATTCAAAAGACTCCTCTTGACGCATTTGCGATGAGAGGAGTCTTTTGTGAATGCAAAATTAACTGTTCTAAGAATATAAACTGGAAACCAGTGTACGCGATAAAGTGCAAATTTTTCACATCGGTTTATCGTTGAAATTTCAATGGTTTTAGCGGATATTAGTGAAATATCACAAAAATATATGATAATTTTGTTTAAATTACAAAAAATGGTGTTATAATACAGCATATTAAATTTCTAGATTTAATGTAACCATTGGGGTTAAAGGATTATAAGATTTTTATAGCTTTGCAATAAATTGTGAAACAAAGTTCAAATGCAGGACATTATGCTCCGCTACATAATCCAGCTAGCACGTTAAATGAGGGTACAATTCCTTACGGTATGGCGGCGATGGTCGCGACAGCGATTAGATATTTAAACGGAGACTGTAGCGCATAATGCGTAATATACTGCAGTTCATGAAAGTTTATAGAGCTGATTACAGCTTTGTAATATAGGCATTACAGTCAGGGGTTAGGGCTGTTGCCAAACAGATTAATTTATAGGATGTTATTTTTTTAGAAAACAGAAAGGACTAGAGAAACATGGTATTTTATAATGCACTATTAGCATTCGCGTTGATGGCTATCTGTTATGCCGTTGGTGAGTGGATTGCAACAGCTACCAAGGCTTGGGTACCATCCGTATTCGCATCAGCAATCCTGTATCTATTCGGATACTGGACTTTCTTCCCTAAGACAATAGGCACAGATTCTGGACTCGTTCCATTTGCAGCGACAGTAGCTATGATGCTACTTATCGTACATATTGGTACAATTATCAGCGTTAAGCATCTGCTGGAGCAGTGGAAGACTATCGTTGTATGTCTGGCTGGTCTCGCAGGTATGGTGCTGTTCAGCTGGTATCTTGCACCGTTGTTCATGGACAAGACTTTGATGATTGCTGGTCTACCTCCACTAACTGGCGGAATCGTTGCCGCTACAACTATGCAGATGGCTGCTCATGCAAAAGGCTTAGAGGTAGCTGCTACATTTGCAGTAACAATTTACTGCGTACAGGGATTTGCAGGTTATCCACTTACAGCAATCATGCTCCACAAATATGGAAACAAGGAGCTTGCTAAGCTCAGAAGCGGAGAAATTGTTCTCACAGAAGAGCAGAAGGAAGCTAACAAGCAGATCGGAATGACGGTTGTAAACGATGATTCTAAGGTTAAGAAGCTCCTTCCAAGAGTTCCAGATAAGTACAATACGCCAGTATTCATGCTTTGCAAGCTAGGTCTAGTTGCATGGTTCGCATCGCTCGCAGGACAGCTAAAGTTCGGTAACGTTGCAATTTCACCAGCAATATGGGCTCTCGTATTCGGTGTAATCTTCTGTGCGGTAGGATTCCTAGATACAAACATTTTGAACAGAGCAAATTCATACTGGATCAGTATGTTTGCACTTATGATGATTGTGTTCGATGGACTTAAGAATCTAACCCCAGCAATGCTTAAGTCAATCATAGGACCGATGGTTTTACTCATCGTTATAGGTGTTATAGGTATGGCTGTATTCTCGTTCATCATCGCAAAAGTATTTAAGATGTCATTCTATCTTGCTTTTGCAAATGGCTTGACAGCACTTTATGGATTCCCAGCAGACGCGATTATCTCTGAGTCTACATGTGAGGCTCTATCTGATGATCCAGATGAGGTTAACTATCTCATGAGCAAGATTTTCCCATCTATGATTGTTGGTGGATTCACTACAGTAACTATCACATCTGTATTCTTGGCTGGTATATTCGCTACACTTCTATAAGTGAGAATAGGCTTAACTAAGAAAACAATATTTGGGCCGCAAAAGCGGCCTGATGTTATCTCAGGCTGTGAGAACATTAATAGGCTAGAAAAGGCCTGCCAGGGTACAACAGGTATACAATAATCTTTTTTAACATATAGGGGGTAATACCATGGGTATGAAAGAAGTTGCAGAAAAATATTCCGACTATCAAGTTGAGATGAGACGTTGGTTTCATAACAACGCCGAAGTGAGTGAAAAAGAATATGAGACAGCAAAAAAAATCAGAGAAGAACTCGATAAGATGGGTGTTGAATGGGAGCATTGCGGTCTTGAGACTTCGACTTTAGCGACAATCAAAGGTGCGAAGCCAGGTAAGACTGTACTGCTCAGAGGAGATATTGACGCCCTATCAGTAACCGAGGAGACAGGACTTCCTTTTGCATCCAAGACAAAGGGAGTTATGCATGCGTGTGGCCATGACTGCCACATCTCAATGCTACTTACAGCAGCACACATTCTAAATGATATGAAGGATGAGCTCTGCGGAACAGTTAAGCTCGCATGGCAATCGTCTGAAGAAGTTGCAACTGGTGCTAAAGCCATGGTAGAAGATGGTGCACTAGAAGGTGTAGATGCATGCTTTGCTATGCATGTTTGGGGTAATGTTCCAGCTGGTCACATCAGCTGCGATGCAGGACCAAGAATGGGTGCTGCTAGAATGTTTGAAATCGATGTTCAGGGCAACTCTGGACACGGAGCTCAGCCGGATCTAGCTGTTGATGCTATCGTCGCTGGCTCCGCAATTGTCGGAAGTCTTCAGACTATCGTTTCAAGAAAACTCGCACCTGCTGAACCAGCAGTAGTTACAGTTGGAACATTTAATGCAGGTGAGAGATGGAATGTAATCGCAGGATCCGCTAAGCTTACAGGTACTACTAGATGCTTCAGTTATGATGTGTTCAATAAGTTCCCTGAGTACGTAGAGCAGGTCGCAACGGATACAGCTAAGGCTTACGGATGCACAGCTGAGGTTAGAGATACACTCCTCGTACCACCAACTGTCAACGACGAGGGTATGTCAGCGCTTGCTAGAGCTGTGGCACAGGATGTAATTGGAGAGGAAGCTCCTATACACGTTCCGCCAACAGCTGGAGGTGAGGATTTCGCTTACTTCATGGAAAAGGTTCCAGGATGTGTGCTACTACTCGGTGTTGCAGATGAGGATTCTGGTGCTTGTTATGTTCAGCATCACAGCAAGTTCACTGTATATGAGCCTGAGCTTATAAGGGGTGCTCAGATTTACGCTAAGGTTGCTATGGACTTTAATGCAGGTAGAGAAGTTTAGAGCTCATAAATTGGTTAAAGGCAAGTATGAATTAGGGTGACAATAGAGCCTAATAGCAAGGTGATTATTTGGTACTAATATAAGGTTAGATACAAATACATAGAATATGAATAAAAAATGGTTAGATGCTAACCAACAAGCAAAAAGCACTGTAGCCCATGGGCTACAGTGCTTTTTCAATTGCATAAAGTGGTGCGCCCGAGCGGATTCGAACCGCTGACCATTTCATTCGGAGTGAACTACTCTATCCCCTGAGCTACGGGCGCGCATAATCCCCTAATTTATACGGCTTTTACGTTAGCAAATATGTAGAATATTATAGCAGAAAATGATATAATATGCGACATTGTAGTGTGTAAAAACGCACACATTAATTCTACAGAACCGCTGAAATTTAAGCGTGTTAGACGGCATGTGCAAGGTGCTGATCAATGAGCATGCCTAACTATATGTTACGAAATAGGGGACTAAGATGGGAAACACGTTATATCTGATAAGACATGGTGATACAGAGGGAACGCTTAAGGATCTGTTTTACGGAAGCACTGATTTGCCTCTCGCTGAGCAAGGTGTACAGCAGATCAAGACACTATGTGATAAGGGGGCATATCCTGAAGCGGACGGGGCTAAGCTCTATACATCTGGAATGCTGAGAACTGAGCAGACATTTGAGCACATATACGGGGACATTGATCACGAAATTATTTCTGATCTCAGAGAGGTTGGAGTTGGCATATTTGAGATGAAGACAATGGATGAGGTTCTCCAGCATGATGAGGCTAGAGCTTGGCTTGAGGGTGAGAAGGAGTACATGGATTTTCCTGAAGGTGAGACTAATGATGGATTTATTGAACGCGTATCCCGTGGTCTTGAAGTGTTAAAAAGCGATTTAAAGTACTCGGATGTTATAGGAGTGTTCCATGGGGCCGTTATATTTACATGCATGGAGATGATGTTCCCATCCGTAAAAGAGAAAGCGTGGCACTGGACTCCAAGCCCTGCGAGCGGCTATGCAATAACTTTTGATGGTTTAAAGCCTGTCAAATACAGAAAAATAGGATAAAAAATCGGTTCTCAAAATCGGTTCTCTATAATGAAGTGAACCCCAAAAGTTAGACTTTTTTAGCGTAGCAGTTTGTGTGGCTGCTGCGCTATTTTTATACAGCCAAGAGCCTAAGTCTGTATTGCACCGAACTTAACCATCCTAATTGATTCTTTAATTTACAGACTTTTTGTCATACGCTCATTGAATATTCTTTTGTTAGTGGATTTTGTGGTAAAAACCATTCTAACGGACTCAATCGCTCTTTTCTACCTTTGAGGTCTCACATCTATTGTAAAGCAACATAACAGATTTTCCATTAACCTTAGACATGGAATCTTTTGTAATACCCATAGTAGTCTGAATCTGACTCATGGAACCTTCAAAGTTGGCAGCTGTTTTAACTGATGCAGAACCAAGACCAGCAACCGCTGATGAAATAACAGTTACCTTCTTTCCTATATTTGTAATTCCGTTACCTATATTCTCGAGCTTTCCACCAACCTCACCAATTTTAGTTAGTGTCTGATTGGTTTTAGATGCCTGAGATTTAAGACGTTTTAATTAAGCTTCAGTTTCTGTAATTTCTCTTTGTAATGCGTCGTACTGTGATTGTGTTATCTCGCCTCTCTGTAACTATTTATTTGCCTGTTCGGCTGCCGCCTTTAAAGTTACAAGCTTTTCCTTTGTTTCTCCAATAGCCTGAGTTAAAATCTTTTGTTTTTGAGCAAGAAGGTTTGTGTTTGTTGAATCAAGCTTAAGAAGTCGTTCCACATCTTTTAATGCTGATTGAGTATTCTTAATTTGACCATTAACGCCCTTAAGTGCAGTTTGTATCTTGGTAGTATCACCGCCAATTTCTACAGTGATACTTTTGATTCTGTTTGCCATTGGCATCTACCTCCTTAAAATTTTGCATAATAAAAGCTCGGATTTCTCCGAGCTAGTTGTATTTAATTTCGAAGTTCTCGTTCCAAAGAATAATCTTCGTTATATTTGAACTTTCTTTAATGAATTGGATGAAAAATTTGACTTCTGCACTATTTTTATCATGTCCATCTTCCCATTCTAATCTATATTCGTATGGATAATAAACTGTACCTGGACTTATTGGCTTTTTAGCACAAGTTTCAAAAATTTGAAACTCTTTTTTCTTATGGGGTTCAAGAGTAATTTTTTGTGCATCATTCATTGCTCCAGATAAAGATATATTTCTTGCTGTTTTTAATGAAAGATTTTCGATTGAGCAATATATTGTAATATTTTCAATACTAAGATTTCCATCTTTTGTACAAATTTCATAAGAATTGTTATCTGAATTTCCATTTTGCAATATATTATCAATCTTTATATTAAAGTAGCATCCATCTCTACTTAATGATTTTTTTGAAAATACATTTGCCTTCTTTGCTTCGTCGTTGGCTTTCTTTGCAATAGAGTTTGCTCGTATCGCAAAAAACAATGCTAACGCAGATAATACAAGTGTAAGCATCTCATTCCAATACGTTTTAACAAATTCAATTATCTCTTCCATAATAAGTTTCTCCTTTCTGTTCAGATAGGAAAATTATGCAAGATTTTTAAATAAAAATCAATTTATCAGAACTTATCAAAGTCCTCTTGCGTTACTAGATCATCATACTTCACTGAATCATTTCCTTTTTCTATACAGATATCCATAACCATTCCAATGGTCAAATAATCCATATCTCTAATGGAAATGCCTATCTCTAGACAACGCAAGATAAACAAGGGAGTTGTCATCTCCATGCTACTATGTTTAAGTTTTTTTAGAGTCAATATCAGTAATAAGATTTGGTCCCCATAAAGCCAAAATCTCAGGAAGTACCTCATAAATTGAGAATAGTTCAAGCTGATCAAGCTAATCATTGATATCATTTGGAATTGTACTATCTGCATGATATGCCGTGATGCAAGCCACACTTTCGAAGATTTCAAGATCATCAATTGCGAACTCTTCACCATCTTCTTTACTTACATTAAAAGAACTTTCAAGCTTTGCTAAATCCTTAAAAATATCTCCCTTGAATTTTGCACGATAAAGACGTGGCACCGTTGCAGAAGAACGAAATGCCACTTCTTTATCACCAATCTTAATCACTTTTTTAAGCATAATTATTTTCCTACTATAGAAGCTGAAGAAGCAAAACTTGTCTTCTCAATCGGAACAGAAACAGACTTGTACCAATCATTGTACGTAGCATCAGAGGTCGTATCTCCCGTTCTACTCTTTACAAGACCATCTTCTCTAGGATCTGCTGTAAGAGAAAGTTTCTCCTTTCCAGGTTCAATAGACCTTCTCTTGTCTCTGATTCAATAGAAGGACGAGATGCAGTACAGTTATATAAAACGTGACGAATGCCTCTTACATCACCATCAAATTCAAATAACAAAGTAAACTTTTCCATTGATGTTACATTCGAACTCTCAATAAGAACACCATTCTTATCCAACTCTTCTTTAAGAATCTCAGTTCTAAACCACTCAGGAATCAAAGCAAGTTCCAAATCACCGCTGTATCCATTGTTTGAAGTTGAACGGAAATAAACGATACCATCCGCATAAAAAGGATTAGAACCACCTTATGCATCCAAGCTAATACTAACTGCACCAGGAATAGCTTTAGGTGTTTCATATGAGAATGTACCATCTGCCTTTTTTGTAAGCTTAGCAGCATGAACATTCTTCAAATTATATTTAATCTTATTAGCCATAACTTAAGCCTCCATTTCAAATGAATATAGGACTTTATAAATCTTTTCACTTTCAATCCACGTCTCTGTTCGGTCATAAAAAATGCCGTACTTATCAAGCACGGATTCCACTTTACTTTCTACCGACAAGTCCTTGAAATCGGTATAAAGTTCAATATGTATTTCATTTATCTTTTCATATACTCTTCCATTAGCTGAGAAGTTACCAGTCCCTGGATTAAGATAACAGATAAATGGTGGGTTTGGACTTTCTCCTTCTGCAAAATGATCATATGTATAAGGAATGCACATTTCATTTAATATTTCTAAAATCTTATCCATCTTTAACCTCTCAATGCCTTTTTCATCTCAGATTCCAACATCGCAATTGCTGATTGTTCAGCATCTGCAATATGAGGTCTAGCAGCAACTCTTCCACCACCACGTTTCGCATGACCATGTTCCAATTGATGAGCCAACTTATATCTATTCTTTGAATGAACAGTAGCGACAGTCTATAAATATCATATAACAAGATGGAAAGGTATTCTTATAGTATTAAAGTTAAAAAAGGTATCAGATGTATATGCCTAGGATAAAAAACAAGCCTTAAAACGCATTATACCTCTTAATACGAAAAAAGGAGAATGAAAGTTATGAATGACAGAGAAAGAAGACTGTAATATTTTCTGTTATATCTATATAGGCAAGGGTATATTAGATATAATAAAAGTAATTATACTGATAGGAGTTGCATTTTATGAACGGTAATGATCAAATAGAAAACAATGAAACTACAGATGATAAAAGTGATAGTGGGGAAAGTATAAAAAATTTATCTAATGTAAAAGAATATTTAAAATATATATCGGTATTTTCAGCATTTCCTTATGGAATAGCAATGGTCATTAAAAATATATACTCATTTTATTATTCTATTCAAGCAGAACAGTTTTATGGAATACCACGTAAATACTTTTATGAAAATGTATTAGGAGATGTTAATATTTCTATAATATTAGTTTTGCTATTTATTCTAATGCTTCTTTCACCAATTATTATTAAAAAATGGTTGAAGAGCAGACTATCGCTTTTAGGCGCTGTTGCATACTCAGCGATGATATCAATTTCAATTCTTGAGATGCTTTTACTTACTGTAATACAGATTCTTGATAGTTTTAAATTAGACTATATCAATAATTCAAAGCCGTTTGGTATAGGTATTTTAATATTTATATTTTGTTTTACGGGACTTTCTTTTTACATGTATATAAAGTTATTTACAAGTGGAGATAGTAAACTTATTGACAATACTGATATAGAAAAACAAGAAATTCAAAAAACAGAAAAAGTGCATGTTATCTTTGCCTTTATATTTACAATTTTGTTGGGGGCAATTCTTTTATTATTCTTTTTAAATATCAAACTTCCTTCCAACACGAAGAGTTACGAGGTTGTACTGGAGGAAAATAATTTTAAAAAAATTGTGGTTGTAGACTATAAAGATTTTTATATTTTGATGGATATAAAAGAGATTAAGAAAGTTAAGCTGGCAAATAATGAAGAAGGCAATAAATTAATTTTTAAGAAGTATTATTATGAATTAAAGCAAAAAGAAAATAATAAAATTATCTATGCTAATTTCAAACAAGTTGAAGGACAGGAATAATTGATATTTAGTTACAAATAAAGAGGTACATCTCGCTCTGCGAGAGAGCTTTTTTCGTTGTTTCATCACTTATCTACAGTTTAATGTAGTATAATTAATCGGATACACAGATATAGGAGAGTGAATCAAGTTAAATGACACCATACATTATAAGTATTGTGATTTTGCTCGTGTTATCGGGCGTTTTTTCCGCCACTGAGACGGCGTTCACTTCGGTGAGTAAGATAAAGATGAAGAATCTGGCGAGCGATGACAACGAGAGTGCTAAGCTCGTGCTGGAGATAACGGAGAACTTCGATAAGTTTCTCACCACGATTTTGATAGGAAACAATATTGCCAATATCGCGACGACTTCAATAGCCACGGTTATGTTCATCAAGCTATATGGTCACTACGGAGCGACTATTTCTACCGTTGTTGTGACGGTTTTGGTTTTGGTGTTCGGGGAGATATCACCTAAGAATATTGCCAAGGATAAGGCGGAAGGGCTATCTCTATTCATGGCACCGGCTGTAAAAGTCATGATGTTCCTATTTACACCGCTCAACTGGGTGTTTGGTGTATGGAAGAAGCTAGTTGATAAGGTTTTCAAGATTTCGCCTGAGCAGGTTTACACAGAGGATGAACTCAAGACAATTGTCGAGGAGGCCAAGACTGGCGGGAGCATCGAAGAATCGCAGAGCGAACTTATCACCAATGCAATCGAGTTCGCTGACTTAGAAGCAATAGACATAATCACACCTCGAATAGATATTATCGCTATCGAGCTCGGTTCACCTATCGATGAGATAGCTAAGCTTTTCAAAGATACAGGTCTTTCGAGACTCCCGGTGTTCGAAGATGATCTCGACAATATCATCGGAATTCTCAATCAGAAGGACTTCCATAACTATGTAGTGGGCGAGGGCAAGAGCGTAAACCTCTATGTAAAGCCGGTTGCATACGTAGCTGAATCGATTAAAGCATCGGTACTTCTCAAGAAGATGCAGGCAAAGGCAACTCACATGGCGATTATCGTCGATGAATATGGTGGCACTACAGGCCTCGTAACTATGGAGGATATCATCGAAGAGCTAGTCGGAAAGATATATGACGAGCATGATACCGTCGAGATGAGAGAGGTGACAGACTTAATAGACGGTTCATATTCTGTAGCTGGAGGAACTAATGTTGAAAAATTCTTTGAACTGCAGGGTGAAGATATAGACATAGATGCGACGACGGTAAATGGTTGGGCGATGATTGAGCTCGACCGCATCCCAAAGGTTGGAGATACATTCGAGTATGAATCGAAACACAAGCTTTTCAAGGTCAGAGTCACAAGAGCGGATGCTAAGAGAGCACTTAGACTTCATATTCGCGTCGAAGACAAGCCGAACGAAGACGAGGATGACAACTAAGATACTTAGTTAAGACAATTCGTATTAAAAATCATATATAAAGTATTATCGAGAAGGAAGGGAGCCACGTAAATGGGTTTAGTAGAAAAGATATTTGGAGACCTCAACAAGAGAGAGGTCAAGAAGATAGAGAAAATCGTAGATGTGATTGAATCTTACGATGAACAGATGCAGAAGCTCACTGATGAGGAGCTTCGTGCTAAGACAGAGGAGTTCAAGAGGCGGCTTGGAACTATCAGAGAAGATGGAGATGAAGGTCCGTTTGAGACTGTAGATGACATTTTGCCAGAGGCATTTGCTGTGTGCCGTGAGGGTGCGGTTAGAAGTCTAGGTATGAAGCATTTCCGCGTGCAGCTAATAGGTGGTGTGGTACTTCATCAAGGAAGAATCGCTGAGATGAAGACTGGTGAAGGTAAGACCCTCGTGGCTACGCTCGCTGCATATCTGAATGCGCTCACTGGCAAGGGGGTCCATGTAGTCACCGTAAATGATTACCTCGCAAAGCGAGATGCTGACTGGATGGGAAAGCTATATACATTCCTTGGACTTACAGTTGGCTGTGTTATCAATTCTCTTGAGGGAGATGACCGCAAGGCTGCGTATTTGGCAGATATCACATACGGCACGAACAATGAGTTCGGTTTTGACTATCTGCGCGATAATATGGTTACTTATCAGGAAGAACTAACTCAGCGTGAGCTTAATTTTGCCATCGTCGATGAGGTGGACTCAATCCTCGTCGATGAAGCTCGTACTCCACTTATCATCTCCGGTAAAGGTGTTGATTCAAGCGATATGTATCGCACTGCAAATGTATTCGTCAAAACTCTCATCCGTGACACTACGAGCGATGAGGAAGAGGGTGAGAACGGAGTGCATGGGGATTACACGGTGGATGAGAAGGACAAGCAGGTTGCCCTTAATGAGACCGGCATAAAGGCTGCTGAGGAGTATTTCGGCATCGAGAACTTCTCAGATCCAGATAATATGGAGCTTAACCACTATGTAAATCAGGCTCTGCATGCTAATTATCTCATGAAGCGCGATGTGGACTATATCGTTAAGGATGGTGAGATTCTCATCGTCGATGAGTTTACTGGGCGTCTGATGTACGGTAGACGTTTCTCAAACGGATTGCACCAGGCTATCGAAGCTAAGGAAGGCGTATCAGTAAGATCAGAGTCTAAGACTCTCGCGACAATTACGCTCCAAAACTACTTCCGTATGTACAAGAAACTATCTGGTATGACGGGTACTGCCAAGACAGAGGAAGATGAATTTAGAGATATCTACAATATGGACGTAGTTGTTATTCCGACTAACAAGCCTATTGCGAGAACAGACCTAGACGACTCCGTGTATGCTCGTCAGACTGGCAAATACAAAGCTATCGTCGATAGAGTTGCGGAAGCACATGAGACAGGTCAGCCCGTTCTCGTAGGTACTATTTCTATTGAGATTTCTGAGCTAATCAGTGAGATGCTCAAAAAGAAAGGCATAAAGCACAGCGTACTCAATGCTAAGCATCATGAAAAGGAAGCAGAGATCGTAGCTGAAGCAGGCCGTAAGGGTGCTGTTACAATCGCTACCAACATGGCTGGTCGTGGTACAGATATCATACTTGGCGGAAATCCAGACTTTGAAGCTAGGCGCGAGATGAAGAAGCTAGAGTATACTCCTGAGCAGATTGCATTCGCAACAGGTTTTGAAAAGTCTGATGACGAAGAACTAAATGCCGCTAGAGAGAAATATCAGGAACTACTGAAGCAGTTTGCTGCTGAGAGAAAGGACGAGCAAGAGGAAGTAAGAGAGCTCGGGGGGCTCTGCATTATCGGTACGGAGAGACACGAATCAAGACGTATTGATAACCAGCTACGTGGACGTTCTGGACGTCAGGGAGACCCTGGTGTTACACAGTTCTTCATTTCACTTGAGGATGACCTGATGAGACTATTCGGCGGAGAGAAGATGCAGAGAATTGTCGAGACTGTTGGCCTTAGCGACGAAGATGCACTTGAAGCAAAGGTGCTTTCGAGAAGAATTGAAACCGCTCAGAAGAAGATCGAGGGAAAGAACTTCGGTATTCGTAAGTATGTCCTTCAGTACGACGACGTTATGAACAGACAGAGATCGCAGATATATGAGCAGCGTAAAATGGTACTCGACGGCGAGAATCTGCGTGACTATATAATGGGAATGGTGGAAGAGCTAGTAAATGGCATAGTTGCACCGATTACCATGGAGACTCGTTTCTCAGAGGACTGGGATATGGACGAGATATTCTACGGATGTGAGCAGATTACTCCTGCCTTTAAGGGTAGACTCAGCTACACTGATGAGGAGCTGAGAGATCTCGATGAGGATAAGCTTCGCGAGGACATCATGAATGTCTTTGAGGAGATATACCGCGAGAAGGAAGAGGAAGTTGGCATCGAACATATGCGCGAAGTTGAGCGCATGATTATGCTCAGAGTTGTTGATAACCGCTGGATGGATCACATAGATGCGATGGAACAGCTCAAGAACGGAATTGGACTTCGCGGATACGGACAGCAGGATCCTGCTGTTGCTTATGCAAAAGAAGGCTTCGGCATGTTTGAGGAGATGATTGCGGATATCCGTGAGGAGACTGTAAAATACTGCTTCAATGTAACCGTTGAGACCCGAACTGAGCGCCGTACAGTTTCAAGGGATGAGGTTGAACGCAAGGAAGAGTATTATGATGAGGATATCGCAGCTGCTCATGGGGACGAACAGCAGTATCGCGATAACGGAGAACATGTTCAGGAACCGGTTCACCGCGACAGCCCTAAGATAGGTAGAAATGATCCATGCCCTTGCGGATCTGGCAAGAAGTACAAGAATTGCTGCGGAAAGTTTCAATAAGGAAACCCGATATAATTAGCAATGTATGATGTGAGTTCTGCAGTGAGAGCAGGGCTATAGAGTTTAGCTCAATTGATGCGCGATGCTGCTTACTGCGGCTACGCGCATATGTCATAGATGAGAGGAATTACTATGATTGAATTGGATGAGATAAGACAGGCTTTACCGAACGAACTAGCAAAGCTTAAGGAGATTGGAGACTATCTTTGACCCAGATAGTCTTAGAAATAATATAGCGAGCATGGAGCAGGAGATGCTTAAGCCTGGTTTCTGGGACGCTCCTGATGATGCACAGAAACTGATGAAGAGGAAAAAGCATCTCGAAAGTGAGCTCGAGCGGTATGAAGGTCTACTCAAGGGATTTAATGATATATCTGAGATGATTGAGCTAGCTGAGGAGTACGAGGATTACTCTGAAGCCAAGAATATAATCAAGGAATACAAGAGGCTATGTGAGGAGATGGAAGATCTTGAGCTCAGCAGACTCCTGACCGGTAAATACGATGATAAGGATGCGATCCTCAGCATTCATGCTGGTACTGGTGGAGTGGATGCTATGGATTGGGCTGAGATGCTGATGAGGATGTATCTAAGGTATGCAGATCAGCACGGTTTCAAGACGGATGTCGTTGACATACAGAATGATACGCTAGCTGGTATTAAGAGCTGCACAATCGTCGTCAGCGGAATCAATGCATATGGATATTTACGCAGTGAGGCGGGTGTGCATAGACTCGTGCGCATATCACCGTTTAACTCTGCGGGCAAGAGACAGACTTCATTTGCTGCGGTTGAAGTCGTTCCAGACCTTGGGGATAGCGTTGAGGTTAATATCGATCCTAAGGATCTCAAGATTGATAAGTATAGGAGCTCCGGTGCTGGTGGCCAGCACGTCAATACTACGGATTCTGCCATTCGCATAACGCACCTCCCTACAAACATAGTTGTAACGTGCCAGAATGAACGCTCTCAGCTATACAATAAGGAGATGGCGATGAAGATATTGGCTTCGAGGCTCCAGCAGTTAGCTGAAGCAGAGCACAAGGAAAACCTTAATGAACTAAAGGGCGACATGAGTCAGGTAACTTGGGGTGCGCAGATTAGGTCATATGTGTTTCAACCTTATACGATGGTGAAGGACCATAGAACCAATGCAGAGGTTGGCAATATAAATGCTGTAATGGATGGTGAGCTTGACGAATTTATCAAGGCCAAGCTAACGCAGGAAGCGAAGGAGAGAAACATATAATGAAGAAATACATAGTGTTTGATTTCGATGGAACGCTCCTCGATACCGATCAACTTATCGTCGATTCGTGGCAGGCGGTTTTTAAGAGATTTAGAGGCAAGGAAGCGGATGAAAACCTCATACTTTCAACCTTTGGCGAGACTGTAGCTAATACGACAAAAGAGCTTTTTGCAGACGAAGATGCAGATGAAGTTTTAGCGGTATACCGAGGATATCAGGCGGAGCACAGCAAGGGAGCCTATAAATTATACCCAGGCATAGAGGAACTCCTCGGCGAGCTTAAAAGACGTGGCTACTCATTATCTATCGTTACTTCAAGGCTTGGAAATACAGCGATGCAGTATCTAGGAGAGATGGGTATTAAGGATAATTTCGATGTCATCATCACAGCGGATGATGTCACTAGTCATAAGCCAGAGCCAGGTCCGCTTCTTGAAGCACTAAGGCGGCTCGGAGCAAAGCGTGAAGAGGCAATAATGATAGGTGATACGAGATTTGACATTGGCTGCTCTATCAATGCCGGAGTAGACAGCATACTGGTCTGCTGGGGGCGTAGAGGCGGTAACGTTCCGCTGGGCGGAATAGAGCCTATGTACAGAATAAGCAAACCTGAGGAGTTATTTGAAATAATCGAGGGATAAGATGCTGAACCTATTTATGGCACGAGAGTGCATGAACAAGGAGAAGTTCATATACGAAAATATAAAAGGCAAGACGTATGTATTGGTTCCGAACCAGTACACCCTTGTCGCGGAAGAACAGGCACTTAAGTACACCGGTAGTGCCTGTCTTCTTGATATTGAAATTCTTTCATTAAATAGATTAGGTCAGAGGATAATGGCAGAGCACGGTAAGGAGAATATCGAAATTCTCGACAAGTATGGTCGCCATATGCTTCTGTACAAGATTATAAAGTCGCACAAAGATGAGCTTGAAGTATTTAAAGCTTCAGCTGAACAGAGCGGATTTATAGATATGGTCAATGACTTCATCGCTGATTTCAAGCAGCAAGACTGCTCACTAGATGAACTCAAATATGCAATCGATTCAGATAGTAACAGTGAGCTGCTTTCACACAAGCTGCATGAATTGATGCTTATAATCGATGAATATGAGTCAGAGCTAAAAGGTAGATACATAGATTCTGAAGACTATATCTCGATGTATGTATCGTTAATCGGAGAGTCGACGCTACTTGAAAATCATTCGGTATGGGTGTATGGATTTGATACTCTTGCGCCCAAGTCGATGGATGCTCTAATTGAGATGGCAAAGCGTGTAGATGTCAATATTATGGTCAATATCAGTGACTTTGATCTAGACACCATCCTGATAGCAGCGCTGACATCTAGGGCGGATTCGGCGGGTGTAGCGATATCAAAGGAATATGTGCCTGATGAATATAGAGCATATGGTAGAGAGACGCTCGACTATTTGGAGGAGAACTTATTTAGGACTGTATTAAGCTCGAGAGAGTCCGTAATGAAGGTGCCGGATGAAGACACGATAAATGATGAAGTAAGACTTGTTGAGTGCGCAAACCCTTTCTATGAAGCGGAGAGTGCCGCCTCATATATATATGAGCTAATTCGCGATAAAGGATACAGGATGAATGATATTGCAGTAATCTGTAATGATGATTCATCTAGGAAACCCATAATCCGCAGAACTTTTGAGGAGTATGGGATTCCACTTTTTGTCGATTCCAGAAGGACAATTACTGATTCGATGGCTGCGAGATTTATAGTGAGCCTTCTAGAGTTTGTGCTTCAAGGGTATAGGACTTCAGCTCTGTTCGTAATGCTCAAGACTGAACTTACGAGTATTGAGAGAGAAGATATCGAAATGCTGGAGAATTATGCGCGTAATTACAAGATACGTGGTAATATGTGGACTAGAGCATTTAAGTACGGGCATTTCGAGTATACTGAAGAAGAATTCGAAAGGCTTGAGAGCACGAGAAACTACATAATGGAGCAAGTTGCGAAGCTTCGTGAGATAGCGGAGAGTTCAGGGACAGTTGCTGAATTCGTGTTTGATTTGATTAAAATCTTGGAAGAGGAATGGGAGCTGCCAAGCAGATTGCAGGCTGTATCTGAAGCTCAGGCTGAAGAGGGATATAACGAGGAGGCGCAGAATACCGCCCAGAGCTATGAGGCTTGCGTCAAGATTCTGGAACAATTAGCAGCCGTTTTGGGCGATGAAACCTTTGATAAAACTAGGTCCGAAGAGATATTGCAGCTCTACAAAAAAGGTCTTGAATCCGTTGACATCGGAATTATTCCACCTGCACTGGACGGAATAATTATGGGATCTATGATTAGGACAAGACCAGGATCGCTTAAAGCGATGGTTGTTCTTGCAGCCAATGAAGGTGTACTTCCCATGGAGCCTGCTTCGGAGGGGATTTTCTCTGTAGATGAAAAGGAATTTTTTAAGGAGCACAATTTCCCTATTGGTCATCTTGATGAACTAAAGATGACTGAGGAAAACGTGGCTATGTATAGGCTAATTTCAAAGCCGTACGAGAGATTATACATGAGCTGGTCGCTTTCTGATTCGGAGGGGCAGGACTGTAAACCATCTTCGCTTGTTGATGCGTTCAGGTCGGCGCTGCCATCAATCAAGATCCACAACGATGTCATCTCAAGTGGATTAGACATAAATGTCATAAATAATCCAAAGACAGCTATGCGCCACTTGCTCAACTATCTGAAGGGTAGGCGGTCACTAGAGCATCTAGCAGATGAGAAAAAAGCTAAGATGATTACTGATTCGATAATTGCTTGGTATCGAAAAAATGATCCGGAGACATTCGATGCAGCCATGAATGCCGCGAGAGATGATAACTCTGCGGAGCCTATTTCCAGTGTTATGGCGGAGCGGTTGTTCGCTAGGCCTCACGGTGACTTCTCATTCTCACCGACTAGAATCGAGAGCTTTAATCACTGCCCGTTCAAGCATTTTGTATCATATGGTTTAAGACCCAGAGAAGATCGTGAGTTTAGCGGTTCCTCTCGTGAGATAGGGGATATATACCACGAATGCATCATGAGGGTCTCCAAGAAACTAGAGACTGAAGAGCTTTGGGCTAGTATTACCGATGAAGAGATTAGGAATCTTGTGAGAGCTACGCTCGAGGAAATCGCTGGTGACTATAGGGATGGTCTCTTTGCCTCCGATGGTCGTGAGCAGTATAGACTTGAGAGAGTCGCAAGGGTTTGTTCGCGTGTAGCAGGAAACCTCGCAGAACAGATTAGACTAGGTAAGGTCGAGAAGTCCTATTTTGAAGAGGAATTTAAGAGAGGCAAGCTTTTTGCACCTATTGAACTCGAGATTGGTGGTAAGAAGATTTTTATCGAGGGTAAAATCGATAGGGTTGACGTGTTTGAAGGTGGCGATATAAGAATAATCGACTACAAGACCGGGTCAGATAAGGTTGATATAGAGCAGATGAGGTGTGGATATAAGATGCAGCTCATGGTGTACATGCAGGGGGCGAAGTCTGAAGAAAGGAAGCCTGCTGGTGTGTTCTACTACAATATCAAGGATGTTTCGGTGAATGTAGAAGGTTCGAAGGATGCTTCTGAGGTGGTGGATAGCGAGCTTAAGAAAGACTTGATTTTAAATGGACTATGTATCGATGAAAAAGATGTCATAGAAGAGATGCCAAGCTCTCTACTCGGCAATAAGAAGATGATCATAACCCGTGATTTGTTCGAGAGTATAGAACAGGACGTATGCCAGTCGATTCAAGATATCAGTGAGCATATTGTCGCTGGAGATGTGAGCATATCTCCAACAAAAAAACGAACGTCAAGTGACACTAAAGGAGAATGCACATACTGCAGCTACAATTCAATCTGCAGATTTGATGTAACGTATAGAGGAAACAAGTATAGGGAAGTAGATGGGTAAATTAAAGATAGCATCTATCGGTAGCAGTAGCTCCGGTAATGCGTATATCATCTCAGATGGAAATACGAGATTGTTGCTAGATGTTGGTCTCACAGCAAAGCGAATCAAAGAGGGGCTTGCTGAGTGCAGACTCGGTGCGGAGGATATTCAAGGCGTATTTGTCACACATGAACATACCGATCACGTAAAAAGCATAAGGGCAATTGCAAAAGCTTGTACGAATGCGAAAGTATATACATCTCGAGGAACGATATACAACTGTGATAAGTTTGAATATGTAAAGTCAGAGCAGCTAGAGTGTATGGCAGCACAGGATGTGGTCAGAATTGGGGATATATGTGTTAAGGCGTTTTCCCTTTCTCACGATGCAAGTGAGCCAATAGGGTTTAGCTTTACTGAGGACGGAGAACAGCTATCTGTTGCAACTGATACAGGGATAGTTACGGATGAAATTGCTGAAGAACTTGCTAGTGCAAACACTCTCGTGTTCGAAGCGAATCATGAGGAGAGCATTCTACAGATGGGAGATTACCCATATTCGCTAAAGCGCCGTATCCTAGGGGAACACGGTCACCTTTCCAATGTGACAAGTGGGATTGCTCTTGCGAGGGGGCTACTTGCGCGAAAAGAAGCTGGTCTTCCGAGCCCCACGCAGCGAATAATGCTCGCACACTTGAGCACTCACAACAACACGCCGGATACTGCGTTGCTGACTGTTAAGAATATTTTAAATGAGAATGATCTGCGTCAAGGGAATGATTTTACACTAACGGTGGCGGCAAAGGACAAGTTAACGACGCTATAAGGTTTAAATAGTAAAATCAAAGGAATTTAAATGAAGATTAGAATAATTTGTATAGGAAAGCTAAAAGAGAAATACTGGACTTCTGCTGCATCTGAATACAGCAAGCGAATATCAGGATATGCGAATATTGAGATTGTAGAACTCAAGGAGAGCAGGCTTCCTTCAAACCCATCTGAAGCCGATGAAAATTCTGTGCTCATCCGCGAAGGGCAGAACATCCTAAGCAAGATAAAGGAAAGCGACCATGTGATTGCTATGGAAATAGAAGGTGAACAGATTGATTCAGTAGAGTTAGCTAAGAAAATTCAGGGTGCATTTGATACAAAGTCTTCTACCATAGACTTTGTAATCGGTGGTAGCCTTGGACTCTCAGATGAAGTGAAAAAAAGGGCGGACTACGGGTTATCGTTTTCAAAGATGACATTCCCGCACCAGATGGCGAGGATTATGCTTCTCGAGCAGATATACAGAGCTTTTAAGATTAACAGTGGAGAGACATACCATAAGTGATTGTATCCACGCATGTGATTGTATCGAATAATCCAATCAATGTTCATGTAATGATGCATTTAGCGCAGAAATAATATACAAGAAGACCTCCACTTAAGTGGAGGTCTTCTTGTACTTTTTACTTTATACTTTGCGAACATTATGAGGGTTAGGGATGTCTCGTAATGTCGTAAACTAATTTATCTAGCTAGCTGTGGCTTTTTTATCAAAGGTGTAACTGCTGGGATGACGATGCTGGTAAGTATAAGAATTCCACCAATCATGCCAGTAGTTCCTAGTCTTTCATTCAGGAATGTGTATCCGAGTATCGCAGTGACGAGCGGATTAAATGCACAAAATAGTCCTGAGATAGATGCAGATAATTTGCTCTGTGCAACTGGCTGAAGCGTGAAGCCAAAGCAGGTGCATACTATTGCTAGAAACATTATCACGCCCCATGCCTTAGGTGCGGTAGGGAAACTTGGTCCTTCGACAACCATAGCTAGTATATATGACGAAGCTCCTATAAATGCAACCTGGACTATTCCGAGCATAAAAGGATCATCACGCTTTGAAAATCTGTCGGTAGCCACTACGGCGCATGTGTACGCTAGTGCGCTGAGTATGCACATGAATTCTCCGAAGGTAAGTCCTATATGACCATCCTTAAGTGTCAAGAATCCAACACCAGCTAGTGCGACTAGAGCGCTGATAATTGCGGAAGCTCTAGGGACTCTTCTAACCAACAATGCATCCGCTAGCGGAACGAAAATAATCGCGGTATTCTCTAGGAATGATGTAGTCGAAGAATTTGTCATCTTGAGCCCAATCAATTCAGTGGTCATCGTCAGTAGGAAGAAAAAACCAATGATTGAACCGTGGATGACAAGCTGCTTGTCAACTTTCTTGATATCCTTGCGGAATAGAAAGAGTAAGATAATAGCAGCAAGTGGGAAGCGGTAGCCGTTCAATGTGAGCGGCCCCATATATGATAAACCCGTTGTTGCGAATAGGAGCGAGGTTGCACGCAGTGAAATTACTGTAAACAGCAATATCATAGCGCGATTTCTTCTCTTCGTATCCACCTCGGACCCCCACTTTCTTAATATAAACTGATGTAACTAAATTATAATAAAAAATCTATTTTGATAATATCGCTAAATAATCAAATGTATTATGATAAAATATCATAACATGATTAAATCTTTAAAGCAGTTCTGCCATAGGGTAGAAATGAGGATATAAGAGGATATAAAATGGAAGTTGAGAAAGTCAAGGCACTGCTTCGTGCAATTGATCTGGGGAACATGTCTTCAGCAGCTGCTGAGCTCGGATATACTCCTTCAGGAATTAGCCGTATGATGGCATCATTAGAGGAAGAGACTGGGGTCCGTCTTGTAAATAGAAATAGGAATGGCATTTCGCCTACAGAGGCATGCAATCAGCTTCTGCCCAGCTTCATATCTCTAGTTAACTCTGCCAATCACTTAGAACAAAATATCGCAGAAATTAGTGGAGTGATAACAGGCGAAGTTCGCGTGGCTACAGCCTACTCTACATACTACAAGTTCCTAACGGATTTGATTAAGGAGTTTTGCGTAGAGTATCCGGGCATCGCAGTTGACGTCACTGCAGGAAGGAGTTCAGCCCTAATGGCAGAGCTTGAACGCGATAAATTGGACTTTTGTCTTATAAGCTACCGTGAGGGTACCTGTGAATGGATGCATCTCATAGATGACCCGTTTTACATATGGGTGCCAAAGGACCATCCAGCAGTAGCTGATGGTGTTTATGATATCCACAGGATATATGATGATAGTTACATCGATTTATATCCTGGTCGAGAGAGTGACGGTTCTTTGATGTTCAAGTCATATGATATTAATCCCCCTATTAGGTATAAAACCTCAGATGCTTTCGCAGCATACTCAATGGTTGAAGCAGGATTGGGGGTGACTACTGTTAATGGAGTTTCAATAAATCAATGGCACGGAAATGTCACGGCGCTGCCAATCTCACCGAGCTATAATGTACCTATAGGTATTGCAGTTCCTGAAACTGAGAGAATCTCACCGGCGGCTAAAAGATTTAGAGATTTTGCGCTTGTTTTTTTTGAAGAACATAAACGGCATATGATGGAAATTATTAATGATAATGATAAAAAATAGTTTAAGTTATAAGTGTGCAATATAATATAGCTAAATGATATATGTGGCATAATGATAAAGGATATGGAGGTGCTAGGATGAACAAGAAGCATAATAAAGCTGGAAATACAGTGGATGAGCATAATTTAAAACAGGCATTTAAGGCAGATAGACCGCGCAAAAACCGCAAGGAACGAATGGCGAGGATTATGGCTATATTGATGATTATACTTATGGTAGGGTTCTCATTCATAACTGCGGGCATATTTCTTTTAGATTAGAATATAATTAAATAGATAAAAAATTGTGTAAAAATTGGTTGTGCTATATTCCATGACAAGGCTTTGACAAGTCAAAGCCTTGTTTTTTTGCCCTTTGCTTGTTTGTAAAGAATTTTGATGAGTGATATAATTCAGATTAAATCACGTCCTATATGATTTTAGGTCTTTTGGCTAATTTTACAGGACAGAAAGGATAACGCTTATGTCGATAGCAGGTATTGAAAAAGTCAGGGAAGCTGAGGCGAAAGCAGCTCAGATTAAAAAATCATCTGAAGAAGCTGCAGCTCAGATTATAGCTGACGGTAAGAAGGAATCTAAGGTTCTACTAGAAGATGCTGAAAAAAAAGGTACCGAGACTTACAAGGCTGCAATTGCCTTCGCTGAAGCTAAGGCAGAGGAGTCATATCAAAAGAAGATAGATTCAGAAGCCGTTTTATGCGAGCAACTTAAAGCCTCAGCTAGAGAGAATCTCATGCAAGCAGCTTCAGCAATCGTCGGAAAGGTAGTGGGTGCTTATGGCAACGATTAAAATGAAAAAGTTGTCCGTCATAGGTATGAACGATGAGAAGCAAGCGCTGATTAAAGAGCTCATGGATCTCGGGATTGTCGAAGTCGCAAATCCTGAAGGCAAGCTTCAAAGTGAAGAGTGGACGAACCTTGTTGTGAAGGATGGCGATGAAGCTACTTTGGCTGAATTCGACAAGAAGATCTCATATGCTGACTCAGCACTATCTTTACTAGATAGATATGACGGCAGCAAGAAGCCGATGTTTCCAGCCCGCAGGGTTGTTACGGAGGCTGAGTATTGTGAGATTTTAGGAAAAGAGAAGGAGTTTGAGGAGGAAGTACATCGCTTAAATGAGTATGGCAGTGGTATTGCCGATGCTTACAGTAAAGCAAACTCGGCAGAGGTACTCAAGCTGTCGCTTGAACCTTGGAGAGCATATAAACTTCCTATTGAGCTCACAGAGACAGAGTGTTTAAGTATTCGCATTGGACTGATGCCACTAAGTACGGATGTTCAGGAAGTCGAGAACGAACTGGAAGCTGCAGGACTACCTTCAGTAGTGCAGTGTGTCAACAAGGACAAGGAACAGATGTATGTTAATGTGTGGTATTTTAGAGATGACGAAGATGCTGCACTCGAAATAATCAAACGCTATGGCTTTACCATTGCTCCAATTGCAGAGCTTGAAGGAACGGCAGAGGAGAATATCTCTAGGGCTGAGCATGCGATTGCCGATGCTAATAGTGAGAGAGAGAGTCTTGAACTCAAGGTCAAAGAGATGGAGAAATCCAGAGCTGATGTTGAGTGTTACCACGATATCATGGTAATTGGGCGCGATAAAGCATTCGTTCGCAGTAGACTTCTCACAACTGATGAGACGTTCACCTTTGATGGATGGACACCAAAATTCGCTTCTAGCAAGGTTGAAAAATTGCTGGAAAAATACACATGTTGGTACGAACTGACAGACCCCGATGAAGATGAGGATGTACCGGTGCGTCTACAGAACAAAAAGTTCTTTGCACCAATCGAATTTATCACGGAGATGTATTCGTTACCTAATTGGAAAGAGATTGATCCGACATCAATTTTCGCGATTTTCTATATCATATTCTTCGGAATTATGTTCGGAGATGTGGGATATGGAATCATATTATGCGTAATGTCGGTATATGCACTTAAGAAGAACAAACTGTATGAGGGAGGACCATATAAGCTCCTGAAAGTATTATTCTACAGCGGAATCTCCAGTATATTCTGGGGCGTTATGTTTGGAAGTTTCTTCGGAGACCTCATCCCTGTAGTCGCAAAGACGTTCTTCGGTAAGACAATTGTCATCAATCCGTTATGGCTGGATCCAGCTAAATCACCGATGATATTCCTCGTGTTCTCATGCGGTCTCGGCGTTATACACCTGTTTGTCGGAATGGGGATTAAAGCGTACGAAGAGATAAGGGATGGAAAGTTCCTCGATGCATGTAAGGATGTATTTGCATGGTATCTAATCGTTGCAGGAATTATACTGATGTTGTTTGGAGCGAGAGTTTCTTCTGGAGCTCCTGGCATTGGTAAGATTATGGCAATAATAGGTCTGGTTGCAGCTATAGTCCTTCCGTTCATAACCAATAAAGGAATTACGAAGGGACTCGGCATCTGGGACATCTATAGTGGATTGACAGGAAATCTGTCCGATATACTCTCGTATTCGAGACTTCTCGGACTTGGTCTAGCTTCTACATCAATAGCTCAGGTATTTAACTTCCTGGCTTCGATGGGAGGTAAAAGTGTAGTCGGAGTGGTTATGTTCCTGGTAATAGGAATTCTAGGACACACACTAAACTTCGGAATCAATGCCCTGGGAGCATTTGTTCACTCCTGCAGACTTCAGTACGTAGAGTTCTTCGGTAGATTCTATGAAGGTGAAGGTAAAGCATTTGAACCGTTAAGCAGAGATACGAAGTATATTAATGTAATTAAGGAGGCAAAATAATGAGTTTAGGTCTAACTTTAGCTGTACTAGGTGCAGCAATTGCGACAATCGCAGGCGTAGGTAGTGCTATTGGTGTTGGTATTGCCGGTGAGGCAGCTGACGGTGTAATGTCTGGTGACAAGGTGAGCTTCGGTTCAACTCTTGTACTTCAGGCTCTTCCTGGAACACAGGGTATTTACGGAATGGTTATCGCTATCCTGATTCTTACTAAGATTGGAATTCTAGGTGGCAACCTTGTAAATGTTTCTACAACACAGGGACTTGCATTCCTGTTTGCAGGAGTTCCAATCGGAGTTGTAGGTATCGTTTCTGGATATACACAGGGTAGAGCAGCAGCTGCTGGTATGCAGCTCATCTCCAAGAAGGACGGAGCTCTAGGTAACGCTATCATCTATGCTGTAATGGTAGAGACATACGCTATCCTAGCATTCATCATCTCGTTCCTTATGTACAACGGCGTTCAGATTGGATAATCGCACACAAATCGTTGTAACTAATTTATAGAAAGGGACGGTAAGAATGAGTATAGAGTCTATAACTGAGCGAATCCTAAGGGAGGCTCAGGCTTATTCCGACAGTCAGAGAAGCGAGGCAGAAGCAGTCAAAGCCGAAATACTCAAAGAGGCAGAGGTAGAGGCAGATGAGCTCCTACGAGGCTACGAGGAAAAGGCTAAGAATGATGCCGAAGTCCTAGTTAGCAGAAGACAGTCGGTTGCGGACCTCGATGCGCGCAAGATGAAACTCGCTGCTAAGCAGGCTGTTATTGATGAGTGCTACAAAGAAACAGTTGATATGATTCTTAACCTAGAAACCGGAGAGTATGTTAAGTTTATCTGTAGACAGCTCGGTGCATATCAGCAAGAAGGTGGAGAGGTTCTGCTTAATAAAACAGATAGAGACAGAATAGGTGCTGAACTTGTAAATCTATTCAAAGGTACAGCGCTTACACTAAGTGATGAAACCGTTGATATTGAAGGTGGATGTATACTTAGAAGAGGTAATATCTCATACAATGCTTCGTTGGAGAAGCTGTTATCAAATGCAAGAGAAGAGTTGACCGCAGAGGTTGCTGGAATTCTGTTCAAGTAACCGCTTTAACCAGAAAGGAGGCATATTTTGGGAACTGATTTCGTATATGCGAGCTCATATGTGAGAAGCCAAGAAGGCAAGTTGCTCTCAAGTGAGCAGTTACGCAATATGACAGAGTCTAAAAATATCGACGATATATGCAAAGTTCTGCAAGATGCTGGTTATGGTTCTGAAGGCAACGCTTTAACTGCGGCAAATTATCAAGAAGTGCTTAAGGACGCCGAAGCTTCGTTCTTCGCTGAGGTGAAAGAACTTAGCAAGGACAGTAAGGCACTCAATATTTTCTGCTATCCTGCTGACTACCATAATTTAAAGGTACTAATTAAAGCAGAGTCACTAGATGTTGATAGAGACGAGCTGCTTATGGAAAGTGGGACTATCAGTGCAAGCGAGATGGCTAAGAGCGTCAAGGAGCGTTCTACTATGAACCTCACAGAGAATATGGCAAGTGCACTCGCTGAAGCGGTAGATGTTCATGCTCGTACTAATGATCCGCAGATGATTGATTTTGTCTGTGACAAGTACTGCTTTGCAGATATTATCGAAGCAGCAGAAGCATCAAAGAACAGCTTTGTTAAAGGCTATGTATCGCTTTGGATTGACACTGTTAACCTCAAGACATTTGCGAGAGTTAAAAAGATGGGACAGCCATGGAATTACTTTGAAAATGTATTTATTCCGGGCGGAACTGTAGATTTACAGGTGTTCCTAGGTAGTTATGAGGATGACTTCAAGCAGGCCACAGAAAAATTCCAGGCTTGCAACATCGCAAAAGCAGTGAGCGAAGGAGGAGAACAGATTGACAATAGCGGTGATTTTACACTGCTTGAGAAGATTTGTGATAACCTTCTCGTGGAATACAGCAGAGAAGCTAAAACCGTGACATTTGGTCTTGAACCATTGGTTTCGTATCTAGTGGCTAGGCAGAATGAGGTGAAGGCTATCCGCATCGTGCTTGCTGGCAAGCTTGCTAAGATGAGCCCAGAATTAATTAGAGAAAGACTGAGGGAGACTTATGAGTAAGATTGGTATTATTGGTGATGCCGATAGTGTGCTAGGCTTCAAAGTCTTTGGGCTAGATGCATTCGCGTGCAGAAGCAAGGAAGAAGCCGCAGATAAATTGCATAGTATCGTAAAGGATGATTATGGAATCATCTATATCACTGAAAAGTATTACAAAGAAATAGGTAATGAAATCGCAAAATATGAAACCCTTCGTATTCCAGCAATAGTTCCAATTCCTGGAAGCGATGGGGGCTATGGCGCAGGCCTTAACAACGTCAAGAGGGCTGTTGAGAAGGCTGTTGGTGCTGACATACTATTTGGCGATAAATAATGGAGGTAATCATGGAACAAGGTAAAATCGTTAAGATATCCGGACCTCTAGTAGTTGCTTCGGGCATGAGCGACGCAGATATGTATGACGTAGTTAAGGTCGGAAATCAGGGCCTTACTGGAGAAATCATCGAGATGCGCGGTGGAAATGCTTCGATTCAGGTATACGAGGAAACCGCTGGTCTACAGCCAGGTGAGCCAGTTTACTCTACTGGGGCTCCACTATCTGTAGAACTCGGACCGGGACTTATTGAGACCATTTACGATGGAATTCAGAGACCGCTGTCTGTGCTTCTCGAGAAGACAGGCACCAATATCGCTAGAGGTGTATCGGAGCCAGCGCTTGACCGCGACAAGAAATGGGATTTCGTTGCAGTTGCAAAGGTTGGAGACGAAGTTTCGGCAGGAGAAGTTCTGGGTACGGTTGAGGAGACAATCGCCGTAACACAGAGGATTATGGTTCCTTACAAGGTTAGCGGTAAGGTTAAGAGCATCGAAAGTGGTAGCTTTACAGTTGATGAGACTGTAGCAGTTATCGAGGATGCTTCTGGAAAAGATATCGAAGTTAAGATGATGCAGAGATGGCCAGTAAGAGTTGAGCGTCCTTACAAGGAAAAGCTTTCACCTGAAGAGCCACTGATCACAGGACAGAGAGTAATCGATACAATGTTCCCAATCGCTAAGGGTGGTGTAGCTGCTGTTCCGGGACCTTTCGGTTCAGGAAAGACTGTAGTACAGCACCAGCTAGCTAAGTGGGCAGATGCTGATATCGTAGTTTATATCGGATGCGGAGAGCGTGGAAACGAGATGACAGACGTACTCAATGAGTTCCCTGAACTCGTTGACCCTAAGACAGGTGAATCTCTAATGAGAAGGACTGTGCTAATCGCTAACACTTCCGATATGCCGGTAGCTGCGAGAGAAGCATCCGTATATACCGGAATTACAATTGCAGAGTACTTTAGAGATATGGGCTACTCAGTAGCTCTCATGGCTGACTCAACATCTAGATGGGCTGAGGCTCTTCGTGAGATGTCTGGTCGTCTTGAAGAAATGCCTGGTGAAGAAGGTTATCCGGCTTACCTAGCATCCAGACTTGCACAGTTCTACGAGAGAGCTGGTAAGGTTGTATGCCTTGGTAGTGAGGGAAGAGTTGGAGCTCTATCCGCTATCGGAGCTGTATCACCTCCAGGAGGAGATATTTCAGAGCCAGTATCACAGGCTACACTCCGTATCGTAAAGGTGTTCTGGGGACTGGACGCTAATCTAGCGCATGCTAGACATTTCCCTGCAATTAACTGGTTAAACAGCTATTCGCTATATGCAGATAGACTTAACGTATGGTTTGCAGAGAACGTTAACAAGGAATTTCCAAATCATAGAGCAAGAGCTCTCAAGCTACTTCAGGAAGAGGATGAGCTGAACGAAATCGTACAGCTAGTCGGAGTGGATGGTCTATCTAAGGAAGACCAACTCAAGCTTGAAGTCTGCAAGATGATTCGTGAGGACTACTTGCACCAGAATGCATTCCACGAAGTTGATACATTTACATCTACGAACAAGCAGTTTAAGCTTCTAGATTTAATCCTTCGTTACTATGACGAAGGCCTGAGAGGTCTTCACGAGCATGCCGACTTTAAGGCAATCACTTCACTGCCTCTAAGAGAGGATATCGGAAGATTTAAGTACCTTGAAGAGGATGTGGTAGATGGAGAGTATACTGCACTTGTTGGCAAGCTAGAGGCTTCTATAGAAGAGCTTATTAAGAAGGCAGGTGAACTGAATGATTAGAGAATACAAGACTATTTCTGAAGTAGCCGGCCCTTTGATGGTTGTTAAGGGTGTAGAAGACGTAGGCTATGATGAACTAGGTGAGATTGAGCTTGCAAATGGCGAACTGAGACACTGTAAGGTTCTCGAGCTTAACGGTACTGATGCTGTCGTACAGCTATTTGAAAACTCCGCAGGAATGAACCTTAAAGAGAGTAAGGTAAGATTTCTTGGTCATGGAAATCAGCTAGGTGTATCACTCGATATGCTTGGAAGAGTATTTGACGGAATGGGCAGACCTATAGACGGCGGTGCTGAAATTATTCCTGATGAATACCTCGATATTAACGGACTAGCCATGAATCCGGCTGCAAGAGAGTATCCGTCTGAGTTCATTCAGACTGGTGTATCCGCAATCGACGGACTCAACACCCTAGTTAGAGGACAGAAGCTTCCTATCTTCTCTGGATCAGGACTTCCACACGCTAACCTTGCAGCTCAGATTGCAAGACAGGCTAAGGTTCGCGGTACAGATAGCAAGTTCGCTGTAGTGTTCGCAGCTGTAGGTATCACGTACGAAGAAGCTGAGTTCTTCATGACAGATTTCCGTAGGAGTGGTGCTATCGATCGTTCTGTAATGTTCCTAAACCTTGCTAACGACCCTGCTGTAGAGCGTATTGCGACACCTCGTATGGCGCTAACTGCTGCTGAGTACTTAGCGTTTGAACAGAACATGCACGTTCTCGTTATCATCACTGATATTACGAACTATGCTGAATCTCTTCGTGAGGTTTCTGCTGCTCGTAAGGAGGTTCCAGGTCGTCGTGGTTATCCAGGGTATCTGTACACCGACCTCGCTACTATGTACGAGAGAGCTGGTAAGAAGAAAGGAATTGATGGTTCAATCACTATGATTCCAATCGTATCGATGCCTGAGGATGACATCACTCACCCAATTCCTGACCTTACTGGATATATCACAGAGGGACAGATTATCTTATCCAGAGATCTCTACAGAAAGGGTGTTACACCGCCAATCGATGTACTTCCTTCACTATCCCGTCTAAAGGACAAGGGTATCGGTGAAGGTAAGACTCGTAAGGATCATGCGGACGTACTCAACCAGCTCTTTGCTATCTACGCAAGAGGTAAGGAGTGTAAAGAGCTCATGGCTATCCTCGGAGAAGCTGCGCTTAGCGATGTTGACAAGCTATATGCGAAGTTTGCTGATGAATTTGAGAACAAGTATGTATCACAGGGATACGAGAAGGATAGATCCATTGAGGAAACACTAGATGTTGGCTGGGAGCTTCTCAGAACGATGCCTAGATCAGAACTCAAGCGTGTAAAGAAAGAGTACCTCGATGAATTTTATGACAAGAAGTAGCTCAGTAAGAAAGGGATGATCTTATGGCAAGACTAAATGTTAACCCAACTAGAATGGTCATGTCTAAGCTTAAAGGGCAACTCAAGGTGGCTATCAAGGGTCACAAGCTCATGAAGGATAAGAGAGACGAACTTATGCGAATCTTTCTAGAACTCGCTAGAGAGATTAAAGCACTTCGTGAAGAGGTGGAGCCGATGCTTGAAGAGGTGTATGGAAGCTTTTCAGTAGCGCGTGCCGTAATGACACCAGAGATGCTAGAGGAAGCTCTAATGTATCCTAAGCAGAGTGTGAAACTCGTTGCGGAAGAGAAAAACGTAATGAGCATTGATGTTCCGTCCTTCGATTTTGAGCAGGAGAATACGCAGACAGGAAGCGTGTACCCTTATGGATTTGCGACCACGTCAGGTGAACTCGATAAGTCTATTGAGAAGCTCTCCATTCTATTCCCTAAGCTTCTGCAGCTTGCTGGAATGGAGAAGGAGGCTATGCTCATAGCCGACGAAATCGAGAAGACCAGAAGACGTGTTAATGCTCTTGAGTATGTCAAGATACCAAACTACAAGGAGACCATCAAGTATATAAAGATGAAACTTGATGAGAACGAGAGAGGTAACCAGACAAGACTCATGAAGGTTAAGGACATGATGCTGAAAGAGAATATCGAGCAGCAACGTGAAAAGGATGCTGAGATGCTCGCCCAGATGGCAGAATAAGAGCCTAGGCATAACAATCTAATAGTTAATAAAAAGAGCTCCGAGTTTTTCTTCGGAGCTCTTGCTTTATGTGTTCTATGAAACGTTAGTCAAGAACCGTTATGTCAATTCCTTCTCTTCCAGTAAGGAACTCTTTGATGAGTGCAAGTGCTAGTTTCACTCCGCCCTCACTACTGGATTCAACATTGAGAGGCATCACTGGATCATGGAGTGACTTCCTGAGAAGGAACCAGCCATCATGACCATCGAGGCTATAGTTGATGCGTACTCCTTCGTAGTTAGGGAGTTCAAGCGATAAGCCTGCGGTATGCTCTGTCCAAGCCGTCATATCCTCGAGGATTTTATCTCCAATCTCACCGAAGTTGTCAGTCGTCAGATTAAACCTAATTTCCAATGACTCAGCAGGCTCAGCAAGTTCAGCAATCATGTACTCGATGCCTTTACATTCCTTCTTGAGGTTAGCCGCATTGATAATTGTTTGAACAGCAAGGAAAGCACCGTCATCCAAGTAGTAGTTGTCAGAGTAGGCTGCGTGACCCGAAGTCTCGATAGCGAGAAACGCATTTTCACCTTCTGCTGATAGCTCTATAGCCTTGTTGATAACATTTTTGTAACCTCTCTTATACCTGAGGTGCTTTAAACCGAGTTTATCTTCAAGGAAAGTGTGTAGCTCGTTTGACGTGATGCTGTCAGTGACGACAGTACCGCCAGGATAATCATCTGCACCGATGGCAGCTGCAAGAGCGACGATTGCATTTCTGCTGATTGGCTTACCCTCTGATGTTACAGCGGCACTTCTGTCAACGTCCGTGTCAAATATTATTCCAAGGTCAGCACCTGTCTCGCGCACCTGCTTACAAATCGACTCCATAGCCGCTTTGTTCTCAGGGTTAGGCTGATGATTTGGGAAAGTTCCATCTGGGTCGAGAAACTGACTGCCACCGATATCTGCACCGAGAGGTGCGAGGACGTTATTTGCAAAGAATCCGCCAGCACCATTTCCAGCATCTACAACGATTTTCATATTGCTCAAATCTCCACCTACTCCCGTGCTGATCATCGAGCGGAGGTGAGCGGCGTACA
This sequence comes from Mogibacterium diversum, assembly GCF_938028775.1. Taxonomy (GTDB): domain Bacteria; phylum Bacillota; class Clostridia; order Peptostreptococcales; family Anaerovoracaceae; genus Mogibacterium; species Mogibacterium diversum_A. Next base: position 59,320 of record NZ_CALIZG010000005.1, read on the forward strand.
TCTGCATCAGATTTACGCTTTCAGCATGGTATTCGAAAGGAAGTATGTGGGCACTTGCCGCATATTCGAGAACTTCCGTGATGTCTACCTTGTTTAGTCCGCCTTCAGCGGTGAAGAACTTAAATCCATTTCTGTTAAATGGCAGGTGGCTAGCAGTGACCATTATTGCTCCATCGAACTCATAGTATGGCATAATTGTCGACATATACATCGCCGGTGTGGAAGCGAGCCCAGCATCGCTAACCTGGACACCAAGATATGCCATGCCAGACATGAGCGCATCTGCTAAGTCTGGACCAGTGATACGTGGATCTCTGCCAACACATATCTTAAGGTCAAATGAATTCTTTCCAACCTTAAAACCTAACCAGTGTGCAAATGCCGCGCCAATTGCAAGTGCGTTGTACCTTGTCAGGTTTACATCTTCACCTTCAACACCGTTCATGGCGATTCCTCGAATATCGCTACCGTTTTGAAGCTTTAAAATTTCTTTGCCCATATTCTACTCTCCATATATAAATGTATTTAGCATGTTATGACGTAAATCACATAACCGTCAAAATCATTGTTTGCAAATTGCTATAATGAAACTTGCACTGATATCATTATACAGAATTATGTGATGAATATGTTATGATACTTGTTAATAATGCATTTCGTTTCATGATATTGAGTTAAATATTTTGCAGTGATATAATTTAGTTTCATTAGGTGTGTTCGTGAGATTTAATATAGAAGGAGATTGCTATGAGAAGTGACAAATATAAAGACATTGAAGCAGGAGACCGTGATTACGGAACTTGCGTGTTAGAAGCAAAAGAAGCCGATGAAATAACGGTAGATAAAAAAAGTGAGAAGGATAAGAAGGAAAATATGAGCAAAAAGACCAATAATAGGGTCAAAAGAAATAGTGCGATGGACTGGGCATTTAGGGTAATAATATTCTGCCTAGTTTGTGTAATTGTTATTAGTGGGTATAAAGTTGGAACGGCGCTTTACAAATATCACCATTCTAGGAGCGGATTTAAGCAGGTTGCGAAGGAAGCAAAGGTAGATCCTAATCAGTTTACGGGGGTCGTGGATTTTGCAGCTCTACAGAAGATCAATCCTGATGTAGTTGGATGGATTTATCAGAAGGATACCATAATCAACTATCCAATCATGCATGGAAGTGATAACGACATATATTTACACTCAGATATCAACAAGAAGTACAGTGTATCTGGTTCGATTTTTATGGATTATAGGAATAGTGCTGACTTCTCTGATTTCAATACGATTATCTATGGTCATCATATGCATGACGGCAGCATGTTCAAGTCGCTAAGAGGATATACGAAGGAGACGGACTACTACAAGGATCATAAGACTTTTGAGCTTATTACGCCTGATAAAAAGTATCACCTCCAGATAATCTCGGCATTTATTACACCCGCTACTAGCGAGGCCTATACTTACTCGTTTAATTCAAGTGCTGACAAGCAGGCATTTTTAGATTTTGCTGCGAAGAATTCAAAGGTTTCCACAGGCGTTACAGCGACGACAGATGACAAGATTATCACACTCAGCACATGTGCTTATGACTATGATGAAGCTAGATATGTAGTCGTTTGTAAAGCAGTTCCTTGGACCAAAGCTGAGATAAAAGCAGGTAAGAAGTTACAGGCGAAGATAGACAAACAGAAGTAAGTTAGCTTCTAGATTGCAAATTAATGAAATTTTACCACAGAATATAAAAATTAGAGGAAGATGAGACCTTCCTCTTTTTTATTTGTGAGATAAACAAATTGATACCCTAAAATCTTTTCTCATCTACATTATTAGTACCTGTACGGATAATCCTGTATAATTAATATATAAGATGTTAGAGAGGTGACATTATGGGTATCGACAAAACCAAAATTCGTGATGAGCTACTGCCAGAGGTGCGTAGTTATGCGGACAATACTCCGCTTGCCGATAAGGATACACTCGACTGTAGCCTTGGTATCAATCCGTATGGCTTCCCAGATGTAGTGATCGATATTGTTCATAGTTTCGATGTAAATAGGCTGTATCAGTATCCGCACAGCGATGAGGCTCAGGAAGCAGTGGTCAAGTACTGGCAAGACTACGCCTTCATCGAGCCGGAAAATGTCGTTATGACTGATGGAAGTGTCTCGGCACTAAATCTACTTGTAAATGTATTTGCAAAACCAGGAGCAGAGGCTGTTATGTTCATGCCGACATTTACCGACATGGTCGAATATTCGCGAATGATGGGTATGAAAGTGCACGGAGTAGCGACTAGTCTTGAAGATAATTTCAAAGAGGATGTAGACCGACTTATCTCAGCAATTACAAAGGATACATCGTTTGTGTATATCGATAATCCCAATAATCCAACAGGTCAGGTTCTGTCGAATGAGGAGCTAGGACGTATTTTAAGCAGATGCGAAGAACTAAGCGTCTATGCGATTGTCGATGAGGCATATGCTGATTTTATCCCTAGGGAAGAATCAGCGGTAATGCTCGGACCCAAGTATAATCACATGATTAGTGTTCGCACCTTCTCAAAAGGATTTGGACTTGCAGGAGCTAGAGCGGGTTACATAATCACCAATAAAGAGCTTGTGAAATACATCAAAAAAGTTAGCAATCCTTACATGATGAACGAGATGAGTAGAGCGATAACGGCTGCGATACTCAATTACGATGTGCAGCCAGTTGAGCACGGCACCGACTTTACAATTATTAAGGGGGCTCTTCGTGATGCCTGCGGAGATAAGCTAATAATGGCAGAGACGGATGATAGAGTACCTATATGCCTACTCAGACACATTGATGAAAACGTTGATCTGCAGGGGCTACTCATAAATGAAAATATCTTGACTTGTAGTGGCAGCGAATTTGAGCCACTTAGCAAAAACTTTGTAAGACTGCGTGTACCGAAAATCTCTGAAGCGGGCAAGCTGATACAGGCGATAAAAAAAGTGGCTATCTGATATAGTTATATCGGTGAAAGTTTCTTGCTAGCATGAGTGGACGTAAGGATAGTGGAGATTGAAGAAGGTGAATCTACAGACTACTACCGTGATGAAGCTGGGATTCATTACGTTCCTAAACGCAAGCTTGATGATTTGATAATCACAATGTAGTAGTTTGAGACAATTCTCGAAGCAATTGATATTAGAAAAGGGTACACTTCGGATGAAGTGCACCCTTTTCTTGTGCTAATCGTATTATGAAAAAAGAATTATAAAATCTGTCCATCTTTACCAAACAGAGGTAGCTTCTCTAGGAAGATGATATCGTCTCTGTCAGCTGCATCACCCTCCGCAAGGACTGCCATCTGACCGACTATATTCCCTCCAACTGCGTTTACAAGCTTATCGAGTGCAGTTAACGACTCACCGGTACTGATTACATCATCAACTACCAGTATTCGCTTGCCTTCCATGGCTTCACGCTCTTCGCGTCCTACGCATAAAGTCTGCATGTGGTCTGTTGTAATCGAATCAACGCTTACTGTAATGAGGTCATCCATATAAATCTTAGGACCCTTACGCGCTACGATATAAGGTTTATTACCTGCCTGTCTTGCCATTTCATATGCCAGAGGGATTCCCTTTGATTCAGCAGTAATTATCACATCGAATTCAGGCGCTTTCTCAAGAAGCTCACTTGCACATGCAACGGTAACTTCAACATCGTTGAACATGATAAAAGCTGCGATATATAAGTCGTCTGAAACCTTGCATAGAGGAAGGTGTCTCTCTAGTCCTGCAACATTCAGTAAATAATCCATTGGTCGTCCTCCGTGTCCTATCTTCTATCTAAAAGTATTTAGTGAAGAAAATCTTGATTGAATTATTATAGCACTGCTGATGATAGGCTTGCAAACATTGCAATATAGCGCAAAAAATGATAAAATTTCATGATACACAATGATAGTATAATTGCTTAGTATGTGCACTTTTAGAGGCATAAATATAAAGGGACATGGGCATTAGATATGAATAAAAAGAAATATGAAAATCAACTATACGATGTTAGCTATGTTGAAACGCTCAAAGAACTAGTAGATAACTCTGTTCTGAAATTTTCGGACAGAGCTGCGTATATGTACAAGGATGATCACAAGGAACCATTCAAAACGATGACTTATGCCGAGTTCAAAGATGAGCAGAATGCAATCGGTACAGCGCTAATCGAGAGAGGTTTTAAGGGTAGTAAGATTGCAGTAATAGGCGATAACTCGCATAGATGGGCACTATCATATTACTCGGTCGTATGTGGCGTGGGAGTAATTGTGCCTATAGATAGAAACCTTGAAAAGGGCGAAATTACCAACCTGCTGCAGCGTGCTGATGTCGAGGCGGTATTTGCATCAACTAAACTTGCTAGTACGATAGCGTCGTTACTAGAAGAGCTACCTATAGTAAAAAAAGTTATCATCATGGCGGCACCTGGAGATGACGTTGATGAATTCCTCGAAGATGAGAGATTCATGACTATGGAGCAGCTCGTTGCAGAAGGAAAAGAACTTGTTGCTCAAGGCAAGCTCGATTATATAGATGCAGAGATTCACGCAGAAGATCTATCGACAATCCTGTTCACTTCAGGAACGACTGGGTTAGCTAAAGGTGTAATGCTTTCACACCGAAATCTCTCTCAGAACGTATTTAATATGTCAAAATACGTACAAATTCCAGATGGAGGCAGAGTACTCGATGTGCTTCCGATGCACCACGTGTACGAGATGACCTGCACTGTTATGACGAGCTTTTATCAGGGAGCTACTGTCGTAATTTGCGAGGGTCTCAAGTATATACAGCAGAATTTCGTAGAGGCTGAGTGCAACATCATGCTTGGTGTTCCGCTGATCTTCGAAAATATATATAGAAAGATTTGGACTAAGGCGGAGAAAAGCGGAAATGCTGACAAGCTGAGACGAGCAATTAATATGTCTATGAAGCTTGATCTTAGAAATAAGAAAATAGTAACTAAGAGACTTTTCAAGGCGGTTCACGATATATTCGGCGAAAGCTTATATATTCTTATAGCTGGGGGCGCAGCAATTGATCCAAACGTAATTTCTGAATTTGAAGCTATGGGTCTCCCTATGATGCAAGGATATGGTATGACCGAAAACTCTCCTATTATTGCAGTAAATCAGGACAGATACGGAAAAGCTGCTTCAGTGGGAAAGCCGATGCCTGGAACAGAGGTACGAATAGTAGATAAGGATGAAAGTGGAATTGGTGAAGTAATATGCAAGGGTCCATCGGTGATGATGGGATATTACAAGGATGCAGAGAATACGGCCAAAACCATCAAGGATGGATGGTTGTATACTGGTGACTATGGATATCTGGATGAAGATGGATTCCTTTATATCACAGGCCGCAAGAAGAATGTAATCGTAACTAAGGGTGGTAAAAATATTTTCCCTGAAGAGGTAGAGTATTACTTGCTGCTCAGTGACTTTATAAGTGAAGTAATCGTTTACGGTAAGCACGAAGAGATTAAGGACGATCTGATTTGTACAGCGATAATGTATCCGGACTTTAAGGCTCTTGAAAATGCAGGGTACATGACCGACGAAGAGAAGTACCGCAAGCTGAAGGAAGCTGTTGAAGAAGCAAATTCCAAGATGCCTCCTTTCAAGCGTGTTAAGAGAATCGAGATTCGTGAAGACGACTTTATCAAGACGACAACACTTAAGATCAAGAGATTCGAGGAAGAAAACTATGAGTATAAATTCGACGACAGAGACTTCGAGAAGGGACGCAGATTCTAAGGTGGAAGATAGCAGCGATATTAGAGACGAATACCGTCAGATTAAGGCGAGAGAGATGGAAGAGATGCAGGCTATTATGGATGCGATTAAAGAATCCAAAAATCCTGCAATCAGACATACGTGGCGTCGCCCAGTTACAGATATTAAGAATATACTGGAGACTAGTGCGGAGCTTTATGGAGATAAACCGTTATTTCTGCAAAAGTTCAACAAGGACGAACCCTTCCAAGAGATTTCTTATAGCAAGGTGCTAGCAGATGTAAATGCTCTTGGAACTGCACTTATCGAGCTTGGACTAAAGGGGAAGCACATCGGCGTAATTGGCAAGAACTGCTATGAGTGGGCGGAAAGCTATCTAGCAGTAGTTGGTGGAACAGGTGTAGTCGTACCACTCGATAAGGAGCTCAATGAGGAAGAATTATCTCAGCTAACTGCTAGTGGAGAACTGTCAGCGGTCATCACCATGGATAAGCATTATGATATATTTAAACGAATTAAGGAGAGAGATGATAACATACTTGATTTCGTTATAAATGTAGGAATGCACAGCAACGAGAATGCCGACAAGGGGTTACTATCATGGCATAAGCTTAGAGAACATGGATATGAACTCGTAAAAGCCGGTGATAAAAGCTTTATAGATGCGGAAATAATAAACACCGATATGGCGATTATCCTTTTCACGTCTGGGACTACTGGAACCGCCAAGGGCGTAATGCTTAATAACAAGAACATCTGCTCTAATGTCATGGTAGCACAGACATACTTAAACATTGAGGTGGGAGATATATTCTTCTCCGTACTTCCGATACATCACACCTACGAGTGCACGTGTACTTTCATCGAGTCGATGTACTGCGGAGCTACGATGGCATTTTGCCAGGGTCTAAAATATATAGTCAAAGACCTACAGGAGGTAAAACCGCATCTGATGCTTGCGGTGCCACTGATATACGAAAACTTCTACAGTAAGATCTCTAGACAGATTAAGAAGAGCGGTAAGGAAAAGCAGCTTAAAGCTCTGATGAAGATAAATAGGATTACTAAACATGTTGGAATAGACGTGAGTAAACCTGCGACAAAGAAAATTACAGACCTTTTCGGTGGACGCATGAAGATGCTTATCGTCGGAGGTGCTGCGATTGATGGGGAGATTATGGACTTCTATAGAGACCTTGGTATCACTGCAGTTCAAGGATATGGACTGACGGAGACATCGCCGATGGTTTCGCTAAATCCGGAGGATCCAAAGCTCATCGACAATGCATCTGCAGGGCACCTGCTACCTTTTGTAGAGTGCATGATTAGTGATAAGGATGACGATGGAGTGGGAGAGATTTGCTTCCGCGGACCTAATATCATGATGGGGTACTATAAAAATAAAGAGAGCACAGATGAGGTGATTAAGGACGGATGGTTCCACACTGGTGATCTGGGATATCTGAGTGACAAGGATTACGTTTATATTACAGGGCGTAAAAAGAATGTAATTATCGCGGCTAACGGCAAGAACGTTTTCCCAGAAGAACTCGAGTTCTACCTTATGAAGAATGAGTGCATTGAAGAGTGCATGGTATGGGGTGATGAGGATAATGATGACCAGCTGAAGCGCGGCATATATGCGACTATTAAACCTAATAGGGAACTGCTCGCCGAGAAACTAGATGGAGAAGTTACCGATGAACAGGTGAGAGAATATATAGAACGCATTGTAGACAAACAGAATGAAACAATGCCTCTCTTCAAGAAAATAAACCACGTCATCATACGTGATAGAGATTTCAACAAGACAACGGGTCTCAAGATTAGAAGGTTCGTTGAGGACAATAAGTGGTCATAGAAAGAGAGATGATTGATATGGCAGAATATAAATATCCGGCGCTCCTTCATGATAGGGCTAAGCTGGTCAGCAACGTGAAGAAACTCTCAGACAAATGCGGTGAGCAGGGGATCCAAATTGCGGGTATCATCAAAGCTACAAATGGTACAGTTGCGGCTGCCGAGGATTTTGTAGCAGGTGGAGCAAAACTTATCGGTTCATCTAGACTTGAACAACTTAAACGTGCTAAAGATGCTGGCATAAGAGTGCCACTTCTTCTAATAAGAGTTCCGATGCTATCTGAAATTGATGAGATGGTGGAGATTGCAGATATAAGTCTGAACAGCGAACCCTTAGTATTAGAAGCCATCAATAAGGCAGCACTTGATAAAGGAATCACTCATAAGGTGATTCTAATGGCTGATCTTGGGGACCTTAGAGAGGGATTCTTTAATCTAGATGAATTAGTTGAGACGGCTGTCAGGGTGGAGAATGAGATGCCTGGGCTTGTACTAGCTGGCATAGGGACTAACCTTGGATGCTACGGCTCTGTAATTCCTACAGAGGATAAGATGGTAGACCTCGCTAAACTAGCGGAGAGAGTTGAAGCGGAGATTGGTAGAGAACTAGAATATGTATCTGGTGGAGCTACAACGAGCTTGCTTGGAGTATACCATGGGTACATGCCAGATAAAATTAATATGCTGAGACTTGGGGCTGGACCTTTAATTGGTCCACTAGAAGATGTCAGATTGTGTTATAATCTTGAGGCTATGGATGAATTAGAGTGCCCCTTCGTGCTTAAAGCAGAGGTTATAGAGCTTAAGGTAAAAGCTAGCTATCCGCAGGGTGAGCTCGGGGTAGATGCTGCCGGTAAGAGGAGAGAGTATGTTGATAGAGGCATGCGTATGAGGGCGCTTCTAGCAATCGGTAGAGCTGACTATGGAGATATAGATGATTTGGTTCCTGAGATGGAAGGAACATCAGTGATTGGCGCATCAGGTGATCACACCATCGTCGATGTCGAGGATGTAAAGGACACTGTTAAAATCGGAGATATCATGACGTTTAGGCTGAAGTATTCCGCGCTGCTTAACTTAGCAGAAAGCGAAAATGTAAAGAAATACGAGATTTAATAACAGAAGGTTGAAAGGAGTAAGAGACCAATGGCACCACATGATAATGAAATGACGAGAGAGGGATATGAAGCCCTGCAGAAAGAACTTGACCACCTAGTTACGGTAACTAGAAAGGAAAATGCCGAGAGACTTAAGGAAGCCATCTCATATGGAGATATCTCTGAGAACTCAGAGTACGATGCGGCAAAGGATGCGCAGGCAGAAACAGAAGAGAGAATCACCACTATTGAAGCGATGCTCCGTACAGCAAAGATTGCAGACGAAGACGAGACACCTGATGAAGGTGTAATTGCTACTGGTCGCACAGTAACACTTCATGATCTAATTTACGATGAAGAGGTTACTTACAAGATTGTAGGAAATACAGAGGCAGATCCATTTAACGGAAAGCTTTCAAATGCGTCAGCAGTAGGTCAGCACTTACTCGGTGCAAGAGCAGGCGATGTACTAGAGTTTCCGGTTATAGACGGAACTGCAAAGTATAAGGTTCTTGACGTCAGAAAGTAAAAATCCGTTCAATTAGTGTGCTGAAGATATTAAATGCGGTGCACGACAGCATATTTATACAGTTCGTGAGAAAGGGTTATGAATCACAATGAGTAACGACAACGTAAAGACTCCTGAGCATGAACAGCCGGAGCTTACAGCAGAAGAAATAAGTGAGCAGCGACAGATCAGAAGAGAGAAGCTGCAAGAACTGCGTGAGATGGGCAGAGATCCATTTGTGCAGGAGACATACAATGTAACTGCTCACAGTAAGGATATCAAGGACAACTATGATGCTCTTGAAGATCAAGAGGTAGCGATTGCCGGTCGTATCATGAGCAAGAGAATCATGGGAAAAGCGGCATTCTTTGATGTTCAGGATAAGCAAGGCAGAATCCAGTGTTATGTTAAGCGCGATGATATTGGAACTGAAGAGTATAAAGTTTTCAAGACATATGATATAGGTGATCTTGTTGGCCTTAAGGGAATCGTCTTCAAAACCAAGACAGATGAGATATCGATTCATGTGCATGAGCTTACACTTCAGGCAAAGTCCCTGCAGGTGCTTCCTGACAAATGGAGCGGCTTAGTAGACACGGATCTAAGATATAGACAGCGATACGTAGATTTAATTGTAAATTCAGATGTTAGGGATACATTCTTAAAGCGTGCAAAGGTAGTTAGCACTATCCGTAGAGTGCTCGAGGACGATTATGGCTTCCTTGAGGTTGAAACTCCAGTGCTACAGACGATAGCTGGCGGTGCTAACGCTAGACCATTTAACACACATCACAACGCACTAGACTTCGACTTACACCTCAGAATTTCTCTAGAGCTTCCGCTCAAGAGGCTGATTGTTGGTGGACTCGATAGAGTATATGAGCTAGGCAAGGTATTCCGTAATGAAGGCATGGATAAGAATCATAGCCCTGAATTCACTTCGATGGAATGCTACATGGCATATGGAAATCAGGAAGATATGATGGACCTCATGGAGCAGATTGTATATAAGTGCGCTATGGAAGTAAATGGTTCGCCTATTATCTCCTATGAAGGCAAAACTTTCGACGTTACACCTCCATGGAATAAGATTGACATGACAGAATCTGTAATTAAGGTTACGGGAATTCCGTTCGATAAGATCGATGATGATGCGGAAGCTCGTGAGCACGCAATCGCATATGGAATGGATGCCGAGGAAGTTAATAAGTGGACTCGTGGAAAGATTATCGCAGAGATGTTTGATGAGTACTGCGAAGATATCCCAGGACTGCTTGATGGACCAGTGTTCCTGACTGGACACCCAGTAGAGGTATCGCCGCTTGCAAAGAAGGATCCAAATGATCCTCGAATTACTCGCAGGTTCGAAGCCTACATCAACGGATGGGAGCTATCAAATGCTTTCTCAGAGCTCAACGATCCAATTGATCAGTATGAGAGATTCGCAGAGCAGCAACGAGAGCTAGACCTTGGTCTAGACGATGAAGCTCATCCGATGGATATGGATTTCGTAAATGCGCTAGAGGTTGGAATGCCTCCGACTGGTGGACTTGGAATTGGTGTTGACAGACTGGTGATGCTGCTTACAGATTCTTCGACTATCAGGGATGTCCAGCTATTCCCTGTTATGAAGCCGCTTGGAAAGAGCAGTAGCTTTGAAGAAAAGACGGATAGAAAACTCGACCTATCAAAGGTTAAAGTTGAACCATTGTTCGAAGAGTTCGTAGACTTCGATACATTTAGCAAGTCTGATTTCAGAGTAGTTAAGGTTCTGGCTTGTGAGGAAGTACCTAAGAGCAAGAAGCTTCTTAAGTTCACCCTTAATGACGGTTCGGGCCAGGCTAGAACAATATTGTCCGGTATCAAGGAGACATACTCTGCAGAGGAGTTAATTGGAAAGACTCTCGTTGCAATTACAAATCTTCCACCACGCAAGATGATGGGACTTGAATCATGCGGAATGCTGCTGTCAGCAATCTGTGATTATGATGGAGAGGAAATTCTAAACTTATTAATGCTGGATGATTCGATTCCGGCAGGCGCAAAGCTATACTAATATCACAAAATTATGATTATGACAGGGCTCATGAAAAGGGTCCTGTATTTTTATGCTTATATGCATGTAATCAATATGCGAGATATAAAACAAATCTATATCTCGCTATGGATAATAAGTATTTCCATAAAATTTTACTTGATGGTAATCTATGTTTAGCGAACAAGAGGGGGTATGTATATATGAGCAATGAATTAAAGACACCATTTAGATATGACTATGTAGGAAGCTTTCTTAGACCACAGGCACTCAAGGATGCAAAGGCACAGTTAAGAAAGAATGAGATTAGCAAGGAAGATTACGACAAGATTGTTGATGAAGAGGTTGCAAAGCTTGTAGCTAAGCAGAAGGAACTCGGTTACCACGTAATTACAGATGGAGAGTTTAGAAGAGCTTTCTGGCATCTCGACTTCATGTGGGGGTTTGAGGGCGTTGAACATGAGAATACAGGTGGCGGAATTCAGTTCCACGGCGAGCTCGCGTTGCTAGATGATACATACCTAGTTGGTAAGCTAAAAGCTAAGCCTCACCCATTTGTAGAGTATTTTAAATTCTTAAAGCAGTTTGAAGATGAGAATACTGTTGCTAAGTACACGATTCCTGCACCTGCACAGACATTCCAGCAGTTCATCATCCCGGATAACCTCGAGAGCACTAGAAAGTTCTACGAGACAAATGAAGAACTGATTCATGATATTGCCAATGCTTATCGTGAGGTAATTAAACAGTTCTACGATGCCGGTTGCCGTAACCTGCAGTTTGATGACTGCACATGGGGCGCAGTTGTAGGAGATGCTGCGAAATTGAGATATAAGGCGTTAGGTATAGATCTAGATACAGTTAAGTCACAGCTGCTTGAGGTGAACAACCTCGCACTTGAAGGAAAGCCTGAAGATCTAGTTATCACTTCACACATCTGCAGAGGAAATTATAATTCGACATACTTCTCAAGTGGAGCATACGATTCAGTTGCAGATTACGTGTTCGCAAGAGAGAATGTAGATGCGCTGCTACTCGAGTATGATGATGAGCGTTCAGGCAGCTTTGAGGCACTTGTAAAGGTTTCTCCTGACAAGAAGGTGGTTCTCGGTCTTATCACTACGAAGTCGCCTAAGTTAGAAGATAAAGAAGCAGTTATTGCAAGAATTAAGGAAGCAAGTAAATACGTACCTCTTGAGAGACTGTGTCTCAGTCCTCAGTGCGGATTCGCATCTTGCGAGATAGGAAACAAGCTAACTGAAGAAGAGCAGTGGGCTAAGCTAAGATTAGTTAAAGAGATTGCAGAAGAAGTTTGGGGATAGACTCTGCTAAGAAAGACTAGAGGTAAGAGATGAGCAATTTAAAGACACCATTTAGATATGATTTTGTAGGAAGTTTTTTAAGACCAGAGAGACTTAAGGAAGCGAGAAGAGCTTTTGATAACGGTAATATCGGCTACGATGAGCTGAAGAAGGTCGAAGATGAGACAATTACTGAGCTCGTATCCAAGCTCAAGGAGCTAGGATATCACGTGATCACAGACGGTGAGTTCAGAAGAGCGACTTGGTATCTTGACTTCATGTGGGCACTTGACGGTGTAGGACATAAGCCAACCAAGACTGGACTGCCATTTCATGGAGAGGATGCAATTGTAGATGATACATACTTAGTTGGTAAATTAAAGCTATCGGGAGAGCATCCATTCATAGATCACTTTAGATTCGTAAAGCAGTTTGAGGATGAGAATACAGTTGCGAAGCAGACAATACCTTCACCAGCACAGTTCCTCGCACAGTTCCTATTCCCGTTCAATCTGGAGTCAACCTTTGCTCAGTATGAGAGCGAAGAAGCATTTATCGATGATGTAGTAGAAGTATATAATGAGTTCATCAGGCAGCTATATGATGCAGGCTGTAGAAACCTTCAGCTAGATGACTGCACATGGGGAATGTTCACAAACAAGTCCGGCTCCATTCTGTTCGGAACAACTGAGGAAGGTACAGTTGAAGTTCAGAAGAAGTACAAGGACGTTAACAATAGAGTGATTGATGCAGCACCTGATGACCTAGTGGTTACTACACACGTGTGCCGTGGAAACTACCATTCAACATATATCAGCAGCGGCCCATACGATGCAGTTGCAGATGTTCTGCTCGGAGAAGAGAATGTCTCTGCGTTCTTCTTAGAGTTTGATGACGAGAGATCTGGAGGATTTGAGCCACTTGCAAAGGTCCCTGAGGACAAGAAGGTAGTTCTCGGACTAGTTACTACCAAGAGACCGGAGCTCGAAGATAAGGCGGTTCTTCATGCGAGAATCAAAGAGGCAAGTAAATATGTGCCTCTTGAGAGGCTTTATCTCAGCCCTCAGTGCGGATTCGCATCTTGCGAGATAGGAAATAAGCTAACTGAAGAAGAGCAGTGGGCTAAGTTAAGACTCGTCAAGGAAGTAGCAGAAGAAGTTTGGGGACAGAACTAAAACTCTGTTAGATAGACTAAACGCATGTGATTGATAATAATTCATTAAAGGGCAGCCCGAGGGCTGCCTTTTTCTTTAAATAAAGCATTGAAAAAATTGCTGCAGTGTATATAATTAAATTGTACACAAGTTATGTGGCGGATTCAGATATATGGAATAGATTATGCGCTTTCGCCGATAAGGAGAAGAACAATGAGTAAGAATATATATTTTGCCGGTGGTTGCTTCTGGGGCACAGAGAGGGTATTCAAGGAGATACCAGGGGTTATAGAGACGACTGTTGGGTATGCGAATGGAAGAGTTGAGAATCCTTCGTATGAGCAGGTTTGCAGAGGTGATACTGGCCATAGGGAGACAGTTAAAGTCACATATAATCCTGAGAGACTATCGCTCGAGAAATTAACACATGCTTTCTTTATGGTCATCGATCCAACTGTTCAGAATAGACAAGGACCGGATATCGGAACACAATACCAGACTGGAGTATATTACGAGGATGAGCAGGATTTGCCGATATTAGAGAAGGTATTCGGACAGCAGAGAGATATTAATGAAGAGTTCTACGTAGAACTAGAGCCACTTGGTTCGTTCTATGCTGCCGAGGATTACCATCAGGACTATCTCGATAAGAACCCAGGTGGATACTGTCACATTACAAACTATGAGATTGAAGAAGTTAGAGCGCTATTCGCTGCAGAAGCTGCCGCGGCTGGTCAGGAGATAAAGGATGATCTTTATCCGTCGGATGAGACCGAGGAGGAGCTATTCTACCGCATTGGACCACAGGCGTATAACGTCGTTAGAAAGTCGGGGACAGAGCGAGCTTTTTCTGGTGAATACGACGACTTCTTTGAAAAGGGCATCTATGTAGACGTCGTGAGCGGTGAACCGCTGTTCGTATCGACGGATAAATTCAACTCTGGCTGCGGATGGCCTGCATTTACAAGACCTATAAGTGAGGAGCATGTGGTCTATCTGCGAGACAATACGTTCGGCATGGAGCGCATTGAGGTTAGAAGCAAGGGTGCAAATTCTCATCTAGGACACGTATTTCAGGATGGACCAGCAGAAGATGGTGGCATGAGATACTGCATCAATTCAGTAGCTCTAAAATTTATACCAGTTAAAAACATGCTAGAGGCAGGTTATGGCGACCTGATTGAACTTGTAAAGTAAGAGGGAGGATGAATATGAAAGTTCTATTTAATGAGTATCCAAAATGCAGTACATGCAAGAAGGCTAAAAAGTGGCTCGATGACAATGGTGTCGCTTACGATGACAGATATATAGTTGAAAATAATCCTACAAAAGAGGAGCTAAGGGACTGGCTATCGAGAAGTGACAAGCCGGTGAGAAAGTTCTTTAACACAAGCGGAATGCTCTATAGAGAAATGGAACTCAAGGATAAGCTAGACGCGATGAGCGAAGATGAGCAGCTCGGGGTTCTAGCATCTAATGGAATGCTTGTAAAGAGGCCGCTAGTCGTTGGTGATGACTTCGTGCTCGGTGGCTTCAGAGAGAAGGAGTGGGAAGAGAAACTCCTGGGATAATAGGATAAGATTGCTACACTGTAGTGCGTTTAGAGAAGGGCCCGAGGGGGCTCTTTTTTAAATATGCGCGAAATGTAAGGTTTAGTTGACTGTGATTTTAGTAATTGAGTTCAATAAGGTTTCATAAAAGTATGTTACAATAGGGTAATTTATATTAGTGCAGTAAAGGGGTGCTCAAATGTCCGAAAGCTACACAGGCAGAATCAATCGCAAATTACAGCGCAAGCAGAAAGTCATAAGGGCTGCGGCAGGCAAGTGCAAGGCAGATTTAGTTCTTAAGAATGCTACATACGTGAGCGTATTTTCAGGCGAGCTGAGAAATGCTGACATTGCGGTTACGAATGGATTAATAGTTGGACTTGGTGAATATGATGGTGATAAAGAGGTCGATATGACGGGCAAAATCGTGTGCCCGGGATTTCTTGATGCTCATATCCACCTTGAGAGCTCTCTTGTTACGCCGACTGAATTTGTAAGGGCGGTGCTTCCTCATGGAACGACTACGGTGGTAACGGATCCGCATGAGATTGCAAATGTGATGGGGACAGACGGCATTGAGTATATGATTCAGGCGACCGAAGGACTCCCGATAGATGTAAGATTTATGCTTCCATCATGCGTTCCTGCGACTCCACTTGACGAGTCTGGTGCAACGCTCGATTATAGAGCGATTGATAGTTTTTACGAACATCCTAGAGTGCAGGGACTTGCAGAGATGATGAATTACGTCGGTACAGTCGCTGCAGATGAGCAGGTTGTAGAAAAGATAGTCGCTGCACAGGCACACCACAAGAAGATAGATGGCCATGCACCAGGGGTGAAGGGCAAGGCTCTAAATGCATACGTTGCCGCTGGCGTGTATTCCGACCACGAGTGCGCTACAGCAGAAGAAGCGATAGAGAAGCTTGAACTCGGTCAAGTAATAATGATAAGAGAAGGTACAGCAGCCCATAACCTCGAGGCGCTGATGCCGCTTTTGACAGACAAATACGCAGATAGATGTATGTTCTGCACCGATGATAAGCATCCGTCAGACCTGCTGGAGAAAGGGCACATAGACTATATTATTAAGAAAGCCATATCGATGGGAGCAGATCCTATACTAGCAATCAAGGTTGCGAGCACTAATGCAGCTAGATATTTTAGGCTGAATAATCGTGGTGCCATTGCGCTCGGATATCTTGCGGATTTCGTCATAATAGATAATTTTGAAGATTTTACAGTCGAGCAGGTCTACAAGAAAGGCAAGCTTATGTTCAATAATGGCAAGCTCAAAGAGTTTAAGGCTCCGGAAGTAGATGAATTCCTGACTACAAGGGCTCATAGCACTTTCAAAGTTGATAAACTTACTGCGGAGGCATTTAAAATAGACAGACCTCGAGGGGTGCTCGGCATGGTTCCTGGTGAACTGATGACCACAGATGAGGGATATGAAACTGGTGTGGATGTTGCCGAAGATATCCTCAAAATCGCTGTAGTGGAGAGACATAACTATACGGGACATATCGGAATCGGATACATCAAGGGTTACGGTCTCAGAAGTGGAGCAGTTGCTACCAGTATCTCGCACGATTCTCATAACATCATAGTTGTCGGAACCAATGATGAGGATATGGCTGCTGCAGTTAATCATATTGCGGAAAATGGCGGGGGAATAACGGTATTTGACGGCGGTAAATGTATCGGAGACGTGAAGCTAGGGATTGCCGGCCTAATGAGCGATGCTCCGCTTATTGATGTGAATAAAAATCTTGAAGATGCGAAGGCGAGAGCTTTTGAACTCGGAGTGAGCAGATCGATAGATCCGTTTATGACGCTTTCCTTCATGAGCCTGCCTGTTATTCCTAAGCTGAGACTCACAACAAGAGGTGTGTTCGACGTTGAGAGTCAGAGCTATGTGTAGGCAAGAATAATTAAATGAATGAGATAGATAAAACGATAATTGAAGAGTTAGCCTCCCGAGTAGAAGAGCTTGGAGGGCGTGCATACATGGTAGGCGGAGCCGTTCGTGATGAGATTATGAAGCGTCCCATTAAAGATGTGGATATTGAAGTACATGGAATCTCTGAGGCGGTTCTAGAAGCGGTGTTAAAGGAACTTGGAAAGCCACTTCGATTCGGCTCTGCTTTTGGTGTGTACTCGCTTGCTGGTCATCAGATAGATATTGCACTTCCTCGCTCAGAAAGAAAATCTGGGTCTGGTCATCGCGACTTTGAAATTGAAATCGATCCGTTTATCGGAATCAAAGAGGCAGCACGGAGGCGCGATTTCACCATGAATGCGCTTCTAAAGGATATCCTGAGCGGTGAAATCGCAGATCCTTTTGGAGGCACGGAGGATATCAAAAACCGAATAATCCGTCACATAGACGACGAGAAATTCGGTGAGGATCCACTCCGTGCCCTCCGTGCTGCCCAGTTCAGATCCAGATTCGGATTCCAGGTCGCGCCTTCCACGATTTCAATCTGCAGGGCGCTGGACCTCAGGAATCTCTCGGCCGAGCGCGTCGAGATGGAGATGAAGAAGGCGCTTCTGGAATCCCGCCGACCATCCGAATTCTTTGAATGCCTGCGGGAAATGGGCCAGCTCGGATACTGGTTCCAGGAACTCGAACAGCTAATTGGGCTAGAACAAAATCCTAAGTTCCATCCAGAAGGTGATGTCTGGACTCACACCATGATGGTTCTGGATAGGGCGGCCCGGTTCAGGCCTTCTGCGAGTGATCCATACGCGTTTATGCTGCTGGCTCTCACTCATGATTTCGGCAAGATTACGACGACTGAATTCGTTAATGGCGCAATTCACGCGTATGGTCACGAGCTACAAGGAGCAGAAATCGCGGAGCGATTTCTGAACCGCGTATGTCATGGTAGCGATATAAAAAAGTATATCGCTAATATGATTCCTAATCACATGCGCCCAAACAAGATTGCTGAAGCGAGATCGTCGGTCAAGAAGACGAACCGAATGTTTGACGATGCTATTGCTCCTAATGACCTTATATATTTTGCAATCTGCGATAAGCCAAAATTGCCACACCTGGATGCTCATAATCTGAGTCAGGCGTCAAACGAGTCACACGAGTTATTGGATGATACTTCAAGAAAATCAGAACTTTACACAGATGATGAAAGGCTCAGGGAACGAGAGCGGATACAGTTCTTGTTCGATAGACTAGATCTGTACAGAGACATGATGGCGAGACCTTATGTTACAGGAAAGGACTTGATCGATAGGGGAATTATGCCAGGCGATGACTTCGGCACAATCCTCGAATATGCACACAAACTGAGACTAGCTGGTGTATCAAAGGATGATGCGCTTAAGCAAACACTTCCCTATGCGAGGAAATTAAGAAAAAATATTAAATGATAAAATTCTTACAATAGTGTATAATGTACCTATTAGGTAATATTTATCAAAGAGTTATTACTAAAAGCGTGACGTTTGAACATATTTGCATTTTATTAAATAAATAAGAAAGAAGGAACAATTATGGAAAAAAGGCAAGCGTTGTCAGTTCGCAAATTATTCGTTTTGCTACTATCATTTCTGATGATAGGGATAGCTGCACCGAATATGGAGGCTTTTGCGGTTGAGAATACAACGACTGATCTTAATCTAGCAAATCTCAACCTATATGAGTTCAAGTGCAGGCAGGAGAATATGCAGGTCGTTAGCACTGGCTCAGGAACTCTGAAGGAAGTAGTTACACCTAATGGCTCATGGACTAAGAGTACGGTGTTTATGCACAAGTATGAGAAGTCCAATTCGAAGCAGGATTATGATAATGTGCTTGAACTTCTATTCACTAATGCTGGTGAAGTAAATGGCAAAAAGGTCAACGTGAGAGTGAAGGTTTCTCACTTACAGCTGAATCCAACGGTATATTACGGGCAGCAGGCAAACTTTAATGATGCCAATGCAGGGGTACCTTTTTTGACGGTTGACCAAAACTGGGGTGATAGTGGAATTCAGCTGATGGATTATGTATATCCTGATCATCCTAATTTTACTAATGACAATATTTGGTCTTTCAACACTAAGACAGACGTTACAGCAACTCTCGAGTATGCTGATGGTACACCTTGCGATTTAAAGCTGACGATGCAGCCAGCTGATATCGATGTGAAACCAGGAAATCCTATTGCTGGGAACCGCAGATCTTCTTTTTATGAAGAGCTAGGAGTCAAGAATCTTGATAGCACTATTGATAAGATCGTTTACAATAGAGCGGTTAGTTTGGATGAGGAAAATGGATCTGGCAACTGGCATTGGTGGAAAGCGAATGCGAGCATCACTGCAGCTGGAACTAGCGGGCAAGACGAGTATAACAAAACTGGATTTGTTATGCGCAGCAAGACAAACTCGATTACTTTCGCTTATAATTCTTCTGTAACGAGCGGTGGGCTGTTCAAGTTCTTTGCTGAAGTTCCTTACCATAATAATCCTGGTACAGCAGCTAAGAAAACTGTAGATAAAGCACAGGCACCAAAGCGTGTTGGAGAACCTATCAACTACACTGTAAGGTACACAGTCCCAAGACCGGGTACTGATATAATTGATGATATTAAGTCGTTGAAATTTGCCGATACCTTTGATAAGAAAGTGGACTTCAAAGAAGCAATCGTTAAGTTTGATGGCAATACTCTAGTCAAAGGGCAAGATTATCAGGTAACTGTGACACCAGATAATGAAAATTGTCAGGACCATGTAGAGATTAATATTATCAAAAATGCTCTGTTCGCAAGAGATAAGGGTGGCAAAGTATACGAGATAACTTATAAGACTGAGACAAATAGCAGAGCGCTAGTAGAGGGTGATAATACTATTACGAACTCAGCAGCAAAGATGTATTTTGATAATGTGTCAGTTCCTACGAATACCGTTGAGACTAAGATACTGCCACCAACTAAGCCTAATAAGGACGTTTTTAAAGACGATATGTCCACTAGCGTTGACGGAAAGACAGTTAAGGGTGGAGATGTACTTACATATAAAATAACGTATAAGAATACAATCGGACGAGCAGATGATGTGACGATTACAGATGCCATTCCTAAGTACACGAAGTACGTTGCAGGTTCCGCAGATAATGGTGGGGTGGAACAAAACGGTGTCATCACTTGGAGAAAGACAAATCTCGGTAATGACGAGACATTTATGGTGACTTACAAGGTTAAGGTAGATGAGGATATTAATGGAAAGCCAGTAGATAATCAGGCAAAGGTTAGCACGAACTATTACAAGTTTGACACTAATAAGACTCATAATCCGACACCGGTTATACAAAAGAAGCCTGTGGTCAACAAGCATAGACACACACCTAAGACAGGCGATAGCAATGGGCTTCTTCCTTACTCAATTGTGTTTATAGGATCTGCACTAGCATCACTCGGCTTGTTAGCAGCTAGAAAGCGCATAGCAAGGTAGCATATCGCCAACCTTTCAAAATTAACATGATGCGAAAAAAGCGGGACCAGTGTCCCGCTTTTGTAATATAGCAATTTCTTACCATAGTTCCTTTGGATATTTTCCGTCAACCTTCATCTCGGAAAACTTCGTGGCAACCTCATCCTTATCCTCTTTGTAGGTGACACCGAACCACTTGTCACTTGACTGAAGAACTGCAACGGTAGCTCTACCAGCTTTGACCTCTGTATCGATGCAGTAAGGAAGGAAGTACTCTCCCTTCAGTGGATTTTGCTCTATGATTTTATCGAGTGCAGCCGGAAAACCAGCTTTCATAACCTCGAGGAATTCAGCACCAAACCCCCATAGGTTCATGGATACCGATTGACCATCAGGCACATCGTGTCTCACACCTTTTGAGCTTGTTGCTCGAATTACACCATCACTCTCACGTATAACGTCCGAATGCTCCTCGATATCCGATAAATATCCATCTGTAACCTCGCAGAGTCCACGAGCAACTGAACCATTTAGAGAGAGTGTGTTCTCAATCTTGAAGCCGACCATACAGTGGTGTGTAGCATCAGCGGATTCACTGAGGAATTTATATATCTTCTCAAATGCTTCCTGTCCATAGTAGTCATCTGCGTTAATAACAGCGAAAGGTGCATCGATATAATTTCTTGCTGCGAGGACGGCATGACCAGTACCCCAAGGTTTAGTTCTTCCGTCTGGAACAGAGTAGCCTTCTGGTAGATCGTGAATGTCCTGAACTGCGTAGTGAGTTTCAAATAGTTTACCGGCTCTTCCTTTGATATGGGCTCTAAAGTCCTCTTCAAAATCCTTCTTGATTATAAAAGCGACTCTCCTAAAACCTGCCTGATATGCGTCATAGAGGGAAAAATCCATGATAATGTCACCCTCAGACGTAATCGGATCAATTTGCTTCGGTCCGCCGTATCGACTTCCCATTCCGGCAGCCATTATTACTAGAATTGGTTCCATTTTATTTCTCCTCTTCTATCATTCGGTTAATTCTGGCTCTGACCATATCTTCGCCCATAATCTGCTGTATTGCCCATACATCAGGAGACTGTGCACGGCCGACGAGAGCAAGTCTGATAACTGTGCTTACGTGGCCAACGTGACCCTTATAATCATCTGGATTCTTTTTGTAGTCCTTAGGCTTTGCAGCATAACCTAGGTTAGTTGCAATTTCTCTTATCTTATTGAACCATTCTTCCTGTGTATCGGCGTGGTTGTAAGATGATAGGTATTCTTCAAGAATCTTGACCTTATCTGCTTCAGCTTCGGCAGGGACTTCATCAATGACTTTAAAACTCTGATCGTAGAAATAGCTGATGAATTCCATAATTTGCCTTGCGTATACGAGGTCCTTGCGAGGTTTTTTCTCATCTCTACCTAGGTCAAGGATTTTCACTAGAAGATCCATGTCGTCGAATATGTAACTGTACTCAGGTGCGAACTCGAGGGACCAATCCTTTAGAAACTCAGCGATTTCATAAGCAGAAATGTGTAGCAGAGCCTCCTTGCTCACGTCATTAAGCTTATCGAGGTCAAAAAGTGCACCAGAGTTACTCATCTTCTCAGTGGTAAATTTGAATTCATCAATATCTGCCTCTGGATTCTCCATACGCCACTCCTCGTAATTTGAGTTGAGAATGGTGAGCAGATACTCCCTAACTGCAGCAGGATGATAACCCTGATCTCTATAATAATCCAGTGAAAGCTCTGGGTCCTTACGCTTCGATAGCTTCCTCTTGTTGCCATCTTCTCCTATTTTCATCAGCTGAGCGGTGTGACAATATACTGGAAGTTCAAATCCTAACTTCTCAAATAGCTCGACATGAATTGGAAGTGAAGGAAGCCACTCTTCTCCGCGTATGACGTGAGTCGTTCTCATCAGGTGGTCGTCAACGGCATGTGCAAAATGATAAGTCGGAATTCCTGTAGTCTTAATTATTACGACGTCCTGAAAGTTTTCCGGCACATCAAGTGCGCCCCTTATACCATCAACGACTTTGTTTCTCTTGATATCCTCGCCGGTAGCGTTAGGGGTACCGTCTGACTTTAATCTTATTACAAATGGGTCGTCAGCCGAGATATGATCGATTATAAGTTTTTCGATATCAGGATCACTATCCCAATCCCTATACTTTGACCATCCTGCATAGATTCCAGGAGCGATCTTTTCCTTTTCTTGCTTCTCTCTAATCTCGCTGATTTCTTCTTCTGTTAGGAAACAAGGGTATGCTTTGCCTTCAGCGAGCAGCTTCTTGGCATAGAATCTATATATTTCTCCGCGGTGGCTCTGCGTATAATCGCCGTAGCTACCGACATCACCATGTTCAGTGACACCTTCGTCGAATTTGATTCCAAAGAATGCTAGAGACGAGATAATTGTTTCTACGGCATTTTCGACAAATCTCTTATCGTCAGTGTCTTCGATTCTAAGATAGAAGATACCATTGCTCTGGTGAGCGAGTCTCTCGTCTACAAAAGCACCATACAGATTTCCGAGATGGATAAATCCAGTAGGGCTTGGACCAAGCCTGGTGACTTTAGCCCCCTCAGGGAGATTACGCTTAGGGTACATGGCTTCGTAGTCAGTATCGTTTGCAATCTCAGGATAGATGAGTTCGCTGAGCTCAATTGAATTCATATTAATCCTCCTGCGTTTAAATCTAATTAACTAATTAAGTTTACCATATTAATGCCATCAGTTGTAGAGCAGTGAGCATATATCCTCAACTTATAGAACCCATAAATTGCTTGAGAAAATCATTTAAGGAGAATATTGATTTCGAAAAAAAGACGTTTTATGAAAACTGTATCTTTCTTAATCTTATGGTATAATACATTCTGTATACATGTGAGATAATGAAGCAAAAAGTGTGGGAGGAAAGCCCGTATGATATTGTTCAAATACATATTGGCGCTGCTGCTGACGGTGCCAATGGGTGTCTTAGGTATTTACCTGTTTGTAGACTATTTTGATACCGTAAGGGGCAAGAAGCAGGCTAGGCAAGCTGCAGAGAAGCGCAAGTTAGAGGAACGGAAAAAAGCTCGAAAGGAAGGATTTACAATCCACATTCCGGACCCTATAGAACAATCCGATAGAAATACGCATAGATAGGTGGTGGCGAGGTGCCAAAGGGAATTTTTATTACGCTTGAGGGTCCGGATGGCTCTGGCAAAAGCACACAGGTTGAAAATATTAGGGCTTATTTTGTAAGCAATGGCAGGGAAGTTGTAGTTTCCAGGGAACCCGGTGGAACGTCGATTAGCGAGAAGCTTCGCAGCATCGTTCTTGATAATGCAAATGCTGAGATGGACGATGTTACAGAGATGTTAATATATGCAGCCGCTAGGGCACAGCATGTTGCTGAGAAGATAAGACCAGCGCTCGAGAGAGGCGCAGTTGTAGTTTGCGATAGATTTGTCGATTCAAGCATCGCATATCAAGGCTTTGGAAGAAACCTTGGTGATCAGGTTTCTGAGGTGAATAGATATGCGACAGGCGGACTTGAGCCAGATGTCACTTTTTTCATGGACTTAGACCCTGAGATTGGTAGAGCTAGAATCGGTAAAGATATTAGAGACAGACTTGAGCAGCAGAAGCTGGATTTCCACTATCGTGTGTATGATGGCTATAAGGCGCTTTGCGATAAGTGCCCTGAGCGCATAGTCAGGATTGATGCGAGTAAAACGATAGATGAGATAAAGGGCGACATCTATTCGAAACTCGAGACACTATAGTATAGGGACAATATAGCGAGATAGATGACTGAATATTTTACAGGCATCGGAGGATACGGGAGAGATATGGCACGGGAATATGCACATGCATACATCATAGAGGGAAGAAGTGGTGAAGAAAGGGATGATTATATCAGAAGCTTTGCAAAAGATATAATTTGCCCTAATACGGACTTGTCTGGACATGCGTGTGGAAGCTGCCCCGCCTGTATAAGAGTGAGCAGCGGTACTCATGAAGACCTGTTCTTTATGAGCCAGAGCGGTAAGGAAACTTATAAGACGGCTGACGCAGCAGCCATTATAGAAAGACTTAGCATGAGACCTTATGGAGAGCACAATGTGGGTATCATTGATAACGCAGAGAGGCTCAGCGAAATAGTTCAGAATAAGTTGCTCAAAACATTGGAAGAGCCATATTCTGGTACGGTAATCATTCTCGCTACAGATAACAAAGAGTCGCTTCTACCTACAGTAAGGTCCAGATGTGTCGAATTAAGAATGCATGAACAAACAAGCGATTTTGCAAACTCAGATAGCATTGAGCTTCTGATGAAAGAGTGGTTTGGTAAGACGTATTTTTTCAAAATCCGCGAACTCATTAGGAAAAGCTTTAAAGGCAACGAGGAGGCGTTTAAGTTTCTAGATGCACTAGAGAATAATTTGCACGAAAAGCTGATAGGTGGCGAAAGACTTCCTAAGGATGCTGGAGCTATTCTACAGATGATTGATAAAGTTGAGGAGACGAGGATAAATATCAAGCGTGGCATGAGCCCGGAATATGCGTTAAATTCATTGTTTCTGAGCAGAAAAAACATAAATAATCGTTAGCAACTATCCGGATGTTTAAATTCGGTTTTTAATAGATAAGAAGGGAAATTTATAGATGGTAGAAATTATAGGTGTAGGCTTTATGAAAGCCAACAAGACATATTACTTTGATCCAGCAGGGGTTAGCTACGAACTCGGTGAACTAGTAATAGTGGAGACAGCTAGGGGCATGGAACTCGGTCATATTTCAATAGCAAACTGTGAGATTGATGAGAGTGAGCTTGTTGCACCGCTCAAGGGTGTAGAGCGCAAGGCGACGAAAGAAGATATACAGAGATACAAGGACAATCTTGCTAAGCGTGACGGTGCTATGAAGGTCTGCGAAGAGAAGATTCTGCAGCACAAGCTGGATATGAAGCTTGTAGATGCCGAATTTACGATAGATGGTACAAAGGTTATATTCTACTTCTCAGCAGATGGAAGGATTGATTTTAGGGGACTTGTAAAAGATCTTGCGTCTCAGTTCAAGATGAGAATAGAACTTCGCCAGATTGGCGTTCGAGACGAAGCGAAGATGCTTGGGGGCATAGGGATTTGTGGCAGACCGCTTTGCTGTAGCAAGTGGTTAAATGACTTTCAGCCGGTTTCAATCAAGATGGCAAAGCAGCAGAATCTATCTCTCAATCCATCCAAGATATCTGGTACTTGCGGTAGACTTATGTGCTGCTTAAACTTTGAAAATAAGACTTATCAGGAGCTCCGCAAGGGGATGCCTAATGAGGGGGAGCGCATAGAAACCCCTGACGGAATAGCTAAGGTGGTAAATGTCGATTTATTTAATGGAAAGGTTACAGCTAGACTTATTGTCGAGGATAAAGAAACTGGAGAGGATACGCTAGGTCCTGATTACAATATCTATTTCAAAAAAGAAATTAAGCGAATAGATAAGAAACACCACCACAAGCAAAATGATGACATAGGAGATCTCGACGAAGAGACTCTGAAGGAGATTAAAGAACTAACGCGTGACTAGTTTAGGAATATTGAAATGCCTTATGGTGAGGACCTAAGATATGCAGAGAAAACCAGAGCGAATCGATGATATAGGAATGGGTGGATTTAAAGTAGTACAGGGAGATGGCTTTAGTTACGGGATTGATGCGGTTTTGCTATCAGCTTTTGCCAGTGGCGAAACCGGTGCTAAACCTGTCAAGAGTAGGCTCAAGATGCGCGTAGCTGACCTCGGGACAGGGAATGGGATTATTCCATTTATACTTGCCCATAAACTCCCTATATCTGAGATTGTAGGATTTGAAAGGAACCCGGTAGCTCTTGATAGAGCAGTGCGTGGACGTGAGATGAATGCTCTTGAGAATAGAATAAGCTTCGTGCTCACAGATGTTTCTCAGCTTGATGGATACGATGGTTTTTTCGACGCTGTTGTCACAAACCCACCTTACTTTAGGCGTGGTTCTGGGATTCCAAACGAAGATAGTGCAAAGTTCATTGCACGGCACGAGACCACGGCTGGAATCTCTGAATTTGCAAAGTGTGGAAGTCAGATTCTGAAGTCCGGAGGCGACTTCTACATGATTCATAGACCATCGCGCCTACCTGACATCTGCGAAGCCCTGCGAGCAGCAGCACTGGAGCCCAAGGAGCTGCAGCTCGTCGTACCGAGCAGCAATGAACCAGCGAATCTGGTTCTCATCCATGCAGTAGCAGGTGCAAAGCCTGACCTTAAGATGCTGCCAGAGATTGCAGTCTACAATTCCGATGGCACCGGATATACAGATTTGATCAAACGCATATATTTATAGAACTGGCATGAAAGATGAATATTATAAAGGAATATATGAGATATCGCATATTTATAAGATTGAACATACAATATGCCTAAGGTATAATTTATATACTACCTAAAGAGTAGAAGGAGGGAATGATGAGAGTCTCATTAGATATCAAGCAGGCG
Source organism: Mogibacterium diversum (assembly GCF_938028775.1). GTDB lineage: Bacteria > Bacillota > Clostridia > Peptostreptococcales > Anaerovoracaceae > Mogibacterium > Mogibacterium diversum_A. The sequence continues at coordinate 86,539 of NZ_CALIZG010000005.1, forward strand.
GCAATATTGCTAGTGCTAATCGCACTTTTTATACTCATAATTTTCTTGATTAGATTGGCTATCAAGCTTGCTGACACGCTTAGAAACGTGGATGAGTTGCTAGCTGATACCAAGAGGATGACAACAATTGCAGCAGCTAGAACTGAACAGGTTGATGATCAGATAGACCATGCGATTGAAATGTTTACGAGTGTGAGCAATAAAATTAATGAGAATCGGTCTATTATTAAGACTGCAGGCAATGTAGGAACTGCCGCTGGTGCACTCAAGTCATTCAGCAAAAAGTCAAAGAAGCGTGCGAATAGATATGAGATGGACGAAATGAATTATGAGCGTCCTAACAAGATTCGCAAGAGAAAACGCAGATAACTATATAAGATAAGGCAATTATTTAAGAGGTGCTTTTCGGCATCTCTATATCTATTTATCAAGGAGAATTTTCAGTGGCAAAGATACTAGTTAACAATAGCGGACCTTTAGAAGGAGAGGTTAAAATTAGCGGAGCAAAGAATGCGGTTCTTCCGCTCATGGCAGCGACCCTGCTGACGCCAGATACTTGTGTGATCGATGATGTCCCAGACCTGTCAGATGTAATGGTTATGCGTAAGATGCTCGAGAGCTTTGGAGCTGTCGTATCTATGTCTGATCCAGGTAAGCTGTCGGTCAATGCAGCTGAGATTACCACGGTTGAAGGAGATGCCGAGCTTGTGTCCCAGATGAGAGCTTCTACAATGGCTATGGGTCCACTTCTTGCAAGATGTGGCAAGGTTGTTATGCCGCTTCCCGGAGGATGCACTATCGGGAAGAGACCTATCGACCTTCACCTCAAGGGATTTAAAGCTCTTGGAGCAACTGTGATGGAGGATATAGAGAATTCGAGCATCATAATCGAAGCACCGAGGGACGGTCTTGTTGGTGATGCTATTTACCTTGATTTTCCTAGTGTTGGTGCGACAGAGAATATCTTGATGGCAGCAGCGCTTGCCAAGGGGCCTACTATTCTAGAGAATGCAGCCAAGGAACCTGAGATTGTTGATTTAGCTAATATGCTCAACAAGATGGGAGCGAAAATCAAAGGCGCAGGCACAGATACTATACGTATTACGGGAGTTGATGAGCTCTCAGGTGCGATTCACACCGTAATTCCAGATAGGATAGAATGCGGAACATTTATGTTAGCTGCTGCTATCACGAGAGGAAAGGTACTCATTAGAAACGGTATTCCTGGTCATGTAAGACCGATAATCGCCAAGCTAAAGGAATGCGGAGTTTCGGTAAATGTCGATGAAGAGGGCATCCTCGTAGATGCAACTAAGGGAAATCTCGTTGCGACTGATATCAAAACTCTGCCATATCCAGGTTTTCCAACAGATATTCAGTCACCTTTTATGGCATTTCTGACTACTGTCGAGGGAACTAGCGTCGTTCGAGAGACGGTTTTCGAAAATCGTTTTATGCACGTTGTTGAGCTTAATCGTATGGGTGCGGACATTTCTACAGATAACAGCAGAGAGGCGACGATTCCTGGAGGCAAGCAGCTTCATGGAGCAAAGGTTAGATCAACAGATCTTCGCGCGGGAGCGGCAATGGTGCTTGCAGGATTAGTAGCAACTGGAACAACTGAAGTGAGTGAGATATATCATATCGAAAGGGGATATGAAGATTTTGTAGGAAAATTCAAGAGTCTAGGTGCAGACCTCATGAGAGTGGAGGAACACGATGTCTAACAATAAGTATCTCGAGATGCTAGCTCAGAAATATCCAAATCATCGCTCTGTCAATGCAGAAATTGTTAACCTTAGAGCGATTCTCGCTCTGCCGAAGGGTACAGAATACTTTCTAAGCGATCTCCACGGTGAATACGATGCGTTTCAGTACTTTGTGCGCAGTGCATCTGGTACTATTAAGATGAAAATCGATGAGAACTTTGGGGCGATTCTTAGCGCAACAGATAGAGAGCAATTAGCAGCGCTCATATACGATCCGGTAAATGAACTTAAGAGAAGAGAGGCCAATGAAGCCGATTTTAATGCTTGGTGCTCTTCTGCTATTTATAGATTGATAATCATTTGCAGAGCAGTATCTAACAAGTATACCAGATCCAAGGTTAGAAGAATTCTTCCTGATAATACTGGTTATATTATGGATGAGCTGATGTTTGCGGATGATGATGATAACAGACAGAAATACTATCAAGAAATCATCGATTCGGTAATTGAATTTAAAATTGCCAAGACGCTGATCACAGAGATTGCTAATACGATAAGCGAACTGGCTGTCGATCATCTTCACATCATAGGAGATATTTTTGATAGAGGTCCTAAACCTCATAGGATCATGGACTTCCTCATGTCTAGGCGGAGTGTGGATATTCAGTGGGGTAATCACGACGTTGTGTGGATGGGGGCAGCGTGCGGAAATAGACCGTGCATTGCAAATATCATTCGCATGAACGTTAGCTACAATAATTTCGATATGCTAGAGTATGGGTATGGCATCAATCTGCGTCCGCTAGCGACACGCGCACAGCAGATTTATGGAGATGATCCTTGTACAGGCTTTATGCCGCATGTACTTGAAAAGAACAGATTTGACCCAATTCCTGAAGAACTTGCGGCTAAGATGCACAAGATGATTGCGATTATCCAGTTCAAGGTTGAAGGTCAGACAATAATGAACCATTCGGAGTTCAAGCTGGATCACAGGTTGATGCTTGATAAGATTAACTTGGATGAGGGAACAGTTAATTGCTACGGAGAAGTTTATCCGATTAAGGATACGAATCTTCCGACTATCGACCCGGCAGATCCATACAAGCTAAGCCCTGAAGAGGAAGAGGTAATGGTTGCGCTTGAGGCATCTATAACTAATTCCAAGAAACTGCAGGAGCACATTAACTTTCTATATACTCACGGAGCTCTTTTTACAACATACAATGGCAACCTTTTGTTCCATGGATGCATCCCGTTTACAGAGGATGGCGATTTCATGGAGGTGACAATAGCTGGTAAGACAAATCATGGGGCAGGGCTCATGAGACAGCTTGACCAGGAACTAAGAGAAGTCTATTTCAATCCTAGATGCGATCTCGATAAGGCTGATGCTGCAAATCTAATGTGGTACCTCTGGCTAGGACCAGATTCGCCGCTGTTTGGAAAGGATAAGATGACTACCTTTGAGAGGCTCTTTATCGCAGATAAATCAACTCACAAGGAGCACACGGTTCCGTATTATAAGCTGATTAAGAATAAGGACATCTGCATCAAAATTATCCGCGACTTCGATCTTGACCCATCGAAGGGGATTATCCTCAATGGGCATGTTCCGGTTAAAATCAAGGACGGAGAAAGCCCAATCAAGGGAGAAGGTAAACTTATAGTCATCGACGGTGGTATTTCAAAGGCTTATCAGAAGACTACTGGAATTGCCGGATACACGTTTATATTTAACTCCTGGTTTATGGCGCTATCTGAACACGAACCATACCATCCGCTACAGCCAGACGGTACACAGGAGTTTAATAATCCTAATATCGTTACAACTCACACCCTTCCTGCTCGTATGCTTATTATAGATACGGACATAGGGAAGGTTCTGCAGTCTCAGATAGATGACCTTCAGCAGCTGAATGCTGAATTCCGCAAGGGAACCATCAAGGAAGTTTATCCTAAGAGGGGGAAATACTACTCTAAGAACTAGGCGATACTCCTATGAAAGTGGAACCAAAACTACTATGTGTCGCTAATACTATTTATCGAAAGAAGGTGCTACTATGATTCGCATAATAAGCGTTGTGCTCGGCGGAATTTTATTTGCTCTATGCATTTACTATTTTATGTTGCTATACAAGAATAATAGGAGAAATAGATTCTAATGAATGTGCAGACCATTAGCATTCCCAATAAGAAGTGCGATAAGCCGTCCAGCGGACTAGCTTGCGTAACTGGTGCTAGCTCTGGTATAGGTGCGGAGTTTGCACGCCAGCTTGCAGCCGAAGGATATTCAATTATCTTGGTTGCAAGAAGAGAGGATAGGCTCGTTGACATTGGTCAGGAACTCGCAAGCGATTACCGCGTAGAGTGTGAGTGTATAACAGCGGATTTATCAGATTTAAATGAATGCGAGAACCTTATTTCACATCTCAAATCAAAGCACGAGATGCCTTTAGACATACTCATCAATAATGCTGGTTTCGGAGCGGTGGGAAGATTTGATAAGAGCGATATTTCGAATGATTTAAATATGATTGATGTCAATGTTAAGACTCTTCACTACATCGCACATCAGATGATGCCGCATTTTATAGAGCGGGATTATGGACATATCATCAACGTAGGGTCTGTTGCCGGACTTATGCCAGGAGGACCTTATATGGCGACGTACTATGCGACCAAATCCTATGTCGTATCTCTTACAAATGCACTTGCAGAAGAACTGAAACTCCTCGGTAGCCGCGCCCAGGTTCATGCGCTCTGCCCAGGACCGGTAAATACCGAGTTCAACGATGTTGCAAACGTGAAATTTTCGCTTAGGGGAATATCTGCGCGTGAATGTGTATCGTATTGCATAGACGAAGCGGATAAGGGCAAGATTATCATAGTTCCTAATATGATGGTCAAAGCAGCTGCAATTGCTTCAAAGTTTGTACCAAGAGAGATAGTACTCGGCATATTGGCACGCAGTCAAAAGAGTAAAATTGAAAGATAAGCTTGTAAGACCATTGAATTTACTTGACAACAGCACTATACCATGTTAAATTGTTATAGTGCTTTGAGCGCCTATAGCGCAATTGGATAGAGCGTCACACTACGAATGTGAAGGTTCGGGGTTCGAGTCCCTGTGGGCGCACCACACAAAATACTGCAACTCAGCTGAGTTGCAGTATTTTGCTTTTTGTAGATGCAATACCATTCGATTTGATATTGATTATTTCAATTTCAAACCTATAATAATAGAACATCTTCAAATAGATTTTACCTATAGGCAAATCTATTGAGATTAAATGCCGTAGGTGGTAACCTCTTTAACGTAACGAAAATGAAAATTTATGGAGGTGTATGTAATGTCAATTACAGCTGAAACAGCGCAAGCGCACAAGAATGATCCTGCGGTTCTTTGCTGCAGAGCAGAGGAGGGAACTGAACTAACTCCGGCAAACTTTGAAGATCCGGCAATTTTTCCTGATCTAATTGATACTGGACTACTCAACATAGATGGAGCGCTCAAGCTAGGACAGGTGCTCAACGGATCTAAGTTAACCAAGACCGTTGATTCCCTAACTCCTATTACTCCGGACATTGTTGATAAATACGACGAAGAAGTTGATGAGGCTGCTGAAGAGACTGAAGAAGTAGCAGAAGCAGGCGCACTAACAGAACCCTCAATTGGTGGACAAGTACAGAACGTTAATATGTCAGTTGTCGGCGGTGTTGTTAAGCTCTATATCGGGGAGGGCAAAGACATCGCAATCGAATTCCCAGTTTAGAACCACTATTTTACCGCATAGATAGATTGATCAACTCCTTTGAGCCAGGCTAAGCCTGGCTCTTTATTTTAATAAAGGAATGAAAAAAATACGGGCTGACATTTTGACAGCCCGTATTTTTTATGAGTATAAATCATATTTATATACTATTTAGGAACTACGAAACCCTTTCCTAGAGCATCGTCTGGATCGATGAACCAGGTAGCTTCTCCGCAGAGGTAGCCACCGCCTCTAACCTGAGGAACGATTGCATCGAATTCGCCAACCTTTGTCTCGCTCTGAATCATGCCGTAGAACTTAGTTCCGATGAATGACTCATAAACGAACTCCTTACCAACTGGAAGCTCACCAAGTGCATGGAGTAGGGACATCTTAGCTGATGTACCGGTTCCGCATGGGGATCTATCTAGCTGAGGATCTGCAGGGTCACCGAATACTACGAGGTTGCGTAGGTCAGCATCTGGAGTATCAGTTGTTGAGTAGTTCTCAACTAGGTCAACAGATGTGATGTCTAGCTCTGGGTGCTGAACAGAAACAGTCTCGTTAACCTTCTGAAGCATGAAACTTGAGAATCTTGTTAGGAAACCAGCTGTGTCAGGACCAACCTTGATACCAAAGTTCTTCTCTGTATCAACTAGAGCGAAGAAAGAACCACCGAAGCAAATGTCGTATACAACATCTTTGCCTTCGAACTCAATGTGAAGATCCTTCTTATATCTGAATGAAGGAACGTTAGTTAGAGTTACGCCAGTAACCTTTCCGTCTTTAACGTCAGCAACTGTCTTAATAATACCAGCAGGAGCTTCTAGAATAACCTCTGTCTGAGGCTCCTTCATCTCCATTAGACCACCTTCAAGAATTGCAGTTACAACACCAATTGTGCAGTGACCGCACATGTTGAGGTATCCGCCTCCATCCATGAAGAATACACCGAAATCAGCTTCTTTGTTGCAAGGCTCTACAACGAAAGCACCGAACATGTCGTGGTGTCCACGAGGCTCGAACATAAGAGCAGTTCTTACATAATCATAATGCTCTTCGAGATAGTGCTTTCTCTCGATCATTGTGTTACCTTCTGTCTCTGGGCAATCAAGAGCTACTCTGCAGTACTCACCTTCAGTGTGAGCCTCGATAGTTCTGATAGCATCAGTATACTTCTTGTAATCAATCTTAGCAGTTAGTGCCATATCATGTACCTCCTTAGGTTACATAAGTATAAAAATAAATAATTGCCACCTAAGTAAACTATAGAGCAGTAAATATTAAAAGTCAATAATATAACAAATGCATATTACTAAAATTAATACACGGATAGTATGAGCATTAGTTCAAATGCACTGAAATCATCTTGTTTTAACGAAAATGTTGTGAATTGATTATCAAGAAAATTCAATAAAGTTTTGGTATCGATAGAAATTAATGATTAAAATATGTGGTCAAAAAAGCAGATATTGTATAACAAAGGATGAGATATGACAGAAGATTATCTATTGAAAAACTCAATAGATAATCTAACAATTATCATTGAAATAAATAAATCGTTATGTTATCATCAATCTAGAAAAGAGTGCGCATTACCTTTATTTGTGTGGCTTTTCGAACGATACGCATTAATGATTTGTAGAGTCAAAAATATTTAAGGAGAGACTGTGTCATGGAAAATTTGCAGATTTTGTTGAGACAGCATGTAGGTAAACCTTGTGCTCCAATTGTTAAAGTTGGTGACAAAGTTAAGAAGGGAACCCTCATTGCAGAACCAACAGGTCTCGGCGCAAATATCTTCTCTAGCGCTTACGGCGTTGTTGAAGAAATAACAGACGAGATGATTGTTATTAAGCCTGATGAAGAGCAGAAGGACGAGTTCGTTCCTATCGAAGAAGGAACTCCTCTTGAGATGGTTAGGGCTGCTGGAGTTGTAGGAATGGGCGGAGCTGGATTCCCTACTGCAGTTAAGCTAGATGCTCATTTTGAGGATGGTGGTTACATCCTTGTAAATGCTTCTGAGTGTGAGCCTGGACTAAAGCACAACATTCAGCAGATAGAGGAAGAGCCAGAGAAGGTTATCCGCGGAGTTAAGCTCTGTATGGAAATCTCTGGAGCAGATAAGGCAATTATTGCTATTAAGAAGAAGAATCGTAAGGCTGTTGAAATCCTTGACGAATGTCTAAAGGATGAGCCAAACATCACAAGACATCTTCTAGCAGACATTTACCCAATGGGTGAAGAAAGAGCTGTAGTTAGAGAATGTCTCGGAATCGAGCTAGAGCCAAGCCAGCTTCCATCAGCTGCAAAGTCTGTTGTTATCAATAGTGAGACTTGCGCTAGAGTAGCTGAGGCTGTAGATGAGAGAAAGCCATCTTTCCTAAAGCACCTAACAGTAAGAGGTAAGCTCAACGGTGGACACGATGCTCACGTATTCATGGACGTTCCAGTAGGAACAAGCGTTGCTTCTCTAATTGAGAGAGCTGGCGGAATCGATGGTGAGTATGGCGAAATCGTAATGGGTGGTGCGTTCACTGGTAAGTCGACTACACTAGAAGCTCCTATCACTAAGACAACTGGAGCGATCCTAGTATCGATGCCGTTCCTAGATTTACATGGAGCTAACATGGGTATCCTAGTATGCGCATGTGGTGGCAACTATGAGAGAATGCAGGAGCTTTGCAAGAAGTACAATGCGAAAGAAGTTTCGCTTTGCTACTGCAAGCAGGCACAGGAGATGCCTAACGGCACAAGAAAGTGCGAGAGACCAGGAATCTGCCCAGGTCAGGTATCAAACAACCTACAGTTCAAGAAGGATAAGTGTGAGTACATAATTATCGGAAACTGCTCCGACTGTTCGAACACTGTAATGGCTTCTGGTCCTAAGATGGGACTTAAGGTTCTACACCAGACAGACCACATCATGAGAGCTGTTGATCATCCACTATACAGAACTTTAAGAGTTTCTAAGCAGGTTGATCAGGATCTTAACGTAGTAGATAACGTTGAGAACAACTAGTTGATATTTAATCCGAGCGCTTCATGTGCCCGATCGCATGGAGCACTGACGGAATAAATATATAAAATTTTGCATTTGCAAAGGCAATATTTTCAAGGAGGAAGATCGATATGTCAATCACAGCTGAAACAGCTAAACAACATGCGAACGACCCAGCGGTACTATGCTGCAGAGCAGAAGAGGGAACTGTTCTTGAGCCAGCTAACTTCGAAGATCCAGCAATTTTCCCAGATCTAATTGATTCTGGTCTGCTGAATATCGATGGAGCTCTCAAGCTCGGTCAGGTACTAAACGGATCGAAACTAACTAAAACTGTTGATTCTTTAACTCCAATCACAGCAGATATCGTTGATAAGTACGATGCTGATGAGGTTGCAGAGGAAGAGGCACCAGTTGCTGAGGCTGAGGAGGCTCCAGCTGCAGTAGCAGCTCCAGTAGCTCCAGCAGTAGCAGCAGCAGGAACAATTAAGCTACACATCGGAGAGGGAAAGAACATCGACATCGAGCTCCCAGCAGGACTTGGTGGCGGCGTTGTAGCTCCAGCTCAGGCAGTAGCAACAGCAGCTCCAGCAGTAGCAGCAGCTCCAGTTGAAGAGCACACTGAAACTGTTCTAAGAGAGATGACAAGAAAGCACTACAAGATCAACAAGGTTGTTCTTGGAGACGAGACTAAGATTGAGGGAGATACACTCTACGTTCGTAAGAGCGCAGCTACAGAGGGTGCAGCAGAGCAGAAGCTTGTTCAGTCCCTAGAGCTTAGCCTAATCACACCAGATAATTACCACGTATACACAGAGACAGTAATGGACATCCAGCCAATCGCTACAAAGGAAGACTCCGATATGGGTCTTGGTGAGGGCGTAACAAAGGTTCTCGATGGCGTTGTAATGGTTGTAACTGGTGTTACAGAAGAAGGTGTTCAGGTTGGTGAGTTCGGTTCATCCGAAGGTTACATCGACGAGAACATGATGTGGGGTCGTCCAGGTGCTGTTGATAAGGGTGAGATCATGATCGTTGCTCACGCTGTTATCGACAACCTGAAGAACATGGAAAGACCAGGACCTATCGCAGTTCACACTGCTGTAGACCACGTAGTTTCTGAAATTAGAGAAGCTATGAAGAGAGACCTTAAGGATGTTACTCCATCTGAGGAGCAGACACTTAAGCAGACAAGACACCCTGGAAAGAAGAAGGTTGTTATTGTTAAGGAAATCATGGGACAGGGTGCTATGCACGACAACTTCCTATTCCCTAACGATCCTGTAGGCGTACTTGGAGCTAAGCCAAACGTTGACCTAGGTAACGTTCCAGTAATGGCTAACCCACTCGAGGTACTCGATGGCTGCATCCACGCTTTAACTTGTATCGGACCTGCTTCAAAGGAAATGTCCAGACACTACTGGAGAGAGCCACTAGTTGTTGAGGCTGTACACGATGAGGATATCGACGTAGTAGGCGTTATCTTCGTTGGATCACCTCAGGCTAACTCCGACAAGTTCTACGTATCCAGAAGACTTGGTCAGATGGTTGAGTCCATGGGCGTTGACGGTGCATTCGTTACAACAGAAGGATTCGGAAATAACCACGTTGACTTCACTTCCCACATCGAGCAGATTGGTAAGAGAGGAATTCCAGTTGTTGGATTCTCATTCTGTGCTGTACAGGGTGCTCTCGTAACAGGAAACAAGTACTGCGACGCAATGGTAGACAACAACAAGTCCATGTCCGGAATTGAGAACGAGGTTCTCGCTTGCAACACTCTCTGCACAGAGGATGCTATCCGTGGACTTGCTATGCTGAAGGCTAAGATGGCTGGTGAAGAGATTAAGGCTCCAGAGAGATCATACAACGTAAACGTTAAGAACAACAACGTTGAGCTCATCGAGAAGGCTACTGGCAATAAGATTGATCTAGTAGAGAACGAGCAGTCACTTCCAATCAGTGAGAAGAGAAAGGAAAAGTACGACTAATCTTTGCTTACGAAAGGTAGATATTACAGATGAATTACGGAGATAAGATAATCAAAGTTGAGGGAGTCATTACAGAGGTTCATGACGGGGGAATCTGCGTAGACATTAAAGGTCGATTAGGTGAACTCAAGGTGCCTATGAGAATGGTAATCTCTGATTATCCGCTAAAGGTCGGACAGACGGTCGCTTGGAATATGAGCTTCATAGAACAAGAAGGACCAGAAGTTAACGAGAAGTACGTAAGTAATATCGACATTCTAAACAGACGTCGTGCTGAATACGCTGAAAAGCACAAATAACTAAGGAGGAAAAGACAAATGAGTATGACAGTTGTAAAAGGCTTACAATCTGAAATATTTGTTCCTATTACACCTAAGTCAGTATTTACACCAGTAACTAAGCCTCTCAATGAGATGACAGTTGCTCTTGCTACTGCTGCAGGTGTACACGTAAAGACAGATAAGAGATTTAACCTCGCTGGAGACTTCACTTGGAGAAAGGTTCCAGATGATGTTCCATCAAGCGAGCTAATGGTAACACACGGTGGATACGATAACTCTGACGTAAATAAGGACATCAACTGCATGTTCCCTATCGACAGACTTCACGAGCTAAGAGAAGAAGGCTTCATCAAGGCTTGTGCACCTACACATGCTGGATTCATGGGTGGTGGTGGAAACATCGAAAAGTTCACTAACGAGACAGGTCCAGAAATTGCTCAGATGCTTAAGGATGAAGGCGCAGATGCTGCAATCCTAACAGCTGGATGAGGAACTTGCCACCGCTCTGCAACAATCGTGCAGAGAGCAATCGAGGAAGCAGGAATTCCTACAGTAATTATCGCGGCACTTCCACCAGTTGTAAGACAGGCTGGATCTCCACGTGCAGCTGCTCCTATCGTACCTATGGGCGCTAACGCAGGTGCTCCTAACGACGTAGAGATGCAGACAGCTATCGTAAAGGCTACTCTAGAGCTTCTCGAGACAATCGAGACTCCAGGAAAGATCGTTCCACTACCTTACGAGTATCACGCTGTAATCTAGTTCTAAATTAAATAGGACATCGGAAACGAAGACGGGGCAGATTTATATCTGCCCCTTTTTTCTAAAGTATGTTCGAGAAATTCTTAACATATTTTGCCACCTACCAAATGAGAATGATCGAACAGGCTAGTATTTATTAATTATATTTTACAGAAGCTAAAGTATTGAGGTATGCATATGAGTGTACAGGAAATTGATTTGAGAAGACTTGTCATTAAGGCTTTTCATATGAATGAGGTTGAGATGGGTGACCACAATAGCGTTGGGTATAACGGTGTGATGACCGTATCCAAAGATATTATCCCATCACTTCTTGAAAAATATGAAACACTTGATAATATAGATATTCAGGTAATTAAGCCGAGAGATCATGATAGATGGACTAATACTATCATGGATATCATCCCTATATCGGCAAAGGTGCTAGGAAAATGTGGAGAAGGTATAACTCATACATTAACAGGTGTATATGTGATGCTTACTGGTGTTGATACTGAAGGTAAGCAGACACACGAGTTTGGATCTTCAGAAGGTAAGCTTAGCGAACAGTTAGTTCTTGGCAGAGCTGGTACACCAGGTGAAGATGACTATATTATCTCCTTTGATGTTACCTTTAAAAAGGATATGGGACAGGAAAGACACGGCTGCCTAGAAGCTCATCAGGCTTGTGATGAATTTATTCAGATATACAGAGAGCTGATGAAGAAATTTGACGGAAATAAAGCTACAGAGCGTCATGAGTACCATGACATCGCAAGGCCAGGGCAGAAAAAGGTGCTAATTATCAGGCAGGTTGCTGGTCAGGGCGCTATGTACGACACATATCTGTTCCCAGATGAGCCATCCGGCGCTCATGGTGGACGTTCTATTATAGAGATGAACAATATGCCTGTCTTCTTAACTCCAAATGAGTACAGAGACGGTGCTATCCGTTCAATGCAGTAAGGAGGTGCTGATATGGGAATTGGTCCTTCAACAAAAGAAACAAGCTTACATCACTTTAGAGATCCATTAGTAGATATCGTCGGTTCGGATTCGGGTATTGATCTAATGGGAGTTCTACTATTTGGTACGTCTGATGATAACAAGGAGAAACTCAGAAACAGCAAACGCGCTGCAATTATGGCAGAAGGGATGAGAGCTGATGGGGTAATCCTTACATCCGATGGATGGGGAAACAGCGACGTAGACTATACGAACTGCGTTGAGGAGCTCGGAGAGATGGGCATTCCAATGTCCGGACTCAACTTCAGCGGAACGATGGCTACTTTCGTAGTTGAGAATGAGTATTTACAGAATAACATCGTAGATATTAATAAGAATCCAGAGGGTCTTGAATCTAACATTGTTGGTGAGAACAACATGACAGCGGACGATGTTAAGAAGGCACTTATGATTCTGAAAATACGCATGAAGGAAAAAGAACTCAAAAATAGATAGTAAGACGTGGTTATCACTAATATGATATAATAGCGACAAGGGATGACGGACAATTCCGACATCTCTTGTTTTATAGTTATGAATAATAATAAAGGGCTGTACAGTTGATTAGTAACAGACTATTTATAAGACTAATATGAGGAGAAGGAGATAAAGCGGGAGCCGATACTTCGTAAATGGCTATACCGCCATAATATGAGTCATATGAGAAATCCAAATAGACAGGCGGCAAAGAGGCGTGCTGCACAATCAGAGAATTCAGACACTATACTAATCTATAATTCTAGCAATGGTGCCACAGAGAAGTATGCAGAATGGATAGCAGAAGCACTGGACTGCGACGTGATGAAATATTCACGTGCTAAGCTAGGGTATACTTCGATGTATAAAAATATAATATTTGGCAGCTGGATTAGAGGTGGTGAGATAACACGCTTTAATATGCTTCGTGCAAACCTATCAAATTTTGGTATAGATAACAATAACCTAATCGTATTTGCAACGGGTATTATTGAGCCGACTGATGAGTATAGAACCTTTGTAAAGGGACTTAATGGTTGTAAACATTTGCCAGATGATTGTTTTTATATGCTTCCAGGAAAATATAATTCAAAAGATTGCAAGAGCGCAGACAAGATTGCACTCAAAGCTATGGGGGAAAAGATATTTGTTCCAGTCCGTGATGATCAAGTTCAAAATGCAAAGGAAAGATTTGAAAATGGCTATGACGGAATTGATCATGGGGCGATTCTCCCTATCCTTGAGAAGGTGCGTGAATTTAGGGGAGCGTAGATATAAAAGGTTCTGTGATACAGAAATTAGTAGATACAGAAATGCTGTAATTGAGTGAGTACGAAGCTGAAAGATGACAGATGATAGATCCTAAAGATTGGCAGGTAATAATATTAAGTATATAAAAAAGGTCTCCATCTGGAGACCTTTTGTAATTTCTTATTGTGCTTACTAATTAAGCTTTCTTCCTATCAGCAAGAGCATCCTTACCAAACATGAATGCTGTGAAGTATACGACTACGATAACAACCTTAAGAAGTACATCTATTGGCATCTTCTTTACTAGGAAGTATGCGATGCAAACACCAACTACACCACCCACCATCTGGCAAAGTGTGCAAACCATGTCGAATCTGTTTTCCTTGATGAACTTAGGTCCATTACCAAATGCCATTAGGTATGCGCAAGATCCCATCATAATTGGGAATGCAGCTCCAATGTTCATTCCGAGAACGGAGATAAGTGCTAAGCAAGGAGCATATAGACCTACACCGATATTCATAAGTGCGCCTAGGAAGAAGTTAATAACTACAGCGATTACCAGCTTAGCTCCGTGAAGAGCAGTTGCAGTTCCAACTAGTCCGAAAGGTCCAATGTTAGCAGTCTTGCAAGCCATTACAGTTCCTAGGATAAGTAGACCAACGCACATTCCGATACGAACCTTGTGCTGATCCCACTTTGTAACGAATCCAGCTCCTACGAATGCACCTAGTACAGCTGCGACAAGCATGGATACAAGTGTTAGAGTATCAATATCAACGAATCCAAAGAATAGGAATGCTTCTAGAAGTACAGGGAGAGTATCTCCAACGTTTAGAGTTCCAGGGATGTAAATATCCTTGATAGATCCTCTAATCTTAAAGAGTGCGCAAGATGTAGCGTATGAACCGATTCCTAGTGTATCGAAGAAGTTAGCAACGACACCAACCATGGCATTCCAAATAGCAAATTTCTTCTGCTCAGCCCATTCAGCCTTACCTTCTTCTGTTGCTAGGTTAGCTTTTACCTTTAGTAGTGTTAGCGAGATACAGAGAACCATTCCGATCACGCATAGACCTTTTAGTGCATATAACATAATAACCTCCATACGTTTAAAAAACGATGTAAAAAAGATAATTCCTACAGACTCCCGATCGTCTGTTCTTGAGTTCATTATATTGGTTTGATATATGTTTGTCAATAATATAGAGATAATATGTTATTATTATGAAGATATTGATATTTAGCTATTTTAGGGTACTTTATGATACAATTTACTAACTGAATGAAAAATATTTTTAAATTTTTATT
>NZ_CALIZG010000006.1:0-2650 GCF_938028775.1 Mogibacterium diversum
ATGGATAGTTTTAAGTATGAGGGGTAGGGGCAGTTATACTTATATAATTATTGCTTATTAAATATAGTGAGGAGCCAGGCAATCTTCCAGCTCCTCACTAATTCATTTTATCAACTTAAACCAAATACACGCTCTATATTAGAGATTTATAACTCTATCTGCGTATTTAAGCAACTCTTCATCGTGTGTAACCATTATTATAGTGCTGCCATTTTTTTCATTAATGGTTTTTAGTAAATCCATAATTATATCGCGATTTTCGATATCGAGATTGCCAGTAGGTTCATCTGCGAGAATATATTTAGGATTATTCGCTAAAGCCCTTGCGATAGCCACTCTCTGCATTTCACCACCAGATAGCTGTAAAGCCTTGTTATTTTCTTTTCCTTCTAATCCAACTAGCTTTAGTAATGCTTCCGCTCGTTCTTTACGGCTTGCTTTATCGACCTTTGCATATTTCATAGGTAAGCTAACATTGTATATAACACTTTCATCTTGAAGCAAATGAAATGCTTGAAATATGAACCCTATATCGCGATTGCGTATCGCTGCATATTCGCTGGGCTTGAGTTTAGATATATCTTTGCCATCAAGTATGTATGTGCCTTCTGACATACTATCTATCAATCCTATTATATTAAGAAGCGTACTTTTGCCGCAGCCTGATCTACCATGTATAGCAACGAATTCACCATCTTCAATTGCGACATCAAATCCGTTGAATATTACATTTTCAGTAAATCCATTGTCATATTTTTTTACTAAATTCTCTATCTTTATCATCTATTCTTGCTCCGTTAAAATAACACTAGGTAAATTATCTTTTATTTTCATAAAAACTGTCAAAGTGCTTATTGCAACGATTATAAGAACCCACGCAAAAGATATAATTAAAGTCCAATAAGAGAACCCAATCGTAAACATTGCATCAAATGAATATATATTTCTGAGCACTTCTCCGAGTATCACCCCAAGCAGTGTCCCTATTGAAAATACAATTGAAAACTCAACAACAAATGCATTCAACATGCAAGGAATTTGTTCACCTAATGCCATCCTGATTGCAATTTCTTTCTTGCGACGCCTAAGTATATTCTTTAGATTTCCAAATATCCCCAGGCTGACTATCAGCAACATTACAAGTCCCATTTTCCCTAGATAAGAAGGAATAAGTCCTATATATTGATTTAGACGTTGTCCTTCCTTGCGAGTGTTTTGAAGGATAAATGTATGCTTGCCGCCGTCAATATAGGCGAGTTTCTTAAATACTCTATTAAGCACTTTACCATTCTCGTCCAAAACACCTTTATTAAAAGATATATTTGTACTAAAGTAATTGTCGTTTTTTGAATCTCTGTAATCAGAATATGCCTGAGAATTATCTAGCGGAAATACTATGCCAGACGATAGCTTAATATATTTACCATGTTCATCCACAATAATTTTGCGGTTTCTGATTTGCCTTGGCATACATCGCACTTTGTATTCTCGTCCATGATATATCAAAGACCCTTCTTTAAAAGAAATATCATCTGAAAACACATCGCACTTACTAAGCTTATGTATTAGTGTGCTTGATGCATATACTTCATTTCCTCTTAATCCTAACCCTGAACAAAAAATATTGTTATATTCAATCGGAGTTTCACCTTGAAATCCCGTCTCATTTGTATATGCAGAAATCATCATAGTTCCATGCGACACTGCACGCAGTTCTGCAATCTCCTGATCTGTTGGTGTAAATCCAGTATCATCTACGTTTTTTCCATTCGAATTTATTTTAAGCTGCAAATAGTATTCACCTAAATCAGCATCCATCTTACCAAGTGCTTTTCGACCTGAAAAATAATGGTCTAAGCCATAAGTTGTAACCGTGAAGCATATTAGTAGCTCAAATATTATCAAAATGTAGATTTTCCGCTCTTTGATGATTCTATGCATGACATCGCCTAGCATCCGTTTCCACCTTCTTTCAACAGTATTTGAATAGGCTTCTTCTCTATATATTTTACGCCTAATGCTGACACCATAACGAGAAGAGCAACTGATGCAATAAATACAGCTATTATAGCTGTATAGTCAAAGTAAACCTCATCCGATAGATTAAACATTGCACTTACCCTCTTAAATGAAATAATCATGAGAATGGCGGCAGCTATTATGTCAAACAGATATCTAATAACTAAATCAATAAATATATGCTTCCTTCTCGCTCCTACTGCTAGCATTAGTGCATATCTGCTTTTCCTTTCCTCTATTTCACTTATCATTAGTATGAATATATTGAGAACTCCTGCTATAACTGCGAATGCTCCTGCAAACATCCTTGTCCCAATCATCTCAAGTATAAAATCCTTACCGAGTTTAGATATTCTTCTAAGCTCATCTAATTCAGAATTATAACCATCTTTAATTATACCACCTTCTCTCACTGAGAAAGGTGCTTCAACATCGATAATCAACTCTATATTATTGTAAATATCTAAAAGAATTTCTATATCAAGTTCAAAAATTTTCTTTAATTCTTGATGTTCCTTTAGAAGTTTATACGTTTCCAAAGACTTTCTAATAGAATCCTTTAATGACAAAAGATCCTTTCCATTCTCTGTACCATATATTATCTTTCCAGCTATTCTTTCTATATCATAGA
>NZ_CALIZG010000007.1:0-184273 GCF_938028775.1 Mogibacterium diversum
AATACGAGGATGGAAGGTATGGGGCATTAATCTCTGTAGATAGCAAATTTTACGACAAGGAAACATTCTATTCTTATATACAGACAGACATTAAAATGTCAAGAAAACCAAGCATTGACGATGTGCGAAAGGCGAGGATTATCGACCCGAGCTTCCATAGTGAGGAATACAATTCTTTTCGAGATCCAGCCTATTACTATTCCTTTGTATACTGCATTTCCGGGTATTTAAAGAGTACTGCGACGAAGCGATTTGAAAAATATAACGATAGTTTCTTTGAAGTTATCGGATATTTATCCGATTGGGGGGATTGTTGCAGCGGAACCTATGACTGCTTTGACTATTATAGACAAAAGACTAATGATGAATTTAGAGCCAACGCCTGCAAGGAATTAAGTAAAAGGTTTGATGAAAATCCGGATGTTCGTACAAGCATGACTGTTGGTGAGATAGACCTGGAAGCTCAAAATTATAGTAGGTAGTTTTCAATTTATAATACAGAATATATATAAACGCCTTCCAAGATTATTGCTAATCTTAGGAGGCGTTTTTGTACATATGTGAGAAATATTAACGAGATAACCGCCTTAACCCTCAATGTTTGGAAGTGTAGCTAGGCTCGCTTCAATTTCCTCGTCGCTTGGTACGTAGTCAGTCATATTGCCATCGTTAAACTGTTCGTAGGCATAGAGATCAAAATAACCAGTTCCAGTAAGTCCAAACAGAATGGTCTTTTCTTCGCCAGTCTCTTTGCACTTTAGAGCTTCATCTATAGCTGCCTTAATAGCATGACTGCTCTCTGGAGCAGGGAGTATACCTTCAACTCTAGCAAAGTCACGAGCAGCTTCAAAGACTTCCGTCTGTGTATAGCTTACAGCCTCAATTTCGCCTTGGTGATATAGCTCAGAAACGATTGGGCTCATACCGTGGTAGCGTAGTCCACCAGCATGATTAGGTGCAGGGATATAGCCACTACCAATCGTGTACATCTTTGCCATTGGGCACACTTGTCCAGTATCGCAGAAATCGTAAGCATAACGACCTCTTGTAAGGCTAGGGCATGATGCAGGCTCAACTGCTATGAAGCGATAGTCTGCCTCGCCTCTAAGCTTTTCGCCCATAAATGGTGACATGAGACCACCTAAGTTGCTGCCGCCGCCAGCGCATCCGATAATTACATCCGGTTTGATGCCGTACTTCTTCATTGCGGTCATTGCTTCTTCGCCGATTACACTCTGGTGTAGAAGCACTTGATTTAACACGCTTCCTAGTACGTACTTGTATCCATCGCTTGTCGCCGCCGCCTCTACAGCCTCAGAAATCGCACAGCCAAGGCTCCCTGTAGTTCCAGGGTGCTCGCTCAGGATCTTTCTACCTACCTCTGTAGTTTCAGAAGGCGACGGTGTAATCGATGCACCATAAGTCCTCATAACCTCACGGCGGAATGGTTTCTGTTCATATGAAACCTTAACCATGTAAACCTTGCAGTCTAGACCGAGGTAAGAGCAAGCCATGGATAGGGCAGTTCCCCACTGACCAGCACCAGTCTCGGTTGTGACTCCTTTGAGCCCCTCCTTCTTAGCGTAGTAAGCCTGTGCTATTGCTGAGTTAAGCTTATGACTTCCGCTAGTGTTGTTTCCCTCGAACTTATAATAAATCTTGGCAGGGGTCTGGAGCTTCTCCTCAAGGCAGTAAGCGCGTACGAGAGGGGAAGGTCTATACATCTTATAAAAATCCCTTATCTCCTCAGGAATCTCGATATATCTATCGGTATCATTTAACTCTTGTTCTATAAGCTCATCGCAAAACACAGGTTTCAGATCATCGAAGGTTACCGGCTTTCCTGTACCTGGATTTACAAGTGGAGCGGGCTTACCTTTCATATCAGCCCTCACATTGTAATAGTGTGTTGGCATCTCATTTTCTTTCAAATAAATCTTATAAGGTATTGCGCTATTGTTTGTGTTGTTTGACATTTTACTCTCCTTTGTCATCTCATCTAATCTTGCGAAGTGTGAAAGAAAGCAATAAAAAAACTCTCGTCCCCAAATTGCTGGGACAAGAGTTGAATCTCCTGCGGTGCCACCCGGCATTGACGTAAAAAAACGCCCACTCCTTCGCATACTAACATATGCAGATATTGTTTACGAAGTATCTTCTCCGTCGCCCCTAATAGAGTCTAGATATTAAACTCGTTCAGTTTGCCCTCGGGAGGCCATTCAGCAAAGCGCATACAGTCTGCAATCACACCATCTGCAAATCTCTCTTCTGCCGCATCTAAGCTTACTATTCTCCCTCAACGGTTTGTGATTTTTTACAATATTAGCATTGAAATATGTGAGAGTCAACATATTTCATGATTGATTATATTTATGTATATAATTATTTCGTTAAATCACTATATAATATTGACTTATTATCCAAATGATGTTAAGTTATAACCATAAAGATATTATCAAAATGATAATAAGTTGAGATGAGGTGAATACCATGAAAAAAACATTGATTGTTGTAGACATGCAGAAGGATTTTATTGATGGAGCATTGGGTACGAAAGAAGCAGTGGACATAGTTCAAAATGTTAAGAATAAGATCGCTGAATATAAGTCTAGAGGTGATGAAATAATTTTTACGAGAGACACCCATAAGCAAAACTATCTTGAGACGAATGAGGGTAGACATCTTCCCGTAGAACACTGTATAGAGGGGACTGAAGGCTGGGAAATTCCGCAAGAGCTTAAAGTCGAAGGTGCTACCTATATAAATAAACCGAGCTTCGGATACACTGACTGGGACAAATTTGATTTTAAAGATGTTGAAATTATCGGACTTTGTACAGATATATGTGTAGTATCTAACGCACTTATAATCAAAGCAGCATTTCCAGAAATTGATGTTACTGTAGACGCGCGCTGCTGTGCAGGAGTAACACCAGAGACACATGCGTCTGCATTGACCACCATGAGATGCTGTCAGGTAAACGTAATCGGCGAATAGAAAAACCACATTCATTTTTCCATAAGTTAATTAATAATGGGAGAACTTAAATGATCCGTATAAATGATAAAAAAATTGATATGAAGCATTTTCCAGACGGAACTATGCTTATAAAATACTTAGCTGATAATGAAAGTACCAAAATCACTTGGCTTTATGATAATGATGAAGAGTGCATGTTGATGTATTTCCTGGTGAAGCACTTAAGAACTCATGGGGTAAAGAGAATTGAACTACTAATGCCCTATATTCCAAACGCTAGAATGGATAGGGTAAAAAACTCCGATGAAGTATTCACGCTTAAGTATTTTGCTGAATTTATCAATGATTTAAATTTAGACAGCGTGGAGGTACTTGATCCACATTCAAATGTCAGTACTGCGTTAATCGACAACGTCTCGATTATTGAACCGACGGATATTATCTTAAATCTGCTTGAAACCGTGAATAGTGACGGAAATGCCATTCTGTTTTTCCCAGATGAAGGAGCAATGAAAAGGTATTCTCACATAGCATCAAAGTGTGGTATTCCTTATGTGTTCGGAATGAAGAATCGTGACTGGAGATCAGGGGAGATATTGGGGCTTGAAGTGCTTGGAGAAACCGGTGCAGTTCCAGGCAAAAACATCCTTATTATCGACGATATTTGCTCGAGGGGCGGAACGTTTTTACATAGTGCTAAAGCTTTAAAAGACCTGGGTGCTACCGATATTGACCTATATGTGTCCCACCTCGAAAATTCAGTTTGGGAAGGCGATATGATTATGAGTGGGCTCGTTAGAAATATTTATACAACTAATAGCATATATCGTTCAGGAAATAAAAATCCTGTAATTGTTGTAGAAGAGTATTAGATAGGAGGCTGTTATGAGCACAAAGAAGACTAATCCTATGTTGCTTATTGATTTCTATAAGGCAGTTCATGCGGAGATGTTACCAAAAGGAATTACAAAGTCTGTTTCTTATTTTACGCCTAGAATGAGCCGCGTTAACAGATGGGATAAAGTCGTAATGTTTGGACTTCAGGGGTTTATCAAGACTTATTTAATTGATTATTTTAATGATGAGTTCTTCGGAAAACCTTTTGATGAAGTCATTGGAGAATATAAGAGAATCATGGATAGTACGCTTGGACATGAAGCGTATAAGATAGAGAAAGTCGAAAAGCTACATGAACTAGGATATTTACCAATCGAAATTGTGGCGCTGCCTGAAGGAACGCTAGTACCAATGCATGTTCCGATGTTTGGAATTACCAACACATATCCAGACTTCGCATGGCTTCCTCAGTCTCTTGAAAGCTTAATATCTGCCGAGAGCTGGCATCCGATGATTGCTGCCACTGTCGGATATACGTATAGGCAGATTGTAAATGAGTATTACGATAGGACCTGTGACGATAATATTCCGCGTGCAAGAGCCCTCGGAGCCTTTGACTTCAGAGGTGAGGAGTGTGTAGAATCTGCGGTAAAGGCTGGTGCTGGTTGGTGCTTATCATTTCTAAATACAGCTACCGTACCGACGATTCCTTATCTAGAGGCAAATTACGATTGCGACTGCACGAAGGAGCCAGTTGCCTATGGTAGCCCAAGCACAGAACATTCGGTAATGTGCAGCAATTACGCGATAGACGGAGATGAAATTACCTTGCTCAGAAGGCTGCTAACTGAAATCTATCCCAATACTATCTTCAGTGCTGTGCTGGACTCCTACAATTACTGGAATATCATTGATAACGTACTGCCTATATTAAAGCCTGAAATAATGGCACACAATGGTTGTATGCTCATGAGGGGTGATTCTGGGGACTGCGTCGAAGTCGTAACTAAAACTGTCTTCAAGCTGTGGGAGCAGTTTGGTGGAACTATAAACAGCAAGGGATACAAGGTTCTTGACCCTCATGTGAAAGCAATTTACGGTGACTCGATAACTGTTCAAAGATGCGAAGAAGTGTATAGAATTCTCGAGGTAAATGGATTTGCTTGTTCTAATGTCGCTCTAGGTGTCGGTTCGTTTTCAATGCAGTGCATCGAAGAAGATGGAGTACTGAAACCGTTTACACGAGACACTTTCAGCTCGTGCATTAAAGCTACTTACTGCGAGATTGAGGGAAAACCATATCCTATTTTCAAGAATCCTAAGGACGGTGGATTCAAAAGGTCGCAGAAGGGTTGCTGCGCTGTGTTTAAAGATGATAATGGTGAGCTTATTTACAAGGATGAATATACTTGGGAAGAAGTATGCAGAAATCCTAAGAACGAATTAATTTCTGTTTTCAAAGATGGTAAACTTACAGTAAGTCAGACTCTAGCGGAAATAAGAGCGGTGCTACATAAAGGTGAATTTTAAACGATAAATATTAATAATAGTTTCGTGATATTTTAAGAGGATAAGGTTATGATGGAATATAGATTCGATGCAGAGAAGACAAAACATGAAGTGGTTACGTGGATTCGTCAGTTCTTCGATGAGAATGGACCAGGCTGTAATGCAGTACTTGGAATATCAGGTGGAAAGGACAGCTCCATCGCGGCAGCTCTATGCGTAGAGGCGCTTGGTAGGAACCGTGTAATAGGTGTGCTTATGCCAAATGGCGAGCAAGCTGATATCGAAATGGCAAGGCTTTTAGTTAATCATTTAGGAATACGGAGTATCGAGATTAATATCAAGTCAGCCGTGGATGGGGTGCTTAATGGGATTGAATCAGGTAAGAAGAATGGATTTAGCTTAGAGATCTCAAAGCAGACAAAAGAGAACCTCCCTCCTAGGATTAGAATGTCGACGGTATATGCTATAAGTCAAAGCATGAATGGCAGGGTTGTTAATACATGCAATCTTTCAGAAGATTGGGTTGGCTATTCAACTAGGTACGGCGATTCTGTCGGTGATTTTAGTCCTATGTCTAATTTGACTGTAACGGAGGTTAAGCAAATTGGTCGTCTGCTAGATTTGCCAGATGTGCTAATTGACAAAGTGCCTATCGATGGTCTGTGTGGAAAAACCGATGAAGATAACCTCGGGTTCACTTATGAAATGCTGGATGTATATATTAGGACAGGCGAGATTAACGACTTAGAAAAGAAAGAAATTATAGATAGAAAGCATGTACAGAATTTATTTAAATTGAAACTCATGCCTATGTTTGATCCTAAAATTGATACTATATAATTAAAGATTTCTTACTAAAGAACTGAAATTATAGTAACGGAAAGAATAATTGGTTAGCGGGGGATGACCTATATGACATACGATATAAATAGTTCTGAAGAGAGGGAATACCTCGAGAATTACAATATTGAGCAATTTGAACGTCCATCAGTTGCCACTGATATAGTTGCGTTTGCTGTAATGCAGGATGGGGAGCAAAGTAATATTAGGAAGCTGGAAAATAGAGAGCTTAAACTTTTGCTTGTCAAGAGATCTCAATTTCCGTACAAAGATGCTTGGGCGCTCCCCGGTGGTTTTTTACGACCAGATGAAACCATCGAGGAAACTGCAAAGCGTGAACTCCTTGAGGAAACAGGCGTAGAGAATCCCTTTTTACACCTAGCAGGGGTGTACTCAGAAGCCAGAAGAGACCCTAGAGGCTGGATTATATCAAATAGCTTCATATCTCTAATTAATGCGGAAAATTGCTCACTAAGAGCGGATACTGATGCGTGGGATGCAGCTTGGTTTTGCGTAAAGCTTCAGAGTGATAGCACTTCGTCTGATGATTCTACAAGCACAACTAAAATGATAAAACACACTCTCACCTTATCTTTTGACAGTGCTTCTTCCGATAGCAATATAAAAGGTGATGAGAATATTGAGATTAAAGCAATTGTATCAGAGAAATCAACAAGAAAAGGCCACAACCACGTATCGAGCTATCAGATAGTAGACAGCGGTGAGCTGGGATTCGATCATGCTAAAATCATAGTTCAATCACTTCTCGAGCTCAGAGATATGATGGAGTACGACCTTAGAATTGCGTTTGATTTATTGCCAGAGTCATTTACCTTAGCACAGCTACAGAGCACTATTGAAAAAGTGACTGATAAAAAGTTCCTGTCTGCAAATTTCAGAAGGAAGGCTTCTGATTACGTTGAAGAAACTGGAGATATAATTGAGGGATATGGACATAGACCAGCGATGCTGTTCCGCGTAAAGAGTGCAAATCATTCAAAAAGCTGCTAGACAAATTATATAATTATATGAATTAACAGAAGGAGATATACATGATAGCAAAGGCTGGAGATATTTACTGCGTTTACAATGAGCTTTTCAAAAGATATACTGCTTGCCAAGTAACAAAGATAGATGACAGCGGTAAAAATCCGCAGGCTATTATATTGTCACTTGACTGGTTCGGTGACAAACTACCTGAACTGGACGATTTTGCTGCGGTGAGACCGCTTTATATCGATTACATGTACTGGAATAGAGCTTTATATATGAAAAAAGTAGATATCAGTGTTCCGTCAAATTATGTTTACGTTGGCAATCTCGCGCCAATTAATAATGATGATACAGACACTTATGGTAGCTGGAGTAATGGGCATGAAGTATATAATCAGTTTATATGGGAAAAAATTCCTAAAGATCAGCGAGATGCTTTTAAGAAAGCAAATCTTAGCGATGAATTTGTGGAATTTGAGGGTAAAAGACGAAGGATACGAACCCATAACGAAAATGATAATTGGCATGATTTTGATGATGCGTTACATCTAAGGGTGTTTCCGTGCCTTTCATCTCTGACTGTAACAAAATGGCATAAGAACTTATTTGAATATTTAAATGCTAATCCTTTTATTAGAGAATTTATAATTGAAAATCATGGCAAATCGAAGCTCGACTTCTCAAAAACTTCTATACATAGGCTCACGGTTGATATTACAGGACTTGATGAGCTAGTGCTAAATGAAGATTTGAACATGATTTCTTTAACCGGCCAAGTAAAGGCGTGCTGCAAGATAAAGGCTCGCGATGCCGGTAAATATTTGATTTTAAAATGCGATGAAACAGTTCCTAAACTTGAAGGCTTAGAGGAACTAAATGCACTCCATGTGACAGCAGTAACAAAGATTGATATTGAAGATATTTATAGAAAATATCCGAAGCTTAAGGAGCTAAGGCTGTGGGGTAAACCTGGTAAGATAATAAATTTTGGAAAACTGTCGAAAATTAGCGAATTAGAAGTCCTAACAACTATGGATATCTTCGGATTTACAGCCCGTGAGGTGCCAAGACCAGATGATTTAAAAAAACTATACAGATTATGGATGAACAGCCTCCCAGAAGATGCTGCTAAGGAAGTAAAAAAGCTTTACAAAAAACATAAAGATGCCGGACTCGACCTATGGATAACCAAGCCAAGAAAAGAAGAATGGCTCGCACAGAATCTCGATAATCCTTTTCGCTCATGGGATGGGGACGAAAATATACCACAAGGTGTTGCAAAGAAAGCGGCCACGATATATAGAAAGACTAGGTCAGCTATGGTTAAACTAATAGCAGATCCAGATAATGACTTAATAAAGGAAATAGAGACTTTAGTGAGAGAGTATACCGTGGGCTTTAACAAAATGGATAAAAGAAAAAATTTTATCTATACCACTGAAAGGGATGAAATATTCCAGGCACTAGAGGAAATTTTAAATCTGATACCTGATGAATTATCTGTTAATAAGGATGAACTTATAAATGTATTCGATGAAGTAAAGGAGTTCTAATGGTTTTACTAGATTACTTAAAATGGCGAAATGATGTAAGCCTCGATATTTCGCCATTTAACGATATAGATAACGTCATCTTATCGTGTCTTGCATATATTGATTTCGGTGAGTTTTTTGCCAATTCTGATGAGTCTTATACACTTGAGGAAATATTTGAGCTTTTTTGCAAAAACCACTCGCTAGACGAGATTAGGGAGAGCAAGCAGTTCACTGAGCGTGTAGCACTGCTGTTAGAAGAGATGGTACAAGCTGACCGTTTCAAAGGGACGAAAGTTGTGCACTATGCGGAAGATCTCGATAAGGAGAAGGTAAAGCAATTTGCAGCAGTTACATTCATACTTCCAGATGGAACAAACTACGTTTCCTTTCGAGGAACGGATAGCACAATAACAGGCTGGAAAGAGGACTTTCTCATGGCTTTTATGGCAGATACTGAAGGTGCAAAGGCAGCTGTTAAATATTTAAATGAAGTATCGAAACTCCTAGAAGGTGAGCTGATAGTAGGCGGTCACTCGAAAGGGGGAAATTTTGCTATGTTTGCTTCTGCGTTTTGTGACAAGGTGGTCCAAGATCGTATCAGCCGTGTATATAATAACGATGGCCCTGGATTTAGAGATGAAGTAATTGAGTCTACAGGCTATAAGGAGATATTGCCTA
Source organism: Mogibacterium diversum (assembly GCF_938028775.1). Taxonomy (GTDB): domain Bacteria; phylum Bacillota; class Clostridia; order Peptostreptococcales; family Anaerovoracaceae; genus Mogibacterium; species Mogibacterium diversum_A. The sequence continues at coordinate 9,372 of NZ_CALIZG010000007.1, forward strand.
AGATATGCACCATTGTTCCTCAAACATCTATGATTGGGCAGCTATTAGATAATGAAAGTGAGCAGAGAGTCATAGAGAGCGATGCAATCGGCCTATATCAGCATGACGCTATGACATGGAAGGTAACAAAGGATAAGTTTGTAGAATCTGAGCTGGATGCATTCGGAAACTTTGTTGATGTGGCACTTGGTTCATGGCTAGAGAAGATTGACGATGAAACTAGACTATCCATTGTTTCTACTGTTTTTTCAATGATTGAGGAGACAGAAGCTGAGACGTTTTATGAGTTTAGCGATAGCCTTTTCAAGAATACAGGAATTATTATAAAAGGTCTGGTTAAGCTGCCAAAGGAAAAAAGAGCAGAACTTATGACTGCTTTAAGTAGCTTGATTAAGGTTAGTAGCAGAACAGCATTTAGTAAAATTCCAAAACCAGCAGAAAGACTTAGAATCGAAAAAAAGAATAATCTGTAGCATTGTTATTAGACAACCATTCTAAAATTAATAAAAAATTGTTGAAATTTTATAGATTTCATTATATAATCCGCCTAAATAACAAGACCAAGAGGAGGACTGTGATGAATAGAATAATCAATAAGTTTAGGAATCCTATAATAGTAACAGTGCTGATGGCATCTATTGTATTGATTCCATTTATTTCTAGTCAGTTTACAGAAGTTCACGCTGAAGATGTATATCAAGCGTATACAAAATCGGGAGAGTATCCAGCTAGTGATCACCTTAAAAACCCAATCTATGTTAGACCGAATGGTTCAAATGATAAGGGAGATGTAGCATATTGTTTTAATGATCATAGAGCATTTCCTGAGAGTTCTTTTTCACCAAGAAAAACTTTATATACTAAAGAGCTAGGAACAGCAGCGAACTTTGCAGAGCTTGCAGATACTGAAAGAGTTACCGGTCAGGATCTTTATAATGGATTAGTAAGAGTAATTTATAACGGTTATCCTAACAACAAATCAGGAATAAAAGAGCGATATGGATTAACAGATGGTCAGTTTAGACAGATAACACAGTATGCTGTATGGTATTATACTGACACTTTCAATATGCCAGCAAGAGACACAAGTGGTAACAATTTTACTGAAAATGAGAAAAATGCATTTAACGATTTAGTTAATAGTACTACTGCAATTCCTGCGGGAACGAAACTCGACATTTATAGGTCAAAAGATAATGCTTATCAGAATTTGTTAAGCGGCCATTTTCAGAATAATACACCTACACCAACACCGACAACAAAAGAAATAGAGTTCAGCAAGGTGAAGCTTGGCGGAACTGAGCTTGCAGGAGCGCAGATTGAAATCTACAAGGGAACACAGAAGGTTAGCGAGTGGACAAGCACGACAACAAGTCACAAGATTCAGCTTGAGCCGGGAACATATAGATTCCATGAGGAGTCTGCACCAGCGGGATTCCTAGCGGTGACAGACTTTACATTTACAGTAAATGCAGATGGAACCGTAACACTCGGAGCAATTGCTCAGGGTGAGACTGTAGTAGCTGCTAGCGGAAAGATAACTGTAACTGATAACTCTAAGCCTGAACCGACAAATCCAGGTACAACACCAAAGCCAGGGGCAAAGAAGCCAAGCGTTGTGGTAAAGTCTAAATCTCCAAAAACAGGGGATGAAGGAAGCTTTGCACAGTATGCACTATTACTTCTGTCTTCAGGAATAGCTTTAAGTGCCATTGGATATAATCGTAGGAAGAATGTGAAGTAGAGATTAATCAACTTACATTAAAAGGATAAAAATTTAAATGGAAGCTGGGTATATCGCACCCAGCTTTTTTGATAGAATTAACTTATATCTATAGATAGACTTGTTTTTTTACAGTAGAGACTTTTAGGATTGACACACATGATGAAGGATATAAGAGCGCACTGGATACGGTTAAAAGAAGAATATGAAAATCGATATAAAGAATCTTTTTTAGAAGATTTTGAAAGATCAAAAGACTATCTCGAACAGATGAAAGAATATCTACTCTCTAAGTTAAAGGAGCATCCCTCTGATGTAGATGCAATATGCACATTGGCTTCTGTCAAATTAGAACTCAGAGAAGGTGATACCGAATATATTAAATTGCTTGAGGATTTTCTAGATAGATTTTCAAATGGGATAGACGATAAGCAAGTTGCGAGGATTTATACCAACATTGCTTTCGCTCAGGATTACTCAAGAAGAGCGTTAGATTATTTGATAAAAGCGAAGGATTTGAAATCCCCATATGTAGAGACATATACAGCCCTTGGACTTTACTATTTTCCAGATTGTGATTTCTCTAAAGAGAAAAAGAATATCGTGCGTAGTAATGAGTTTTTTAAGTATGCAAGAGAGCTAGAGAATAGTTATGAATCTAATATTAACTATGGGGCATCACTTTATGCGCTTGGAGAATATCAAGAGGCGAAAGATATATTTGAAAAATTAATTACGGTGTATCCAGATAGAATGTGGCTAAAGCTTTGTATAGCATACTGTGATGTGGCTCTCGGTAATAAAAACGCTGCGATTTCATATCTAGAAAATATAAAAATAGGATCTGACGATAATTATGATTTGAATACCGATGATATTATGGAATATCAGGTATTTGATGCATATTATGCGCTAGAAGAATATGATAGATTCCTGAGCTACTGCACTGAAGAAGTGGAGAGCGAATACTATACAGTTGATTGGGAACACTTGTATTATGTGCTGTGGATAAGTGGTAAAAGAGATAGGTTTACACGACTTGAAGAAAAGAATCGAAAATATCTTGAGGGTGCAGTCGCTGATGCCATAATAGATACAGAATATGATAGTGAGAAGGAAAAGCAAGAGAATATCGAAAGCTGGGAGGAAGATAAGCGAGATTTTGAAGAAATGATATCTCGAATAAAGCACAAGCAGCTTAGACCGGAAATGGAGCTTAAATTATATCCAGAATATTCTTGTTATATGGTAGACTGTGTAAGACATAAATTTTAAATATCACGAGGAATTGATATGAAATATACGATTGAGACAATGGATAATGAACTATGCAACTTGGAAAGCAATGATGAGAAAGAACGTAAAAAAGCTTCAAGTTATTTTAGGAGAGCTGCATGCAAAGAGCTTGGTACTAAAGATACAAAACAGATAAAGGTTTGGTTTATTATCAATACAGATAGGTATATCTCAGCAATTAAAAAAGAGACCGATACTGATACTATATGGAACAATGTATATACTCTCCAAAACTTTTGTGCACGATATATTCATTTAAGTCATTTATATAAGGCTGACTCAGATATGATTACAGAAGACAAAATTAATCATTTTGAAGAAGAAAGTAAAAAATACGTTAGATATTTGCTTGAGACACAAAAACACCCCAAGGTACTGCAGGCTGTAGCATCGTTCTTTTGGATATATGAAGAAGCATTTGTATGGGATATTTTTATAAAAGTATTAGAGAAGAAAAGAGATAAACTTACGTTGTCCCACATTAAGATTGCTATCAGGCAGTGCTATAGTTCTTCGCAAAACAATCAAGTAAAAAAATATATGTCTGAACAGCAGCGAGAAGAACTCATAGCAATTTTGAAAGAAAAAAATATTTTACAAAAGGAAATAAGCTTGTTAGAAAATATGTAAATGGGAGTAAGCGCAGTACTTACTCCCATTTTATGTGGTGCGCTCCTATGCTATATCTGTAAGGTGATTTATCAGAATTAAAATCAGCAGTAATCCAGTATGCTTTCCATATTAGGTATTCATCGGTGCCGACCTTCAAGCTAAAAGAGTTATCATATGTATCTTCTTTGTAGTCAAGTGGGTTCAGCGAGAAGATATTAATCATTTTCTTACTCTTAAAGTCATTGTATCTAAGATTTCCTAGTCTTGTATTGTTTATTTTCACTTTTGATATCTGCTTGTTCGTAGCTTCCACTCTGTAAAATGTAACTATGCAGTTCTTGAGCTCGTCCTTATCACCGCTTTCCGGAGTGAGAAACATGTTCCCGTAAGACTTACCATCTTTATTAATCTCGACTAGCTTGCCATAATAAAAGTGATCGTTACGCAGATTTACAACTATATCATTTGGGGAAGCATCGGTGAAAGTGAATCCCGAGGAAATGAGGTCGGCTGCTGTCGTCTCACCGATAATCACATTGGTATTATCAAGCTGTATGTTAAGTGGCTTTACAGGAATGCCTGCCATAGACGTGCAGAGCATTAAAATAAAAGAAGTAAAAAATATCGAAGCAATTACAGCATTCGTCGAAGCATATGAGTAAATAGGCTTATCTGATTTAGCTCTCGTTATAGAGATTAATTTAATAATTTTTTGAATAAAAGTAGTTACGAGCACAAGGGCAAATTGTGCCTTTATGCATTTGTATGTGGCGAATGTTAGGCTGTAAGTATTGTGATAAGCTACGGCTATAAAAAGAAAATTTATAAAAATGAGCCTAACAATAAATAGTGTCGCTTCTTTAAATGCCTTGGAATCAGTAACGTTATCAAAGGTGATATAGCTTCTAGATTTAAAAGATTGACCGATTTTATAAATCCAAGCAGGAACATCTGTATCAGATTTAACAGCAAAGGCGAATCTAACGTATATATAAATAGTGGCAATGAAAGACAGACTCAGGATAATAAAAAAGCCAAGAAATACAATTAAATAACCCATGTTAAGTCTTTTCCCCTCTAAAATATAAAAAAAGTATATAGTGATATTATAGCAATTCATATCTTGATATAGGTAATAGTTTTTCAAAAAGAATAAGCACATATCATAAAGAGCGGATTATGAGGGAGTATAATATTATGTATCATCAGAGAAATATAGGAGATACAAGATGAATTTACTAATTCATGATTTAAGCAAAATTGAAGTTGAGAAATTTATTGGAGAGACTGATGATATAAAAATCAGTTCAAATAACAGCTCAATAAGAAGTTGTATGGGCTGCTTCGGATGCTGGATAAAGACACCAGGCAAATGTGTGATAAATGATGACTATCAAAATATGGGGGCGTTACTTGGGGCGGCGGAAAATGTCATTGTTATAAGTCGCTGCTTCTACGGAGGATATAGTCCATTTGTAAAAAATGTAATAGACCGAAGCATTCCTTATTTACTTCCTTTCTTCAAAATAAAACAAAATGAAACACATCATAAGCAGCGTTACCGTAATAAGTTCAATCTTATTGTATGTTTTTATGGAAGTGATATCTCAAATGAAGAAAAAGAAATCGCTACAAAGCTAGTAGAGGCTAATGCAATTAACTTTGATGCAAATAGGTTAAAGATTAATTTCTGCGAAAATGAAGAGGAAGCGTTGAGAAAGGTGGTATCATATGCAGCTCACAATTGTTAATGGTAGTCCAAGAAGTGGGAAGAGCAACTCTGGACTTCTTATAGAATTGTTAATGCCGCTTATAAAAGAAAAAAATGAAGTGACTATTATTCATGTGGAGAGCTTTAAATCGGCAGATAATAATGTTGATGAAATCGTAAAAGCAGATATGCTCGTACTTGCTTTTCCTTTGTATGTTGATAGTATTCCATCTCACATCCTTTATCTTATGGAAAGAATAAGTGAAAATCATAGAAATAATAATCTCATTATATACGCAATTATGAATAATGGCTTTTATGAAGGCAAACAGAATCATATTGCCGTTCAGCAGATGAAACTTTGGTGTTGTGATAATGGGTTTGTATGGGGGCAAGGAATAGGATGTGGAGCTGGTGAGATGCTGCCTTTTCTAAAAAAAGTACCACTCGGACATGGACCAAATAAAAATTTAGGCGATGCTTTAGAAGTGTTTGCTACAAACATCAATAGGCAGAACTCAGGAGAAGATTTATATATTAATCCTAATTGGCCAAGGTTTATATGGAAACATCAGGCTAATAGAATGTACTGGATTCCAAAGGCTAAGAAGAATGGTTTAAAAAAGAAGGATATTTTTAAGAAATAAATTATATATTTCAATAACTAAAAAACTTCTACAATTCAACATATTATGCTTTGCGCAATATGATATTGTTTGAATAAATAGCACGCAATTTAAAATTACAATAAGGAGCATAATAAAAATGAATAGAAAAGTAGATAACATAATAATTGGGTTCGGAAAAGCTGGAAAGACGCTGGCTAACTATCTTGGAAATAAAGGAGAGAAAACCGTTCTTGTAGAGAAATCGCCAAAGATGTATGGTGGAACTTGCATCAACGTTGGATGCATCCCATCCAAGTTCCTAGCGACTTGTGCAGATAGAAAGGCTTATAGGAATGTTGATAATAAAACCTACTATAAAGATTCTGTAGTAGATAAGAAAAACCTTATAGCGAAGCTGAATAAAGCAAATTACGACAAGGTTGAGAGCAATGAAAACGTAGAAGTTATAGATGGAACGGCCTCGTTTAAAAATGACCACACAATCGTAGTTGATAATGGAGCGGATTCATATGAGATATTCGCAGAAAAGATTTTTATCAATACTGGAACTAGACCGTTTATTCCTAACGTAAAAGGACTTGAAGTAGGAAACCGCATTCATACTAGCGAAACGCTGATGAACCTCGAGGAGTTTCCAGAGACTCTAGCTATTCTGGGTAGTGGATTTATAGGGCTAGAGTTTGCAGCAACATATGCAAAGTTTGGAACTAAAGTAACGATTATTGATATGGGGGACAGACTACTTCCAAGAGAAGATGATGATGTAGCAGAAGTAGTATATGAATCATATAAGTCATTAGGTGTTGATATTCTATTCAATTCAGAAATTAATCATGTTGAGCAGAGCGATGATGAAGTTTCAATCGCCTATACCGAAAATGGTGTCAGCAAAGAGCTTAGGGCAGATGCTCTACTAGTTGCTACTGGCAGAAGAGCTAATGTCGAGGAGCTACATCTTGAGAATGCTGGAGTTGAGGTTTCAGAGCGTGGATTTATTAATGTAAATGATCAACTGCAGACTAACAAGCCACATATCTTCGCAATGGGAGATATTAACGGCGGGCCTCAGTTCACTTACGTTTCCCTCGATGATTACCGCATTGTGAAAAGCTATTTAGACGGGGATGGAAGCTACTCGAGAAAAGAGCGCCAGGGAATAGCTTTCTCAGCATTTCTACATCCTACATTCTCTAAAGTTGGTCTCGGTGAAAAAGATGCAAGGGAAAAAGGTTATAACGTAAGAGTCTCGAAATTGCCCGTAACGGCTATTCCAAAGGCCAAGATACTTGGAGATCAGACGGGGATTTACAAGGCTGTCGTTGATGCCGATACTGATCAGATACTTGGAGTAGTACTTTTTGGAGAGGAGTCTCACGAAGTTATAAATATTGTAGTTACAGCAATGATTGCAAAGCAGCCATACACAGTGCTCGCTAACCAGATATTTACACATCCGACAATGGCGGAGGCACTTAATGACTTGTTCGGTTCGGTTAAGTAATAAGTATCATTTAATTAACGCTCTTCGTACAACTTGCAATTCACTAATAAACACTATATAGTTAATTAGATACAAAAAGGAGGGACTTTTATATGACAAATTACAAAACTAGCACGGTATGCGTGCAGGGTGGCTACGAGCCAAAGAACGGAGAACCAAGAGTAGTTCCAATAATTCAGTCCACTACTTTTAAGTACGAATCATCAGAGCAGATGGGAAATCTATTCGACTTAAAAGAGTCTGGATATTTTTATACTAGACTTTCTAACCCAACTAATGATGCAGTAGCAAACAAGATTTGCCAGCTAGAGGGTGGTGTTGCAGCTATACTTACATCATCTGGTCAGGCTGCAAATTTCTACGCTATGATGAATATTGCAAGCGCGGGTGATCACATTATTTCTAGCTCTGCTATATACGGTGGGACATACAATCTTATCGCACATACTATGAAGCAGATGGGGATAGAGTCTACGTTTGTTGAACCAGATATATCACCTGAGGAGTTAGAGAAGAAGTTCCAGCCTAACACAAAACTTGTATTCGGTGAAACTTTATCAAACCCTTCACTTAGCGTATTAGATATTGAAAAATTTGCTAATGTTGCACATAAGCATGGTGTACCGCTAATCGTAGATAATACGTTCCCTACGCCGATTTTCTGCAAACCTTTCGAGTGGGGTGTTGATATCGTCACACACTCAACTACAAAATACATGAATGGTACCGCTAATTCAGTCGGCGGAGCAGTTGTAGATTCAGGTAACTTCGACTGGACTAAGCACAGCGACAAATTCCCGGGACTTACAACTCCTGACGAGACATATCACGGCACTGTTTATACAGAGAGCTTTGGCAAGGCTGCATACATTGTAAAGATGACGACTAACCTTATGCGTGACCTCGGATCTATTCCTTCACCTCAAAATGCCTTCTATCTGGGAATTGGACTTGAGACGCTACATTTGAGAATGGAAAGACATTTCCAGAATGCGCTTGCTCTCGCTAAGCACCTCGAAAATCATCCGAAGGTTTCCTGGGTTTCGTTCTCTGGACTAGAAAATGATAGCCAGCACGAGCTCGCGGAGAAGTATCTTCCTAACGGCTCTTGTGGAGTTATTGCATTTGGAGTAAAAGGCGGTAGAGAGGCAGCTATTAAGTTTATGGATTCGCTAAAGCTCGCAGCAATAGTTACACACGTAGCTGATTCAAGAACTTGTGTGCTTCATCCTGCATCGACTACTCATAGACAGATGAACGATGAGGAGCTAGCAGCGGCTGGAATATCTCAGGATTTAGTGAGAATGTCAGTAGGTATAGAGGATATCGATGATATAATCGCTGACGTTGATCAGGCTCTTGAGCAGTAATTGCTTAAATATCGCTTTATAAATTAAATAAATAGAATTATCTAAAAGGAGTTTCTTACCAGTTGGTTTTCCGAGGTGCAGAGGCTCCTTTTTTAGTTATCATATTGAGCATATTTATATCATTTAATATTGAAGAAGGTAATGAGCATATAAAAGATTTTAAATCAACTACCTACATGTTATTATTAGTCAAAACATGGAACTATTAATCGTGCTGCTAGTCACCATATGCATTTTAGAAAACAAGTTTAAGTTTTGAAAACAAGATTGAAATTAGATTGTAATCTATTTGTATGAATGAGGTGTGTAAAATGAAAAAAATATTTAAGGTTATATTTATAATATTACCTCTAATTCTTGCATCTACGGGGGTAATTGAATTTATACACTACCTACGGGGAGGTGGTGTAACACGGAATCCATATATGAGCGTGCTTTCAGTAGTGGTTTTTTATGCGTTAGCAATAAGAAATATTTTAGCTTTTAATAAAGAGAATGAATAACGGCGAAGGGGGCGAACATTGTGAGTGATGGTAATTATTTGGTAATTGGTAAATATACTATAATTTTAACGGTGCTATGTATCTCTATTATGATATTTACCATTGTTAGAAGGGTTATGACGAAAAAATATAAAGGTGACCATATGGCGAGCGGAATGATTATTGGTATTTCCGCAGGTTTGTTAGCAGGTATTATGTTTGATAGATCTGGATTTGGAATGGTTATGGGAATATCTATCGGGGAGATAATAGGAATGACAATAGGGGTATTAATCCCTAAAAAATAAGCATTTAGACAAAATATGTCTCGCTTTAAACTGGCGCAATTGAATTGCTTAAAGTATAATACCTATTTTGTCTAAAAAAAGCAACATTTAATAGCATATCTATGGTAAGATATCAAGAGTATATTAACTAGAGATAATTTTCGGAGGAACAAGATGAATTGTTTTGGCATTTTTGACAACAACAATGTAGAGACAAGACGAACATCGAAGACTGGGAAGCAGGGAGAAGCAGCGAGAAGAGTATCGTCTATAGCGCTATCTTGCATGCTTGGTTTTACCATGCTTATATCACCAGTTACAGTAAGGGCTGAAGGTGGTCAGCCGAGATCGCTGAACAATTCAGTCAACTACACATTAGCTGGAGAGACAGATGGAGTTTTGGACTACGCTAGAACTGATTTTACCAAGGAGGATGCCTCGGGGATTCACCTGACAGTTACTAAATGGGCAAAGTTACCAGGTAGCTGGGGCGGCACCGATAAAGGACCGTATAACGGTAGATTCCTGATTAACTTCTTTGACGATGATTTCTACAAGCAGATACAGTCAATTGAGGTTAACGGAGTTCAGTTTGAAAAAGAAGCAGATGGAGCACTTTGGAAGGTGCCTATCAATAATCAAACCTTACAATCTGGTTTGATCGGTGTCGTTACTAACAGAGACGTTATTATCAAGCTCAAGAATGGTGCTACACTTACGAGTCTAGGGCTTGATTCAAAGAAAATTGATTTTACAACCACTTGGGTAAGAGCTGATGGTAAAGCGGATAAGGGTGGAAATGATAATGGATTTATCCTTAAGAACAACCCTAATGTTCCTGCGCTTCCAAGCAATTCCAGCGCTGGTAATGATGACTACCTAGGAACTGGACTGAATCTTCTTACAACTGATGGTACACAGTCGAAGGATGGTAATTTTTCAGGTGGCAATACCGGCAAGCTTGTAAGCTACGATGCCAAGAATAAGATTATAAAGTCTACCGTTTCGTTTAAGCCTGACCAGAACTTCCTGCAGGCAAATAGCGGATGGGTCCTATATATAAATGAGGTAATTCCGAAGGAACTGCTCAAGTATATTGATACTAACGAGGTGAGGCTCGGAGTTTCTACTTCGACAGGTACGATAACAGCATCTAATCCTATAAAGCTAACGGTAGATCCAAACGGGGATGGTGTAATTTCAACAAAAGATACTCCATCACTCAGCATAGTTGGTGGAGACTGGAGTAAGGTTACACAGGTTAGGAGCACACTTGATTCACAAGTTTTCTACGGAGCACTTGGACAGAGAAGGTCTTATACAATTGAATATAAGCTGAAGTCAAACGTTACAAATCAGGATTTCGCAAAGGCTCTAAACGATTATATAACTGCTAATAATCAGCAGCTTAACTTTGAGTCATGGCTCACAGCTGATTTTGTTGATTCAACACCTGTATTTCACGGAATCAGGAAGCCTGATGGTGGGAAGCCTAATAAGAGAATTCAGCACTCGTATACTAACGCATTCCTAGAGGTTCTTGACACTGATAAGGACGGTCTATTTGACTTTGTAGAAGACGAAATAGGTTCTGATAAGTATAACGTTGATACTGACGGCGATGGAGTTCCTGATGGTCAGGAATACCTAACAGATAAGACTGATCCGACAAAGGCTAATTCGTATCTGGTAGTTAAGCCAAATGTTACAACGACGAACATCGAAGCAAATAGAGCAGAGACAATCAAGGGAACTGTTCCAAAGACAATTTATAATAACCCTGCAGATGAAACTAAGAAGCTAACCGCTACTAACACTGATGCGGGTAACGTTATTGTAAAAGCCTATAAATACGTCGCTGATGATACAGATTACACTCACGAGACGGCGAAGGCAGAGACTACAATACCTTTTTCTGATTTGAAAGATGGAAAATTTAGTATAAACGTTCCAGCCGGAACTTTTGCAGACGGTGATAAAGTTATACTTGTAGCTTACTCACCGGATGGAAAGAATCCTATGGTTTCGAGCACTAAGGTAAATGTTGGTGCTATAAAAGTCACATTTGATACTAATGGCGGAAAATGGGCAGACGGTACGAATGCAGACAAGGTAGTATCAGCAGTAAACGGAAAAGCAACTCAGCCAGAAGAGCCTACCCGAGATGGTTACAAGTTTATGGGATGGGCTGCAACGGCTGGTGCTACTGAGGCGGATTCGGATATTCTAAAGAATATTACTGAAGCCAAAGAAGTCTTTGCTGTATGGAAAGATAACAAGGCGCCAGTAATTGATAACATTGGAGACCAGACAGTTATCGAAGGGCAGCCGATAACAGAGATTACTGTTACAACTGATGACCCTACTGCTACTGTTACGGTTAAAGATTTACCGACTGGAGTTCAGTATTCGAATGGAAAAATAAGCGGTACTCCTAAAGTCACTGACTGGCATGGTAATGAGGAAACTCGTGAAATTACAGTTACGGTAGAGGCTAAAGACCCAGCAGGAAATACTACTACAAAGACATTCAAAATCACAGTTCAGAGGGATACCGATAAGGATGGTATACCAGATATTACTGATCTTGATGATGATGGAGATGGATACCTAGATTCTGAAGAAACAGCTAAGGGATCTGATCCAAAGAATTCAAAGTCAGTACCGGCAGGTATGATAACACCGATTGCTCAGACTACGGTTACTAATCCGATTCAGACGGTTAATGATAAAACGGCAATTACGAATATAGTTGTAAAACCGGGAGCTTCTGGTGCAACTGTTACCGTTGATAACAGCAAGCTACCAAGCGGAGTAACTTATGATGCAGGTACAAAGACAATAAGTGGCACGCCAAATGTAACAAATTGGGGTAGTACAGAAGAAAAGCGTAAGTTTGAAATCCCTGTTGTAGTTAAGAATCCAGACGGCTCTAAGATTACAAAGACAGTAGAAATCACCGTACTTAGAGATACAGATGGTGATGGCGATCCAGATATCACTGATACGGATGATGATGGAGATGGATACTCTGATACAGAGGAGACGACAAAAGGATCTGATCCGAAGAACAGTCACTCTATACCAGCAGGTACGATTACTCCAGCAGATCCATTAAATATTATTAATCCAGTACAGACTGTTGTTGATAGACATGCTATTAATGATATAACTATTGGAACGATAGATATTGACTCGACTGAACATGTTGATAGTACAAAACTTCCACCGGGAGTTACATATAATCCAGGAACTCTCTCAATAACTGGAACACCTAATGTTACTAACTGGGGTAGCAATGAAGAAAAGCGCAAGTACGAAATTCCTATAGTCGTTACAAACTCAGATGGTTCATCGATTACTAGAATCGTAGAAATAACTGTTCTAAGAGATACAGATGGAGATGGTGATCCAGATATAACAGATCCGGATGATGACGGTGATGGATATACCGATCTCGCAGAAAAGACACAAGGTTCTGATCCTAAGAGCGCAAGATCTATTCCAGCTGCTGTTGTGACACCTGTTGCTCCAACTACTATCACAAATGGGACACAGACGGTTAATGATAAGACAGCAATTACAAATATTGTAGTAACACCTGGAAATGCAGCGTCTGTAGTTACAGTAGATAATAGTAAGCTACCAAATGGTGTGACTTACGATCCAGGAACTAAAACCATTAGTGGTACGCCAAATGTAACAGATTGGGGTAGTACAGAGGAAAAGCGTAAGTTTGAGATTCCTGTAGTAGTTACGAATCCAGATGGAACTAAAATCACCAAAACTGTAGAGATTACAGTACTAAGGGATACAGATGGTGACGGTGACCCAGATATTACAGATACAGACGATGACGGAGATGGCATACCAGACACAGTAGAGACGGCAAAGGGTTCAGACCCTAAGAATGCGAATTCTAGACCAGCTGCTGTTGTAACTCCTGTGACACCAACTACTATTACGAATGGTACGCAATCTGTAAATGATAAGACTGCGATTAGCAACATCACAATTACACCTGGAAATAATAATGCAACTGTGTCTGTAGACAATAGCAAGCTACCAAACGGCGTAACTTACAACCCAGCAACTAAGACTATCAGTGGCACGCCAAACGTAACTGATTGGGGTAGTACAGAAGAAAAACGCAAGTTTGAAACTCCTGTTGTAGTAACGAATCCAGATGGCTCAAAGGTTACTAAGACTGTTGAAATTACAGTATTAAGGGACACTGACGGTGATGGCGATCCAGATATCACTGATCCAGATGACGATGGAGATGGCGTATCTGATGTAGAGGAAAATGCGAGAGGATCTAACCCTAAGAATAGAGGGTCTGTCCCTGCGGCAGTGATAGTTCCAGTATCACCTACGACAATCACTAATGGAACGCAGAGCGTTAATGATAAGACTGCGATTAGCAACATCACAATTACACCTGGAGCTACAGGTTCTACAGTAACAGTAGATACAAGCAAGTTACCAAATGGTGTTACATTCGATGCAGGTACTAAGACTATCAGTGGCACGCCAAATGTAACTGATTGGGGTAGCACAGAAGAAAAGCGTAAGTTTGAAATTCCTGTTGTAGTAACGAACCCAGATGGTTCTAAGGTTACCAAGACTGTTGAAATCACAGTACTAAGGGATACAGATGGTGACGGTGATCCAGACATTACAGATACGGATGATGATGGCGATGGTGTACCGGATACGGTTGAGACAGCAAAGGGATCAGACCCTAAGAATGCGAACTCTAGACCAGCTGCTGTTGTAACTCCTGTGACACCAACTACTATTACGAATGGTACGCAATCTGTAAATGATAAGACTGCGATTAGCAACATCACAATTACACCTGGAAATAATAATGCAACTGTGTCTGTAGACAATAGCAAGCTACCAAACGGCGTAACTTACAACCCAGCAACTAAGACTATCAGTGGCACGCCAAACGTAACTGATTGGGGTAGTACAGAAGAAAAGCGCAAGTTTGAAATTCCAGTAGTCATTACGAATCCAGATGGTTCTAAGATTACCAAGACTGTTGAAATCACAGTGCTAAGGGATACAGATGGCGATGGTGATCCTGACATCACAGATACGGATGATGATGGCGATGGATATTCAGATGCTGTTGAAGCTTCAAATGGAACTAATCCTAAGGATGCGAATTCTAGACCAACATCTAGTGTAAACTCAGGAAGGTCAGGAGGACATAGTGCACGTAATCATGCAGGAAAGACTCCGCTAAGATCAGTTTTAGGTCCTAAAACAGGAGATGGCTTTGAGGTTTATGTATATGCAGGATTTGCTATCTTTGCAGCATTTGAAGTAGCAATTCTGATGCTAATTCGTAGGAGAAGAAGAGACCGTTAATAGAAGCACTAGCTGCACAAATTTTAACCTTCTCTAGACCTTAGAAGGTATTAACAGGTAAACAAAAATGGGCTTGAGCACAGTGCTCAGGTCCATTTTTGTTATATCTATAAATTAAGATATTAATATATGATAAAATCTCGATAATTGCACAAATGCTTTGTAATATCGTGTATAATGTGTGAACAAGTATGTAATTTTGCCATACTTGAATAGGTTATTTTTTATTCATGAAAGTAAAGGGTTTGAAATGAGTATTAGAAAATCTCTTACACCTATCTTGGTGACATTGGTAACCTTAATTTCATTTTTTATATTGTTTGGTTTAGAAGCTAACGCAGCGACTGTAAATGCGAGCAGTACTGCAGAGATTCAGCAGGCAATTAACAATGCTACAGGGGCTACTGAAATTGTTCTTACTAGAGATATGGATCTAAGCACACCGATTAATGTGCCAGCAGGTAAGGATATCACTTTGAAGGGTGCCGTAACAATCACTAAGAAGAACACTGGAATAGCTGTAAAGATTGCGGAAGGTGGGTCTTTGACATGGCAGGATGTTAAGCTAGATGGAAATCAGCTTGGTACAAACTATAGCTCCGCCATCATCGATAATGCTGGTAAACTCACGATGAATAGCGGAGAAATCAAGAATGTAAAAACTGATTCAGGATTTGTTGGCATAGTTAAAGTGAGAGGGACAAATGCTTCGTTCACTATGAACGGTGGCTCGATTCACAATAACAAGATGTCCAACCAGTTTATTGCTGTTGTCAAGGTTACAGAGGGTGCTTCATTCACTATGAATGGTGGTGATATCTCTAATAACACTCTTACACCAGATGGAAGCTCTGGAAATAATGCTGCCGTAACTGTTGAGGGAATCAAGGGAAGCTCAACTATGGTAATGAATGGGGGTACCATCACTGGCAATAGTGCTGATTTTGGCGGAGTGCTAGTTGGAAGCTTCAGTACAGCAAGTACGCGAGATCTTAACTGGTCAAATTCAGCTTATATCTTTTCGACTGGTAAGATGACAATGAATGGGGGTACCATCTCTAACAATACTGCTAACTCGCTTGGTGGCGGTATAGCTGTTAATGGAGCGGGTCAGCTTACAATGGAAGGTGGAACTATTTCTGGAAACAAGGCACCATTTGGCGGTGGAATAGGAATTAATGACTATCTTCTTTCTAACGACCGTGGTTCATACCCAGAGAGCACTTGGAGAAGATTTTTCCCTACTAAGGTAACGATAAACAACGGTACTATCACTGGTAACCATGCGGTTCTAACTGGTCGCAAGGTAAATAATGACCCTTATGCAGAGAACGGCGTAGGTGGTGGTATCTACGTTGCTTCACAGGAAGTTACTATAAATGGCGCCAATATCACTAACAATACTGCTGGAAAGCAGGGTGGTGGAGTATATGTTGCCGCTGTACCATATAGGCTTCAGATGGGTAAGACTATGGTAACTGGAAATACAGCTACAAAGCTTGGTGGCGGAATGTGGCTTTGCCCAACAGGGAGTGCAAAGACGGCAATTACTAATGGTGCTTCGTTCTTTGATAACACAGCAGGTACTGGTGCAAATAACAATGATACAACTGCAGCTGGAGATGATGTTGCATCCATTTCAAAGAATGACCCAGCTACACAGACTCTAATACTGTCTAATAATGGACTAGATAATTGGCTTGTTCATTGGTATGAAGATGGAAAGATTGATAATTCATATCTAGGCGCATCTAACGGAAGTGATAGATACCCTAATACAGTTAATCCTCCTGTTGATAGAGGTACACTAAATGGAATAACTGACAACATCAGTTTGAAGTCCATTATGTCAGATCAGGGTAAGGCAGCAGCTAGAATATCCGCAAAGGTTGTAGTTACAGGAAATAAAGCACCTCGTGGTGGCGGAATTGGATCGAATGGTGAAGTTGATTTTGGAACATCGCCAATTAGCTACGACAAGATAAAGCTAGAAGTCACAAAGAAGTGGGAAACTGATAATAATAATCATGTAACATCTGTAACAGTTGGTTTGTTCAGAGTTACTAAGAGTGTCATTGACGGCGTGGTGCTGAAGGATGCAAATGGTAATCCTATAGATACAACTGGCTGGACTGCTAGCCAGCTATCCGAAGCAAAGATTAAACAGCTAATGGAAAGCGGGTCTACTGATTATCAGCAGATTGATCAAGTTGTTCTTAATGGTGCAAATAACTGGAAACATAGCTTCGTTGACTTAATAAAGTTCAACATGGTGAATGATGCTCAGGATACTAATAATCCTTTCATCTATGTTGTTCGTGAAATGGACAGCAATGGAAACTGGGTTCAGAATGAATCGAAAGCAAATTTTGGAACACAGACGATAAAGGTTGCATATGAAATAGTTACAGAGGCTACTGGTGACTCAAAACAGACAATCTCCAATAATGTTGCGCCAGAGGAGATGACCATAGAGGTTAAAAAGGATTGGGTAGGTAAGAAAGCTAGCGAAGTTAAGGTTCAGCTATACAAAAATGGAGCTCCGCTGGGGACAATCGTTACATTAAATGCCGCTAATAACTGGACAACAAGATTTGAGAATCTCCTCGTAAAGGATGCCGGTGCAGCGAATAATAACGAATATAAGGTTCTTGAAGTTGGAGAGTCAAATGGTGAAATTACCATTAATGGTAGTACTTATAAAGTAACCTATGGTGAGATTGACCAGGATGGCAAGACTGTTATTACCAATGCTGAAAAGCCAAAGCCAAACCCTAAGAATCCTCCTAAGAAGGTTAAGCGCACACCTAAGACTGGTGATGCAAATCATGTGGTATTCTTCATGATTCTAGGAATTGGTGCACTTGCATCACTCGGCTTCGTATATGGAGTAAAAAGAAAGTATATGTAAGGCCTTAGTTTGACAAATATTATAACCAATTGACAAAAGAGTGGATTTCTAGAAAATCCACTGCTAAAGCAGAACCAACCAATAAAAGCGTTTGCCATGAACTTAGGCAAACGCTTTTTTCTTATAAATAAGTGATTGTAAAATTGCTTTACACCAGGTGTAAATAATAATAAATCTCTATATGTATCGTACTAATTATTGATTTTCTTACTCTTCCGGTGTAGATGATATAAGATAGCAAGTGTTGGAAGAATGCATACGTACGATGTAATATTTAGAAGTGTGTTAGTAAAGTCAGTATCGAGTGAAGGTGGCAATGTTCCGCTCAGATTGTTAATGCCGTGTGCAAATGCAACAAACACCAGCGATCTGCACTTTTTCATGAAGTAAGCTAGGATTATGCCAAAGATGGCCGTATACACACCCTGTATGAAGCTTCCGTGCCATATACCGAACATAATACCGGTTACGGTTACAGGGAACCACGGGTTTCTCGTTGCATTCTCAAAGCTGCTAAAGATGATTCCGCGGAAAAGTATTTCCTCGATTATTGGTCCAACTACAACAATCGCTAGGAATAGCCATATATATGGACCTTTCTCCATATCGCTATATAGCGAATCAAATCCTTTGACTTGCTTTGCGAGAAAAGGTGAATAATCAGCAAGAATGTACACGCCGTTTAACCAAAGGCTCGATATTCCACCCGCACCGAAGCCAAGGATTATGGCATATATTATTCCAGTTGGTTTAGATATACGAACTTCGGGCTCTCTTTTGGTAAAAACTATGCGATAGAATATATAGCATGTAATAGATAATACGAAAGCTATTGATGCATCCATAAAGCTTGCACTTGAATTTAAGAATTTGTCGCTTACTGGAAAAAAGGTAAGAGCTCTCTCAATAACGACAGCCACTAAAGATGCCAATATGTCATATACAAATAAAAATATAAATGGTAGAAATAAAAATAGTAGTCTTTTTAAAGGTGATTTTTTTGTATCCAATTCATTTGCCTCCAATCATTTGATTTATATGATATCATAAACCTTAAATTGATAATAGAAAAAACGATGGCGCATTATCGCATTATATATTCCAAGAATAACAAAATGGTAAGGATGAAGAGTGTTTAACTCAGGAGCTGAATAAGCGTGGGATTAATTCGCAATTTTTTAAGGTATACTGGCCGCTAATATTTGTTAGATACATCTAATATGATAATATAGACATAATAAATTTGCGATTACAATTTATTATAATGGCTTTATATGATAATGAGAGGTTTGAGGAAACATGGAATCAAGTAGAATCAAGCGTAAACGCCAAAAAGAGATAATGCTAGTTTCACAGATGATCAAGCTTTATTGTCATAAAAATCATACTAATCGGAATGGAAAAGAACTTTGCGGTGAATGTCAAGAGTTGATCGAGTATGCACGTGAACGTAGCGAGAAATGCCGTTTTATGAAGAGCAAAACATTTTGCAGTAACTGTAAGGTACACTGCTACTCACCAGAGATGAAAGAGAAGATTCAGAAGGTCATGCGCTATAGTGGACCGCGAATTATCATATATCATCCGCTTCTGTGTCTAAAACATGTTATAACAGGCGCGAAGGAAAAGAGGAGAACTAGGTGTGATTAAGATGAGGCTTATTAAGCTATTGAAGGGCTCTGGAAAGTACATAATCTATCAGATTGCATTGCAGTGGCTTTCACTGTTCGCTCAGATTGCGATAGTATGGCAGGTAACTCAGTTAATCGATGGAGCGTGGCAAAAGAGCATTACAAGCTCCGATATTCTTACGACTATTGGAATTGTAACGGCTGGACTTATCGTTAGGTATATTTGTGACCGCCTATACTCTCGTGCTTGCTATCTGGCAAGTGTAGATGTTAAACGTGCATTAAGAGATCAGATATATAGAAAAGTCCTTTGGCTAGGTCCGTCGTATCGTGAGCAGATTAGAACATCTGAAATTGTACAGATGACTGGGGAGGGTGTAGAACAGCTTGAGACTTATTTTGGCAGGTATCTAAGCCAGTTTTTTTATGCACTTCTGGCACCAGCTACACTGTTTTTTGTCATTTCTAGGATAAGCTTTAAAACAGCTGTCGTGTTACTCGCTGCAGTTCCGCTTATTCCGATTGTAATCATGTTAGTAATATTTATTGCTAAAAAGATTCTCGGGAATTACTTCGATATATATTATGGCCTTGGAGACAGCTTTCTCGAGAAGCTGCAGGGAATGACAACTCTAAAGATTTATAGAGCTGACCAGAGGGCAGTAGAGCAGATAGATAGTGAATCAGAGCAGTTCCGCAAGATAACGATGAAGGTTCTTATGATGCAGCTCAACAGCACCTCGATTATGGATATAATCGCTTATGGTGGGGCTGCTGCAGGAATAATCAGTGCGCTAATTGAATTTTCTAATCGTAACATTAATGTTTCGGGAGTGTTAATGTGCATATTCCTTGCTGCAGAGTTTTTTCTTCCCATGCGCCTCCTTGGTAGCTTCTTCCATATCGGAATGAACGGTATGAAAGCAAGCGATAGAATATTTGCATTTCTTGATCTGCCAGAGCAGAAACGTGGAGAAGAGGAAATTGCTGGGAACAAAATAGATATATCGCTCGATAATGTCTCATTTTCTTATGATGAGAGCAGAGAGGTTTTACATGATATAAGTATGAATATAGATTCAGGCTCTCTTGTATCCATCGTTGGAGTTTCAGGATCAGGAAAATCTACAATTGCAGGTATTTTGCTCGGAAAGAATCATAATTATAGTGGCAGTATAAAAGTTAATGGTACTGAGCATAGAAAAATATCTAGCAAATCGCTTATGGAGAATTTTACCATGATCGGACATAACAGCTGGATTTTTAAGGGTACAGTGCGTGAGAACCTGCTTATGGGAAATCCTACGGCAACTGACGCTGAACTGTTAGATGCTTTGGATAATGTAAATCTAAAGAATTTTCTTGAGTCACAGAGCGGTTTAGATACTAGGGTGGAATCCAATGCTTCTAACTTCTCAGGTGGTCAGAAGCAGAGACTTGCCCTAGCTAGAGCTCTCCTTCACGACACACCAGTATACATATTTGATGAAGCAACATCTAACATCGATGCCGATAGTGAGGAAGCTATAATGACAGCTGTTAAGCGGATTGCTAAAAAAAAGACCGTAATATTAATATCCCATAGACTGGCAAATGTCACAGATAGCGATGCAATATATATGCTTAAAAATGGCAAGATCATCGAAAAAGGAACGCATCATGAACTCATGGGTATCAAGGGAACATATGCAAATCTTTTCTCTGAACAATCAGAGCTTGAAAACTATTCAAGAGGAAGAGAGGAGGCTTAAATATGGATAAAGATAAGCGTAGTTCTGATATAGCGATAATGCGGAGACTAATCGTACTAGTAAAGCCTCTTACAGGCGTAATGATAACAGGCATCATCCTTGGTGTAGCCGGATTCCTCTGTGCTATATTCCTAACTATTGTAGGTGGCATTGGAGTTATAAAGGGTCTATCCGTATTTGGTGGAGACGTCATGTTCGGCAGCACTGCACTAGATGAAGTGATTTCTTGGAATCAGATATTTGTGCTACTTATTGGGCTTGCATTAGCGCGAGGTATTCTTCACTATGGCGAGCAGTATTGTAATCACTATATAGCTTTTAGAATTCTTGCGATTATACGTCATAAGGTTTTTGAATGCCTTAGAAAGCTCTGTCCGGCGAAGCTTGAAGGAAAGAACAAGGGCGACCTAATCTCTATTATCACGGGTGATATCGAACTTCTTGAGGTGTTCTTCGCACATACCATATCTCCGATTGTAATTGCATTTTTAACTTCGCTAATTATGGTGGTATTCATAGGAGCTCAAAGCATGGTGGCTGGGGTCATAGCATGTATGGGATACACTGTAGTTGGAGTTGTACTACCGATATGGAACGGTAAGAGAAGTGCTAGTGCTGGAATGAAGTTTCGTAACGGCGTCGGTGAACTAAATGGCTTCGTACTAGATAGCATGTACGGTGTGGATGAGATTCTGCAGTATGGTCAAGGTGATCAGCAGCTCAGTAAGATGAATGAAAAGTCACAATCGCTTGCCGAGCATCAGGAGAATCTGAGCAAATTCGAAGGCTCTCAGAGGGCAGTAACTAATATTGTCATCCAGCTATTCTCTTGGGGTATGTTATTTACAATGATTTACCTTTATATGGAAAGCGCTGCTACCTTTTCTGAGGTGCTAATTTCAACACTTGCTATGATGAGCTCTTTCGGACCCGTCGTTGCACTTGCATCGCTTTCTAATAGCTTAAATCAGACACTTGCCTGCGGGGAGAGAGTCCTGGCGCTACTCGAGGAAGCACCTACGGTCGAGGAAGTAAGTGGCAAGGAGCATACTGACTTTGAAGGGGCTAAGGCTGACGATATAACTTTCTCATATGAAGACGAGATTATATTAAAAAATGTAACGGTAGATATTGAAAAGGGTAAGGTGCTCGGAATACACGGTGCTAGCGGTTCTGGAAAGTCAACGCTCTTAAAGCTCATAATGAGATTTTGGGATGTGAAAGAGGGCCGGATGCTGATATCTGAAAAGGATATCAAGGAAATCAACACAGATGACCTTCGCTCAATGTCGTCATATGTAACACAGGATACGATACTGTTTCGTGATACCATAGCAAATAATATTAGGATTGCTAATCCAGACGCAGGGCTCGCTAAAGTTGAGGAAGCAGCCAAGAAGGCTAGTATTCACGATTTTATAATTAGACTCCCTCACGGTTATGATACAAATGTAGGAGAACTCGGTAGCACTCTGTCTGATGGTGAGAAGCAGCGAGTGGGGCTTGCAAGAGCATTTCTTCATGACTCAGATCTCGTGCTTCTTGACGAACCGACCAGTAATCTAGATGTTCTGAATGAGGGAATTATCTTGAAATCTCTTGAAAATGAGAAGATAGGAAAGACAATGGTACTCGTATCACACAGAAAATCGACACTTTCGCTTGCCGATAGAGTATATGAGATGGATAATGGCAGATTGTCATAATTTAATTATGCTATGATTAAAAATGAAGCTTAACTAAGCTGAGAAAGATTGATTTACACTCAGAAGTGATAAAGGAGTTAAAAAATGTTCTGGAATAATATAGCAGGCGTATATGACATATTCGTTAAAGTTATAAACAGAAGGACGCATAACGAGCTAAAGGGGATAGTTGGCAAATACATAGATTCACGTGACAATGTACTCGAGTGTGCGGCAGGAACCGGTATGCTTAGTGCTGTTATAGCTGAAAGGTGTAGTACACTTGTAGCAACTGATTTTGCACCGAAGATGATTAAGCGCGCTGAGAAGAATTGTTCATCTTATACTAATATCACTTTTGAATATGCGAATATCATGTCGCTTAAATATCCGGATGATAGCTTTGATAAGGTTATTGCTGGTAATGTGATACATCTTCTAGATGAACCACTAAAGGCACTTGCCGAGTTAAATCGTGTCTGCAAACCTGGAGGACTTTTAATAATTCCAACGTATATGAATCGTGATAAACATGATAAAAAGAGCACACTGACTGATTCGGTCGGAAAAGCAGGGGCTGATTTTAAACAATATTTTAATGTCATTAGCTATATTGCTTTTTTTAAAACAGCTGGATATGAAGATGTAAAAGTAGAGCTGGCAGATGGAAGGATTCCGTGTGCAGTTGCAACTATGACTAAATTAAACTAAATATGAAAGATAACAAAACTGCGAGGAGATGGATAATATAGCTCTTCGTTTTGTTCTTAGATGCTTTTTTATATATTAAGCGAAAAGAACTGTTGGGACTCTTATAATTATAATTTATAATGGAAGAGGTTCTGTATAATGTAACACATAGAGATAAACCTATCATGAATTATATTTTTGAAATCATATTACTTGCAATAATTGTAATAATACTGATAATAATTATTTGGCTCAAGGGAGATCTTGCACAATCCGGCCAGAAAAGAGCCGGCATAAGAGGCGAGAAGTTCACTAGTAAGCTGATACGAGAAACTCTGCGTAATGACGACACTCTGCTCTGTAACGTAAGTATTTCCTTTGAAGGAAAAAAGACTGAGATAGACAATGTGATTCTAAATAAACGAGGCATTTACATAATCGAGGTTAAGAATTACGTCGGGATAATCACAGGTGGGCTTAATGACTATGAGTGGAGCAAGACGAAGACTACAGCTTCTGGTAATGAGTATACGAGTGTTGTTAAGAATCCTATAAACCAAGTAAGACGGCAAGTTTACTTACTGGCTAATTACCTAAAGGCAAATGGTATAAATATATGGGTAGAAGGGTATGCATTTCTAGTAGAGGGTAATAGCCCCGTACAGAGTGCATATATATTGCATGATCAAAAGGATATCGATGCGGCCATTCATCTAAGAACTAACAATAAATTAAGTTCTCAAACACGCGAGAAGATTATAGAACTTCTATCTTAGATTAAAGTTGTATTAACAATGTTATATGAAAGAGGCAATTGCTATATGAAAAAAATATATTCATTAGGATTGATAATCGTATTAATTATGATATTGTGCTCTGGCTGTATTCTGCCTGACGGGGAGCCATTAACGACCGAGAGTGTAACAAAGCAGGTCCAAGAGCGTTACGGTGCAGGTAAGGTTAAAGTCAAACAGCTTGACAAGAAGACTTGGGAAATTTCACCTACTGATTATCCTGATATCAAGTACACTATTAAACAGAAAATTGGTCATGGAGGTGTAATTCCAGTCCCTGCATACACGGATGATGATAATAGAATGAAAGTATTAGGTAAAATTGTCCTGCCTAAGTTTTTCAGCAGAAAAGAGATAGAAAATATAGAATTTTCAGATTCGATAATTAAGTATAAATGCAATGTAAAAAATGATCAGGATGTTGAAGTGCTGTGCTCTAAGCTGCAGGCAATGTGCGAATACATGAATGAAAACTATGGTCCTGTCGTTAAGGATGCATATGTTACGGCTTGTTTTAAGGAGCCACGGGGAGTTGTTCCAGTTGTTGCCAAGTATAAAAAACCAGCGATGCGAGATAAAATTAGCAAGTCTAAAATTATTTCGTATTTAGACTCTAAGTATGGTAGTGGAACTTACACATTCAGAAAAGTTCCATCAGATGAAGTTTCGCATGAAGGTGAAGTAGAGGTAAAACTGAATGATTATCCGGATATGCCTTTCTACCTTGCAACCAGTACTAAGCCGGGTAAGCGAGGTCAGCTGACAGACACACTGTACATAGATATGATATATAATTTGGCATCTAAGTTTCCAGCGAGTGAATATGATTCTTCAAGCTATCTAGAAGTAAAAGGAGAAGAGAATCTTGATGGAGAAAGATACTATGGAGTTCTTCTAAGGCGTTACTTCAAATGGGGTGATGAGACAGGTGTTATCGAAAATATGCAGGTGACTCGTAAGGCTCTAAGGTCGTATTTGGATCAGTATCCGGTAGTTAATTACTCGGACTATCCGGAGAACAAGCATGCGGTGAAAACACCTATTTGTATGAAGATATCTGTACAGTTTTAATATATAAGTAATATTATTAAGGAGGATATATATGGGTTTTGATATTAGCTATCATCCTATGAGCAGAACGCAGATGGAGGAGTGGTACTTTGCTCCGCTCAAGGCTCTTAGAGATGGAGATGAGAGTGTTCTAAATTCTTTAATAGAATCACAAGGAGAGGAATTCTTTCACGAAAAGTTTGTTGATCACATGAAATACTTCACATCGATAGATGAAGGAGAGCCATCGGAAAAGGGACTTCTATACGGATTACCTATAATCGGTGGATTCTTCCGTGACTATCAGTATGTACGCGGTGCTGCTTTTTCGTTTGTAATAGAAAGATATCCCGAGATGGATAGATACCGCACCCCTTGGTCTGAAGTGCTCCCTTCATGGCTTCCTGCTCCTAGTAACGACTTGATTGAGGAGAATTACTCTGCAGGCATATTCATTGGTCCTGATTATGTAAAGGAACTACTAAGAGATATAGAAAGTGATGATGGAGTCCGCAGCATTCTTACAGAATCGTTTGGACCGGACAACCTCGGGGTATTTCAGTTTGCTTTACAAGATGCTGCAAATACAGATAGTGGTCTTATAGAGGCAACCGAAGTAATGGAGGTTCAACCATTTGACTTAAATAGATCGACTTGCTATTCAGATATACGATTCTGCGATCCTCGAGGAGCTCTTATATACCGTGAGGTGGCTTTAGCACAGGTTAGAGAAGCGACTGGTATGAATGATGATGAAATAGCTGAGAATGTCGTATACAAGAAGACTGATCATGAGGTACCAGAAGAGGGTGCTCCTAAGCCAGAGAAAAAGAAGGGACTTCTATCAAAGCTGTTCGGTAAGAAGTAGTAAATTGTATAAATAATCATTTTGAATAAAAGGTTATGCACTCGTTGAGAGATTGACGTTACTAGTGTTATCATACATTAGTAACGTCATTTTAAATTATATGAAGGTACAAAGGGGGAAGAGGTGAAAAAATACTGGCTACCAGTGCTGATGCTGGTTACATTTGAGACGATAGCAGTGACGCTGTGGCTCGCTAAAGACAATTTGTTTTATCTTCTCAATTTCAGCTATATCGGCATTTCTATATTCATAGGGCAGATGTTATTTATATGTAGGTATAAACACGCAAGGCGTATTGTGCAGCTACTTATCGGACTATATATGCTCATCTATCTTGGACTCATAAATAACGAGAACATGCAAATAGAAGGCTTCTGGTACTACTTGTTCACCGGCGTATTTGAGGCAGCTACGATTCACTATGCTGTGGCGAAGATCTTCGGACCCCTTATATTCGGTAGAGGCTGGTGTGGTTATGCGTGCTGGACTGCAATGGTGTTAGACTTCTTGCCGTATAAAGTGCCGTCTAGACCACGAAGGAAAAGGGTAGGATGGATTAGATACTTTACCTTTGTAGCAGCGTTTTTCTTTGTAGCGGCGTTATTTCTAGCTAAAGTAGGTAACATCGAACGAATAATGTTCTTTACGTTTATAATCGGAAATGCGTTATATTACGCAGTTGGAATAGGTATGGCATTTGCATTTAAGGATAACCGAGCATTTTGTAAGTACGTCTGTCCGATAACTGTGTTCATGAAACCGATGAGCTACTACTCACTAGTCCGAATCAAGTGTGATACTGATAAGTGCATATCATGTGGCAAATGCAAGAAGGTTTGCCCGATGGATGTCGAGATGACGGACAATTCCAGGAAAAGGGCGAATGGTACAGAGTGCATACTCTGTATGGAGTGCGTTAAGGTGTGCCCTGTTAATGCGCTTAAATAAGTAAGAATTTAAAAAAGAACTTAATGATATAGCCCTTGAAATTATACGACTACAGGGCTATTTTTTATTATGAAAGCATGAATATAGTGCAAATACATCTCAAGAATAGATATCTCATGATAATAGGAGTATAAAGCATGTTTAGAATATTAATTGTGGAGGATGATAAAAACATCAGTTCAATCATAAGCGAAGAACTTTCCCAGTGGGGATACGAGACTCGTGGGATTGATAACTTTAATGATGTATATGATGATTTTAAAGAGTTTGAGCCAGATTTAGTTCTAATGGATATTACACTTCCTCAGTATAACGGGTTTTATTGGACGCAAAGGATAAGACAAGAATCTAATGTTCCTATAATTTTCATTTCATCTCATTCAGAATCGATGGATATGATTCAAGCGATTCAGTTTGGAGCGGATGATTATATTACAAAGCCTATTGATATTGCAGTTACCAGGGCTAAGATACAGGCTGTACTTAGAAGAGCTTATGATTACACGGTGGATTCCGAAAAGATAACATATGGAGAATTGACTTTAAATCTGTCTGCCGCACTGCTTGAAGGTAAGGACGTCACAGTTGAACTAACTAGAACAGAGCTGCTGATACTTGAAAGTTTGTTTAATATGAAAGGACAGATAGCCAAGAGAGAAGACATAATTAATCACTGCTGGCAAGGTGATGACTTTATAGATGACAATACACTTGCTGTAAATATGACGAGGCTAAGAAAAAAGTTAAACGGAATTGGCTTTGAAGATTTAATTCAAACAAAAAAGGGCATTGGGTATTTCTTAAGGTAGAGAGAATATGAGTAAAGTAAGCGATTTTTTAAAAAATGAATATAAGATAATTTCAACGTTAATCTACACAACAGGTGTTTTCGGAATAGTCTTTGAATTTGCAAATTTCAAACGTGAATACTTTTGGCTTGGAGTAAAAGGTGTTGCTTTTATTAGTGCGATATTCCTTTTTATCGAATGGATAAACTATACAAGACAAGAAAATTACAAGATAACATCGAAGGAGCTTGAAATAGAAAACAGAAAGCTGTTAAATCAAGCCACAATTGATAGGCGAGAACTTGAAGAATATTTCTTATTATGGGTTCATCAGATTAAGACACCCATAACTGTTTCAAATTTAATATTACAAAAGAGCGAGTTTGAAGATAAGAATAAACTTAAAGAACAGATGTTTTATATCGAAGAATATACTAACATGGCCATAAACTATCTGAAATTGATGGATAGGGATGCAGATATGGATATTACATCTATTAGCCTAGATTCTCTAATTAGAAGTCTACTTAAGAAGTATTCGATACTGTTCATTGAGAAACACATATCCTTAGATTACAATCATATTTCAGCTAATGTTATTTCAGACACCAAGTGGCTATCGATATTGATAGAACAGATTTTAGCAAATGCGATTAAATACACCGAATCAGGAACTATACAGATAACTTTTGAAGAGGATTCAAATACACTTAAAATCCGTGATACTGGAATTGGAATACGTTCGGAGGATTTAGGTAAAATATTTGACAGAGGCTATTCTGGATTTAACGGAAGAATTAATGAAAAATCCAGCGGTCTCGGTTTATATCTAGTCAAAACTATTGCGAATGTAATTAACGTCAAAGTAAATGCTCAGTCGACCTTGAATGTCGGGAGTGTGTTCTCGATTAGATTTCCTTCAAACTAATCTTTCAGAATTGTAAGGTTGTTCTTATCGATTGTCATATTAGATAAATGCAGCGATTGATTACGATATGTAAAATTAGAGCATAAAGAAAAAGGAGTGACTAAAGGTATGGCAATCTTAGAATTAAAAGACGTAAAGAAAACGTATAAAACTAGAAAAGTGACAACAGATGCCCTAAAGGGCGTGAATTTCTCGGTTGATAGTGGCGAATTCATTTCCATAATGGGTGAGTCGGGAGCAGGAAAAACTACGCTTCTTAATATAATTGCCACTCTCGATAGAGCAACCTCAGGATCAGTAATTTTAAATGGACAAGATACAAGTCTCCTTAAGGACAGCGAGATATCTGATTTCCGTAGAAGAGAATTGGGCTTCGTATTCCAAGATTTTAACTTATTAGATCAGTTCAATAATAGGGATAACATATTCCTTCCGCTTGTTCTATCTAATGAAAAAGAGGCTGTTATGAAGGACAGGCTCAGTAAACTCAAATCCGCTCTTGGAATCGGTGAACTTCTTGAAAAATACCCTTATGAAATCTCAGGAGGTCAGAAGCAAAGAATCGCAGTCGCTAGGGGAGTAATAACAAACCCCGCACTTCTTCTTGCTGATGAGCCTACTGGCGCACTAGACTCGCAGTCGTCGGAAAGCCTCCTGAAGATGTTTTGCAAGATAAATGAAGCTGGACAGACCATCATCATGGTTACTCATTCGCTGAGGGCATCATCTTATGCAAAAAGGGTACTTTTTATAAAGGACGGTATCGTTTATCACGAAATCTATCGAGGTGAGAACGAAAGACAAGAGGCGTTCATGGAGCGTATAAATCAGGCTCAATTCATGCTGAATCGAGGTGATAACTAATGACGTTTTCGATGGCAAGAAAGTTTGCTTTTCAAAATTTAAAGGCAAACAGAATTTTGGAGATACCATTTGTATTATCATCTGGAATTATGCTTATGCTTTTCAACATCATGATCTCACTTATCAACAATAAGTATGTTCAGACGAGACATAAAACTCTTCCCGAACTTATCACTATGGGAGCTGTAGTAGTAGGAATTTTTACGATTATATTCGTAATGTACACGACTAATTTTTTACTAAAAAAGCGCAATAAAGAGTTTGCTCTATATGCAATTCTTGGTCTTGAGAAGAAACACATTCGTAAAATCATAAGCATTGAGTTCTTCGTATTATTCTCAATCATAGCGATACTCGGAATGGTGGGAGGTTACATTTTTGGACAGATTTCATTTTTGGGACTCAATAGATTAATGCATGATGTAACGGGCAGAATCATGGATTATCCATTCAGTATAACTGCGATGATTGTATGCTCTATTACTATGCTAGGACTATATTTCATAACTATCGCAAGAAGCAGTTATAGAATATATATGACGACACCCGTGCAGTTACTAGGAAAACAACATAGTGGCGAGGGTGAACCGAAATCAAGATTTGTTTTAACAATTATAGGATTAGTAGCTCTATGCGGCGGATATGGAATTGCCCTAACAACAGAAGGGACGCTTTCCTCACTGGTTAATTTCTTCATAGCATCACTACTGGTTATAGCGGCTACATATCTACTATTCATCTCATTTTCAATTATTATATTGAAGATGCAGAGAAGAAGAAAAAGCTACTTTAAGCCAGAGAAGTTTCTCGGTGTCAGTGGGCTGATTTATAGGATGAAGAGCAATGCAGTATCCCTTGCAAGTATAGCCGTTATGAGTGTTGGTATTATCATCACACTATCAGCTACAGCAACCATCTATTCTAATATTCAGAAAAATGGAGATAGCTTTATCGCATTTTCAAGAGATTACATTCTAACAAGTGATACAGCTGTAGATGAGAATAACTTCAAAGATATTCAGAAAAATCTTGAAAATAGAGTGGGTCAGACTGTTACAGGCAAAGCGAAGATAAAGGACTCTTTTATAGAACTCAGCATGAATCCTGCTGTAGCAAAAAACGGGAATTCATTTGAGACATATACGAGAGATGCGAAAACATCACCGTATTTCATGTTCACGTATGATCTTGATAGTTATAATAAAAAGCTCAATAAAAATATTTCTATTAAAGATGATGAAGTGCTAATGACTTCGAATAGAAAAGGTGCTCTCAATATGAGTAGCCTCAAAATCGGTGACCGCACCTTTAAAGTGAGAGAAATTGATAATAAAATCCTCTCTAGTGCAAATGTAGATAGTTATGCACTTGTTGTAAAAGATCTATCTACTATGCAGTATATAGCTTCTGTACTGAAGACGTATAATATCCAAAATAAAAATATGGAAAATTCTTCGATAAAGTGCAGCATAGAATGGAATGTGTCTGGGATAGATAAGAATTCTTATGATAACAGCCTAAGCAAGCTAAAGAATGATAATGGATATACACTCGAGAGTAGAGCAGAGGCACTAAAAGGATTATATGAACTAAACGGCGGATTCCTATTTCTCGGAGTACTTATCGGCATAATCTTCCTAACTGGAACCATCCTCGTAATCTACTATAAGCAAATAAGCGAAGGTTATGAAGACAGAGAAAAGTATCAGATTATGAAGAAGATAGGACTTAGTGATAATCTAATTAAAAGAACAGGGGCTTCTCAGATTGTATGGATGTTTTATGCACCATTTGTGGTAGCAATCGCACACTGCATAGTGGCATCTAAGATTGTTTATCAACTATTAAAGATGTTCGGGGTAAATCAATTCTCGCAGTATGGAACATACTTCGGCTTGGTAATCGGTGTATTCTTCGTGATATATTTTGTGATATTTAAGATGACATCACGAACCTACTACAAGATAGTAAAATAATTTTGACAGCTTAATGCTGATGCAGAACCTCTCTGTTTTGAACAGGGAGGTTTTTTGTGTTTCGAATATCACTTGATAGAATTCACTAACTGCATTAAAATATATGGAGTTAAAACAAGTTAGGAGCAATAAATGAATTACAAGGAGTCAAGAGTATATCTGGATGAACTATCTAGATACGGAAGTGTACTTGGCCTGGACAGTATGCGCGAGCTACTCCACAGACTGGGTGATCCACAAGATGAGCTAAAGTTTATTCATGTCGCTGGCACCAATGGCAAAGGGTCGATTCTCTCGTATCTATCCAGTATCTTAATTCAAGCAGGATATACCACGGGGTGCTACTTTTCTCCGTGGCTTTTTGAATACGGAGAACAGTTTCAGGTAAATGGTGTTCATATAGCAGACGATGAACTTGCACGTCATACGACAGAGATAGCCGAAGTGATTAGCAGCATGGAGGCGGATGGACTTAATTCACCGACACTATTCGAAGCTGAAACGGCTCTTGCTATGTTATATTTCAAGAGCAGAAGGTGCGACTTCGTAGTATTAGAGACTGGACTAGGTGGCAGAGAGGATGCGACGAATGTCGTAGGTACAACCCTGGTTGAAGTGATAACGCCAATTTCCAAGGACCACATGGCATTTCTTGGAGAGACTATTAGGGAAATCGCCGGTGAGAAAGCTGGCATAATAAAGCCTGATACCATAGCGGTAAGTGCTAAGCAGCATGATGATGCTGAAGATGTGCTAGCTGCTAAGTGCGCTGAACTTGGATCTGAACTCAGAGTGGTTGATGAAGCTGCTATTGAACCGATTTCATATGGAATTGGAGAACAACGCTTTAATTATCGCACGTGGGATAACGTGACCATATCGCTTGCAGGAACGCACCAATTCAGCAATGCATCACTAGCTTTATTGGCAGTAGAGGCGCTAAGAGACAAAGGATACTTCATTTCAGATAAAGCGGTGTATGATGGTCTAAAAGCTGCAAGGTGGGTAGGTAGATTTACGGAACTTTCTAAGGAGCCAACTGTAATTATAGATGGCGCTCATAACGAGGGAGCGGCAATTGCACTTGAGTCATCGATCCGTCAGTATTTTGGAGATAAAAAGGTTATATTGGTAATCGGGGTATTTAAAGACAAAGAGTACGATAAACTGCTCGCACATTTAGTCCCTTTATCAAAGCAGGTTATAACAGTTGAGACACCAAATAACGACAGAGCTATGCCATCGCATGAACTTAGAGAAAAAGTACTCGCTTATTCGGAGAATGCCGAGGCGGCAGACAGCATTTGCCAGGGTATGGAGAAAGCGTATGAATATGCTAGTAAGGATGATGTTATCCTCGTATGTGGCTCGTTATCATTTCTTGGTGATGTAAAAAGGATTGTAGAAAAAAGGGGGACGAACAATGGATAGAGAAAAAATCATGGAAGGGGTAAAACTCATACTCGAGGGAATCGGAGAGGATGTAGAGAGAGAGGGGTTGCTCGAAACACCTGAACGTGTTGCAAAAATGTATGAAGAGTTAGCAGGTGGATACACTGATTCTGCTAGCACACACTTAGTGAAACGCTTTGATGTTGAGAACAATGACATAGTTCTTGAAAAGGACATAGAGTTTTACTCACTATGCGAGCATCACATGCTCCCGTTTTATGGACGCGTTGCTATCGCATACATACCTGATGGCGAGGTAATTGGACTTAGCAAGATGGCTAGAACGGTTGAGGTATTTGCTAAGAGACTGCAGCTTCAGGAGAGAATGACTTCGCAGATTGCTGATGCATTCATGGAGGAGCTAAATCCAAAGGGCGTTATGGTTATGATTGAAGCTGAACATATGTGCATGACTATGCGTGGTATCAAGAAACCTGGAACCAAGACAGTTACGGTTATGGCGCGCGGAAGCTTCGAGAACGATGAATGCCTACAAAATACATTCTTTAGAATGTTAGAGCATAGGTAGTAGATTAAATGGCTTATTCTGTAATAAATATTAATACTTGTAGTGACATTACTTCTAATAACAATGAGTCTATGAAGAGGCTTGAGTCTATCTACCGTGATGAATATTGGCTAAGGTGTATGAAAGAAATTGAATGTGCTGAAGCTAATAGGATTTACTGTAAACATGACTTTATCCATATGATGGATGTAGCTCGCATAGCGTATATTCTTTCGGTTGAAGAGGCTTTATGTATACAGAAGGATGTCATATACGCTGCAGCACTACTTCACGATATTGGACGAAGTAAGGAGTATACTGATGGCATTCCTCATGATGAAGCAGGCGCTAGGATTGCAAAGGAAATCTTGAAGAGGTCATCATACTGCGAAAAGGAGCGAGAAGCGATAATTACTGCAATTCGTGATCATCGAGGTCATTATGAACCCGAAGAGACTAGCGGATTAATAGAGAGACTATCATACGTAATTAAACGTGCGGATAAGGAGTCGCGTCTATGCTTGAGCTGTGATGCACGTGATACCTGTAAGTGGCCAGATGATAAGAAGAATCTGAACATCAAGTACTAATGTGGTTCATTATTGCTAAGTCCACAATAGTTATGTGGAAAGGATAAGGAATAAAATGAAAATTGGAAATAAAAACTTTGATTTAAAAAACGACTGTTACATAATGGGGATCCTTAACTTCACTCCCGATTCATTTTCTGACGGAGGTAAGTGGAACGACATGGATAGTGCGCTGCGTCACGTTGAAGAGATGATTCATGAAGGTGCTACAATTATTGATATCGGCGGTGAGTCGACTAGACCTGGACATATTCAGATTACGGAGCAGGAAGAGATTGAGAGAATCATGCCTGTAATAAAAGCAGTCAAAGAGCGATTTGATGTTCCAGTATCAATTGATAGCTACAAGGGTTCAGTTGTTCTGGCTGCTCTTGAATGCGGAGCTGATATGGTTAATGATATATGGGGATTTAAGTACGATGAGAAGGTTGCTGAGGCAGTAGCAAAGTATGATGTCCCAGTTTGCCTCATGCACAATAGAAATAATACCGAATACACTGATTTTGTTAAAGAGTGGCTAGATGATATGCGTGGTTGTATCGATATCGCTAAGGCTCACGGCGTAAGTATGGACAAGATTGTAATGGATCCTGGATTTGGTTTTGGTAAGAAACCCGAACACAATCTTATAGCTATGCATCACCTAGACAAGATGAAGGAGTTAGAGCTACCGATTTTGCTCGGAACTTCTAGAAAGTCTACTCTCGGGCTGATTCTTGACCTTCCTGTTGAAGAGAGAGTTGAGGCAACAGTTGCAACTACTGTTTACGGTGTGGCTAAGGGTGCGTCTATATTTAGAGTTCATGATGTAAAAGAGAACTATCGTGCGATGAAGACTATGCAGGCAATTCTGAGGGAGCGTATCTAGGATAGGTTTACAAATACTACTTGCTGACCGATAATTTTCAAAGCTTGAACGTACACGAGGAGACGGAATATGTACGATGAGATTAAAATAACTGACCTTGAAGTCTTTGCAAATCATGGGGTTTTCCCTGAAGAGAATACCTTAGGGCAGAAGTTCGTATTTACGATAAAGTTGTATACGGATACTAGACTGGCAGGCAGGACAGATGAGCTAGAGGATTCGATTAACTATGGTGATGTAGCATCATTTGTCACCGAATACACTAAAACTCATACCGTGAAGCTTCTTGAAGCTGCTGCTGAAGAGTTAGCGGAGGCAATGCTGCTCCGATATGATATGGTGAAGGGTGTCTCTGTTGAGATTAAGAAGCCATGGGCTCCGATTGGACTTCCTCTTAGAGAGGCTTCAGTTAAGATTGAGCGCTTCTGGCACAATACTTACATCGCTATCGGATCAAATATGGGTGACAAAAAGGCATACCTTGACTTCGGAGTTAAGAGTATAGGAGAAATTGAAGGGTGCAGAGTTAATAAAGTATCTGAATATATTAAAACAGAGCCTTATGGTGATGTTGAGCAGGATGATTTCTTAAATGGAGCACTGCAAGTTGATACGCTACTATCTCCTAAAGAGCTCCTTAGCGAGCTACAGCAAATTGAACTTGAGGCACATCGCGAGAGGAAGGTGCACTGGGGACCAAGGACTCTGGATCTCGATATTATCATGTATGATGACTGTATAATTGAGGAAGATAATCTTACTATTCCTCATATCGAGATGCATAAGAGAGATTTTGTACTAGCTCCATTAGCTCAGATTGCACCTCATCTCCGCCATCCTGCACTAAACAAGACAGTCATGCAGCTACTTGAAGAGCTTAAAGGATAAAAGCTAAGCTAATTAAATATTTTTCACATATTCTAAGAAAGTCGGTGTTATACTCATGGACTTTCTTTTTTTATTTGAATATATTTAAAATATAAGAGAGTATCTTGTAACGTTTTAGATTAAGCAGAGTCATATATATAGAAACGCAAATACTAAAGGAGGATATGATGGATTTAGACCAGCTATATCGTGAATATTTCACCTCGGTCTATAGATACATTTTCTCTATGTGTAAAGACTCCTTACTTGCCGAAGAGATTACACAGGAGACTTTCTTTAGAGCGCTTAAAAACCTTGATTCGTTCCGCGGAGAATCGAGTGCCAGGGTGTGGCTTTGCCAAATTGCTAAGAATATTTATTTTACTTATGTAAATAAGAATAACCGTCTGTGTGAGTTAAAATGCGATGAGTCAGATAACCTTGTTGGTGACAGTGTCGAGAGCATTATTCTAGACAGAGAACAGTCAGCTGAATTAAGAGCAGCAATCCATGCTTTAGATGAGCCATATAAAGAAGTTTTTATGCTCAGGGTTTATGCCGACTTATCGTTTAGTGACATAGGGTCATTGTTCGGTAAATCTGACGGTTGGGCACGCGTTACTTACCACAGAAGTCGTTTAAAGATAAAGGATAGTTTGGAGGTTTTAAAATGAAGATAAGCTGTGACGTGATTAGAGACTTACTGCCTTTGTATGTCGATGAGGTCTTGTCTAACGATAGTAAAACTCTAGTTGATGAACATATAGAAGAATGTGAAAACTGTAGTGAAGAGCTTAAAAAGTTATCTGTAGATGAAACATATATTAATACGGTCAATAATGAAAATAAAAGTATATATGAATCCCTTAATAGAATACGTAAGAGAATTAGTTTAAAGATACAACTAACAATTTTGATATCGGTCATATTTACAGCAATCGTAGCTGTAGGTGCTTGGGACTATTACGATAATCACAGGATTTATATGCCATACAAAGAGGCGAAAATAAAGTGGGTAAAAGATAGTATGCAAACTAGTGAGAAGTATCGAGACGTTGATCGTGTTATCTCATCTGACGGAAAAACACTCATTCTAGTTTTGAATCGTACACATAGAACTAATAACGATAGCATTTATTCCGAACAAGTAATTTGGAAAGGACCAAATAGGGAGTATTCGTATGAAGATGAGAAGGGAGAAGAAAAGTTAGCTGATATAGAGGAAGTTTATTATATGTCATCAGATGCATGGGAGAGGTATAAGGAAAGAGAGGTTCTTATTTACAACATACCACAAGATGAATTTAATCTTGAAAGATATAAAAGGGAGTTTAATGTAGTTAAACGTAAATCGAAGCTGATATGGACTAAAAGTAATGGGTTTATAGGCTAGCGGTTCATAACATAACAGTTATGATACGTATGTGTATATATCAATTATACAAATGAATCCTCCTATTGTAATATCTAGTTGTAAGCAGTGTTTTGTTTTTAACAAGTGCTTATAAATGGATGATTTATGGTAAATGTTGGGGGATTGAGTATGAAAATTTTAGGAATTTCTCTAGGAACAAAGAACGGTAATAATGACACTATGTGTCGCGTTGCACTTGAAGAGGCAAAGGAGATGGGGTGCGATATAGAGTTTATCCATCTATTTGACTGGAACATCAAGCCATGTACTGGATGTGTCGCTTGTTCAAGAGCTCTCGTAATGGGCAAGGGGATGGTCTGTTCGCAGAAGGATGACTTTGCAGCGCTATATGAGAAGATGACCGATTCAGACGGAATACTAGTTGTAGACCCAATATTTGAGTCAGGTGGTACAGGTATGTTCCATAACCTAATGGATAGAATGGGGCCTGGTCATGATACTGGTTTAATGCTCGGATGTCAGGCAAAGATGATGGAACAGGGCAAGGAGCCACTACCAATGAAGTATTTTAAGCAGAGAGCGATTTCATTCCTCGGAATTGGCGGATCTGACTGGGCTGTGCGTACTGAGACTGATCACGCAATGCTCGCTATGAGCCCTGGCTGGAAGGTTGTGGATAACGATTACTTCTCTTGGTCAAAGGATGTTCTCATGCAGGATGACAAGGTTGCTCGCGTGAAGGAAATCGGAAGGAATCTGGTTGAAGCTGCGAAGGACATCGCAGAGAGAAATCTCATGATTATGGATCCAGAAAACGATAAGCTTGACTATTTCAAGGGTCACAAGGGTGCATGTCCTCACTGTCATGGTAACAACTTCTATATCCACCCAGATACCAACGAAGCTGAGTGCGAGCTTTGCGGACTTAAGGGTGAGCTCGTTATGATGGATGGAGCATTACGACTCAAGTTCGATCCAGCTACTCTTCATCATGCTCACGATATTCTATCTGGAAAAGCATTACATGGTCAGGATATCTTTGAGAACGAAGGTAGACTCATGAACCTATTTAAGGATGAGACTTTCAAAGCGAGAAAAGCACACTATACAGCAGTTTGTGAGCCAACTCCATCGCCTTCAAAATAATAGCTGATTAAGGCGATATGCCAAGCCGTATAACCAACACAATATTCAGATTAGGGTGCCTATGTGTACCCTTATTATTTTGCATAAACTTCTAAATCTTAATATCAGCTTAAGCATTACAATATAGTAGTGATAGTGTATAATTTAGAGACGTGAATTTTGACAATAGATTTATATTTGCATATATAGGAGTGAAAGAGATTAATGAGTATTTTAACTGTTTCAAACGTTTCACATGGATTCGGTGATAGAGCAATTCTTGAGAATGTTTCATTTAGGCTTCTTCCAGGAGAGCATGTCGGTTTAATCGGTGCCAATGGTGAAGGAAAGTCTACTTTTATGAATATAATAACTGGTAGTTTACAACCAGATGAGGGCAAGATTGAGTGGTCCAAGAATGTACGTGTTGGTTATCTTGATCAGCATTCTGTACTCAAGAAGGGCATGACGATAGAAAACGTTCTAGCTAGCGCTTTTGACTATCTATATGATATGGAATCACGTATCACCGAGCTGTATATGTCGATGGCTGATGTGGATGAAGAAACTATGAATTCGTATATGGAGGAAGCTGGCACACTTCAGGAACTCCTAACTGCGCATGATTTCTATATGATCGATGCCAAGGTGAGTGAGGTCGCACGTGCACTAGGTCTAACGGAGCTCGGGTTAGACCGTGATGTATCAGAGCTTTCAGGCGGTCAGCGTACGAAGGTTCTTCTTGGTAAGCTTTTACTAGAGAAGCCTGAGATTTTACTTCTCGATGAGCCGACAAACTACCTCGACGAGGAACATATCGCCTGGCTGACTAGATACCTACAGGATTACGAAAATGCATTTATCCTAATCTCTCATGAGATCCCATTTCTAAATAGCGTAATCAATACTATTTATCACATGTATGAAAAACAGCTTAACAGATACGTAGGCGACTACGATCATTTCCTTGAGGTCTTTGAGATGCAGAAGGCTCAGAGGGAGGCTGCATATAACAGACAGCAACAGGAGATTGCAGAGCTTCAGGATTTTGTAAATAGAAATAAAGCAAGAGTTGCCACTAGAAATATGGCTATGTCACGTAAGAAAAAACTCGATAACATGGAGCTTATTGAGAAAATTGTCGAGAAGCCTAAGCCAGAGTTTCACTTTGAGTACTCCAAGGCGCCTGGAAAGTTTATTTTCACGACTAAGGATTTAGTTATCGGATATGATGAACCTTTATCCTCTCCGCTTAATATTTCCCTTGAGAGGGGGAGTAGAGTGGTTCTCACAGGTGCTAATGGAATTGGTAAGACGACACTCCTTAAGAGTTTACTCGGGCTTATAAGTCCGATCTCTGGAACTTCAGAAAAGGGCTTTGGACTTGAAATCGGCTATTTCGCACAGGAAGACGGAACTGATGATGACAGTACCTGCATTGAGGCTGTATGGAAGGAATTTCCGTCTTATACACAAGCAGAAGTGCGAGCGGCTCTTGCAAAATGCGGTCTTTTGACGAAGCACATTGAGAGCAAGGTTAAAGTGCTGTCAGGAGGAGAACAGGCAAAGGTTAGACTATGTAAAATTCTAAATAGACCTTCTAACTTGCTAGTGCTCGACGAGCCGACTAACCATTTAGATGTAGATGCTAAAGACGAGTTAAAGAGAGCGCTAAACGAATACAAGGGAAGCATCTTGATGGTGTGTCACGATCCGTTCTTCTATGAAGATGTAGCGACAGAGGTGTGGGACTGTACAGAGTGGACCACGAAAGTATTTTAAGAGAGGTGTATAATGATTAAAATTTACGGAATGATTACTTGCCCCGATTGTTCTTATCTTCTAGATCAAATCTCTGGTCTAGAAGATGAATATGAGTATATAGAAATAGGAGAGCATGTGCTTAAGATGAAAGAGTTCCTTAGGATACGAGATTCAAAGGACAACGCAGAAATCTTTAAAGAAGTAAAAGAAGCGGGAGGCGTTGGCATTCCTTGCTTTGTATTAGAAGATGGACGTATATCTCTTGATCCAAGTGTT
Source organism: Mogibacterium diversum (assembly GCF_938028775.1). Classification (GTDB taxonomy): domain Bacteria; phylum Bacillota; class Clostridia; order Peptostreptococcales; family Anaerovoracaceae; genus Mogibacterium; species Mogibacterium diversum_A. Next base: position 50,074 of record NZ_CALIZG010000007.1, read on the forward strand.
GCAGGGCTTGAAGCAAACCCCAGATAAGGTGGGGCATAATAGCTCTCACAAAATATGAAATTTTAGACTGTTTGTGATATATTATTAGTATACTTATAGCTTATTTACAGCATTTCGAGGAGATTTACATGAATTTATTTAAAACCAAATTGCCGGGACTGATCGTTTGCCTTGCGATTGCTATACCAGCCTGGCTACTTGGTAAATTTATACCGGTTGTTGGCGGACCGGTTTTTTCAATTCTTCTAGGTATGGTTATTACTCTTTTTTGGACTGATAAAGGCAGATTTGGTCAGGGGATAAAGTTTACTTCAAAGTATATCCTGCAGATGGCGGTTGTATTATTAGGATTTGGACTTAATTTAGGAGTTATCCTCGATACTGGTGCCCAGTCACTGCCGATTATTGTCTGTACAATTTCGACATCCCTTGTACTAGCATACATGATGCAAAAGGTGATGAAGGTAGATGTAAATTCAGCTATGCTTGTAGGAGTCGGGTCATCTATATGTGGAGGGTCTGCTATAGCAGCAACAGCGCCTGTAATCGATGCTACTGATGATGAGGTAGCGCAGTCAATCTCGGTTATATTCTTCTTTAATGTTATTGCAGCGCTGATATTTCCCATATTTGGACATATGATTGGCATGAGCACGACTAGTGGAGAAGCATTTGGAATTTTTGCCGGAACGGCTGTAAATGACACATCTTCGGTTACAGCAGCTGCGTCTACGTGGGACAGTATGTGGCACCTTGGAACGCAGTCGCTCGATAAAGCCGTAACAGTTAAGCTCACTAGAACACTAGCGATAATTCCAATTACACTAGTACTTGCAGTTTGTACAGCGAAAAAGAAAAGTAGCATTCGTGGCAAAGCTGAAGCTGGAAATTCATTTAGCCTAAAGCGCGCATTTCCAATGTTCGTACTGTATTTTATAGTTGCTTCCTTGATAACTACTATAGTTGTATCAGCCGGAGTAGATGCAAGTGTATTCGAACCACTTAAGATGCTCAGCAAATTCCTTATAGTCATGGCCATGGGAGCAATAGGTCTAAATAGCAATGTAGTGAAGCTTATAAAGACAGGGGGAAAACCGCTTGCTCTTGGGGCAATCTGCTGGTTAGGCATAACAACAGTTAGCCTCATTCTTCAGCATTTCTTGGGACTCTGGTAGTGATAGTATGGTATATTGAATAAACATGCCATATGAGAATTTCGAATCATTATGATTGATGATAGCCTGAACGTTAACAGGGAGTTATATCCTTTGTTGACTGCTCAGGCTTTTTATATACAGTAAATAACAATAATCTGGTATGCGTCATAAAATGGAGCGGATAATAACATTGTAATATTTAGTTAAATTGTTGAAAAATTGTAATAAATTTAAATAAATTATGTGTAGATTTTTTACTGATAGGGTGTTAAAATTTTTCATGGGTTAGTTTAAGTGAACTAACTTGATTTTCTTTTATTAACCCAGCAGTATTATTTAACACGCTTTTGCATTGCATGTATTTATTCATTAAGGAGGAATAAGTAGATGAAGAAAAATTGGTCGAAGAAGCTTCTTACCGCAGCCTTAACGTCCAGTATGTTGTTCAGCATGGGTGCCGCTAACTCTTTCGCGGTTACAGGTGACCAGGTTGCTAAGGACAAAGTATATACGGGCTCCGGTAGAGTAACTGAGGATCCGCATTCTATATGGAGTGGTTACGATATCAGTCTTAAGATGGAAGTAAAAGATGGAGTTATCAAGTCTATAGAGTGCACTCCCGCTGCAAATATGGATCGAATGAACAGAGGATATGTGGATTTAACAAGAATGCAGCTAGGAACACTTGTTGGTAAGCCAGCTACGTTAAGTTCTGTCAACGGGTTAGTTGATTCTAATACTGGTGCGACATATTCACTCAAGGGAGCGAAGAGGATCGCTGTTAAGATGATGCAGGATGCCGAAGCTAAGGAGAGCGGAACCACACCTGTAAATCCTGGTAACAATGAGAATCCAAACCCTAATCCAAATCCTGGAAATAATAACCCAACACCAGGAAATAACACAGATCCAAAGACAGGCATAGATGCGATAGCCGATAATGATTATATATACGGCAAGATCAACCTAGCATATGCTGATTTCTACTATGGTGAGCTTAACAATCTAAGGAATGGAATTCAGAGTATGGATCTGAATGCTGTAGATAAGGCTGCAAGCATGAGGGGTGCAGGGCAGTACGATGCAGTGACAAGTGCTACAAAGGTAAAGTCAAAGAGATTCCCAACTACTTACTTTGAGGAAAAGGAAAACGGCGTTGAAATCCTTGGCATAAAGGATGCTAATGTTGCAATCAGAAAGAGTCTATATGTTGAGACGATGAAGGCAATCAAAGAAGGCAAGTCTTCCAACAACCCTCTACTAAACCTTGTCAAGAATTTCAAGGCAAACGAAAATCCTGCAGCTGCTTCCTATGAGTACAAGGTTCTTAATGGTGATGGAACATTATCAGCTACAACCACACAGGAAGTGCTCGATCCTGATGCAAAGGTAACAGTTGAGACTGGACGTGCTTGGGGCCACTACCTAGTAAACGTTGATTCCAAGAAGATTCCTAAGGTTGATGAAATCGAAGGAATTATTGTTAAGACTAGTGATGGCAAACAGTATGGTATGGAGCATCTTGAAAATATCTGGCTTCGTCCAAATGAGTTTTCTTTTGCTGTAAAGAAGGGTTTCGTAGAACCACACGGTAACACAGTTGATTATAAGCGTCACGAGGATCTACAGGGTAAGAGAATCACTCAGATTCGCTATCTAGTAAGAGATAAAGCTGATCTTGTTATCAACACTAATGTACTTTGCAAGACACTTCTGGATGAAAAGTATGGAGCTACTATAAATGATGCTGAGTTCAAGGACGGTGTTACTGTAACATCTGATGTTAAGACTCCTCAGGGAAGCAACTATAGGATAGCAGCTATTTACAAGGGTAGAAATACTCTTGAGCAGGGCAAGGACTACACAGTATCCGGTAACAAGATATCCATCAAGGAAACAGACAAAACTGGAATGGGCACATATACAGTTGTTTACGAAGATGAGAACTTTGCTGACATCGAAGCATCTTTCAATTTGAGATCTAAGTACCATGATGGTGAAGTTAAACTAGTAGATAATAAGCTGACACTTCCAGAAGGTCTTTCACAGGAAGACTATGCATCATCAATCAGCACAGTTCTTATTGATGGAAAGAGAGTTAAAGGCCGTGATTTAATGAAGGCTATCTTTAATGCAGATGGCACAGTTAATTTCGATGGAAAGCTAAAGGGTAAAGACGGTTCTGAGACTCCAATCTTCAATAAAGGTGCAGCTGGTATCTATACTATCGAACTTAAATCAGATAGACATCCAAGCGTAAAGGAAATGATTGTTGCTCCTGGTACCAAGGATATTGAGGTTAAAAAGATTGATTCTGAACATGCTATTAAGAAAATCTTCCTCGGTTATAACGTTGCTGGATATAATCTAAACGATTATGATTATGAGGCGTATGATATTTCTCTAAGAGATGGCTCAGACAACAAGGTTCAGCCAGAGGCTGGTAAGAAGGTAAAAGTTCAGCTTGAGCTTAAGAAGGTAGATCCTGAAAAGCTTGTTATCCTCCACGACAAGGGAAATAAGCAGCTTGAGGAAATCAAGGACTTCAAGATTATCGATGGAAAGAAGATTGAGTTTGAAGCTGATCATTTCTCGAACTTCTTCTTTGCAAATAAGAAGCCAGCAAACTCATCAGCAATTAATAATGCTTCTGCTCACAGGTCAAATCCAAGCCATGTTGCAAAGGCTACAAAGCACGGAAAGTCAACTAGCAGAGTAGTTAAGACTGGTGACTCAAGCTCAGTAATTTTATACTCACTAAGTATGCTTGTTGCTACAATGCTCGCTGCTGTTACAGTTTATGCTAGAAGAAAGAGCAACGAGAAGTAGAGAATACGCTACTAACACTCAAAGTAAATTATAGATGATATGCTTAACTATATTATCTAAACTAAAACAATCCTGGTCGTACAGTATTCTGTAGACCAGGATTGTTATTTATTCAACTTAATTTTAAATCTAATAGTCGTATCGTTTACGCATTAATGATAAGGAAACGACTGAAATTATAAATGCTACGATTTCTGAAAGTGGATTTGACCACCAGATACCTTCAATCCCCATTATCACAGGTAAGAAAATCACAAACGAAAGCTTAAATACGAAAGTTCTAAGGAACGATATTATCGCTGATAGCCATCCGTTACTTAGTGCGGTAAAGAATGACGAAGTAAACACATTGATGCCAAGAATCACAAAGCATATAGTGGTAATTCTCATAGCATGAACAGTCATATTCGTTAGCGTAACATCGTAACCAACAAATAAGCTTGAAAGTGGTCTGGCAAATACCTCTCCGACGATCAGCATTACGAATCCTGTGAACGTTAATAGCTTGATGCTCTTATTAAGTATATTTCGTAATTCACTTGGATTTTTAGCACCATAATGATAACCAATGATAGGAGCACAGCCCATAGAGTAACCGATGTAAATCGCTGCAAATATAAATAACACGTACATTAGAACGCCATATGCAGCAACGCCATCAGAGCCTATGTATTTTATTAGCTGTACATTATAAAACATACTTACAAATGATGAAGTGATGCTCGTAACCATCTCCGAAATTCCGTTGCCACAAGCTTTAAGGATAGGCTTAATTTCAAGTTTGCATCTTACGAGACTCAAAAGACTGGAGTTAGGTTTGATGAAGTAAATTATAGGGATGATCGCACCTACAGCTTCGCTAATACCTGTAGCGATAGCAGCACCTGCAACACCCCAGCCCAAAACGTATATAAATAGTGCGTCAAGCACGATATTAGAGAGTCCCGCGATTACAGTGCATAGAAGTCCAAGATGAGGCTTTTCAGCAACGATTAGAAAATCCTGAAAGCAGTTTTGTAGCATGAAGAATACATTAAAGTACATGCTTATTCTTCCATATGTAACGCAGTCACTTATCATGTTAGAGTCAGCACCGAGTGCTAAACATATATTCTCCATAAACACATAAGCTAAGATACATATAAAAATTCCGGCTATAGTGGTAGCGCCTATAAGCATAGAGAAATATTGATTTGCGCGTTCTCTTTGCTGTTCCCCGAGAGTCTTAGCAACAAGTGCCGCTCCACCAGTACCAATCATGAATCCTATCGCACCTACAATCATTTCGACTGGCATGACGAGATTTATAGAAGCGAAAGCCGTCTTTCCTACAACATTGGACACAAAAAGACCATCTACTATTCCATAAACTGAAGTGAATACCATCATACCTATAGAAGGAAGGACGAATCTTATCAGCTTAAAATAAGTGAAATGGTCTGATAATTGGATTTTGTTACGCTTAATCTTAGTCTCCATATACATATTTTACATGTGTGTTAATAAATGTAAATACATGCACTTGTTAATCAACTTCGTTCACATTGCACATGAACCGAGAAGCAACATATGAAGAAATAGGGATTATTACAACCGTTCCTATTGCGCTGATCATAATTGCAATGAGCTCTTGGGTAAAATCTTTAGAGTTGATTAATGTGCCCCAAGAGTAGAATTTTAGGAAACTGATGCACATAATCATGAACTCTCCTGCAAATATAAAAAATAGTGTATTAACATTAGAGCTTAGTATCTTGCAACCGATGTTCATACCTGACTCAATGATTTCTGAACGGTTTGCATTCGGATTATGCCTTATAATCTCATAAGTCCCTGAACATATTGCTACGGCAGTATCTATCAATCCACCAATAAGAATAACTATAAAGACTGCTACCTGAACTAATTTCATATTAATTCCGATGTCTTCCTCGTATCCATTTGAAGGTTGTATTTTGACATCACCGACTATTCCAAAACCCTGAAGATGAGCATGCGTTATGATAAAAGCTATAAAAAATGAGGACAGAACAAGAACTATAACAACTGAAATAAATGCAGAAACTGTCTTGATATTGTTCTCATTCTGGTAAAATATTGTCGTAGCAGTGATAAGAATAGCAGCGATGGCCGTTGTAAACACGATGTTGAATCCAAGATAGATGAGTTCTATGAGCACGGCGAATATTGTTACATTAATTGCAGTTGTCATAAGTGATTTGGCAGTGCGATCACCTCCTGCAAAGAGAGAGAGGAGTACAAATACAATGATAAGAACTTTAATCATGTTTAAGCTCCTTTCTAGCTACAAGAGAGGTGATGAATGTTGAGACGAGTATGGCAACAACTATAGAGAGCATTCCGGTAAGTGAACGAACTATATAAAAATATGCGTCGTGGCTTACTACCGTTCTAAAACTTATTTCATTGGACATCGAAATCAAGAATATCGGAAGGGTAGAGGCGATATTCGTTAGAAGAACGACACTTATCATGGTTCCATTTATATCATCTGCAACCTCTCGCACTGACCGTAAAAGTGATTTATTGCTGATACTAGGTGTTCTCTCGATGAGCTCCATGCAAGCAGCCGTAATAGTAACTGATACATCAATTACAGCTCCTAGACAACCGATTATTATCTGAGCGAGGAAAAAATGATTTGCATCTGTAGTTGTGAATGGCTCAGGCAAGAAGTGAAGAAAATCATAATCAATATCGGTATTCCATATCAGAAGCATGACAAGACTAGAGAGTAGCAAGGTAGTTAGTAATGCTGCGGCAGAGGAAAGCATCATCCTGTGGGATAATCCGTCTACCACAAGTAGTACGAAGAATGTAAATACCACAGTACCTGCAATTGTCATATAGAGAATATCGACGCCTCGCATATTCATATAGATAATAATGCCAAAAAGCGCGATGTTTCCGAGTATACATAAGGATGTGTAAGTGCCTCTTTTTCCTCCAATTGTGATCAGCGACGAAAGCAAAAACAAAAATATGGCAGCAACCCAATAATCTCTTTTTATTCCGGTTATCCCTGTGTATTCATCATTAAGAAATACGTAGTCATGCTTAAAATATCTCTCGTCGTAGACCTGCGATTTATCGTACTTATTTTTTACATAGACAGTCTTTCCTTTATCACTGCCATTTTCAAGGCGCAGTTCAATAGACTGCTTATTACCATTGTTGTGTACAGCAAGGACTTTAGCGACTGGAGATTTATACATCCAGGAATTATTAACGACAAACATAAATAAAATGACCGAACCCACCATCGAGATGGCCATTCTTATCAAATACTTATTCTTCATATAGTAATTATAACGCACCATCAATACTTCTGGTAGAGTTCACTTGTCGTTTGATTGAGCCAAATGTGAATACAGATCTAATTTTGTTAAAAAAATTCACTGAAATGATATTCAAAAACATAATTAGTTTGATACAATGTAAATATCATGATTAAGCATAACTATATAGAAAAAGGTGAGGGGGAAGTGCTGATTATGCTCCATGGAAATGGTTTAGATAGCAGCTACTTTTATCACCAGATTAACTATTTTTCAACTAAATATAGGGTTATAGCTGTTGATTCGAGAGGTCACGGGAGGACTCCGCGTGGTGACAAGCCTCTTACAATTTTGCAATTCTCTGAAGATCTACGTATATTTATGGATATGCATGATATTAAGAAAGCACATATCCTTGGTTTCTCTGATGGAGCAAATGTCGCAATTCGTTTCGCTATAGATCATCCAGAACGTGTTGATAAGCTCATACTTAACGGAGCGAATATCAGGTATAGAGCCCTTAGATTCACTGTTCGTATTGGAATTGAGCTGCTCGAACTCATCAACGCTACTTTTAGCGTAAGCCTTGAAAAGAGGAGGCTTAGAGCTGAGAGACTTAAATTAATGAAGAATGAACCAGTAGTAAGTGCCGATGAGCTGAAGGGGATAAAATCTAAAACTCTTGTTATTGCGGGTACATTTGACCTAATGTACGGAAGTCACACAAAGTTTATTGCTGAGCACATACCAGATGCCCAGCTTGAATTTATTCCTGGAAAGCACACCGTTGCACGTTGGAACTACAAGAAATTTAATAGCGCTTTAAGTGAATTTTTATCAAAAAATCCCACTGTAAAAGAGAAAACGAACAATTTATATGATAAGTTAGTATAGAAAGGATTAGTTCTGGCGCAGGTATAGTCGCTCATTGGATACTACAAGCAGGGAGGAACAATATGTTAAATAAGAAAAATGTCATCATCATATCAGTACTGCTCGCAATATCTGCTTGTATATATGGAATGCAGATTTTCATATTTAAAGATGTGAGAAATACAGAGTTCTATATATTCCAAGATATGGCATTCATACCTATAAGCATTGCAATTACAACAGTTGTTGTCGGTGAACTCCTTGATATAAATAATAAACGCGACAGTCGTAAAAAGACGCGAATGCTAACGAGCACATTTTTTAGCGATATAGGTTTCGAGCTTATGAGTATGCTTGCACTTATATCTAATATAGATGAAGAACTACTGTACACAATAAATGCCACAGAGCTACCTGAATCTGATAAAATCACCGCTATTAAGAGTAGCGGACTTACGGTCAATGCTAATATGGGGATGTATACAGTAATCAGCGATATAATCATAGCATCGAAGACAGATATCTTGATTCTTTCTTCAAATCCTATGCTATATGACCACGAGTGTTTCTCTGACCTGTTGTGGGAACTGCTACACCTAATGGATGAATTTAGATTACGAGGCAATTACGTTAAGCTCACACCAGATGATTTGACGGAGCTAAATAGTGATTTTGCCCAGGTATTGGAACTCTTACTTATAAACTGGGTAGTGAATGCTAAATATCTAAAAGAAACTTATCCAAATTTTTATAGGACAATAACGTCATTCTTAGACAATTAAATAATACATTGAGAAAATAATATAAAATCCACACGGTGCTGAATATTCCATAACCTTGGTATATCGCTTGCGTGTGGATTTTTTAGTGTTGATTTAAATCAAATGCTAGTTAAACAAAAAATATAGTAGTACAACGATTCCCAGCACTATTCTGTAGTAACCGAACACCTTGAAATCATGCTTCTTAATGTAGTTCATGAGCATTTTGATGATAAATAACGATACTACAAATGCTACTATCATTCCGACAAGCAGAACTATCAGTTCGTTTCCTCCAAAATCGAATCCGTATTTTAGAAGCTTTAGTAGGCTAGCTCCAAACATTACAGGAATTGCCATGAAGAATGTGAACTGCGCTGCAGTTTTACGGTTAACACCTATAACTAGTGCACCGAGAATTGTAGATCCCGAGCGTGATGTACCAGGAAATACAGCTGCCACGAGTTGAAATAATCCGATGATAAACGCCTGTTTATATGTCAGTTCATCCAGCGAATTAGTAGTAGGCTTTAGATGCTTATTGCGGTTCTCAGCAATGATAAAGAGAACACCTATTAATATGAGCATTATTGCTACTACCTTGTAGTTGTAAAAATGCTCTTCAATCGCATCATCCCACTTGAGACCGACGATTACAGCTGGTATACATGCCACGATGACTTTGAACCACATAGACCAAACATCCTTGCGGATATATTTTTGGGATTTGTCTGATGTAAAAGGCCATATGTCATTCCAAAATGTTATTACTACGGCTAGAATCGCCCCAAGCTGAATCACAACCAAGAACATACTCATAAAATCCTTATTGACTTGCATAGGCCAAATCTCGTTAACAAGAATCATATGACCAGTACTAGAAACTGGTAGCCATTCTGTAATGCCTTCAACAATACCAAAGAAAATCGCTTGCAAAATTACAGTCATTTTAAACTCCTTTTCTCAATAACCAATACATTATATCAAAAAATCTAGAGATTTGCTTAATTGATGTTAACGTTTGCTGGGGAAAAATTACAATTATAGTTGTTATAGCACAATTGCATTTTGTAATATTAATTAAAAATATTGGACTATAAAAGTAGACTTACAGTTATAATTTTAGTATAATTGTTAAAAATTGATTTAGTATGTATAATTCACTAAAGAAGGAAGACGTAGAAGGAGAGATTGAATGAATTCTAGAGGACTAAAAAGAGTTATGGCTGTGCTATTTTCTTTTGTTCTGTTTATGGTAGCAGGAATTTCTGTCTATGCGGCAACAAATGAGACGCAACCAGCAACTAGTTCTACAGCTGGAGTTGTAGCAACGGCGGGTAGCGGTGTAGCTAACGGCGTATCTCCTGGTGTATCAAATGAAAAAATTGATATCCCTCTTAAGGTAGAGTGGACGGGTAGAGATAGAGTTCCAGTTGATGTTACACTGTGGGCTAACGGTGTTAGAAAGCAGACTGTTTATCTAGACTATCAGAAACACTGGGAGCATACCTTTAGAAATATGCCTAAGTATGATGAAAATGGTGATGAGATTAAGTACACTGTAACTCAGCCTAATATAACTACATACGGAAGCTTCAAATATAAGACGACGATTTCAGGTGATGCGGCTACTGGTTTTGTTATTAAAAATTTTTCAATGATTGATATAACTGTCGGTAAGTCGTGGAACATGATACCTAATATTGTAATTCCAGGTACACCAAGTCCTGCGGCTCCGCCTACTATGTTTTTCGTGACAAATGTTTTGAGTGCCTTTGATGATGCTATGAGCTATTCCTTGGATACAAGCCTTGCTGCTGATTCAAATACAGAAGATGAAAATTACGATGACCCTGTCAATTCTTCTGATGATGGAGAGCAACCTGATGACAGAAGTAAATCAAAGGTTGCAGTTCCCGATTCTATCACAGTTAAGCTTTTAGCTGACGGCAGAGTAGTTGATACAATGCAGCTAACAAAGGATATGGATTGGACTGGCAAATTTGAAAATCTTCCAAGGTATGATGAGAGAGATAATCACGAGATACAATATACAATTGAGGAAACACCTGTACTCGGCTATAAGACAGAATATCTTCATACTAGTGTTATCGATGTAGTGATCAATAAATCCATAATAGACATTCCCGTAGAGAAGAAATGGGTAGGTAAGAAGAGCGGTCCAGTGGAAGTTAAGCTTTATAGGACCTGCAAGGTTACAAAGTATGACTATAATCTTAACAGGAATGTAACAACTACTATAGACGAAGAAGTAGATTCTGCAGTGCTTAACGATTCTAATAATTGGAAGCATACATTTAAGGATATGTATGAATTCTATATAGAAGATGGCGAAAATCCAGTTATCTATAAATACTACGTGAAGGAAGTAAATGTTGCCGGATATGACACGGATATTACTGGCGATCAAAACGAAGGATTTATTATAACAAATACCTCAACTGATAAAATTTCCATTCCTGTAGAGAAGAAGTGGGTAGGTGAGGCTGCGGATAGTGCAAAGGTTAAACTGTTTGCAGATGGTTCAGAAGTTGGTGAGGTAGAGCTTAACGAAGCGAACAACTGGAAACACGTATTTGCAAACCTACAGAAATACAACAATAGCAATAAAGAGATTAAATATACTGTAAAAGAAGTAGGTGAAGATGGAAATCTAATTAAGTTCGGTGGTAAATCATATAAGGTTATTTATAAGGGAAATGCTGAGGATGGATTTACTGTTACAAATGAGAAAGAAAATCCTCCATCGACGACAACACCAGCACCTAAAAAGCCTTCTGTTCCAAAGAAACATATTTCACCTAGAACAGGTGATGATAGCCATCTAGCGCTATATACATTGATGCTTGGGACAGCTGCTTCGGCGCTTGGGCTATTGGGCTATAGACGTGGAAAGAAAGCTAATTAATTTACTTTTAAAACAACTTCATTAATAATTGCCCTCATTGCTCAATTTGAGCGATGAGGGTATTATTGTGCCATAATACTGTAATGAGCTTCATAAGTAAGATATATAAATCTCTTATTGCAAATATTTAAAATTAAGTTAAAATATGCGAAGTAATAATTATTATTACCAGTAATGTAAAAAAAGAAGTCCGGGGATTTGCTAAAGCTCCCTCTTAAATAGGAGGTAATGCTATTTTTGAATTTATGAAAAGGAGCGACAGAGCTCTCAATATAACATCTGACAACTGTAAACCTAGAGACAGAGCTTATTTGCTTCAGTATGAAGAAGCACTTAACGGCGAGGCTCTCAAAGATCCAATACTGGTTCATATCAAATCTAGAGATGGACTAGTGCTCAAGGGACGGCTCTATAAGAAGCAAAAAAATAAGCCCAGGGCTGTTGTAATTGCTGTTCACGGCTTCCATAGCGGAGGTCTAAGAGATATGGGCAGATTCGCTGATATGTATTCAAGGAACGGATTTGATTATCTAATCATTTCTCAGAGGAGCCACTTTGATTCAGAAGGCGAATATCTAACTTTTGGTGCAAAGGAGTCCTATGATATCCTTAATTGGGTCGATATTGTACGCAAGATATATGCACCTGATATTCCGATAATTTTACACGGAGTATCAATGGGAGCGGCTACGGTTTTAATAGCTGCGGGCATATATGATAACCTTGTAGATGATAATAGCAAACCTAATATAATCTGCTGCATAGCAGATAGCCCATATGACAATATAATCGGCCAGATAGAGTATTTATTGGGAAAGAGGAGTAATATTACTAAAAAGATAGTAATAGGTCTATTTAAGGCAAATATGCGTCTTCGAGCAAAAGCCAATGCTAGTGACGCATCTCCGATTACATCTATGGCATATATAAAGCTTCCAGTCATGTTTGTACACGGAAAAGACGATAGATATGTACTACCTGATAATTCATCAAGACTATACGAATTATGTAAGTCAGATATTAAAGAATTACTTATAGTAGAAGAAGCAGGGCATGTGTGTTCGTTTGTTGTAAATCCAGATGAGTATGAGAAGGTGTTCGCATCATTTGTTGACAGAATATTAGAGTGACTACGTGAAAGAATTTTATAAGCAAGGTTACTGAATTTGAGCCGCATGATTTGTGCGGCTTTTAGTTTTGTCATAAATAAAAGAAATTAAAGACCCTCCCAATCGGGAGGGTCTTCGAGACTTTGATCATATAATTTATTATCTCTTTACGAGATTATAATCTTATTTTGCACCAAAGAAATCCTTGAACTGTCCATATACAATCATAGCCATGAAGAGAGGTCCAATCCATCTGATGCAGAAATTGTAGAAACCTCTAGTCTTGAATGTACGAGCTCCACCGTTTTCGATTTCTTCATCGAGTGAGTGAGGCACAACCCATCCAAGTAGGATAGCCATGATGAGACCTGTCAGTGGCATCAAGATACCTTCAGCTAGACAATCCCATACGCTGAGAACGTCAGCCTGTCCGAATAGGTGGAACCAGTTCATCTTAGGGTTTCCGCCTAGGCTGTCAGCAGTAGTTAGGAAGTTTCCGACGAATGCTGCAAGTGCCATGATAATCGAAACCTTAACTCTGCTTGCAGGCTTACCAGCCTTAACTCTGGAGTCTAGGATTGCAGAGATACCAGCTTCCATCATTCCGATTGAGGAAGATAGAGCTGCGAAGAATACTAGTAGCCAGAATGCTAGCTGGAAGAACTTTCCAGTAGTACCCATCGACTGGAATACAGTAGTCATCGAAACGAACAGTAGTCCAGGGCCACCGCTTGGCTTTAGACCGAATGCGAATACAGCTGGCATGATAGCCATTCCTGCGAGAACAGCTACTATGGAGTCACCTGCTGTGATGATAGCAGCGTTAGACTCGAGGTTCTCCTTCTTGCCGAGGTATGAACCGTAAGCGATGATACAGCCAGAAGCAAGTGACAGTGAGAAGAACATCTGTCCACCAGCAAGTCTTACTACTTCGAAGAAGTCAGTCTTCCACATTGTTAAATCAGGGTAGAAGAGGAACTTAAGTCCAGGACCAGCCCCAGGAAGTGTGCAAGATCTTATAACTACAGCTATTAGTAGGAAGAATAGTGCAGGCATAGCGATTTTACAGAACTTCTCGATACCTCCTGATACTCCTCCGAATACGATTACCATAGTGAGTAGAAGGAATCCAGTCATCCATGCTACAGAGTTTCCAACATTTCCGATCATGCCGCCGAATAGAGCACCAGGATCTCCAGTGTTGAGAACTGAATTCTTCATGAATAGAGCCTGAATTGACTCAAATAAGTATTTAGTGATGTATCCACCAAATGTGCAGTAGAAGCAGATTAGGAACCAAGGAACGATAGTCTGAAGAACACCGTTGAACTTAAATCTGTGATCAGCCTCTTTGTACGCTTCGATAGCAGCCTTCTGAGTCTTACGTCCAAGAGCAATCTCGGATAGCATCAGAGGATATCCTACTACGATAGCAAGAATTGTGTAAATAATTAGGAATGCGAATCCGCCGCCAAGTCCTAGCTTATAAGGGAAGGACCATAGGTTACCAAGACCTACAGCGGAACCAAGTGCAGCCATCAAAAATCCAAAATTGGAATTAAATTGACCTTTGTTGTTTTCCTGTTCCATGTTAAATAACCTCCATACATAGAATAATCAAAGTCCTATTACAAGTACAATTTGATTATAGAATTGGTATATTGTGTTGTCAATATGACTTCATCATCACAAATTCGACACTTTTTCACTGCGTATGGCAAAAGCCTTTTATTTCAAGCAATACAGAGATATTGATATAATTTTAATTATTAAAAATTTTTGTTACATCAATAAATATTTTAGAAAATAGATAGAATTTGTAACGACATTATTAATATAAAAGGTGAGGATAAAGTTGCTTCTATGTATAGAAAAAACAGCTTCGCAGTGTTTGCGGAGCTGTTTTTTATTAAGCAATTATTCCGTTATTATAAAATTTCAACAACTAATCCAGTCAAGCTTTATGCACCAGGGATGGTAGGTCCAGAATTAGTATTTGATGTTGACTGGCTGGTATCATCATCGGTATCATCATCCTCTTCATATTGATTCTGCTGAGGAGTAGGTTTAGGTTGCACATACGTGGAACGACCTTTTTCTGTACCCTTAGTGTAGTATTCACTTCCTACCTTTACGACATCGTTTGGCATTGATTTATACTTGCCATTCTTAGCGTTAGGCACCTGATTCATAATTCTACCCCATAGTCTTGCGGCCATACCAGACATGGATGAAAGCTTTATATTAACATCTGTACCAATCCACAGTGAAGCTGCGTAATTAGGTGTAAACCCATCGAACCAAATATCATAATTACTGTTAGTAGTACCGGTTTTACCTCCGGCCTGAACACCACTTATAGATGCTGCTCCGGCAATACCATTCGATACTACCGTTCTAAGCATATCAGTCATGATGAAAGCAACTCCTTCATCCATAACTTTCGTTTTCTTTGACTTGCTCTTTAGCAGAACCTTCCCGTGCCTATCTGTAACTTTAGTGTAAGCTATAGAGGACTGACGCACACCACCGTTTGGGAAGGTAGCATAAGCCTGAGCCATCTCGAGAGGGATTACACCATTTGTAAGACCGCCAAGAGCAAGAGCCGCTGAGTTCATATCACTGGTATCGCCTTTAGTAACAATTGTGGTTAATCCAAACTTCTTTAGCATGTCTGCAGAATATTCATTCCCAACCTGGAGCTGAATCTTGACAGCGACAGTGTTGATAGATTGCTGCAATCCTTTACGCATGGTTACTGGACCTGTGAAGCTGTTACTTGCATTTTTAGGCCATACCTTTCCGTTAAATGTCATCTGTTCATCGACAATAGTGGATGAGGCAGTTAGATAGCTACCGTAGCTCTTAACTCCTTGCTTATCATGCTTGTAGTCGACAAACGGCCATGTTTCACCTTTCTCGGCATAGTCAAAACTCTTCTGGAGTGCTGCACCGTATACTGAAAGTGGCTTTATTGATGAACCGGCCTGCCTTGGGTTAAGTGCTCGGTTATACAGTCTGCTGCCGGATTGACCACGACCACCAACCATAGCCTTTATCTTACCGCTTCCGACTTCTACTACAACCATTGCCGCTTG
Source organism: Mogibacterium diversum (assembly GCF_938028775.1). Lineage (GTDB taxonomy): Bacteria > Bacillota > Clostridia > Peptostreptococcales > Anaerovoracaceae > Mogibacterium > Mogibacterium diversum_A. The sequence continues at coordinate 66,129 of NZ_CALIZG010000007.1, forward strand.
TGGCTGAATAGTCTTTTCATTTAAAGAGTATGCGTCTGGTTTAATGATCAATGTGTTTCCAGACTTTACCATAGCCTTAGGGAAGTCCTTGAAATAACTCTTATCAATAACCAGATTGTCGTCGCTATCTAATTTCTTATACTTGCTAGGCACATTTATAAATCCACCTGAATATATGTAGAATGTGCCGTTTTCTTGAACATATTGTTTCTTGAACTCAAGGCTATAATTTACTTTTCCACCAGCCTTTGTAGTGAATATATTTAGCCTTTTGTTGCGTTTAATAGTAACTGAACCATCTTTATTAATAGTTACTTCGTCACTCTTTAGTGTGAAATCACCATCAGAGTTAAAGCTATCGTTATAGTCATATAATAATATGGTTCCGTTTGCACCTATCACATTGCCAGAAGAATCCTTGCGGATACTTACTAGGGAAGGGAAGTTAGATCCCGTTTCAAATTCCTTGGTTATTACACTTTGTGCTGTAGAATCCATAGTGGAGTGTATCTGAAGTCCTCCAGTATAAATCATCCTCTCAGCTTCTTCTGGTGAAATATTATATTTCTTCTGTAGGTCATGAGATACTTCATCAATTACGTATTCATTGAAATATGAATTAACGCTCTTGTTACTTTTAACAGATGGGTTGATAAAGTTAATTAAGTCTTTATTATAAGCTGCTTTAAATTCTTTATCTGTTATATAGCCTTGTTCATGCATCAGCTTAAGGGCGGTGTCACGACGATTTTTAGATGTGTCATTAGCTATATAAGTATCTGGGTTACGAAGGATTATGTTGGTATTTCCTTCGGTTACAGAATCTTTACCCACGAGTTTAACTAGCGCATAAGTATCAGGCGCCTGAGGCAAGGCGGCAAGCGCTGCACACTCATCGAGAGTTAAATCCTTAGGATCCTTAGAGAAGTAAGCATGCGATGCTGAATATACACCATAACTTCCAAAACCTAGGTAAATTGTATTAAGATACGCCTCGATGATTTGTTTCTTCGATAAAGATCTTTCAATCTGACTAGCATAGTACATCTCGAGGATTTTACGCTTAATGCTTCGCTGACTCTTAATCTTTGGCAGGTATACATTACGTGCAAGTTGCTGCGTTATAGTACTTGTACCACTTATATGACCAGATCCTGTAAATGACTGAACTACGGCTCCCGCCATTCTTGTCCAGTTGAACCCGTGGTGCTTCCAGAAAGTCTTGTCCTCTAGTGCTACAAAGGCGTTAATCATATTTTTTGGCATATCTTTATAAGATATGAGCTGTCTGTCTTGGTTGTAAAAGACAGTTGAAACCTTTTTGTCTTGATCATCATAGATTACCGAGCTTTGGGCTACCGAATCATAGATATTCTCGGGATCTATCTTAGGAGCAGTACTGATTACAACGAATGTATAAAGGACTGCAATCACAAACAAGATGGCAAATAAAATTATAAGATCCTTCGCAATTTTTCCTTTGCTTAAAACTTTCGGTGTATTTTTTACTTTTTTTCCATTGACAACTACCGATGCGCCGAGACTTTTGTTATAGTAGGGATTTTCCTTAAGAAACAGCCTATCTTTGAGAGGCTCGCCATTTCCCTTAATTAATCGTGTAAGAAAAGAACCTCTATTGTTTTTAGAGCCTTTGGTTTTAGATTTATTTTTTTTGTTTCTTTTGCCGCCTTTATTAGACGATACATCTTCGGCATTAGCAGATGCCTGTGACGCATCATCGCTATCAAGCGCTTCGAACTTAGATAGAAATTCATCTATTTCACGTTCTTTATTAGAAATCTTGTCATTATCAGACTTCATTAGAAACCCTCCAGTTATAAATAATAAATATAAAGCAGATTATTACATTATATAATTCATATCATTATATCACATATATTCGTATGAAAAATATTAATAGAGGCTTAAATTAAATTATTATATAAAAACGCCTCTATTCTATCTGAAATTCATCAAATAGGGCAGAAGCGTTAAATTGTTTTTTTTAATAGAATTGTTTAAAATTACAGTCTATTACATGCTAATAAAATGCATTTTAAAAATTTATTAACCCAGATTTTGTATAAGAATTTACATAGTTCAGTATAGTATTCGTTACCTTTATACCTGCATCTGGATCATCGTCATTTAGGTTAATATGAGTAATATTAGCTTCGGACTGAACACTCTTAAGCAGTGACATGGTTGTAAATTTTTGGTCCCTGTCAATTGGAATAGCGATTGTCTGTGCTGCTTTATCATTTACATTTGAGTAAATAGAGCTGAGAGCACTAGAAAGCTTTTGGTCTTTATTTTCATATGCATCATATAGGTCATAGGTCTTAATTTCTAAACCAGATAGTGATGCTGCCGAGGCATTATCCTTCATTATTTGGTCACGATATGCATTTGTAACACCTGTCGTATTCATTTTAAGATGCATAATATCACCTTCTACATATAGTTCTTCCATTGTATTTGTCGCATATACATCACCCTTTGAATACTTATGAGGAATCTTATCCTCGTCACTGAACCTATAATTGCTATTTTTATCTATATAAAGATAAGTTGTTAAATACTCAATCGTGCTTTGAGATATTGCCGTATCGGGTAACTTTGATTCATCTGTGATGATAGAATAGGTCATCTTAGCATCTGGAAAATACTTCTTGTTTGCCTTCATGAATTTCTCAACTTGGCCGTCAAAGTACTCCTTTGTATCATCTAGGTTGTATGAATCTACAAGAAGTGTAAATTCAAGAGAACTAGGATACATATTGCCGTTATTTCCAACCTTCATATCAGCAATCTGGTATGATACAGATTTGTTTTTATATTTAGATACTATGGAACTAAATACATCAAATACATCTGGTTGTTGTGAGATGTATGAGCTAGGAACATCGGTTTTGATGCCAGTAATCTTAATTTTGATACCAGTGTTCTGTGTTCTCGCTTCTGTGGTATATGGGATTGATATGTCACTCATGCCACTTGCAAACGAATTATTTGATATATATAGTTTCTTTCCGCCGCTAACATATATAACATTAGAATTAGTTGGAATATATGATTTGTTTATATTCTTTGCTCCGACATGATCATTGTTTTCGTTATTCATAAAGATTGCTATTACACTGCCTCCATTTGTCTTGGATGTCGATACTTCATGGAGTGTAGCGAGTGAGTCAGCATCAATAGCCGCAGTCTTATAATTATAATCAGCGATAACAACGGTTGCAGGAGCTGTGACATCTGATGCTGTCTTGGTGATAATTATATTACCGTGTTCATCGGTTATAAATAAGACCTTATCTTTAGCGGTTTCACTTTCGATAAATTTCTGCAGTTCAGCATTAGATTTAAAATCTTTTGATTTTGATAAGAGCTGCTCGCGAAAACTCATGTAGTTTTCCTTATTAACAAGTCGAGTCTTCGTCATTTTATAATATGCGATAATGCCGACAAATGCTAAAACAATTACGAGCACAATAGCTGTGGTTTTTTTATTAGAATTACGCATGGAAATCCTTTCAGTTTTTTATATCTTATATAGATTTCATTATACAGAGTAAGTGTGAAGATTAGAACAAGAAAATCTACTATTATGATACTTAATTATTTTCTAAATTTATCTTATAAACATAGATAAAATAAAAGTTGAATTTGGTAGTAGTATTGTTATAATTAAATGAATAGAAAAATGATAACAAAACCCTTGCACCTAGTGCAATTGTTGTGTTATAATTTTCATCGCGTTACTAGTGAATGCAACTATATTAACTGCAAGGAGGTGCGGCAAATGTCCAGAAAATGTGAAGTTTGCGGTAAGGGTCAGACTTCGGGAAACGCTGTTTCTCATTCTAACAGACATTCGAAGAGAAAGTGGAATGCTAATATTCAGTCTGTAAGGATTAGCGAGAACGGTACGGTCAGAAAGGCAAACGTTTGCACGAGTTGCCTGAGATCTGGCAAAGTAGACCGTGCCATTTAGTCTATATACCCGATTTCTTGTCTTAAACGGCTAGCCGTTTAAGGCTTTTTTTATTGAATATAATCGAGATATAATCGCTATTAATTAAATAATCGGATATAATCTTAAATATAGATTCACGGAAGAAATGGTAGTTAATGCGATGCGGAGGATATCATGCAGGTGCTTAATAAATCTCATTATGGAGCTATAAACATCAGTAAACAAGTTATGAATAAACTTGTCCTTGATGAATTACTTAAATATGAAGATATTGTATTCCCATGTAGCCATACAGGAAAACCCTTAAAAAAAGGATTCTTTTCCGGCATAAATGAGCTGCTTTCTTCTATTGAGATTCACGAGGTGGCTGATGGGACTTACATATTTTTCTATATTATAGTAAAGTTTGGTGAAAGTATTAATGAGATTTGCAATGCTATTTTTGATAGTATAGAGCGTGACTTCGAGATGTTTTCTCTCGTCAAACCTGTAGAGATAAAGGCTTGCGTTAAAGGTGTACAAGCTGAGCATCTTACGAGAAGAGATTTTGAAGTGATTAGGACGAATAAATAGAATATGAGATTAAGTGATAGTATAACGACAATCAAGGGTGTGGGTGCTAAAAAGCAAATACTGCTTGAGGCTATGGGAATATTCACTATATACGACTTACTTGAACATAAGCCGTTTAGATATCAGAACAGACTGAGTAGGGCGCCTTTTATGGATGTTCCTGAAGGTAAAGATGTTTTGATAGGTGGCATATTAATTAATAAGAGGCTTAGGTCTATAGGAAAAGGTCGAACAATGCTTGAATGTGCGCTCCGAGATGAGAGCGGTATCTTTCACGCAATTTTTTTTAATATGCCTTTTCTTGAAAAGAATTTAAGATTGGGCACTGATTACACATTGTTTGGTAAGATGAAGTGGAGAAATGGGGCAAAGACTATTGTCAATCCTGAAATGTATCCTGCGAATAGTCCTCGAGACATTCGTGGCATAATTCCTGTCTATAGGCGCTCTGCAGGAATAACCTCTAATGAATTATCTAAACTGATTCGAAGTGTACTGGAAAGGCTAGATGAATCCTGCGAGTGGTTGGGCGATGAGATTATCGATAAAAATAATCTTGCTCCCGAGGACTATGCATATAGGAATATTCATTTTCCAGAAAGTGGATCAGCCTACAACAGGGCAAAATTTAGGCTAATATATGATAAACTGCTGGCATTTCAATATTCCGTTTTGTATAACCGTAGACTACTTGATGAAGAATGTGAAAACTCAAAGATTGCTCAAGTAGATATAAGCAAATTCTTGGAGTCACTTCCTTTTAGTCTTACTGAAGGACAGCAGAGTGCAATAGATGATATAGAACATGACTTGATGAATAAAAGAGCCATGAACAGGCTAGTGCAAGGCGATGTTGGCTGCGGAAAAACTGTCGTCGCTGAAACAGCTATCTTTCATGCTGTTAGTGCGGGGTGGCAATCTGCGTTTATGGCGCCAACTGAAATTTTAGCTAGACAGCACTTTGCTAAGCTAAGTGTGGATTTTGCAAAGTTCGGAATGAAAACAGCACTTCTTGTTAGTGGACTTAAAGCAGCTGAGAGAAGAGAAATTCTTGAAGGTATTTCTAGCGGTGATATTGATATAATTGTAGGGACACATGCTCTCATTCAGTCTGATGTACAGTTTGCAAAGCTAGGTCTAGTTATAACCGATGAGCAGCATAGATTTGGTGTTAACCAGCGGAAGATTTTGTCAGAAAAGTCAGAAGCCGTTAATGTACTGGTAATGTCGGCAACTCCAATTCCCAGAACGCTCGCGGCTACAGTCTTTGGTGATATGGATTTTTCTGTAATAAAGAGTAAACCATCGAATCGCAAGGATATAATAACAAGATATGCTACCGAAAAATCTCGAGAACGTGTGTATGCAAATGTTTATAAAGAGGTAAAGAGCGGTAATAGAGCGTATATTGTGGCACCGTCAATCGAGGATAATGAAGAAAGCGATTTAATATCTGCGGAAGCGCTGTATGAAGAACTGAAATTAAAATTCAAGGGTTTAAATGTAGGGCTTATTCATGGAAAACTTGATAAATTAGAAAAAGAGCGAATAATGAATGAATTTGCTGATGGGTCTATCAATGTGCTTGTATCGACTGTTGTAATTGAAGTTGGTATAGATGTTCCTGAAGCAACTGTCATAGTAATTGAAAATGCAGAAAGATTCGGTTTAGCTCAGCTACATCAACTTAGGGGAAGAGTCGGAAGAAATGATTTGCAGTCGTTTTGCTATCTAATTTGTTATAGTGATTCTGAGAATGCAATAGCACGAATGAATGCCATGGTAGAGATGAGCGATGGATTTGAGATTAGCGAAGAAGATTATAGGCTGCGTGGTGCGGGTGATTTGATGGGGACTATGCAGCACGGGTATTCAGGTAATAGTTTTTATGACTTATTTGGATATGATAAAATATTAAAACTTGCAACTTCTGACGCAGAACAGATTCTGTCTAAGGATCAAAGTGAGATTAAAGAGCTCGTAGACATAGAGCAGCTGCAGCTTAGAACAAACAATATCATGATGCAAGATAATAGTAATATAATATAGTAGGAAATAGCAAAGGAGATATCAATGAGGATTAATTCCGGCAGGTTCAAATACAGAAAATTGGAGATTCCTGAGTGCGCTAGACCCACTACAGAGAAAGTTAGAGAAGCGGTCTTCAGCATGCTTATAAATAGGGTAGAAGGAGCGACTGTGCTTGATTTGTTTGCAGGCTCGGGATCATTAGGACTCGAAGCTCTATCAAGAGGGGCAGAGTTCTGCGTTTTTAACGAAGGTGATAGAAAAAACTATAAGATTCTAAAAAATAATATTACAAATTGTAAGGCTGAAGAAATTTCTTCAACATATAATAATGATTTTAGAAAGGCTCTTACACTTGCAAATAGAGAGTTTGATATAATATTTGTAGACCCTCCTTACCGTGAAGGGTATTATGGTGAAGTCTTTGAACTCGTTGAGGAATATGGGCTTTTGGCAGATGGTGGAGTGATCGTAGCCGAGCATTTAAACGATAATGAATTATCCGACAACATACTTGGCTTCTCTAAAATTAAGCATAAAAGGTATGGAACTATAGGTGTAGACTTCTTTGAAAGAGCTTAAAGCCTTGCAAATACAATATCTGTTTGTTAAAATACGTTGAGAGATGGTGATAAAAATGAAGAGAACTGCAATTTATGCGGGTTCTTTTGATCCGATAACCAATGGTCATTTGGATATAATTGAACGCGCAGCTAATATGTTCGATAGTTTGACTGTCGGCATAGCCGTTAACAGTTCTAAGACTCCGCTCTTTACCTTGGATGAACGCAAGAGGATAATTTCCAAGGTGACGGAACACATACCTAATATTGAAATCGATGTATTCGATGGACTGCTCGCAGAGTATGTTAACAAGCACGGTTTTGAAGCGGTTGTTAGGGGGCTTAGAGCAACTACTGATTTTGAATATGAAATTCAGATGGCGCAGATGAATGCTCGCTTATACACGGGTGGGACAGAGACTGTTTTCTTGATGACAGACCCTCGGTATTCGTTCATTAGTTCATCTCTCATCAAAGAAGTGGTATCTTATGGTGGCGATGTAGATGGGTTGCTACCAGACTATGCAAACGAAATGATTAAAACAAAAGTTGATAATCAATAAACTAGGAGGAAATCGTTATGAGCGACGCATCAATTAGAGTTATGACACTACTTGACGATCTCGAGGAAATTCTGGCTAATGCATCTAAGGTTCCTTTTTCGGAGAAGGCAATTGTAGATAGCGATGAAATTAGGAGTATTGTTGATGATATCAGGCTCAGTATGCCTAAGGACATTCAGCAGGCAAAGTGGGTTAAGGACGAGCAGGACAGAATTCTTAACGAAGCAAGAGGCGAGTACGATAAGGTAATCATCGCGGCAAAAAAGCAGGCTGAATATCTTGTTGAGAATGATATTATCAAGAAGGAAGCTGAAAAGAGGGCAGATGCTCTTATCTCTGAGGCTGAAAATCATAGCAGATATATTAAGCTTCGTTCTTATGAGTATGTAGATAAACTTCTTTTCGACATGCAGAATGACATTGCGAAGGTTGCTACAGAGTACATTCAGCCAATGAATGATTACTTTACTGATATGCTCGGCGAGATGAATGGAAGAGTAAATGGAAACCGTCAGGAGATGAAAGCACTTGCTGAACGAATTCAAGGCGGAGCCTCATATAGCGAAGGTCAGCAGACAGCTCCTGAAGCAGAAGAAGAGGAGCAATAATTACCCGATGAAAGTTTTGGGAATTGTTGCTGAATACAATCCTCTTCATAATGGACATTTGTATCATATCAATAAGGCAAAGCAAGAAACTGGTGCTGATGCAGTAATAGTCGCTTTAAGCGGAGATTATGTGCAGCGCGGTGAACTTGCTGTGACTAACAAGTGGGTTAGAGCAGAGTCCGCAATTAAGAATGGAATAGACGCAGTGTTTGAGATACCTGTTTATGCATGTCTCGGCAATGCGTCTGTTTATGCTTCTACGGCAATTAAACTTCTCTCTGCAACTGGTTTTATAGACGTTATATCATTTGGTAGCGAATCGGGTAATTTAGAAAAATTGACAGAGACTGCCTCTAATCTGAATGACATAAGGATAGGCGAGAGGATTAATGAACTGTCAAAAGACGGACACAGTTATCCAAAGGCGCGTTTAATTGCGTACGAGGAGCTATTTGGTGATAGTTCTAATGAAATTTTAAGTAGACCAAATGATACACTTGCACTTGAGTATATCAAAGCAAATGCAGTCCTTAAGAACTCAAATATTGATCTTCATACTGTAAAACGCGAGTCATCTGGGTATTCAGCAGCCTTTGATAATCGTATGAAATTTCAAAGTTCATCTGGAATTAGAAAAGCCATTCGAAATAATATTGATGTATCTGATTTTATGCCTGAAGATTCAGTGAAGTACATGAAAAATAAATCTGCTCTCACTAGAGACAGAATAGATGATAATCTATTTAACCTAGTGAGATATGCCCTTTTAAATCTTTCGTCTGATGAAATTGACGAGTTTCCACAGGGTGGAGAAGGTATAGGAGCAAAGCTTCTGGATTCAATTAACAAATGTAAGTCGGCAGATGAACTTATTATGGCGGCAAAGAGCAAGAGGTATACATATACCCGCATTTCAAGGCTTTTGATGCAGGTTTTACTAGGGATTAAACGCACCGAGTTTGATGGAATGAATCCAGGATACCTTAGGCTGCTTGCTGCTAATGAGATGGGGAGAAAGCTTGTTAGAATGGCAAAGAACGAAGAGTTAAATATGCTGCCCATATTGACAAATATCAACAGGGAAGCTCAGAATCTACCAATATTTGCTAAGAATCAATTGCTTCTTGACATTAAGGCTGCGGATACTTACAATATTGTAGCAATGAATGATATGTACAAAGAATCGGATCGTGTAAAAAGTCCGACAATGCTTTAAATTTCATTGACATAGATAGATGTTACGTATATAATATTGACTTGTAATGCGTGAAACGTAATTTCAATATTTGAGATAATCACATTTGTAAGGAGGTGTCGACAATGGCAGTACCAAAGAGGAAAACATCGAAAGCAAAGACTGCTAGCAGAAAGGCTGCTAACATGAAGATGGGCGCTCCAGGACTTTCAACTTGTCCTCAGTGTCATGAGCCAAAGCTTCCACACAGAGTTTGCCCAACATGCGGATTTTATGATGGAAAAGACGTCGTAAATAACGCTGAATAGTTAAGACAAGCCCATGATCCGAGATATCTCGGGTCTTTTTCTTTTTTTGCAAATATACTTTACAAATAGTATAATTAAAGGAATGTAAAATGTATAAACACGAATTGGGGAATTATGGCAGAGGATAAGAAAAAACGTGGTCCAGGTAGACCGCCCGGAAGTAAGAATAAGTCAAAGAAATCTGCATCTGCTTCTAATAACAAAAGAAGTAGCAGTAATGCGGAGAATGCTGAACAGAAGCAGATTCGTGAGATGCAGGAAAAAAGGAATTCACATAGAAAGCTTATTGATGAGATATGGGGAATTGCCATATTTGCAATAGGTGTTTTTTTGATATTTACGATGAAGAGTGATAGTACTGGAAGCTTCGGTCACGGAATACACAACATTTTACGAGGTCTATTCGGCGGGATGTCTTATGTGCTTCCATATTTTTTGATATTGGTTGCAATTTGCTTATTCCTTCAGAAGTTACAGCATTTAAATGCTAGGACAGCATCATTAACTACACTCATATATTTTATGATGTGTGCACTTAATGGATACAGATTTGTAGACTCTAGTAACATCAAATTCGGATTTGGTGACATATTGATTTTTTATCGAGATGGCGTAAAAGGGTATAATGCCGGAGCTGTCGGGATGGAGTTAGCAAATGTTCTTGTTAAGCTTATCGGAAAACCAGGATTGATCATCCTCGGTTTAGCTTTGATTGTTATATCTGTGCTCTTAGTCGCAAATACTCCTATTTCTAAACAAATACACGCATTTAGAGAAGCTAGAGAAGAGAAACGCCTAATAAGGGAATTTGAGCGTTCAGGTGGGACTATTGGACCGTCATCAAGTTTTGGAGTGAATAAAACAAATGATGCAGGGGTTACTTCTGATAGAACTGATAAAAATGAACAAATGAAGTTTGGAGAGGACGAGCAAGTAGGCGTGAGCACTACCTCTGCAGCCTCTTCAGCCGTAACTGATTATAACTTCGCTGGAAATACGAGTCATGTCTATAATGATGAATTGGAAGAAGAACCAACATCAGGTTTATTTGGTAGAATGCTTGCCAAACACCTTAATTCTAGGAAAGAAAGAGATCAGGCGAATGATATCGGAGCTACTAGTATAAAACCTGTAAAAGATAGCTTAAGTAATGGTGATTCTCAGAGCGGTGAGTCAAGTGGAAAGAAAACTGCCGCAGGATTTCCTGACGAGTCTACTAGGAGAGAATTGGCGAATATGCTCGATAATGGATCTGACTTTGGTGGAGATGAAAGTGGAGCCTATGAGGGATATAGAGGGAAGGATGTAAGCGATATTGGTCGCGGTCTTGGTACTGGAGATGATTTATCATCGCGAGGGCAAGCTGGCTATGGGCTTGATGGTGCTATAGAATCATCATCTTCAGGATCGACTGGTCTTTGTGGATATGATGGAATAAGTGATGATAGAAGCATTTCTCCTAAGTCGGGATTAGGGCTTGATGATTCAAACGCAGGAAAAACTTCAAGGTCTAGAATTGCAACTTATCGTGGCCCAGGGACACCTGAATTTGATGGATTAAAGGCACAGGAATCCGCATTGAAATCCGGTCTTGGTGCAAGTGCAGGAATAGGCGCGGCAACAGCTGCTGGAAATCTTGTATCTGGAAAATCTACAGAAGATGCCGTATATAATCAAAAAGAAGATACTAGACCGACTAAGGCTGACCATGACGAAATTGTAAAGCAGGTGGAAGAAGGTCAAGCAAAGAAGGAAAGCAAATATGTATTCCCTTCGGTAGATTTACTAAGTAGGCCTAAGCCTAATAACAATATGATGAGTGGCAATCAACTTGAAGAACGAGCTCGATTGTTAGAACAGACCTTGAATGATTTTAATGTAGAAGCGAAGGTCCTAAATGTTACACAAGGTGCGTCTGTTACGAGATATGAAGTTCAACCGGCTACAGGCGTTAAAGTTAGCAAGATTACAGGGCTTGCTGATGATATTGCTCTTAATATGAGGGCAAAGAGCATTAGAATAGAGGCTCCAATCCCTGGTAAAGCAGCTGTTGGAATAGAAGTCGAGAACGAAAAAGCAGCACCTGTACTTATTAGAGAGCTAATCGAATCTAATGAGTTTAAGCATGCAAAGTCTAAGATAAGCTTTGTCGTTGGAAAAGATGTTTCGGGAAGGAATGTCATTGCAGATCTTCACAGCATGCCTCATATGCTTATAGCAGGTGCAACTGGTTCTGGTAAGAGTGTGTGTATAAACACCATAATTACAAGTTTTCTTTACAAAGCTTCGCCAGATGAAGTTAAACTTGTACTTATCGACCCTAAGGTGGTTGAACTAGGGAGCTATAATGGAATACCGCACATGTTAATACCAGTTGTTACAGATCCCAAGAAAGCAGCTGCTGCGCTTAACTGGGCAGTAAACGAGATGCAACAACGATATAACAAGTTTGCTGAGATTGGAGCTAAGGATCTCGCATCATATAATCATTCTGTTTCTAACTCTGGAGATGCAGAAAAGGTTATGCCTCAGATTGTTATCGTCATAGATGAACTTGCAGACCTCATGATGGCGGCGTCATCTCAGGTTGAAGAAGCTATATGTAGACTAGCACAGAAGGCAAGAGCCGCTGGTATGCATCTCATAGTAGCTACTCAGAGACCATCTGTTGATGTTGTAACTGGTCTGATTAAGGCAAATATTCCTTCAAGAATTGCATTTAGTGTATCATCGCAGTTTGACTCACGTACAATTATCGATACTGCTGGAGCTGAAAAACTTCTCGGTAAGGGTGATATGCTCTTCTCACCGGTTGAGGCTAACAAGCCTATCAGAATTCAGGGTCCATACATATCAGAGACGGAGAGTGCTGCGGTAATTGACTTCGTAAAATCGCAAAGCGAAACGGAATACCGAGAAGATGTGATTCAGAGCATTGAAGTAACAGACAAGCCTGTTGCACAGGAGTCAGCAGAAGATGAACTAACTGAAGATGCAATAGAATTTATTTTAAAGCAAAAGCAAGCATCGGTTTCTATGCTGCAGCGTAGATTTAGAATTGGATATAATCGTGCAGCTCGCATCATTGATGAGATAGAAGATATGGGCATAATTGGTCCGTCTGATGGTTCAAGACCTAGACAAGTGTTAATGACCGAGGAGGAGTATTATGGACCAGCTGATCAAACGACCTTTGATAGCGGAGCACAAAATGACGATTTGGATCCTAAAGACGATGAAGTGGTAAATAGTAACGGAGATTTTTAATGACAAATACGAACAAGACGTTCTATATTGATACCTTAGGGTGTGCGAAGAACGACTATGATTCGCAGGTTTTAGCAGCTGAACTCATGAGTAGAGGGTGTACACTTTCAGATTCTCCAGAATCGGCAGATATTCTGATTGTAAATACTTGTGGTTTTATTGAATCGGCGAAGATTGAATCAATTGAACATATATTCAGTATGGCAGCTATTAAAGGAGAGACTAAGAAGCTTGTAGTAACAGGCTGTCTTTCAGAACGTTATCATGAAGATTTGGTAAAAGAGATTCCTGAGGTTGACATTTTTACAGGTGTTAATGACTACGACGAACTTCCTGAACTACTGCTATCAGCTGAAGAAGTGATGGCAGACAGTGTTAAGGGGAATGTTGGTAGAGTTCTGCCATATAAAGAAAGGATTCTTCCGAAGAATTCGTATTCTGGCGTTCTTAAAATTGCTGAAGGCTGTAATAACACATGCGCATTTTGCGCTATCCCTAAAATTCGCGGACCATACCGAAGTAAAAAAATTGAGGATGTAGTTCGAGAAGCGGAAGTTATGGCTGAGCAGGGAATTAAAGAACTAACCATTATAGCACAGGATACATCTTATTACGGTAAAGACCTTTATGGCAAAGCTATGCTGCCAAAACTCCTAGAAGAGCTATGTAATATAGATGGTATCAATTGGATTAGAATCATGTACGTTTACGATGATGGGATTACGGATGAGCTTATCGATACAATTGCTGCAAATGAAAAAATATGCAATTACTTAGATATACCAATCCAACATATTTCAGATAACGTGCTTAGTCGGATGAGGAGAAATTCAACAGGAGATTCCATCAGGGATACATTCAAAAAATTGCGCGATAATATCCCAGGGGTACATATCAGAACCACTTTGCTTGTAGGATTTCCGGGAGAGAGCGAAGAAGATTTTGATGAACTTGTAGAATTCGTAAAAGAGGCTAAAATCGATAGATTAGGTGTATTTGCATTTTCTGATGAAGAGGGTACTCTATCTCATAGACTTGATGGAAAGCTACCAGAAGAAGTAAAAGAAAATCGCAGAAATACTATAATGGAGCTACAGGTTGGTATAAGTGAGGAGCTCAATCGAAATAAAATCGGAAATATTTTCGAGGTAATGGTCGATGAAGTTCAATCTGATGGTGAATACATAGGTAGAACAAGATATGATGCACAAGAGATTGATAATGAGGTTACTTTCACTAGTAAGCTTGCTCATATGTCAGGGGATATTGTAAAGGTTAAGATTACAGAGGCTTATGAATATGATCTCATAGGTGAGGAGGTTTAGATGAATTTACCTAACAAACTTACAGTTGGCAGAATGATTGCTGTTCCATTTTTTGTCGCTGCATTCATGTTGCAGTATTACATGATAGCATTCATTATATTTATTGCTGCTTCGTTTACTGATTTATTGGACGGGAAGATTGCTCGAGCAAGAGGTCTTGTTACTAACTTTGGGAAGATAATGGATCCGCTAGCGGATAAAATATTGGTATATTCAGCGCTTTGTCTTTTAATAGGCGAAGGAACGATTCCGGCATGGTCGCTTATTGTTATTCTAGCTAGAGAGTTTGCAGTAAGTGGAATGAGAACAGTTGCAGCCTCAGAAGGACGAGTAGTTGCCGCTGGAATGAGTGGTAAGATTAAGACAGTTCTTCAGATGTTGGCAGTCCCTACACTAATTCTTGCGCTCACGCTTGATTCAGTATACGTGCTGATGACAATAGGTATGGCGCTCTTTTGGGCGTCTTTAGCAGCAACTATTTATTCAGGGTGCGAATATATAATCAAAAATAAAGACGTATTCTCAATGTAAATTTTGCTTTTCAAATATATTGCAAAATGTCAGTAGTATTAGTATAAAAATATAAATTTAATATATTAAACTTACTCGGGGTGCTCAGGTACGCCGAGTAATTGCGTAGAGGGGTAATAAGGGGTAATTAAGATGAACGTCTCGATAATAGCGGTTGGAACTGAATTACTTTTTGGTCAGACTGTAAATACAAATGCGACATATATTTCAAATCAATTGAACCTGATGGGGTTTAATGTCATGTATCACCATGTAGTAGGTGATAATCCTGGAAGGTTAAAAGAGTTAATTCAGTCTTCCTTTGTTGAAAGCGACATGATTATACTGACAGGTGGACTAGGACCAACTCAGGATGATCTTACCAAGGAAATAGTTGCAGAGGCTATGGGTGTAGATCTGTATTTTGATGAAAGATGCTATAGGGAAGTAAAATCTTATTTTGATGATAGAAATCGAATTATGGCTGAAAATAATCGCAAGCAAGCATATATACCTGTAGGCGCGGAAGTATTTCATAATGAAGCTGGAACGGCACCGGCTTTTGGCATTGAGAAGAACGGGAAATGTGCAATTTGTCTACCCGGTCCACCACGTGAGATGAAATGGTTATTTGAAAACTGTGTAGTAGATTATTTAAAAAGATTTTCAAGTAAGCAAATGTATTATAGGGTTATTAGGACTATCGGGATAGGTGAATCTGACCTAGAGACGAAGCTTCTTCCAATCATCGATAATCAGAAGGATCCTACGATAGCAACGTATGCAAAAGAAGGTGAGTGTACACTGCGTGTAGCTTCACAGCGAGAAACGATGACAGAAGCTCAATTAGCTGTGGAGAACATGATTCGTGAGATCGACAAGTTAATTGGGAAGTATATATACAGTTATAATGATGAGGAACTTGCTGAGGTTGTCGTTAGGAAGCTTAGAGAAAACAAATTATCTTTATCATCTGCAGAATCATGTACGGGAGGCATGTTCGCATCTTGTATAACTGATGTGCCAGGTGCATCTAATGTTTTTTCACACGGATTTGTCACGTATAGTGAGACTGCGAAAGCTGGAGTTTTGGGCGTTGATAGTAAAATTATAAAAGAATGCTCTGTCGTTAGTTCAGAAGTTGCTATTTTAATGGCAAAAGGAGCACAAAAGTCTTCTAATAGCGATATTGCAATCTCAATAACAGGATACGCTGGACCAGAAGCTGATGAAGGACGTGAAAATGGAAATGCTTTCATCGGGTATGCCTGTGGCAATAAACTAGGTAACAAGAGCGGTTTTATTGAGATTAACACCAAGAGAAACGATAGGAAATGGAATCGTAACTTCTTCAAACTTAGGATGCTTTTAGTTGTTTATAATATCATCAATGACGCAATTTAAGTAATTAATAAAAAGTGATCTAAATATTAAATCGATAATAGATAATGCTAGATTTCTATGTAATCTCATGAATATTGGTAAAATGTATTATAGTGTGAAAATTTACTTAAATAGTGGTTATAATATTGATTTATATCGATATTTAATTTGACCGTTATCATGCAAAGAATATATAATCTTGACAAACAAAAGAAGATTATATACAATACGAACAGATGTTCGAAATATACAGGAGGGACTATGGCAGTTAAGTCAAGTAAAGACAAGAGTTTAATCGGTAATGTTAGTGATAAAGAAAAGGCTCTTGAACATGCTCTAGATGAGATTCAGAAAGCGTTTGGCAAAGGTGCAGTTATGAAGCTTGGAGATGAAGGTCTTCATAACAATATTGAAGGGATTTCCACGGGCTCTATATCACTAGATGTTGCTACTGGTATCGGTGGTGTTCCCCGCGGCCGTATTGTTGAGATTTATGGACCTGAATCATCAGGAAAGACAACTCTTACATTGCACTGCATCGCAGAGGCTCAGAAGGCTGGCGGTAAGGCAGCGTTTATCGACGCTGAACATGCGCTAGATCCTGTTTATGCTAAGAATCTAGGTGTAGATGTAGATGATTTATTAGTGTCGCAGCCTGATACTGGAGAACAAGCGCTAGAGATTTGCGATATGCTTGCACGAAGTGGAGCTATTGATCTTATTGTTATAGACTCTGTGGCTGCACTAGTTCCAAAGGCTGAAATTCAGGGTGATATGGGGGACTCTCACGTTGGACTTCAGGCCAGACTTATGTCACAAGCCCTCAGAAAGATTGCAGGAACCGTTAACAAGACTAATACTTGTGTTATTTTTATCAACCAGCTTCGTGAGAAAATCGGAATCATGTTTGGTAATCCAGAGACGACAACTGGTGGCAGAGCACTCAAATTCTATGCTAGCATGCGACTTGACGTAAGACGTGCTGATTCTATCAAGCGTGGTGATGAGACCATTGGTAATAGAACCAAGGTTAAAATTGTAAAAAATAAAGTAGCACCTCCATTTAAAATTGCTGAGTTCGATATAATGTATGGAGAAGGTATTTCTATTGCAGGTGATGTGCTAGATACTGCTACAGCTATGAAATTCATTGATAAAGCGGGTTCGTGGTATAGCTATGAGGGTGAAAGAATAGGGCAAGGTCGTGAGAATGTAAAAGAATTTCTTGTTTCTCATCCTGAGATTCTTGAGACTCTTAAGACTAAAATCATGGATGCAATTCACGGTAATGATGAAGAAGAGCTTAAAGTTGACGAAGATGGAGTAGTAATCGAATAATAATGATTTATAATGTTCTGGGATTTGACATAAGTCCTGGAACATGTTATATTTAGACGGTTAGCCGCACAGAATGGGTTTTTAAGCGTAGCACCCGCAATTCTGGCGAGTCTGGTTTGAGGAGGAATTAATATGTACGCAATTATTAAAACAGGCGGTAAGCAGTATAGAGTACAGGAGAATGACGTACTTAAGGTTGAAAAGCTTAACGCGGCAGTTGGAGAGACAGTTACCTTTGATGAGGTTGTAGCTGTTGGAGGAGACAAACTTCAGGTAGGTACACCATTTGTTGAAGGTTGTGCAGTTCAGGCTGAGGTACTCGAGCAGGGTAAGAACGAAAAAGTTATTATCTTTAAGTACAAGGCTAAGAAGGACTACAGAAGAAAGAATGGTCACAGACAGCCATACACTCTAGTTAAGGTTACAGGCATTGGCGCAGCAGCTAAGAAGGCAGCTCCAGCTAAGGCTAAGCCTACAGAGAAGGCAGAGAAGTCTGAAGTAAAGGCTTCGCTATCAATGAAGAAGGAAGAGCTTCTAGAGATTGCTAAGAATCTTGGAGTTGAGGTTCCTTCAAAGGCTACTAAGGCTGATATTCTTTCAGCAATTGAATCTAAGTAATTAAGAATTTCAATATAGGAGGTGACTAGTCATGTCAAGTAAAAAAGGAGTAGGTAGTTCCAAGAACGGTCGTGATTCCGAGTCCAAACGCTTGGGACTTAAGATAGGTGCGGGACAGTATGTAAGTGCTGGAAGCATTCTTGTTAGACAGAGAGGAACAAAGTTCCACCCTGGTAACAATGTTGGTATCGGTGGAGATGACACTCTATTTGCAAAGATCGATGGCAACGTTAAGTTTGAGAGATTTGACAAGAAGAGAAAGCAGATCAGCGTATACAGCGAAGAAGCTTAAACTTATTGACCCCTTATTTCAAGGGGTCATTTTTAATATATTGGAGAAATAAATGTTCGTAGATAGAGCTGAAATAATTATTACATCTGGAAAAGGTGGAGATGGAGCCGTAACCTTTAGACGAGAGCCATACGTTCCAGAAGGTGGTCCAGATGGAGGCGATGGAGGCGATGGAGGTAATATTATATTTGTTGCCGACAATAACCTCCGCACACTTATGGATTTTAAATACAAGCGTAAGTATGAAGCTGAAAATGGTCAAAACGGTATGCGTCGTAAGAAATACGGTAAGCGTGGGGAGGATTTGGAGATAAGAGTTCCTGTTGGAACCATGATTATTGATAAAGAATCAGGACTTCTGATGAAGGATATGGCGCATAACGGGGATACACTTGTCGCAGCAAAAGGTGGTAAAGGTGGAAAGGGTAACGTTCATTTTAAGAATTCCATCAGACAAGCACCTAATTTTGCTGAGGCTGGTGAATTACCTAAAGTTAGAACTGTAATTCTGGAGCTTAAACTCATCGCTGATGTAGGACTCGTTGGTTTCCCTAATGTTGGAAAATCAACGTTACTTTCCGTTTCTACATGTGCTAAACCTAAAGTTGCAAATTATCACTTCACGACTATAGATCCCAATCTTGGGGTAGTTGATTTATATGACAAAAGCTTTGTGATGGCAGATATTGCGGGAATTATAGAAGGTGCACATGAAGGTATGGGGCTCGGAATTAAGTTCCTGAAGCATATTGAGCGCACAAAGGTTCTTATTCATGTAGTTGATGTTTCTGGCAGTGAAGGCAGAGACCCAATAGATGATTATAAGAAGATAATTGATGAGCTAAAAAAGTACGATGAAAGGCTGCTGGCAAAGCCTATGCTTGTAGCTGCAAACAAGATAGATGCCGTTTGCGACGAGGGAAAGCTCACAGAATTTATTGAATTTGTTGAAAATGAAGGTAAAAGAGTATTCAAAATTTCTGCTGTGGCTAGACAAGGTATACAAGAACTTCTTAATGCTACAATCAATGAGCTAGATAATTATATTGAACCAGAAGAGGAAGAAGTTGAATACTTTGATTTTGAGAAGGATGAGCTTGACGAAGACTTCAAGAAACTTAAGGCCTATAGATCGTATGACGGCGCTTTTGTTCTCGAAGGTAAGCAGCTTTCTAAAATCTTTAGATCCACTAATTTTACTGATATTGGTTCAATGCGCTATTTGTACAAATTTATTGTGGATAGAGGGGGCATTAAAATGCTAAAGAAGATTGGTTTGAAAGAGGGAGATACGGTTAGAATAGAAGACTATGAGTTTGAATATTACGATGACTAGGTAATTAATTTTCTTTCAAGTTTCTAAATCTTTCATGTGGCTAAAATTATATCTAGACACTACATGATGTATTTAATACATTGTAAGCAAAAATAGGTGGATACATAATTGCATTATTTGCAGCATGTATTCACCTATTTTACATTAAAAACCTATATAAAAAATATTTAATACTGTATTGCCAATCTAGAGTGCATTGATTTATATGGGATTTTATGTTGTAAAATAATTATAAATAATATATATTTACATGTTCCTGACTTTCTGATAGACTGTTGCAAAATAATTTTCTAAATTGTATTATCTATGTAGTTGAATCTACCCCCGGAAGGGGTAATATATGAAAAAAACAAATAATGACCTGATAAATCACTTAATTGATTGTATTAGATTCCAATTTGCGAAGGATAGAAAGCTTAAATACAAGGTTGCACTTGTTGTTATTATCTTCATTGGAGCTACAGGAATACATATGAAATCTAGCAATGCTGATACTATCAAGCTTGATAAGCCAGAAAAAGTCAAGGAAAAGGAACGACCTCAAGCAGTAGATGAATTTTACATAGATATAAGTGGCGCAGTTAATTCACCTGGAGTATATAAGGTCAAGAAAAAAACTAGAGTTTTTGAACTTATTGAAAAAGCAGGTGGTCTAAAATCAGATGCTAATCTGGACGCATTAAATCAAGCAGAGTTTGTTCAAGATGGTCAGAAAATCGTTATACCGAGCAATGGAGGTGGGGATATAACTAGAGAAAATGAGGATAAATCGAACAATGATGGTGGGATGATTAATATTAATTTGGCAGATAAGTCTAAACTCATGAGCCTCCCTGGCGTTGGGGATGCGATTGCACAGAGGATTATTGATTATCGAAAGGACCATAGGTTTTCAAAGGTTGAAGATTTGAAGCAAGTTAAAGGTATTGGAGACGCTACATTTGAGAAGTTAAAAAATATGATTACTGTTTAATGCTTAAGTGTGTGCATTAATATTAATGAAAGAGGGAATTATTATTATGGATAACAAGCATGATTCGATAAAAAATTTTTATTCTACTAAAAATAATGAATCTATATCATTTGACGCAGAAGATGCGTTATCGTTAGTGTTTGCTTCTTGTTTAAATCATGATTGTGAAGTTAGCAAGTGTACATCATTAAACTATTTCAGAGATTTGAAACTAAGAATTTTGTATGCTGAAATTAAAAAGATAATTAAATACATGGATGAAGGCGATTATGATCTAAGTCAGTTAGTAGATGATCACATCTTGAGAAGTGCATTTGCTGGTTCTGTTTTTATGAAAGATGGAATGGGGGCAAGTTATTTAATAGAAGCAGTCATAATATGTAAGCAACTGTTAGCACGTCAAAACGTTATTATTGCTGGAGAGATATATCGACAAGTTGCAGAGCGATTTCATGTATCTCCTGAGGCTGTGGAAAAGGCTATTCGATACTTTACAAAAGAATTATGGATGGTTTGTAAAGATAAAACTAAATGTCTAGCTATTTATAATTTTGTGTTTCCTAGTTTAAATTCGCCACCGACAAATAAAGAAACCATTGTTTTTATGGCTATTAAAATGCTCGAAATACAGAAACTATTAGAGGCTGTAGCTATATAAAGTACAATCTTTAGAACCTTTTATTTCGTTGAATGCACTATTGAATCGTGATAAACTGTAAATATTATATTAATTGTTCAACTTGCTATTAGTACATGAAAGTAAAGGTATGTAAGTATGAGTAGAGTAAAAAGGGTTAAAAAGACTATGGATGGCAACACGGCTGCGGCCCATGTTGCTTATGCTTTCTCTGAAGTTTCTGCGATTTACCCAATAACACCATCTTCTGTTATGGCTGAGGTAATTGATAAATGGGCTTCTGAAGGTAGAAAAAATTTATTTGGGGAAAAGGTTCGTGTTGTAGAGATGCAATCTGAGGGTGGAGCTGCTGGAGCAGTTCATGGTTCACTTAATGCGGGCGCTTTGACCAGCACCTATACAGCATCTCAGGGTCTTCTTCTGATGATTCCTAATATGTATAAGATTGCTGGAGAACGATTACCAGGTGTTTTTCACGTTGCTGCTAGAGCTGTTTCGACGCATGCACTTTCTATTTTTGGTGATCATTCTGATGTTATGGCTGCAAGGGCAACTGGCGTAGGTATGATTGCTGCAAATAGCCCACAGGAGGTTATGGATTTAGCTGCTGTATCGCACCTAGCTTCTATTAAAGCGAGCCTGCCAATTGTACATTTCTTTGATGGGTTTAGGACAAGTCATGAACAGCAAAAGATTGAAGTGTGGGATTATGAAACACTTGAATCGATGCTCGATCATGATGCTGTAGATAAATTCAAGAAGCATGCTAACAACCCATGTCATCCACATCTGATGGGATCTGCTGAACAGCCAGAGACATTTTTCCAGCATAATGAAGCTAGAAATATATTCTATGATGAATCTGTAGATATAATTAAAGGCGTAATGGATCAGGTTAATGAGAACATTGGCACTGAATACAAGCCATTTAACTATTATGGTGCAAAAGATGCTACTGATATAATCATTGCTATGGGCTCTGTCTGTGAAACTGCTGCTGAAGTGGTTGACTATCTAAATGAAAATGGTAGAAAAGTTGGCTTAATAAAGGTTAGGCTATTTAGACCATTCTCTAGCAAGTATTTACTAGAGGAGATTCCTAGAACTGTAAAAAATATCGCAGTTCTTGATAGGACTAAGGAACCTGGCTCAAATGGAGAGCCGCTTTACCTCGATGTTGTGTCTGCACTTGCAGATTCGGATGATTTAAATCCTAGATTAACAAGAGGTCGCTATGGACTTGGATCGAAAGATACTCAGCCAGGTGACATTATCGCTGTTTATGACAATATGGCTGCTGATAATCCAAAGAAAGAATTCACTATTTCTATCAACGACGACGTTACCAATCTTTCTCTAGAGAGAACTTCAAATCCGATTGTTTCTGCAAAAGGAACAGTTGCATGTAAATTCTGGGGACTCGGTGCTGATGGAACAGTTGGCGCTAATAAGAATAGCGTTAAAATTATTGGAGATCATACCGATAAGTATGTTCAGGCTTATTTCCAATATGATTCTAAAAAATCTGGTGGTGTAACAATATCTCATCTAAGATTTGGAGATGAACCTATTAGATCAACTTACTATGTGAATTCTGCAGATTTCATAGCCTGCCACAGTGCAGCGTACATGCATAAGTATGATATTGTTCAAGACGTTAATCCAGGTGGTAAATTCCTTCTTAATTGCAGTTGGACAGATGAAGAGTTAGAATCACATCTTCCTGATGCAGCAAAGAAATATATTGCTGAGAATAATATTGAATTCTACACTTGTGATGCAGTTAAACTTGCTAATCAGGTTGGGCTCGGCTCGAGAAGAACTAACACTGTACTGCAGGCCGCTTTCTTTAAGATTGCTAATATAATGCCTATTGATGCAGCTATAGAGTACATGAAGTCTGCTATCAAGAAGAGCTACATGAATAAAGGTGAAGATATTGTTAATATGAACTGTAACGCTGTAGATGCTGGGGTTACTCATGTTCATAAAGTTAAAGTCCCAGAGAGATGGAAGACTATTACAGTTTCAACGAATAAAGAACAGCTTCAGTCAGACAGATTAGACCTTAAGAAGTATCTCAATGACATTTTAACAACTGATGCTGCGATGAAGGGTGATGAGATTCCAACCTCAAAATTCCTAGATGTTGCAGATGGAATGATTCCAGCAGGAACTGCAGCATACGAAAAGCGTGGGATTGCCATAGATGTTCCTCTATGGATTTCTGAAAACTGTATTCAGTGTAACTTGTGCGCATATTCTTGTCCGCATGGAGTTATTAGAGCATTTGCTTTAAGCGAAGCCGACGCAGAGGCAGCGCAGGCAACAACTTTAAAATCAAAAGCTAACCCAGATCATAAATTTATGATTTCCATATCTACAGTGAACTGTACGGGCTGTGGGTCGTGTGTTCAGGTGTGCCCAGCTAAGGAAAAAGCTCTTAAGATGATACCTTATGAAGATGAGAGGTCAGCGGAACAGCAGAGGGTGTTTGATTATGCTAATGACCATACCGATGAAAATGTATTAGATGGCAATGTAGATACTCCTCGTAATGTAAGCTTTATTAAGCCACTACTTGAATTCTCAGGTGCTTGTCCAGGCTGTGGTGAGACGCCATATGCTAGATTGGTAACACAGCTATTCGGTGATAGAATGTTTATCGCAAATGCGACGGGATGTTCTTCAATTTGGGGTGGTAGTGCACCAAGCACCCCTTACACTATAAACCGTGAAGGAAGAGGTCCAGCTTGGTCCAATTCATTATTCGAAGACAATGCAGAGTTTGGGCTTGGAATGGCTGTTTCGATGAATACTCGCCGTAAAGAAATGAAGTCGGCTGTAAAAAGGCTCTCAGAGAAGAATGAATTTTACGATGTAGCAATGGATTGGCTCGATGGAATGGAAGATAGTCGTAAAGCTGAAAGTGCTGCTAAAAAGCTAATAGAGGCTTGCAAAGACAGTGAAGATGCTGATGCTAAATTTGTTACAAAAAATGCCGATCTCCTTCCAAAACCTTCTATATGGATATTCGGTGGAGACGGATGGGCTTATGATATCGGATACGGTGGTCTCGACCATGTAATCGCTTCCGGTGAAAATGTAAATATCCTCGTATTTGATACTGAAGTATACTCGAATACTGGAGGGCAAGCTTCTAAGTCTACTCCGGCCGGTGCTATAGCACAGTTTGCTGCAGCCGGTAAAACTGTAGGTAAAAAGAACCTTGCGGAAATTGCGATGGCTTATGGTTATGTGTATGTTGCGCAAGTTGCAATGGGTGCTAATCCTACGCAGACCTTGACTGCTCTAAAAGAAGCAGAAGCATACGATGGACCTTCCATTGTAATTGCTTATTCACCTTGTATAAATCACGGAATTAGAGCCGGAATGAATTGCTCTATGAACGAGATGAAGAAAGCTGTTCAGTCTGGTTATTGGAACCTCTTCAGATTTGATCCAAGAAAGGCTATTGAGGGTGATGGAAATCCGTTCACTCTTGATAGTAAAAAACCAACTCTTGATTATAAAGAGTTTTTAGATGGAGAAGTTCGATACAGGGCATTAGAGCAATCGAATCCAGAAAGAGCAAAGAAGCTATTTGACGAGGCAGCTAAACAAGCTGAAGCGAGATACGAAGATTTTGTGAAACGAAGCAAGGGGTTTAAGTAAATAGTTTAAACAAGTTGCATGTCATACTCGCTATGCGGGTATGACATGTTTATCTAATTAGAAAAAAAGAAAAGGTGCATGATGAAAAAAGAAAAAATTGATAGAATTAATGAGCTCGCAAAAAAAAGCAAGAGCGAAGGTTTAACAGTTGAAGAGACGTTGGAACAAGCAGAGCTCCGTAAGGAATTTTTGGCTGATATTAAAAAAGATGTAAAAAGTCAACTTGAATGCATAGAAATTGTTGATTAATTATAATTCTTAATGCTCTAATTACTTGTGAATATCGATATTTCAGTATAAAATATAAGCATTGTATATAAAGGGAGATTTTTTTTAAATGGAAAAACTTGGTCTTAATGAAATAAGAGATTTATTCCGTGATTTCTTTGTTAGTAAGGGTCACTATGCAGCGGGAAGCGCATCTTTAATTCCCAAAAATGATAAAAGTTTGCTTATTATTAATTCTGGCATGGCACCATTAAAGGCATATTTTGCAGGAGTGGAGACACCACCATCTAAGCGGATGACGACTTGCCAGAAATGTATAAGAACTGGAGATATCGATAATGTTGGAAAGACTGCACGTCATGGCACATTCTTTGAGATGTTAGGAAACTTTAGCTTTGGAGATTATTTTAAAGAAGAGTCATTAACATGGGGATGGGAGTTTATTACAGAACATCTGAATATGCCTAAGGATAAACTTTGGGCTACTATATATCAGGATGACGATGAAGCATACGATATATGGATAAAACTAGGCATGCCTGCTGAAAGGATAGTAAGGCTTGGAAAAGAAGATAACTTCTGGGAAATCGGTCTTGGTCCATGTGGACCTTGTTCCGAGATTTACTATGAT
Organism: Mogibacterium diversum; assembly: GCF_938028775.1. Classification (GTDB taxonomy): domain Bacteria; phylum Bacillota; class Clostridia; order Peptostreptococcales; family Anaerovoracaceae; genus Mogibacterium; species Mogibacterium diversum_A. The sequence continues at coordinate 92,159 of NZ_CALIZG010000007.1, forward strand.
CGAGGTGAAGCATATGGATGTGGTGCACCTGACTGTAAACCAGGATGTGAGTGTGACAGGTATATAGAATTCTGGAATCATGTATTTTCACAGTTTTCTAAGGAAGAAGATGGATCATATTCAAATTTAGCGCATCCTAATATTGATACTGGAATGGGACTTGAAAGACTTGCCTGCATTATGCAAGATGTAGATTCCATATTTGATATAGATACTATCAGGAAGATACTGGACTCAGTTGCACAGATGGCAGGAGTTGACTACCAAGCTGGAAATGAACAGAATGATGTTAGTTTGAGAATAATTACTGATCATTTGCGATCTATGGTATTTATGATCGCAGATGGAATTATGCCAAGCAACGAAGGACGAGGATACGTTTTAAGGCGTCTTATCAGAAGGGCGGCTAGACATGGAAGAATCTTAGGAATTGAAGAGAATAATTTTCTAGCTAAGCTTATGGATTCTGTGGTAGAAGTTTCTGGCGGAGCGTATCCTGAGCTAGTCGAAAAGCATGACTATATTAAGAAGCTTATAGCTATCGAGGAAGAGCAATTTGCAAAGACCATGGATAATGGCATGGGAATTCTTGAAGAATACATTGCAAAGCTGGATAAAAACGATAAGATGGTATTAGATGGTGTAGATGCATTCAAACTTTATGATACCTACGGATTCCCTGTAGAGATGACTGAAGAGATTTTGGCTGAGAGAGGGATTACCGTTGATATGGATGGTTTCAAGGAAAACATGGACCGCCAGAAGGAACTCGCGCGTCAGGGACAGAAATCCACAGAAGATGTAGCATGGAAGGATGCAGCTGATTACGATAAATTGCCAAAGAGTAAATTCCTCGGCTATACGGAATTTAATGCCGACGCTGAAGTTTTATACGTTAACAGTAGCGAGGGCAAGAATCTGCTTATTTTCGACAGGACTCCCTTCTACGCTACAAGCGGTGGCCAGCTTCATGATATAGGAGTGATTATCATAGCTGATAAGGAATATCACGTAAATGATGTAACTAAAGAAAATGATATCTTTTTACACTTTGTTGATGAATCAGTTGATAATGTAAACGTCGGAGATACTGCAGAGCTAAAGGTTGATGTAGCAAATAGAAATAGAACAGCTAGAGGGCACAGTGCAACACATATTCTTCAGCAAGCTTTAAAGGATGTCCTTGGAGAGCACGTATCACAGGCTGGTTCTTATGTTGATAATCACTATCTTAGATTTGATTTTAATCACTTCGAGGCTATGACTCATGATCAGATAAAAGAGGTAGAAGATATCGTTAACGATAAGATTGACGCATTCCTTCCGATTCTCATGCAGGAAATGCCAATCGAGAAAGCTCAGAAGATGGGCGCTACTGCTATCTTTGGTGAAAAGTATGGGGATATCGTCCGCGTTGTAAGCATGGGTGATTATAGCGTAGAATTCTGTGGTGGTACTCATATCGACAATACTGGTAAAATCGGTGCATTCAAGATTATTTCTGAAGCTGGTATTGCATCTGGTATCAGAAGAATTGAAGCAATTACTGGAACTCAGGTTATCGGTTATACTGAAGACAAAGAGTCAGTAATTTCTAATGTATGTGCAACACTTAAGTCTAATGCTAGTGATATTGAAAAGAAAGCAGCTCAGCTCGTTTCCGACAATAAGGAACTTGAGAAGACAATTAAATCTTTAAAGGCAGATGAAATCGCAGGTTCACTTGATGAAATCATCGCATCTGGTTCTGATATAAATGGTATCAAGTTAATAACTAAGAGGTTTGACAATACAGATGTTGCTCAACTTAGAGAGATGGCAGATGCTGTAAAGTCCAGCGAGACTAAGTCTATTTTCGTTGCTGCATCTGTAAATGATGGTAAGATTGCAATTCTTGTTTCTGTAAGCGATGAGCTTGTTAGCGAAGGCTTCCATGCTGGAAAGCTAGTTAAGGAAATCGCGCAGGTTGCCGGCGGTAATGGAGGCGGAAAGGCTGGAATGGCGCAGGCTGGAGCAAAGGATGAAAGCAAGTTAGAAGAAGCATTCGAATTAGCAAAGACTCTAGTTGCAAATAAATAAGTTAGGTAGATAATAGGTGAGTGGCTTATAATTCACCTATTATAACTAAATATATCTCGCTAAATTCTATAAAATAGGAGGAAGATATGAGCAAGGATACAATTTTGTTCGAAAGTGCAAAGATCAAACAGATTTCCAACAAAGAAGCGATGCATCAGATTTATTCATCTCTTCAGGAGAGGGGATACAATGCTATCGATCAGATGGTTGGATACTTAACATCTGGAGACCCATCTTATATAACAAGCCATAATGATGCGAGAAACCTCATTCTTAAGATTGATAGAGATGAGCTACTCGAGGAGATTTTAAAGTCTTATCTAGAGCTTGATAAGTAGGTTTTATATTAGATGAGAAAAATAGGACTTGATGTCGGTGAAAAAACTATAGGTGTTGCGGTAAGCGATTTACTAGATATTACAGCACAGGGAGTCACTACAATTGAGCGTGTTGGTATTAGAAAGGATACTACCAAGGTGCTTGATTTAGTGCGCGAATATGAGTGTGATACAGTTGTAGTCGGGCTTCCTCTAAGCCTTGATGGAACCGATAGCGTACAGACTCAAAAGGTACGTGATTTCCGTACTATGCTTGAAAATAAATTAAGAAGCTCCGGTCTTGCTCATGTAAATATCGAGTGGCAGGATGAGAGATTTACGACGAAGTTAGCAGAAAATATCCTTATTGCAGGTGATGTAAAAAGAAGTAATCGCAAGAAGGTTATTGACAAGCAGGCAGCAATTTTAATATTACAAAGTTATTTAGACAGGGTGAGTAATGAATAAGACACAAATTAATGAACTTAGTTTTCTCGCTTCTAATGACTATTGGGGCAGGGGCATCCTTATTGGAAAAACATCAAATAAGATTGCCGTTGCCTATTTTATAATGGGAAGAAGTGAAAATAGTCGAAATAGAATTTTTTATAAGGAAGATGATCGAGTAGCAATTGCACCATACGATAAGGAGGCAGATATTGACCCAACTCTCATCATCTATTATCCAATTAAGACAAATGGCAAGAATTTAATTGTAACGAATGGAGATCAGACGGATACAGTCGAGGAGTTCCTTAACAAAGGCCTTACATTTGAGGATGCTTTGAGAACTAGATGTTTCGAACCTGATGCGCCTCATTTTACACCGAGAATTAGTGGCATTTTAAGCCTTGTAGATGGTTCATATAAACTGAGTATTCTCAAGGATTCTGATGGACAGGGGACAGATTGTCATAGATATTTCTACGAATATCCTTCGCGTCCAAACTACGCACATTTTATACACACATATGAGGGTAACGATACACCTCTTCCAACATTTGAAGGTGAGCCTAAGCTATTTAAAATTCCAGATACTATAGAAGAGTTTACTGATACTATATGGAATAGCCTTAATGATGATAATAAAATTTCTCTATGCACTATGATGATCAATCCGGAGACTCTAGAAAGAGAAGTTAATATTTATAACAAGAGAATGGGGGATTAATGGAAACCAATAGATTGCAGTATATGTCGCCACTATCTTCTAGATACGCGAGCAAGGAGATGAAGTATATATTCTCCGAAAAGAAGAAATTTACAACATGGCATGAGCTATGGATAGCTCTAGCAAAGGCTGAAAAAGAACTTGGTCTTGATATCACTGATGAACAGATCCAGGAAATGATTGATAACAAGGACATCGTTGATTTTGAGGTAGCAGAAGCTAGGGAAAAAGAAGTGCGTCACGACGTAATGAGCCATGTCTATGCATATGGAAAGCGTTGCCCTAAAGCAGAGGCGATAATTCACCTCGGGGCTACATCGTGCTATGTTGGTGACAATACAGATGTTATTTTGATGAAGGAAGCTCTTGAACTTATCATCGAGAAGACAGTTCAGGTCCTTGTAAATCTAAAGAAGTTTTCAAGAGAATATAAGTCCATGCCTTGCCTTGGATACACACATTTGCAGCCAGCACAGCTAACTACTGTAGGTAAGAGAGCATCGCTGTGGATGTATGAACTCGCGCTCGATGTAATCGAACTTGAAAGAAGACTCGAAGATCTCAAAATGCTTGGTTCAAAGGGCACAACAGGTACTCAGGCAAGCTTTATGGACCTCTTCAACAACGATGAGTCTAAGGTCAAGAAGCTTGATGAGATTATTGCAAAAGAATTCGGAGTATCTGGTTGTGTTCCGGTATCTGGACAGACCTATTCTCGTAAAGTGGACGCTAATATATTATCGTCGCTTTCTGGAGTTGCACAGAGTGCCTCTAAGTTTTCAAACGACCTTAGAATCCTTCAGTCATTTGGAGAGATGGAAGAGCCTTTTGAAAAGAATCAAATTGGTTCTTCTGCTATGCCATACAAAAGAAATCCAATGAGATCCGAGCGTATTACATCTCTTGCTAGATATGTAATCGTTGACTCACTTAACCCAGCGATTACGGCTGCAACGCAGTGGTTCGAGAGAACACTGGATGACTCTGCAAATAAGAGAATTTCCGTTCCTGAGGCTTTTTTAGCACTAGATGGTATTCTTAACCTGTATATAAATATAACAAGTGATATGGTGGTATATCCTAAGGTTATAAATGCCCGTACTATGGAGAAGCTCCCGTTCATCGCAACTGAGAATATAATGATGGAAGCAGTTAAGAAGGGTGGAAATAGACAGGATTTACATGAACAGATAAGAGTTCATTCTCATGAGGCAACTTTAAGAGTAAAGAGAGATGGACTTAATAATGATCTCGTCGATAGAATTGCTGCCGATAAGACATTTGGACTTTCTAAAGAAGAGATTCTATCAGCTATGGATCCAATTCTATATGTAGGAAGAAGCCCATCTCAGGTTGAAGAATTGATTACTGAGGTTATTGATCCAATTATCGAACGTCATCCTCAGAAAAATATCGAAACTGAGATTAACCTATAGAGGTTATTAATTTCATATTTATTTAATTAATGCAATATATAAGATGAGAGGCTGTTTTAATAGCCTCTTATCTCGATTATAAGAGTAAGAATTGTCGCGTAGTTACGAGTGGTGAATGAAATGAAAAAAATCGAATTAAAATACGGATGTAACCCAAATCAAAAGCCAGCTTCTGTGTATATGGAAGACGGGTCAGAGTTACCTTTTGAGGTTTTAAATGGCAAACCTGGATATATTAACCTTCTAGATGCTTTAAATGGATGGCAGCTGGTAAGTGAAATAAAGGAGGCGACTGGTAAAGCTGCAGCAGCTTCTTTTAAGCATGTAAGTCCTTCGTCTGCTGCTGTTGGGAGAGTTATGAGCGATAAGCTTAAAAAAGCTTGCTTTGTAGATGATATCGTTGGCCTAGATGAATCTCCGATTGCAACAGCATATGCGAGGGCTCGTGGGACTGACCGTATGTCATCATTTGGCGATTTCATTTCTTTGAGTGATACTTGTGACGAAACATGCGCGAAGCTAATTAAGAGAGAAGTTTCTGATGGTGTAATTGCTCCAGAGTTTACTGACGCAGCACTAGAGGTATTGAAACAGAAGAAAAATGGAAATTATCTGATTCTCAAAGTGAATGAGAAGTTCAGAGCACCTGAAGTTGAGACAAAGCAGGTATTTGGCGTTACTTTTGAACAGAAGCATAATGATATAAAAATAGACAAGACTTGCCTTAATGATGTAGTGACTGAAATAAAGGATATTCCAGAGGATGCTAAGGATGATTTGATAATTGCCTTAATAACACTTAAGTATACACAGTCAAACTCTGTTGCATATGCAGCAGATGGTCAGACAATTGGAGTAGGAGCTGGTCAGCAGTCGAGAGTTCACTGCACTCGTCTTGCTGGCTCAAAGGCTGATAATTGGCATCTCAGACAATCTGAAAAGGTACTCAATCTACCTTTTAAGGAAGGTACAAAGAGACCTAGCAAGGATAACTTTATAGATAGATATATAGCTATGGAAGATACGCCTGAAGCTAGAGGGGATTTTGACTGGGAGGAATTATTCTCGGAGAAGCCTGAAGTCTTTACAGTTGAAGAAAAAAGACAGATTCTTGATGCGATTACAGGCGTATCAGTAGCATCAGATGCATTCTTTCCATTTAGCGATAATATCGACAGAGCTCATGAAAGTGGTGTATCGTATATTGCCCAGCCTGGAGGCTCGACCCGCGATGATCTAGTTATTGATTCTTGTAACAAGTATGGAATAGCTATGGCGTTTACAGGATTCAGACTGTTTCATCACTAAATTTAATCTTTTTTAATACTAAATTTGGTGATTCGGATGATTAAAGAAAAAGCACTTGTTACGCTAAAGAATGATATAGAGGTAGAATATCCGTTTTCGGATGATTTACCCATGATCTTCTTAGGTGAAATCTCTAATATGCCGGAGCATGGAATCTTTATCGGAAGGTCTGGAAAAAGCTATTTTGGATATCATATAGATAGCTTTAGAGAACTTAACGAGGAAGAAATATGAATCATTTGATAGCATATCCTTTGACTTGGGATGATATTGAACTAAGAGCAAATAATACTGTTGGAATATATAAGATAAAGAATAAAATCGCAGTGCTTAGCTGTGTATCTTATACTGCTCATGTAGATGATTCAAAAGATTATATGCAGGGATTTATACTTACAAATTTTTCTACTGATTTTACGAATCATGGACAGATTCGTCTTATGGATCTAGACGACATATCGGCTCTCGATTGCGAGCTTAACGAGAAAGATGGGAGATTCATAATTAATACAAAGAAATATAAGGGATATCGCAAGTCCTTAGAAAAGTTGATAGAAGTCACTGATGAAGAACTAAAAGTGATAGGGGATGCGCCTACCCCTTTAGATAATATCTATAGTGACGGCAAGGTATATTGCTTCGGAAATATAGAGGTTTATATGCATTCAGCCTTTATAATGGCATGTCGGGAGGCTGATTCAGGTAAAGTTATTTGGAAGACTAAACTGGGTGCATATCTTTATACAGATGTTGATGAGAAAGATGGTATATTGTATTTCGGAACGGATGGAATGGGCGGAAAGTTCTTTGCTGTGAACTTGTCTGATGGAAGTATAAAGTATAGCTATAACACAAAGGGAACATCTAATTTTCTATATTACAAAGATTATGTACTTCTGTCGAATGAGAAAAACAAACCTGTTTTGATAAATAGAAATGACGGTACCCTATATAAGAAGCTCGAGTTTGATAAATTCGAAATAACAGTATATCAGCAAATGATAATAGATAATGATAAGCTTTATGCTATTGCGGCAAAGGGAAACACAGCCTATGCTGTGTGCACGGATCTATAGTAAGTATTGAAATTTATATTTTATATAAAACAAGTTTGAAAACATCAAAATTCCTGAGCATAGCAGTTATACCTCACATAGAGCTGGCGGCTTTGATTATAAGAAAAGGCATATGAAGGTAATAAATTCATATTAGAAGAAGGTAGAGTTTATTGCGATGCTTACCTTGGAGTAATGAATGCCTGGGGGAATGAAAGGAGTAATATGGAAAAGCTGCAACCATCAATTGAATGGAAGAAAAGGTATGAAGCGGTCAAGAACCAGCTTACATCACCGGTAAACTATGCAAAGTGCTTTGACATGAAGGAAATTCAGGGCAAGGAGGTATTCATTTTGGATATGGGTGAAATTGAATTTCCTACAGGAGACATACTCGTAAGGGATCCATTAGTATGGCTAAACAGAGATGAAAAAGCATATTTAACATCTGTGCCGAGGGGAAAATATAGAATTGAAACGTTAGTTGTAAAATTAGAAGAAGATCACTACAGGTACGCACTAAGCAGAGTGAGATTTACAGAAAGCGTCCCGAAGATTTATTACGAGGCACTTAAGGGTGATGAAAACCTAGATGATGTAGATGGTGATAGCATATTTGGATTTAATGTAGATGCTGGTCTTGCAACTATAGTTGATGTAGCGACAAGGAACGCATACTGTGATTTTAAAGATAAATGGTATGCAGAGAATCCTGACAAGAATATATATGATGATTTTTTTGCTGAGGTTTTTGCAAAGAATGCTGAGGACAATCCAGATTATCAAAGAGAGGGTGGAGACTGGATAAACTTTAAAATACCAAATTCAGAACTCTCAATTCCCATGATACAATCAGGATTTGGGGACGGAAGATATCCTGTCTATTTTGGTTATGACGAAAACGGAAAGCTTTGTGATTTAGTTGTTGAATATATATATATTTAGCATAATGAGGTGTATTATGAATGACCTTCAAATAGATTATTTTATGGCCGTAGCCACTAATTCGAGCTTTACCAAGACATCGGAAGAACTCTTTGTATCACAGCCTGCAATTTCCAAGCAAATTGCACTTCTAGAAAGAGAGCTTGGGGTTAAGCTATTTATTAGAAATAATAGGAGAACAGAACTTACAGAGGCTGGTAAGAGATATTTTGATTTTTTTAGCCGATACAAGACTGAAATGGGCAATATTAAACACGAAGTATCTGAATTAGATGGCATTACTGCTCAGACAATAACCATCGGGATACTTGAAGGTTGGGATTTTGCATCATGGCTTACTAACGCTATAAAAAAGTATAGAGATTCACATGGTTATGTAGATATATTGATTAATTATGTCGGTGCCAAGGAAGTATCAACGCTGCTCCTTACGGATGAGATTGACATTGCAATTTCGCTAAAAAATACTTTTGACACATTCGCAGAGATAGAATCTCGGAATATACTCGAAACCAGAAAGAAACTCGTATATAACAAGCAAAATATGTTAGCTATGAAAGGAAATCTAAGTCCAACAGATTTTGCTAATGAAAAATTTTTTGCGCCCTGGAGCATCATGGATGATACAGTTACAAAGAGTATTAACATGTATATGCAGCCATATGGCATCAGGCCAAAGATTCAGTTCGTAAATAATTTCGAATCGATGATTAATTGTGTAAGATATAACCTTGGTGTTGCAATTTGCGATGAATTTACGGGATATCTCAATGATAAGAATTTAGAATCAATTGATTTACAGGAAAAAGAATTTATCTGTGCTGGAATGATTAAGAACAGCACTAATGATGAGGTTAGGGAATTATATGATCTGATTATAACTTATTCTGCTGATTCATAACAACGCGGTTATGTAGAGCATACCTAATATTCAATTATACAAAGGGACCTTGTTTGTTTAAAATATAGACAAACAAGGTCGTTTCGATTTTAACGATTTTGAGCTATGAATTGTTTTTATTATGGATGGAGGGTATTACAATGCCAAAGAGTAAGAAACTAACTGCAGTATATGCACTCATTATGGATTTACCACTCAGCATCGTTGTTACTATGGTAGCACTTGCACTAGGTGGTAATCTGACAATCGAAAGATTTATTCCGAGCTTCTGCTTAGCTTATGTACTTACATTTTTTATTAATTTTCTGCCTGTTGGTATGATAGGTTTTAAATTCGCAAGTAAATACGCAGAAGATAATACATTCAAGTTTGGACTTCTTGCAAATGTTGTCATAGCTTTTTTCTTTGTAGTTATCTTGGATTTAGTGATGACAGCTTTTGGTGTGTTCATAGCTGGTAATGGAACGATGAATGACTATTTGTTTGCTGTTGTTGCTGGCTTTATACCATGTTATATTCCAACACTAATTATAGCGATGATATGGTATCCCGTAGCAGACAAGGCTTCAAGAGCAATTTGTCATGAATAAATAGGAGGTGTTAGTATGAATAGACCAGAATTCTATCCAGTCAGGAGTCTAATATACGTTGATCTTGCCCATGAGGATTATAGGATAAAGCTTGAAAATTGGTTATACAGGTATCATATTCCAGATAGCATTTCGCAATTTGGGCCGTATGTGTCAAAGTATGCATTTTATCAGGCTCTTCCGACACCTCCAGGTGGTGAAAGATTTGGTACTGTAAGAATGCAGATGACAGAGCACTACTGGCTAGCAAATCCAAATGATATTAGAAATTTCGTACATCATAAGGCACTGACAGAGTATTTTCCTAAGGATGTACTAATATGGCAAAATAATATGCCTGATGAGGGGAACTCTCATAAAATTAATAAATCCGAAGAGGTTAATTTTGAAGGTGATGATGCGAGAGCTACAAAAGGGAGCGAAGAATTAGGAACAGTTCCATTTATATTTGCATTTATCCCGGTATGGTGGGAAGAAGATTTCAAGGGTGAAGGCAGAACTGTTGAAGATGGACCAAACTATAGATGGCAGTTTATGGTTCATTACCCTGAGGGTGTTACTCTTGAAGAAGGAGATAAGTGGCTTAAGGAAGAATTCTTACCAGCCTATACAGAACAGGATGAAGTAATTAGATGTTTATCTAGCAAGATAATAAAGGAAATAAATGGCTGTGATTTTGATCGCGTTGTTGAAATGTGGTTCCCATGTCAGTCCGCGTGGGTAGCAGCGACAGAAAAGGCTGCTAAAAAAGTAAAAAAGCCATCCTGGGCTGAGACTACGGATTTCCCATACCTCAAAAAGTCATATGGAATCTCGGGAATTTTCTTATCAGATATAGCAAGATCAGATAATATGACTGGTTATCATGGTTATATTACAATGAGGTAAGAACGGAACTAATATGAGTAGAAGGGAAAACCTTAATCGCGACGGCAGCAAGGGTAAGTATAAAGAGGTGCTTACCCTTGCTCTCTTAGTTGGAATTCTTCCTCCAACATGGGCAGTAATAAGCCCATATATAGGAGTTCACGTTGGACCTATAGCACTTATAGCTGCCGGCATATATGGTGCAAATGGCAATAAGTCCGAAGACTCCTTTAAAATAGCTGCCGGATATATCGCTGGAGATATATGGTCATTAATTGCTACAATCGTAATGCAAAAATCACCAATTAACGCGAATATTACACTTTGGTCTACTTTATTTATACTGGGATTTATTGCAGTCATAATATCTGCAAAGTTCCCCAGTTTGGTATATCTGCCAAGCTTTCTAGCAGGATGGGCGATAGCGATGTTATCGATGAATCTAGATTCAACAACTCCATTAATAAGGATGACAATTGAAATCGGAGTAGCGATGGTTGTGGGTGTCTATTACGTCGGGGCTTTGATAGATAAGATACATAAGATGGTAAATAATAAATAGAGATAATAAGTGAGAATTTTAGTCAATAATGACTATGAGATGCTTCGTAATATAATAAATGTTTCTGTATTGATATGTTGTGAATGATAAGGAAACTCCCTGAATGATTTAGTTTAGGTAGTTTTTTATTAAAAAAATAATTAAAAGACATTTAAAAAATATAAAGGTATTATCACAGTGAAGCAAATAAGTATCGATGGGGACATGAATCTAATGAGATACAACTATTCCTAAAATCATAATTTTGGGAATAGTTATAAAACAAGAAATATGGCTGCCACGGAGGCAGCCTCGTAAATGGAGCTTTATGTATTTGACAACAAGTGATGTAACACTGTACCAATACCTATGTAATAATAAGGAATATATACTCTGTATTCGAATATCTACCGTAACACGGAGGGGTCATATACCCTTATCTCATAAAAAACGCCTCTAAGGCGAAATTTTGGCCTCGCTTTTTTACGACTCTACTGGAACTAGAATAGTATCTCCTGTTTTTACATCAGAAGCAGATATACCATTAAGTTCACATATCTTGTTAACTGTGCTGCGAGGATCAACGTACTTGCCACTATACTTATTAGCAATAGACCAAAGTGTATCGTTCTGTTTAACTTCAACTTGTCTATATGTATCTGAAGTACCAGCTTCAGTTGTAGCGAAACCTAGTAAGCTGTACACGAGCATAGTCATGCTTAATACTGTTACTAGGACAAATATAAAAAATCTAACTGGCGAAACGATTTTGTATTTCTTTTTCATAATGATTACCTCCGTATATATGATACTAATAGCTTATAGCTATGGTATTAACTATCAATGAATTAAAAAGAACAAATGTTCTATTTGGATGTTCATAGTATAACCCCTTACATATTTAAAGTCAATAAGAAAAAGAACAAATGTTTGAAAAAATATAAAAAGATGCTGTAATTCTGTATTTACAGCATCTTAAGGATGATAAGTTGTTCGAAATATTAATAGTTTTTTCTTGTTTTATTGCTTGGAAAGAATAGATATGGTAGGTATTGTATGAGTTTTAGATGACTATGCTGTTATATCTGCAAAAGACGCATCAATAAACTCAGCTAGTTTTTCTCCATTAATTATTATCTGGGCTCCCCTCTTTCCTGCCGAGATATATATATGATCATATAGTATTGCAGTTTCATCGATGAAGGTCGGAAAATGTTTTTTCATTCCTATTGGAGAGCACCCACCTCTAACATAGCCTGTTAGCGGAAGTAGCTCTTTTACATGAATCATCTCTATCTTCTTTGCACCTGCTACAGACGCTGCTTTTTTAAGATTTAACTCAGATGCAACTGGAATTACAAATACGAAATATTCTCCAGTATTTGAATGAGTTACCAATGTTTTAAAAATTTCTTCTTCAGATATTCCTAGTGCTGCAGCAACATGCTCTCCAGAGAGATCAGATTCATCATAATCATACTCACTTATATCATGGTCAATACCAGCGCTATCTAGCTGCCTCATCGCATTAGTTTTTTCAATTTTTTCTTTTTTAGCCATAATCTAAACCTCTAAACTATCTTCAGAATCTTCATAAGAGTCAATAAATTTAAGTAATAAATCGCGTTTTATATAACAAAATAGCATAATAATAATGCTAACAATAATCAAGAAAGCAATACCAAGGTAATTTCTATGTGCTAAAAACATTCCGAATAACAAGCTTTCAAGAATTCCCGGAGACCTGCCGAGTATCGAAATAAATATAAATGGTTTGATTTTTATATTTGAAATACCAGCAATATAGCTGGTGAAGTCTTTCGGAATACCAGGTATTAAGTATATGAGAAATATTATCACATAAGCGCGTCTACTATTAAGTTTTCTCACATATGATTTAACTTTTTCTTCGCCGAATATAACATGAAGAGCGTCATTTCCAAGGACTTTTGCAAGGTAGTAAGTGATTACTGTCCCAATGAAAGCTCCCGCTAGTGATATTAAGAAACCACCTAGTACCCCATATAAGTAACTTGATGCGAACTGTATCGGTTGACCTGGTATGATACATATGACGATTTGAATAATTTGCAGTAATATTAGAGGAATAAATGCAAAACCTTTAAAGTCATCAAGTCTATTTGATATATTTGACAAATAATCCTTATTGAACAACGTATCTTTATATAAGAGATATAACACGAGTGGAACAACAATTAATATAGCAAAAAGCAAAAATAGCTTACCAAAGGCGATTAACCGTTTAGAAATAGTGATATTACGTGTATTTGCACGTACATCTTGTTTTAAATCAGTTATTGTTGCTTTCGCTGTACATTCAATATTATTTTCTGTTTTCTCCTTGTGCTTTGTTGACATCTATTAAGCCTCTATTTACTAGCTCCTGCAAGCTTTTTATGATACCGAATCGAGCATGTTCATAAGTAAGACCGCCCTGATAGTAAGCAATATAAGGCTCTCTGAGCGGAGCATCTGCACTTAATTCAATGGAAGAACCTTGTACAAAGGCGCCAGCTGCCATAATCACTTGGTCATCATAACCCGGCATATCCCAGGGAATTGGGGTAACGTATGCGTCGATTGGTGCAGCAGACTGAATCGCCTGAATAAATGCTATCGCTAAGTCTGGATTCCTGAATTTGATTGCCTCTACTATGTCACTTCTCTCTGAAGAAACTGGCGGGCACACCTCATATCCGAGCATATCGTAAACAGTACCGCATAACATAGCTCCCTTTAGCGCTGCATTTACAACCTTGGGTGCAAGGAAAATTCCTTGAAGAACGGAACGATTTTGTCCAAAAGTTAATCCGCATTCAGAACCAATGCCTGGACACGTTAGGCGATATGAGATTCTCTCTATTAAATCTTTTCTTCCGCAGATATATCCACCAGAAAGCGCTAGTCCACCACCTGGATTCTTGATAAGAGAACCTGCAATTACATCCACTCCAAAATCAGTCGGCTCCTCTGCACTTACGAATTCACCATAGCAATTATCTACCATAACTATGATATCCGGGCGAATTTTGTGTATAAGATCAGTGACTTTACGGATGCTGTCCAAGGTTATCGCTGGTCTCCAGTCGTACCCTGTTGAACGCTGCATTGCAACTACCCGCGTATTCTCGTGGAGAGAATTTTTTATTGCCTCTAGGTCAACATCCAAGTTATCATTTAACTCAACTTCGCTGTACTCTATACCATAATCCGTCAAAGTTCCCATATAATCATGGTCATTAATGCCGATGACCGTCTGTAAGGTATCATATGGTCGACCTGTCACGTAAATCAGTTCTTCACCTGGTTTTAGTATGCCAAAAAGCGTCGTTGAGAGTGCATGTGTGCCATTGACTATATTTGGTCTTACAAGTGCTGCCTCTGTATTGAAGATGCTAGCATACACCTTTTCAACGGCTTCACGACCTGCATCGTCATATCCATATCCAGTGTTCCATGCGAAGTGTGAATCACTAATTTTATTATCCTGAAATGCACCGAGAACTTTGAGCTGGTTAATAGCACATATATCCTCTAGTTCAGTAAACTGTTTTTTTAACTGTTCCTCTGCCCTATCTACGATGTCTAGAACAGCAGGCTTAATACCAAAATTCTTTATGAGATGCTCATTATAGATAGTCATTAATCGTTGTCCTTTCTCTCTATCTCCCACTCCATATCTTTCACCAAATCTCGCTTTACATTCATCTTATGTGAAGCATAAAGCTGAGTTGTCGTTACTTGCTCGTGATCAAGTAGAGCTTGTACATCATAGATAGAGTTTCCACGACCTATGAGACTAGTGGCTGCTGTTGCGCGTAGCTTGTGCGGGCTATAACCGTTGTGTTTTGTAGTGTTAAGCGCGATTGCAGTATATTTTTTTACTAGCTCCCTTATCGACCTTGATGTCATACGTCTTCCTTGTAAAGACAGAAATAACGCATCCTCGTCGGCTTCCGTTTCTTCAGCAATCGAAGAACGTTCGTTGTTGATATAATCCTGAACAGTCATTTGTACTGACTGATTAATCGGCATGCTTGATTCTTTACCTCTTTTGCGATAAATGATAAATTCGCCACGAGAGAAATTAAATGAAGAAATGTTGAGCTGCTGAAGTTCTGAAAGCCTAAGACCATAGGTTAAGAAAAGAATTAGAATTGCTTTATCACGAAGCTTCGTCTTCTCCCAGTACTTGCGCTCATGTGGAGTCATGTTTGAACCAGTGCTTACCGCGTCAAGCATAATCATTACCTCATCATCCTGAAGTGCCTTTATCTCACGCTCACCAGGTTTCGGAACTTTTATTGGATCAAATCCATCAGTTATGTTGTTTTCAATAAATCCATCGCGATAAAGCTGTTTAAACATGACGGATACAGAAGATTTTTTGCGTGCGAGAGTTTTGTTATTATTCTCATAAATAATAATCTTATCGCCATCATCTACAGTGTACTTGCGGCAGAAATCAATAAATAGATTGACATCCATAGATGTTAGTTCGCGAATTTCTTCAAGTTTTATATTTTTTGGAACATCAGCATCTGTGAGCGAAGTATTACTAATGAGATAATCGAAGAAAAAACGCAAATCCTGCAGGTATGCAAGTCTAGACATGGGAAGAACATTTCCTTTTAGGTACACAAAATATGAACGCAAAAAACTAGGTAGTTCACGTTCAATTGCCTCACACTTCATGTATATTTCGTTTTCTTTTTCAATCACATTATCTGGTTTATCAGATTTATTGTGAATTTTGAGCCGCTTTGCATCGCTGCCAGCGGCTCCGATAGTTCTTTTGATAGTCATAGTCCAAATTATTTACTAGCTTCTAGAATTTCATCGACTACATTGCCAACCATCTGCCCCTTTTGTATCTCAATCCAGTGAGCATTTTCGTAGCGCTTAAACCATGTCAATTGACGTTTTGCATAGTGTCGTGTATTCGTTTTAATATTATTCACAGCTTCTTCAAGTGTAGCTTTACCATCAAGGTACAATAAGAGTTCTTTGTATCCGATACCTTTCATCGCTGGTGTTTCGCTATTATATCCCATAGAAAGAAGGTGCTTTACCTCTTTGAGTAGTCCCTCCTCCATTAGCTTATCAACACGTCTATTTATACGAGTGTAAAGCCATTCACGTTCCATATTAACTATATTAATCTTGAAATCATATTTAGTATTAGGTTCGAGTTTATCCATTGATTCCAATTTTGAGCCTAGTTCATAAGCTTCTATTGCCCGTATAATCTTCCTAATGTTATTAGGGTGAATTCTTGCGGCTGCATCAGGGTCTACTGCAGACAGAAGCTCAAATAGATATTCATTACCTCTTACCTCTGCAAGATGTTCTAATTCATCTCTACGCTTTAGGTTTATTGGCTTAGCTGCAAATGACATCTTGTATATAAGTGAGTTAAGATATAGTCCAGTTCCACCTACAACTATTGGCGTATTGCCACGTGCTAATATCTCGTCTATCTTCTCAAAAGCGAGCTTCTGATACTGTGCTACTGTTATATCATCAGACGGATCAACGAAACCATATAGATGATGAGGAATGGCTTTCATATCCTTTTGAGAAGGTTTAGCACTTCCTATATCCATATACTTATAAAGCTGAACAGAATCACAGTTTACAATTTCTCCCTTAACTCTCTTGGCGAGATAAAGTGCTACAATGCTTTTTCCAGCAGCAGTCGGTCCACCAATTATATAAACTTTTTTATTACCTATGGTCATAACGATTCCCCTTCTATATATTGTTAACGCTTAAATGCGCGCGAAATTTCTGATAATGTAAACCTAATGAATGTAGGCCTCCCGTGAGGACAACTAAATGGATTTACACAGTTTGACAATTGCTCGATAAGTTCCTCAATCTCCATCGTACTAAGCTTATTATTTCCTTTTACAGCGGCTTTGCACGAGCGCATGATAAGTTTATCGATAACGGTCGTATTCCCTCTATCAGATCTTGATTCTGTGTCCTCTATGTATGTGTGGAGAAATAGCTCTGCCTCACCTCTATCCATGTAGGTCGGAATGCCTCTAACGATGAATGTATTATTTCCAAAATCGTCGATATCGAAGCCTAGTCTAGCGAGATCATCCATCCAGAATCTTTCGGCAGCATATACATCGCTCGAAGTCTCAATGGAAAAAGGCATGAGCATTGGTTGAGATACGTGTTCCGAGTCATTATACACAGTGATAAAACGCTCGTACATGATACGCTCGTGTGCAGCGTGTTGATCAATTAAATATGCTATATCAGTTGATTGCATGATAATGTATGTATCAAATAAGTATCCCTTATATACTAGTGAATCAAAATCAAATGTCTGGACATTAGGTGCTTTAATTGCAATCTGCTTTTTAATTATAGCATCATCTTTAACATTATCGTTGATTTTAACATCATTATTATATGCATTTGATGCGTTATTATTATGATTAGCTTCTTCAAAACCACCCTTTACAGAATCTGTATCAGTGTAATTTTGTGCAGGTTCAGCTAATCCATCAGGTGTATATGTATCAGTGATATCTGAAACCCTCGTTTTAGATGCAAGAAATGACTTTATATCAACCTGTGTACTCTTTTCATCGGATTTTAGCGAATTGTCTTGATAGGTCTCTGAAGAGAGTCTTTCAGCGTTTGAAGTGGTAATATCCACTGCTGAAGAGGCTTTTGTATCAGAAGTGCCTTCAGACCTAAGACCAATTGCTGAAGGAATCGTATTCTCTGAGTTAATTACACGTTTGATAGCGTTTTCTATGTCTTTAACAATATCTTCTTCGTGTAGAAATTTTATTTCCTTCTTATTAGGATGTATATTTACATCTATAGTCTCCGGGTTAACTTCAAGAAATAAGATGCAGATCGGATGACCGGAGAATATTCTGTCTCCGTATCCTTTTATAATGCCCTTTTCAATAGTAGAGCTACTGATATATCTGCCGTTTACGAAGAATATCTGCCCTCTTTTGTTGCTCTTTGTGCTTCCTGGATCTGAAATAAATCCATGAACATAGTCACCGTGAATTTCTATTAGTTGGCGGTAAGATGGATATATTGACTGAATTGTAGTGAGGATATCACCAGTGCCAGGTGTTGCAATAACAGTCTGTTTGTTGTTAATGAGTCTGAAAGCAATGTGGGAATAGTATATGGCAATCTTTTGAATCATATCGATGATCACTGTTGCTTCTGCAGCATCGCTCTTCATAAATTTTCGTCTTGCAGGAGTGTTGTAAAATACGTCCTCAACCACCATGGTAGTACCAGTATTCATACCAGTCTTTTCTATGCTTACAGTTGTTCCTCCTTGCATCTTGAGCTTAGTGCCCAGTTCAGAATCAGCAGTCTTGGAATAGACTGTAATTCTTGAGATTGCAGTTATACTAGCTAGTGCTTCACCTCTGAACCCAAGAGTATTTATATGATCTAGGTCGCTGAGTTTTGATATTTTACCTGTTGCGTGTCTTTCAAATGCCAGTTCAATCTCATCGCTAACTATTCCAGACCCATTATCTGTTACCCTTATGTATGACTTACCACCATTTTTGATTTCAATTACTATCTGCGAGGAGCCAGCGTCAATAGAGTTCTCAATCAACTCTTTGACAATAGAAAGTGGGCGTTCAATGACTTCACCTGCAGCTATTTTATCTGCTATAAACTCATCGAGAATTCTAATCATAGTAACTCCTTCTATTTAACTTTATCCTGGATTTCCTTCAGTTTTAACATTGCTTCCATCGGGGTGATGTTATTAAGGTTTATATCCTTTATTTCATCGACAATTTCTTCATATTCGTTATCGCCATCTGCTATGATACTCTGTCCAAAGAATGATATCTGATCACTCGAAAGTGGTGATGAACTAGAACCAGACTCAAGTTCTCTGAGCTTTGAAGCAGCCCTTTTACGGATTTCAGAAGGAACCCCGGCGATTTTTGCAACATGAATACCGTAGCTTTTACTAGCAGGTTGCTCATATATCTTGTGGAGAAATACAATATCACTTCCCTGCTCACTTACGGCAACAGATAGGTTTTTAACGTTTGCGTATTTACTTTCGAGAACGGTTAGCTCGTGGTAGTGAGTAGCGAACATGGTCCTAATACAATTTCCTGGTTTTGACAAAAACTCAATAGTAGCCCATGCAATTGAAAGGCCATCGAAGGTACTAGTACCCCTACCGATTTCATCAAGTATGATTAGACTACGCTCAGTCGCATTTCTAAGGATATTTGCTAGTTCACTCATCTCAATGTAGAAAGTCGATTGACCGTGAGATAAATTGTCGGAAGCACCTATTCTAGTGAACACTCTATCAACCGCTCCAATATGAGCATGTTCACAAGGAACAAATGACCCAATCTGTGCCATCAGCACTATAATGGCTGTTTGTCGCATGTAAGTGGATTTGCCAGACATATTAGGACCTGTGATAATCAGCATACTGCGTGATACTGTGTCAAGTAGCGTACTATTCGATACGAATAAACCTTCTCCTATCATCTGCTCAACTGCTGGGTGGCGACCTTCCTTAATGTCTATTACATTAGAATCATCTACAATTGGCTTTACGTATCCATATCTTGAAGCGACATCGGCAAGAGAAGTCAGGACGTCGAGAAGAGCTACTGAGGCAGATGCTCTTTGAAGCCTTGCAAAATATGGTTCGATAGAGGCTCGAACTTCTTTAAAAATCTCATATTCTATATTATTAATTTTAGCCTCAGCTGATAAGACAAGGCTCTCCTTCTCCTTCAGTTCTGGTGTTATATATCTCTCATTGTTGACGAGTGTTTGCTTTCTTATGTAGTCATCTGGAACGAGAGGAAGATTAGATTTACTAATATCGATATAGTATCCAAATACCTTGTTGAATCCAACCTTTAAATTCTTAATACCTGTACGCTCTTTTTCTCTAGTCTCAAGACCTGTAATCCATTCTTTTGCATCTTTGATCGATAATTTTAGACTATCAAGTTCTTCGGAGTAACCTGGTTTAATGAGATCTCCATCCGTGATTGTAAATGGAGGTTCTTCAACAATAGAATTCTCGATAAGATCCTCTAGCTCCGAAAAATCGTCAAGAGATGAATAGATTTCGTTTAAAAGAGGCGTATCTATATTGCATAACTCATCTTTTATTGAGGGTAGCTCTCTAAGAGTAGTCTTAAGTGCTATGAGGTCTTTTCCATTAGCTCTCATGCTCGCTATCCTGGCTGTTAGACGCTCAAAATCATATACGTGTTTTAGTGACGATACTATATTCGCTCTATTAACTGGCAGATCAACTAGTGTTTCAACCGCATCCAGCCTCTTATTGATCGCATCGCTATCCTTTAGAGGTTCTTTAATAAACCTTCTGATAAGTCTTCCACCCATTGCTGTATGTGTCTTATCTAAAACGTCAAGCAACGAGCCCTTCTGGCTCTGATTATATTGCGTCTCTAGCAGTTCTAGATTGCGCATAGTAGACCTATCTAGAATCATATTTAGGCCAGATTCCTTTAGAATTAAATGCTTAATCTGTGGAGATGCATGCTTTTCGGTTTCCATTAGATACAGAAGAAGCGATCCTGAGGCAATTGTTACTTCCCTCTTATCCTGTATATCTAGAGGAATAAGAGAAGTTACTTCAAATTGAGACAAGAGTATATCTTCGCAAGACGAATATTTAAAATATGATTCATCTATTGTATTTATATATGTGCCAGGTGATGTCTTAGAGTATGTTTCGATAAAATCTGAAGAGGTTTCATCAAAGTAAATGATTTCTTTAGGAGATATTCTTACAAGCTCAGAAATCAACAGCTCGTTGTCATGATTATCACGGACTTCAAGTGCTGTAAATTCACCGGTAGTGATATCAGTGTATGCTATCCCGCTAGTCTTTTTAGTAATGTATACAGAGGCTAAATATAAATTGTCTTTCGCATTTGTGGACTCATCTATATCAATTGTTCCAGGAGTAATAATTCTTATTACTTCTCTCTTCACAATGCCTTTAGCCTCTTTTGGGTCTTCAATCTGTTCACAAATAGCAACTTTAAATCCTTTTGCTACTAGTTTAGCAATATATGAATTCGCTGCATGAAAAGGAACACCACACATAGGTGCCCTTTCTTCTAAACCGCAATTTCTGCCGGTTAACGTAAGTTCCAATTCACGAGATGTTATCAGAGCGTCGTCAAAAAAAAGCTCATAAAAATCACCTAGCCTATACATTAACAAGCAGTCCTTGTATTGCTCTTTTATGTCGAAGTATTGCTTCATCATCGGTGAAAGGCCCATAATCTCCCCCTTTGTATGTTATTAATAATCGAGCTCGCCGTGAGCTATATTCACAACCTCTTGTGGCGAGATTTTCTCAGATGATTCTGTTTTCCTGAGATATAGTAGATATTCAATATTACCCTTAGTTCCTTTGACAGGAGAATAATCTAACCCATGTGGATATAGTCCGTTATCAGATGCATAGACGATGACATTCTCTATCACCTCCACGTGGACTTTACTATCACGAACTATGCCTTTTTTCCCCACCTGCTCTCTACCTGCTTCAAATTGCGGCTTAATGAGACACATAACCGCTCCTGTATCCTTGAGAATTTTTGATGCAACAGGAAACATATGCCTTAATGAAATAAATGAAACATCGATGGATATGAAATCGATCGGCTCTTCAATAAGGGTTGTATCGAGATAACGAATGTTAGTTTTCTCCATGTTGATCACCCTAGGGTCTACACGTAGCTTGTAGTCGAGCTGGCCATAACCAACATCTAGAGCGTAAACTTTTAGTGCTCCGTTCATGAGCATGCAGTCGGTAAAACCGCCAGTAGAAGCTCCCATATCAACAGCATAGCAACCATTTAGTTTGATATTAAATGATTGTATAGCCTTTTCCAACTTTAGACCGCCACGACTAACATATTTAAGAAGCTTGTCTTTAACTTTAAATTCACTATCTACATCGAATTTTTGACCAGATTTAGTCTCAACAATTCCGTCAACTGTTACAAGACCAGCCATTATTGTACGCTTTGCGTTATCCCGTGATGAGGCAAGTCCATTATTCACGAGTATGACATCAAGCCTTTCTTTCAAAGTACTCAGTTGCTCCTTTCACTATATCATTCGCTGTCATTCTGCATTCAATACGAAGCTGTTCTATAGAGCCTTGTTCTATAAATTTATCAGGAACTCCAAAGTTAATTAACCCATAATTATTTCCTGTTTTAATCGCTTTGGCAGCAAGTATTTCTCCAAAACCTCCGCGAATAACATTATCCTCTAAAGTAATCACAAGTTTAGTATCTATTTTAGTCAGGTCTTCTTCAAACGGACTTACTACACATACGTTTGTTACACCAACGTCATACCCCTTTGACATGAGTTCTCGTGCAGCATCAAGTGCAGTGTCGAGCATATTTCCAACTGCAAAAATAGTAATATCAGCACCATCAGAAAGCTTTATATTTGTACCTGTAAATGCCTTTAATTTGAGATGATTAAATTTGGAAGAACCACGAGGGTATCTTATAGCTACAGGGGAATTCATATTCTTTACAGCATATTCGAACATCTCTTCAAGCTGCGCTCCATCCGCAGGTGCAAACACTGTCATATTAGGAATACTTGAAAGATAGCTAAGATCAAATACACCGTGATGTGTTTCACCGTCTGCACCTACCAGTCCAGCTCTATCAACTCCAAAAATGACATGCTGATTTTGTATACATACATCTTCAATGATTTGGTCATATGCCCTCTGAAGAAATGAAGAGTAGATTGGCGCAACTGGAATCATGCCTGCTTTTGCAAGTCCTGCAGCAAATAGTACAGCATGTTGTTCAGCAATACCGACATCAAAGAAACGATTTGGAAGCTCATCGCAAAATGGACCTAGCCCGGTAGCGGTTCCCATGGCTGCTGTAATAGCAACTATTCGGTCATCTTCTTTTGCTAATTCTAGTAACTTGTTACCAAATACTTCTGAGAATGAAACCTCACCTGATGGGCCTTCTGACGATAATAAATTACCGTCATCAATACTAAATGGACCGACACCATGGAATTTTCTAGGAAATTTTTCGGACCATGAATAGCCTTTACCTTTTGTCGTAATAACGTGAACGATAGTCGGTCCTTCGACCGCATTTGCTGCATTAAATGCCTCTATGAGCTTAGGAATATCATATCCATCAATTGGACCGATATACTTAATGCCAAGTTCTTCAAAAAGGATTCCCTGTTGATCTAGCACTGAAAGCTTAATTCGTGATTTTGTTCGACTTATTCCATTTGAAATAGACTTCCCTATCAGCGGAACTCTATTCAGTGATGTGCGTACGGATTTTTTTGCATTTATATAATTAGATGAAGTACGAAGACGCTGCAAATGCTTTGACATAGCCCCTACGTTATGAGCGATGGACATGCCATTATCATTCAGTATTATGCGTATCTTTAGCCTATTAGAACCGATGTTATTTAAAGCTTCATAAACCAACCCACCGGTCATGGCACCATCCCCTATTAGCGCAACTACTTCGCTATCTTCTCCTTTTAAATTGCGAGCCACTGCGTAGCCAGCGGCTGCACCAAGTGATGTGCTACTGTGACCAGTATCATATGCGTCATGGACACTTTCATATGCTTTAGGAAAACCGCTTAGCCCCTTAAATTTACGGAGTGTATCGAATTGATCAGCTCTGCCCGTGAGTATCTTATGTACATAAGTCTGATGTCCGACATCATAGATTAACTTGTCAACAGGACTGTTGTAAACCTTATGCATAGCAACAGTTAGCTCAACTACACCGAGATTTGATGCAAGATGACCACCAGTTTTAGAAACTTTCTGAATCAAAAATTCCCTGATGTCACTGCATAGTTCCTCGATTTCATTTTCGTCAGCTGATTTTATAATAGATATCAGATCTTCATGTTCAAGATCATATTTCATTATGCTCTCCTCTGTTCTAGCTTAAGTGCTAGATCTCTAAAGAATTTTTTATCTGATGTTTCAAATTGTTCAATCGATTCAATCGCATTTATTGTAAGGGCGTGTAGCTCTTCTTTTGCTTGTTCTATACCGTTTACTATTGCAAAATTAGCTTTTTCCTGCTGGGAATCTTTGCCAGGTGTCTTGCCGAGTTCTTCTATTGAACCTGTCATATCCAGTATATCGTCGGATATCTGAAATGCTTTTCCAATACATCTAGCGTATACGTTAAATGCATCGATTATAGATTCATCCGCTCCAGCTATACTTAAACCAGCAATAATTGGTGCGCAGATAAGAGCTCCTGTCTTGTTTTCTTCAATAAAATCCACATATTCTTGTAAATTAACTTTTGTGCTATTCTCGACATCTACCACCTGACCGGCTATCATCCCATTAACTCCGGCAGCTTTTGCGATTATAAGACCTGCTCGGCAGTGTCTCCTAAGCTTCTCGAGATTATCAAATTGATATGTAAAATCCCTGAACATCAGTTCCATAGCAGTATTCAGTAGTGCATCTCCTCCGAGGATTGCAATATCTTCTCCAAATACTTTATGGTTAGTTGGATTTCCGCGACGTAAATCATCGTTGTCCATCGCTGGTAAATCGTCATGAATTAGCGAATAAGTATGGATATATTCAATTGCACATGCAAATGGGAGCGCTTCATATATGTTGCCGCCAGCAAAATCACATGCAGCTAATAGTAGTACAGGGCGAAGCCTCTTACCTCCGCTCGTCACGCTGTATTTCATGGATTCAAAGAGCGTTTGCGCTTTAGCATCAATCCTAGGAATGTAATCGAGCAAATGCTCTTCGATAAGAGCTTTATATTCGTTATAATCGTACATATCCGCACCTATTTTTCATCAGAATTGAAAACTTCAATTTTCTGTTCTGCTTCGTCGAGCATTTTATTACAAAGCTCTGCATCCGTCATGCCTTGATCAAATAGTTTCATAGACTCGTCAATTGATGTTGTCTGCTTTGTAATGTTATTTGCGGCATCCACTAGATCCTGATAAGCCTCCATAAATGTTTTATCTATATTCTTTGTCATATCACACCTCTTAATTTTGCGTTTTCGACGTAGTTTTAGCTTCAAATGACCCATCAGCCATAGTTATGGTATAAATCTCGTCTAAAGCGATATTTGACATGCCTGAGACCACTTTGTCATTCTTTGTGACAAGAGCATAACCCTTATTGAGCACATTAGTTGGATTATTCTCCTTAAGTGTTATAACTGCTTTATCTATGTTAAGTTTCATTTCGCGAATCTTGCCACTCATTGCATGGATGAGATGTTCTCTTTGAATTTTAATATTGTTACGCTCCATCTTAATTTTATAAGCGATGGATTTTTTTAACTCTTGTTCATTTCTCGCGATTTGCTCTTTAAGTTCAAATGTATTAATAGCAGCCATATCAGCAGCAGCGGTTGGGGTCTCGGCTCTTGCGTCAGCCACCCAATCCGATATTGATACATCTGATTCGTGACCAACTGCACTGATAGTCGGAATCTCTGATGCAAAGATAGCCCGTGCAACACCTTCATCATTAAAGGCCGCTAAATCTTCAGCTGAACCACCACCACGTCCAATAATAAGAACGTCTATACGTTTGACGGATTTACTATAATTATTAGCAGTTTCAATACTTTTTATGATGCTCGCCGGAGAACCTATGCCTTGTACTAGCGTTGGAAAAATAATTATATCAGCATAATCGTTCTTGCTTGTGATTATCTTCTTAATGTCCTCTATAGCTGCTCCAGTGTCAGAAGTTATGACACCGATTCGCCTAGCAAACTTAGGGATTGGTTTTTTATGTTCTCGAGAAAACAACCCTTCAGACTCGAGGAGCGTCTTTACTCGATTATATTCCTTTGCAAGGTCGCCTTCACCAAAGCTTTCAACCATACGGATGGAAAATGAATAGTTACCACCACGAGCATAAGCGCTTATGTCTCCAAGCACTACTATTTTACTACCATTCTTAATAAGAGATGTGTCGATTCTCGAAATATTACTCCTCCATATGACGGTACGAAGTACACTATTTTCATCTTTTAGGGAGAAATATATATGACCGCCACTCGTAGAAACACCTGATACTTCACCTATTAATGGCAAATTCTTGAGGTTAGGATCACCGTTTAATTTTTTTGAAACGTACTCGTTAAATTGTGTTATTGAAAATGGATTCATTAAATGCGTTTCCTCCAAGAATAGATATGCCTACTGCGTTATCGCCAGATAGATCTGAGCTACCAAAATTTATTTTCAAATAACTACTTTCGCCCATAAGTTCTTTTATCTTTGTTCTAAAATACTTACTAGATGCCACTCCCCCAGCCATATAAATATTAGGTATATCAAACTTATTAGCAAGATATTTTGAAACATCGAAGAGCAATATCGATAGTCTTTCCATAAGCTCCGCGGCAACTTCCGCTCTTGATTCTTCGATTGCATTTAAAACTTGATACTCAATACCTGACAAATTAAACCATCCATCATCAACCTTAATCTTTGTAAGGTTGCTAGATCCGTTATATCCATATTTTAAAGCGAGTTGATCGATATACTTCCCCGCTGGAAAATTGTAACCAAGAGCAACGCCAGCTCTATCTAGTAGCTTTCCAACACTTATATCCTTAGTTCCCCCAATTATATCAAGGTCATAGTGAATATCGTCTCTAGTCGCAAGAAGAGCTTCTGTTGTGCCGCCACTGAGATGAAAAAATATTATTTTATCATCTGACAAGTCCGTATCAAAAGATTTTAAAACTGCAGCTACATGTCCCTCCTGATGAGAAAATGTATATAGCGGTACAGCAAGACTGCTGCTTAGAAGTTTAGCTGCATTAAATCCTGCCATAAAAACGGGCATGTATGAACTTTCAACTCGTCTAGGAGCATCGGAAACAGATATACAACAAATCTTACTTCTATCTACTACAGAAAGAGCCTCATCAATAAATGAAGGCAGAACATTTACGTGCTTAAAGAAAGCGATAGACTGCCTTAGTCCAAGCGCACCGTGTTCAACCTCCAAAAAATCTGACTTTTCAAATATTGTATTGTTATCTTGATCAGTAATTGCAACCGACGTTTTGTAATTAGATGTATCTATGCCAAGACAATATCTATTGCTCATTTAACTCCCTATTTATCTTACCAAGTACCGAGTTTATGAATGCGTAAGACCTTTCATCTCCGTAAATCTTGCCTAGTTCAACGGCTTCATTAATAGAAACATTTGCCGGAATTGAATCAACATATAGAATTTCAGCAAGTGCAGTTCTGAGTATCGCGAGATCAGCCTTAGGGAGTCTGTTTATATCCCAATTATCAATATTCTTAGAAATAAGTTTATCTATTTCACTGATATGATCTCGAATAGCGTTAAGTGTCTCTGTTGCTTGATTTTGTTTTAACGCCTTCTCTGCCTCTTCGACACAGGTGAGTTGCTCATAATCAAAATTATCAGTTACATCCATTTGGTAAACGAACTGCATTATGTTTTCTCTAATTATTCTTCTATCCATTAATCATTCTCCTGGTCGATTCCTTCTACACTTATGTTTACAGCGTCTACTTTCAGTCCAGTAAATTCTTCGATTACATTTTTGATTGTACTCTGAATTTCATAAGATAACTGAGGAATGTTGTAACCATAATACACTATAATATGTAAGTTGATAGATATATTATCGCCGTCTCGATTAATTCGCACGCCATTCATACCGCTATCACGACCAAAAATATTTTTTGAAAAATTATCAGAAATACTTGAAATCATTTTACTTACGCCTTTGATTTTGTGTACTTCCTCAGTAATATATCCAACAATAACCTGATCATCTATCGAGATACAGCCATTACCAGTATTGAAACTACTCATCTAAATTGTCTTCCTTTTCGCTATACTTATCATGATCTTCGATTGTTATACGAACTTTTTCAATACGTCTATCTTTTACCTCTAAGATTTGGAAAGTTATATTACCATATTCGATGGGGTTATAGGTGGAGTTCTCTTTAGGAATTTCACCTATATAATCAATTATAAATCCTCCAACAGTCTCACTATTCTCAGATTCAAGTTCGATACCAGTTTCTCTGTCTAGATCATCAAGATATACATTTCCATCAACAGTGTATTCTGAGTCAGAAATCTTCTCTATGATCCTATCTTCGTCATCAAATTCGTCATCGATATCTCCAACTATTTGTTCGATAATATCCTCAATTGATACTATGCCACTAAACCCGCCGTACTCGTCAATTAATATTGCAATATGTTGTTTTGTCTTTTGCAGTTCTACAAAAAGGGAGTCGATATTCTTGGTTTCAGGTACCAAATAAGGTTCTCGCATTATCTCTTTGATATTTATGTTATCAAAACCAGAAGAAGCACCTTTCAGCAAGTAGTCTTTAACCAGAAGAAGCCCTATAATGTTGTCGGTATCACCATCACATATTGGAATACGTGAGTGACGAAGCTCCATTAACTCTTCGAAATACTCGTCTTTATCATCCTGTAGATCAATCATAAAAACATCAGTTCGTGGTGTCATGATCTCATATGCGAGTAAATCATCAAATTCAAATATGCTGTCGATCATTCGACGCCCTTCTTCTTTGAGATCACCACTTTCCTGACCTTTATCTAGCATTGATCTTACATGATCTTCAGAGAACTGCGTATCATCTACATCAATATCTTTTCTCATCACGAGAAGAAATAAGTTGGCAACGCCTAAACATAGCTTTGTGATAGGAAATAGTGCAACATATACAAACCGCTGCATTTTAATCAATCTGATAGAATATGAATCGGCAGATTGTGCGGCAAGCTTCTTTGGGAAAATATCAGCTATAGCAAAGTAAATAGTAGCAAAAACAATATTCGCTATAATTGGAAGAAATCTGTATGTACTCAGCCTATTGTAAAAACCAAAATTAAAAACAACTATGGCAATTATTGCCATCGAATACATGAAAATCCTATCCGGATACTGGTATTTAGATGGTTTTTTTATGAAATTATGGATGAGCTCCACTCTTTTATTGTTAGGCTCGTCCTCTAAAATTTCGTTAAGCTTGTTTCTATCTACACAATCAAGTGCATTCAGTGACGCAGAAACCAATCCATTGACAATTAGAATTACGAACACTATAAGTACATATATGGTCCAACTCACGGGGTCAGATGACATGATTTTCTCCTTTTAATAATTTATTTAATATAAATATGCGATATTGTTGCTTTTATGATTCCTTTTTCTTCCTGAGTATGAAGTCAGATGGATACGTTTTGCTAAGTTTAACTTTGATTATCTGCTGAGGATGAGGCGCTGATTCTATTGGATTATTATTCTCATCATACATTTCTCTAACTATCTCATCAATATAATCTGTACGAGGTCCAAAAACTTCGATATCCTCGCCAACACAGAATTTGTTACGCTGTTCGACAATGGTTAGACCACTATCAGGTTCATAGCCTCTTACAACACCTATAAACGAATACTCACGAGTGTAATCGCTGCTAGAATAATTCTGCCCATTACTATCGGGCTTAGAATAATAGAAACCGTGATAAAACTCTCTGTGACTGGCTTTGCACAGCTCTTTATACCATTTTTCCTGAAATGTGTAATTATCTGGATCCTCAAGATATGCATCAAGCGCCGCTCTATATGCAGAAACAACAGTCGCTACATAAAATGGGCTCTTCATACGTCCTTCTATTTTCAGAGAGGAGATTCCAGCATCTATTAAATCAGGAAGTTTATCAAGCATGCATAAATCACGGGAATTCATGATATAACTTCCTCGATCATCTTCTTCAACAGGATAATACTCACCTGGTCTTTTTTCTTCAACTAGTGAATATTTCCATCTGCATGGATGTGTACATGAACCTCTGTTTGCATCTCTACCAACCATGAAATTACTAAGTAGACATCTGCCTGAGTAAGACATACACATAGCTCCATGAACGAATGCCTCAATTTCGGTATCAGGCGGAAGAACTTTTTTCATCTCTCTAAGCTCTTCAAGGCTCATCTCTCTGGCTGCAACGATTCTTTTTGCACCCATTTGTTCAACCCAAAATGCAGCAGTCATATAGTTAGTCGTATTCGCCTGTGTGCTAATATGAATTTCAGCATCAGGGATGATGCCTTTTACTATTGTCATTACACCTGGATCTGAAACAAGGAATGCATCAATTGGTATATCCTTTATCTTTTCAAGATATGCCTTAAGCGGTGGAATATCATCGTTATGCGGATATATGTTGATGGTCATGTACCCTTTAGCATCGTGTTCATGGATAAATTCCATCGCTTCTTTGATTTCGTCTATAGATAAATTTCCTGCCCCGGCACGAAGGCTAAACAGTTCACCTCCAAAGTAAACTGCATCAGCCCCATATATAATAGCCGTCTTAAGCTTCTCAATATCTCCAGCTGGAGCAAGTAGTTCGATTTTCTTATTAATCATTTAGTTTAATTACAGCAAGACCATCACCACAGCTTAACAATGAAATGGTCAAATCCTTTCTACCCTTTAAATACTCTAAAAACTCTTTCATCCTCTTGACGCTTGTACGGTGTCTGCGTCCAGGATCAATTGTTGAACCAGTTAAATACCCATGAATTAGCATATTGTCACAGATTATGGTTGCCCCTGGTTTTGATAATTTCTCAGCTCTATCAAAGAACTCACGGTAATGACTCTTTGCGGCATCTATAAAAATAAGATCAAATCGTGCATCTGGTGAATTATCCTTGATTAAAGAATCTAATATGCCATTTGCATCACCAAATTTTAAATTGATTCTGCTTTCTAAACCAAGTGATTTTATGTTAGAAACCGCATAATCGTACATATGAGGGGCTCTCTCAATCGTTGTGATATGAGCCCCCTCGCAAGTAGTAGCAAAATAACATGCTGAATACCCGTAAGCTGTTCCGATCTCAAGTATATTATTTGGTTTCGCAATCTTTAAAAAAGTATTTAAATAGCTCTCGGTTTCACGCAGTATCAACGGTACATTATCATTCTCACAAAAGGATCTAAGTTTTTCTAAATTATCTGATATGGGTGAGTAAAATGAGTCTAAAAGATTAACGATTTTTTCGTCAGTTATACTCATTATTTGTTCTTCTCCGCTAAAGCTTTTGAATAAGCTTCTTTGTCTTTTAGGAATTTATTATAGTCCTTACTAAAGTTGTGTGTACCATCAAGCTTCTCACTTACAACATAATATAAGTAATCGGTGCTCTCAGGATAAAGAGCAGCTTTAATCGACGCCTTTCCAGGTGAACATATAGGTCCTGGTGGTAATCCTTTATTAGTATACGTATTGTATGGTGAATCAATCTTTGTATCAGCAATTGATAGATTCTCTTTAGGTTTTCCTAGTGCATATTGAATGGTTGCGTCAATCTGAAGAGGCATACCAGCTTTGATTCTATTGTATATAACACTTGCAATCTTAGCTCTGTCTCCATCATATTGAGACTCACGTTCTATTAGAGAGGCAATTATTATTATTTCATTTTCACTTAGATTTAGCTCTTTTGCACGCTTCCTATATTTCTTATTAAACACCTTATCATACTGATTGAGCATCGTAGTGATAACCTGGGTTTCATCAGCATCTAAGTCTACCGCATAAGTATCTGGATAGAGATACCCTTCGAGATGATTATCCCCTGACTGAGCACCTTTAAGAAAAGAAAATTTGCTAAAATCTCCGTGCTTAGCAATTTCAAGGAATTTATCTTTGTTAACAATTCCCTCTTTGTCTAATTTAGTAGCAGTCTGCTCAATAGTATATCCCTCAGGAATTGTAAAGGTCTTTGTACTTGAAACTCCCTTAACGATAGTCTGTGCTATATCACTAGATCTCATGCTAGGAGATACTGAAAAGCTACCAGCCTTGTATTTACCATCATATCTCCAAATCTTAGACACGAGCTTATACTTAGATACGCTGCTGATTACACCCTTTTTGTAAAGCTCCTTCGCAATATCATTAGTTGATGAACCTTCTTTTATCTTAACTACTACAAATGTATTATCTGTTCGATCTTTTGGTTTGTTAATTATAAGAAGCGATGCACTTAATGCGATAAGGATGAGCAATAAAGTGATAAGAATGCCTAATGCTTTCTTTACTGACTTCTTCATATTACCTCCAACAACTAGGAATATTGTTAGCCAATATCAAACTAAATTGAAATTAGCTAACAATTTACATTACACAGTATTTAAATTGATAATTTAAATGAACTTTATACTACTTAGATCTTCCTAAGTACTCTCCACCATTTCTAGTGTCTATCTGAATAACCTCTCCCTCCTCGATGAAGATTGGAACCTGAATTACAGCGCCTGTCTCAACTGTAGCAGCTTTAGTAACATTAGTCGCTGTATCTCCCTTAACTCCGGGCTCAGTTTCGATAACCTTGAGGTCAACGAAGTTTGGAGCTTCAACAGCAAAGGCATTTCCCTGATAGAATTTAATAGTAGCGGTATCATTTTCTCTGATGAACTTTACAGCGTCTTCAACGAGATCTGCGCTTAGAGGAACCTGGTCGAAAGTCTCCTGATCCATGAAGTAGTATAGCTCGCCATCGTTATAGAGATACTGCATAGTCTTTGTCTCGATATGAGCCTTTGGGAACTTATCGTTAGGGTTAAATGCCTCTTCTCTGGTAGCACCAGTAAGAATATTTCTGTACTTAGTCCTAACGAAAGCAGCACCCTTTCCAGGCTTTACATGCTGGAAGTCAAGTACTACATGTGGCTCTCCGTTCATCTCGAAAGTTACGCCTTTTCTGAAATCTCCTGCACTAATCATACTTAATCTCTCTTTCTGTGATATTAAAAATTAAAATTATTATCTTTATGCAACGTATATGTATGTATTATATCAAATATTCACGTTAAATATTAATCTTTACAACATCTGATAGGATTTCATACACGTCCTTCATCATTATAGCAAATCTCGCCTCTGCTTGCATGTATTCTGCAGCTTTAGGATTAGATGACATCATAGCATACATTGACTGCATCTGAGCCATTGCCTCTTGTCCAATCTCTTCACCGCTTAATTGCTTAGCTTGAATCTCGATTTGACGCTTTTGTATATCGCTGATCATCTGATTGAGAGTCGGATCCTGCTCTATCTCCTTGCGAAGCTTATCATAGTCCATGAACTCATTACTTGCCTTAATTGCAGATGCAAGTTCATGGGCACTTGAATATACATTCATATTAAACACCTCCTGAAACCAAAGCGTTCATTAAATATCCATTATCACTGGTAAAATTACTGGACTTCTACGTGTTTTCTTGTATATGAAGCCCCTCATATCATCTTTGATAATATTTTTTAAAGCGTTAATATCTTCTGAACCCAGATTATTCCATTTATCGATTGACTCGTATACAACTTCAGTAGCTTCGTTTATAAGAGGCATATTCTCCTTAACATAGATAAAGCCACGTGTTATAAGCTCAGGTCTAGCAGCTAGTAATCCTGAATTACTATCAATCGAAACAGCGATAACAATTAGTCCTGACTCAGAGAGCTGCTTTCTATCACGTAGTACAACGTTTCCAACGTCTCCAACACCATAACCATCTACGAGCACATCTTCTGCAGGTGCTGCAGCTGGTTCAACCTTTGCCTGCTTACCAGTTATACGAAGTGCATCTCCGTTGTTCATAACGAAGATATTACCTCTATCCATCCCCATTGATTCAGCAAGCCGTGCATGTTCTCGTAGATGGCGATATTCGCCATGCGCAGGTATAAAGAATCTTGGTTTTACAAGCGAATGTATCAGCTTTAATTCTTCTTTACATGCATGCCCTGAAACATGTATATCGACAAAATCTGATAAAAATACGTTAACTTTTTTCTCGTAAAGCTTATTAACTATATTAGTTACTGCTTTTGCATTGCCTGGAATTGGCGATGATGAGAAGACGACAGTATCACCAGACTTTAATTTAACGGCTCTATGAGAATCATTTGCCATTCTTGTCAGTGCAGACATAGGTTCGCCCTGACTTCCGGTGGTAATAATGGTGATATTCGCATCTGGAATATTTCCAATTTTTCTTATATCAACAAAAGCGGATTCTGGAAGATTAACATATCCAAGTTCTCTAGCTAGTGTTAGAACATTTTCCATAGAACGACCAGAGATCGCAATCTTTCGTCCGTACTTAATCGAAGCCTCCATGAAGTACTTGATTCTATATATGTTAGATGAGAATGTTGCTATGATTAAACGTTTCTCCGTCTTTGCAAAAATCTCATTCATAGAATCTACAACGACTCTTTCTGATGGAGTATATCCCGGTCTTAGCACATTTGTACTATCACAGAGAAGAACGTCGACACCTTCTTGTCCCAATTGCGCAAATTTAGCAAGATCAATTCTCTTGCCATCTAATGGTGAGTAGTCAATCTTAAAATCACCTGTATGAACGAGATGGCCTCCAGGACACTTTATCGAGTATGCCATTGCATCCGCAATACTATGATTAGTATGAATAGCTTCAACTCTGAAAGCACCAACATTAAAGATGTCACCGGCTTCGATAACATGTTCTTCCATGGCTAAACCATGTTCTTTTAGTTTATTTCGTATGAGACCCATAGCGAGTGGAGGCGCATACACTGGAACGTTTATTTCCTTGAGAAGGAACGGTACCCCACCTATATGATCTTCGTGACCGTGAGTTATGATAAGACCCTTGATTCTTTCCATATTTTCTTTAAGATATGTGAAATCAGGAATCACAACGTCGATTCCAAACATCTCATCTTCAGGAAATGAAAAACCACAGTCAATTATAAGAATATCGTCTCTATATTCAACGAGAGTAATATTTTTTCCAATTTCCTTGAGGCCGCCTAATGGCATAACACGCATAGTTTCGATTGGCGCTTTAGGTCGTTTCCTTTGATTGTTTTTCTGATTATTTACAGAGTGACTGTTACTTGGTGTATTCTTGCTACCATTTCCAAGTTTTTTATTTTGGTTATTGTTTACTCTTTTGCCGTTTTTATTTGTGTTATTGTAGGTAATGTTATCGTTATTAAACCTATTGTTTCTTTTCTGAGTTCCACTTTTAGACTGTTTATTATTTCCTTTATTAGCAGTGACTTTTACCCCTTTGGCTCTGGAACGAGAATTATCACTAACTTTAAAATTGCTATTACGTGGCGATGAGTCACCGCCACGATTATTAGCTATATTTTTTCTTGTTACTGAAGGATTTGAGCTACCTGTATTCTGGAACTTTTTACTATTTCTATTTTCTATTCCCATATTCATACCCGAAGATTACTTAGCCACGAAGTTTACTAGCTTACCTGGAATTACTATAGCTTTTACGATATTTAAATCACAGATAGCCTCCTGAACCTTATCACTATTTCTCGCAGCTTCTTCAAGCATTTCCTTTGATGAATCTTTTGACATTGTGAGCTTGTCCTTCAGCTTTCCATTTACTTGGACAATAATCTCAACCTCATCAAGAACCAATGCTGATTCATCATATTCTGGCCAAAGCACATTATATATGCGTGATTTTTCACCTAAATCAGACCAAAGTTCTTCACATATATGTGGTGTGAATGGGCTTAGAACCAATATTGTGCTCTTAATAGCCTTATCGAGAAGAGGCATATTAACATTTTTAAGCTGCTTATACTTGTATAGCTCATTAACCAGCTCCATTATCGAGCTGATTGCAGTGTTGAAGCTGAATCTACCTCCAACATCATCTGATACTTTCTTAATAGTTTTATTTAATTGATAGTTAAGAGCTTTATCTTCAGGAGTAACTGCAACTACATCACCAGAAACTGCATCAATATCTCTGATATCTGTTACATAATCATATACAAGTCTGTAAACTCTGTTAAGGAATCTATAGCTTCCCTCTACACCAGCGTCTGACCAATCGAGCTCCTTTTCTGGTGGTGCAGCAAATAGTATGAACAATCTAGCAGTATCTGCCCCATATTTCTTCTGAATTTCCTCAGGACTAACAACGTTACCAAGTGATTTGCTCATTTTAGCGCCATCCTTAATAACCATACCTTGTGTGAGAAGATTTTGGAACGGCTCTCTAGCCGAAACAAAGCCAAGATCTGCTAGTACCTTCTGGAAAAATCTTGAGTACAGAAGGTGAAGAATTGCGTGTTCAACACCACCGATATACTGATCCACACTCATCCAGTAATCAACTTTATCTCTATCAAAAGGTTTTTTGTCATTGTGAGGATCACAATATCTTAAAAAATACCATGATGAATCAACAAACGTGTCCATAGTGTCGATTTCTCTTCTAGCTGGTTTTCCGCAGCAAGGGCAAGTTGTATCAATAAAAGTTGAGCTAGTAGCTATTGGTGATTCACCCTTACCTGTAAATTCGATATCGGTAGGAAGCTTTACTGGAAGATTCTCTTCTTTTTCAGGTACCCAGCCGCATTCATCACAATAAACCATCGGTATAGGGCATCCCCAGTACCTCTGCCTTGAAATTAGCCAGTCCCTTAGCTTAAAGTTAATTGACTTCTTTCCGATTCCTTTATCTTCAATATAATCGATAACCTTAGGAATTGATTTAAGATTATCTAGACCATTGAACTCACCTGAATTGATTAATTTACCTTCTGCAGGAGCAGCCTCCTTTAGGTCGTATAAATCAACTTCAGGGTCATTGACGTCTACTACTGGAATAATGTCTAGGCCAAATTTCTTTGCAAACTCAAAGTCCCTCTGATCATGAGCAGGAACAGCCATTACAGCTCCAGTTCCGTAGTCCATAAGAACGTAATCTGAAATGTAAATAGGAATCTTCTTGCCAGTAAACGGATTTATACAGTAACGCCCTATGAATACACCGGTTTTCTCCTTTGTCAGTGAAACTCTCTCAATTTCGCTCTTATGTGCACATTCTGCAATGTATTCATTTGTTGCTTCTTCGTATTCGGTTCCTACAGTTAACTCCTTTACATAAGGATGCTCTGGAGCCATAACCATAAATGTTACTCCGTAAACGGTATCACATCTCGTCGTATATACATTTAGAGCATTATCTGTTCCATCTATCTGAAATCTGATTTCAGCTCCTGTCGATTTACCAATCCAATTCTTCTGCATAAGCTTAACTTTATTTGGCCAACCATCAAGCTTATCAAGATCTTCAAGTAAAGCGTCAGCATAATCAGTAATCTTTAAATACCATTGAGATAGATGCTTTTTTGTTACAGGTGTATGACAACGCTCACAAGCCCCTTCAACTACCTGTTCATTAGCGAGAACTGTCTTGCATGAAGGACACCAATTCACAGGATTCTCTTTCTTATAAGCGAGTCCTTTCTTCTGAAATTGGATAAATAACCACTGCATCCAGCGATAGTAATCTTCCTTGCATGTAGCTATCTCTCTATCCCAGTCATAGCTAAATCCAAGTGCAGATAGCTGCTTACGCATCTCGGCAATGTTGCTATCAGTCCAAATTGCAGGATGAATACCGTTCTTTATAGCTGCATTTTCTGCAGGAAGTCCAAACGAATCCCAGCCCATTGGATGAAGTACATTAAAGCCCTTCATTTTCTTAAATCTTGCAATAGCATCTCCAATAGAATAGTTACGCACATGTCCCATGTGGAGTTTTCCCGATGGATATGGGAACATCTCGAGTGTATAGTATTTTTCTTTTGAGTTATCATCACTCGTTTTAAAGGCCTGTTCATCAGACCAAATTTTTTGCCACTTTGATTCTATCTCGCCGAAATTGTATTTTTCGTTCATAATCGTACCCTTTCTTTTATTCTTCAATGAATACTATTTCGCAATCACTCCAAATCTTATCGAGAGTGTATTTGTCTCTAGTCTCTGCCGTAAATAGATTTATAATTATATCCCCATAGTCTGCGAGAATCCATCCGGAACCTTGAATCCCTTCGACGTTTTTCTGTTCAAGTCCCAGCTCCGCTGCCTTCCCTTCTGCGAAGTCAAGAAGCGCACTAAGCTGTCTGTCAGAACCTGCAGTTGCGTTGATGAAAAAATCTGCAAATGAGGATTTTTCAGCAATGTTAATAACTGTAATATCACGAGCCTTTTTCTCGGATAAAACCTTAGCTATCTCAATTGCGTTATTCTGCATTGTCATAATTAACCCTTCCTTTCGGTAATTTTATCAAGAATGAAACGTTTTGCTTCATATGTGTCATCATCGACTGAAATGCCTCGTCTACCTAATAATTCAATACTGAAATCTATTATCTCAAGACAAGCTGTATCAAGGTCTTTTCTAGCAAGATCTCGAAGTTCTGCTGCTTCGGGATAATTTCTGTTAATTTCGATAGCGTCAGCAACATAGACAATTTCCTCAAGCATACTCATTCCATAGCGACCTGCAGTATGGGATGAAACTGCCATCAAAATCTCTGGATCATCGATACCGAAATCTATTCTAAGCATTGCCGCACCCACTTTAGAATGGGCAAGCTCAGGTCTATTGTAATATTTTAAATCGATACCATATGTCCTTATCAAACGATTCATGGTCTCACAAGAGAAACATTTTGCTATGTCATGGACCAATCCTGCAAATTGAGCTTTTTTAACATCGGCACCATATATCGATGCTAAGTCACCAGCCATCTCTACCACCCCTAACGAGTGAGTATATCTTTGAGGTTTAAGTACATGCTTAAGATAATCGTCAATCTCTCTAGTCATTGTATAATCCATTTTTTATTATATATTCCTCAACATTTGCACTTACTAAACCTGTAATTGATCTCCCATTCCTACATAGTGCACGTATCTGAGATGATGAACAGTCAATCGGAGGCATATGCAAAATATGTATTTCGGCGTTGTATGTCTTACGATATTCGGCTATTTTTTTAGTGCCCGAATAATTATCAACTCCAGGTCTTAAAGCGGTAATAAGAGGAAATTCCTTTAAAATATTCTCTCCTCTATACCATGAGTCTACAGCAACTACGGAATCAAATCCCAATACGAAGTAAAGACGAGCATCATATATAGCTGTAAGTTCATTCAGCGTATCATATGTATATGAAATACCTTTTTTTTCTATCTCATATCTAGTCATCTCTAAACGCTTATCAGATGCTATGGCTAGTTCAATCATGTTGCATCGATGCTCAGCTGAAGTAATATTCGCATCTAGCTTGAATGGTGAGACTGAATTGGGCATGAATACCAATTTATCTAAGCCTAATTCATTTAAAGCTGTCGTTGCCAGTGCAATATGTGCAATATGAATAGGATCGAATGTACCGCCGAATATCGCTATTTTTTTCATCAAGATTATTTCCTATAAACTAAAAGTTATTAGCATATAATTAGTTGTGTTCATGCTTGGCCACAACGGCTAGTCCTAACTCTTCAAGCTGAACAGAATCTGCCTTTCCAGGAGCTTCTGAGACAGGGCATTCAGCATTCGCATTCTTAGGAAATGCAATTACTTCTCTGATGCTACTCTCGCCAAGTAAAAGCATTACCATTCTATCTAGTCCATATGCGAGCCCTGCATGAGGGGGTGCACCATACTTGAACGCCTCGATAAAGAATCCGAACTTCTCCATCCTTTCCTCTTCTCCGAGACCAAGTACCTTAAACATTTTATCTTGAAGTTCTCTATCGTGAATTCTGATTGATCCACCACCTAGTTCAACTCCGTTTAAAACTATGTCATATGCGTCTGCATTTAAAGATAGTATATCTCCATCGAGCTTATCTAATTCATCAAGTTTTGGCTGAGTAAATGGATGATGCATCGCTTTAAGATTGCCCTCATCATCCTTTTCAAACATTGGAAAATCCACTACCCAAAGGAAGTTAAACTTGTTATCGTCAAGAAGACCAAGAATTCCGGCAATTTTCCTTCTAAGCCATCCTAAAGTATCAAACACTACCTTTGGCTGTGCGGATACAATAAATATTATATCACCCGGTTTTGAGCCACAACGTTCAGCTACTTTAGTTAATTCTCCATCATTAAGAAACTTGCTCGCCGAAGAAGAGAACCCATCTTCTTCGACTTTTATCCATAGAAGTCCCTTTGCGCCATAGTGCTTCGCTTCATCTGTAAGCTTGTCAATTTTCTTTCTAGAGAACTCAGCTGCTCCACCAGGAATTGAAATACCTCGTATGTCCCCACCAGTTTCAAGTGCGTCTTTAAACACCATAAAGTCGCTTTCTTTAAATATATCGTTTAATTTATTTAATTCAATATCAAAACGAGTATCAGGCTTATCAGAGCCGTATCTCTCCATAGCTTCTTTATATGTTAATCTTGGGAACGGAGTATCTATGTCGATTCCTTTTAATTCCTTCATTATGCGTTTCAGCAAACCTTCCTGCATACTTATAACATCATCAGAATCTGCAAAAGACATCTCGAGATCTATTTGAGTAAACTCTGGCTGCCTGTCTGCGCGAAGATCTTCATCTCTAAAGCACTTAACAATCTGAAAATACCTATCAGTACCTGCCACCATAAGGAGTTGCTTGAACATCTGTGGTGACTGAGGGAGTGCATAGAAAGACCCGTGATTAACTCTGCTTGGAACAAGATAGTCCCTCGCTCCTTCTGGCGTTGGTTTAATCAGCATCGGGGTTTCAACTTCGGTAAATCCATTTTCGTCGAAATAATCACGTACAAGCTTCGTAAGCCTGTGACGGAATGTAAGGTTTCTTTGCATCTTACTCTTCCTCAGGTCCAGGTAGCGATACTTTAACCTGAGGTTTTCATCTACATTATCGTCATCCTTAATATAAATCGGTGGAGTATCAGCTTCGGAATAAATCACAAGGTCATTTGCAAAAACTTCTATTGCTCCAGTTGGCAAATTATCATTCTTTGAAGATCTTTCCTTTACCGTGCCAGTAACCCCTATAACGTATTCTGATCTGAGGGATTTCGCTTTCTCTAGAAGCTCTTCCGGGATATCCTCGTTAAATGTAATCTGCGTAATTCCGGATTTATCTCTGATGTCGACAAACACAAGACCACCAAGGCTTCTAGCCTTAGCAACCCAACCGTTTAGGACAACTTCTTTACCTGCGTCTTCTAATCTTAACTCACCGCACATATGTGTTCTTTTAAGTAATGTAGACATCTTATTTTTCAATCTCCTTAGTTATATCTATGGCGTTAATTTCTTTTTGCTCACCGCTATGCATATTTTTTAGCGTAACTATACCCTTTTCAATCTCGTTATCACCGATAACAACTGAGTATCGTGCATTTAGCTTATTAGCATACTTCATCTGACCTTTGAGATTTCTGTTTAGAGTATCTATGATTGCCGAAACGCCACCCGCTCTTAATTTGTGAACTAAATCGAGCGCATAGAGTCTAGCTTTATCACCGAT
Organism: Mogibacterium diversum; assembly: GCF_938028775.1. GTDB lineage: Bacteria > Bacillota > Clostridia > Peptostreptococcales > Anaerovoracaceae > Mogibacterium > Mogibacterium diversum_A. The sequence continues at coordinate 133,899 of NZ_CALIZG010000007.1, forward strand.
AAATGAAACAGATATATCTGGAACATTTGGATCATCTACGATAATATCGTTTTGCTCCATAAGAATAAGCAATCTCTCTTTACCTAACCCGAATCCAACACCAGGAATTGAAGGTCCACCAATTTCTTCTACTAAGTGGTCATATCTACCACCTCCGCAAATTGTTCCTTGTGCACCAATCTTTGTTGTTACAAACTCGAAAGCAGTCTTCGTGTAATAGTCTAGTCCACGTACGATTCTTGGATCGACAACATAAGAAATATCCATTGCGTCAAGATTAGCTTTCAATGCCTCGAAAGCAGCTTTACAATCATCGCAAAGGTAATCGAGCATATATGGTGCATCTTTAGCAATCCTCTGATCAGTAGCGTCTTTGCTATCGATGATACGCATTGGATTTGCCTCAAATCGATCTTTACTAATGTCTGATAGTTCCTCGTAATATGGTCGTAAATAATCTTGAAGAGCCTTTCTATACACCGGTCTGCATTCTCTGCAACCAACGCTGTTGATTCTTAATTCAACATCTTCAATTCCAATTTTTTTAATAAAATCAGATGCAAGTGCTATGACTTCAGCATCAGCCATCATATCTGGAGTACCAAAATTCTCGACACCGAACTGGTGGAACTCACGAAGTCTACCAGCCTGTGGTCTCTCATACCTAAAACAAGGCGTATCATAATAATACTTAGTTGGCTGCATTTCTGCATAGTCATGACTTTCAATAAATGCTCTAACAGCAGGAGAAGTTCCTTCAGGCTTCAAAGTGATGCTGCGATGGCCAAGATCCTCAAATGTGTACATTTCCTTCTGTACTATATCGGTAGTCTCACCAACACCTCTGTTAAAAAGTTCAGTACTTTCAAACATAGGTGTCCTCACTTCTCCAAAACCATAAAGGCGGCAAAGTTCCGAGAATTCCTTTTCTATATATTGCACTTTGTATGAATCCCTTGGCATTGTATCCTTGGTTCCTTTTGGTGCTTTTATTGCCATAATCTCCTCCTAAATAGTACTCTTAATCAAAATATTTATGCTTTCTAGCAATAATGTTATCAATCCGTTCTACGTACATTCTATAGTCGTTTATATTAGGTATGCGTTCTAATCGGTTTTCTGATGGAAAATAACGCTTTCCAATCGCTCCTGCGCCGAGCCCAATAATTGTCTGCATCTCTTCCATGATTCTTATGTTATACAAAGAATGTAGACCCGGGATACACCAACCGGTGTTTTCAAATGATCCCATCTGATGCTTCTGCCTATATACGTAATAAGGTACAAAACCAGCTGCATGAAGTATAGTAGACGCTTTGTCTAACATCGTCTCTACCTCTCTTACCCCTCTCAGATGATAATCGGGATCTTCTTGTTTGAGTTTAGAGCCTCGTTTTACAGATAATGTATGCACGGTAATGTTATTAGCACCTATATCTATTAACTTCTCAATAGTGTTTTCGATATCATCAGCTGTTTCATCTGGAAGACCAGCTATAACATCGGAATTTATAACCTCAAATTCATATTCACGAGCAAGCTTGAATGCATTTCTTATGTCATCACTTGAATGAGATCTTCCGATTTTCTTAAGTGTTTCATCATTCATTGATTGAGGATTTATGCTGATGCGTTTTACGCCAGATTGCTTTATTGCGTTTAATCTATATTTATCTATCGTATCTGGTCTACCAGCTTCAACTGTTGTTTCTATATCTCTCAGTTTAATGTCAAATGAGTGCTCTATCGAATTAAATAAAGAAACAAGTTCGATAGCATTTAGAGAAGTTGGTGTGCCGCCACCAAAATATACACTTTCAATGTTCTTGCCAGATCCTCTAAAGAGCCTGCCGCATTCAGTTATTTCCTTTTTAAGCTCCGGAAGATATCTGAGAATTGACTTATCTCTAGCAAGCTCAGAACCAAATGAACAATATGAGCAGATGCTAGGGCAAAATGGAATGCTAGTGTATATTGACCATTTGTTGCAGTCAGCAACTGGCACATTTTCAATCTGGTATCTTAGAATCTCATCTATAAGTTTTCTTTTGCCATCTGAAACCATATATATATCAGATAAGCCCTTTTCAACTTCGGAAAAATCGTATCCTTCTAGATAGAGATTCATCGCAGGCTTGAGAGGTTTAACACCTGTCAGAGTTCCCCAATCAGGGGATTTGCCAGTAATTTCAGATAGTGTTCTAAATATATCGCGTTTTATACAATCTCTATCTTGTCTCAAATCAGCGTTAAAAATCAGACTGTAATCACCAAGTGCTAAATTGTCTGCATTTTCTATATTAATTGGTATAACCTCATATTCATCGTCAGCAAAAAACTCTCGAGCTAACTCCGAGTAGTGATGTTCGTTATATATTCCATTAACATACAATCTATACAAAAGGATTTTCCCTCATCTCTAATTCAATAGTTGTGGATGGTCCATGACCTGGATATACAATCGTCTTACCATCTAGTTTAAAGAGCTTGTTCTGAATTGATTCCTTGAGATGCCCCCAATTTCCACCATATAAATCTGTTCTTCCAACGCTCTTGAAAAACAAAGTATCACCACTGAACAGATTGCCATCTGCAAGTATGCACATACCCCCTTTAGTATGACCTGGTGTGGTGATAAACTTGAGGGTTGTGTTTCCAAGCATAAGTTCTTCGTTATCAGCAATGTAGATATCAGCTTCTAAGGCGATATCTTCATTCGTGTATTGCTTAGTTCCATTGATTGACGAATCGGTTATCATCTCATGCTCATCAAAATTTACAATCAGCTTTGCATTAGGATAATTGCTCTTATATTCATTAAGGGCAATTATATGATCCCAATGTGCATGAGTCAGAATAATATAACTTAACTTATTCTCTCCTCCGATAAAAAAATCGATAGAGTCATTGTGACAGCCTGGGTCAATTACTGCACAAAGCCCTGTAGCATCATCCTTTACTACATATGTGTTCTCTCCTATTGGAGCACATTCAATTCGTTTAACATTTATACTCATTATGATCTAGCCCTATATACCTCTGAAATACCTGGAACATTACGAAGCGCTATTAAAAGTCGTTGCATCTGATGTGTATCTGATATTGATACCGTTAGTGTACATGTAATATTGTTGTCTTCGGCTGGTCTCATATTAACTCCAGAAAGCTTTATATCTAAATCTTCGCAAACCTTTGATATATCACTAAACAGCCCTTTTCTATCCTGCCCAGAAACAAGGACATCCGCATAGTATGTCTGACCGAGTTTAGGAGTTTCCCATTCTACCTGAATAAGTCTTCCCTTCTCATCATTCGGTAAGCTAAGTATATTAGTGCAGTCTTTTCTGTGAACAGTAATTCCCCTACCTTTTGTGATAAAGCCGATGATGTCATCACCAGGTACAGGATTACAGCACCGAGCAACTTTAATAAGAAGATTATCAGACCCTTTAACAGTAATTCCAGGTGTCCCAGAATTAGATTCATGCTTTATTGGTTTCTTTTTTATTATTTCTTCAGCTTTTTTTTCTTCTTTATGTGTATCTTCGATATAGTAATCGATAAGCCTTTGACCAAGTCTTACCTGAGCTGCTCCTCCTCCAGAAATAGAGGAGTATAACTCATTTATGTTACTCATACCTAAATCTTTAACAGCCTTAAGTAGGTAAGAATTTTTTGCAACAAGTGCAGGATCATACCCTTTTTTTCTAATATAGTTAGTGATATTATTCTTACCTTTTTCAACTATATTAGTCTTATCAGCTTTGCGTAACCAATTTCTAATCTTATTTTTTGCCTGAGAGCTCTTTGCGATATTAAGCCAATCCATGCTAGGGCCAGCAGAGTTCGCTGAAGTGATAATTTCTACGATATCACCAGTGTTAAGCTTATGGTCAATAGTGACCATCTTTCCGTTAACTTTAGCACCAACGCACCTTACGCCTACATCTGTATGGATTTTAAATGCAAAATCGATAGGCGTAGACTCCGCAGGAAGTTCAACAACATCACCATGCGGTGTAAAAACAAATACCTGATGATCAAATAAGTCAACTTTTAAAGTCTCAAGAAATTCTAGCGAGTCATCAGTTTCCTTTTGCCATTCGAGAGCCTGCCTTAGCCACGCTAATTTCTTTTCATCTTCATCTTCGGTACCGACAGCCTTTCCTTCTTTGTATTTCCAGTGAGCAGCGATACCGTATTCTGCAATGCGATGCATCTCCTTAGTCCTAATCTGAATTTCGAATGGATTCCCATTATCATCTAGGACGGTTGTGTGTATCGATTGATACATATTTGGTTTTGGCATTGCAATGTAATCTTTAAACCTACCAGGAATAGGAGTCCATTTAGTATGGACAAGCCCCAGAGCAGCATAACAATCTTTAACATTATCGACGATGATTCTGATAGCAGTTAAATCAAAAATTTCATCTAACTGCTTCTTCTGTATTACCATTTTCTTATAAATGCTATATAGGTGCTTAGAGCGCCCCATTACTTCGCATTCAATATGTGCATTATCCAGTCCTTCTTTAATTTCGGATATTAATCGCTGAACAACGCTTTCCCTGCGCTCTCGTCTCTGACTTACTTTGCTAGATAGCTCCTTATATTCGTTTGGATGAAGATACATTAGAGCTAAGTCTTCTAACTCAAATTTAATACTGTATATACCGAGTCTTCCGGCAAGTGGAGCATAGATCTCAAGTGTTTCTAGAGCCTTCTCCTCACGCTTTTTTGTCGGCATATATTCTAAAGTTCTCATATTATGAAGTCTATCGGCAAGCTTAATGATTAGCACTCTAATGTCTTTCGACATAGCAAGGAACATCTTTCGAAAATTCTCAGCTTGAAGCTCTTCTTTTGAATCGTATTTGATATTGCCAAGTTTGGTAACACCATCGACTAGAAGTGCAATTTCTTCACCAAAATCTTCGACTAATTGTTCGCGAGTATATGGAGTGTCTTCGACGACATCATGCATCAGTCCAGCAACGATTGTTTCTGTATCCATGCCAAAATTAGCCAATATAAAGCTGACAGCAATAGGATGAATTATGTACGGTTCCCCGCTTTTCCTAAGCTGACCTTTATGCAGATTATTAGCTATTTCAAATGCCTTAACCACAAGCGGTGAATTATACTTGTGGTTAAGACTTTCAAGCTTAGCTATAAATTCTTCAGTTGTCATAACTACAGCTTCTGACTGCAAATTGATGCCTCCATTAGGTTTAATATATATATTTTTATTTAATTATACCGTCATTCTCTCGTTTAGCGCGCTCGATCCTCCTGCGCTGCTTTTCGTTTTGCTCTATGCGTTTTGCGTACTTTGACATATTCTGCTTACGCATCGACTCATAAAGGAGTGGGCTGCATAAGAATATTGATGAATATGTTCCTACCGATACACCAATAATTAATGGTATCAAGAACTGTCTAATTTCTGATGAAACCAGGAAGAACAGAGGAATCATAACAACGATAGTTGTAAGCGATGTCATGATCGATCTCGATAGGGTCTGATTGATACTATCATTTATGAGTTCCACAACCTCTTTACGCTTGTAGAACTTTGTATTCTCACGTATTCTATCAAACACTACGATAGTGTCATTGATGGAATATCCTACAACGGTCAATATACCAGCGATAAACGGATTGTTAATCGTAAATCCAAATATTGCGTAAATAGATAGTGTAACTAATACGTCATGACCCAGTCCGCTAACAGCAGCAAGTCCATAGTTCCAGTTTTTAAATCTGAATCTTATATATATAAGCATGCAGAAGGTTGCTATGAGTACGGACTTAACAGCATTATGTCTCAGCTCTTTTCCTACCGTTGGTCCAAACTCTTCAGATGAAAGAACTGCGCCTTTCTTCAAGCTGTACTTTGAATCAATTGTATTGATTACTTCCTGTCGCTGATCCGCTTTCAGCGCTTTTATTGTTCTAATTACAATTTGATCATTCTTATCGCCAGCATATACAATCTGAGGGTCTAGTTTGTGCTTGGCAATCGTTTTCTTAACTTCCTCGATATTAACTTTCTTACCCATATCAAGCTGAATAGTCGTTCCACCTGTAAAGTCAATTCCGTAGTTGAAACCCTTAAACCCGGCACAAGCGATTCCGATGATAATTACGCTAAGTGAAAGAGCATAGAATTTCTTGCGATTTCCGATGAAGTCAAACTGACGCTTTAGTTTAAATCTAGGAGTACCATCCTCATTTACACCAAAATATTTGTTCTTTCCAAATGTTTTGCTATCAGCAAGCAGTGTAACGTATAACTGAGTAATAATTACAGCCGTGAAAATACTACAAATCGTACCGAGCATCAGAGTAAGAGCGAAGCCCTTAACCGCTGTAGTACCAATTAGATATAAAACAATTGAAGCAATCAGTGTCGTGGTTTGAGAATCAACAACCGTTGATAGAGCAGATTTAAATCCTGTATCAACTGCCGCCCTGATAGATTTACCCTTTGATATTTCCTCTCTGATTCTAGTAAATATAATAACGTTTGAGTCAACGGCCATACCTATTGAGAGAATTATACCAGCGATACCAGGAAGGGTTAGAACTGCCCCTAGTGCAGCCATAGCTGCCAATACAACGAGAACATACAGCGATAGTGCAAGGTCAGCAATGAGTCCTAGTAATCCATATGCTACAAGCATAATTAGGAAAACAATAGCGAGACCGATTATACCGGCCTTAACAGATTTAACTAGAGCGTTTGCTCCAATAGTCGCAGTTTCAACAGAAGAATTGACTTCGGTTAGAGATGCAGGGAGTGCACCTCCTCTAATAAGAGATGATGTCTGCGAAGCTTCTTCTTTCGAAAAACCGCCCTGTCTAGTAATCTCACAACTTCTGCTGTTTATAACGCTTTTCGCTGTAGGTGCAGAAATAACTTTGTTATCAAGCATAATGATGATTGACTGTGCATCAAACGCACTACCATCAGAATTCTTTAGAGTTGAAGTTACAGCGCCTTGAGAAGTCTTTTCAGTCGCCTTTGCAAATTTCTGTGAACCTGCAGAAGTGAAGTCCATAGTAATCTTATATCCACCATTATTTGAATCTGTACTAAATGATGCATCCTTGATATCATTACCATTCATAATCTGAGTGCCATCAGCGAGTAAAAATCTAAGCTGTGCAGTCTTACCGATCTGCTTGATGGCAGTATCAGCATCATCAACTCCTGGCATCTCGACACGAACTTTATTATTACCTTCTACAGAAACTGTTGCCTCTGAAATACCCATTGCGTTAACGCGGTTTTCGAGTACTGATTTAGTCTGATCCATAAGTTTACTGAGATCAGATCCAGTTGCTTTCGTATCTGCCTGAAGTAATACATACACCCCACCGTTAATATCAAGACCGTATTTGAGCTGTTTGTTAATGCTCTTAATGGGACCAGCTCCATTAATAGCAATAGCCCATCCAATAATGATAATAGCTGTCACTAATACTGCTAAAAACTTTTTTGTTCCAGTTTTCATAATTATGAATTGCCCTTCCTCTGTCATGTAATGAGGACATAAGTCCCCAATTATTAATTAATACTTCAAGATATTTTACATTATATAGGTGTTTTCTTCAAGTGATAAATCCGTTGATAAATAGCTATTTTGAGCATAATTCAAAATAAGGTTATTTACGACCTTATTTGTCGTTAATTTAGATAGTATTTTAGTAAAAAAACAAATAAAAAAGGTGTGCAACATGCACACCTTAAACTGTAATTATTCTGCATCCTTTTCAGTGTCTTCCTTGCTATCAGCTTTTTTAGCTCCAAGCTTCTTTGGAGTAACCTTCTTGGATCTGTTAACATGTGACTCTTCTGCAGGTTCAGCTTTTTCTTCGGGCTGTTTATCTTCCTTTTTGTCAGATTCCTGTTTGCCAACAACGCTACCTACAGCAGATTTAACAATTTCCATTTTAGTCTTGCCTGAACCAGTTTCGATAAGAATTCTATCATCCTTAATTCTTACAATTTTTCCGACAATACCACCAATTGTGACTATATTATCACCAGGCTTAAGAGCAGCTCTCATGCTAGTAACTTCTTTGTCACGCTTTCTCTGTGGTCTAATAAGCATAAAGTAGATAAGCGGTATAAATACCAGTATTAAGACGATATTGTATAAACCTGTCTTCATCTCTGAACCTCCATATTTTCGTTATGGTAATAAATTAAAATTAAACTGGTGCCGGCGATGGGGGTCGAACCCATACGGTATTACTACCACGGGATTTTGAATCCCGCGCGTCTGCCAATTCCACCACGCCGGCAAAATTCTTATTTTTTTGTAAAAAAAATGGTGTGGCTGACTGGACTCGAACCAGCACGGTCTCCCACATGCCCCTCAAGCATGCGCGTCTGCCATTCCGCCACAGCCACACGACTATTTAAATATACAAAATAATCGCTTTAATTGCAAGTAAAATATAAAAAAACTTTTAAATTAATCAATGATAACAATCAAATGAACAAGAGAAATTTAATTAGACTATGTACCTGTCCAAATTAAGTTTTAATATACTAGTAATAAAAACCTGTCTTATCATCTGTGTACTGCTTAAGCCTAATCTCGTAAGCAGCTTTAGCTGTATCGTAAAATGCAGGCTTAAATTCAGACATGCCAATTTCATTAGCAAAATCAATTGTAAAATCGGGATTGAGAATCAGTAAGGGACCAAGTAAATACGTGCCCATAAAATTTTTATAATGAATACCCTCACGTGTTTCTTTACTGTTAAACCCAGGGCCTCTAATGGTATCAAAAAGTGGTTCAATTTCATCATCATAGAAACTATGACCAAATTGGCTTTTAAATCCAACTATCTTAATATCATTATACATGCCGACATAGAGTGAATTAAAACGTTTGGCTAGAATATCTCTCTCAGTGTGATAATTGAAAATTTTAAGACAGTCAATCTTTTCCCCTGTCTTATCGATTATATATTTACCAAAAACCTCAACAGCATTGCCAGTAACTAAAAAACGCTGCCCTTGCTCTATAGCATCTTTCATTTCGTCGACATACATTGATGCATTATCTATAAAAAGCTGCTGACCGCGTTCAGTCATAGTTCCTCTGTATACAAGATCGACTTTACCCTTGTTTAAAAAAGTGGGACGCTCACCAATATTTGTTTCTATTATTTCAATCTCTGGAAAAGAATCCTTAAGATACTTAATATTGGCTGAGTCTCCATATAAATTACTGAGCTCTGGATAAAGCATTTCGATAATCATTTACTACACCTTCTCGTTTTTATCAATCCTATTTAGATGTTCTTCTAGAATTTTTCTGACTTTTCGTGCTGGTGAAAGCGGATCAGTTCCATAAAGCAAGAATATGGTTTCCCCTTCTTTAAACTTTAACTCTTTTACGCAGTCAAGAGGATCTATTACATATTTAATTTTTTCTTCTTTAACTCCAGCTGAAAGCAGTCTTAATTTAAAATCTAATCCTCTAGACCCTGTAGTAACTACAGTTTTAATTCTGTCATCTGCGAGTAGCTCAAAATCCGCATCATAAAGCCAGCACATATTTTCTGACCATGTGGCATCGTCTTGGAAGTTATTGTTGAATAAAAGAAGTTCCTTATCTCCAGGCTGTGCTTCGATGTATTCAAACACTCTTGAGCTCGCATATGCATTTCTATCCTTACAAAGAACAGAACTTAATTTAATTCCACCAGCTTCAAATTCATTCAGTCTTTCTTTTGTTATATGAACGCTTCCTACAGCTTCTTTAATTTCATCCACTTTATAGTTTAATTCACTCAGAGTCGCTATAAGCGTTAACTCATTATAAATATTGAAAATTCCATTATTAAACAGGTGAAATCTGCAGTTCTCACCTTCTAGGAACACGTTCATCGTCATGGAATCGATATTTACATCTGTTGCTAAATAATCAGCAGTAAATGATTTGAAATTACAATTTGGACAATATGCCCTACCTATATTGCTGTATCTGTTCTTTGTATACTTCAATTTCGAATTGCATACTGGACAAATCGGGCAGTCGTCAATAAGATTCGTACAGCAATTTTTGTCGCTATCAAGTGATTCAATGCCAAAATAGACCTTGCTATTGTCAGGACACATCAGTGAAGATATAAGATCATCTGCATTTAAAATGAGTCTTGTAGATTTGTCAATGTTAGCTTCAAGAATTGACCTCATGTATTCTGGATGTCCATTTCTCATTATAGAATCACGCGACAAATTAGTAACCACGAGATAATCTATATGTATAAATGGGAATATTCTTCTAGAAGATAGCTCGTCTATTTCAAAGACTGCTATGTCATAGCTCTGTTTTCCAGCCAAACTTACACTATTTATGAGTGACGTTGTAATACCAGTGATTGTATTAGAACCAGCGGAATTATTAAGTACCTTCTCTCCTAAAAAAGTAAGGGCGTCATTAAGTAGATTAGAACATGTAGTTTTGCCATTAGTTCCAGTAATTCCGATTATCTTATCAGGTAGCTCAATATACTCAAGAAAATTAGGACATATTCTAATAGCTACTATACCGGGAAAGTTAGTGCCATTATGCCCAGTAATCTTAAGCGCAATAATAGATAGCTTTGCAATTAAGAGAGCGCAGAAAAAGCGCAATTTACCCATTTATTCGTGCCAACCTTTCTCCATTAGCATACAAGCTTAAGTGCGAATTATTTGTATAGTTCATCCTTGAAGCTAGGGACAAGCTTTAAAATATCAGGAATAACACCGATTCTACTAGGATTCTGATATGGAAGCTGCATGTAGTCATATGCAGTGTAATCATTTCCTTCAACAATTTTAGGTCCTTTATTGGTAACAGCAACATCCCATCCTACATATCTCATCTCGGGAACCTTCATTGCTGCTCGCAGAATCATTTCTTTAGCTTCCTTGAACATAGGTACCTCATAATTTGTTAAATCATAGCCAGTATCAGGGTGTTTTGTATATATCAAATCAGTATCGGTATTTCCGCTGTGAAAAGGGAAATGAACAATCCCTGTTTCCAAATCTATTGGAGCGTGAATACCGTGAACATCGATAAAACGACCATTTACGCCAAATTTCTGAGCGGCAAAAAATAAATGTGGTTCGTTGTCATCGCCTATAATTGTAATCATACGCATTGTATTAAGTGCAGGTTCATATACTTCGCGAATCTTATCGTGATTTATTAGATACTCCTCAACAACTCCGAATCCCTTTTCTTTTATATAGTCATAGAATGCCTCAGCATTTTCGAAGTCTGACATTCTGATAATCTCGGCGCCCTTTCCGCATGAGAGATCAAGCATTTTACCAAACCCAACTTCGTTTTCATTGTAAAAGCGTGTTGCCTCATCAAGATCACAGTTAAGTGCATCAAGAAAATCTCTATCGATAAATTCTTCAAATACTTCATCGAACTTGTTTTTATTATCAAAAATCTTTGCTTTTTCAGGATTGTTTAGAAAAGTGATTAATTTTTTGCTACGCATACGCGTCATGTACGTATCACGCATTTTATCATCTAATTCATAAAAATGATAAGTTATGTAATCGTAATATCCACTACCGAATCGTCTGTAGCAGTGATATATATCTCTTATAATACTAGATTTACTTTTTCCACATCTTCTATTAATTTCAGTAGTTACATCATTTAATTTTGAGAATCTCGCTCCCGAAAGTACCCTAAGTTTATAAAGAAAATTTGCACTCATAACTCTACCTCACATAATTTAAGACATATAATTTTATCACAAATATTACTATCCCTCAATTATGTCCCTAGTTTATATTTATCTAAAAGCACATTAACAGCATCTTTCAAATGATCTACCGTCGAATTATTCTCTATGATATCAGATGCAAGTAGAGATTTTTCTTCATCACTTAACTGCGAATCAATTATTTTGGTAATCATTTCTGCATCAAGCCCATCTCGTTCAGCCACCCTTGCTATTCTTTTAGTTTCATCTGCTACGACTAACCAAACTGCATCAAAATCATCTTGCATATCATATTCAAATAGAAGTGGTGCCGCAACGAAAACAGCGCTCTTTCCTGATAGTTCATAGCCTTTTAAAATGCGATTAATAGTCTTGATAACAGATTTAGTAACTATGTCCTCAAATTTTTGTTTCATTTCATTGTTACTAAATATAAGAGTGCGAATATATTCACGTGATAGCCCATTTTCAATTGAAGCAATATCGGGTCCAAACACCTCGGCAATGCGTTCAATCGCACATCCTCCTGGACCTGTCATCTCACGCGATATCACATCGGCATCTACGACAGTAAACCCTAGATATTCCAGGTAATTAGTAACGGCGGTTTTTCCCGAACCAATTCCCCCTGTAATGGCAATCCTTAACATATGATGAAGCCCCTATTTTAAATCATACCAAGTGCTACCAGTATGCATATCACACACCAGCTTAACCTTAAGTTCAAAGGCATTTTCCATATTACGTCTTAACAATTCTTTGACTATTTCGAGCTCGTCATTAACCGCTTCAATAATTAATTCATCGTGAATTTGAAGAACCAGTTTTGATTTTAAGTTTCTATCCTTAAGCTCGAGATATACACTGTTCATTGCCAATTTGATTATGTCAGCCGCACTTCCTTGAATAGGTGTATTCATTGCCAATCTATTTGCGAACTGACGATCCATATATTTACGTGAAGCAAATTCAGGAATCTGCCTAATGCGACCCATTATTGTCTTTACAGCGTAGTCACGCTCACCTATTTTAATCTGTTCATCAAGATAAGCTTTGACAGACTTATGCTTTAAAAAGTAATCATCAATATAACGCTGAGCTTCAGCTCTAGAAATCATGAGCTCTTCACTTAACCCGAATCCGCTCATTCCATAAATAACACCGAAATTTACCGCCTTTGCTCTAGATCTGTCAAGCGGTGTAACTTGATCTAGTGGTACATTAAATACCCTTGAAGCAGTTATGCGGTGAATATCTTCGTTGTTGTTAAAAGCATTTATCAGAGATTCATCGCCACTCAGCGCCGCTAATATTCTCAGTTCAATCTGTGAATAATCAGCACCTATGAATGTGTGATTTTCGTCACTGGTCACGAAAGCTTTTCTAATATAACGACCATATTCATCACGGATTGGAATATTTTGTAGATTAGGTTCAGTGCAGCTGATACGACCTGTAGCTGCAACAGTTTGGTTAAAATGCGGATGAATTCTGCCATCGTCAGCTATAAGAGCAATAAGGCCTTCTATGTATGTGCTTTTTAGCTTAGTGGCCTTTCTATACTCCAGAATATCATTAACGATAGGCTGATCGTCTCTCAGCTTCTCTAAAACATCTACCGATGTAGAGTATCCAGTCTTCTTTTTACTACGACCAGGATAAGGAATTCCCATATCTTCAAATAATACCATACCCAGTTGTTTAGGCGATTTAATATTGAATGACTGTCCTGCTTTTTCATAAATTGAATTTTCCAAATCAGTTATTTTTGCATCGAGCTCTATTCCAACAGATTCTAGCACAGACCTATTTACCTTCATGCCAATAGATTCCATAGCTGCCATAGTTTCAATAAGTGGAAGTTCACATTCTTCATATACCGTGGTGAGCCCATTCTCATCTATTCCTTTTTTCTGACCTTCATATACTTTTAATATATATAACAAATGAACGGAGTCATCAGTTGATTCATCAAAGGTAAAATCAGTATACTTAACGAGCATTTTATCTAAGGAATATCTGCTTCTATTCGGATCTAAAAGATATTCTGCGACAAATGTATCATGTTTTATTCGTAAACCATTTATATTATATTTAAGCAACGTATATATAAATGGTTTGATGTCATAGCAGATATACTCATATCCTCTACTTATAAGCGTTTCAATAGCCGAAGAAACGTTAAGCGGTGATAGTTCAATTTTAGTAATAATCTTCTCTTCAGCCGACAAGAGCGAAACACTATCAAGCATAGGCATGCTCGAGTGGTTATTATCTCCTTTAAACGTTATAACGACATCACTTCCTGAACTTACTCTATTATAGAATTTTGAAGGATCTACAGGCTTATATTCAGAATATTCATCATATATATTAGCACCTGATTTCTTAAATTCTGTTACTGCTTCATGTTCAGATGAATCTAATTTTTTTATCAGACTATTAAATTCAAGACTTCTATATATGCTCAGGAGTTCATCATAGTTAGGCTTAACAAATTTTAAATCATCAAATTCGTAATCAAGTGGCACATCGCGTCTAATGGTAGCAAGCGACTTTGAAAGCGTTGCCATTTCTTTATTAGCCCTAACATTTTCACCAAGCTTACCTTTAATCTTATCAGCGTTCTCTAGAACACCTTCAACTGAACCGTATTCCTTAAGAAGAGCGATTCCTTTCTTTTCACCAATTCCAGGAACACCAGGAATATTATCGGATTTGTCTCCCATTAGACCTTTTAGATCAATAAACTGCTTTGGAGTCAACGAATATCGATCTATCATCGCAGCTTCATCATATATATCAAATTCGGTCATACCCTTCCTGTTGATTACGACCTTAGTATTCTTATCAATTAGCTGAAGTTCATCTTTGTCACCCGTAATTATGATGGACTCTATACCTCTTCTCGAAGCTTCAGTTGTAATCGTACCTATCAAGTCATCTGCTTCGTATGTTTCCTTTTCAAATACAGAAATATTCATAGCATCTAGTACATCATGCATGAGAGGAATCTGTGACAGAAGTTCAATCGGTGTCTGCTGTCTCCCTGCTTTATATTCCTCATATTGTTTATGTCTAAACGTCTTAGCCTTCATGTCAAAACAAACAGCAATGTAGTCAGGCGTATAATCACCTAAGATTTTATTAAGCATATTGATAAAGGCGTACACACCATGTGTGTACACCCCTTCTTTTGTCATCATTGGTCTCATAGCAAAGTAAGCCCTAAAAAGCAAACTATTGCCGTCGATAATTACAAGTCTCACGAACGATTACCTCTCATTATTTAATCAAGTTTATTTGCCGATGATTGAACGCGATGCCTTAAGTCCATAAGCATCAGTTGCCGCAAGCGCACCATCAATTACACTATACTGAAGAATATCTGTTGCAAGTGCTGCAAAAGCATCGAAATTAACTTCTACTTGATTTGTTGTCATTACAAATATTGCATCACCGTCAAGAGTCCCGTGAACTGGTTTTATAGCCCGCGCAAAACCATCGTGCAAAATTGAAGCTAGCTTATTAGCTTGAGTTTTAGTTAGTTTGGCATTAGTGATTAAGCACGATAACGTCGTGTTAAAAGGAACATCGTATCCCATCTCTTCAACGGGGATTGGTTCATGATCAGGTTCACCCTGTACACTGTCTTCTTTGAACAACGTGTCATGGTGTTCAGCATTACTCTCAAGCTCTGCACGAAGTTCTTCGATTTTAGACTCGATTTCATCAATCTCTGACCTACTGTCTTCTTTATTAGCTTCAATTTCTTCGCTAACAGCTTCATAATCTGAAGTTTTGGCAGTTTGTATATCTGCTGAATATTGTTGATCAGTTATATCATGTTTAATAGATAATTCGTCAATTTCTGTGTTAACGTCTCCATCATCATCTACTTCGTTTGTAACAACTATTTCATCATTTTTAAATGGGTCACGAATGTCTGGTGCTTCCGGTCCGCCTTCTCCATGCACATGATTCTTCATCACTGAAATAGAGCCTTTAATGTATTCCTTATCTTTACTTAAAAGTCCTGCAATTATATTATTATTGCCGTTATAAACATCTCCAAAGGCATTGACAGCAGTTATTGCACCGACTTCAAGAACATCATCAGAGCAAGCAAAAGTTCCAAGTGCGGATTTCATCGCTCTATCCATACCATAGAATTTGCCTACAGATGCACCTGTTCCAGCGCCATGATTTCCGTGATCAAAAATTCCTTCATATGCATTTATGCACGCCTGTGCCCCCATATTTAAATCAGGCCTGACATCGCCCGAGCCAACATCTAAGTCATAAAGAGAAGCTTGAGTAACTATAGGAACATTGCGTTCCCCTACCTTGAAGCCAATCCCTTTTTCTTCGAGGTATTTCATTACTCCCGACCCTGCCTCAAGACCAAAAGCGCTTCCACCGCTCAAAACCACTGCGTTAACAGCCTGAACAGTATTTTCTGATTTTAGAAGGTCCGTCTCGCGAGTGGCAGGACCACCGCCCCTTACATCAACTCCAGCTACAGCACCATTCTCAGATATAATGACGGTACAACCAGTGCCTGCACTTTGATTTTCAGCATTGCCTAGTTTAAAGCCATTAATATCCCTTACGTCAATTCTCTTAAAGCCCATTCTCTGATACCTTTCGCTTATATTCTTACCTTCATACACGACAAAACAACATGAACGATTTAATTTATATCAATTCAATATATTATAGCATGTAACGGGCTTTAATTAAACAAAATTAAAGCCTCATCATACGATGAGGCTCGTCTTTTTTAGAAAAGATCCGAAATACCGTCATGCTCTTAATTGACGCCCTATCGATTGATAAGGTGGGTACTTCCTGTCGCTATTCAGTAATTTCTAAGTCTCTGGTATACCAGCTTAGCATATCGCCTATAAGCGAACTCGGAATCCCGTGCAAGAAGTGTAGGTTCAATTAATGACACACAACGCATATCCCAGAACTTATAATTTGATTATATTATCATAAAATTTAAATTCAATACTTGAAATAAAAAACGAATAGTGATTTAACCACTATCCGTTTAAGATTTTATTCCATATCAGGCAGGTCACAGTTATAAGAAACTCTCTGCACATCATCATTATCATCAAGTGTATCGATTAGCTTATGAAGAGCCTTTATCGCAGACTCATCATCAACCTTTGATTCCATTGATGGTATAAACTCTACTTCGGATTCAGCAATTTCATATCCTGCTGCCTTGAGTGCCTCAAGGACTGAATGATAATCAGTAGCTTCTGTTCTTACTTCGAAGTTATCCTGATTAACAATCATATCCTCAGCTCCTGCTTCAAGTGCTTCCATCATAACTGTATCCTCGTCAAGACTGTCAGTCTTCTCGATGAATATAACACCTTTTCTAGAAAACATATAAGATACGCATCCTGGAGTGCCGAGATTTCCACCATTTTTATCAAATGTCGATCTTACAAATGCAGCTGTTCTATTTTTATTATCAGTTAGAGCTTCAACAATCACAGCGACACCAGATGGACCGTAACCTTCAAATAACAGTTCCTCATACGATTCGCCTGCTAACTCACCAGTACCTTTCTTGATAGCTCTATTAATATTATCATTAGGCATGCCTATAGCTTTTGCCTTATCTATTGCAACTCTAAGTGATGAGTTAAACTCAGGGTCGCCACCATCCTTTGCTGCGACAATAATCTGTCTTGTATACTTCGTGAACATCGCTGCTCTTCTTGCATCCTGTGCAGATTTTCTACCTGCAATCGTACCATGTCTACCCACAGGTGGACCTCCTTCTATTCATTTTACTATTAAATTTGCCGTAATATGATAGCATATCAAACTACTTCTTTTCAAGATTTTTGAAAGCCGTAGACATCATCATCTTGATTCTATTTAACTGATTTACATGGCTTGCACCAGGGTCATAGTCTATAGCTACGATATTTGCATCCTCATCGTAGCTTCGAAGAACTTTAATCATGCCCTTACCTGTGACATGATTAGGTAGACACGCAAACGGCTGTAGGCAAAGAATATTTTTTACCCCAGAATTTATTAAATCTACCATCTCTCCCGTTAGGAGCCAGCCTTCTCCACACTGATTACCAACAGAAAGAATGTTTTCAGCATTAAGTGCAGTCTCTTCTATATAGTGATCCGGTTCAAACCTTTCACTAGCTCTACAAGTTTTTCTTACATACTCTCTATAGTGCTCAATAGCCTTTAAAGCTGCACTATTAAAAATCATCTCTTTACGAGAACCAGAAAGGTTCTTGAAGTTAAACTGCTTATTGAGCATGCCATATTCAAAGAAATCAATAAAGCTAGGTACCACTGCTTCTCCGCCCTCTTCTTCGATAATCTCAACGAGGTTATTATTAGCATTTGGATGATACTTAACTAGTATCTCTCCTACGACACCAACTCTTGGTTTTTTAACATCTTCATAAATTGGCAGAGTGTCATACTCCTTAACAATCATTTTTATGTTCTTCTTAAAGGTACTTGCCTTACAGTTTAAAACATTCTCAACTATTCTATCATGCCAATTGTGCATAATTTTCTCTGCACTGCCTTTAACCTTTTCATATGGTCTTGTACGATATAAGCATTTCATTATTAAATCGCCATAGTTAACGGCAAACACAAGGCTTAAACCCATTTTAGGAGTTATTTTAAAGCCTGGATTTTTTTCAAGCCCTGCTGTATTAAAGGAAATTACAGGAACCTGCTCCATTCCAAGATCCTTGAGAGCCTTACGTAGAAGTGCAACATAGTTACTAGCTCTGCAACCACCACCAGTCTGTGACATGAACACACCAACTTTATTTAGATCATATTTTCCAGATTTTAAAGCAGAAATAATCTGTCCTAATGTGACTATAGTTGGGTAGCAAGCATCATTGTTGATATACCTTAAACCTTCTTCTTCTGAGTTTTTAGTTGCTTCAGGTAGCAGTTCTGCCTTGTATCCGGCTGCTCGTAAAATTGGTGTGAAATACTGGAAATGAAGCGGAGACATCTGAGGGACGAGAAGCGTATATTCTTCTCTCATCTCCGGCGTAAATATTACCCTCTTATATGGTTCATTTATACCCTCTGAATGGGTTCCAGCCTTATCTCTTTCATCAAGTGCAGCCTTTAATGATCTGATTCTAATCTTGGCCGCACCTAAATTTGACCCTTCATCGATCTTAAGCACGGTATGAAGTTTGTTGTTCTGACCTAGTAGCTCATCAACTTCATCTGTAGTAACGGCATCTAGTCCACAGCCAAACGAGTTGAGCTGAACAAGTTCAATATCATCTCTCTTTCCTGCAAAAACAGCTGCTTTATAGAGCCTAGAATGGTATGTCCACTGATCAAGCACTCTGACATTACGAGCAATATCAATCTTATTCGAAACGGAATCTTCTGTGAGGACAACCATATCCTGCTGATTGATCACGTTGTTAATTCCGTGATTAATTTCAGGATCCAGGTGATAAGGTCTGCCTGAAAGAATAATACCCTTCTTATTATTCTCCTCCATAAACTTAAGAGCATCATCGCCGAGTTTATTCATATCAGCCTTAAATTCTTGGTAAGCTTTTCTACCAGCTCTGATAGCCTCTCTAAGTTCGGAGCGAGACAGATTTAATCCGAACAAGCTATATATTCTCGTATCATTTTCAAAACGATTTATCGAATCAGTGCGATTTGCTCTATCGACGTCAATCTTTCTCTTTCCAGAGAAGAATTTATAGAGCTCTTCAACCATTCTATCGTCGTTATCATATGGCAGGAATGGGTGATAAAACTCCACATTATTTTCATAGAATAAGTCTGCCATATTCTTATCTATAACCTCGGGATATGTGGCTACTATTGGGCAATTATAATGGTTTGCAGCAGTCTTATCCTCAATAACCTCAAAGTTAACACATGGATAAAAAATCCTCTTTACACCTTTATTAACTAGCCATTTGATGTGACCGTGTGTGATTTTTGCAGGGTAACACGCAGTATCTGACGAGATACTATCCATACCAGATTCATACAGTTTTTTAGAGCTCTGAGGGCTTAATACGATACTAAATCCTAATGTTGTAAAGAAACTATGCCAGAATGGGTAATCTTCGTACATATTAAGTACACGAGGAATACCTATTATTCCGCGCTTTGCTTCTTCTTGTTTTAAATTTCTTCTACCGAATAAAAGCTTTAGTTTCTCTTTGTATAAATCAGGATTGTTATGCGGCTCAACTGTCTCGCCAGCCCCCTTTTCACATCTATTTCCTGATACATACTTATTGCCGTCAGAGAATGTTGAAATCGTCAGAAGACAGTGGTTACCACATTTCTGACATCTATCATTACTAGTTTCAACTGAAAATCCGTCTAGTTCATTCCTAGTTAGGACGCTCGACTTTTCACCATCCGCATATTCATTTGATCCTATAATAGCTGCACCATAGGCACCCATGAGTCCCGAAGCATCTGGTCTTACTACATCCTTGCCTAACACAAGCTCAATGCTTCTTAAAACTGCCTCATTTAAGAACGTGCCACCCTGCACTACAACCTTGTCACCTGTCTCACTAGGATTTCTGAGCTTCATAACTTTGTATAGTGCATTTTTAATAACTGAATAAGACAGTCCAGCTGAAATATCTGCAACTGTAGCCCCTTCTTTCTGTGCCTGCTTAACTTTTGAATTCATGAATACAGTGCATCTAGTACCGAGGTCTACTGGCATCTTTGATTCAAGTGCATCCTCAGCAAACTCCTCAACACTTGTGTTTACAGATTTAGCAAAGGTCTCGATAAATGATCCGCATCCAGCTGAGCAAGCCTCATTAAGCATAATGTTATTGATGGCGCCGTCTTTAATCTTCATGCATTTCATATCCTGTCCACCGATATCGAGGATAAATGTAACGCCTGGAAGAAATTCTTCAGCTGCTTTATAGTGAGCCATAGTCTCAATCTCACCACCATCAAGCCTATAGGCCGCTTTTATCAAACCTTCTCCGTAGCCAGTAACAACAGATCTCCCGATAAAAGCACTTTCGGGCATCTTATCGTAAATCTCTCTCATGATGTTACGAACAACGTTAAGCGGATCACCTTCATTGCTTTGATAGTACTCGAAAACGAGCTCCTTATCCTTATTGATAAGCGCCGCTTTAGTTGTTGTTGATCCAGCATCGATTCCAAGGAACAAAGGACCAGATTGTTCTGATATATCAGCTCTTCTTACTTTAGCTTTGGCATGTCGAGCTCTAAAATCTGCAAGTTCTTCTTTATTTCTAAATAATGGATCGAGATAAACCGTTCCACCAGCGGAAGCGGGATCTGCTTTTTTCACTAAGTCAATTAACTTACTGAGTTCTACCTGCTTGGTTTCTTTTTCAGCAAGAATGGCTGCTCCAATGGCAACGAAGTATTTTGCATTTTCAGGAAAAATAACCTCATCCTCGCTAAGTCCAAGAGTCTCAACAAATCTTTTTCTAAGTTCAGATAAATACTGAAGAGGACCGCCAAGAAATGCAACATGTCCTCTAATCGGATGACCACATGCTAGTCCGCTGATCATCTGGTTTACAACTGCCTGAAAAATTGAGGCTGCGATATCCGAGGTTTTTGCACCATCATTTATAAGCGGCTGAATATCAGTTTTTGCAAATACTCCGCACCTTGATGCAATCGGATAAATCATCGTATGCTCTTTCGCAGCTTCATTGAGGCCCTGTGCGTCAGTATGAAGAAGAACGGCCATCTGGTCAATAAATGCACCGGTTCCACCTGCACATGCACCATTCATTCTCTGCTCAATAGTTGACTCGAAGAAAGTAATCTTAGCATCTTCTCCACCAAGCTCAATAGCTACGTCTGTCTTAGGAATTATTGTTTCGATGGCTTTGCTACATGCAATTACTTCCTGTTCAAATTTTATTCCCAAAATCTGTGCTAATGCCATACCACCTGAACCGGTGATAACTGCATTAACTTCAATATCGCAAAGCTCCTTCGTCATATCAGTAATAAGCTCAGCAACTTTGTCGAAAACATTCGACATATGACGTTCATATCTAGAATACACAATACTATTTGAATCATCTAAAACGATAAGTTTTACCGTCGTAGATCCAACATCAATACCTAATCTCATATGGTCACCTAAACCTCGATAGAGATATCGAGGTCCTTTCACTCATATCCCTAAATTAAAATGGGCAAACTATAAGCCGGGTTCTGTATACGATGATCATCCATCTAGAACAGCTATCGCTAGCTGCTTCAAGCGACTTACCTACCGGCTGCGACGGGCCGCCGCATTTTATGCCTATCTTAGTCTTGCTCCGGATGGGGTTTACACGGCCACCATGTCTCCATGATACCGGTGAGCTCTTACCTCACCATTTCAACCTTACCACGGCATTATCCGTTTCGGCGGAATGTTTCTGTTGCACTTTCCCTATAGTTACCTACGCCAGACGTTATCTGGCATCCTCGCCCTATGGAGCCCGGACTTTCCTCGTGATTGTTACATCACGCGATCATCCAGTTTACCCATTTCAGGATATAATGATACCACAAATACATTGTGCAAAATATATATTGGATACATTTTTATCCACAATTAAATTTTTTTAATTTATTAATAATTATTTTAATAAAGTTTAATGCCACTAAAATTAAAATGATACACCCAATATATCCTTGTGTTGGATACAATATCGCTACTATTTTTTTAAAATCCGTTAATCCAGCAATAAAAGCAATTATCGCTCCAATTGAAAGGATTGTTTTCTTCATAGGTGTATTATTTATTGTGATACTGAAGCCATAATAAGTACTAGTTGCAGTCTGATATATAGCACCCATTAAAACAAACGCATAAAGAAGTCCGAACTTTGTGTTAATAGCTTCTGACCATCCAACCATTGGAAGGCTTAAATTACTTGAAAATCCAGGATTTATAAGCAGAACAGTTAGAAGCATCAATGTAATAACAGTTAATAGAATTACTCCCAATATTGCTCCACTAATCGCATGCTTGGTACTCCTAGCAGAAACTGCACATGATCCAGCGACAGTCATCATACCCATACAGTTATATGAGAGAAAAAGCATCGATGATCTTTGCCATGAAATACATGAGCTATGACTTATCAATAAATTACTTTCACTCACTCTGTTCTGTGTAAGCAGTACTATTATTATTGCTAAAATACAAATGCTAAATAAAACTGGTACAAACTTTTTGAAAATGCTCGACATACGAGAGAAGCTTCCCAAAACGGTGTGTAGTGTTAGAGCAGTGATAATAGCACCTCCGACCCATTGGGGTAATCCCAAAATCTGATTTAAAAGCGAGCCACCTGCTGAAGCCATAGCGATTAACATTGAATAATATATAATTGCAAGGATATTCTCAATGAGTTTATAAATTAATTTTGACTCAACAGGTGATATAAGCGCACCTAATTGAATTGTATGTGTGGAAATAGCTATGTAGCTTATCATCACAGATACAACTAGGAAACCTATACCTGTTATCAGAATCCCCTTGTATCCGTTATAGCCAAATATACCAAAGAACTGCCAGCATTCTCTTCCTGAAGCGAAACCAGCACCCATTATTACGCCTATGTACATCGTCGCTACAGTAAAGAAATTTAATTTTTTATCCATTTATTCTCTTATTCTCCTAATAATGTGTACAGATAATTAAGCTCCTTTTTAAGCATAGCTATTCTATCACTTTGGTCGTGTTTAGCGCGTCTAAGGTTTTCAATTTCCCTTTTGTGATTCTCTATAGCATGACCAAGTCTTTTACTAACCACTGATGCATCATTGTTTATAATGCCTTCTGGATATCGCCATCTTATATCAGTATCTTTATAAGGCAGCTCCCTTTCGGAGCTTGAACCATTTTCTCTGTTAATATTTGATGTTCTAACAGCTACAATAACTTCACATGAAAATTTACCCTCTTTTACGAGCTTGTTATCGGTGATATCGAACCCATATCTATATAAGAAACTTCTTAATGGACCACTATTGTTTCGAGGCTGTAAAATTAGTTTTTTAAAGCTCTGCAATTTATCGATATCATTCGAAAGAATATCTACAATAGTTACTCCGCCAAGTCCAGCAATGATAAGGGCATCGACTTCCCCTTTTTCGATTACATCAATCCCATCACCCACTCTAAATGATGATTCAGGCATATCAATTTCGGCATCGGTAAAATTTTTTTTGGCTTTTGATAGAGAGTCAGCACTAATATCGCACATAATCACATGTGGAGAAACATTATTTTTATATAGAATTAATGGGACATAGGCATGATCTGTGCCTATGTCCGCAATTGTCTCTCCAGATGTGACAGCAGCGCATATTGCTTTTATTCTGTCACTAATCTTCATATTTACTCCAGATAATCTCTCAGCTTCTTACTTCTACTAGGATGACGAAGCTTTCTAAGCGCTTTAGCCTCAATCTGTCTAATTCGTTCTCTCGTAACGTTAAACTCTTTACCAACTTCTTCTAGGGTGCGTGGTCTTCCATCTTCAAGACCAAATCTTAACATTAAAACTTTCTTTTCTCTATCTGATAGCGTGTCAAGAACTTCCATCAGCTGTTCCTTAAGCATTGAATATGCAGCTGCTTCTACTGGTGCTGGTACATCATCGTCGGGAATAAAATCGCCAAGGTGGCTATCTTCTTCTTCACCAATCGGTGTCTCAAGAGAAACTGGATCCTGAGAAATTTTCTTTATTTCCCTAACCTTTTCTACCGTTATACCCATCTCTTTAGCGATTTCTTCAGAAGTAGGTTCACGCCCAAGCTCTTGAAGTAACTGTCTAGATATTCTGATTAACTTATTGATGGTTTCAACCATATGAACAGGAATTCTAATCGTCCTAGCCTGATCGGCAATCGACCGAGTAATTGCTTGTCTTATCCACCAAGTAGCATAGGTCGAGAATTTATATCCTTTCGTATAGTCAAATTTATCAACAGCTTTAATCAAACCGAGATTACCTTCTTGAATAAGATCGAGAAAGCTGAGTCCTCTGTTTAGATATCTTTTAGCAATACTTACGACAAGTCTTAGGTTTGATTCACACAGCTTCTTCTTAGCTTCCTCGTCGCCTTGTTCCATGCGGATTGCAAGTTCGCGCTCTTCTGCTCCTGTAAGAAGAGGCACTTTACCAATCTCCTTGAGATACATTCTGACTGCATCATCAGTAGGTAGCGATTTAGGAACAGTTGCATCTACATCAATTTCACCATTTGTCTTAAGAACTAGTCCATCATCAACATCTACGTCATCTTCCTCAACATCTTCAAGTTCGTTGCCGTTAGGTTCCCTTGTATCAACTATACTAATCCCATTTTTTTCCACCAAGTCGTAGACTTCATCTATCTGATCTTTATTTAGTTTTATTCTCGATAGATGTTCTCCAATCTCAGCTAGAGTTATTTCATTGCCGATGTTTTCAGAGAGTCTCATAATCTCTTCCACAGCCTGTTCAACGCGCTCATTAGCTGGTGCTTCGGTTGCTTCTTTCTTTGGCATATTTTACCTAACCTTTCTCCTCTTCTCTTCAATATCTTGTAACTGCATAGCAAGACGCGAGATTTCTTCTTCATTACCCAGCTTCTCAGCGACAGCAATCGCATTTTGTAGCTCTATTATTTTTTCTCCGTAATGCATCTGCGCATATTTAACATAACATTCTCTGTAGTACGAACTTTCATCCGCACCAATTCTTATCGATGATAATATCTTTTTAAGAGCCTTTTCGTCCTCAGGATCTAGCTCTTTATATATGTCGTCAATATTAATTTCAGACACTCTGTTCTGCAAAATTAGTTTATTTGCAACATCATAAAACTCTCTGCCAAGAGCAGTTCTGAACTCTATATCATCTTCTCTAAAAGTATCGATATATCGCACATCCCTCGTTAAAATATAGAGAATGGAAACTTCAAGCCTTTCATCATTTCCAAAGCTATCAGTCTTGAATTCTTTCCTTTCACGCAAATTCTTTTGGTAAGAAGTACTTTGTCTGCTTTCATCTGAAGCTATCTCTGTTAGTATAGCATGCTCAGATATATCAAATTCTGAGGCAAGCTTCTTAACATATAAATCCTGTTCAACAGCACCTAGCTTTTTTAATACTGGAACACAGCTCCTTATATACTCTATAATCTCAAGGTTGTCGCTAAGATTGAAATTTTTCTTCAACATCTCTAGCACGAACTCTGTAGATGGAGCGGCACTGTTAACGAGCTTCAAAAAATCCTCTTTTCCATATTTCTTTACAAATTCATCAGGATCTTTTCCATCAGTTACGTGTAAAATCCTTACGTTTGCATTTGAACTTCGCATTACATCGATTCCTCGAAGAGCTGCTTTTATACCAGCCGAATCAGAATCATATGATAACACAACATTCTTAGTATACCTAGTAATAAGCTGACATTGGTTCTCTGTCAGAGCTGTGCCGAGCGAAGCAGCAACATTTCGAATTCCAGCTTGATATAAGGATATTGCATCCATATATCCTTCAACGATAAGAACTTGATCTGTATCATTTATACTTTTCTTAGTAAAGTTTAAAGCATAAAGATTATTTTTTTTAAGAAAAATTTCACTCTCAGAGGAGTTTAGATACTTAGGCATCTCATCGCCGATAGCTCTACCTCCAAAACCTATTACTTTTCCTTGGGTGTTAAAAATTGGGAACATAAGTCTTCCTCGGAATTTATCATAAATACCTTTTTTCCCTTGTGTTACCAATCCTAACTTAAGCATATCTTCATCTGATACGCCCTTATCTTGTAGAAATTTATGCAGGCTGTTCCAAGAATTTTGGGAATATCCGAGTCCAAAACGTTTAATTGTCTCATCGCTAATGCCTCTTTTGCGAATATATGTATATCCGGGATTAGCATGTTTCGTGAGGTTATCAAAGAAAAATCTTGCAGCTATAGAGTTAATCTCATAATATCGAGATAAATCTTCTTTCCTTCGTGTTCCGTGCTTTGGGATCTCAATATTATATTCTTCAGCTAGCTTTTCACACGCCTCCATGAACTCCATATTATTAAACCGCTGCACAAAATGGATTACATCACCTTTTTCACCGCACCCAAAACAATTAAAAATCTGCTTTTGCTCATTTACCATAAATGATGGTGTCTTTTCATTGTGAAATGGACAAAGCCCTTTAAAATTGCTACCACTTTGTTTTAGAGGAACTTCACGACCAATGACATCCACAATATTAACTTTTGACTTTATCTCATCGATAAAGCTACTGCCAATCGCCATGTTTTCTCCTTTTAAGCAAATTGCTTACTTAAATTCCGTCCATCCACGAGGAACAAACAAATCGGAATAGAGTGATATCGCATATCTATCTGTCATTCCTGAGACATAATCTTTTACTGCTGTAGCATTTCCATCCTCTAAGGCTACCTCCCTGTATAGTTCAGGTAGCTTCTCTGGATGTTTAATGAAATAGTTGTAAAGTGCAGTAATAACCACTTCAACTTTATTCATATCTTCTTCACGTTTAACGAGCTCACTACAATATACGTGTTCAAACATATACTTTCGTAAATGGAGAAGAGCTCTATTAAAATCAGGACTTAAGCTGATTTTGTCTTTTCCGTCACTAAATGTCACAAGATCAGCGATTAGGTTGTTTATCCTTTCGCTATGAGAATGCCCAAGTACATCGAGATCTTCAGTAGGAAGTGCGTCGATTGTTATTACATTGCTTCTTATTGCATCATCTATATCATGATTAATGTAAGCGATACGATCGCTTATCTTTACTATCTGACCCTCAAGTGTTATAGGAATACCTTCCCCCCTATGATTGAGAATTCCGTCTCTTACTTCCTTTGTAAGGTTAAGCCCCACTCTTTTTGATGTGCATTCAATACGCTCTACTATTCTCAGGCTCTGTTCATTATGTCTGAATCCACCGATATGAATCCTGTTTAGAACATCTTCTCCATTATGTCCAAATGGTGTATGTCCAAGATCATGCCCTAGAGCAATTGCTTCCGTTAAATCTTCGTTATAATTGAGAGTTTTTGCAATTGTACGAGCAACTTGAGCAACTTCGAGGGTGTGTGTAAGCCTGGTTCTATAATGGTCACCTTCTGGTGCAAGAAATACCTGTGTTTTATGCATTAGCCTACGAAATGCTTTTGAATGGATAATTCTATCTCTGTCACGCTGATAGTCGGTTCGAAAAGAACACTTATCTTCGTTTACATCGCGACCCAAAGAGTCCTTTGACTTTGAAGCTCGCTCATCAAGGAAATTAAACTCTCTCATTTCAAGGTCATCACGTAAAATCATCTATCCTTTCACCCCTGTATGTCCAAAACCGCCTTCTCCGCGATCAGTCTCATCTAAATCGGATACCATTATCGGCGCTACTCTCTCATAAGAAGCAATTACGAGCTGCGCAATGCGATCACCATTATTTATCGTAAAGGATTCATTTCCAAAATTAATCACAGGGATCTTAAGTTCTCCTCGGTAATCGGAATCAATAGTGCCAATACTATTAACTAGACCTATTCCGTGTTTAATAGCTAGTCCCGACCTTGCTCTAACTTGTCCTTCATAACCTTCTGGAATTTGAACAAATAATCCTGTCGGAATAAGTCTCCTCTCCATAGGTTTTAAAATTACAGGCTCATCTATAAAAGCTCGCAGATCCATGCCTGATGCTCCGTCCGTTGCATAAGTAGGAAGTGAACCACTGAGTGATTTGAATTTTAATTCCATTTATAATGTATCCTTTCTAAAAAATGATAATAAACTACGACATTTAAGCTTTCAAAGCTACGTTACTTAATAACAAAACACATTACAATTTACATTTAATTTTTACCAGTAACATTAATAATGGTGTGCCTACTATAATCACAAATTTCTTTTTTTACATTGTTTATGTCTTCCAATGTGATGTCGTCTAACATCTGCAGAACCTCAGAAGGAGTTATGGACCTTCCGTAAGTAAGGAGATTTCTCCCATTGTATATCATAAGATTCTGCACACTCTCCTGTCCGAATATAAAGCTGGATTTAAGCTGCTCCCTTGAGCTCTGGAATTCTTCAACGCTAATATCATCATCCTTAAGTCTATCTAGCTCTTCTTTGATTGCCTCTAAAGCTTCATCAACCTTATCTTTAGCAACACCAGCACATATAACAAAGAGTCCCGTATGACTGTAAAATCCGGTCATAGAGTATACTGAATAAGCAAGTCCCTTCTTAACACGAACATTCTGCATCAATCGCGATGACATTCCGCCTCCAAGAATGTTACATAGCAACATCATAGGGTATCTTCTTGGGTCTTTAGCAGGAAAAAGTCTTATTCCCATCGCAATATGCGCTTGTTCGATAACCTTCGTTACTTCGATATATCCGCCATCACAAGATGCGGAGATATTTTTGTCAGTAATAAATTCTCTACGTTCTTTTAGATTATAAAACTCGTCTTCAAAGTACTCGATTACATCTTTTCTATCAAATGAACCAGCAATCGACACTATAATTTCATCTCTTGTATAGTGGTCAAAGTAATATTTATCAAGTTTGTCATGTGTAAACGATGAAACTGTATATTTTGTTCCAAGTACAGGATGTGACATCCCCATACCTTTGTATACATTGTCTTCAAGAATATCAAAGGCTACTTCATCAGGATCATCTGCATTCATATTAATTTCTTCAATTACTACGCCCTTCTCCTTCTCAAGTTCATCCTCTGGAAAAGTGGGATTACAGATCATATCCGTCAACACTTCAGCGCTTGCACGAAAATGCTCATCAAGACACTTCACGTAGAAGCAAGTGCACTCTTTGCTGGTAAATGCATTCATCTGTCCGCCAAGTCGATCTATCTCATTAACTATTTGAAAGTGATTCCTATTCTTGGTTCCTTTAAAGAGCATGTGTTCGATAAAATGCGAAATCCCCTGTTCATCATTATTTTCATTTACTGAACCGTTATTACACCATATACCTATGGATACGGATCTCACTGAATCCATAGAATTAAGAATTAGTCTTACGCCTGAATCCAGCGTTATAACCTCTAGCATATATCCCCCTTCAGTTATATTCTGCCTCTATAATATCTGACAGTTTCATTGAGTATGAGTCCCCTTCGTACTCATAAGCGCCATTAAAATTATAATTACAGGTTTCTCCAGTATATCTAGATGCACTGATATTATACCTGGCATCTCTTACGTTTATTTCTTCCCCAGTATCATTATCGATTACATGCGGTATAATAACGTACCAACGCCTAAAATCATATATAGCACTGGCAAGAGATGAATAGTCATCGTCAGTCATATCATCATTAAAATTACCCATAATGCTGCGCTTTGCTGTATCGACAGTCACATAGAATTCCGCAAGTTCATCGGGGATTGATTTGTTCCACTCTTCAAAATATGAATCAAACATATCTGCTAAAGATCCCATATCTAATTCTTTTATCAGTTCTAGGATTAGCTGGACATCTATTAACTCATCGGCTTCTAGAAGTGCAGCTAGATTTTCATAATACTCAAACTCCTCTGGTGCAACAATATCAAGGATTTGATAGAGTTCATCTCTGTTCATTAATTCACCTTTAAATCAATTTATGCTATAATAATACATCATCAATTATAGCATAAGGAGCTAGTTAAATGAAGAAATACAATTTAAAAAACCGCTCTGAGATAGCGGATAGAGATAAATGGAATCTAGAAGCGATGTATCCAGATGAAACCAAGTGGGAAGAAGATCTATCCACTGCTCTTAAGGCGAGTGACGAGTTTATTTTACTTAAAGGTAGTTTAACAGAATCGGCAGAAAACCTTCTAAAAGCACTGTGCTTATACTCTGATATGATGCGTAAAGCCGAGAATGCTTTTGTGTATTCGAGAATGCGTCATGATGAAGATAATGCTAATACGAAATCCACAGAGATGAACAACAAGTCTCTCTCTACACTCGCTCAAATTTCAGCTAACGTATCATTCTTTACCCCCGAGCTTCTGGAGGCTGATGAAGCTTTAATAAAGGGATATATAGAGGAATTACCTGCTTTAAAGGAATTTTCCTTCATGCTCGATTCAATAATGCTTAGCAAGCCTCACGTTCTGTCTTCCGATGAAGAGCGTGTCATCGCTCAGCTTAATGAGTCTGCCAGTGCTCCAGATGAAATTTTCACTATGTTTAATGATGCGGATCTTTCTTTTGGCAAAGTCACTAATGAAGACGCGATAGATGTGGAACTCACTCACGGAAATTATATCCAGTTTATGGAGTCGGAAAACCGCGAGGTTAGAAAGAATGCTTTTGAGGCAATGTACCGAAGATACAAGGAGTTTAATAACTCAATTTCTGTGATGTACAACTACAGTGTAAAGCATGACTCTATCATGTCCAAGCTACGTAAATATAAATCTACACTCGATAGTGAGCTATCTGGCGAACGCATTCCACTCTCAGTGTATGATAATCTTATAGATGCTGTGCATAAGAACCTACCTTCTATGCATAAATATATGGAAATTAGAAAACGAGCTTTAGGTCTTAACGAACTAAGAATGTATGATATTTATCGCCCTATTGTTAAGCCAGAAGGATTAGAATGCAGCTATGAAGATGCTGTAGATATCGCCTGCAAAGCCTTGGCACCTCTAGGCGAAGACTATGTTAGGACGTTACGAAAAGGATTAACCGAAGATAGATGGGTTGATATATATGAGAATGCAGGCAAAACATCTGGCGCATATAGCTTTGGTTCTTACGATAGTAATCCATATATTTTGATGAACTTCAGCGGAGAACTACGTGACGTATTTACACTCATTCATGAATCTGGTCATTCAATGCATTCATACTATACTAGACGCACACAGCCATTTGTGTATGGAGGACACTCTATATTTACAGCAGAGGTTGCTAGTACTGTTAATGAAACGCTATTGATTCATTACCTTCTACGTAATGCTGAATCAATAGATATGAAGAAGTATCTAATCAACTTCTATATCGACGAGTTTAAATCTACACTGTTCAGACAGACAATGTTTGCTGAATTTGAAAAAATTGCACATGAAACTGTCGAAAATGGTGGATCACTTACAGCACAATATCTAAACGAGGAGTACGATAAGCTAAACACTATTTATTATGGTCCGTCAATTGAACATGACGAGTATATTCAGTATGAATGGTCAAGAATTCCTCATTTCTACCGTGCTTACTACGTATATCAGTATGCTACGGGATACTCCGCTGCAAATGCTATCGCTAACAGGATATTAACCGGCGGAGAAGCTGAACGAAATGATTATTTAAAATTCCTAGCTACCGGAGAATCTGACTATCCAATAGAATTACTTAAAATCGCTGGAGTAGATATGAGTACTGAGGAGCCTGTTCTATCCGCCCTATCTACTTTTGCAAACCTAGTTAATGAACTAGACGAGATGATATAGCGCATTTTATATGAGGAAATACTATGAAA
This sequence comes from Mogibacterium diversum, assembly GCF_938028775.1. Lineage (GTDB taxonomy): Bacteria > Bacillota > Clostridia > Peptostreptococcales > Anaerovoracaceae > Mogibacterium > Mogibacterium diversum_A. The sequence continues at coordinate 166,247 of NZ_CALIZG010000007.1, forward strand.
CCAACTAAAGTATTTATCTATAGCAATGATACAGGTTTATCAAAGGCCACTGCCAATGAACTTGTCAACGTTCTAAGCATAAGAGAATTTGAGATTGCGAGCAAATATGATGAAACCGTTGATTTGATTGCTTGCATCGGTGGTGATGGAACCTTTCTGAACTGTGTACATGAATGCAGACTTCCAAGGATGCCTATTATCGGAATAAATACCGGTCATCTAGGTTTTTTTCAGGAACTAGTTCCTTCTGAACTTGAGATGTTTGTCAATCACTATAATGATGGCAATTACACAGTTGAAAAGATACATCCAATACGCGCCCTAATCACAGACAGAGACGGCATTCACGAGATAACGGGAATAAACGAAATACTTGTAATGGGTATGTATACAAAACTTGCCCATCTTTCGATAATCATGGACGATACTCCAATTCAGGAGTTTATCGGCGATGGAATCCTCGTATCAACTCCTGTTGGATCAACCGCTTATAACTATTCACTTGGTGGCTCACTGGTAGCTCCAGAGCTAGATGCCTTACAGTTAACACCGATGGCTCCGATGAATACTAGTGCTTATAGATGCTTTAGGTCGAGTATTCTCTACCCTGCGTCAAAAAAAGTTAGACTGGTAACGCGCAAGAGTACCGTCGGAGACAAACTTTTATTAGCATATGATGGACTTACAAGAGAATTTAGCAATGTATCTAAAATTGATGTAATGCAGGCAGATGACGAGATTCATCTTCTAAGACTGCCTGGTTACGATTACTGGAAGAAGCTTACTAACAAGCTTTTATAGACTTAATTTGAGGAAATAATGGGAAAATACAATCACAAGGTAACTGAATCTGATATAGGTTTGAGCATAAATCAGATCATAAAAGCAAATTTCAAATTCTCATCACGGTTCAAAACTAAGATGAAATTCCAGAAACTTGTTGATCTCAACGGTATACCTACTCCTGGATTTATCAAACCAGATGTGGGTGATGTAATATCGATAAGACTTCCAGAAGAAAGTAGCGATTTTCCAGCTGAAGATATTCCTATAGATGTAATTTATGAAGATGATGATCTGATGTTTATAAATAAGCAACCTGGAGTTATAGTTCATCCAACTAAGGGACACCCACTTCACACTATCGCAAATGGCCTAATGAAATATATGAAGGATAACGAACAAAGCTACAAGGTCCGTTTCGCTAATAGAATCGACATGGATACATCCGGAATCGTAATCGTTGCAAAAAATGCGAACACACAAAACGACATATCCCACCAGATGCGTACAAATTCAGTGCATAAGCAGTACATAGCAATCGTTAACGGTGTGATTGAAGATGATGAATTTACTATAGACGAGCCTATCGGGAGACCTAGCGAGGAATCGATTCAGAGAACTGTACTTTCCGAAGGTGGCAAAGATGCAATTACGGATGTTAAAGTTCTCGAGAGATTTAAAAGAAATACGCTCGTTGAAGTTACATTACATACTGGAAGAACACATCAGATAAGAGTTCATCTCACTCATATAGGTCATCCAATCACGGGCGATCACTTATACGGTGGTGATGCACCAGAGCTTATGGAAAGACAGGCATTACATGCCGCAAAAATGAGTTTAAAGCACCCAATGACAGAAAAAACACTTAATATTGAGGCACCTTTGCCAGATGATATGAAAAAATGCCTAGCTATTCTACGTAGGTAGAAAGCTAGGCATTAGCTTATTTTACTTTTTTGTCAAAGCAGTTCTAATGAGTTTTATGCATCAACCTTTTTAATTCTCATTATGGCTTCTGCTCTATCTTCATGCTTGAAAACTGCAGAACCAGCAACAAGAATATCTGCTCCACTTGAAATTAAAAGCCCTGAGTTCTTATCGGATACACCACCATCAACTTCGATTTCGAAATTGTATCCATTGTCTTTTCTTAACTTATTAAGCTGAGATACTTTTTTCGCAGTTTCAGGAATAAATTTCTGTCCACCAAATCCTGGATTCACAGACATAACTAGTACCATATCAACAAAAGGAAGTACAGCTTCAAGGCAAGATACAGGAGTACCCGGATTTATAGACACACCTGCTTTTACCCCATGCTCTTTAATATGTGATAGAGTCCGGCAAATGTGAGGACATGCTTCGTAGTGAACCGTAATATAAGCAGTATTATCCGTCACAAACTCCTCCAAGTACTGATCTGGATTTTCAATCATCAAATGAACATCGTAAGGGACAGTTGCATAGCCGTTAAGACTCTTCATAACGGCACTTCCAAAACTGATATTAGGAACAAACGCGCCATCCATAACATCTACATGAATAAAATCACATCCGCCCTTGCAGATATCAGCGACTTCAGAACCAAGTTTAGCAAAATCGGCTGCTAAAATCGAAGGTGCTATTTTTGCCATTTCTTTACCTCTTCCAAAATTGATAAATATGATTCATATCTAGTTTTGCTAATTTCTCCTTTTTCGAGTGCTCCTTTTACCGCACATTCAGGTTCATCAACATGAATACAATCTAGATATTTGCAACAGCCCTTAAATGCATTAATCTCAGGGAAATAATCTCTAACATGATACCTATCAAGTCTAGGCATGTCTAGAGATGTAAAACCTGGTGTATCATAAAAATGAGTATCGTTATCAATACTAAAAATCTCGACATGCCGTGTCGTGTGTCTGCCCCTGGCAGTTTTATCGCTAATATCTCCTGTTTCTATATCATTTCTACCGGTTATATGGTTCATGATTGTTGACTTTCCAACACCTGACGGACCGGCTAGCGCAACATTAGATCCCTTCATCAAATCATATAACCTATCTATGCCATCACCGTTCTTGCCATTAACAACAACAACTGGAAAAGCTTTATCGTAAGTTGAAACAAGCTCTTTTAGGTCATTTTCCGATACAAGATCAGGTTTTGTAATACAGATAATAACTTCGATGTTGTTATATAGTATTGCAGTGGTAAACTTATCAATAATAAGATTGTTCGGATTAGGAAAAGCTGCTGCAAATACAACAACAAGCTTATCTAGATTAGAAACAGGTGGGCGCGAAAGAAAGTTTTTTCTTTCGCGCACCTTTGTTATTATACAGTCGCCGTCTTCTTGCCTTAAATCAAATTCTACAATATCCCCAACATAGATGATTGATTTACCTCGCTTAAGATTTTTGCGAGCATTTCCCATGTGAACTCGTTTTCCATCATCAACATAGTAGAAACCGCCAATTCCCTTAACGACTCTTCCCAGCATATTATAACCTTGTTCCACTGTTATTTGAGTTGTCGGAAGAGCTTCCTGAAGAAGGTTTACCCTTACTTACCTCAATATCAATTGTTTCACCTTTTTCAAGTGATGTATTAGCAGCATACTGTTGCCACATTACATAACCATTACCATAAACATTGCTTTCATCGTAAGAAATATTTCCGACTTTAAATCCAGCATTTGTAATAGCCGATTTTGCTTCCTCAAGCGACTTTCCGGTTAAAGAAGGTACCGTTCCCTTCTCCTTCCCTTTTCCATCACTAATTGTAATGTTAATTTTTGTTCCTTTGTCAGCATTTGTTCCAGCTGCAGGATCTTGGGTTAGTATCGTTCCCTCAGGCTTATTTGAAGTCTCAGACTTAACTATTCCAAGCTTGTAGCCTGCCTTTTTGAGTTTCTTTTCAACTTTCTTATAGTCTTGACCAACTATATTAGGTACGGTTCCTTCCTTCGAACCTTTGCTGAGATGAAGTGTTATCGTTGAACCTTTTTTGGCTTCTTCTCCACCAGAAGGATCCTGTTCGACTACATGTCCCTCAGAAATTTCCGATGAATATACACTTTTACCCTTTTCAACTTTAAATCCGCTCTTTTCAGCCGTTTTTTTCGCTTCCTTATAAGTCATATCAGACATATCAGGTACCTTAGCTTTACTTGAGAAGACACCTGTTGCAAAAGCAACGCCCAGAACAAGAACGAGTAGAACCGCTCCGGCAATACCAAGTTTAATAAGCTTTTTCTTGCGACTAGAAGAATTAGATTTTTTCTTCTTTTTCTTCCTGTCTTTTGAATTTTCTGAAACTATATCGTCATTATCATCTTCTTCACTATCAGATCGCTTACGTGCAACCTCATTAGATGCCTCTGCAAAAATTGAATTTCCAACAACTTTGGTCACAAATTCGATGTTATCAAGTTCTTCAATGAGTTCATCTGCACTGTTGAATCTATTAGTTTGAAACTTATTTGTAGCCTTGAGAACAGCTCTTTCAAGTGCAGGTGGAATTCCATCCACATATTCATGTGGTGGCACAATTTCTTCGTTTATATGCTTGAGGGCTATGGATACAGGATTGTCTCCATCGAATGGAACTCGCCCTGTGAGCATCTCATACATTACAATACCGAGTGAGTATATATCGGATCTTTCATCAACGTAATTTCCTCTAGCCTGCTCCGGCGAAAAATAGTGTACTGATCCGATGACCTTGCTGTTTGTCGAAAGTGTTGCGTCATTAACAGCCTTAGCAATACCAAAATCGGCAAGCTTTGCAACACCATCAGATGTAACCATGATGTTATGAGGCTTGACGTCTCTATGAATTATCTTATTTTTATGCGCAATTCTAAGTGCAGATGCAACCTGCTTAGTAAGGTCGATTACCGTACGGTAGTCTAGAGGTGCATCTTCTGCAATTATATTGCTTAAGTTACGGCCTTCAACAAGCTCCATTACTATGTAGTTAATATTTCCTTCCTTACCTACATCGTAAACACTTACGATATTAGGGTGAGAAAGTCCAGCAGCTGCCTGCGACTCTCTTTTGAAATTTTCAACAAACGAAGCATCCTTTGTGAACTCCGGTCTAAGTATCTTGATAGCGATGAATCTGTTTAACAGTCTGTCCTTACCCTTGTAAACGACTGCCATACCGCCATCACCGATTTTCTCAAGGAGTTCGTAACGGCCAGATAGAAGTCTACTGCTCATTTGATTCCTCCAACATGTCAATACAGATTACTGAAATATTATCATTTCCACCGTTTAAGTTTGCTCTTTCAACCATACGTTCAGCACAATCCTGCATATCAGAGCTTTCATTGAATATATCAAGAATTTCGCTATCTGACACTTCCTCATAGAGTCCGTCACTACAGATTAATACTCTATCACTTGGCTCCATATATATATTGAAGCAGTCTGGATTGTTGTATGCATTTCCACCAATAGCTCTAGTGATTACATTTTTTTTATAATGATGATCGGCCTCGCTACGTGTAATAGCACCCATCTTAACTAAATCATTTACATAGGTGTGGTCATCAGTAATCTGATGCACTTCATCCTTATGAATGAAATACACTCTGCTATCTCCCACATTGCCTACGTAAAGAATTTTGTGGTCAACATATGCAAAAACGAGTGTTGTCGCCATTCCTACATACTCTGGCTTTGTGTTGGAAAGCTGTAAAATACTTTCATTTACAAAGTTAACAGCATTTTCAAAATATGTGAAAATCGCTTCACTTCCCTCTACAAGTTCTATTGGGTTGTTGTACACGTAATCTGCAAGAAAATCTACTGCTGCAGTGCTTGCAATTTCCCCGGACTTATTTCCGCCAACGCCATCTGCCAGCATGAAAAATCTGCTATCCTTTAATACTTTTACAGCATCTTCGTTCTTAGGGCGTTTCATGCCCTTATCTGTTAAATATCCTACTCTCATTAAAGTCTTACCACCTGAGTAAATTAAAATTATAAATTGTTACACTTACTGATTTTACAATAGTAAAATCCTACTTGTTTATTATACGGTAAAATTGAATTGTATTCAACAATACTTGAATTTTCAAAGGAGTTACAGAGCCTGGAAACTATCTGTTCATTTTCCCGCTTATTGATAGTACAAGTGGAATACACTAGCTCTCCTCCAGGTTTTAAATACATAAAGGCATTTTTTAAAATGCTGTACTGAATTTCATATAAATCTGGAAGCTCATTAAGATTAACATGTAACTTTAATTCAGGTTTTCCAGCGATAACTCCAAGTCCAGAGCAAGGAACATCTGCGAGTACTTTATCAAAACGTTCACTTAAACTCTTATCGTATAGAGTGGCATCCATCACTTTTGTATTAATGCAAGAAATTCCGAGGCGTTTTAAAAGCTCGTTTATGAGCTTCACACGATGTTCATGAATATCACAGGCAAAGATTTCACCTGTATTATTCATAAGTTCCGCTATCGCGGTAGTTTTACCCCCAGGAGCAGCACATATATCGAGTACTTTATCACCAGATTTTGGACTTAGCATTTCCACACTTCTTAGCGAAGAAGTGCTTTGAACTGTAAACATCCCACTTCTGAACTCCGGGATATTAATTATTGAACCATTTTCTATTATTATCCCGTTTCGAGAAAATGGATTATCTCTAACTTTTATATCTCTAGTTGATAGGCATTTTTTTAAGTCTTCCCGATTACAAATTAATGAATTCACTCTTATATTAAGCTCTGGTATTTCGTAAAGACCCTTTAAAATCTCCTCTATCGTCTCTTCACCATATTGCTTAGAGATAAACCTGACGAGATGATATGGAAAGGAATATTTATATGATAATGACTCTAGGATATCTTCGGAATCAGGAACTAATAATATTGCACCTTCACGTTCAAAAGTTCTAAGCATACCATTGATAAAACCTTTTACTGAGGTTGAAATATTTTCAGCAAGAGTAACAGCTTCATTGACAGCTGCATAGTTTGGAACCGAGTCCATTTTTGCCATTGCATACATGCCCATACGCAAAATAATTAAATTCTTTTTCTTAATTCTCTTGATACCATTCTTTGCTAATCTATCAATATTATAATCTAAAAGGATTGTATCCCGTATAACACCCTTAGACATAACACGAACGAAGCCCTGTGAGGAAACTTTATGTTCCTTAAGCGCTTCGTTAATCGCAAAATTCGAGTATGAATTATCGCAGTATACACTACGAAGTACATCGTATACTGCATACCAATCATTGTTCATCAGTCTCTATTTCCTCTAATCAGAAGGACTCTAATTAGTGCTGCCGCCGCAGTGGCTAATGCAGCAACATATGTCATCGCTGCAGCACTTAGAACTCTTTTGCTTCCAGCGTAATCAGAATCATCGACAAGATTTAGTGCTTTCATCTGCTGTAGAGCTCTGCTACTTGCATTTAACTCAACTGGAAGTGTGACAAGATGAAACAAAACGACAGCAACAAAGCAAAAAATTCCTATGTTAAAAAACATGGTCCCGTACTCTGTTGTAGATGAGAGAACAATACCCAACAAAATTAAAGGCCATGATGCGTTTTGGGCAAAGTTAGTTACGGGTACGAGTGCATTTCTCATCTTTACAGGAGCATAACTAGTAGCATGCTGTATGGCATGCCCAACTTCATGGCAAGCTATACAAACAGATGCAACAGAATCTTGAGAATATATCTCCGAACTAAGATTAACTGTATTAGATCTTGGATCGTAATAATTAGTGAGTGCATCTCCATTCAAAACATTGATTGAAACCTGCTGAAGACCGTTAGCATCGAGCATCGTTCGAGCAGCTTCAAAGCCCGTTATCCCTTTGCTGTTTTCAATATCAGTATATGTTGAAAAGGCGCGCTTTATACGCGCCTGCACAATCATCGTAAAGATCATTGCTGGAATTAACACAATCATAGATGAATAATATCCACCGAACATATCTCTATACCTCCAATATAATATTTATTTAAGACGCATTCCAACTTCTAGTTTGTTACCTCTAATAAAATCTGAAACGCTCATCCTCTTCTTGCCTTGCAATTGAACTTCTCTAATTTCAAGCGTCCCATCGGTACACTTCACTGTAAATTTTTCCTTGTCAACGCTGGTAATCACACCAAAATCAGCATTTATATCGACATCATCTATTGGTAAAACATCAAAAAGCTTAAGGACTTTATCTCCGATATTGGTAAATGTACCTGGCCAAATTTTAAAGGCACGCACTTTATTATCAATTTCAGCAGCTGAGGAATTAAAATCAGTATATCCATCTTCTTTGCGAATCATGTGAGCATATGATGAAGCTGAGTCGTCTTGTTTTGTGTACGTTGCTTGATCTTTAGCTATTAAATCAATCGTTTTTACGACTAACCTAGCCCCACATTCAGCAAGTTCCTCAGATAAGGCAATTATATCTTTCCTTCCCACTTCGACCTCTTCTGCACTGATTATATCTCCTGTATCAAGTCCAAGCTCCATCTTCATGATAGTAACGCCTGTCTTGTCCTTACCATCCAGTATGGCATATTGCATTGGCGCAGCACCTCTATACTCTGGAAGAATAGATCCATGGATATTAATGCATCCGTAAACCGGTATATCTAGAACCTCCTTAGGAAGTATTTGCCCAAAAGCTGCAACTACAATCAAATCTGGCTTTAATTCACTAAGCTCTTTAGTAAATTCGGGGTCATTTTTTATATTATTAGGCTGAGAAACCTTAATTCCACGATGAAGAGCACAAGCTTTAACAGGGGAGAAAACCACTTTTCCTCTATTACCTCGTCTATCGGGCTGTGTCACGACCAATTCCACATCATGCCCAGCGTCTATTATTCTGTTTAATGCTGGAACAGCAAATTCAGGAGTCCCCATATATATAATTCGCATTTAGTTTTCTTCCTCTGTATTTTCTTCGGCAATTTCTGCCATCATTTCATTGTATTGTTCAGTAGTGTATACTTCTTCCGCTACATCAGTATATACAATTCCATTCAAGTGATCATTCTCGTGCATTATACAAGTTGCTGCAAATCCAGAAAATTCATACTCTTTAATTTCACCATCTAGATTCATAGCTTTAAGCGTAACTCGCTCCGGTCTCTTAAGCATTCCTATATAGCCCGGTACACTAAGACATCCTTCTGCTGATTCTTGCTCCCCTTCCGTTTCGACTATCTCAGGGTTAATCATTACATATTCTTGATCAAAGTTTTCAAGTTCTGGTCTGCAAACGAAAATCCTTTTCATAACCCCTACTTGAGGTGCCGCAAGCCCAACACCATCAGCCTCTCTCATGGTCTCGAGCATATCATTACATAATACTTTAATCCTATCTGTAATCTTGGAAACGGGCTTACAATTCTTTGTTAGAATTTCATCTCCTCTAATTACTATTTTCCTTAGTGCCATAATACTCCCTTCAAAATTAATTAATCTATATTATTCCATATGGATTTATATCTAATTCAATATGACAGGTACTTCTATGTTTTATCATAAGATCCTTGTAATTCATATAGGCGTTAACAAATCCACTTCTAGTTCCTCTAGGTGCTTTTATCATAAAAAATACACGATTCCGATTAGCTCCACCTCTTTGGATATCAAGCTTTGGCTCATAAATCGTTGTGCCCGTTGGTAAGTTTTTCATCGATAAAAGATACTTTCTAAAATCATTTGCATGATCTATTGTCGAACTATATTCAGTCTTCGGTCCTTTTTTATCAACGAATGTCACAGAGATAATATCAGAAAAAGGTGGATAGTTCATGTTTCTTCTGTGAGCTAGTTCTTGTTCATAAAAACCATAATAATCTCCATTTGCAGCTCTCCTTATTGTATCATCTTCAGGTTGATAAGTTTGAAGAATTACCTTACTCTTTCCACATTCTCGACCTGCACGTCCTGATACCTGAGTTATAAGCTGAAATGTTCGTTCAGGCGAACGGTAATCAGGTATATTTAGTGATGAGTCCGCCAAAATGATCCCAACTAAACCGACATTTTTAAAATCTAATCCTTTTGCTAGTATCTGTGTTCCAACTAAAATATTTGTTTTGCCAGAATTAAAATATCTGAGAGTTTTTTTAATTTCAGAACTATTCTTCGCTGTGTCAAGATCAAACCTCTCTACCTTTGCATTTGGAACGAGTCCTTCTATAGTTTCTTCTAAACGCTCTGTTCCTGTCCCTATAAAAGATAGGGTGCTATTTCCACACTCAGGACAAATCTCTGGAATCTTGAACTTGCGTCCACAGTAGTGGCATATCGCAGCGTTATCTCTTTTATGATAGGTAAGCGTAATATCACAATCTGGGCACATCATTCTGTAACCACACTCAGGACATAGTACTTGTGTAGAGAAGCCTCTCCTATTAAGGAACAATATTACCTGATCGCCATTGTTTACAGTTTGTTCTATCGATGCTAGCAGCTTTTTGCTGATAACGCTTGAGTTTCCCGATCTTAGTTCATCCCTCATATCAACAATCTTAACTTCAGGCATAATGCTTTTACCAATTCTGTTTTTCATCTCAATAAGCTGATAAATGCCGTCCATGGCACGGTTATAGGAAACTATGCTTGGAGTAGCACTCCCTAAAACCAATGTTGCATTGTGATACTTTGCTCTTCTAAAAGCAACATCTACTGTCTCAAATTTAGGATTATGATCAGACTTGTAAGTAGATTCATGCTCTTCGTCAATTATAATTACACCTATATCTGAAGCTGGAGCAAAAACTGCAGTTCTCGCCCCTACAACAATCTTTGCTTCACCGGATTTTATCCGCATCCATTCAGCGAGGCGTTCACTAGTCTTAAGCTTACTATGCATTATGGCAACTTTATCCTTACCAAAACGCTTTGAAAAACGATCGGCAATCTGTGATGATAGTGCGATTTCTGGGACAAGTATAATCGCTGTCTTCCCCTTAGCTATGGCATTTTTTGCAGCTCTAATATAAACTTCCGTCTTGCCTGAGTTCGTCACACCATGGATAAGAAACGATTTACCAAGTTCATTATCAATCGAATTACATATGTCTAAGGCTGCGTACTTCTGTTCTTCAGATAAAGTTGGTTCATCCTCAAGCTTTGTTTCATGATATTCCTTAATATGATGAGGAATACGCTTACCTGTAACATCAAACATTCTAATAGCATCAATATACTTAACACCATATCTAGATCTCATCCAGATAGCAGTATCAATAATCTCTGGTGTAAGAGACCTATCTTTATCAATACTAATAATTTCTTTAACCTTATCTGTCTCAATACCTGGTGTAGTATCGATTGACACCACATATCCTTCAGCACCTTTTGGTTTTCTAGCTAGAGGTATACTAACTTTGTCTCCCACATTAATATCATCAGGAGCCAAATAAGTAAAAAAAGAATCCATATATTCACTTTTATTATCAATTACGACATCGACATATTTCATGAACATGAATCCTTTCTTTATAAGATTTTAAATTATTGAACCATAATTGATCCTATAGTAAAAATATATTGTCCTCCGCACAAGCTTCAATCATGTCATCTGGCCATACTGAAGCCTGCACTTCACCGATATGAGCCTTTTGAAGAAAGAACATACATATTCTACTCTGACCAATTCCACCACCGATAGATAAAGGAACCTCGTTATTTAGAACGCTCTGATGGAACGACTGGCTAAGCCTATCTTCTTTGCCATCAATTTTGCACTGACGCTCCATGGCCTCCTTATCAACACGAATTCCCATTGATGAAAGTTCTAGAGCATCATCGAGGACATCATTCCAAACTATAATATCCCCGTTCAAATCCCAATCATCATAATCTGGAGCTCGTCCGTCATGCTTCTTGCCAGATGCTAGAATACCACCAATTTTCTTGATAAATACAGCACCAAACTCCTTAGCTGCGAGTTTCTCACGCTCTTTGGGGGTATTTTTCGGATACTTATCTTCAAGCTCCTGTGTGGTTACGAATGTAATTTCATTTGGTAACTCAATCTGAATATCTCTATATAGGCGATTAACATAATCACCTAGATTCTTCATCGCATTGTAAATTTTTATAACTGTCTCTTCTAGAAATTCATCTGTTCGCTGATCTTTAGTTATTACTTTCTCCCAATCCCACTGATCGACGTAGATGGAATGTATGTTATCGAGCTCTTCATCCCTTCTGATAGCATTCATATCGGTATATATTCCGTGACCAGGCTCTACTTCATACTTAGCGAGCGCCATTCTTTTCCACTTAGCAAGTGATTGAACAACCTCTACCTGTTTCTCATCAATATCCTTAATTGTAAAATTTACTCTGCGCTCATATCCATTAAGATTGTCATTAAGTCCAGTCTCTGGAAATACAAATAAAGGCGCTGACACTCTGCGAAGCTGTAGACCATATGCTAGCTCTTGCTGAAAATAATCTTTAATCTTCTTAATCGCCCTCTGTGTCTCAACGTGATCAATAATAGGTCTATAATCTTTCGGTAGTACTAATTTCCCCATATCCTAAAACCTTTCTATATAAAATTTATTTATTAATATTGTTAAACAGAAATATAGTTATCTGCTTTTCATCATAGCTCGTGCGTACTCACAGCCGCAAAATTTCTGTCTGTATAAACCGTATTTCTTCGAAAGCTCAATGCTTCTCCCAAAACCATTTTTCTTCTTAAAGTCCACATCCAAAAATTTGATATTATTAGATGCGCCAATACTCTCTCCAATTCTAAGTATAGAAGCGTAGTCCTTGTGAGGGCTAACGGCCATTGCAGTTGCAAAATAATCCATTCCGAGGTCACTCGCAATACGTCCTGTCTCTTCCAACCTAAGCTCAAAACACACATCACATCGCTTTCCACCTTCCGGTTCATGACAGAGTGATTGTGCTACTTTGATAAATTCTTCGACTTTATATTCACCTTCAATGTAATTAACATGCGTCCTTTCTTTGAACTCATCATTAAAAGCATCGATAAACTTTATCAGATTATCCCTACGTAAAAGATATTCTTCCTGATCTGTAATGTTTGGATTATAATAAAAAACAGTAACATCATAGTCAAAAGCAAGCCGTTCGACGCAAGAAGTCGAACATGGCCCACAGCATGCATGCAGAAGTATTCTTGGCTTCCTATTAGTTAAATCAGTATGCATGTATACAGGCAAAACTTTATTTTGAAATTCATTCGTACGAAAACCCACATATGTGTCACATTTTTCTTTCATTAGATGTACCTCTGAATTTTAAAATTATCTATTTATTATACAAAATATTGTCGCTTTTTTCTATATCAACAATAACAATATCAATATTTAGGAGTTATTTCACCAATATATTTTCAGCGAGGTTTATGTTTGAAATTTACTGATAGTCAAAGATTTTATTCAATAAACACTTACCTAAAAGAACAATTTGGCAAGAAGATGGCAAAGCTTTCAATCGAAGCTGGTTTTACATGTCCAAATCGCGATGGGAAAGTTAGTTATGGTGGTTGCAAGTTCTGCTCATCTGGTGGCTCGGGAGAACTCGCATCAGATATATCAGGGCAGATTCGTTTGCTAAGCGATAAATGGCCAAATGCCGGCCACTTAGCTTATTTTCAAAGCCACACAAACACTTATGCTTCTGTTAATGTTCTTAGGAGCAAATATTATGCCGCCCTATCTCATCCTGAAATTGAAGGAATAGTAATTGCGACTAGACCTGACTGTCTCGATGATAAAATTTTAGATTTACTTGCAGAAATAAACGAAAATCATTTTATGTGGATAGAACTAGGACTTCAAACCATACACGAAAAGACGCTTAATAGTATGAATATTGGTTATCACCTAACAGATTATGATAAGGCAATCTATGAACTGTCAAAACGAAAAATCAAAACTGTGACACATTTGATCCTAGGACTCCCTGGAGAAACTGAACGTGATATGTTTGAATCACTTCATCATGTAACAAATAGTGGTATATTTGGCATCAAACTTCACCTGATGAATATAGTTAGTACATCTCCACTTTATAGGGAAATGCCAGAATATGTTTCATTTGATAGTCTAGAAAGCTATGTTGATCTAGTAGTAAGGATGATTGAAGAAATACCTCCAGATATAACTATTCATCGTTTGACTGGTGATGTACCTAGAAAGCTTTTAATCAGCCCAGAGTGGAGTTATAAAAAAAGAACGATTCTAAATGCAATTAATAGAGAGCTTCGCATACGTGATACTTTTCAAGGTGCAAAACTAAATAAATAGATATCTTCAAAATTATCTCGATATATTAAGCGGATATTACCTGTTTTAGTAATATCCGCTCTGCTATTATTTAAAATCGATAAATACACAAACTAGTGTGGCAATGCTGTTGATGCCGGCATATTGGCATATACAGGAATTACAAACACTAGTAATTCATTTGTAATTCCGTAAGCACTGTAGCTATTCTTTGTTGAAATAGATTCAGTGTAGCAAGCTGATATATTTGTCATATACTGGTGTGTTCCAACTTTAGCGGCGCCATTTGCAACGTTAAATCGTTGGAAATAAACGGAGTTTTGACCCTGCTTGATATATCCGCTAGCGATAAACTTGGCTCCTCCAAATACTGCTTTCTGTTTAGTATCCCATCCTTGCTTCTTAGCATATTCGAGTCCTCTCATAACAGGATTTGCATTAGAATAAGCACCAATATTATATGGGTTATATGCATACTTACCATCAGGGAATATATACCCTGAAATTGCAATACTTCCTCCGCCAGTTTCTTGGCGAGCTCTTGCAGCAAGTGCAATTGGGCTCATACCATTTTCCTTACCCGCACTCACAAACCAGCTAGCCATAAAACCATTCCTCTCAAGCGCAGTCCCTGATATTATCTTAGAAACCGCAGCATGAGACTGGTATGATTGATACGACAAATCTTCAAACATGTAAATGTTATTTTCATTAATGAAATTACGGGGATCCATATAGTAACCAACTACTTGTGAACTAGCATTGAACCACGTTGATCCATCCTTTGGAATGTAAGTTCCTGATGCAGTAAATCTACCAACTCCCTTAAGTGACTCTATATCTCCAGCAGGAGCTTCAACAGACTGTGCATCACTTACTGGAGTCGCTTCCTTACCATCATACTTCTGATTTGATACAGTTATCCAATTTGCTGCTGCGTAGTATGTTTTTCCCTTATACTGAACCCTATACCAGTTGTAGTTACCAGAATTTATAGCTCCTGTGATGACTACATCTGTGTTCTTCGGGAAAGTCCCTACAGGCTTATTTGTAATATCGTATGACGATCTATAGTTTAAGTAATCATGCACCTTACCACTTACACTCGCTTCTCCATCCTTAACTTTTCCCGATGATGTAACATAACTTGAAGGAATATAATATACTTTTCCACTTACAGCTATCTTATACCAATTACTGTTATCAATATTCTTTACGCTGCTTATAATCGTTACGTTCTGTCCGGAGGTTAAAGTTCCAGCCTCTTTAAAGATGTCAGATGGTCCCATTTTGTATGAAGCGCTTTGATTTAGAGTTCCGAAAACTACATCAGTATTTGTTGTTGATGATGTTGATGTCGTCTGCTTAATATTTGAACTTGGAGCTTTTGAATCATCAACTTTCACAAACTTGCTAGATATGTATCCAAATCCGTTTCCCTGTTTTATCTTATACCAAACAACACCATCTGATGCTTTTGCTGTCAAAACAATTGAAACCTTATCTCCTGTATTTGCCCCACCAACTTTTCCATAGCCCGTTCCTGCACCTTTTCTTATGTTGGTATAGCCACCTTTTACAGTACCATTAATCTCATACGAATAATTTTCGGTTGTTACACTGCCCTGTATATATCCAGTCTGTCCAGAAGCGGTTCTAATGTGTATAAATTTTGCATCATCGCTTCCATTATTAGCATTAAATACTTCATCTAACAATGAAACATCAGTATTAGAACTTGCCGATCCAACTGAACCAGATGAAATACTTGCGCCATTATACAAAGGTCTACTCTGATCCTTAGCCTTGAAGCTATAAGGATTGATATCTCGATATGATAATGGATAAGCCCCATTAATGAGAGACACCCCGTCACGACTCTGCTTTGATAAAGCAGTATTCCAATCAACTCCTGTTTCCTTAGCGATAAATTTCCAATTTGGATGAGAAGCATGAAGCTTTCTTAAATGGACTTTATAATCCTCAGGAAAAGATGCAATTGATTTTTCAAAATCATTTTGTGTTTGATCAACATTTGTATTTACACTGCTACTTGTATTACCACTGTCATTGTTGTTCGTGTTACCAGGATTGTTTACAGTGTTTGAATTATCGGGTGATGATGTGCCATTACTAGGTGATGCATTATTATCTGACGGATTCATATCAGGATTTGGCTCTGGATTAGTTGTTATCGTACCAGCATTATCAGAAGTACCACCGCTGTTATTAGAGAAAATACTTCCAGTAATATCTACCCAAGTAGCACAGACATAATTATAGCCACCATTATATTTAATCATATACCAGTCAACATTTGACTTATTAGCCTTAGCTTTTAAAAGTACTGTAAGATTTACATTTTTTCCAAATGTAGTAACACTAGCAAATCTAGTCCCGGCACCAAGTCTGCTATTTAAAGGCGAAGATGTTCGACCCGCAACTGCAGAATATTCCACCCTATTAATCAAATCAGATCTAATATAACCTGACTTTCCGCCATAATTTACATGATACCATTTATCCCTAGCAGCTGCATTTGAATTTGACGAAAAAACAACCTCTGTTATTGTAACCTTCTTATTATTAGAGATAGACGTAACTTTTTTAGAAAATACGGAAGTACCCGCCCTAACGTTTACTCCTGATTTTGAATTGATGTAACCTGTCGCATTCTGAACTGATTGTGCATTAGCAGCCTCAGTAAAACCAAAAATTAGCAGAACTATGAAAACAAGAACTGCAAATATTGATTTAAACAACCTAACCGACCAAGAACACGATATTATCGCCCAAAAGAACGTCTACGCCGACAGCATTGGCGCAACAGCAGAACACCGCCAAAATCTCATCAAACAGGCGCTACAACAGCACCAAGACGCCATACAAGCCGAACAAGAGGCAAAGGAGCGCAAAAAAGCCGAACGCCAAGCCCAAAAAGAACACGAAAAACAGCAATTAGAGCTGGCAAGAAAGCAATACGAGCAGATTTTAGCCAGTGATACGCTGATTAACGCCTACATTGCAAATAACATCAATCCGCAAAAGATGCGCGCTAGCCTCCAAAAAATGCGTTATGAGCAGGGTGATTTTAGGGGGGTGTTTGAGCTGGAAAAGAATAAATTTGAAAAATTATCTTACTTAAAATCTTTGAATTTAAAGTTTTTAGACAAAATAAATTCATGAAAATGGGGGTTCAAAGGGGGGATTTATCCCCCTTTTGCAAGCGCAAAGGTCATCAAAACTGCTGTTTTTGTGGACCGTTTGCTATGCTTGCTTAGGTAAATTACGTGGATTGCATGATAGTAATTTTAGTAAGAATACCATTTTGGAAAAACACAAAATTGACAACCGCAGAAAATCAAATTTTGGGGAAATTGCAAAAGTGGGAAAGTCTTTTGACGAAATTAAGAGTTATAAACAAACGCCAGTTTTGAGTTTGTAACTCGTAATTTCGCCCTTAGCAGGGGGTAAATTTAGCTTAGTTTGTTTAAAGTCGTTTTAGGAAATTTAGTTATGCAAAAATTACAATAAATGCAACAATCAATTTTTAAAAATTAAGACAAACTAAATAAACATCAAAACAATAAAATAAAAAAACAAATCACAGATAAATACGGCGACAAAATAGGCGTAATCCTCGTAACAGCGATGACTTACCCATGGATGGAGCCTTCTATGGAACAAACCGTAGCCTGCATCACCACTCGTGGAGGGAAAAATGACCACACTCCTATCTGGTGTAAAGAACATGGTCTGCCGTGTGCTGTATCCGTAAAGGGCGCACCTGAATTCCTAAAAGACGGCAGCCTAATCACTTACTATGGCGTGGGAGATACTCCTGCATTCTATGATGGCCGCCACCAGTATTCTGTAACAGAAACTCAATTAGAAGGGCTAAAACCTTCTCCTATTCCTATCCGTCTGATAGTATCCGATGCGAGTACAGCAAGGTCTGTATGTATGCGC
>NZ_CALIZG010000008.1:0-191009 GCF_938028775.1 Mogibacterium diversum
ACTTAACCCAACATCTCACGACACGAGCTGACGACAACCATGCACCACCTGTCTCCTTGATAACCTCTACTGTATCTCTACAGCTTTGCAAGGGATGTCAAGGCCTGGTAAGGTTCTTCGCGTTGCGTCGAATTAAACCACATACTCCACCGCTTGTGCGGGCCCCCGTCAATTCCTTTATGTTTCACACTTGCGTGCATACTCCACAGGCGGAATACTTATTGCGTTAGCTGCAGCACTGAGTTTCCCCAATACTTAGTATTCATCGTTTACGGCGTGGACTACTAGGGTATCTAATCCTATTTGCTCCCCACGCTTTCGTGCATGAGCGTCAGTCTTTGGCTAGCAAGCCGCCTTCGCCACTGGTGTTCCTCCATATATCTACGCATTTTACCGCTACACATGGAATTCCACTTGCCTCTCCAATACTCTAGCCTGCCAGTTTAAGTGGCTGGATTGGGTTGAGCCCAACAATTTAACCACTTACTTAACAGGCCGCCTACGCACCCTTTACGCCCAATAATTCCGGATAACGCTCGCCACCTACGTATTACCGCGGCTGCTGGCACGTAGTTAGCCGTGGCTTTCTGGTAAGGTACCGTCACTTAGATATTCTCTATCTACCGTTCTTCCCTTACAACAGAGCTTTACAACCCGAAGGCCGTCATCACTCACGCGGCGTTGCTCGGTCAGGGTTTCCCCCATTGCCGAAAATTCCCTACTGCTGCCTCCCGTAGGAGTCTGGGCCGTGTCTCAGTCCCAATGTGGCCGTTCACCCTCTCAGGCCGGCTACGCATCATCGTCTTGGTGGGCCGTTACCTCACCAACTAACTAATGCGCCATAAGCCCATCCACCAGTGTTTTTAACCTTTAATAATCAGAAGATGCCTTCCGATTACCTATCCGGTATTAGTCCCCGTTTCCAGAGATTATCCCAGTCTTCGTGGGTAGGTTGCTTATGTATTACTCACCCGTTCGCCACTCCTTCAATCTAGCAAGCTAGATTTCCAGCGTTCGACTTGCATGTATTAGGCACGCCGCCAGCGTTCATCCTGAGCCAGGATCAAACTCTTAATAAATGTTATCTGAAGAATCTTTCGATTCATCCAAATCCTGTTAATGGATGACGCTTATCGCGTCTCGACTCGTTATTTCCGAATCATTGTTGTTTGTGTTTGAATTGTACAGGGACATACGACATATTGTACATCGTTTGTCTCTTATACGATCTTGAGATCTGATCTCCGGTTTTCACCGTGTCGATCTCTTGACCAGTTTCTACACTATGAAGTTGTCATGGTTCTGCTGACTGCGTTTGAGCGATTTTTGTTGTCCACTCTCTCGCGACAGCTTAATCATTATAGCGCACCATTTTTGACTCGTCAAGCACTTTTTTCATCTTTTTTAAGATTTCTTGCCTGCCACGCCCTGGCTCGCTCACTTGCACTCTATTTAGAAAACAAGTTCTTTTCATTATAAAGTCTGCACTATTGCCTGTCAACCCCTGGTTGGCATTCTTTTCCTTTTATTATTAGATTTGCATTTTATATGTAGTATCAATTTTGTAATTTTATTATTTATTTTACACTTTTCTTATATTAATAGCTCTTTTTCTTTATGTGTATCAATAAAAACTGATTTATATCATTTACAGCTTTACATCGTTATCATTTATTCTTTCATTCACACTTTTTTACAATTACATTGATACTATGTATTTATTTACACTATTTTACTTTTCCTTCTTTAACTCACACTAAAATAGCGCAGACTTTCAATGCATTTAACTCACTTAATGATTTTTCCCTTTGTATTTTACTTCATCTTCCCAAAGTGAGTTAATTGTCGCGTGTGGCTTGTTCTCCCAATCCACAGTTACATATGGCGGATATCTAAATAGATATTTCTTATACGCCCTTCTAATCTTAGAATGATTGTTTCTTCCTATACCTATTTTCCTTCCAGATTCAAATTCGATTTCGTATTTGTCAATTTTTCTTACTTTATCGAAGTTAATAATTAGGCCAACAAGAGGTCTAAAAAACGACCTGCCTATCAATGGATAAGCGATATCATCAATTTTTGCGAAAGTTTTGTATATGTATGATGACGTATAAATTAGAAGAGACTTTCCTTCCCTATCTATAAATTCGATGTCATCAATAGCAACTTGCGCGCATGTCGACCCAGTGATAATTGATATTGTGTCTGTGTTCTCTTTATACATAATTTGCTCCTTCTTACGATATGAAATAACACACATTTACAACCAGGGGTGACTGGTGGCTTAATATTAACCTTACAAGCACTAAAAGTAAATCGACTTTTTTCGACCTCAAAATCAATATATTGAAGTTATTTGTAGCACTGCCACAACTTATGCTATTTGGAAAAAATTACGCTTTTTTAACTTGTTTTTTCTTATTATTTTTTTCATCTTTTTCTAAGATTCAAAGACTATTTCACTACTTATCTGTCGTTCTCAAATGTATTTAGCATCGAGCACTCAGTGAACGTTTTCTAATAAATATATTTATACTAAATAGGGGTCCTTTCAAGCGAGCTACATTCACAATAGAATTAACATGATGGTTTTTGGACGCATTTAAACAACAGTATACATTGATTCTGCATCAACCTTCTTAACGTTATCTAAAAGCTTTTCCACTCGCACTTCTAGTACACTTGTTCCAAATGCAATTTTAATTGTATCCCCTTCCTTGAGTTCAATCCCAGGCTTAGCAATTTTACCGTTCACTTCCACTCTTCCTTGCTCACAAGCTTCCTTTGCAACTGTACGCCTTTTTATTATTCTAGAATTCTTTAAAAATTTATCTACCCTCATTTTTCCTCCGCTTTATTATTTTTCATTGTTATATTTTTTATGTTGTACATAAACTTTACATAAATCAAAACACGCTAATTATCATCGTAATTGCGAGCTATCTCTGCAACAATTTGGAAATCTGTCATCATATTACTTCTATTGAATCTTACATATGAATAATATTCATTCCAAAATAAGTGATCACTCCTTGGAGTCCATTGTATACCATAATAGAGGCTTGTCTCATCCGTCGGATAATTCGGAACTGACCACAAATGACTTCCAAAAGTTTCCTTAAAGTCTTGTTCTTTTAAAGTAGATAGCAGATTAAGCCCATTAAGGTTGACTTTGTTGCCGTGTTTTCTAGCATTTTTTATACAATCCTCATCCATCATAATGGCAACTACTTTACAATCCTTTAACAAAGTGTCTTTTTTCATATCGCCAAAGAAATGTATTGCTCCAACTACAGTGTTATTTTTTACTATTAAATACTTCGAATAAAGTATCCCCGATTCAGCTCGCTTGTATCCTGCCGGTATAAATATATTGCTGTTAAGTGAGTATCTTCTATATCTCGGGGAAGCTGAAATATTTATATAATCATCCTCATTACAAGTTTCGTCACTCACACGCTCATATATATCGAAACCTTCGTCCATTAGCTCTGAAGCCTTCGTCTGAGACATCTTAATATCCATGCCAGCGATTGATACAATCGGCGCTTTGCTCGGGAGGCCGATTATAGAAAAAGCTACCATAAGAAATACCGAGAGAAGTGCCGTTGCCGCGAGAACCATAAGCGATCTACCCGTCCTTTTTCGAGCATTAAAAAGCGCTAGTGCAGGCGGTCCAATAATCCATCTCGCCATAATTGAAAACCCTGAACCTGCCCCATGCATTAACTTAATTGCACCACTAACGGCTATTGCTATCATTAGAAAATAAACTATTAGCTCATTCAGAGGAATCTTACTCGTATCTTTCGATTCGTTTACAGCTCTATCAAGAAGCGATACGCCATCAACTTTCTTGTTCTTTAGGTACTTATATGCCCCAAACCAGATTCCAAGGTAAAGAAGAGCCAAAAGCACGAGTGAACATAGTAACACTATTCTAGCCATTTCTATCCATTTCTATCCTTTCAATTTAACCTATACCCCATTAGCAGTAACAACTATACCTGTCCTAAGTAATATAATGTACACGCATCGTATATATAACTTCGATTACTCATTTCTATCAGCAATGCAAATTTCTGAGGAGCACGGCAAGAACGCAGATTAACTTCAGTTTAATTATAAACGCACTTCTATTTTTTCGTATACTCCGGCAATTAAATTTGACAAAAGAAAAAGATGGGCACATCGTACCCATCTCCCTAAGTATAATTCAATTACTTATTTACTGCATCCTTAAGCGACTTTCCTGCCTTGAAAACAGGTGCCTTTGAAGCTGGGATATCAATAACTGCCTCTGGCTTCTGAGGGTTTCTACCCTTTCTAGCCTTTCTTGATCTTGTCTCAAATGTACCGAAACCGATAAGTCTAACACTGTCTCCAGCAACTAGGGACTCTTCAATAGTTCCAAGTACAGCATCCAAAGCTGCTTCTGCATCCTTCTTCTTAAAACCAGTCTTATCAGCAACCTTGCTTACTAATTCAGCCTTATTCATAATTTTCCTCCTTATGGTAACTTAACTACACGTATTATACTGTTGAAGTATTGAAAAGTCAACGAATTGATTGTTTTATCTTGCTTAAAGTCTGTAAAAAGCCTATAAAGTATAAAAATAAGCATCATTTACTATTATTCGTCAAGTGAAATTTGTTCGTTAGCCTCAAAAGTTTCTCTCCTTTAGGCATCATTAGAATTTCCTCGGGGCCTAAACACTTTGTAACAAATACTGCGGCAATATATATGAATACAGCGATTATCATCGTAGCTAGTGTTGCAAGAGAATTGCTTCCCAAAATCTTATATATTAGCAAGTATGATCCATGAGCCCCCGCCCCCATAACAAGCGCCGCCACTGCTGGCTTAACAAATGTTCCGACTATATTAATATTTGTACCGGTGAGTTTATGCATAGCACGATAGTTAAGTATAGCCGTTATTCCATATGCCGCAACATTTCCTGCAGCTGCTCCATTTATGTTAAACGCCGGAATCCCCACTAGTATATATGTGATTATAAATTTACATACGACACCGATTGATAGGTTAATAACAGGAATCGCAGGTTTCCCTATACCTTGTAAAACACTCGAAAATGTACGCAGTATCGATAAACACACTATACCCAACGACAAAACTTGCAGCGTAGGAACTGCAAGAGCTGAATCCTCTGGTTGTCCTGGATAAAGCAAGAAAAGAATAGGTCTAGCTAAAGCAATCAGTCCAATCATGCAAGGAAAACTTATTATCATGCTGGTTTTGATTCCCGTTTGTATATTTTTATGGAGTCCCACCATGTCTTCCCTTACAAATGCTGATGAAATAGCTGGAACAAGACTTACTGCCACAGCAATAGTAAACACTTGCGGAAATCCTATTAGTGGATCACAAAATCCACTGATTAATCCATATAACTGCTTTGATTGATGATGAGTCCAGCCTGTTGCTTGTAGTCTTCTCATTACCAACCATAAATCTACAATCATCATGAATGGTAAAATAGCTGATCCAATTGTAATTGGAACTGCTATCTTAAGAAGCTGACTGAATATAGATTTTGTAGGCTCATCCTTATGAATTGATTTCTGAAAATGGAGTTTTCGTTCCTTACCGCCCACAATATAGACAACAAGTAGAAGTATAAGCGCAGCTATTGAACCAGCAGAGGCACCAAATGTAGCACCTGCGGCTGCTTTTGTAAGATCTCTACTTGAACTAAGGAACATATAGGCTAGTCCAAGCCCAGCAAATACTCTCATCAGTTGCTCAATAACTTCCGATGCTCCAGTAGGCATCATCTGTTGCTGTCCTTGAGAATAACCCCTGAATGATGCAACAATTGGTGCGGTCAATAATGCTGGTGCTATAGCTCTTAGTGACGCTGCACCACCTGGATTTTTACTATGAGCAGCGATTATATCAGCCCCAAAGTAACATACAATAAATCCAAACACACCTATAGCAAACATGATGTGAAGAGACACTTTATATACCCTGTGCGCATTTATATAATCGCCAATAGCTACCCTTTCAGATACCATCTTTGAAATAGCAACCGGTAGTCCTGCAGTTGCTATAATAAGAAAGAACGAATAAATAGGATAGGCTACCCCGTAGTATGACATACCTGCAGCGCCAATCCAATTGTTAAGTGGAATTCTGAAGAACGCACCAAAAACCTTGGCAATTATCCCTGTAATCGACAGGATTGCCGCTCCTTTTACGAATTTAGCACCATGTTCAGAGTGTTGAATTTTACTCATTTATATCTCCTATAACAAAAAGTGTATTTCAGCACTAACGCCGATTATACCATAACACGTAAATATGTCCATGATTAAGATTGGTTGATTTAGTACTCTAATCTGACTGTGCAAGTCCTTGGAGTCTAGCCTCCGCCATCGTCATCATTAAATCTAAGATTCTCACAGCTGGTTTTTCTCTACCTTTCTGTAGGCTAAGGAAAGGATTATTACCACTACTTATCACAAGCTGGTCTCCATACTTTTGTTTAGCTACAATCAGTGTGAATGCATCTGCATTATTCTCTTCATTAAATTCAATTACATAACGCCCACCACGTTCTAATATAGATCTTACACCTAGCTCAGCTGCAAAGCATTTAATCTCGGAAATCCTAATAAGATCCACTGTTACATCAGGTAGATCACCGTATCGATCAATCAGTTCTGCTACAAGCTCCTCAGCCTCTTCATGATTCGCAATCTGAGCAATCTTCTTATATGCCTGCAATTTAAGCGTTTCATCCTTTATATATTCAGCAGGAATACGCGCAGGAATATCAACTTCTATAGATATGTCTTCTCTTCCTTCGGTTATTTTCTCTCCTTTTAATCTTCTAACAGCCTTATCAATTTCTTTAACGTATAGTTCATAACCAATTCCAGCTATATTACCATGTTGAGCCTCTCCCAAGACATTTCCCGCTCCTCTAAGCTCTAGGTCACGCATCGCAAGTTTAAAACCTGCGCCAAACTCGGTAAACTCTCTTATTGCCGCAAGTCTTTTTGTAGCGACTTCTGTCAAAACTCTTTCTGGTTTATACAGTAAGTACGCATAGGCAAGTCTATTTGATCTTCCTACCCTACCTTTAAGTTGATACAGCTGCGAAAGCCCGAGTTTATCTGCGTTTAATATAATTATGGTATTAGCGTTTGGAATATCAATTCCATTTTCAATAATCGTTGTTGCCACAAATATATCTACTTCACCTTCTACGAAATCTAGCATGACATTTTCTAGTGTTGTTTCGTTCATACGCCCATGTCCAACCGCAACTGTAGCATTCGGCACTAATGAATTTATACGTTTTGCAACATCATTAATTCCATTTACGCGGTTATATATGACATATACCTGTCCACCTCTATCAAGTTCACGCCTGATTACGTTTCTTATAAGCTCATCGTCTTCAGCAGATACAAATGTCTGTACTGGATACCTATCTTGAGGAGGTTCCTCAATGGTACTTATATTTTTAATACCTGTTAACGACATGTTCAAAGTTCTTGGAATCGGAGTTGCGGAAAGCGTCAAAACATCAACTGTTTGCCTTGCCATTTTGATTTTCTCCTTATGTTTTACACCAAAGCGCTGTTCTTCATCTATAACTAGTAATCCTAAATCTTTATAGGATATATCCTCTGACAGCAGTCTATGAGTTCCAATAACTAAGTCTACAGTACCTTTACATAATCCTTCAATCACTTTCTTTTGGTGTGATTCATTTACGAACCTAGACATCATTTCTATGTTGAATGGATAATCTTCAAAACGTTCTTTTAATGTATTGAAGTGCTGATTGGCCAAAAGCGTTGTAGGAGCAAGAAATACAGCTTGCTTTCCCTCAGAGAGGCACTTAAAAATTGCCCTAGCAGCCACTTCTGTCTTACCGTAACCAACATCTCCGCACAGAAGTCTATCCATAGGTAGAGGTTTTTCCATATCTGCTTTTATCTCTTCTGTAGCTTGCAGCTGATCATCAGTTTCCTGATACGGAAATCTCTCCTCAAATTCATGCTGCCATACAGTATCGTGCTGAAATGCGTAGCCCCCACGAAGTTCACGCTCAGCATATAATTTAACAAGATCCTCAGCAATTTCCTCAATTGCCTTACGTGCTCTAGCCTTAGTATTGCGCCAATCCCCACCAGACAACCTGGACAGCTTAGGTGCTTTTCCTTCACTTCCAATATATCGCTGTACAATATCCATTTGTTCAGTTGGGATATATAGAACATCAGTACCTGAATAATGGATTTTTAAATAGTCCTTTATTTCTCCATCGGCTTCCAGAGTTTTAATCCCTTCAAATCGCCCTATTCCATGTTCCTCATGAACAACATAGTCACCAGCGTGAAGATCTAAAAAATCTTGTTTCTTTGTCTTACGACGCAACTTTCTTTTTGTGTTTTTTCTTATATTGGGAAAAATATCTGCATCCGTTATATAGCAAAGCTTTTCGTCATCGAGCATCATTCCCGATCCGAGAAGTCCTATATCATATCTAAAATGTCCGAAAATCTTGGCATCTTCTAAATACTCACGAATGCGTTCGTGTCTCGCGCGCTCATTAGAAACTATATGGACTTCATATCCTTCTTTGGATAGTCTTCTCATCTCTCTTCCAAAGAGTTCCATCTGCCCGTTAAAGCTAGCAATCTGTCTGCTAGTTACATTTATGACCCTATTAAATTCATCAATCTCCTTTATAGGTTCTGGAAATGGTGTGAATACGATAAGATCCATATCATACAATTTCTTAAGATCGTTTTTTCCCTCGTGCTCCGGAATCTCAGTTTCTATTCTATTTGGATCATATATCATTAGGTTCGAACTGTCTGATAATCCCAGATAATCCCATAGCCTTTCGGACTTTAGATTGAAATACTTTAGATAGTTGGCAAATATTTGCACATTGGTGCATTCCGTAAACATCTCTGTAATGCGGCTCTTAAGCTCCTTGATTCTGTCTATTCTGCCATCGGATAGTTTTTTTTCACCATTTTGGGTTTTCAGTTCATCAAGGCGCCTATCATATTCACCAATTATCAAGGGAAGAACATCAAGGCGTTCTCGTTCAGTAGGCACAAACTCTGCAGCTGGACATATACGGATAGAATCAATATTTTCAAGTGACATCTGTGATTCCGAGTCAAAGTATCTAATCGAATCTATTTCATCATCAAAAAACTCAACCCTTATTGGATCTGCGTGGTTAGGTGAAAAGATGTCTATTATCCCTCCACGAGTGCTAAACTCGCCTTCTGCTTCAACTATTGAAGATGACGTATATCCAATTGACACTAGCTCACTCTTCAATTTTTTCGGATCAATCCTCATACCTAATTTAAGGTTTATAACTGAATCTATAAACCTTTTTGCTGGCTGAAGAGATTTTAAAGCTGCCGAAATCGGGGCAATTACAACAGCTTCTTCATCTGAACATAACGCATCTAGATCTTTCAAACTCTGTATAGTTGCATTGCTGTCTTTCGCCTCATAAACTATCTGAAGTTCATCTTCTTCAGGCATTATAAAGATTTCTCTGTCCTGTACAAAAAAAGAAATATCGTCCTTGAGCCTTGTCGCAACATCCGCTCTGGAAACGATAATCAATGTCTTTTTCTTCTTAACAATCTCCTTGGCTGCGTAGTAGGCAACCCTACTTCCGCTAACTCCGGTGATATTAATTTTCATATCTAGTCCTTTTTCTTAGTAGTATTGTTGAGATTCATGGCTTTATCGATACCAACCTCGATAATATCCCTTGCCGCCTTAGCTGCTTTTGCAGCTGTTTCATCGAGAATTGCATTCTCATCCTTTGAAACTTTTCCAATTACATGATCAACAAGTGAACCGTCGCCACTACCAACGCCAGTTCGAATTCTTGGGAATTCTGTCGTTCCGAGCTGGCTAACAATTGATCTCATACCATTATGTGTACCTGGACCACCAAATTTACGAATTCTAATAGCTCCAAGAGGAATATCAATATCATCATATATAATTATTATGTTTTCTGAACGCACCTTGTAAAAGTTTGCTACCTCTCTCAAAGCATCCCCGCTAAGATTCATATAAGTCTGTGGCTTAACAAGAAGCACTTTCTGTGTGCCGATTCTGCATTCTCCAATAAGTGACTTAAATTTAGCTTTGGTGATATCAACATTTAGATCATCGGCAAGCTTATCAATTGCTCTAAAACCCATATTATGCCTTGTCTGTGCGTATTTATCCCCAGGATTCCCTAGTCCTACAATAATGTACATACTCTTTTACTCCAATAGACAGATTGGCAACGGAGTTCCCTCCGTTGCCATAAATCACAGTGCTATATCAATTAATCAAATAAAGTGCTTACGGATCCACCCTGGTAAACCCTTGTAATAACTTCCGAGAAGATTGGTCCAACAGATATAAATGTCATCTTGTCTAATTTCTTCTCATCATCGATCGGAAGCGTATTTAAAAGAACTAGTTCCTGTATAGGACTCTTCTCAAGACGCTCTTTTGCTGGTCCTGACAAAACTCCGTGTGTTGCGCAGGCATATACATTTTTTGCACCTAGTTCAATTAGTGCACTTGCTGCATTGCAAATAGTACCTGCGGTGTCAATCATATCGTCTAACAGAATACAATTCTTGCCATCAATATCTCCGATTATATTCATAATCTCACTCTTATTTGGCTCTGGACGTCTCTTATCTACAATTGCAATTGGTGCATCAAGTCTTTCAGCCATATTCCTTGCTCTTGTAACACTTCCGTGATCAGGTGATACAACGACAACATTATCTAGATTCTTTTCTTTGAAGTACTTTGTAAGTATCGGTAATCCAAGAAGGTGATCTACCGGAATATCAAAGTAACCCTGAATCTGATTAGCGTGAAGGTCCATTGAGATAACTCTATCTGCTCCGGCAGCCTGAATTAAGTTAGCCACAAGCTTAGCTGTAATTGGATCTCTTGCCTTCGCTTTTCTATCTTGTCTCGCATATCCATAGTAAGGAATTACTGCGTTGATCCTTCCAGCTGATGCTCTCTTGAGGGCATCAATCATGATAAGCAGCTCCATCAAATGGTCATTAACAGGTGCACAAGTTGGCTGTACAACATATACATCACAATCTCTTACAGACTCCCAAATACTTACCTGAATTTCACCATCACTGAATTTATTAACAGTTGATTTTCCAACTTTAATTCCCATTAATTCAGCAATCTCATTTGCGAGCTCTGGATGTGCGTTGCATGTAAAAAGCTTTAGATCGGAAAAGACCTTGTTCATTATTTACCTCCAATACGTGAACTTAAAAATATAATCTTTTTTTATTTATTATCTTTCTTTAAAATTTTACGATTACGTACCCAATTTTCCTTTGTGGTCATTCGCGATCTTCCTATGCAAAGGGCGTCTTTCGGAACATTTTCCGTGACTGTAGTCGCTGCCGCTACGTACGCACCTTCACCCACTTCAACCGGAGAAACAAGGTTTGAATTACATCCGATAAATGCATCATCAGCAATCTTGGAACGATACTTTTTAGTACCATCGTAATTTACGAATACTACTCCGCATCCGAGATTTACATTTTTACCTATATCTGCATCACCTATATACGTTAGATGCGAGGACTTACTTCCATCTCCAATAGTAGAGTTCTTAACTTCAACAAAGTCACCGACCTTGCATTCGTCACCGATAATACTGCCCGGCCTGATATAAGCGAATGGTCCAACGCTAGTATTCGCTCCGACCTTACTCTCGTATATATATGATGCTTCAACAGTGGAACCGCTACCTACTTCAGCATCTTTAAGAACTGAAGATTGTCCTATGTAAGCACCTGCTCTAATTATAGATTTGCCTGAGATTGTGACATTCTGAGCAATTGTAGCACCTTTTTCAATTACAACCTCTTCATCTATATACGCAGAGTAGAGGTCTACGAAATTAACTCCGTCATCTTCCATCCTACGTTTATTTGCTTCAAGCCTGGCGCTTTCGCAATTCCTATATTCCTCAATAGTCATGTAATCCCTCCACTATACTTCAAGCATCATCTGTCCAATCTTATAGACATCGCCGGCACCCATCGTCATCACAATATCATCCATCTCTGCATTGGCAGAAAGATACTTAACTATGTCCTCAAAATCTTGAACATAATAAACTTCCCTATCAGGATACTTTGCCTTAATTGCATTCACTAGCTGGTATGATGAAACACCGTAGACATCCTTCTCTCTAGCTGCATAGATATCCGTTATGATAAGTGAGTCAACATGGTCAAACGAATCTATAAAATCTTCAAAAAGTGCCTTTGTTCTAGTATATGTATGTGGCTGAAACACAACTCTTAGCTTATTATACTTAACCTTACTAGCAGCTGAAAGAGTTGCCTTTATTTCTGTCGGATGATGAGCGTAGTCATCAACTATCTTAACACCTTTCTTGGTAACACCAGTAAAATCAAAGCGTCTGTGAGTTCCCTTGAATTTCTTAAGTGTTCCAGCGATTACATCATCGTCTACACCAAGATATCTAGCTGTAACATACGCAGCCATCGAGTTCAGGACGTTGTGTTCACCCGGTACGCCTAAATGTAGATGGCAGAGAGTCTTGCCTTCATGACAAATATCATATTCTGGAAATCCTCTATCATCAAACGAAATATTTTCAGCATAAAAGTCGTTGCTGTCGGTGTATCCATACGTTATTACATTCGTAAGTCCTCTTAGTGCTTCTTTTACAAAAGGATTCTCCCCAAATGCAATAATAATGCCTTTCTTAGGAATATTAGAAACGAATTCCTTAAACGATTTAACAATATGGTCCATATCCTTAAAATAGTCTAGGTGATCTGAATCTATATTGAGAAGCACCCCTATCGTTGGATTAAGATGCAAAAAGCTATCCATGTATTCACAAGCTTCAGTAACAAAATAGTTGTTGCCACCAATTTCTACATTGCCTTTAATCTCCTCAACATTTCCGCCGACAAGAATTGTTGGTTCATACTTTGCATCACGAAGTATGAGCGAAGTCATGGATGTAACAGTAGTTTTTCCATGTGTACCACATACAGCAATACTGTGCTTATAGTTGCTCATAATCATTCCCAGTACTTCTGCGCGGGAATATATCGGAATTCGTCTTTCCTTTGCACGAACAATCTCAGGATTAGTATCAGATACTGCATTTGAATAAACTATAGCATCAACATCATCTACATTCTCCGCTTTGTGCTCATAAAACACTTTAATACCAATCCTATTCAGGTGATCAGTAATATCAGATCTATTTATATCTGTTCCGCTAACTACATGACCATTATCCTGTAATATCTCTGCGACAGCTGATAGACCTACACCGCCAATACCCAGGCAATGAATTCTCTTGAACTTTGAAATGTCAGCCACTTTATTTACCTCCAAGCTAATTAATACCTCGAATAATTATACGGCATATCCCTTATGATTTCAACGAATAAAAGACATTAAACACGATAAGAACACGAATTGACTTTTGGTCTAATAACAGTAAAATGAATGTTATTGGAGGAATTTGCTATGAAGAAAAATAAGCGTGTTGGAAGCTTAATTACCGAGCTTCTTTCTCACCCAAGTAAGCAGTATTCTTATAATCAATTCTGCTCTAAATTCGATATTGCAAAATCTAGCCTCAGCGAAGATATTACGACTGCCGGAGAGATTATAGCCTCAGAGGGCATCGGTAGGATTGAGACAATCCAAGGAGCAAACGGCGGATTAAGATATGTACCAGCGTTATCAGATGATAGATTGAAACAGCTACAAACGACTCTTGTAAATAAATTATCCGATCCAGCAAGGATTCTCGGAGGAAGCTTTTTATACACCTCAGACATCATGTTCGACGGACAGTTAACGCGCAGCATGGGCACTTATTTTGCAGGCAAATTTGCAAATTTAAATGCTGATTATGTCGTAACAGTAGAAACTAAAGGAATATCATTAGCCGCCGATGTAGCTTTTATGATGAATTTGCCTTTGGTAGTTGTTAGGCGCGAGGCAAAATATTCAGAGGGTTCTACCGTAAGCATCAATTACTTCTCAGGCTCATACGATAGAATACAAAAAATGTCTATCTCAAAAAGAGCAGTTTCCCAAAACAAGCGCGCTATAATCATAGATGACTTCATGCGCGGAGGAGGAAGCCTGAAGGGTGTATCAGAAATCCTATCTGAGTTCGATATAGATGTAGCTGGCGCGGGTGTGGCAATAGCATCAAGAGAACCTGTCAAGAAAAAAATTGCCTCTTACCTTCCAGTTATATATCTCGATTCAATCGACGAAGACGCTAATCTGATCAAAGCATCATTTGAATAATATAAATAATATATATTCAGTGATCTACAATAATGCAATATACTTGTATTTGCTTTGATTTCTACATATTTTTGACATAATAAGGTTATATAATCAAAACAATTTAATTTTAGGGGAAGTTTGTTTTGTTAAAATTCGATATGCATTGCCATACAAGGTATGGCTCAATAGATGCCAAAGTTAGAATCTCTGAATATGTTAAAATGCTTTCTGCAAAAGGGTATGACGGGATGCTTGTAACTGATCATGATTCTTACCGAGGATATAATCGCTGGAAAGCAGAAAATCCTGACAGTAAATTTATAGTAATCAGAGGTGTCGAATACGATACGAGAGATGCTGGACACTTTATCGTAATTTTGCCAGATGGCGTTCACTTAAAAGCACTCACGATGCGTGGAATGAAGGTTGAAAAGCTCATTAATCTTGTACACCAGGTCGGAGGCATCGTCGGTCCTGCTCATCCGTTTGGCACCAGAAGCTCAAGTGCGATGCTTTTTAAAACGCTCAAACGAAACAAGGCTCTTGTTAAGGAATTTGATTTCATCGAAGGTTTTAACGCTTGCGAAACTGAAACTGCAAATGACTTTTCTCAGATTCTGGCTAAAGACTTCTATAAACCTACATTTGGTGGATCCGATTCACATGATTACGAGTATGTTGGCATGGGTTATACGCTGTTTTCAGATGATATATGCTGCTGCGATGATTTAATTTCAGCCGTTCACAAGGCTTCCGAAAGCAAAGATAACTCGATAAGCTGTGGTGGTATCGTTCGTGGCGAGACACTAAAATCAAAGCATGCTCATGCATTTTATTCAGTCTATGCTTTTATAGCTTATAATTTCAGCCTCGGGCTTCTATACTCACCACTCAGAAAGCATAGAGTTAAGAAAGCTCTCGAACATAAGTAATATCAAGTTAATAAATCCGCATCAGAAAAGCGCTAACAATCAATTTTTCAATTGATGCTAGCGCTATTTAAATATTTATTTTAAAGCCTAAGCTATATTCTAATATTACTAGTTGTACACGTATACTATTGTCCCTGCAGGAATAATCCCAAATAGCTGCGCAGCCATTGATGGAGGCATATTAACACAGCCATGAGAACCATTAGATACATAAATACCTCCACCAAATGCACCTCTCCAGGTTGCATCATGAAGGCCATTTCCACCATCGAAAGGCATCCAGTAGCTTACAGGTGATTCATAATCTGAACCGTCGTCGTTACGACCTTTAAGCGTGACATTACGCATCTTGCCGTTTATCTTAAATATTCCTGTTCTCGTCCTATGTCCTGGACCTCCAGAAACAATTGATGATGTGAATACCACATTACCATTCTTTATGTATTTTACATTTTGAGCAGCAAGATTAATCTCAAGATGAGAACCATCTCCACTAGAGGCTGCTCTATCTGTCACAATTGTTCCAGTTTTCCCATTCTTGGCCGACTCAAGAATAGAATCCGCAGTTTTATCAACATCTACACTAAGCTTAAGTGCATTATTATATAGCGTCTTATCACCAGCAAGAGTCTTTACAGTTAAAGTATTTCCCGAATACTTTTCTGCTATTCCCTTTGCAACTTCCTTTGCGCCCTTCTTACTGTACTTAGGTCCTTCCTTTGTATAAAGGATAACCTTTGCAAGCGAGTTCTGATCCACTTCATAAGGTGTTCCGGTAACAGTATTTAGATAAAGTGGCTTTGAAATATACTTTTTAGCAAATTCAAACTCATCCTTAAGCGATTCTGCAGTAACCTTAGGCTCTGATATAAGCTTCTTTCGATCAATCTTATACTTGTTGAATTTGTAATCAGAAGCTTTTTTTTCAGCAATAGCCTTTGCCACCTTAGTGAAATCAACACTATCACCTTGGATCTCTGGAACAATCTTCATGTTATTGTAATCAATATATGCATCTTCAGTGTATTTAACACCTTGAGCATCAGGAACAGCATCGCCTATAGTCTTTGCAGATTCCTTGATTCCGCCTGCGTTTTTAAGCGAAATATTATAGCTAACACCCTTACCTATCAATACCCTTGGATCAACCGATGATATTCCTATCTTGGCACGAACTGCTGATTTAATATCATAGGTAAAGGATGTGTTTATCTTCTTAGGCTCTTGTCCTTCTTCTTCTATTGTAAATGAGTTATTTGCATCTGTAATCTTCTTTACCGCCGCTTCAGTCTTAAGTCCAGATACATCTACACCATCGATTTTTACTCCCTTAGGGAATGTTGTCGCATTGCTGTACCTGTAGCCTCCAAATGCACCCACACATATAAAAATCAATGCAATAATCGCAATGATTATCTTAGCTCGCTTGCCAGTACCAACTTTCTTATCAGCGAGATTTTGCACTACATTTTTGTTTCTCAAGTCTACAATTCCTTACTTAATTATTAATTTAAATGAATTTTGTAAAATCTATACCTATTAATTAAATCACAACGAGGTGTTCATGTCAAAACAAAATAAAACAGCTAAACTAATCGTTCAGCTGTTTCAGTTATGGAGGCGACACCCAGATTCGAACTGGGGATAAAGGTTTTGCAGACCTCTGCCTTACCACTTGGCCATGTCGCCATTATTGGCTGGGGTAACAGGATTCGAACCTGTGAATGACGGAGTCAGAGTCCGTTGCCTTACCGCTTGGCGATACCCCAATATTAAAATGTAAAAGTTAATGGGGTGGGTAGTGGGATTCGAACCCACGCATACAGGAGCCACAACCCTGTGTCTTAACCGCTTGACGATACCCACCATATCGATTTTAAAAATTGGCGACCGGGAACGGGCTCGAACCGTCGACCTCCAGCGTGACAGGCTGGCATTCTAACCAACTGAACTACCCGGCCAAAATATGGTGGACGCTATAGGGCTCGAACCTATGACCCCCTGCTTGTAAGGCAGATGCTCTCCCAGCTGAGCTAAGCGTCCAAATGGTAGCGGCGGATGGACTCGAACCATCGACCTTCCGGGTATGAACCGGACGCTCTAGCCAGCTAAGCTACGCCGCCATATACGCACTAATGTGTCGCCAAATTATATTACCAAACGTCATTATTCTTGTCAATACTTCATCTTCATTTTCTGTGATAATCTCGTTAATTTAGCTCATTTATGATATACTATCCTAGTATGTTTTTTAAAAATCAACTTTGTATTGGAGGTTTCTGTGACATCACCAGGTCCAATTGCAATTTCAATAGCAGGCTTCGATATAAGATGGTATGGCATACTAATTGCCTCGGGCGCACTCCTTGCGCTATTTATAAGTTATAAGCGTGCACCAAGATATGGATTAGCTTCTGAAGATGTATTAGATATAGTCTTGGGTATTCTCCCACTTGGAATACTTGGGGCAAGAATTTACTATGTTATATTCAACTGGAATTACTATAGCGATTCACCTTCAGAAATTTTTGATATTCGCGGCGGAGGTCTGGCAATACACGGTGGTTTAATCTTCGGTTCTATTACAGCATACGCTATTTGTAAGTATAAGAAAATTAGCTTTATAGATGTTGCTGATCTAATCCTCCCTTCTGTTGCTCTTGCACAAGCGATAGGCCGCTGGGGAAATTTTTTCAACAATGAAGCGTACGGCACTGAAACAACCCTTCCATGGGCAATAATAATAGACGGGAAATCGGTACACCCTACTTTTCTATATGAATCGATATGGTGTTTTATTATTTTTATTATCCTCTCATCTATTTTTAAGCATAGAAAATTCCCTGGGCAGGTTGCATGTCTATATGGACTTCTGTATGCGCCAGAGAGGTTCCTATTAGAAGGATTAAGAACAGACAGCTTGATGATTGGTTTCTTGAGGCAAGCTCAAGTTATAAGCATAGTTATCTTTATCGTTTCAATCGCATTATACGTATATCTTCGGAAAAGAAACGATTATAATATTAAGAATAATTTATAAGAGGTAAAAAAATGAAA
The DNA here is from genome assembly GCF_938028775.1 of Mogibacterium diversum. Taxonomy (GTDB): domain Bacteria; phylum Bacillota; class Clostridia; order Peptostreptococcales; family Anaerovoracaceae; genus Mogibacterium; species Mogibacterium diversum_A. The sequence goes on from NZ_CALIZG010000008.1 coordinate 18,370, forward strand.
CTAGGCATTGTAGGTCTACCTAACGTAGGAAAAAGCACATTATTTAACGCAATCACTAAGGCTGGAGCAGAAGCTGCCAACTACCCTTTCTGCACAATTGAGCCAAATGTTGGTGTTGTAACCGTTCCAGATAAAAGGCTTGAGGTACTGACGGATATCTACAAGGCAAAAAAGACTATTTACACGACTATAGAATTTTGTGATATAGCTGGGCTCGTTAAGGGTGCTTCAAAAGGTGAGGGTCTTGGAAATAAATTCCTTGGTCACATCCGCGAGGTTTCTGCTATCGTTCATGTTGTAAGATGCTTTGAGAATGACAATATAGTCCACGTAAATGGTCACATCGATCCGCTAGATGACATAGATACGATTAATACCGAGCTCATATTTGCCGATTTAGAGGTCTTGGAAAGAGCCATCGTAAAACTTAACAAAAACATGAAGGCCGATAAAACTCTCGGCAAGCAGGTCGCACTGCTCGAAAGAGTTAAAACGTGGCTTGAAACAGGTAAGTGCGCTCGCGCTATGGAGCTCGAGGATGAAGAGAAAGAAATCATTTCATCTATGGACCTGCTTACATTTAAGCCAGTAATCTATGTCGCTAACGTTTCCGAGGATGAAGTAGCAAGTGAAGATAATGAGTATGTTGCTAAAGTCTCTGAATTTGCAGCTACTGAGGGTGCAGGCTGCGTAAAGATATGCGCGGAAATTGAAGCTGAAATGGCTGCTCTTGAAGATGATGAAAGGGAGATGTTCCTTGAAGATCTAGGCATAGAGGAATCTGGTCTAGACAAGCTGATAAAAGCGAGCTATGCCCTGCTCAATTTAATATCTTACCTGACCGCAGGCGAACCTGAGGTTAGAGCTTGGACAATTACAAAAGGAACAAAAGCTCCTCAGGCGGCTGGAAAGATACATACAGACTTCGAGAAAGGTTTTATAAGAGCTGAGACCATTGCATACGACAAATTAATCGAATGTGGTGGCAGCCTCGGCAAAGCCCGTGAACAAGGCCTGATTAGATCTGAAGGCAAAGAATACGTCGTGCAGGACGGAGATGTAATTCACTTCTTATTCAATGTATAGATAATAATATACATGTAGCTTATGATAAAGGGACTACTTAAAGTTTTGGATTGAGCCAAAAAGTTATGTCATGTTAGCTTTTGTAGGTGTAATCCCGTAAAGCTTTCAAGTTGAAAGTGGTCCCTTTTTTATTTGCTATTATAAAATCCGCCTTTCATCACATAAACCAATCGAATAATCATTCACTAAAAATATTAATTATGTTACTAGTATAATTATTATCACATTAAGTATTGCAAAATGTACAAAGAGCGACTATAATCATTTATAGAGATTGTCTCCCTGGCAATCTCTTAATCTCTAGTCCCAATACCCTTTTTACAAAACAGACTACTCCCCTGTAGTCTGTTTTACTTTTTTGTGCTAATGAATTATAGTAATAAAACATAGCAGATATCATTTCAATTAATGACAGATTTAGATATTATTATATTTCTTAATAAGCACTTATATGCCAGTTTTTGGCATAACTAAAAATAAAGACATGAAAAAATTTACGAGATCTTACAACACTTATATTTACTCAGGACAAATATTCGATTTGTATCACGGCGGACTAAAGCCATGCATATTTGATATTGAAACAACCGGCCTCTCCGCACAGCGCGGAAATAAAATCATTATGACAGCTTGTCTTATACCAGATAGCAAAGGCATAACCATAACTCAATTCCTTGCTGAAAATCCATATGAAGAAGACCGCGTAATTATGGCTACTATGGATTTTCTTAAAGATGAAAGTGTCGATTATTTAATCACATATAATGGGGCCTCATTTGACATTCCATTCATGAAGCAGCGACTTGCAACGAAAAATCTCCCTTATGTTTTAAATATGTATGAATTTGATTTATATAATTTCATAAGATCGAATACTGGCCTTAAATCACAGATTGGTTCGTTAAGTCAAAAGAATGTTGAGCAGCACTTTGGAATCAGTTCAAATCGAAAAGATGTAATATCTGGACGAGAAAGCGTCAAGCTGTTTGCCGAATATGCTATTAATCAGGATTCTGTAATAGAAAAGATAATCCTCACGCATAACCGTGAGGATGTCCTGCAGCTCTGTCATCTGTTCAATATAATCGGTCGAAACAATTTTGGCGCCGTGCTCAGCGAAGGCGATAATGGGTGTGCTGGCTTTAACGGGGCTGGAATTCATGATGTAAATATGGCGCCTATTGTTTCGAACCACCGCTTGGACGCGGCGCTGGCGCAGACGGGAGCTGGGCTCCCGTCTGCTGGCGGCGAGCTGACAGCAAGACCGAGGCTCGCCGCCGGCTGCCTGACCGTTGCGGGCAGGCAGCTCCGTGCGCCGCACAAGCTCTCCGATAATACCGATTTCGCAATAAACGCTAATTTCTTTCCTGAAACAGCATCATCTATTAGTGCTGAATTCATCAAAGAAAACTGCTCATATCAGATTAGAGTTCCACTCGAGAAGCACGAAAACTCTCAGTTCCTTGATATCAGAAAAATACTATTAGATGCGGAATCTTCTGGTGATAATACCCAAATTAAATGTGCCCACCTATTAAAGGATTCTGATAACCTGATCAACGACTATCTGCTCCTAGTAAATGAAGGTTCGGAATTGAACCGAGAGATCAACCTGCTCTCGATTCTTATCAGCACTCAGTTGTATAGAACTGTATAACCCACATAAACTAAATTGTGAGGACTGTGTATTTTAATAGTTATATTTTTGTTCACCCAATGATAGAACAATGCATGCTGCAGCAACAACCGCAGCATACTTTTTACTTACACGTTTATATAAATAAATCGTTACTCAAGATTGTATTTTAGACTTAACTCTATCTTTCTCTCTTTTTCGAGGTGTAATGAAACAGTAGGATTTCGATATCCTCTTGATTCTATTTTAAAGTCATTTCTTTTAAAAGTAATATCTTCTATTTTAAATCCTAGAATACCTTTAAATTTATCTGAAACATCTAAGACTGTTTTATCAGGCAGATTGTTATCCATCCACATCACAAGATTTGGTTCTATTATCAGAACTCCTTCATCAAGAATCATATAGATTGTGTCTGAAAACTGAAGGCTCTCTTGCTTGTTTTCATAGTAAAGGTTACACGTATAATCGCTATAATGAGAACATTCAGCATATACTTTACATATATGCTGGTCAGTTGCTTTTCCATACCAATCGACACCATGATAATCTCTCCCATTCTTCTGGGCTTCGAATACTTGATATATTGATTCAAAAATATTTGATAAATGTTCGTCATCACAGCACAATCTTTGAAAACTACTCTCTGTAGAAAGCCAATCTTGAAGTGTATCATAGCCACGCTTGTCATCATAAGAAACATTTCTTGCACCTGCATCGAGAAGAAGTTTTGCCAAATCTATAGTATATGAATCAAAGGTCGCAAATATTAAGGATTCTAAACATGATGCTCCATACTGGCCATCATTTTTATTAACATCAAAACCTTTTGCCAAAAAATATTCAACAATTTTATATAGCTTCTTACCAACGTTCTTTCTATGATTCATCCGATATTCGAGAATAATATATGACAGGATATTTTCATCGTTATTATCACCACTTGCATTGATATCTGCTCCCAATGCTATAAGTTTATCAGCTTGAACAAAATCGGCATTTCCTTCAGCCATTAAATCAAGAAGCTTATCTTCATACTTACCATAGACATAATGTTTATTAATAGTTTTATTGTTCATCCAAGAAGACCTCACATGCACGCTATAACTGCAAAGTAGATTATCTTATCAGAAAACAGGATATTAAACAACAATTATTTTAATAATAAAAAACGACTTCAGATTACTCCAAAGTCGTTACTTTTCGTTGGTTGCGGGGACAGGACTTGAACCTGCGACCTCCGGGTTATGAGCCCGACGAGCTACCAACTGCTCTACCCCGCGATATCTATAATTGGTGCCGGAAACCGGGGTCGAACCGGTACGAGAATCACTTCTCACGGGATTTTAAGTCCCGGGCGTCTGCCAATTCCGCCATTCCGGCACAAATTCAATGGCTCCGAGGGTGGGGCTCGAACCCACAACCTACCGGTTAACAGCCGGTTGCTCTGCCATTGAGCTACCTCGGAACATCATCCCGCATTTGCGACTTCCTTATTTTACACTACACATATTAGGCTGTCAAGCGGTTTTATGTAAATATCGTGCTTTTACAGCGACCTAAGTAACTATTCACTTAGGTCGCTTACACCCTTATTCGTTTTTGCCACAGATATTTTATCGAGAAGCATTTCACCAATTATTAGAAGTATAGTCATTATCGTGAATATAATGTACTTATTAACTTTAATAGGAAGTGCTGGAGGCAATTTCATCAAGTAACTATAGTTGCTTCCAAGAATCGTATTTGCAATCATAATCACTAAATTCATAATAAATGTAATCAATACTACATCTCTAAAATTTAGCTTTACTTCATTCCTAGAAATAATAATAAGTGAACTCATAGCGATTAGATAATGAGTGCATATGAATGTAATATTAGTTAGATGCGGCCACAAATAGTCAGATGGATCCGGTACGCCAAACGCTATTATGGTTCCTATTATTCCAAGCCACGCAAAGTACCTAGAAATCACCGGCTTCTTTGCTACATATCCCACTGCCATCATAAGCACAGCAATCCTGCAGTGATATAAAGGAAGCCCTTCCATTATAAAAAGCTCTTTATAACCCAGGTACCAGATAAATAATGTAATCTGAAGTAGCACATTGGTTGCTAGCAATACTTTCAGCAATTTATCATTTTTTCTAAATCTATATGCAATAATTATTGCGATAACAAGCCCCGAATAAATCAGTTTCATGTTTAAGTGTGGATCACCATCTAAAGTATATCTAAAAAAATGTTGCATTCCCAATCCTTAGAAATTTTCTTGTTCTATATTATTCTTAACTATATCGACCTTATTTAAATACTTAGAAGCATTTACCTGATCTCCTATCGCAGTATAAACCGAGGCTAGTTCCTCCATAATATCTGTATTACTAGGAGTATAAATCAGCGCCTGCTTATAATAATCAATCGCTGACTCTGCTTCACCTAGAGATGCTGCACATACCGCCATGTAGTACCATAGAGGCCACCAATCACGATAATTTCCATCCTTGTATCTAGATAGGATCTCAAGACCTCCTAAATAGTCTCCGCTAAGTACGCAGTTTACCCCCTCCTCTATCTTCACTGGTTCTTCGAGTGTGTCCAATCTCTCGGAAATCTCACTACGAAGCTCTTCAATTTCAGGATCTCCAGAGGCTGCTGTCAGTTCTATAAATGATTTCCAAGTAAGATCGGCCTTAGTATATAGTCCCATGTTCGCATATCCATAACCAAGGAAGTAGTAGCCCATAGCAAAATCTGGATGGATCATAGTTAGAAGTTCAAATATTTCGAGTGACTCGGCTTTAAAACTTCCAATATAAGATTCATCTTCATCTTCTTGTTCATATGCATCCTTACAAGCCCTGCCGTATAGGTAAAGTGCATCCCGCGACTTAGGATCAAATATCAGCACTGCTCTAAAGAACATCGCAGCAACATCGTAGTTTTCAGATTGACCATACTTGGCACCCTCTGCAATAAGCGCTTTACTCGCTTCTTCTCCGAATATATGTTTAATATAGGCTATGTAGTTATCCTTATATTTAAAGTTGGTATCTGCTCCGATTACTCTTGCCATACCAAAAGCTATTGTCAGTGTTGTAAGCTCGTCACTCACTCCAGCTGCAATAGGAACAGGAATGCTGTGAAGTATTTCAAATACTCCTGCCTCTTTTAAGTATTTGTCTGATAGTTCATCAAACAAAATACCTCCATTTAAATTCTGGAGGTATTTTGCGATGCGATCTTGTTTAGCTTTTTGCTTTGACATGTATTTCCCAACCTTTACGTTCTAGTCTTCTAATCACATCTTGCGAAACATTGTTGTTCATATCGCTGTGTAGCACTTCTTGAAGCACCTGTAGCTTCAGCGTATCCTCATTCTTATCATATATCTCTGCAGCATACGTATAAAGAACCCTATAAAGATTCTCCTCTTTGCCTAGCTTGCATGTAAGATCATTCTCCATTATGAATGACGTAAGTCCATCGAAAAATGCGAATGGCTTCATGCCAGCATCGAACAATATCTTGCCGATAGAATCTTCAAAGCCACGCTCAAAACGTTTCACCGTTTCAGCAACTAGCTTGATTCTAACTATATTAGCAGCTGAAATGTAATCATTAGTTATGACTTCATTAGGGTATTCTCTGCTGTATTCATAGCCAAACTCATCAGCTTTCTGCCTAAACATCGTCCCCTTCTTAATGCGAAGAACTTCTATGTCAAACTCATCAGCCCCTAGGTTATATATCTTGTTAAACGATCTTTCAAATAATTCTATCGTCTCACCTGGTAGCCCTACTCGCTGTATAACCCTTACATTAACCTTGCTGTTCTGCAAAAGTTTAGATACGTTATACATAAGCTGATATATATTTTCCTTACGCCCGGCTGCCGCTAGTGCAACTGCATTGGTGCTCTCGATATCTATATTGAAGTGGAATAAACCTTCTCTCGCCTCGCTAAGTAGCTCAACCGTTTCTTCATCTAGCAAATCACCATTCACATCGAACGAGAACGACGTAAACCCATTATCATTGTTAATAAGATATTCCCAAATTCTATAGGCCCTGGAAACATCATAGTTAAACCATTTTTCTACAAACTCAACTCTGCATGCTCTCTTGACGAGGAAGTATCTGAGTTCATTACAAATTCTGTTTAGTGATAAGGAACGCAGAGACACACCTGGCATGTACTGAGAATAGTGGCAAGTATCTGGAACACCTCTAGACGATTCGTAATATACCGTCTCACCTTCCTGAACTTCAAACTTGTCATATGCAAACGGAATATCTTCATAACGAATCGGCTCGCCAATCTTATTTACAAGAATCTCATCATTCTCCCTATAAGCTAGTCCATCTATGCTCTCAAAATTAAAACTATACGTGATAATCGAACGCACGAAGTCAAACAAAACCTTCTCGCCTTCACCGCGGAAAACGTAGTCCACCTCTGGATGTGCTAGCATGAATTCACGAGTCTCAAAACTCACTTCCTTGCCACCGATAATTGTAATACAGCTTGGGATAGCCTTCTTAATCATCTCGCAAATGTGCACTATCTTGGATTCATTGATTTCATCAGCATGGAAATACAGGATACTGTACTTCTTATCAAGCAATTCTTCATAAATCCTCTGGTCATTTTCACACAATTCAAATTCCTTGAGAGTCACCTCTAACGGTGCGTTCCCAACGACATTATACATGTTCTTGAGTGCTAGCTTTGAATCAAAGCAATCTGTCTTGACTGTGCTGAGCAATAGCTTCATCGTTGTCTCCCCTACATTTTATCTGGCGCTTTTATACCCAAAATAGCTAAGCAGTTGGCAATTGTAACCTTTGCGGCGTATACTAGCGCTAGCTTTTCAACTTTCTCTTCCTCATTATCCACTAAAATATGTTCATCATGATAGAACCTATTAAAGCTCTGTGCGATGTCTATAAGATGTCTCGTAAGAATTGATGGTTCATACTTAGCTGCAGCTTCTCTTACAACCTCTGGCACCCTATATATCAGCTTAGTTAGCTCATAAGCACTATCTGATGTTACGTAGTTAAAATCATTTATATCACAACTCTTAATCCTGTCTAGTTCCTGCTGCGATGCATTTCTTAGGACGCTAGATGCTCTAGCATGTGTATACTGAACATAAGGTCCTGTCTCACCATCGAAATTAAGAATTTTATCCCATGAAAATACATAATCTTTAATCCTGTTGTTAGACAGTTCTTGGAATATAACTGCGCCAATCCCTACTTCTTTAGAAATCTCATCGATATCAATACCACTGGTATTCTTCTCCGAGATTATCTCTCTAGTCTTCTCAACGGCTTTATTAAGCACATCCTCTAAGAATACCACTCTCCCCTTGCGAGTAGACATCGTGCCTTCTTCAAGGCTTACTAGACCAAATGGAACGTGGATACAATCCTTTTCCCATGAATATCCCATCAAAGCTAGGACCTGTTTCCACTGCTTAAAGTGGAGATTTTGCTGTGTTGCTACTACGTAGATGTTCTTGTAGAAATCGTAGTGCTGCTTTCTATAAATAGCAGCCGCAATATCTCTAGTCGCATAGAGACTCGAACCATCAGACTTCGTGATAACAGCTGGAGGCATATCGTAATCTTCGAGGTCTACTATCTGAGCACCTCTCGATTCGTGCATAAGGTTCTTATCCTTTAACTCCTTCAGAACTGCTGGCATCTTGTCAGAATAGAAACTCTCACCTGCATATGAATCAAAATCGATGTCAAGCATCTTATAAACCCTGCTAAACTCTTCGAGGCTTAGCTCTCTAAATCTTTTCCATAGCTCAACCTCTTCGGGTTCACCGTTCTCTAGCTTGGCAAAAGTCTCTCTAGCCTTATCGTCTAGGCTAGGGTCCTTCTCAGCTTCTTCATGAAACTTCGTATAGTATTTAAGAAGTGATTTTATAGGATTCTTTTCTAGTTCTTCCTCGCTTCCCCAAAGTCTATAAGCAACAATCATCTTCCCAAACTGTGTACCGTAGTCTCCGAGGTGGTTGATTCTAACAACATCATAACCAGTGGCATCATACAGCTTGTAGATTGAATTTCCGATAACCGTGCTTCTGATGTGTCCGATATGGAATGGTTTAGCGATGTTAGGTGATGAGAACTCTACTATTACCGTTTTCCCTTCGCCAACATTAGATTTACCGTATTCACATCCGAGGGAAACAACTTCCGAAACGACATTTCGCACAAACGCATCCTTACAGATAAACATATTCACATATGCATTGACATGTTCAACCTTATCAAAGATAGATTCATTTTCGATTGACGATGCAACATCAGCAGCGATCATCTGCGGAGCTTTTCTCATCGTCTTCGCTAATCTAAAGCAAGGAAATGCAAAATCACCATTTTTAGGATCGGTCGGAACCTCAATCATTTCGGCAATTTCTTCGGCAGTTAACCCAATTTCCTGCTTAGCAATAATTTGTGCAATCTGTACCTTATAGTCGATCATTACTCGGACTTCTCCTCTTTATACCTTCTCTTTAAAATTATTCTCACTCATAACTGGTATCCCTCGTTTCTTGAGAAGATTGGCAAAGATGCCATCCCCAGAAATCAGGGTTCCTGTAAATGTTCCATCATAGATATGGTCACTACCGCACGATGGGCTATTAGCCTTGAGTATAGCTCCTTCTATCTCTTCACCTAGCTCATCAGCCTGCTTAAGGGCTAACTCTAGTGAAACAACCGCACCCTTATGGAAATTATCTGTTAAATCGTTACCTTCCTTATCTATTACACGAATTTCCAAATTCCCATCAGAAGCCTTTATGTACCGTTGCTCTGCTGGCATTCTCGGTGCCTTTAGCCCACCCGAAGTCTCTGGGCATACTAAAACAAACTCGTGGGTACGGCAGAATTCAACAACTTCCTCGTTATAGTTATTACCACCATTATACTTGCAATTATTGCCTAGAAGGCAGCTGCTAACGACGAACATTTACAAAATCTCCAGAATAATACTTTAATCAATTAATTATATATCAAAATCAGCATTTTAGTAACCTATAAAAAGGAGCAAAGGTCATTATTTGTCTATAAAGGTGACCACAGTTACGCCTTCTCCACCTTGATCATATGAAGCGCCTGATACAGACTTGATGTTGCCATTTCTTTTAAGCATATTCCTGATGCCATTACGAAGTATTCCCTCACCTCTGCCGTGCACAATCTGCACTTCATTTATACCTGATAAAAAAGCATCGTCTATATACTTGCTAACTTCAAGTTCCGCATCGTCAAGGCTTTTCCCTATCACATTGATAGATGGTGATATTGTCTTTGCCTTTGATGTATTCATCTTGGCGTAGCTCCTACGATTACGTTCTTTTGTGCCAGGTTTATTATTCTCGATAATCATAACATCCTTAATCTTTGCACCCATCTTGAGTGCTCCGATTCTCACTGTCAGGTTCCCAGATGAGTCAGGCGATGTTTCAACTTCACCATTCTGATCGAGCTTAAGTAACTTGATTCTAGTTCCAGGTTTCAAATCATCCGCCCTTGGAACGTTTAAATTCTTAATCTTGCGTGGAGCAACAGCATTTTCAATTGATTTCTCTCTGAGTTTACGCTTACTCTCTGCAACAACAGCAGAAGAATTATTCCTGCCATCCTTAGCTGCCTTTCTGAGCTCCTTACTCACTTCCTTGACAGTCCTATTTGCATCACTGATTATAGCACGAGCCTCTTCCTTAGCTTCTTCAATTATCTTATGTTTGCTTTCCTTTGCTTTCGCAAGCTTTTCCTCCGCTTCCTTAAGTTTTTTCTCCGCTTCTGTTGCTTTGATGCGGGCTTTTTCAAGCGCTATAATAACTTCCTTTTGATCTTCCTCTACTCTTGATACAGCACCCTCAAACTCGATATCACTTTCATTCATCAGAGATATCGCTCTATCGATAATACTAGGTTCAAGGCCGAGTTTTCTCGAAATTTCAAATGCATTAGACTTTCCAGGAAGTCCAACTTTAATCCTATATGTCGGTGCAAGTGCATCCATATCGAACTCCATCGATGCATTTTCAACGCCATCCGTAGAAAGTGCATATTTCTTGAGCTCCGTATAATGGGTGGTCGCAACGATATGTGCACCTTTTTCTTTCAAGGCTTCAAGCATAGCGACGCCAAGCGCTGCTCCCTCAGCGGGATCAGTTCCAGAGCCCACTTCGTCGAGTAGTACCAGCGACTCTTTGTCTGCATTTGCAATAATGTTTGCAGTATTGAGCACATGAGAGGAGAATGTGCTCAGATTATTTTCGATACTTTGTTCATCCCCAATTTCCGCATAAACTTCCTTGAATATCGGAATATTGCTCTCTTCATAACACGGAACGTGTAGACCAGACTCTGTCATAAGTATGAATAATCCAATAGTCTTAAGAGTTACAGTCTTACCGCCTGTATTAGGTCCAGTAATCAGAAGTGAATCATATCCATCACCTAGAGTTATATCAATCGGCACCACTTTCTCTGTATCGAGCAGTGGATGTCTACCCGCACGAATATAGAGAAACCCGTCTTGATTCAGTTTTGGAGCGGTCGCATCCATCTTAACCGCAAGACGCCCCTTTGCATTTATAACGTCCAGTTTCACTAGCAGTTCTTGATTATTTTTGAGCTCGTTATAATGCTCTCCTACTCGGTCTGATAGCACCTGAAGGATTCGCTCAATTTCTCGCTGCTCGGCTAATTCCAGTTCTCTAAGTTCATTATTAAGACTTACTACAGCTTGTGGTTCAATAAAGAACGTAGCACCTGTTTTAGACTGGTCGTGGATGAGACCAGGCACCTTGCTGCTATATTCTCGCTTAACAGGTATTACGTATCTGCCATTCCTTAAAGTTACTATTGAATCCTGAAGGTATGAATTGTTGTTTCCTGCACTAGTGTAGCTATCAATTTTTCGACGTATACTCTCATTTTTATTCCTGATTTCTCGCCTGATTTTATTTAATTCTGGCGATGCATTATCTGCCATCTCGTCTTCAGACAGTATGCAGCGGTTTATCTCGCTCTCCAGCTTGGTATTTGGAACAATTAGCGAATTTATCTCACTAATCATTGGGATTTCAGGGACATCATAAGATAGGAAGTCCTTAACTTCCCTTGCACCAGCTAGGCTGCGATTGATAGCAAGAAGCTCCCTCATCGAGAGAGATCTGCCCTTGCGTACAATATCTAGCAGCCCTCTGATATCCCCAATTTCTCCAACCGGAATACTGCCTTTATATAGAATAACGGAAACTGCTTCCGTAGTTTCCGTTAATGCTTCCTTAACCATCCGCATATTAGACATAGGCGCAAATCCTTTAATACGCTCTCGCGCAAGTTCTGACCCAGCCTGAGCGGAAAGAAGGTCTATTATTTTGTTGTACTCCAGAAGATTTAAAACCTTCTTATTCATTCTCGCCTCTGAACTTCTGTAAGTTCCTAATTTCGTTCTTGAGATTAGTATTCTCCATCTGGAGATCAAAGTAAGCACTTTCAAGCTCCGAACACTTAGTCTCTAGAGCTTTATACTTCTCACTCTCCTGAACATTCATATCTGACGCAGTTGTCATCTTATCCTTCAGATCAGATACCTGTAGCTTAGCATCCTCCCAGAGTGAGATATAGTGCTTAACATCGTTATCAAGCTGATGATTCTCAGTCTGCAGCTTAAGCAACAAATCACTATTATCCATGAGTTTCTCAGCTAAGTTGATAGCTGTCAAAACTGCACTTCTGTAATTCGGATTGCTATTAAGCATCTTGCTGGTATGTCTAAGCTCATCGTCTACGTACTTAGCAATTTCCTTAATCTTATCCTCGCTCTTATCTCCAGATAGGACATAGTCGTTGCCACAGATTGTAACGTCTGCTTTGCATTTTTCCATAATATACTCCATTCTGCTATAAACGTTGTATCCGTATTATCCCTCAGCAGCCCTTACCGCCTCGTACATAAGTATCGAAGCACATATCGCTGCATTAAGCGACTCAACTTCACCTTGCATTGGTATAGTCACACGGACGTCGGAACATTCCATGACCTCGTCACTGATACCATTGCCTTCATTTCCTATAATAAGTGCTATATCCTTTTCAAGGTTACACTCATAATAAGGACACCCTTCTCTTGGATCTGTGACTACAATTTTCTTATCAAGTACGGTCGTTAAAGTCTTTAATTCATCAACATCATCGAGTTCCACAACAGATATTCCGAATATCATTCCTGCTGATGCTCGAAGCACCTTAGGCGAAAAGATATCTGCGGTACCCTTTATCGTCGCAACAATTGAATAGCCTGTCGCAACAGCAGTCCTAATCATAGTGCCTATATTGCCTGGATCCTGAAGTCTATCTAGCACGAGAATGTTATTTGTGCCAATAGATTTTAAACTGTCTATGGCATCCAGCCTATAGGAGATTTTATCAACGACCGCAATAATCCCAGATCCATTTTCCGCATCGCTTATCTTATCAAATAGATAGCGTGGAATCAGGTATATATCGCGATATTCAACGCCTTCAGCTAGCTCATCAGCAATCTCTCTGTAATCAAAATCATCTGATATGAGAACGAGTTTTATATGCTGCGCTTTACTTAGTGCCGCTCTTACAAGATTGATTCCTTCAATAACGAATTCACCATGTTTATCACGGTATTTTTTTCTACCAAGTTTATTAATAAGGCGTATCTTATCATTGTCAGGTGAACTAATGAATCGATAAGACTCATTAGTCTTCCTGCCATATTCGTTATAAGCTTCCACTACTTAAGGAAATCAGGAACATCAAAGTCAGATGATCCGCTATTGTCCTTATGGTCTTCCTTCATGAAGTCACTCATGTCAACGATCTGACCTTCAAGTCCATCGACATTAACACGCGTTCCACGAACACTAGGTGATGCAACTTCAGGAGCCTCATTAATTGGAGCGGAAAGCCCACCGCTTGTAAAATCAGTTGCGATAAGCGTAATAGACACTTTATCGTTCATGTTCTCATTGACTGTAGCTCCAAATATGATGTTAGCATCAAGATCAGCCTCGTCTTGAATCTTGCTAGCAATCTTGCTGATATCCTGCATACCCATATCATATCCACCACAAACATATAGAAGTATGGATCTAGCTCCATCGATTGATGTCTCAAGAAGAGGACTCTCGATAGCATTTCTGACTGCATCTTCAATTCTGTTGTCCCCTGTACCGATGCCAACTCCCATGTGAGCAACTCCTCTGCCCTCCATAATCGTCTTAACATCCGCAAAGTCAACGTTAACGATTCCGTATTCAGAAATAAGATCAGAAATACCCTGTACACCCTGTCTTAGTACATCGTCAGCCATTGAGAATGCCTCAAGCATCGTTGTATTCTTTTCGCTTGAATCTATAAGTCTATCGTTAGGAATGATAACAAGAGAATCGACAAAATTAGTCAGATACTGTATACCCTTTGTCGCTCTGTTCCAACGCTTCTTACCTTCAAACGAGAACGGCTTAGTAACTACTGCAACTGTTAACGCGCCACAGTCCATCGCAGCTTTAGCAATAATTGGCGCAGCACCTGTGCCAGTTCCACCACCCATGCCAGCAGTTACAAATACCATATCTGCATCCTGCAGATAACCTGAAATCTCCTCTAGGGTCTCCTCAGCTGCTCTCTGACCAATTTCAGGATTAGCACCTGCACCACGACCTCCAGTTAACTTTTCTCCTATCTGAATCTTTACTTCAGCTTTGCATTTTGCAAGAGCCTGCTTATCAGTGTTAACCGCAATAAAGGTTACACCTTGAAGATTCTCGTCAACCATTCTATTGATGGCGTTACAACCGCCGCCGCCTACACCTACGACTTTGATAATCGCAGCATTATCAGTGCTGGATACGAAGTCTGAAACAAATTCCATCATAAAGCCCCTCCTATTATCGACTAAATCTAACTAATAATATCATATTGAATCACACAATGCACTATATATACGGTTCTTTTTTGCATTCATACCACAAAATACATGGTTTTTTGTTGTTTTTGATTAACAAATAATTAATATTTGTCATTTTAGAGTTCAGGTGTAAATGATGCATACCCGTCGGACGAAATTGTAATTGTACCGCGCTTAATATTTCGTTTGAATAGTTCATCGAGCACTTTATGTAGTCGTCCTTTATCGATATTATCTTTAAGGTCCTTATATTTACTCTTTACAACTAGAGAATCATATACATTTGCTGTTATAAAGAGTTCTGTGATATTTATTTTAGTGAAGTAAACATCCCCTGCTTCCATAGATTTTAGAAGAGATAATAGTTCTTTGAATAAATCTGGGCTATTAACCTCTACAGTCTCTCCAAGCTTAACCTTTTTAACCTTAAACCCTGTGACAATTGTTAGCTTCGGCTTTGTTTTAGTCATTCTCAGTAGCGTGCCCTTATTGTCTATTATCAGGAACTTATCTCCATAAGTCAGGGCAGCAATCTGAATTCTCTCTTTTACATTTATAACAATTGTACTCGGCAACTTTCTATAAACTCTGGCTTCCTCTATGTATGGGTTTTTTTCGAGATAATTAAGCATATTCCCTTTATTAAGTTTGTAAATGATGTTCTGCCCTGTACTAGCATGCGCCATATTTGAAATTTCTTCATCGGTAAAGTATTTATTGCCTTGAACATCAATTGTATCTACTGTAAAGAAGCTTGATAAAGAAAACGCTATAACTGCAATTATAACCCCTAGAATGATAAAGATTCTCGTAAAAAAACCTGGCATTTTAAGCTTTCTTTTGCGCTTCATCCGGCGTTTCTCTATATCATCAATGTTTGATTTTGTTTTTCTATCAGCTTGGCTCTCTATTTCTTCATTTACATTAGACTCTTTTTCGTCAGGCTTTTCGCTTCCATTATTCTGTGAAAGCCCTGCGTCAGATGTCTCTCTTTCCAATGAAGGATCCTCTAAAGATTGATTATTATCACTTCCATCATTATCGAAGTTCTCAGGTGTATATGTACCATTATTGGTATTAGAAACACTCGGTGTCCCTAGCTCAGAATCGATTTCCAGATCGTTTTGTATATCTGCTTCATTCTTATTTTCTGATTTTTCATCTTCATTGTCAGCCTGCTCTGGTTCTTCGTTAGCAGCTAACTGATCATTAGACACTATATATGCTTCCAGTTCATCTTTAGCACCGTTAAAAAGCGATTTAAGGTATTCTTCTTTACTCAGTTCAGGCTTAGTGCTCTTATCCTTTTTCATTGAAACCCCTATCTTCGTCTAGCTTTTACGTCACTAATTATCTCTTCACAAATTATTTTTGCAGCATCAACAGGTGCTGATTTATAGCTTCCTTCTTCCATCTCCTCTAAAAGAGCGCCATCTGTTCTAAGAGCTTTTAATGCATTGAGCACCCTGAGCTCTACATCACCGTCTTCAGTGATAAGGACGGCCCCACCGTTATCAGCCACGGCTTTCGCATTGTAATATTGATGATCACCCGTTACATTTGGTGATGGAATAAAAATAGCTGCTCGTCCAGCCATAGTTACTTCTGCTGTTGAAAGTGCACCTGATCTACAGATGATTACGTTGCTTGCAGACAGCATCTTTGCCATCTCAGATATATATGGCATCAATCTGACATTTGCAGGTACTTCCTTGCCGCCAACTTTTAGTCTATTATCGACATGTTCATAATAGTCCTTTCCTGTGCCGAACAGGATAGTTACATTTCTATCATCTCCATATTTGTTTATTATCGCGAGGCCGATGTCGTTAATAGTTTCGGCACCTAAACTGCCTCCAAAAATCAAGACAACAAAATCATCCTGTGCGATGCCTAGTTCAGAACGGGCAAGGTCTCTGTCTTGCTCTCCAAATTCGTTTCTAACTGGATTCCCTGTATATACTACCTTCTCACTAGGGAAGTACTTCCTTGCTGCCTCAAACCCTAGAAACACTATTCTAGCATACTTAGAAAGTAGCTTGTTTGCGACACCAGGATAAGCGTTTTGCTCATGAATATAAACGGGAATCTTAAGGGCTTTAGCTGCGAGCACTACCGGTACACTTACAAAACTGCCCGTACTTACAACAAAATCAGGCTTAAACTGCTTCATTACGTTAATCGCCTGTCTCTTTCCCCATTCATTTTTGAAAAGTGTCTTAGCGAGCTTAAGAGGACTGCTTCTATCAAACCATCTGGAGTCTATATACTTTAGGTCATATCCGTATTTGGGTACGATATAGCGTTCCATACCCTCATCAGAACCGAGGTAAAGGAATTCTGCATCCCTATCGATTTCCTTGAATTGATCTGCAATCGCTAGTGCAGGATAAATATGTCCACCCGTGATTCCCCCAGTTAAAATTACTCTCATCTCTACTTCGCCCTTCCTTGCTTAGATATATTTAGCATTATGCCCATAGACGCCATGAACACCCATAACGATGTACCGCCATAACTAACGAATGGCAATGTAATGCCTGTTGCTGGCATAGATGCGGTTACAACAGCCACATTTACAATAACCTGCAGCCCAAGCATAATAGCAATTCCTGCAGCCATGAATAGCCCTAGCTTATCCTTGGCCTTAGATGAAACCATAATACATCTCCATATTAGAACAAGATATACAATCATCATTATAAAGATTCCTACGAAACCGAGTTCTTCACCTATTATCGCTAGGATAAAGTCATTCTGTGGCTCTGGTAGATATAGGTTCTTGGAGATACTATTTCCAAGACCTAACCCTTTGAATCCTCCATTTCCTAGTGCAATTATGGATTGTGAAACTTGATATCCCTCTCCTTGAGCATCCTTAAATGGATCCATCCAGTTTGTAAGTCTTGAGTACCAATGCGTGTGCCTAAAGAACAGCAGAATCGATACCATACCAACACCCAAGCTACCAAACGCAATGACAATGTATTTCCAAGCTAGCCCACCTACAAATAGAATACCAATCATAATGGCCACGATTACAATTGCTGTAGATAAGTTTGGCTGCTTGATAATCAAAGCTGCATGAACTGCCATAAGTGCTAATATAGTTGACATTCCGGTAATCCCTTGTTTTGCTTTATTAGGATGTTCCGCAAGGTATGTGGCAGTAAAGATGATCATGGCTAGCTTCGATATTTCACTCGGGGTAATTCTGATTGGTCCTATAAATATCCACCGCCTCGCGAAATTAACAGTTACTCCTAGAGGTGTGAAAAGAAGCAATAGCATCAATAAGCTGAACAGCGCAATCTGCTTATAATACTTAGAATACGAATGATAGTCTACTTTTGAAAAAACAAGCAGAATAGCAAAGCCTGATACAGCAAAAGCAACCTGTCTCTTCAGAAAGTAATATGCATCCGTTGATTTCGCAAGTGTAGAATAATAGCCCGCACTAAATACCATCACCACCCCGAACATGGTAAGCGCAGCAACCAGTAAAAGTATGGTAAAATCACTTTCCGTATACAAACTGCTCATCGCTCCTTTAAAGAACTTACGACTCGATGATAGCTTGCTAGTCCTAGCGGAAACTTCCGCTTTAGACTTGTTATTCTTTTTTGACTTTTTAATATTGCTTGGTTTCTTCAATTTTGGCTTCCCTCTATCCCAAACTTTAATGAACACTAACTACTATCTTAGCAGTTGATTTACACAGTTTTTAAAATGGTCACCGCGTTGCTCATAATTATCGTACATATCCCAACTTGCGCAAGCAGGTGATAATAGCACTTTGTCGCCTGATTCAGAGAGTTTATGCGCTCTCTTTACACAATCATTCATATCATTTTCATGGTAGATATTTGAGAATCCAGCAGCCCTAGCTGCCTTCTCAATCTCTTTTGCATCTCTACCTAGTAAAATAAGCGCTTTTACGCGACCAAGCAGGTTTTCGCCTAGCTCCGTAAAATCTTGTGCTTTTCCATCTCCGCCTGCAATCAAGATGATATCCCTCTCTAAGGCCTTTAACGCGATTATTGAAGCATCTACATTCGTTCCCTTTGAATCGTTATAAAACTTTACCCCATCGACAATACCGCAGTATTCTATTCTATGTTCAACACCAGGGAATTTCTTAAGTGCACCAGCGATGACAGCCGCATCAATACCAGCAAAAAACGAAATTGCAGCTGCAGCAAGAGCATTCTCTATGTTGTGGTTACCGATTATTTTAAGCTCATCCTTGCTACAGATCTGATGAACTATTCCATTTTCATCTCTGATTACTATATAGCTATCGTCTATATATGCCCCAAAGTCAAGCTCTTCTGTTCTGCTAAATGGTACTAGCCTTGCCTTCGTATTATCGCCAAGAGCAAGACATGCCTTATCATCATAGTTTATAACCATGTACTCATCAGAAGTCTGGTTCTTGCCTATCGCCGCCTTACAAGCACCATAAGCTTCCATACTACCGTGTCTATTAAGGTGATCCGGAGTAAAGTTAAGTATTGCGGATACTACAGGCTTGAATTTTGAAACTGTTTCAAGTTGAAAACTGCTAGTCTCGGTTATCATCCATTCATCATCTGTTGAATCCTGCACCTTTGAAATAGTAGCAACACCTATATTACCAACTACAGTGTACTTCCTGCCAGACTCCTCAAAAATTTTACCTACCAAACTTGTAGTCGTCGTCTTACCATTAGTTCCGGTAATCGCTACAAACTTACCATAAGATAGTCTATATGCCATCTCTAGTTCGCCAATTACTTCTACCCCATGGTTTCTTCCATCATTAAGGAATGAAAGATTAGGATTCACTCCCGGACTAAGCACGACGATGTCAAAACTGCCCATATGCTCTGGTGTTGATCCAAAATAATATTCTATACCCTCTCTATCTAGGAATGTTATGAATTTAGGGTCTATATTTTCTATTGTATTGATATCCTGTGCTGTTACTGTCGAGCCAAGAGCATGGAGCTCTTTTACAGCCGCCATCCCAGAGCGACCCATACCTACAACAAGGATTTTTTTATCGGAGACTTCTCTTCTGTATTCATCAACTGTATAACTCATAATCCACTCCTCACCAGTTCTAAGCAACTGAGAAATATGCAATTACACTCGAGCATATCGTTACGAGTGTAAATAGTTTTACTACGTTGTACTCTTTCATACCACCGAGTTCAAAATGGTGGTGAATAGGTGCCATGCGAAAGAACCTCTTTCCACCAGTCTTTCGGAAATATGCTACCTGAATAATAACTGAAAGAGATTCCAATACATATATAATTCCTGCAATAGGAAGCAGGAATTCAGTTTTACTTACTATGGCAATCGCAGAAAGGACACCTCCTAGAGCCATTGATCCTGTGTCGCCCATGAATATCTTGGCTGGGTACTTATTGAAAAATAAGAAACCAATCAGAGAGCCTGCAATAGCTAGTCCACTGACCGTTAGTATATATACATCGTGAGTGTACCCAACTACTGCAAAAAGGATTGCTACAACAAGCGTTACTGAAGACGCGAGACCATCAAGTCCATCGGACAGATTAACTCCGTTTGACATAGCGACTTCTGTCAAAATTACGAAAGGCATGAAAAGCAATCCGAAATTCACATATATATTGACAAACGGGATTAGCACATCCGTACCATTGCCACCAAGTATCATGTATAGCCCTATCCCAAGGCTAAGCAATACTTGCAGCAATATCTTCTGCTTTGCTGTTAGTCCTAGATTATTCTTCTTGGCAATTTTCTCAAAGTCATCAAGAAACCCTATAGCACCAAATACAAGCATAGTAAGGATTATTGCAAAGGTATCAGCTGCATCTCCGTTAGTGACTATCCCGGTGGCAAGCCCGGCGGCAATTCCAAGAACTATCATGACACCACCCATAGTTGGTGTCCCAGCCTTTTTTTTGTGTGCCTCCGGTCCTTCTTCTCGAATGAATTGGCCAAACTGCTTCTGTTTAAGAAATGGAATCAGAAGTTTGGTCCCCACCGTCGAAATGAGCAATGATACTATAAAAACAAATACAAGTGAAATATTCATATACCTCTTCCTTGCTAAATAATAGCTGAAATAACTTCTTCTAACTTCATACCGCGGGATGCCTTTACTAAAATTAAATCACCCTTATGAAGCATTGTGTTAATGTCCTTAATCGCCTCATTTTTATCTTTGTACGAGATCACTCTCGTCTTACTAGCTATATTATGCTCAGCTCCTATGAATGCTTCTTCCGCTGCACTAGCAATCGCCTCAGCATTTGATCCAATTGTTATTAGTAACTCTAGGCCAGCACCTGCAGCGTATGTTCCCACGCTTCTATGGAGCTCTACCGAATCATCACCAAGTTCAAACATGTCACCAAGTATCGCCACATGCCTTTCTGCTTTAGATGCCATAAGCATCTTGATTCCTGCTTTCATAGATTCCGGACTAGCATTGTATGCGTCGTTAATAATTGTTAGATTATCATGTCTATCAATCTCAAGGCGCCCTGATGAAAAATGCGTGTTAGCCAAAGCCAAAATCGCATCTTTCGGTCTGATACCGAGCCTGGTACCCGCAGCGACTGCAAGTGCAGCGTTACCGAGATTATGTGATCCAACTACTGGTATGGTGAGTTCGAATGTTCCGTCGTAATCTCCATCACCTGTTTGAACATCTAGTATACAACTAACACCATCTATCCCATCGTCTTTAATATCGTGGAATATAAAATTATCGTCATCTTTACTTCCTACTGTTAGGATTTCCGTGTCAGGAGGCACTATTTTGCTGACTTTCTGTCTAGTAAGCATGTCACAATCAGAATTTACGATAACAGTTTTTTTGTTATTAAAGTATTTCGTGATACCTAGCTTTTCAACAGATAAATTCTCACGCGTTCCGAATACTTCTAGGTGTGAAGTCCCCACATTTGTTACCACACCTATCTGCGGCCTAACAATATTAGCAAGTTCGCTGATGTGTACAGATTCTCCAGCTCCCATTTCGATAACAGCAGCTTCAATATCTTCTGCGAATCCAAACACTGTTAGCGGCACTCCATAATCGCTGTTAAGATTGCCTGGCGTCTTCCCAGTCTTGTATTTTGCAGAAAGTACTGCTCCCAGAAAATCTTTCGTACTCGTCTTGCCAACACTGCCTGTAACGGCAACTTTGATTAAATCATTCCAGTCTGCGATATACTGTTTTGCAAGCTGCATGAGCGCATCTCTGGTATTATTCACTAGGATTACCGTCATATCACCGGTTTCGGCAATCTTATTAGCCCAATCGGGATTGGAAACTACCGCTGCAAGACATCCACTTTCCTTAACTGCTGGTAGAAAGTCATGGCCATCATTTCTCTCACCTATAACAGCAAAAAATAGTGTTCCTGATTTCACCTGTCTTGAATCAATCGCAACGCTAGTGACCTCTTTCGAACCCGCGTCAGATATAAGCTTTGCACCGTGCATGGATTCAAGAATATATTTAATTCCTGTTTTCTTCATTAAACTAGTCCTTAATTATTCACTATAAATGTATACCGTGCCGCCTTTAGCAATCTTATCGCCTTTCTTAGGGTACTGATCGATTACAACGAATGAATCGCCAGTTCCTTCTGGCATCTTTTTAGACTTTAGACCTGCAGCAGTAATCTTGCTTATCGCCTCACTGCTATTAAGACCTGTAACATCAGGGACAGAAATCTCTGCTTTGGCTATGGCGCTCTTCTCGCTCTTCGAGTATTTACGCTCTATGCCCTTATACACAAGTGTCTTTTCGAGGATTTTCTTGACTATAGGACCGGCATTGGCTGCACCGTAACGGCTCTTCTTAGGTCTCGTTACCATAACGAGAATTGATACCTGAGGATTATCCATCGGTGCCATAGCTATAAACGAAGCTATGGTCTGTTCAGAGTATCCTGAATTCTCAGCGATATTTGCAGTACCCGTCTTGCCTCCGACCCTATATCCAGCTAGATATGCGCTTGTACCGCCACCATCTGATACGTAGTACTCCATGATAGAACGCATCTTATCGGCAGTAGACTTTGAAATTGTCTGTCTTAGACGTCTATTTTTAATTACTTTCTTAACCTTGCCATCAGGACCTATGATTTCCTTTACTACTTTAGGTTGCATCATTATTCCGTCATTACCAAGTGAATTTATAGCAGTCATCAGCTGGATTGGGGAAATAGCTATTCCATGTCCATATCCCATTGTGGCAAGATCAACGTTGCTCACATTATTCTTATTCTTAATTATTGGGTCAGCTTCTCCAGGCAAATCCACTCTCGTCTTCTGAGTAAACCCGAAGATATCTATATACTTGTAGAAGTTAATTTTCCCCATATCGAGGGCAACTCTAGCTAGTGCAGGGTTGCATGAATTTCCAACCGCTTCAGTGATATTTTGAGTTCCGTGTGGAACTGGACTCCAGCAATTCAATTTTGTTCCATCCACATTGATATATCCAGGACAACTATATCTAGACGAATCGGTTGTGGTTCCAGATTCGATAGCAGACGAAGATGTTATCAGCTTAAATGTCGATCCAGGCTCATAAAGCCCACTTACAGCTGGATTGGTCCACATTCTACTAAGGTAAGCACTCTTCTCCTTAGTACTGAGAGATTTAAACTTCTTCGCTTCATCACCTGACGGTGTGTATGGGTTGTTAGGATCATAGCTTGGAGTACTTGCCATAGCTAGTATGTCTCCTGTACGCGGGTCCATAACTATGCATGTAATTGACTCTGCTCCAGTGTCATCCATGCCCTCAGCAATTGCGTCTTCAACATAGTGCTGAATTACTTCATCTATCGACGTCACAAGGCTATCACCATTCTGAGGGGAATAATATTTGCTACTACCTACAGAAAGCGCATTGCCATATATATCAGTCGTTCTAACCACTCGCCCTTTGATTCCGGCAAGTTTCTCATTATATTGATATTCCAGGCCGTTAAGTCCAGTATTTTTGCTGTCTACCGACCCAAGGAGTGTAGATGCAAATGTACCATTAGGATATGATCTAGTAACTTTTGTCTTTACTACAATATCATCTCCCCATTCTTTCTGAGCCTTATTGACTTGACTTTGATCAAGCCCTTTTGCAAGTAAGACTAGATTATCTTTGCCTGAAAGCTTTTTCTTCATTTCCTTACGGCTATCGCCAGATAGTTTAGATAAGTCACGTAGATTTTTCTCTTTCGTAGCACTATCCAAACCCTTTTTCTTATACAGGTTAAGCGAATATCCGTAAAGTTCGTACTTTGTGACTGTCTGAGCTAGAACTTTTTTATTCCTGTCATAAATATTACCTCTTACGGGATCAAGTTCTGTATCTATCTTCTGCATTTCAGCAGCTTTTGCATTTAGATCATCAGCCTTAATAACCTGCCAGAATGCTAGGCGAAATATCAGAATCGTAAAGCATACTACGATTGCTAGAAACCCAAAACCAAGTCTGCTTTTATTTTCAGCAGTTACCGCGGTACTTACAGCCTTGCGATTAGCGGTATTGGTAGTTGTTCTGGTCACCTTGCCTTTACCTGAAGCCTTCTTATTCTTTTTATCTAAAGGATTGTGGAACTTAGCCATCAAATTCTCCTAATTATTCTCTAAATTATCCGCAACACTACAATCTACATTATATACCATATCTAGTCGTTTTTTGTATATTTACTGTACATATATTTGAAAAAAGCCACCGATCCAATTTAGGATCAGTGGCATTATAATCAATTGAACTATTTATTCATAAGCTTCATCCTTGATTGCCGATGCTAGGTTTGTCTTGCTAGAAGATTTTGAATCTCCAATAGTTATACAATTCTGCGACTCAGAATGTACCATTCCGTATTTCTCAGTTGCAATCTTCTCAATTTTATTAATATTGCTTGCATCGTTTATCTTTGTGTTCAGTGAATCAACCTCTGCTTGAATATAGTCATTTTTCTTCTGTAGCTGGTTGTTCTCTTGATTGAGATTTGCCGCAAATGCGGACATAACCACCATCATTAGACACATGATTCCCGCAATAATAACTATAGCAAGCATCCTCGAATTCTGCTTTGCTCTTGTGCTACGATTGATATTGCTAGAGCTCCTTCTTTCAACGCGAACTCCACCATTCATTGTCCCTGCTACGTTAGTCGCAACCTGCATTTCCTTCTTCTCCCTTACTGAATACCCTTAAATTTTTTCGATAACCCTTAGCTTGGCGCTTCTTGCTCTCGGATTCTCCTCAAGCTCTTGTTCGCTTGCTACTATTGGTTTTCTCGTAACCTTTCTTACATCTGCCACTTTGCCACATACACACACAGGTAGTTCTGGCGGACATGTGCATGGATTTACTCTCTTGTTAAATGCATCCTTTACTATTCTGTCCTCTAGCGAATGAAATGTTATAACAGACATTCTTCCGCCAGGTGCTAACAGCTCAGGAAGTTTCTCCATCGCTAGCTTTAGATGTTCTAGCTCTCCATTTACCTCTATCCTTATCGCTTGAAATGTTCTCTTTGCCGGATGAGGTCCTGTTCGTCTTGCTGAGGCTGGAATAGCAGCCTTTATAATATCTACCAGTTGTCCCGTGGTCTCTATATATTTTTCATCTCTCGCCTTAACTATGAACTTAGCTATGCGTGACGCCCAACGTTCTTCGCCGTACTCCTTGATAATTCGAAAAAGCTCGGCTTCTGAATATTCATTTACAACGGTCGCTGCTGTGAACATATCATCTTCATTCATACGCATATCCATAGGGGCATCGTGCATGTACGAAAACCCTCGCTCTGCTGTATCCAGTTGATAAGAGGAAACCCCTAAATCCAAAAGTATCCCATCAACTTTACAAATTTCAGTTCTTATCTTGTCGACATCACTATAATTTGCATGAATAAACGTCTTCTTACAACTGAACTTACTCAGCCTCTCCATCGCGGTTTCAAGCGCAACACTGTCTCTATCAACCGCCACCAGGCGGCCGTCCGCACTGAGTTTCTCGCAGATTCCTGAAGAGTGACCAGCTCCTCCAACTGTGCCATCCATATAAGTTCCATTCACTTTTATATTGAGCGAATCGATAACCTCATTGAATAAAACTGGCACATGTTCAAACGTCATCATCTCTCCTACAGTCCATACTCAGCTAATTTCGCTATGAAATCTTCATCATCCATAGGATTATCATCCTCGTTTTCATTGAAGATTTCCTTACTCCAAACCTCTATCTTATCCATAGCCCCAAGGGTTACTAAATCTTTATCTATCCTTGCATAACTCTTGAGGTTGGCAGGAACTATCACGCGTCCCTGTGAATCAAGCTTACATTCACTTGCCTGTGAAAATAATTTCCTTATGAACTCTCGTATAGCTGGATCTGACTGTCTAAGTTCCTTTAATTTCTCTACTAACAGTCCCCAATCTTCCATCGTATAGATGTAGATGCAGCGGTCATACCCTCTTGATAGAACGCACTCCCCGCCAAGCTGGTTTCTGTACTTTGCCGGAATGATTAACCGGTTCTTGCTGTCTATTGAATTTTCATAAGTCCCGGTAAACATATCTTCCCTCTTTGCACACAAATTCTATTTTTTATATTTGCTTCTCCATTTTAAACCACTTCTCTCCACAATTCAACACTTTATTGGTATTTTTATGTATTTTTCAGTAATCTCACTGATTTTTTTCATAAAAAAGAAGACTGTTCAAAGTCCAGTCTTCCATCATAAATTCATTTAATACTCTATAATAAAATGAGCAAAAATATACTTTTAGATAATAACTTTTTTAAGTCCTACGGCTGCCTCAAGATTTAACATTCCATCTGCTTCTGTATAAAAATATATTAGCTTTTCCGCCCTATAATCCATTTCGCCAGGATCCACAGCATCACTGCGATAAACCTTAAACTCGCTACCCAGCGGTGCTTCGTGAACGTACCTAAGATTAATCGATGTAATGAAATACTTTTCTGCATCATCAATATTATCGTACAGCTTTGATGCATATACAGTATTATTCATATGCATATTAATGTCTATCATCGACATCGCCACCTTAGAACTCTCAACCTCTTGAAACTTTAGTTCTTTAGGAATTCTAAACCTCCTTGGAATCGAGAGTTCCGGAGCCTCATCCATCGAATAGGTACCCATATCATAATCTTTGCTAGCTATAAGCTTTCCCGTAACGGTATCAACTAGAGCCCAGTTGCAGATGGCTTTTGCAACCAACTGACCACCTTTATACATTTCATAGCCACGCGGAAAATTTGCACCTTTACCAGGAATAATCCACGTTTCTACGTCCACGTCGGAATACTTTTCAACTGGTCTAAACACCTCAATACTCATTCGGCTTACCACAAAAGCTTTATGCTCTTTGTTATATAGCTCATCGTATGCTACCGCCTCTTCTCTCATCTGTCTATCACCAGATTCCTGAAGAAGCTGCATAAGCTGCATCGGTTTAAGCGCACCATGTAGGTCGACTTCATACGATCTGATATTATAATGTGCCTTGAATCTCATATAAGTCCCCTTTTCTACTCTACAGTTGAATTATTTGCCCTGTCATAAATGATGAGCTGTTTGATGCAAGCTGCCTAGTTGCATCTGCAACATGTGTTCCCACATCCTCTACATTCTCATATATAATAGCATTGACGTTAATATTTGCATCATTCAGCGATTTAGAGAGAGATATTGTCAACCCCCTAATATACGATTCGAGTATATCGCATGCGAACCCTGAGTTCTCATTCTTTGCGGCTGTTATTATAATACTGCCACAGCGTCGATTCAGAAACGGTCTGAGAGCTCTAATCGTATAGAAGAGTCCATCAATCTCTGCAATCACCATGTTACGCCATTTATCACCATCCATATTGTCGAAGCTAGTATTGTCAGAAATATCAATATTAAACACAAGCACATCAAACTCATCATCGAAATATCCTCTTAGTACTTCAAGTGCTGACCACAGCGAATCAAGTTTAGATATTTTACACCTAATATTAAGTGCGCTTACCTCTTTACTAAGAGCAATGGCCTTGTCGTATGAATTGCTGTAAAAGAAAGCTGTAGATGCACCGTGCGATGCAAAGCTTCTCACTAGCATCTCACCACAAGCATTTACACCATCTGTTATAAGAACGCGTTTGCCCTTTCTCATGTTTTAGACCTCCAACACTACTGCTTATGAACATTTTTAATGTTATCACTTACCCCACACAACATCAAGAGACCGCTACATGCTTCTGCAAGTAGCGGTCCCTAATATATTCAAATATGTGTTATCTCTAGACTCTACCGAATCAACTATTTCCAGAAGTCCGTCTCATCATGTATTCCGATATCTGAAGCGATAAAATGTGGATCAAGACCAGCATGCTTCTGTTTCCTGTAGTCATTCAAGCATCTAACAGCAGTTCCACCTAGGAATAAAATTACCGGCATGTTAGTAATTACCATAAATCCTTGTGCCATATCAGCCATATTCCACACG
This sequence comes from Mogibacterium diversum, assembly GCF_938028775.1. Classification (GTDB taxonomy): domain Bacteria; phylum Bacillota; class Clostridia; order Peptostreptococcales; family Anaerovoracaceae; genus Mogibacterium; species Mogibacterium diversum_A. The sequence goes on from NZ_CALIZG010000008.1 coordinate 46,617, forward strand.
AGATCAGCCTGCGACACAGCACCCACATATATGAGCACAATAGCAATACATCTAAACACAAGTGCTTCCTGTCTCTTGAGATTTCTCTTCAGTACAAATGCCAGGCACCCTTCGCAATATGAGTAGTTTCCAATTAGCGTAGTAAAAGCAAAGAAGAACATCGATATAGCGATAAATATAGGTCCGAAATTGCCGAGTGTCGAATGAATAGCAGCTTGTACGTATCCCGCAGCGTTTGCAGCATCTCCATCAACATATTTCTGAGGATCTACATCCGTAATTAAGCATAGGAATGCAGTTGTTGAACAGATAAGTAGCGTATCGATAAATACCGACAGCATCTGAACAAGTCCCTGCTTTACAGGGTGAGATACATCTGCTGTAGCGGCGGCATTAGGCGCAGATCCCATACCTGCTTCGTTAGAATATAGCCCCCTCTTTACACCAAACATTATGCAAGACCCCGTGAACCCACCGAAGATTGCTTTGAAATCAAAAGCATTTGCAAAAATAAGATGGAACATATGAGGAACATTCTTGACGTTCATGAGAATAACCACAAGCGCAACACCAACATAGATGACTCCCATTACCGGTACAAGTATCTTTGTTACATCTGATAACCTCTTTGCACCACCTATTACTATCGCTCCAAACGCAAGTGCAAGGATTACCCCGATAACTTTTGGTGAATTCTGATTATAGAAACTGAAGGTACTAAATGTTGACTGCAGATTATAAGCGGCTAACATATTATAGCCGACTGCATATGTAAATATTATGATTATAGAGAAGAATACTCCGAGCGCCTTTCCGAGGCCTTTGAACCTAATCGCATCTCGCATATAGTATGCCGGTCCGCCGTAGCTAGAACCATCGCTGTTTTTCTTCTTGTAAATCTGAGCAAGCGTAGACTCAACAAATGCCGACGCTCCACCAAAAATGGCAGTAATCCACATCCAGAAGATCGAACCGGCACCGCCAAGGATAATAGCTGTAGCAACACCGATGATATTACCGGTGCCGACTCTAGATGCAGTGGAAACCATGAGCGCGCCGAATGACGAAATACCGTTTTCACTCTTAGGTTTCTCAGATACAACTTTAATTGAATCCTTAAACATGCTTATCTGCATGAATCTGGTGCGAATTGTAAAGTACAATCCACCAGCAAGGAGTAGCAGTGGCACAATCCAAGGCTTATATAGCACATCACTTATCATGAGCACTATATTGTTAATAGCATTTTCCATATTTTTTCTCCCTAATAATAAGTCCGCATAGTAGTAACGTATAAAGTAAAAGTATTTTAGTACAAAAAGTTGATGCACGATTCCCCTAATAATCATGCATCAATGTGAAAATTATACCACACTACAAATAATGTGTCTATTATTTGTATATCATTTTAAATGGCATTACCTATGATTCTAGCTTTGTAATTAGCTGCACTTTAGCTTCCCTTGTCATCTTTTTTATGTGCCACTCTCTGCTCATCGCTTCGTTTCTGTTATCAAACTCCTCGTAATACACTAAGTCTACAGGGACACGTATACTAGTGTATTTTGCACCATTTCCACTATTGTGAGTATCAATTCTTTTAGCTAGATTTACCGTCCATCCCGTGTATAAAGTACCATCATCGCAAAGCAATATATATGTGTAGAAACCGTCTTTTTCAGGCGCTTTTAGCTTTTTAAACATTTCTACATGTGAAGATTTATAATTATTAATCATAAAATTACCCATTAATCTTTTTCATCGCTGTTAGAACATCATCCATATGACCATGATTACCGCCTTTGTTATAGCAGCCCAATGTAATGACTATATACTTTTTGCCATTCTTTTCCGCTAATACAGCTATGCTCTTACCAGCTTCTCTTGTATATCCAAACTTACCACCGATAACCTTAAAACTTTTAATCTTATGCTTATTAAATGCTGAAATAACGTCATTTGATAGTTTTATGCCATCAGGGTGACGCTCAGTCTTTGTCGATACATAAGTCGGCGTAGTGAAAATTTTGTAATAATCTTTATCCGATAGCGATTCCTTGAGTAATTTCGCAACGTCTGAAGCAGTCGAGTACTCCCCTCTCTTATAAACACCATCCGGTGTCTCGTAATGCGTATTAGAAAGCCCTATTACACTTGCTTCATCATTCATTTCACTTACAAAATGGTTTATATTACCCCCCATCATGCTAGCTATAGAATTTGCACACGCGCCATCAGATTGCATAATCATCGCATAGAAGAGATCATTTAAATCGGTGCTCTCATCCACATCATAACCCACCATAAACTCTTTTTGCCGCTTGACAATTTTAACCGCTTCTTCACTCACTTGCCCGCTATCATCAAGGACAAGCCCCTTACTTCGCATAATTATGAGAGCTTTTCGGCAGGTCATCAGCTTAGTCAGCGATGCTATAGGCAGCTTCTTATTGCCGTTAACGTCAATCTCTACTTTGCCGTCAGTCAAGTTGTATACATATACACTTTTGCTATTATAGATATCTTTGCTTCTGCTACGGCACTCTCCAGTTCCTCTATCAGAGATAAAAAACCACATTAAAGAAACTATTGCAACCACAACGATTGCAATAGTCATCCATATGTAAATTCTTTTTCTTTTATTCTTATTCTTATTATCGTATCTAGTTTCCAATATACCTTCTTACTAAAATTCTTACAGAAAGCATGATGCTAATTCAAACCAGCTTCCGAGATAGCTAAATACTTTTATAGCATCTCAAGAAAAGCAGTAATTCTGGTATTAAGCTGCCCTACATCTGCCTTAGAATAATCCGTTTCTACGCTAAGGTACGGAATCCCCTTCTCCTCTGTTACGAATTTTCCTATCGATTTAGATTCAATATTATATGTCAGACAGGCAGTAAGTGACATATCAATAACTCCGTCTACATTATACTGATCGATTAGTCTCCCTAGCAGTTCATACCTATTCTCATTTGGCGTCATCACTGAACATCCAATCTTAAGATATCTATCTGCTATCGCTCCTATTATATCATCAGCCTCTGCATCCACAAGTCTATCAAAATTCTTGTACCCAGAACAATTCTCGTAACATACAACAACGCCACCATTATTTTCTATGGCATTCACGACCTTCATAGTTCCACTACCCATCGGACATCCTGTTATTAAAATTCTAGAACGCTTATCTAACATATTGCCATGATTGTATTCATCTTCTATTCGATTAGTCAGGGCATTAAGTGATCCGATAAGTTCTTCTTTATCGAATTTAAAGGTGCTGCCATATACAGCATTGAATAGATTTTCTCCTGTAATAGGTGCTGGATCATGTATCATCACTTCAGAGATCTTTCTCTGTGCATCTCTCTCCCTATTCTTGAGCCTTGCAGCATCTCGAAGCTTATCTTCTGTAATTTCAACACCAAACTTTTCTTCCAAATACTTGATAAACTTAACTACTTCTGCACGCCACAGTTTCCTACCTTCTTCGTCCTGACTATTAGGAAGATTCATTAGGTAAAGTTCCTTAAAATCAGACATGAGCTCATACATTTTCTTCTTACCATCGCAAGTCGTTTCACCTACAACTACGTCGGAAAAATGGAAATAAGGACACTTATCAGATTTTGCAAATCCATAGCTCGCCTTAATTAGCGGACATAGGTTTGCAGGCAAATCTTTTTCGGCATCAGGAATAGCTTCATCCGACATAGAACATAGACCTATAGGCGCTGCCCCTGCTGCCATAGCAACTTCCTGCGGAAAATATGTGCAGTATGCACCTATAACCGGTGTACCCGACTCCTTGATTTCTTTAACGCTTAAGAATGAGTTCCTTCTCTGTTCCGAGAACTCCTCAAATACCTCCGGTAATTCCTTAATAATTTCCATATCTACTCTCCACCTACTCTTTAAGTATCAAAATTCGTGTTGCATGCGATAAATCATTTTACTAGCACTAATGCACTCTTAAAATAATTATATCAGTTCACTTTAGAGGATTTTACACCTGGCCATGCATAAATTCAATCTCATAAATGCGTATTTTACAGCACTTCTAGGATTATAAGCCTTTTTTATATCGCCAGTTATTATTTTTTATTTTTCAATAATTAGTATCAGGATATCCCATTATTAAGTATTTATTAAATTGCACACAACCTACTATGAAGAACGGTTTTTAAATGCTATATTTACAGATAATAAATGTACTCATTACGAGATTAGGAGAATTAATAATGGACAGTTCAAAACTACAAAAACTGAAAGTCTTGTCTGGTGCACAGCTCAAGTATATAGCATTTATTTCAATGCTGATAGATCATACAAACAAAGCTCTTATATACCCGAATCTTACGGGAGGAAAACTGAATGTCTTAAGCGATGTATTTGATATACTAGGTAGAATTGCCTTCCCTATATTTGCCTTTCTACTTGTAGAGGGTTATTTCAAAACACGAAATAAATGGCGATACCTCGGAACACTCCTATTGTTCGGAGCTATTTCTGAGGTGCCCTTCGACATGTTTACAAGCGCAGAATTCTACGAAAAGAATTGGAGCAACGTGATGTTTACGCTTGCACTCATGCTTATAACAATCTGGATTATAGATATACTTAAGGAAAAGATGAAGTCTATACATATGGCTTTTTGGTACCTCGCATCTCTTTTCGTCATCCTAGCAGGCATCGCTCTCTCCTTGTACTTCAGTGTCGACTATGACTACCACGGAATCCTGATTGCATACTTTTTCTATTTATTCCACGGGAGAGAGTTACTGGCAATTCCATTCTGTTTTGTTTCGATGATCAAGGAACCATGGGCACTACTTGGATATGGATTCGTTCTCACTTATAACGGAGAACGCGGAAAGCAGTATAAGCTTTTGAACTATTTATTCTATCCTGTACACCTACTAATACTGGGGATAATTAGAATGAAATTGGGAATATAAATTATTTTCTAGCACTGTATTTTAACAATATATAAATGCATGGTGCATAGTTATCTAAAACATGTCATCTTTAATTCAAGAAAATAAAATGCTAAAGGCCTGATTCTAGGAATCAGACCTTTTTGCATGTGCGAAATATGGAGTTAGGAATATTTCGACCTGTGTTAGTATGTGGCCAGCACCCATCAGTTTGGGGCGCATGCCTTTGAAGCGATGTCCTAGCTGCAATATTCTAATGGATATCGCTATTACTCTACCTATTTTATGTAAATTAATTCTATGGTATGGAATTATTCTAGTGTCAAGTGATTATTTGTATTTTTTATGCTACTTATCGCAAAAAAAATTATATTTTTTGCAGTTTTGAAACGTCATATTCAAATAAACATTTGGATATGATAAATAAAATATTTGGATATTGAAAAACCTTGGATTACACCAAGGTTTTCCATATCACTACAATCTGTTTTTATCTAGCCTATCTTTGTCTGAAGCTCTATTACCACGTGGAGTTCTCCTGCTCTTTTAAATCTGCTTGCAATAATACCTCTTACCGGATTTATTGCAATCTTTTCACCGTAGCGATCATAGGCGTTCTTGCGGAACCTATCGATTGCCGACATATCAAACTTTTTAACACATCCAATATTTTCAAGTGAACACAGGTACATTCCCTCTGGCTCATACTCGCATCCATGAGGCAAATCTATAGATAGCTCATCTATATAGTTTTTTGATATATCTGCATACCACGACTGTTTATCGTCGATTGAATTAAATCCATAATCCACAAATGGATTTACGCAATCTGAGAACAATACATCACTGGTGGATGAATCAAGTTCTATGGGCCCAAATTCCCCACCAATACTATCCACAACGTGGTACCTGTAGCGACCAGGCATACTCTTTGTCCAATAACTACCTATGCTTTGATTGCTCGCTTCATATCTAGCTTTGAGTTCTTCTATGCGTTTTAAAAGCGTGGTGCCAAAGCTTAATTCACCCTTAAGTTCATTATAATATCTATCCAGATAACACGACATATTGTGTTCATAATCACCCTGCCGCATCGCCTCGATTTCTCTAATGCTCAGATTAAGATTTTTGTGCTGAATTGTATCAAGTAGCTCAAAAACCGCCATATTGTCATAGGTGCGGTAATTGTTGCTTTCATTGCGCTCCGAGACAATCACGCCTCTTTTCTCATAGTAGCGAATCATATCTCTGGATAAGTGCAAGAAATTAGCTACTTCTCCGATTGTGTACTTCATATCCCCACCCTATTAACCTTTGGCATGATTATATCGTATAGATGGGAGTTCGATGTGAATTGTTTTTATTATGTGCAAGGAGGTTAAAAGCTATTTGAATTTATAGAGTATTTTTTAAGTATATAATTAAATTTATTATTTTCATTAAAAAATAAGCTTATATTTTTTAATGACGTGTTATATATCTGTACTATTTTTAAATTAGAGAGGTGATTTGCTCGATAACCCTAAATCAAAAAGTAAGAGATTTACTTAAATGTCTCAATATAAGTCGACCGACTTTACAAAAGAGGTTGAAAGTTATAGATAAACAACAACTTAGCATCATTTTAAATCATTATTTTGCCGGTATAATCTCAATCCAATATCCGTCTGGATCTTCGATAAAATATATTCCCATCCCCTCATTAACAAAGACAATGCAATCTAACTCCTCATGAAGTTTAACAGAAGCTTCGATATCATCAGTAGTCATTGCAAGATGATACTCGAGTTCTCCTAGTTCATATGGCTCCTTGCGGTCGTGTAAATACGTGAGTTCCAGCTGAAAATCGGTTTTACCGTCACCAAGATAAACTAAAGTAAAGTTGTCGCCATGGTTTTCTCTAACTGGCTTTAGTCCAAGCGCCTTATCGTAAAACTCAAGGCTACGATCTAAATCTAAAACGTTGAAGTTAAAATGGTTAAAAGTAAACATGTTTTCTCCTTTAAATTGAATAGAATACAAATTCAATTGTATTAATGATTTCCTAGAGCATCTTTTAAACTAGGAATTCGTTTGATACCATTTGAAGTTGATTTAGTTAATTCGATTTCTTTCATACTTAAATAAAATTTTTCTGTATTATATCATATAACTCAATATACATGGGACTACTATGGCGGCTGCAGTTCGTCTTTCGCTTCGCTTAATCTCACTGACCGCCTCTGTATTTGACCTGCCTCGCCTCTGCCTTCACTTCGTTCGGCAATTGTCGGGCTAGGTCATAATCGAACCTCACGGGAGCCCATGGTTTCTCGTCCCTTCATTGTTGCTTTTATGCCTTAATACTGGTATTATTCAACCACGTTAAAGCTAATTTAAAAGAAGGAGTGCACTTCATTATGGAAATTGGCGAAAAAATAAAGTTTTTACGCATGAGACAAGGAATGACACTTGAGGAATTAGGCTCAAGAGTGGGTGTGGGAAAAAGTACGGTCAGAAAATGGGAAACAGGTCAAATAGCTAACATGAGACGCGACAAGATTGCAAGTTTGGCAGACGCACTTAATGTATCGCCCTCATACCTTATTGGTTGGGAAGATGAAAACAATGTTTATATGGATATGAAAAATAACAGCGGTATTGCATCTGACAATATTGGTAATATAGATAAATTACTGTACTGTAAAAAGGGGGGCATGAAAATTGGTGAAAGAATTAAAAGTCGTAGAATTGAATTAAACATTACACAAGATGAGCTAGCACGCAGGCTTGGTTATTCTGATAAATCTTCGATTTCAAGAATAGAAAATAGTTCAAAACTAACGCTTAATAAGGTGCAACTATTGGCAGACGCACTCAATGTATCCCCCTCATGCCTTATGGGGTGGGAAGATAAAAATAATGTTGATATGGATATGAGAAACAACAGCGGTACTATATCTAATAGCATAGGTTTTGATTCAAGCGAATCAAACAATACATACACAACAACTAATAACTACTATTCTGCCCCATGTTCACAAAATGAAACGACCGTAACTAAAGATATAAAGGCAACAATTACAAGTAAAGAATTGTTCTATGAAATGTTAATGGTATTAAAAGACATGGACGATGAACAGTTAAATGATATGATACGTTATGGCGAGTTTATAAAGGCTAGATAGGTGCACATATCATGTATATAGAACAAGTCAGTAAAAACAAGTTTCGTGTTAAGCTCTCTCAAACAATAAATGGGAAGTGAAAAAAACACGAAACTTTTAACACAACAAAGAAAAAAGAAGCCGTGAAAATGGTCCAATCATGGGAATAAGAAATACTATCAAATGGTTCTAGCAAATAAACCGCACATAGCCTTATATTGGCTGTATGGGACAATATAATTAAGAATAACTCCTATACCATTGACGGATATAATGCTTGTAGAAGACGAATATTTTACAATATGGACGATATAAATGCCAGTGACTTATCTCCTAGATTTATACAATAATAGTTTGTTTAAAAACATCAAAAATAGTCACGAAAAAGTCACGTAATAAATAAAAAGAACCTTGCAACCGCTGAAATTGCAAGGTTCTTTTGGCGGAGGACATGGGACTCGAACCCACGGGGCTGTTACGCCTTACCTGATTTCCAATCAGGCTCCTTAGCCACTCGGTCAATCCTCCACACGCGGCTAACGCAATCATATTCAAATCATGCCTAACTAGATTAACACAAACGGAATCTAAACGCAAGCCGTTATTATATTCACGTGTATGGTATTATGTAAATACACAGAAAGGAGTATCAAATGCACGAGCTTATAGAACTAATAAAATCTGATATGAAGCCTGCACTAGGTGTAACTGAACCAGGTGCTATAGCTTTTGCTGTTTCCACGGCTTGTTCGTACCTTAGCGGCGAGGTAGAGAGCATCGAGCTTAGACTTAATAGCGGTATATACAAGAATGCTTTTACCTGTGGTATTCCGAGCAGTCCTCACGTAGGTAACCTATATGCTGCCGCACTAGGTGCAATCGCAGCCGACCCTTCTATGGGGCTCGAGTGTCTTTCGTCAGTCACTCCTGCTGATAATAAAGCCGCTGAGAAGATGATTGCCGACGACCGTATTAAAGTTGTTTTATCGGAAATTAGTAGCTGTATACACATCGAAGTAGTTGCCCGCTGCGGCGATGAATACGCCGAGGTAATTATTTGGGATAGCCATACCAATATTACGTGCATAAAGCACAACGGCAAAATTGTAGAGGGCAATGATTTACCTGCTTATGAACAGTCTGAATCTGCTGAACCACCGATAATTCACAAGTACACTCTTCAAGATTTTGTCAACCTAGTTAACGAAGTCTCATTTGAAGACATAGTGTTTATTAAGGAGGCTTACACAGTTAATCTCAATCTTTATGATTTGGCCATGGCGAGTGACCGCACGACTTTTGCAAAATCGCTATATAAAAATAACGGAAATAAAACTATCAGTGATAACGCTGTCGATACAGCAAGTTTATTATGCAATGCTGCGATTGAGGCGAGAGTGCTAGGACTTGATGCTCCAGCGATGAGCATTACTGGATCTGGTGCACATGGAATCATAGCTACACTTCCTCTATATGGCTACTGTAAAATCCATAATATCGAAGAGGAGAAACTTATCCGAGCAACCGCTCTCAGCTATCTAGTCTGTACATATATAAAAGAATATTCTGGGAAGCTATCTGCATTTTGCGGATGCGCTATCGCTGCTGGAAGTGGCATGGCTTCTGCGCTTGTATACCTTGACGGTGGTGATACTGAAGCGATATCTAGATGCCTTAACAACATGGCGAGTAGCATCACTGGGATGATTTGTGACGGAGGAAACCATGGATGTGTTATGAAGGGTGTCTCAGCTGTAGATACGGCTTTTCGTTCAAAAGACTTTGCAATGTCTGGTATATGCATAGAAAACCTACACGGCATCAATGGTTCAACTCCTGAAGAAACTATGCGTAATATGGGATTAATCGCCTCACCCGGCATGGTCAAAACAGAAGAGACTATCTTAGATATAATGAAATCAAAGCTGCAATCATAAGCATAATTAATAATCTAATCATTATTGCAATCATAAGCATAATGACAAAGCGGACGGCGCTGCCGTCCGCTTTTTTTATTTAACTTCGAAATCGATTCAAAAGTTTACTATTCGTAAATCTTGTACTCCTTTGTCTCGAGAGCTCTGAGTGCACCATCAGCAAGAGACTTCATCTCTTCCTCGCCAGGGAATCTTAGAACTGGAGCAACCTTACCTACGTATGAAGTGATTTCCTCACAGAATCTATCACTATAAGCCATTCCACCGGTGTACACAATTGCATCTACATCGAAGTGAAGAACAGCAGACATAGCGCCGATATCCTTAGATAGCTGGTAAGCAATAGCTCTGAATGCACCTAAGCATTCCTTATCTCCTTCGTCAAATGCCTTGTTCTCTACTGTACGGAAATCCTTAGTTCCTGTGTATGAGAATACACCCGCCTCATGACCGATGATTTTCTTTACTTCAGCCTTAGTCTTTCCAGAGAAGCATAGGTTAACGAGAGCATTTGCAGGAAGAGCACCACCTCTATCCATACCCATAGAACCATCGTCCTTTACGTTGTATACATCTACAACTCTGCCCTTCTTGTGAGCTGCAACAGATACTCCACCTCCGAGGTGAACTACAACTAGGTTGAGGTCTTCATAAGCCTTTCCTATTTCCTTTGCTGCCTTTCTAGCAACTGACTTCTGGTTAAGCGCATGGAAGAAGCTCTGTCTCTCCATACCCTTTAGTCCAGAGTATCTAGCAACATCATCAAGCTCGTCTACGCAAACAGGATCAACGAAGAAAGCAGGAATGCCAACTTTATCACCTAGTTCTTTTGCTAGATACGCTCCGAGGTTAGCCGCATGCTCACCATAAGGTGGGTTCTTAATATCTCTGATAACTGCATCGTTAACGAGATAAGTCCCAGATGGGATATGCTTGAATAGTCCACCACGACCGCAAATTGCGTCAAAATCTTCCAGTTTGTAGCCTTCAGCATCGAGCGTCTTCATTATTACGTCGCGACGGAATGGCATCTGATCTACGATGTTTGCATACTTGTCCATCTCAGCTGCATCGTGGTCAATACCTACGCGCATAAGCTCCTGATCATTCTCGTATACAGCAATCTTTGTGGATGTTGCTCCAGGGTTGATTACAAGAATCTTCATGTTACCAATTTCTCCTTTCGTTACCTCAATATTTTAATCATGTCCTTAGTATAAATACATTCGAACGTGATAACATGACTATTTATTTCTATTACCAGCTTTGCGCCTCTCAATCTCTTTGAGAAGCTTCTTGCGAAGTCTGATATCCTCTGGTGTTACCTCTACGAGTTCATCTCCATTGATGAATTCGAGTGCCTCCTCCAGGGTAAATGTTCGCGGTGGTGTTAGCTTAATCGTGTCATCGCTGCCCGCCGCACGCATATTAGATACTCTCTTTGCCTTGCATGGATTTACTACCATATCATCGCCTCTAGAGTTCATACCGACTATCATACCTTCATAAACGTGAGTTCCAGGTTCAACGAACATCTGCACACGCTCCTGAATATTAAATATTGCATATGGCGTACAGTTGCCTTCTTCCTGTGCTACAGCAACACCGTTAGTACGCTCTGGTATTTCACCCTTCCAAGTTTCAAATCCCTCAAAGCGTCTAACCATGGTACCTTCACCATGAGTATCATTTATAAACTCACTTCTATATCCCATGAGTCCACGAGTTGGAACTGAGTACTCAATCTTCGAATATCCGTTGCCTTCGCTCATCATCTGCTTCATCATACCCTTACGCATATTGAGCTTAGAGATAACCGATCCAGAATATTCATCTGGAACACTCACAACAACCTCTTCAACAGGTTCAAGCAGCTCCCCATTGTCACCGCGCTTCGTTACAACCTCAGGCTTAGATACAGCGAGTTCATATCCTTCACGGCGCATATTCTCTATAAGAATAGATAGATGTAATTCTCCTCTACCCGAAACCTTAAATGAATCAGTAGAGTCTGTAGGCTCTACTACCAGTCCAACGTTAACTTCGAGCTCTTTCTCCAGGCGCTCTTTGATGTGTCTACTTGTCACGTATTTACCGACTTTACCAGCGAATGGCGAAGAGTTAACCATGAAGTTCATCGACAAGGTCGGCTCTTCGATACTGATATTACCGAGAGATTCAGGATGTGCTGGATCACAGATTGTCTCACCTATCGAGATTTCTGAAATACCCGATATAACGACGATATCTCCGCACTCAGCCTCGTCAACTGACATTCTCTGAAGACCTCTATATACAAATACCTGATTTATCTTGGCATTGTACGACTCTTCTTCATCTTTCATGACCACTACCTGCTGCGCCGCCTTGAGTGTGCCTCTTGTAATTCTACCTATTCCAAGTCTTCCGATATAGTCATCATATGCAAGTGAAGAAATCTGTAGCTGAAGTGGCTCATCCCTTAGATCAGGATATGGGTCACAGTGTTCAACAATCTTATCAAGCAGCGGTTCTATATTGAAATCCCCAAAGCCCTTTGGACTTTTCTTAATCTTAGTTGTACCATTATCCACCATGATATCAGCAACTTCACTAGGGTCATTAACTGCTATTCCCTGTCTTGCAATTCCATACATGATTGGGAAATCTAGCTGTTCATCGTTAGCCTCAAGATCCATAAACAGTTCATAAACTTCATCTACAACCTCATCTATTCTAGCATCTTTCTTATCTATCTTGTTGATAAATAATATCGGATTTAGGCCCTGCTCAAGCGATTTATTGAGCACGAATCTGGTCTGAGGCATAGGCCCTTCACTAGAGTCTACTAGTAGAATTACTGTATCAACAGTCTTCATGATTCGCTCAACCTCGGAGCTAAAATCGGCGTGTCCTGGTGTATCGACAATATTAATCTTGTAATCCTTGTACATGATAGAGCAGTTTTTGGAATATATAGTAATTCCACGCTCCCTCTCGATTGCATCACTATCCATTACACACTCTACAACATCTTCATTGTCTCTAAATACATGAGATTGAGCAAGAAGCGCATCAACAAGTGTTGATTTACCTGCATCAACGTGTGCAATTACCGCGATATTAATTATCTTATTTTTTTCTCCCATCGTTATCCCTTCTAACTGGCTATATCTATAAAATACTTATCTTCCCGAACTGAGGAAAAATCTCCTTCTACGGTTAATTACGTTGTAAACGCTTTCTATCGTTCTTTCAAATTGATAAAGCTCCCTTGTCAAAGTCTCGACATCACCATTTGAAACGCTAGCCATAGATGTGCGTCCTTCGGCGATAATTTCAAACCAATTTGGCGCTGTAACTTTGAACCCTCTGAACTTCTGTGCCCATATCTCATACTGCGAGAACTGCATAGCATAAGGTAACATCTCGTAGAAATATTCAGGGTTTGACTGCTGCATTATTGCAATATCCCTAGGCTGTGCCTCTTCGATGAAGTTGCGCATCCCCATCATCCTGTTTGAAAGACGAGCATTTTCTCTAGCCCTCGCTGCCATTAGGCACGTCATCATCGCTCCAAATGCACCAGCAACTACTATCAGAAGAGGAATCATTAGCGATTTATTGCACTTGTACACGAGATATCCTACGTACACGAGCTCAGCTACGTAAAGCGCAGAATACATGGAAATTGAAACCTTGAAGTGATTCCAATCCATATCGTACCTGAGATCAAATCTTCTCGTGATAATATTCAAAATCAATACTGAAAGCACGAACAATCCAGCTGGAAGTCCATATTTAATCTCTTCTTCATACATATACATCGACACAAGAACAGGAATAGTAGCAATTGCAAGAGATATAGCTACAATACTTACATACCTAAACAGCTTTGATATTGTAGTGCTCGCCCTCATCTCGCGAGAGCTATAACCACTAGCAACACTGCTTTCAACATCGATAAGTATCCTCTTGAGCTTAACTCCTATGTCCTCCATCTCGACAGCTCTTCCTTCATAAACATCTTCAAAAAGTTCTCCATAAATTGCACGAATATATCTATCTTCGTCAATAGATGGTGTACTAAGCTTCACTAGCTTATACTTCTTTGGAGCATACTCAACTATCTTGAGGCACCCTGATATTCCCAGTCTGACTATAAGCGGAACGATATCTCGTATTGATAACTTACCGTTAAACACATATGCTACGTCAGCGGTTGATATACCATCGATTGGATTAGAAATAACCTTTTTCTTAAACTTCGGATCTCTTCCACCTGCTAACCACAAGATTAGCGACAGTGTTGCTGCAGCGATAAATAGTACCCCTCCTAGTCCAACAGTCCATTCATTGTTTAGAGGATCTTTCCAATATCCATCTGGAAGTTCGGCCTTAAAAGTGATGCCAAAATCAGACGGAATAAGCGAACCACTCATGGTAATGGTATTTCCATCTATGGAGTACGACATCTTGTTTGATACATCCTGAGAACCAAACTGGCCAGCATAATACTGAAGGTCATCCCAAGGGAAGTCCTTGGGCAGCACTAACGTGAACTTGTAGTTCTGGATGGGTACCTCCCAATCAGGCGATAGCGCAGTCAAATAAAACAAATCATAGTTCTTATTCTTTTCAGCAAACTCCTTCACAATATAGGTAATCTTAAAGGTATGACTTCCCTTCCGCAGCTGTTTCTTGTCTTTAATTACAATGTTATACTTCGAGCCATTTTTCGCCAAAGAAAAATCAGTACCCTTAACATCTACATCGTTAATGATGTAGTTACCTGCGGGTACGTCGAAAGATATTTCCGAAAGATTATTCGGAAGATTAACGGTTATCTGCTTAGTAACTTCATAGGTGTGATTCTTTTTTACAACTGCCTTAAAATCATAGTTGTTAATCTCGTAGCTATTATCCTTAGTTGCACCGAAAGAGTCAGTCAAAACTAGACCATGACTCACACTCATGATTACAATAGTTAGCAATATTTTAATTAAGTATTTATATGTATTTGACAACACTTTGCCGTTGCTCGTCATTATACGTCTCCTTCTAGGCAATACTTCTTGATATTATACCGCATAAAATGGTTAAGCACAATGATTCAAAGGGGTGATAGAATAGTTGATACGCTTTGAACCTTAGTATAAAATACAGGATAGATACTATATTAACGAGGGTGTAATATGAAGAGACAAGATTATATATCATGGGATGAATATTTTATGGGAGTTTCCCTTCTTGCAGCTAAGCGAAGCAAGGATCCAAACACGCAGGTTGGAGCTTGCATTGTCGACAGCAACAATGTGATTCTATCCACTGGTTACAACGGATTCCCTGTCGGTTGCTCGGATGATGATCTACCGTGGGACAGAACTGGCGAGGATACCAAGTACCCTTACGTTGTTCATGCTGAATTAAACGCAATTCTTAATTCAGGAGGCAAGTCGCTTAGAGGTGCAACGATCTACGTTGGACTTTTCCCATGTAACGAATGCGCTAAGGCAATTATTCAGTCCGGCATCAAAGAGGTCGTATATCTAAACGACAAGTATGCTAACGAGAAATCCACCTTAGCATCTAAGCGAATCCTAGGCATGGCTGGGGTTAAGCTTCGCAGGCTCACTCCTAGGGAAAAGAATCTCGTACTAAGCTTCGAAAATGAGCTTGATAGATAGCACTTGGCTTTATTTCGATTATTATTAAGTAATTATTTTGTTAATTGGAGGTAGTTTTATGAAACTTCTAGTTGTTGGTCCTCGCGGCAAAATGGGCCGCCTGATTACAGCGATTGCTGCAGACCGCAAAGAAATCACTATCGTCGGTGGTGTCGCTCCTGCTGACAGAAATTACATCGGCAAGGATATTGGAGAGGTCGCTATGATCGGCAGAGCGCTAGGTGCCCCTGTTGTTTCGGATATCGAAGAGCTAATAGATGACTGTGATGTAATCATAGATTTTGCCACTGTTGATCAGGCAATGATTACACTGGAAGCTGCGAAAAAGCACAAGAAAGCACTAATCTGTGGAACCACTGGATTCAGCCTAGAACAGAGGGAGGCATTTGAAGAAGCTGGTAAAACAATCCCTGTAATGCTTGCGGCTAATACATCTAGACTTGTAAATGTTATGTATAAACTAATTGAAGATGCCACTAAATTGGCTGGTGATGTGGACGTTGAGATACTCGACATGCACGACAGCACTAAACTTGACTCTCCTAGTGGTACTGCTAAGGAAATCGGTGAGCTCGTAGCTAAAACTAGAGGCGAATCACTCCATGATGTGGATAGATATGGCAGACAAGGAAGGTGCCCTCGCGAGCATGGCGAGATTGCTTTTCACTCCATCAGAGGCGGAGATATCTCAAGCAGCCATACGACATATTTTGTTGGTCTCGGTGAGAGACTTGAGATTACTCATCACTCTCAGAGCTTTAAGTGCTTTGCTGCCGGTGCAGTTGACTGTGCAGTTTACCTCAGCAAGCAGCCTGTTGGGTCATATACGGTTCAGGATTGCTTTGGGTTGTAAAAACGCTTATATATTAAATAACCATACAGAAAGCCAAGGGCACAACCGCCCTATTTCTGTATGGCTATTATTATTTTCAATCATTTGTCTCGACATTATTTTCCCCTATTCCCCCAAATGTATTTTTCCGGAGCACACCATCCACATATATAATCTAACATATCTGCAATCCACTGTTTATTTAGACTGTCCGCTAAATTGTTGTGATACCTAAAAAGTATGTTATATGCTTGTTCTTGTGCAACTCTTAATTCTTTTATTTTAATCAAAATATCATATCCCTGCATATTGTATGCATGATAATTTTCCTCAGTTATATTCGTGGAAAGTTTCTTTATTTGATTAAATAATTCGTCTGCTGTACACATTAGAGGCTCCATAAACCGCTCTATCAACTTATCCGCCTGCTTTATGCCGTCGCATGCTGCTGATGTAATGCCCCCTGCATATCCACAGCCCTCACCTGCAGGATAGATGCCGGAGATTGTTGTGCTTTCGCCCGTCTCTCTATCTCTAATAACTCTTAGAGGTGCAGAGCTTCTAGTTTCAACAGCTTTGATCACTGCATCTGGGCTATCATATCCATGAATCTTCTTAGCGAAATTCGGAACCGCCTCTCTAATCGCCTCATACGCAAAGTTTGGAAGAGATGCAATGACCTTATCTGCTTTTCCAGAGAGGAACTCACCCATAGTACATGTTGGAGGTTTGTAGTTTCCACCACCGTTTTCAAAAGCGAGCCTTTCGTATTTCTGCTGGAATCTGATGCCTGCTAGCACATCATCGGATTCAAAATCGCTCACTCTCACATCGCAGAGAATACCACTGTTAGCAGTCCCGCTATCTCTCCTTCTGTTGCTCATGCCATTAACGCAGACTTCTCCGCTATGTGTAGAGCAAGTTACAACCTCTCCACCAGGGCACATGCAAAAAGAATATACACCTCTACCATTGCTCGCTTTGTACGAAACCTTGTATTCCGCTGGAGGAAGCCTATCCTCTGATCCGTACTGTGCTCTATCGATTAGCTCCTGTGGATGCTCCATTCTAACTCCTATAGAAAGTGGTTTCTGCTCCATCTCAAGATTCGATTCTTTGATAAGCTCATATGTATCTCTTGCGCTGTGACCAGTTGCCAAGATCATTGCATTAGTCGCAAGTACTTCCGTTCCTCCGTCTGGAGAAGTGATGGTAACAGACTCGAGTTCGCCATTTGAAATCGATATATCGCTGAGCTTTGATCCAAACCTAACTTCACCACCGAGGGCAATTATCTGTTCTCTAAGCCTTACTATAACTGCTCTCAGCACGTCTGTACCTATGTGTGGCTTATGCTTATATATAATCTCTTCTCCTGCACCAGCGTCAGCAAAAGTCTCCATTACGAACTTGATATTAGGATCTTTGATACCACTGGTTAGCTTTCCATCTGAAAATGTACCGGCTCCACCTTCTCCGAACAGAATATTGGAATCTTCGTTTAGAACGCCCTCGCTTTTAAATGCCTCTACGTCCTTAACACGTTCAGACATACATTTGCCACGCTCTATGACTATCGGTCTATAACCATTCCTAGCAAGCTCTAGGGCAGCAAATATACCGCACGGACCAAATCCTACGATAATTGGACGACCTATAAGCTTCTCACTTCCAGGCATCGGGGCCAATTTTTCAATTTGCTTATGCACATTACACTTATGCTTTTTTGCAATTCTAGGTGATACCTGTACTCCTGACGTAAAATCTACGGTATATACCATGAATATATTTGACTTGTCCCTTGCATCTATCGACTCACGAGCAACCTGCCAAGTCATGATGTCCGAAGCTTTTAAAGATAGCTGCTTAGATATTTTGTCCGGTAAATCGGTCATTTCACGTCCCACAGGAAGCTTAACTTCGCTTATCCTGTATGAATATTTACCAGGCGTCTCTCCGCCGCGCCACACTTTATCTACAATTCTCGTTTCCATACTTTGTACTTCATCCTTATACTTTATCCTTTTCAGAGCCCTACTCACGCCTGAGTATTCATGTGTTCTGACACTGATGCCCCTGCACGCTTCCCTGATAGAAACGCATGATTTAGATTATATCCGCCGCAAAAACCATCGTAGTCTAAAATCTCACCAACTATATATAGGTTCCTTACTAGCTTTGATTCAAATGATGATTTATCAACTTCCGAAGTTATAACTCCACCGGAAGTACACTGCGCTTCCTTCCACCCCTTCTGACCGGTCGGCTGAAACTTAAGAGCACTCGCACTGGCTACCAACTTATCTCTAGCTTCTTCTGATGATAAGACTAGAGAGTCTTCATCTGCTTTAAAACCTGCCTGCTTAATTATTTCAAGTGCTACACCTTCCTTGTAGACAGTCTTAAACACATCCACAAGCTTCTCGCTCTCTAAAAATTCATTATTTGTATTAGAAACTCTCTCGGCCGCACGATTTAAAACCGCTCCTAACTCTACATCTCTACATAAATCGAGTTCGATTTCGAAGTTAGAAAAAGTATCACCTGGTTCAAACTTCATCACCTTAGATAGATTAAATACGCATATACCTGAGAGTCCAAACTTAGTGAATTGAACTTCTCCACATTCTCTATGTATTTCTTCGCCATTCTTAAAGAGCTTCGCTTCCGCATGCACTCTTACACCCGATAGTTTTGATAAATCCGTATCTCCACACTCTATCGGTGCAAGTGAAGGCACGAGTCTAGTTACTGTGTGGCCAAGCTTCCTAAGCCATCTGTATCCGTCTCCAATTGAACCGTATACAGGTGCGGACTTGCCGCCGACCGCTACTACAAGGGCTGACGAATACACGGTACACTTAAGGGCATTAGCCGATCTACCTTGGCTGCTTGCTTCCCCCATGGAAACCGACGTTACGAATTCAGTCTTGTCAGAATCATACGATACTTCCAGTGCAGTAACCCCGGTATATACCTTTACACCGAGCTGCTTTAGCCTTAACTCAAGCAGTTCTGAAACATCAGCAGCAGACTCAGATACAGGGTAGAGAAATCCATTGTCATTAGTTTTAGTCACTATGCCTAGAGAACTCAAAAAACTAGTAACTTCACTAAAACCTTCCGCATTAACATTAGTTATATTGCATCTTCCATTACCAGTCGCACGAAGCTTACGGCCCATGATTTCATTTTTTTCAATCAAAACCACATCAAGCTTAGAATTGTTTCGCTTGGCACTTATAGCTGCTGCCATACCTGATGGACCGCCACCGATTATTAAAATGTCACTTCTTAGAGTTTTGGGAATCTGAGGGCTATGAAATGTACCCTTTTCCCTCATGTGCTTTTGCGACATAAATACACCTTCTTGCATATATAAAATCATATAATTATATCATAATGGGCTAATACAAACATGCCTAGATGATTGTATTAGCCCATTATTCTTGTGTTATTAACTTTATGTATTCGCTTTATCCTATGCGAACTTCTCCGCTGCAGCCTTTAGCTGCTCAGCCTTATCTGTGTCTTCCCATCTAACGCCGAGCGCATCTCTGCCGAAGTGTCCGTAGGCTGCCAGTGCTCTATAGATTGGCTTAAGAAGGTCGAGCTGCTTGATGATAGCAGCTGGTCTCATATCGAAGTTCTCTCTCACTAGCTTGGCGATATCTTCATCTTTGAGGTTTGCAGTCCCATAGGTGTTTACATACACGGAAACCGGCTCTGCGACGCCGATAGCATAAGCTAATTCAATCTCGCATTTACGAGCAAGTCCAGCAGCGACGATATTTTTTGCAATATATCTAGCCATATATGCACCACTTCTATCAACCTTCGTTGGATCTTTACCTGAGAATGCACCACCACCATGGCTAGCATATCCACCGTAAGTATCAACGATGATCTTACGTCCTGTCAAACCAGAGTCACCCTTTGGACCACCGATTACGAATCTGCCAGTAGGGTTAACGAATAGTTTAGTTTCATCGTCGATTAGCTCGGCAGGGATAATAGGTTTAATTACATGCTCAATCATATCGCGTCTAATCTGTTCGAGAGTTGCATCTGGATCGTGCTGAGTAGAAATTACTACAGTGTCAACTCTTACAACCTTGTCATCATCATATTCAACTGTAACCTGCGTCTTACCATCAGGTCTTAAGTAGCTTACTGTACCATCTTTTCTTACTTCAGCAAGCCTTCTTGCTAGTTGATGCGCGAGAGAAATAGGCATTGGCATGAGCTCTTCCGTCTCATCACAAGCGAATCCGAACATCATTCCTTGATCTCCTGCACCAGTCATAGCATCATCGTCAGCTTCCTTTCCTTCCTTAACCTCAAAGGATTCGTTTACACCCATGGCGATATCAGGCGACTGTTCCTCGATGCTGACGAGAACTGCGCAAGTGTTACCGTCAAAGCAAACTTCACTGCAATCATATCCTATGCTCTTAACAACACCTCTAACAATTCCCTCGATATCTACAGTGCAGGTAGTTGAAATCTCACCAAATACGATTACAAATCCTGTCTTAGTTGCTGTCTCGCATGCTACATGAGCATGAGGATCTTCGGCAAGTATGGCATCAAGAATCGCATCAGATATTTGATCGCAAACTTTATCAGGATGACCTTCTGTAACCGATTCTGATGTAAACAATTTCTTCATTAAAAACCTCCATTGAGCATTACTGCCCTTCTTCAAATAAAAAACTCTTCAGCATGAGCCACATGCATGAAGAGACAATTTTCATCTATGAATATGTCTCCTCATCTTTCAGGCTTTACCTGTGGGACTTGGCACAACCGCAATATGCGATGCTGCCGCGAGTTCATCGGGCCCATTCCCTCACTCGCTCTTAATAAGGATTGTAAAAGTATTATATATGTAAATCTGTTAGTGTCAAGTTGCATATGTTACATATCATGGTTTTTTGAGAAAAATGCTATCGCGAGCGAGATTGCGACTTAGTTTTGGTATAATTATAGTGTTATGGACTGACAAGGAGAATTAATATGCCCAAGCTAAGAGTTGTGGAAGGTAAACTTTCCAATAAATATAATCATTTTAAAGACTATCGTTTTGACTCGTGTATAGCTACCGACACTCGTCTTATGGGTGTCGTAGCGATGAAGGTCTCATGGACTGCAAAAGATGGAAGTAGAGATAAACTCTTCCAGCTTATTCATCTCGATTTCTCAGAATACGGCGTGGATGATTACCGTGAGATATTCTCAAATGCTAATAACCCCGAAGGTGGTCGTGAAGTTAGGTCAGAATGGAAACGTATATCAGGTGGTCTTGGAGGCAGCGAAGTTAGGATCCCATTCTTTACACTTGTGCAGCTAATTGATGAGGTTATAGCGACGAACGAAAAATATTATGAAGGCCACGAACCATTTATTCAGGCTTTTCGCAAAGAAACATTGATGAGGCTAAGACTTATGAAGGAGGCCTCTAGTAAGCTGCTCTATGAGGGTGATAGCTTTGAAGAGAAGAGCAAGGAAGGGCAGCAGTTAGTATGCAAATCCCCTCTCACCTCGTTTGAACTTATCAACTACTTCCTCATGAGGATGCTAGATAAAGATTATCACGGTGCTTCATTCCTCGGAGATATAAGCATTAGCGAGATGAAGCGAAGTAGGTTTAAGGAAATTGGTCTCGCTGAGCTAGTCAGAAATAAAATATCAAAAGCGACCACTGCCGCTACTCCTAACGGAGAAGCGACAGTGTACAAGTGTAAATTCACAGCGCTTTCCAATTCATATATCTATGGAGAAGCGTTGATAACGCTATCACCACGTAGCCTCACACGAACACGCCGCATCTTGGAGTTCGAAGTGACGACCCTAATGAATATCTCAAGCTACGAGGCAGCGCTTCAGCTCCAGCAGGCCGAGTATATAACACTATACGAATTAACAGTGCCTGCAGAATCGTTCGATCTGGACGATTCCGTCTTCGGGGCAGACGCCACCATGTCGCCAGCCCCTAACGGAATCACATATATCCTATACAATAAGGATAATTATCATGTGGATTCATCAAACTACTATATGAATCACGACATGTATGGTGCATATCTATTGACACCTAATAATGAGCTCGTGGTCATGAGCCATGACATCATCAAGATAACCAATATGGAGGCCGATATAAGTAGAAGCATGAATGCTAGCAAACTCGAGTTGAAAGGCAGATACAAGCTAGAGACTCAGGTATTTAAGAGCTTCTCAGAGATGCCTGGTGCAAAATTTAGCGAGATGATTTACAGCCCGGAAAATAACGACTAATTTTATCTGTCAATGTTTGTTCTTTTTTTGCTATCAAAATTAGCGCGAGTTATCCACATCGCTTGAATCCCAATAAAATGCACACATCAAGAATTATCCACATAAAAACCAAAAATCGTATACAATCTTTTCAACACCCAGAAGTGGATAAGTCGATAAACAAAAATGCGCATTTTATAGGGCTTGGCGATTCCAATCTGATCTGTCAAGAGAAGTTATCAACAGTTTTAAAAAATGTTTTTATACATTTTTGTTCGATTTATAGAAGAACAATTTAGCAAGGAGGAAATATGACTACTGAAAAAGTTTTCCACAATGATCAATACTTAAAAACACTCGAGGCGACGATAACTGATATAGTTATTTCCAAGGAGAGGACTGAAATTATAACAGATAGAACCATTTTTTTCGCTGAGGGTGGTGGGCAACCTGGTGACAGAGGAACCATCCATCTATCAGATGATAACAGCAAAATAGTAACAATTTTTGATACTCATGATTCGGGTGATGCGGTCGCCCACTACACAAATGATAAAGTACCATTTACAGTCGGCGACAAGGTCACATTAGAACTAGACTGGACATTCCGTTTCACAAATATGCAGAGACACTATGGCGAGCACATCCTTAGTGGAGCGATCTACAAACTATATAAAGGAGCCAACAAAGGTTTCCACATGGGGAAAAATTATATAACCATAGATATTGATCTCGGAGGCGAGCTCATGACCGAAGAAATGCTCTCAGAATCTGAGCTTCTCGCTAATGAAGCGGTGTGGAAAAACCTCCCTATTCAAGCTCATCATTTTGACTCAGTTGAGTCGGCTAATTACATGCCACTTAGAAAAGCAGTTAACGAAAAGGTAGATGGCAACGTTGTTATCGTTACGGTTGGTAATCCTGATGACCCATTCGACTGCTGCGCATGCTGCGGCACCTACCCTTCCTTTAGTGGAGAAGTTGGGGTAATAAAAATGTTTAAGGCTGAGCCTAACAAGGGGATGACCAGAATCTACTTTGACTGTGGCCGAAACGCACTGCTTCACTACCGCGAGTCGCATAAGATTCTTACCGAAGTAGCAGAGAAATTCTCATCAAAACCAGAGAATCTAATGCACGCCATTGCTAAGAAGGACAAAGAAGAAGCCGAGTTAAAGGCAAAGCGCGCAAGTCTTGCTGAATATGTTCGTAATTTCGAAGCAGAAGCGATTGCACGTAGTCACGAAGTGGGAATGAAGTTCATATATAAAGAGTATGACAATATATCTCCTAATGATCTTCAGAAGCTTGGTTTTAAGGCACTCGAGATGATTGACGGGGAAAAGCCACTACTAGCTCTTGCAAATTCCCCTTCCCATACGCTCATGCTCGTTTCCGATGGGAACTATCCCTGCGGCACCCTCGTAAAAGAACACGCTAAGAACTTTGGCGGAAAAGGTGGTGGACGCGATGATAATGCGAGAGCACAATTTGATAGTAGATATGGTCTTGAGTCATTCGTGGAAGTTATAAAACAGAATTTATAGCTTGATATATTCACATTATATTGTGTTATAATCAGCTTAAGGAGGCGGTGTTATGTCAAATAAAGTCATAGTAACAATCGGAAGAGAATTTGGTAGCGGAGGTCACGAGGTTGGTAAGAGACTTGCGACTGAGCTCGGAATAAAATTCTATGATAACGAATTCATCAGCATGGCAGTTCAGAAGACTGGATTCCACGAGGATTACGTTAAGAACAACGAGGAGAAGGCTCCTGATTTTGCAGCTAGTGCACTCTTTTCAGGAATTGAGCTGTATCAGCCATCTCCATTCGATAAGATTCAGGCAGAGGAATACAAGATTATCAGGGAAATCGCTGCCGAGGATAGCTGTGTTATAGTCGGTCGTGGTGCAGATTACATACTTAGAGACCAGTCTCATGTCAGCATTTTCCTATTTGCTCCACTAGAGGATAGAGTAAAGCGCAAACTCGCTCTCCTATCTGGTCAGGATGCGAAGAATATGACTCCTGCTCAGATGGAGAAAATAGTTAAGCAGATGGACAAGCAGCGCCGTAGATACTACGAATACTACACTGATACAAAGTGGGGAGACAGAGATTCGTACGATTTGCTCATCAATACCAGCCGTGCGGGTATAGATGGTGCAGTAAAGATCATCAAGACATACATAGAGTCAAGTCGTGGCGAAAGCATGATGCCAGACTAGATTTGATTTCGGTTCCCGCTCTAAACTAGAACAATTCTTATAAAGCAATACAAAACGCAGATGACTCTGATTGAATCACTGAAGATTCTTTCAGTTTACATCTGCGTTATACATTTCTAGTTCGGATAAGCCAAACTATATGGACTTCAAATACTCAACTTCTGCAGGACCAAGCTTCCTATAGCCTCCAACTGCCAGCCTTCCGATTACTAGATTACCAATCTTGATTCTCTCTAGCTCCTGAACCGGTGCATCGATAGCCTTGAACATGCGTCGAACCTGATGGTTCTTGCCTTCATGAATAGTGATATCAACTACTGTTGAGTTTCTATTGTGCTTTATAACATCTACCTTGGCAGGTGAAGTTCTAAAACCACCTATGTCGATGCCTTTTTCAAGTCTTGCAATCTTGCCACGTGTAAGTATGCCAGACACTACCGCACGGTAAGTCTTATCGAGCTCCTTAGACGGATGCATGAGCTTGTTTGCAACATCTCCATCATTGGTAAGAATAAGAAGACCAGAAGTGTTATAATCAAGTCTTCCCACAGGAAAAATTCTCCTGTCCTCATCCTGAATTAAGTCGAGAACTGTCGGTCTATTCTTATCATCTGAGGTAGTGGTCACGTATCCTACTGGCTTGTTGAGCAGTATATAAGTCTTACTAGTCTCAGGCGATATCTTTCTGCCCTCACATAGAACCTCATCATCTGGCTTCACATCATATCCTGGCTCTTTCATTACAGCACCATTGACAGCTACCTTACCGTCTAATATGAGCTGATCAGCCTTTCGCCTGCTAGTTACACCAGAGGAAGCGATATATTTATTTATCCTCACTATCCGTATCTCCTTCAAAATTGATTGATAACTGCTCATGAGGAGTTTCCTCATCGTATTCCTCGATATCGTCGAACTCTGTTATATCAGGCAGGTCTTTTATTGATGCAAATCCAAATTTCTTAAGGAACTCACCCGTCGTCTTGTATAACAGCGGACGGCCAACGCCTTCTGACCTTCCAGCAACATCGACCAAATCCTTACTCATGAGTCCATCAATGACTCTCTCGCTCTTGATACCTCTAATTGAATCGATTTCACCTTTAGTAACAGGTTGTCTGTAAGCTATGATAGCTAACACTTCGAGTGCTGCCTGCGATAGCTTCTTGACCTTGACTGGAGTGCAGAGCTTCTCGATGAAAATCTCGTTTTCAGCATGCGTTACGAACTGAAAAGCGCCATCCACCTCTCTAATCCTGATTCCGCGCCCCATCATCGCATACTCACGCTGTAAATCCAGAAATAACTCTTTAACTACTTTCTTATCAGCATCTAATACCTCTGATGCATCCTTGACCTTGAGCGGTTCTCCCCAGACAAACATCATCGATTCAAGTGCTGATTTCATTACCTTATCATTGTACATTTGGCTGGACCTCTTTCTTAATAACACTTATATTTCCGTAGTTTTTCTCTTGCTTGGCATCGACTTCTTGCATCTTAATCATCTCAAGAAGCGACATAAACGAAAGCGTGACATCGTATCTATCCGCCTCCTCCGGCACGAGCTCTGTAAAATCAATATACTCACCCACAGAAACTCTATCCTTAATTATATCTGTCATGTAGCTTATGCGATCCTCTATAGAAGCTCGTTCTCTCTTTATTCTCTGATATCTCTTCTTGACATCTGCCACACGCTTTTTCTTCTGCAAAAATGCATTAAACGCATTAATAAATTGCTCGATATCTGCTTTTAAAAGTTCATCTGGTGAGTCTAGATATTCCGATATATCTTCAGCTGGTTTCTCATGTATGCACTGGTTTGCCTCCAGTCTCTCCTGAAGCATCTCAGCGATTTTCTTGGTCTTTACGTATTCAGCAAGCCTGCTCGCTAGCTCCATGCGCGGATCTTCATCAATTATGACTTCACCAGCATCATTGACACGAGGAAGTAGCATATGTGACTTGAGCCTAATAAGTACAGCTGCTAGGACTATGAACTCGCTGCTTACTTCGACATTAAGTTCCCCCATCTCTTTTAGATATCCTATGTACTGCTCCGTTATCTCAGCCACTCGTATATCGTATATATCCATCTTGGCATTCTGAATCAGATAAACCAGCAGATCGAATGGCCCTTCAAATTTATCAATTCTTACTTTGTACAAGTGCTGCCTCCACATTTGAATCCATCATCAAAATATATTTCTTCTAAGTATAAACCTTCTGGTGGTGCCGTAAATCCCGCCTTGCTCCTATCAGTGGATGCTATGATGGTCTCCATCTCGCTAGCTTCTCTCTTACCTGTTCCAATCTCAAGCAAAGTGCCTACTAGGATTCTAACCATATTATACAGGAAACCATCACCTGTGACCCTGATTATAGTCCTGTCACCTTCTTGTATTATGGTAATATCCGTGATTGTCCTTACCGTCGTCTCTCTAGGAATCCCACCTGATGTTTGAAATGAAGCGAAGTCATTTGTTCCAACCGCAAGCTTTGCTGCCTCACGCATAGCCTCGTGATTCAGCTCTAAGCCAAATTGATACACATGATTACGTTCAAATATATCACCACTTCTATCGATAATATACTTATAAGTCTTACCATGGCAAGAAAATCTAGCGTGAAAATCCTCCGGAACTTCATGTGCCGAAATGACCTTAATATCACCAGGAAGTCCACTTCTCCCTAGACCACCTGCACCGAATCTTCTGTTCATTATATCTGCTAGTTTATCAGTTGGAAGTGGATTGTCCCATGTGAAGGAACAGCATTGACCTAATGCATGTACGCCTGTATCGGTTCTGCTTGTTCCATTTACAGGCACTTCATAACCTGCGATAAAGCGGAGCACATGTTCAACTTCGCCCTGCACAGTCCTAACATCAACCTGCTTTTGCCAGCCGTGAAAATTCGTACCGTCATATTGAATTTTAAGAAGAATATTCTTGCTTCCCTCAGACATATTTACCTTTCTATCTATTTACATAAAATATACTTCGTAGCTTCTTCTACAAGGCCCCTATATTATTTTTTAGCTAGCTTCACTATAGTAGCACAAGTGGAAGATAATCCCATAAAACCAATACATATAGAGTTACAGCAGGAAGAGCATATACGAGCATCGGTCTATGTTCATCAGCATCAAATTTCTTTGTGATGCTCAGGTAAATAATGTGAATAAGTGCGAAAACAGAAATCAAAATGAATATCGCAATCACTCCATACATACCTGTAACCAAGCCTATTGATATGTAGAACTTGATGTCCGCACCTCCAATTACAGTCTTGTGATATATTATTCTCCCTAATCCATATGTAGCGAGTCCAAGTAGTACTCCTGTGAGCGCACCATAAATAGGCTCGAGCAACTTCTCGTTAAAACTCACGAAACCAACTGCCGATACGGCTAATAGCACGTTCAGTTGGTCAGGAATTATGCGATACTTGGCATCACATATCGCCATCATGGTAACAATGAATATCAAAAGCATACCGGCAATCATAAACTGTGACGATTCCCTGATGGACAAAAATACGCCGCTTGCTCCGAAGAATACTGTGAAAACAAGCTTCCACGGTGTGCTAGTAAGTCTCTGTCTCTCACTTTCAATATCTGCGATAAGTGATGGAGGTAAAATTTCTTCCTCTTCCTGGAACCATCTCACAGGCATGTTATTGAACCAGACAACTGCACCATTGCCTAGCAGTAATGCGATAATTACTGAAATTACCGATTTAATTATCATAAATACGTAATATTGATCCATTCGCTAATTATAACACACAATATAATATATAAGGCACCCCAAAGGGCGCCTTAATGTACCTATTATAAGTCTATTATCAACAAAATCTATCTCTTATTCGATTGTCTCCATACATTTACCTTCTTAGCTGACTCAATGAGTTCCTCCCGGAAATCAGGATGTGCTATGCTAATCAGCTTTTCGGCACGTTCCCATACTGAAGCTCCTGCGAGATTTTCTATGCCATACTCAGTTACCATAGTATATGCCTGACTTCGCGGATCCGTAATTATGTCGCCACCAGTAAACGTAGGTTTGATATTCGAATGTAGATTTCCTTTTTTATCTGTATATGTAGAAGGAAGTGCGATAAAGCTCTGAGCTCTAGGATTCTTGAAACCCGCAGTGAGGAAATCAAGCTGCCCTCCAGTTCCACTTATATGCCTAGTTCCCGCACTTTCAGCTGAAATTTGTCCAAATAAATCCACCGCGATACAACTGTTTATGGATACGAAGTTGTCAATTTCTCCTATTACTGAAAGGTCGTTTACATAATTTATTGGAGCACAGCACATGCTAGGGTTATCTGAAACCCAGTCGAATAATTCTTTTGTACCGTGGGCAATACTGAACACCGATTTACCTCTCATGATGTCATGCTTATTTAAATTTGTTATCTTACCTGCCTTGTGCATATCGAGATAAGCATTTACTAGCAGTTCTGTATGAATTCCAAGGTCTTTGAGCTCAGACTCAGCAATCAGTTTTCCTATCGCATCTGGCATACCTCCAACTCCGAGCTGAATACATGCACCATTTGTCATTCTATCAACGATAGATTCTGCTATCTGCTCCTCTACTGGACCGGCTACAATTGAAGGGAATTCAGTAAGTCCCTCATGCTCCCCTTCAATAACCATATCTACTTCCGAGATATGTATGGTGTTTTCAAGTCCATGAACAAAAGGTAGCTTCTCATTTACCTCAAGAATGATAATATCCGCTACATCAAAAACTGCACGAGCATGAGAATTGCTCATTGACATGTTAAAGTAGCCGTGCTCATCCATTGGAGTTACGCCCATTACAGCGACATTTACCGTAAGAAAACGCCTGTAGTAATCGGGGAGATTTCTAAATACCATAGGAATGAACTTGCAGAGTCCCCTATCAGACAGCTTTCTCTCATATCCGATCATATGCCACGAATTATATGTGAAGTGTTCCGCATCTGGATCCTGCTCAGCTATCTGTAGTGGTTTAGTTATAAGCAGGGCGCGTACTTTTACATCCTCAAGTTCAGCTTTTCTTGCTGCAAGCGCCTCATCAAAGAGAGTTGGAAAGCCCTGGTAGCATCCGAAATCTACCCAATCGCCACTATTTACAACCTGCGCAGCTTCGCTAGGTGTTTTAAGCTTTGAATTATAAAGTTCTCTATAGTTCATTGATATCCTCTAACCTTTCGTCTAGCCAAGTTCTTATGTCATCGTACACAGAGTCTCTGTCTGTCTCATTAAGGATCTCATGTCTGTCATCATAATACAGTTTGATATCCACTATGCACTTAGTATTGCTCACATACTGCATATATGCTTTTCTAACGCCTTCACCGAAATCACCTACTGGGTCTTCTGCACCAGAAACGAAGAGCATAGCAAGGTTTGGAGAGATCGTCTTAGCTCTATCCTTGTCAATGCACATAAGGACACCCTTAAACATCTCTTTGTATGCATTTACAGTAAAAATAAAGCTGCACCACTCTTCCTCGCAGTACCAATCAACAATCTCAGTATCCTTTGTTAGCCAATCGAACTGCGTCCTTGCCGGCTTAAACTTTTTATTATACGAAAAGAATGCTATAGAGTTAATGAGTTTACTTCTATAGTGAGGCCCCCTCACAGCTTTAAACAGTGATGCCAGTGCCCTTCCCGCATGCAAAACCAAAGCGTTAGGCTGACATGTCCCCATCACTATCGCACCAGCTAGACCTTCAGAGTAGCTAATATCATCATTATCCGTTTCAGTTAAATACTGACGCAAGAGGCAGGAGCCCATACTGTGACCGAGTATAAAATAAGGAATATCTGGATATTCCTTCGTTGTTCTATTTCTAAGTTCATGGATATCAGCAATCAAAGTCTCATTGCCATGATCGCCAAAATACCCGTAATCATCAGGCGTGAGTGCCGATTCTCCATGCCCAAGCAAATCATGTCCAACGACAACATATCCGTGATCGGTCAGATACGAAGCAAATGCACTATACCTGCCAACGAACTCAACCATTCCATGTATTATCTGTAGCACTGCCTTAGGCTTCTCATCGGGTATCCATTTTCTAACATGTATCGGAGTCTTAGCATCTGCCGACATAAATGTTTCATCAATCTTTTTCATCAGTTAATTTCCTTGCCTGTAAATGTCTGTGCGATGTACGCCATTTACATAGTTACTTTGAAATTTTCTGTCCGTGGAACTGATAATAGGTAGTCTGAAGTCTTCCGTTATATAGCTTACGTCTTCTATCAGCTTTTCTATCAAATATCTTCTCAACTTCTCGGTCAGTCGTAATCATGAAGAGAGACCACGTAGGATCTTTTTCAAGAATCTCTTTTAATCGCGCATAAATTTTATGAATCGCATCCTTATCGCCGATTCTCTCACCATACGGAGGATTTGTAATGATGATTCCGTTTGATTCATCTGCTCTGAATTTGCGCATGTCCATGCGGCTGAATGATATATCTTCTTCGACACCTGCTTCCATAGCATTGGCCATAGCTGCAGCAATCGCTTTTCCGTTTATATCAAATCCTTTTATTATTACTTCGCTATCGTAATCAACAGCGTTATATGCAGCCTGACGTTCTTCATTCCACAGTTCCTCTGGGATGAAGTCCCATGCCATCGCAGTGAACTTGCGGTTAAGACCTGGTGCGATATTTCTAGCCATCATTGCTGCCTCGATTAGAATCGTTCCAGATCCACAGCATGGATCTACAAGAATCCGTGCCACATGGTCAGGATTATCCTTATCTCTACGCATCACGCCTTCCTTCCAGAAGCTAAGCCTTACAAGCGCTGCTGCTAGTGTCTCTTTCATAGGTGCTGCAACATCTACTGCCCTATAACCACGTTTATGAAGTCCTGCTCCCGATGTATCGAGAAGCAACGTGACGTGGTTCTTGAGTATAGAAAATCTGATGCGATAATTTGCACCTGCTTCATCAAAGTGATTTTGCACATAGAAATCAGAAAGCCTTGAAACTATCGCTTTCTTGATTATGCTTTGGCACGATGGAACACTGTGAAGCGTGGATTTTACTGATGTTCCTACAACAGGAAATGCAGCATCAACTGTGAGATAATCCTCCCAGCCGATTGCCCGAACCTGCTGGAATAATTCTTCAAAGGTTTCAGCCTTGAACTCAGCAACCTTAATATAAACTCTATCAGCCGTCCTAAGCCACATATTGGTGTGAACAATGGCTCTCTCATCACCGATAAAAGTTACCTTCCCATCTTCGACCTTTACCACACTGTATCCAAGATCCTGCAGCTCCATCTTTACTACCGCTTCAAGTCCAAATGTCGCTGTTGCAATTAATTCATACTTCATATACTATACTTTCTCGAAAACTCGTCATAGAGTTCGGTGAATTCAACGTTATCCTTATCTTTAAAATCCTTAACAAACTGATGCATGTGCAGGTTATTTCGCTTGAGCTCAATCTCGGCTGCTGCAATATTCGAGCAGTGGTCGGAGACCCTTTCGATGTCCGCCAGTATATCATTTAAGATAAAACCTAGCTCAATAGTGCAAACACCATTTTTAAGGCGCGCTATGTGGTTAGCCTTAATATGTTCGACGATGTCATCAATCAACTCTTCTAGCGGTTCTACCTTGAGAGCTGTCTTAGCATCCATCTCCAATATGGCTTTGCCTGCTAGTGTCAGTACCTCGCTGACAGCAGCGCTTAATATATCAAGTTCTCTTCTAGCTTCTCCAGAGAATGATAGCCCCTTATCATGTAGTTCATATATACTCTCAGCGATATTTAGCGAATGATCACCAATTCTCTCTGCATCGGTAATACTGTGAAGCATCATCGACACATTTGCCGAATCCCTTTCTGAAAGCTCGACTTTAGCAAGGCTTACGTTAAATGAACCAAGCTGGTCTTCGTAGTAATCTAAGAGTTTCTCATCGCTCTTAATCTTCTCAAACAACTCATCACTATATCCGTTCGAGAGCGTAATCGCATCTCTAAAGTTCTGAAATGCAATCTCAACCATCTCGTTGGTCTTAGCTCTAGCCTCTTCAACAGCAATGGATGGCGTAAAAAGGAGTCTCTTATCAAGGAAAACTTCCATTTCATCATCTTCTTCGCCGCCTACGAATTTATGGCTGATAGGAACGAGTTTCTCAGCAAACGGAAATATAATAACCGTTGTGAATATATTGAACAATGAGTGAATAATTGCGATATCTACAGGCGTTACAGCTTTATTTATGAATCCGAAGTTTATCAGATAATGGCCGATGCTAAATGCAACCATGAATATAATCGTTCCGATTATATTAAATGCAATGTGAACTACTGCAACACGCTTTGCATTCTTACTTACACCGATACTTGAAATTACTGAAGTTACACAAGTTCCAATATTTTGTCCCATGATAATAGGAATAACCATTCCGTAAGTTAAACCACTAGTCATGGATAAGGCCTGCAAAATTCCTACCGAAGCAGATGAACTCTGGATTACGGCGGTAACTAATATACCCGCGAGTATTCCAAATACCGGGTTATTAAAAGCAGTTAGAACCTTTGCAAACTCCGGCATATCCTTGAGAGGTTCCATCGATGAGCTCATGAAGTTCATGCCGTACATAAGAACCGCAAAGCCCAGCATTACCGAGCCTGCATCCTTACGCTTATCTGACTTACTAGCCATCATCATAAGAACACCGATTAAAGCGATTATTGGCGAGAAAGCCTCTGGTTTAAGGAGCTTCAAAAATATATTGTTGCTGCTAATACCCACCAAACTGAGCAACCAGGCTGTAACAGTAGTACCTATATTGGTACCCATGATTACACCAACTGACTGCTCAAGTGTCATAATGCTAGAGTTAACAAGCCCTACTAGCATAACAGTAACTGCCGAAGAACTTTGAATAATAGCCGTTACACCGAGTCCGAGCAAGAGAGATTTAAACTTATTTGAAGTCATTGACCTCAAAATGCCCTCGAGTTTACCGCCCGCAAGTTTCTCTAGCCCTTGTGACATGACTGACATCCCATATAGAAACAGCGCCAGTCCTCCGAGCAGATTGATTATCGAAAAAATATCCATAAATTAATCTCCAATTAATACCCATGTTATTACGCACATATGTCTTAATATTTTATCATATTGCTAGTGTGTCCGCTTTGTTTTTGATGGATAATTTCGATACTTTTTGGTTTGTTTTTGTACTATATATATTTATTTACTTGTTTATGCCTAGTCAAAAACTAATATATTTATTGGATTTTAAAAGCGCAGCATAAAGCTGCGCATTCAAGAAGAAAAATTAAAAAGGTTTATATCTATAAATGATATTTTAATGAATGAAAACCTCGGAAAACTGGCACCCCAGTATACGTGAGTACGGCTACCTGATCAGTCATAGCCTGATATGCACCGGATGCGAGAGCCGCAATTTCCCACTCCCCTGGCATCACCCACGTTTCCGAGATCCAGTCTACGTATTTCTCTAAATTCCTTACTATGTATTCGCTTCTAGCAAGCCCACCTGTGATGAGGATTGCATCTACATCACCTTTGAGTACGCATGCGCATTCGCCCACAGCCTTTGCAAACTGATAAATCATCGCATCGAGGACAAGCTTTGCATATTCATCATTATCCTCTTCTATGCGTTTCATGATTTCCTGAACATCAGCAGTTCCTAGGTGACTGCTAAGCCCGCTATTTCTGACAATCAAATCTTCAAGTTCTTCGTGCGTGTAGTCACCACTAAATGCAATGTCAATTATTTTCTTTGCCGGTATTGTACCAGCTCTAAGGGGTGTCATGGGACCATCGCCGATTAGATTGTCGTTGCTATCAATCATCCTGCCTTTACGGTGAGCTGTTATGGATACACCGCCACCAAGATGGCAGATGATGAAGTTTGACTCATTATAAGCTATACCTTTTTCCAAACAGTAGCGTCTTGCTACCTCCTTCTGGTTTAGGCAGTGGACATGACTATCTCTATAAATCCCTTTGATGCCTGTAACTCTCGCCAAATCCTGAAATTCGTCAGTATCTGGTGGATTTACGATATAAGCCTTTGCATCGTATTTATTGGCTAGCTGCCTTGCTATCTGGGAAGCGAGTAGAGCAGGGTGGTGTATTCCAGAGGCTGCGGTTTCACAATCGTATATTATTTTATCATTTATACAATATACACCGCTTGTTGAGGGGAGAAGCCCTCCTCCTCTGCCAACGAATGCATCTACCTCTTGTAGATTTACACCATTGCATGCGCACCTGTTTTCCACAAGTAGCTTTCTGTAGCTGAGCTGCTCCTGTATACTGCCAAACTGAGCGAGTTCATCTTTCCTATGATATATATTCTCGATAAATACCTTTTCGCAGTTGTGATAAAACCCGAATTTCGTCGATGTCGATCCAGGATTTATAGCCACTATGTTATATATCTTTTTGTCCATCCTATCCCCCTTTGGCAGTTTTGAAGAACAGGGGAATGCAGTACGTGCCCGCACACCCCTGTACTTGCCTATATTAAGCAGTTTCTTTCGCTGCTTTGATTGAGTCGATTAGCAGTGGAACAACTTTGAATAGGTCACCAGTAATTCCGTAATCTGCAATTTCGAAGATTGGAGCTGTCTCATTCTTGTTAATTGCTATGATGCATTCAGAATCTTGCATTCCAGCCTTGTGCTGAATTGCTCCAGATATTCCTAATGCAACATATATTCTTGGGTGAACAGTCTTGCCTGTCTGTCCTACCTGATGATCAGCACTAATCCATCCGGCATCTACGCAGGCTCTCGATGAACCTACTACGCCGCCGAGCAGTTCCGCCAGTTCAGTTGCAAGAGCAATTCCGCCCTCAACATCTTTTGCAATTCCTCTACCTACAGATACGATTACATCAGCACCGATTAGATCCACCATTTTCTTGGCAGCCTTAACGATATCTAGTACTTCTGTCTCAATATCTGCAGCCACAAGTTCAAAGTCTGGATGCATAATCTCTACATTTGCAGCTCCAGCTTCGTCGTATTGTCTCTTCTGCATTACACCCGGTCTTACAGTTGCCATCGCTGGTCTGAACCTTGGGCAAACGATGGTAGCCATAAGGTGTCCACCGAATGCAGGACGAGTCATCTTGAGGTTGGTGTTTACATCAAAGAGTTTAGTATCAAACTTCATGTTGTCTACATCGAGGGATGATCCTGAGCGTAGGAAGTTAATGTATCCATCGAGATCTATATCAAGGTGTGTACAGTCTGCACAGAGTCCTGTATGAAGTCTTGCTGCGCATCTAGGTGCAAGATCTCTGCCGATGTTAGATGCTCCAAATAGCATTACCTCAGGTCTAAACTCCTGCACTGCTTCACTGATAACCTTAGTATATCCGTCTGTAGTATAATTTTTTAGCAGTGGGCTGTTATATACGTATACACCATCTGCACCGTAGCCGCCGAGTTCAGAAGCTAGAGCATCTACGTCATCTCCGAGAAGTATTCCGTATAGATTGCATCCTAGCTCATCCGCTAGCTTTCTTCCCTCGGATATAAGCTCAAATGTTGTTGGCATCATCTTGCCTTGGCGCTGTTCGCAGAATACCCATACATTCTTGAAAGCGTCGATTTGTGAACTATCGTAAGCCATGTTGAATTCTCCTTTCTATATGATGTGCTTGCCTGTCAGAATCGATACAAGCTCATCAGTGGTATTCTTGTCTGAACCTTCTAGCATCATGCCGCCACCCTTAACTGGAGGTGTAAACGACTTATAGATATTGGTTGGAGAACCCTTTAGTCCAATGGTAGTCTTATCGATAAGTGGATGATTCTCAAGTGCTGCAAAATCCATTATCTTAAGTGGCATATCCCAGCACTTTTCAGTTCCGATTACGCTCATATATCTAGGTGTATTGAGCTCCTTGATGCAAGTAATCATACAAGGCGTTGGAACCTTTACGAGCATATATCCGTCTTCGAGCATTCTCTTGATGATAAGGGCCTCGCCTTCCTTAGCAACTTCACCGGCATATGTAACCTGTGGTAGGTGAAGCTTTTCAGCGATCTGAGGTCCTACCTGAGCAGTGTCACCATCGATAGCCTGACGGCCAGCGATTATTATGTCATCCTCTTCGATTCCATAAGTATCTATTGCCGCTGCAAGAATCTGCGAAGTGGCATATGTATCTGATCCTCCGAATTCACGAGCAGATACTAGTACTGTCTCATCTACGCCCATTGCCATTAGTTCTCTTAGCATTCCTTCAGCTGGCATAGGCCCCATCGTGAAAGCTACTACCTTGTATCCAAACTCTTCCTTTAGAGTGAGAGCTTGCTCTACAGCATTTAGGTCATCTGGATTGATGATAGTCTGCATCGAAGCGCGGTTAAGTGTTCCATCCTCGTTTACTGCAACCTTGCCGGAGGTATCAGGAACCTGTTTTACTGTTACAAAAATTTTCATTTATTCCTTCCTCCTCTACTTAAGCAAATTATTTGCGATTACAACTTCCTGAATCTGGCTGGTTCCTTCAAATATGCTCATAATACGAGCATCTCTATAAAGTCTCTCTACTCTATATTCCTTGATATAGCCATATCCACCATGAATCTGTACAGCTTTGTAAGCGCAGCGGTTTGCAGCTTCTGCAGCGAAGTACTTAGCGATAGAGCAAGCCATTCCTGCCTGAGGAGAATTTTGGTCCTTGAGCGTAGCTGCGTGATATGTTAGCTGTCTTGCAGCCTCAACATCAGCCTGCATCTCAGCGATCATGAAGCTCACGCCCTGGAAATCTGCGATTCTGCGGCCAAATTGCTTACGCTCCTTAGCGTACTTTACAGCTTCGTCTAGGCATCCCTGAGCTACGCCTACCGACATAGCCGCTACTCCAAGTCTACCTCCGTCAAGTGTCTTCATAGCATACTGGAAGCCTTTATTGAGAGGCCCGATAAGATTAGCCTTTGGCACTCTTACATCTTCAAATACAACGTCAGAAGTTGGATATCCATTGATTCCCATCTTCTTCTCAGGTGCTCCAAGCGATACGCCGTCTGCGTGCATATCTACGATGAACATCGAGATTCCGCGAGAACCCTTTTGAGATAGGTCTGTCTTTGCATAGATGATAATCCAGTCAGCCATAGGTGCACCAGATATGAAGCACTTACGACCATTGATGATAAAGTCATCACCATCTGGAATTGCTGTTGTAGTAGTTCCACCTGCATCTGACCCTGCGCCAGGTTCAGTGAGTCCGAACACGAGAATTTTCTCACCGCTTGCAACCTGCGGTAGATATTCCTTTTTCTGAGACTCGCTTCCCGCGAGCAGAAGAGGTCCTCCGCCGAGCGAATTTGATGTATTTGCATATATTGCAAGAACTGCATCCTGGCGAGCGAACTCTTCATCCATGAGTACGTATGTTAAGCTATCAGCTCCAGCTCCGCCGTACTCCTCAGGAATCTTCACTCCCATAAATCCATAACGGGCCATTTTCTTGTGCATATCCCAGTTAAATTCACCCGTTTCATCT
Source organism: Mogibacterium diversum (assembly GCF_938028775.1). Taxonomy (GTDB): domain Bacteria; phylum Bacillota; class Clostridia; order Peptostreptococcales; family Anaerovoracaceae; genus Mogibacterium; species Mogibacterium diversum_A. Next base: position 85,206 of record NZ_CALIZG010000008.1, read on the forward strand.
AATTCATCCTGAAGTTCCTTGGTGAATTCTGTCTCTGCAAACTCGCGGAACAGTTTCTGCTGAAGTGCATGCTTTCGATCTAAAATCATTTACTTACCTCCTTAGCATGGTATTTCATGAGATGACTTACCTTCTGTCAAAATCTCATAGATGCTGTCAACTCCACATGCTGCCATAGATTCAGCTGCCTCTTCAGTGAAGAATGCCATGTGTGGTGTGTGATATACGTTTACGAATGAACGCAGATATTTAAGCTTAAAGTAAGGCATTCCTTCAGTTCTGATAATGTCTGTGCTATGTGGAATGTGGATAATGCCAGTCTCTCCTGGAAATGCATCACAGAAGAGTGCACCGATTTTTTCACTTTCAATACCCTCGATAATAGCATCTACATCGAGTAGTTCACCTCTTGCATTGTTGATGATGATTACTCCATCCTTCATCTTTGCCACAGCCTCTTTGTCAATCATGCCGGTTGTAGCTGGTAGTAGTGGCATATGGATTGTTATTACGTCGCATTCTTTGTATATGGTATCCATATCAACGTAGGTTGCATATTCCTTAACTTCGTCATCCTGAATTACGTCATATGCTAGGATTTTGCAGCCAAATCCACTTAGAATCTTGATTACGGTTTTACCAATCTTTCCTGCGCCGAGCACTCCCACTGTGAGAGATCTAAGCTCTCTACCCATCTTGCCTTTTAGTGTAAAGTCGTTGTCATTTGTGTTATATAGCGCTTTCTTCTGGTGACGCATGCACATCAGTATCGCCATTACAGAGTATTCCGCAACTCCATTTGGAGCATATGTACCGTTGCAAAGCTTAAATCCAAGCTTCTTAGCATACTCAACATTCATGTGATTGTATCCTACGCAGCGTGATGCTAGTACCTTAACACCCATCTTCTTTAGTTCATCAAGCACCTCGTTAGAATATGTGCTCTGCCCTAGAGTAGTAATTCCATCACTTCCTTCAGCAAGGTTAACTGTAGTATCGTCAAGATTTGCTCTTGTAATAACCACGTCTATACCGTACTTCTCACATAGATTTCTGATGACAGGCTCTTCATCAGGTCTAACTTCATATGCAGTAATTTTCATACCATTTCTCCTTTGTAAATCACTTTTCTTGTGTCAAACCTATGCATTTTCCCTGTATATTTTTAATTAGTCCCTAAGTGCTGGATCCATATCGATTACAGCACCACTCTTTATTAACTCATCTATAGCTTCGGCAGAGTACCCAAGTTCACCGAGAATATCCTTTGTTTGCTCTCCAAGATAAGGCCCTCTCTCATATGGAGGAAGTCCCATCTGGTCGAATAAAACTGGAGGTCTTACGAGTGTACGCTTGTTTCCGTTGCTATAAGACATCTCATAGAAGCAATCCGATGCCCATGCCTGCTTATCTTCTAGGAGGCTGTCCCACTCCTGTGCAATTGCGTATGGCAAATCATTTGCATCCAGCAGCTTGCACCATTCGTCGCAAGTCTTTTTCTTAAACTCTGCAGTTATCCACGCTGAGAACTCTTCACGATTAGGAATTAGATTCTTCTGTGGATAATATCTAGCATCGTCAGCAAGTTCTGGATAGCCCATAGCGTTCATCAGTATTGGATAATGTCTATCGTACTGAGGCATTGCTATCTGTAGCCATTGACCATCAGCTGTCTCATAGCAGAGCACAAGCGGATTACCTAGCTTCCACCTCTCCATAGGGTACTGAGTGCTATCTGCTCCGTACTGGCTTGCCTGTAGCATCAGTGAGATATCCCATATTGCGCTGTGGAATAGAGATACCACTACGTGATCGCCTTCACCAGTCATCTTAGCCTTGAATAGTGCTGCGAGAACTCCGGCTGCTAGGTTCATGGCAACCTGGTGGTCTCCGAAGCCCTGAACTGTTAGCATTGGCAGGCTGTTTTTGTCACGAAGAGATCCTAAGATGCCGCCTCTTGCGTAAAATGCAGTAAAGTCGAATCCTGGGAGATCCTTATCAGGACCTTTTTCTCCGTATCCTGATACATATCCGTACACTAGCTTAGGGTATTTCTCATGCAGAGTCTCCCAATCTAACCCCGCTCTCTTTAGAGGTGACTGACGCCAGTTGCAGATAAATACGTCCGCAGTTGTCAAAAGCTTCTCTAAAGCCTCTCTTCCCTCTTCAGACTTTGTGTTGAGCGAGATACAAGTCTTTCCTGCGTTCTCAAGATCGTAGGATGTGTTCTCCTTCTGGTCTAAAGGTCTTCCTTCATTAACCGCAGTATAACGTAGTGGATCTCCCATAGGTGGCTCAACCTTTATAACTTCAGCTCCTAGGTCAGCTAGAAATCTTGCTGTACAAGGTGCTGCGATAAATGTTGCCATCTCAACAACTCTGATTCCCTCAAGTGGTCTATTTCCCATTTTATCCTCCTTGAATTTATCTATATGCTTGATGCGTTTTAAAACATTAACATGTCACGGAATGTTTCAAGGTTAGTCTTAACCTGTTCAAACTGCTTCATCTGCCTGTCAACCTCAACTAGGGCAAGCGGTAAATCCGCTTTTTCACAAGCTTCCTTAATACATACGAAGTCGAATTCCTCAGGATCACAAAACTTTGTCATTACCACGACAACTCCCTTTGCGCCTCTCTCCTTCGCTATATCTATAATCCACTGAATTCTTGGCTTTTCTACGTTGTAGAGAACTGAGCAATTGTCAGTATTTGCAAACTTAACAGCGAGAGCTTGTAGTGGATCATCTCCATCTGGCACATCAGTTCTATACTGCCTTGAATGTGCACAGACATCATCTGCTACGATATGAATTCCTATCTCATCGAAGGCTTCGCTTAATCCTGTCATGTCGGTAAGAATTCCAGATACAACGACCGGATAATTACCTACGCTCTCCTCGGAAGCTTCAAGCTCGGCGATAAGCTTTTTTACAAGAGCGGTATGTTCTTCTACAAGCATGTAGTTAGCGCTTGCAAATATATCGCTTCTCTCCTGCACCGTCACTTCTGCGTGTCTTGCAAGTAATTCATCCACTCGTCTCATCGCTTCGTTGTGTTCGTTATAAAGCTTGTTCGATTCAGCTAGACTATCCATCGAAAACTTCGCGCCAGTACATTTCTCAAGATTCTCTATGACTCTTTCGTATCCAGCCCTCGTATAGGCGATTCCATATGCAGGCTTTCTGTTCTGCGGGTAGGTCATAGGTATGAATTTGATGTCTGGTACTGCATACTTCCAGTTCTCACCCATGGTCTTGAGCGTGTCACAGAGAGACGGGATTATAATCGCACTCGCACCCTTGAACTTTCCGGAGATTCCTAGTTCTAGGATTGATTGCACGATAGAGCACATGAATGCAGGAAAGTACTCCTTCGATCTGTTAAGCTCCATATCAGCGCCCCAAGTTCCCATTGGAACAAGACCCATAGAGTGTACAATTTCATCGGGTGTGTAGTAAGGAACTGCGAGCACAATTTTCTTGCCATCTGCAAGGTATTTATCCATCTGTTTGCGAGGAGATGATGCTATCTCATGAAACTCTTTAATTGAACTGTATGTCATAGCTACTTGTCCCCTTTCTCAGATTTGTTTGACTCCATAATTTCCATAAGCCCCTGCACTCTCGTATCATATTGTGCTTCAGAGAAATTTCTTGGGTCCGCCTGGTCTCCATCAAAGCTTGTAACTGGTATATCGCAAGCCTCGCCTATCTGTCTGCTCATCTCGTACATGAATCCGCTCCACAGCTTGCATGAACGATTGGTATGTACAAGCAATCCTTCCACGTGGTTGTCCTTGCAAAGCTTGATTCTCTTATCTCTCGACTTCTCGAGGTTTATAGCATTCGGTACACTGCAGTAAGCCTTGATCATCTCATCAAATGAATGATAGTCAAACCCAAAAGCATCAGCATATATCGTTGTTACCATGTTGATGCCGCGATCTTTGAGCCCATGAGATGTTGCTCTCAGATATGGCCAGCAAGCGATTCCTTCGAACATGATTCTGTACTTCTCTTCTGCCCTAAATGTACTTGTTCCATTTAGGTGATTTTCCTTATACTCCTTGAGAAGCGTCTCCATTGCCTCGCCTGCTTCTTCCTTACCTCTTGCCGTAACCATTACAGCCATGTGGTTTAATAGATCGAATCCATTGAATGGAGAAGGCACGTATTTTGCCTGTGCTGTCGCATTGAGCCAAGCTCTGCTCGCTCTGCAGCTAAAACCTGTAACCTGCTTGAACTTTTCATCATCCCACTTTAGTCCAAATAGCTTCTCGAGCTGGTGAACTGCGTCCCAGAACTGAGCGGAAACATATTCAACCTCAGCGTCAGATACTTCGTAATCAGGGTTAAATGGTATGTCTAGGATAATCATAGGAATATTTAAATCCCTTGCAAGATTCTCGTACCACTTAATCATACAGTTGCAGATATTGTTGCAACATAGAAGCACATCTGGCATCGCTACATCCTGCTCTGGACACTCCTTGAGCTTGGCGTATGCGAGGCTCACTCTAGCATATGCACAAATATCGTTCGAATAACCATCTGCTTCTGCGACGTTACACATTCTCTCCCCTGCACCACGGGCAGCGATTCCTGCAGCCTGATTTTCAGGATATGCAGTAGCGATTCCCAAAGTCTCTGGTATCTCTACCGGAAAGTTGCTTGAAACCCACGCAACTGGAATGCCTTCCTTCTTAGCTTCAATCGCACTTGCAAATGCATCACCAGCAATTTTCCCAAGCTTGAATTTAGCTGAATTAGGATCAACAGGCTTCTTAGGCTTTTTGATTTCCTCTGCCATAACCATACCTCCTCATTTATTTTGTTAATCTATTAGGAAAGTTTAATTGTATATCTTAACTTAAAACTCAATCTGCACTATTATTGTTAATTTTATAACATCATTTGGCAAATTTTTTACTGCCCTTATGAGCAGTAAATCTATTTTTTATTACTTCTAAAAGCATAAACAGCTGCACCGATTGCTCCAAAATACTGTGCAAGTGAATCATACTCTATTTGAACTTCGAGAGCCTTACTCATCGCATCTCTTACCGCACCGTTTTTTGCAACGCCACCTGACATACATACCTTCTCTTTGACTCCTGCTCTACGCGCAAGTGAACTAACCCTCGAGGCTACGCTGTTGCAGATTCCAGCGATTACATTTTCTCTGCTCTCACCATTAGCAAGCTGGCTAATCACTTCCGATTCAGCAAAGACTGTGCATGTGCTTGAGATAGTAGCAGGACTATCCGCTTTTGATGCTAATACCTCTAATTCAGAAATATCTGCTCTTAGTATGTTCGCCATCACATCTAGGAATCTACCTGTCCCAGCTGCGCACTTATCATTCATCACAAAGTTCGTCATCCTTCCTGAATCGTTAAGGCAGATTACTTTTGCGTCCTGACCGCCTATATCTATTACAGTCCTCACTTCAGGAAAAATAATTTGACTCCCTAGCGCATGACATGTGAGTTCGCTTACTTCTCGATCACAGCCTTCGTACTTATTTCTTCCATAACCAGTAACAACGCTACATGAAATATCAGATTCATTAAGTCCTGAGACCTCCATAATCTCCGCTATGACTTCCTCTGGGCCAGCTGTACCAAGCCCTCCAACTCTTAGGGCCTTTGCGACAATCTTTTTTCCATCCTGGAGTATCACGCTCTTCGATGTAGTTGATCCTATGTCTAGTCCAAGAGTAAACATCTGATAATCTCCTTTCCGTGTACGTTTCTATGTACAATTTCATTATATATCTCGTTATTTTATAGTCAACCAACTTTGTTAAAAAAATATTATAGTTGTTTTTCAAGTGTGTATTTAATAATTTTTAATGGTTTTGTTTTTATGACCCCAATAATTGAATTTCTAAGTGTTTTTAATAAAAAAAGAAGGGGTAATCCCCTTCTTAAAATAGTTTTACCTATAAAAATTTGTAATAGTAATATCCGTACATTCGCCAATCCGCGCTATTTATATATAAGATAAATCTTAATTATAAAATTAATCCACCTTTATCTTATCCCAAAGCTTTGACATTCTCTCCATGCTCTTGGCGTCTGTACCATTCTTTTTAAGCTGCTTCATATACATCTCTTTTGGTACCCCCATCTTCTTATACGCACCAAGATACTTCTTGGAATAATTAGTCATATATACGAAGAATCCGCCCATATATGCAGCACCTACTACAGCCAAAACTGCTGCTGCAATCCATGTCCAGAAAAATCCGCAAGCAAAAATCAAAACTATCCATACAATTCCGAGAATTCTATTAATCTTTGTTATCTTTTCAATATTGATAGATTTTGGAACCTGAATATCTTGCTCTTTCATCTGTTTCTTATATAAATTCTGCTGATAGCCTTTCGACTGTCTTATGTATTGTGGTGGTCTCTGCTTACCTTTGCTCATTTCATTATTCCTTTTCTAATTAATCTAGTGTAGTATTTTAACACAATTTATTCACTCTTTTCAAGCGATTTGAACATCTCCTGCATCGTTGGGTTGTTTTTGGTAAGTTTTTTTATCGTCAAATCCTCAGCTTTATTATTCGCTAGCCTCAAGTTATTCTCTGAAGATGTTAATGCTTTCTTTATCTTCTCAAGATGGTTAATCGATTTATCTATCTCATCTATCGCTTCCTGAAATTTTCTAGAAGCCAGATCATAATTTCTCGCAAAAGCACTTTTGAAATTCTCCATATCCTCTTCGAAATGGGTGATATCAACATTCTGTGCCTTAATCGTCTCCAGTTCCTGCTTGTACTTTAGAGAGTTATATCCCATGTTGCGAAGCAGTGATATCATCGGGATGAAGAACTGCGGTCTTATCACATACATCTTCTCATATCTATGCGACACATCAACGATTCCCTGATTGTAATATTCATTCTCAGACTCTAGCATCGAAACGAGCACCGCATATTCGCACTTTTTTTCTTTTCTATCTTTGTCAAGCTCCTTGAAAAAATCTTCATTCTTATGCTTTGTTGATGTCGTATCCATCTCGTTCTTCATTTCAAACATTATAGATACGACCTCAAGCCCTGTCTCATCCTTCTCCCTAAATATATAATCACCCTTGCTTCCACTGCGAGCATCGTTATCCTTTTCAAAATATGCATTCTGAAATGCAGTTGCTCTGAGCTTATTAAATTCTATCTCGCAGTGCTGCTCTAAAGTCTCTCCAACCATCTTAGTGGATTGACGAGCCTTGAGATCCTTGTAGTAATCTATTTGTTCATCCTTCATCTTAAGCTTGGTCTCATACTCGTCCTTAAGCACCTGTATGTTTAGCTCGGCCTGCTTTTCACTGACCTTTAGCTCACCAGAAAGCCTTTGAAGCTGCTCCTTCTTTTGTGAAATTTCTTCATCTAGAGAAGCTGCTACCTTGCGATGTTCAGATTCTTTTTCATCGACTAACTTCCTATATTCAGATTCCTTCTGCTGTACTGCCTCATTGACTGCTAATGCTTTCTCCTTGTCATATGCCTCGATGCTAGCACGAAGCCTTACTATTTCCTGATCTTTATCTGAAATAATTTCTTGGACTTTCTTTTCTGTCTCAGCCTTCGCAAGGCTAACAGCCGCAGCTTTATCCTCTTTGTACTGTTCCTCAGCACGCTTTATCTCAATATTAAATTCTCTATCTCTGACCTGCTTAACAATTGCTGCATAACCAGCTTCATCTATTTGAAATACTTCGCCACACTTAGGGCATTTTATCTGCTGCATAATCTTCCTCCTACGAAGTGATACTACTATTTTATACAAAAAAGCTTCGGTGAAAAAGCTTTAATACCATCACCGAAGTTATTTTTATTTAAATCAATCAAATAATCATCCTTTATTTTAGTAACCTTACTAATCAAAATATCATATATGTGCGATTCATCATTATGCACGATTAAAAACTATTCCCAGCTACTTATCATCGGATATTACCTCTACATCTACATCTACCGCATCCTTGGTAAACTCATCTTCTAGTTCCTTACTAGCAGAGTCATCTCTGTGATAAGACCCAGATTCCGAATAATAATATTGATTAGACTCATCCGTTCTACGACTTCCAAATCTCTTCGAGATAGCCTGAAATAGAACAAGTATGCCGACAACAATCCAAAAAACAGGGCTTAAAATTATAGCCATCACCGCTGACAAAAGTATCAGCATTATAAATATTCCAATCAAGCAGCCGAGGCCACCATCATCACGATAGTACATCTCATTTTCCCCCTATGTATTAACCTTCACCATATCGATGATATATTGCTTTTCTTATATCGCGTATTATAACACATCGTGTTTGTGTTTTAGGTGACGCAATGATAAAGAACCACTTATAAAAAACGAATTAAAGTATTAAAAAATGGGGCATAAGCCCCATATCTTTTATGAATAGTATCTGCACTTAATTTTGGATTTAACCAAAGTATCTCTTTAGAAGTCCAGCAAATGCCTTACCGTGTCTAGCCTCATCTCTAGCCATCTCGTGAACTGTGTCGTGGATTGCATCTAGGTTAGCAGCCTTAGCTCTCTTAGCTAGATCAAACTTTCCAGCAGTTGCGCCGTTTTCAGCATCTACTCTCAGCTGTAGATTCTTCTTTGTGCTGTCTGTTAAAACCTCTCCTAGAAGCTCAGCGAACTTAGCAGCGTGCTCTGCCTCTTCGTAAGCAGCCTTCTCGTAGTATAGTCCAACTTCAGGATATCCTTCTCTATGAGCAACTCTAGCCATTGCAAGATACATACCTACCTCGCTGCACTCTCCTTCAAAGTTAGCTCTTAGATCAGCCATGATGTCCTCGCTAGCACCCTGAGCAACACCTACAACATGCTCAGCTGCCCAAGACATCTCACCTTCCTGCTTCTTGAACTTCTCCGCAGGAACTCCGCAAACAGGACATTTCTCTGGTGCCTGATCTCCCTCGTGAACGTAACCACATACCTGACATACATACTTAGCCATTTTCATACTCCCTTCTTCAGCATTGCTGAAATACATAAAATAAAGTCATCTTATTAATCATCTATGCACGGCTCTTTGCCACGCAGTCGGTACAAAGTCCATAAAAGTTAACTTCACACCCTTCTATTGAGCCAGTAAAACTACCCTGGCCAATTTTAACGATTTGCTCCTTATCGGTATCAATATCGAGGACAGCACCACATCTATTGCAGAAAAAATGTGCGTGGGGCTTCACATTATAATCATACCTTGTCGCCCCATCCGTGATAATTGTCGAAATTTCACCCATTCCTTCAAGTTGCTTAAGATTTCTATATACAGTTGCAATACTAAGATTAGGCATACAAGCCTTCAGTTCTGAATAAAGTGTCTCCGCAGTCGGATGATCGCCCCTATTCAATAATTGGTTCTTAATCGCTTGACGCTGTTTGCTATACTTAATCATTATTACCTCTAATATTGATAATCGTTATTGTTATTAATATAATACCATTTTAAATTAAATTGTCAACAACTAAATTGAGAAAAATTTAAATTTATCGTTTCTTATTATACGCAATGTTGCTATTATCGGTGTGTTATGCTAATCTAACTATAAATGAAGGAGGGATATTTCATGAAAATTCAGAAGTCTTCGGAAGATTATTTAGAGACAATGCTGATGCTTAGTGAGCAGAGAGGATACATTAAGTCCATCGATATTGCAAGGCATCTCGATGTTACGAAGCCTAGCGTTTCATATGCTACCAAAAGGCTCAGAGAGAACGGCTACATTACTATGGACGATGATGGGCTGATTCACCTCACTGAGACTGGAATGTCTATTGCTACAAAAATTTACGATAGGCACAAGATGCTTTCCCGTTTCTTAAACCTGCTTGGTATTGATAAGGAAACTGCTGATGAGGATGCGTGCAAGATTGAGCACGACATTAGCCAGGCTACATATGAAGCTATTTGTAACCATGTTAACAACTTCTTGGCAGAGTGCCCTGCTATGAATCACGACGAAGAACCGTCGGCATAGTATCTCTAATATAATTTTATAAGCATATAATCAACCATCTCAATCAAGAGATGGTTTTTTCTTGCGCTACAATTATGCCTTTATCTTTCATAGCTGTTTACTTGTCATGCCTTGTATGGCAAAATTAAATCATAATATATGATTATAATTCCATATATTAATAGTGTGTTTTCTTCCCTGTTTTGATTATTGATACATGTGCACTTTTTCCTTTTGCACAAGGTACAGTCAAGACGGAGATCGTAAGTTATTGCTGTCACACCTTATTAAGGAGGTATCTCATGACAGAACTTGAAAGAAAGCGCAAATTCCCGATAGCGTTTTGGGTTTGTGGCTGTACAGAGATCTTTGAACGTCTATCATTTTATCTTGGTCGTTCTCTGATTCTAGTTTTTGTTACTACTGCTGTTGCATCTGGTGGACTTGGTCTTGCTAACACAACAGGCGCAAAGATGCAGGCGGATTTAACCGCTTATTCATATCTTGCAGGTTTCCTAGGAGCATTCATCACCGATAAATTAGTGGGGGCTAGATATACTACTCCGGTCGGAATGCTCATCATTGCAATCGGATACTTCTCTGGATCCGTTGCAAAGGATGCGACGCTTGTATATGTAATGATATTCTGCGTTGCATTTGGTCTAGGTCTATTTAAGACTGGTCCACTTATCGGAAGAGTTGTACGACCTGAAGATCTTAACTCAGCATATTCTATCCGCTATTCACTCGTTAACGTCGGCGCATTCTTCGGGCCGCTAGTTGCTGGAATCCTTTATCAATACACCTTTAAGTCAGGCGATATACTCGGCTTCCGTCCTTGCTTTAGACTTGCTGCTATATCAATGCTTCTTGGTTGTATCTGGTTCACAGTTGGAATGCTGCTAAAAGGTAAGGACTATGGCAAGAAGCCATTTAAGATGTACAAGACCGAAGAAGAGCTAAATAGAGAGGCTGAAGAGAAGGCAGCGGCAAAGACACATCAAAAGATGACTCTTCTCGAGAAGAAGCGTGTATCCGCAATCGTTCTAGTTTCAGCCTTTCAGATAATATTTTGGATGTTCTGGTATCTAGCTTATCTTCCAATCTACTACCACTGGACAGAGAATATGAACTGGAAGGTTGGCGGATTTACTGTTCCTACAACATGGTTCGACTCACTAAACGCTCTGCTATGTGTAATTTCCGGACCGCTCACTGCGCTTCTATGGCAGAAGCTTGCAGCTCGACCACAAGGTGATATAAGTATATTCAAGAAGCTTGGTATTGGATTAGCATTCCTCGGTATCGGATACATCTACTATGCAGTTATCGACATCGTGCGTGGAGATAGCAAACCTACAGTACTGTTACTAATCGTATTCTTCCTATTCTTAACACTAGGAGAGATGTTCTTCTCACCTCTTGGAAATGCATTTATCGGACAGTACTCACCAAGCCGACTTCTTGCTATCATGTCGGCCGTATGGGGTCTAGGTCTATTCGCTGCTGCTAAGCTTTACGGAAATTTATATGCATTCGCATTCAGCGGAAAGTTCGCATTCTCCAAAGCTTGTATAACAATCGCTGCTATTGCATTTGTAAGCACGGTCATCCTATTCGCTATCGACGGAAAGTTAATGTCGCTAGTTAAGGATAAAGATGAAGCATAAGAGCAATAGGACTTAAATAAATTAATGATATCTACACTATTAATATTTGGCTCTATACTCTTTAATGAAGCTATATAGACTGAACATATCATATAGTAACTAGAGAGCATCAAATTCTGATGTAGCTGCTGATTTCAGCAGCTACATTTTTTATATCTAATTGAAGCTAATATTATACTTGATATTCCCCTATATACACGTCAACAACAGCAAGCTCAATTAATTTAGTATTCTTGGTATTCCGTCAGGACTATACTCTGTAATCTATATCCGACTATTTCGGTACAATTTAAAAAACATAATTAAAGCGATACTAAAAGTAACTTTATTTTAAAAAAAGGTATATAATACACATGTTAAATTACTTTAGTTAGTGTATGAAATTTTAGGAGGATAGAAAATATGAGAAAACTTTATGGACGTTTTTTGAGTATTGCTGTTTCTTCAGCAATGCTATTTAGTTTTTCAGCAATCTCAATATTTGCAGATACACCAGCTGATATCTCTCAAGATGCAGTAGTCACTGGGAGCATTAGTAGTTCTGCCAACACTTTTACAGAAACTGATACAGTCTCTGTAGATACATCTATAAACAGGCCTGTTAATAGCGGAGACTTCGTGTCATATCGTTTTGACAATTTAGCGATGGGCAATCTTGCAAACAGGGATATTACACTGCGCGGAACCAATACAGTAATAGGTAAAATCATCGTTACAGATGCAGGCGTCAACCAAGCAGATAAACAGATTACTGGTTCAGAAAACGATAAAGAAAGTGCAGTTCCAGGAAGTCGTGTTGGTTATAAATTCAAAGTAGTTTTTAACGAAAATGCCACAGGTCATTCTTCACTTCATTATACCTTTAATTATGCAAATGCTGTCGAATCAGTTGCAACCGTAGATTCGCCTAAGACAGTTGTACAAAAAATAACTGTTAATAACAGCGTAGTTGCTTCGAACAATCTTACAATCCCAGCATATGTTTTAAAGCCATATTCAAATCAAGGAAACACAGTGAAAGTTTCAAATTCCTATTCCTTCGTGAACGTTAACCACTTGAATATACAAAGTGGTGACCATGTATACGACGCACTCGGCAGAGAGATTCCACTCACCGATGCCATGAAATTAAATGCTATCGATACTTCGGATGTTACTTTCGATATTGCTAGTGATATAGAGTCTAATGATCATCTCAAAGTCGGTGATCTGTTGACATATGAAATCGCGGGAAATAATGCTGTTAAATTCAACCCGAATGCATCTGAATTTGCTAATAGTATTGAATCTGCTGCACTTCATAATGCCCGCGATGTATATACTCCCCTTTCTTATAATCCAGTAAATACTCACGGAGTACATAAGCTGACAGATCTCGTACTTAAAGTTAAGCCCGTAAGCGTCACCCCAACAAAGGTTGTTTTACAAGTTACGGAGGCACCTACTTCAGGCATGACTAGGGCTTCCTATGCATATACTGTAAAAGATGGATTAACAATCCCTGTAAAAACAGTGACAGTTAAGAGAGCTGACGGTTCAGAACAAACGTATAGAGTGCTAGATGTTGCGAAGCTCCCAGATTTAACGACATCAGGAAGGCTTGATATGTTAGATGCAAAATCCACATATCAAACTGCAGGTAAATCCCCTTACCAGGAAACATTGCTTAATCAGTATATGCTCTACTCCGGTACACTTGCTTCAGCAGATGTAATTGACCTGCCTGACACTCCTACTCCATCTACACCTAGCACCAACACTCAGACTCCACCTACTTCGGGGGTGTCTGTTTGCAGGACTCCTGGTTCTAATGAAAGTAAGATTAAGAAGGTAACGCTTAAGAGCGTTCCAAAGACTTCTGATTCCGCAGATATCATCATCTACGCTGGTTTGTTATTTGCATCAATAATTGGTCTATCAATGCTTGGTGTGAATGGTAGAAAGATATTAATCAAATAAAGCAAATAGCTTAATTCGGCACTAGTTTGCTTCTAAAAAACATTTCTTAAAGTTTATATAATACAGTTTAGAATCGTATGTACCGAAAATGATTGGGCATTATGCCCAATCATTTTGTATTAAGAGATTTTGTTTCTCTGTTCGATATTAAAAATATCCAAAAGCTCTTAATATTACAGAGCTTTTGGATTATGTAACTCTAATTAATTTTAAGTTTTAATTACTATCTACCCTTGATTTCTTTCACTCTTGGAACTATTAAGTAAAGCGGAATTATGTTCAAGATGAACACTATTAGAAATAGCAAAACATCTTTTGAATCAACTGGATTCCCTGATGAAATCGCTGTTACGATCTCACTGTAATAGTATCCAGGGAAAATCATCTGAATTTTGCTAACAGCCCCGATGAATCCTCCATCTGCACCTAGAGAATCAAATGGTATTATTGTCATCGCTGCCAAGATAATAGCAGGAAAGCTTATCGTATCAAGTGTCTTTGCATCAACGCGCACACCGAGTACAAAACCGATAATGCTAAAATATATTCCCATAACCGTGAGGAGTAGAAACTGAACTACCAGACTGGTTGTAACATGGAGGTTAAAAAAAGAAACGGCGAATGCAAGTACAGCCATGAATATTAGCGTATTTAACGCTAGTTGAACGAGCATCTGATCAAGAAGGTAGTCTTTCACAGCATATCTTGTGAACCGCGATTCAAATGAGTAGAACTCAATATTTGTTGCGATTCGCTTGCTAAACGTTGCCAGGCTGTTTCCAATGATTCCGATAAATACTGCTATACCGAATACGATGTTCGGTAAAACACCCTTTTGCACATTGGAAATAAACACATACCATATAACAGGAACGAAGATAGTGAATAGAAGGAATCTTTTATTTCTTAAAACCTGTTTTAATTGTATCATCTTCATAGCTTTAGTCCTCCATTTCGATTTTCTCACGGTAATACTGTTCTATTGTCCTGCCAGAATCATGGATGGACTCCACTGATTCATTTGCAGTTATTATTCCATCCTTCAAGATGAGCACCTTCGTAAAGAAACGATCTATCTGATTGAAGTCGTGAGTGACAATTACCGATGTGTAATTCTTATTCTCGAGTAGCTTCCAAAAATTATCTACCGATTCAAGGTCCATTCCTGTAGTCGGTTCATCTAAAAAAATAAGCTTAGGAGAATTAAGCAACGTCAGTAAAAGTGATAAACGTCTTTTCTGTCCACCAGATAAGCTTCCGACATACTGCTTCTGATGTTCTTGAAGTTCAACCATCATGAGTAGTTCCTCAATACAGGCATCGCTTAATTTATTCATCTTGCACTTTAGACTAACAATTTCAAATACTGTCAAATCATCGATAAGTATATCTGCTTGTGGCATCATGCTTATTTCAGTCTGAAAATCAAGGCTAGTATCTACTTCACCTGAGTTAGCCACTATCTGTCCAGCAATTATCTTAAGAAGAGTGCTCTTGCCAGCACCGTTACCTCCGAGCAATGCGACTCTATCTCCTTCTGAAATCTCAAATGTAACACCCTTTAAAACTTCTTTATTTTTAAACGATTTCTCTATCTCTTTTACTTTAAACATATGAGCCTCCGTTCTTCTATTCTTGCTTTGTGACAACATTATAGGTCATAGCCAATTGATAAAACCATGTTTGTCAAGAACGGCACTTAAAATGTCGCTAACGGTTAATCATCCGCTCCTACATTCATACTTTAATAAGGTGACTAATCGAAGGCGCACAAAAGCCTGGATATTTAGTATCCAGGCTTCATGTATGAAAATATATTTGTTTGTGTGTTATTTTCTAAATGTAATCGTCTGAGAGAACAGATAATCTGCGCTTCGAGTAGATACGGACGAAAAAGGATACTTTGCAAGGATGTCTCTGACATTATGAAGTCCAATCCCTCTTCCCTCGCCTTTACTTGAGTAACCTTCTTCAAATATATGGCTGATATTCACCTTATCCTCTTTGGTCGAATTTTCAATCACTAATATCAGAGCTTCACCATCGATAATCAGTGCAACTGTCAGCTTTGGCAATTCTGACTCTAAGCTAGCTTCGATTGCATTATCACAAAGAATTGACATCACTTTGATAAAGTCTAGCAGATCTATCTTGAAGTCATATACAGCATCTTCTATCTCAATTGCAATCTCCACACCTCTACTATGTGCTTCAATAAGCTTTGCAGAAAGTACACTTTTCACGGCATCGTTTTTTATATTAGAGAGTTTTGCTATATCAAACTTGCTGTTATATAGTTGTTTACCACTGTCCCCGAGAACACCTTCATAGACGCTCTTAATTGCATCGATATCCTTATTGTCAATACCTACTTTTATGCTGGTAAGGATATTGATGTAGTCATGGCGAAAGCTGCGAATCTCACCGTATAAATTCTCTATGTGATGACTATAGTTCGATAGTTCGCTTAGCTGAATATCCTTTTGTTTAAGGATCTCCTCCTTAAGCTTTTCCTTTGAGGTTGAATTTAGATAAAGTAGCATCACGAAGAATAACAGAATATAGATATCATTGACATGACCACGCAAGTAATCAGCATGCGATATTTTCTCACTAAAAATCACAAGGACTGAAATAATAAGCATGTATACAAGCATTGATACATCCACGACAAGTAGCATACGGTTAAAGAAGTTGCGCTCAAACCCCTTTTTCAAATCGTTAAAGTCTAATTTTAGAGTTTTAATGATTAGAAGGTAGAAAGGGAATGTGAGAGCATCAATCAATAAATCGTAAATACTAATATTTACCTCGTTATAAACCGCGATTCCCACTAGAGGGAATAAGTGATACGCAAGTAGTCTTCCGATCAAGCTTAATATAACGATAGGATAAATCCCAATAAATAGGTTAAATAGCTTATTGCCATGAGGATTAGCGAAAAAGCTGTATGCTACAAATATAAAAAAGTATCCGAAGTATCCAGCTGGTGGGCATAACATAAAAATCACAACGTAAACCAGCGGAAACACTATATACCAGTGCAGCTTAAACTTTTTCTCACTTACCTGACTGTATAAAAGCATTGTTAAGAGTATCTTAAGCGCAGTACTAAAAATTGTTAATAACATATCTCTATAAACACCTTAATATCTAATAATCGAGTTTTTCAAGAAGCCCTCTGTACTTCATCCTTGATACCAGACAGCTCTCTCCATTTTCAAACAGAGCAATCTTGCTCTCCTTATCTATCTTAATTATATTATCAGGATTAACTACAAATGATCGATGGCAGCGGTAGAGGCGACTATCAGCCTTCTCAACATCAGCGATGCTACCATAAAACTCCATGCGTTCATCTTTAGTATGCAGAATTACTTTGTGGATCATCGGAGAAGTCTCGAAATACAATATATTATTAAACGGTACCTGTACACGCGCCATGGATGTTTCGATGGCGAACGAGTCCTCAGATAGGCTCGTCCCAACCTTACAAATAGTGTACTCGATAGCTGAGCACACACGGTCTTTAAACGATTCTTCATCAAGTGCTTTATCGATAAAGTCCAGCGCAGCTACTTTATATTTAAACGTAACAGGCATAAACTCTGTATGCGTTGTTACAAATACGATCGTCGCATTAGGATCTCGGCTACGAATTTCCTTAGCAATATCCAGTCCCTTCTGTTCTTCTCCCTTAATCTCGATATCAAGGAAAAACAGTTGATGGGAACCGAATTCTGAGATATTATCTAGCATCTGCTTCGGACTGCTAAAAATTTCTGGAGTTTTGCACTTCAAAGCTTTCTGATCGATTGCTTCCCTGATTATATTGTCGATTCGTGATTGCTGTAGTATCTCATCTTCTAAAATGAATATATTAATCATTTGATTTACTCCTAATACCTCTTCAGCCCTTACTATCCAACTCGTGTACGTATTCAGGTCAAAATATCTGCACATATTTTATCATTAAAAGGCCCATCCAGTAAACTGGATGGGCCGCTCTTTACTTTATCTATACTAAGATATATTAATTGTGCTTAAATCTCTCTTGTATATTTAGCAAGGTACTCTCTCTCATCCTCTTCTAGGTATGGAGCGATAACCTCATATACATGCTTATGGTAGTCATTAAGCTGCTTACGCTCTTCAGGTGTCATGAAATCTGGATCAATAGCATCTAGGTCAAATGGAACTAGCGTTATTGGCTCAAACTTGAGGAACTTACCGTATTCATTAACTTCATCTAGCACACAGAGAAGCTCATTCTCAAGACGAACTCCGTGAGAACCTTCGATGTATATTCCTGGCTCATCGGTAATAACCATACCCTCATCGATTACACACTGGTTGCCCTTTCTATATACCCAGCGGAAGCTAGCAGGTCCCTCGTGAATATTTAGAAGGTATCCTACACCATGACCAGTTCCATGATTGAAGTTTAGATGGCGATCCCAGAATGGCTTTCTTGCATAAGCATCTAGAATTACACCGTTACAGCCGTAAAGGAACTTGGCATTAGCAAGAGATAGGTTACTGATAGCAACTAGAGTGAAATCCTTCTTCATCTGGTCTGTAATCTCACCCACAACATAAGTTCTTGTGATATCAGTTGAACCCTCATAGAATCCTGCTCCTGTATCTGTTAGGTGGAGTCCCTTAGGTAGCACTGGAATGTCTGTCTCAGGAGATGGTGCGTAGTGAACTATCGCAGCATGAGCTCCATATGATGAAATTGGCTCGAAGCTTGGACGGATGAAGTTTCCGAGCTCAGCACGGAACTCGTCGAGCTTATTAGCAACGCTTAGTTCGGTCATCTCAATCTTGCCGACATTTTCCTTTAGCCACTTCATAAGACGTAGATGTGCAATGCTGTCCTTAATCTGAGCTTTTCTTATGTTCTCTAGCTCAACAGGATTCTTTACATTCTTAAATACCATCTCTGGATTCATCACGTCAATCTTCTTAACAGAATCAGCGATGTTGCAGAATAGTGCATAATTAACCTTGGATGCATCAAGCATAAGCCTAGTATCTGCAGGAATCTTCTTGATATCCTCGTAAATATCGTTGTATGGGTGGATAACTACCCCATCAACTGCAAAGCGGGCCTTTATATCGTCATCCAGCTTACGCTCGTCAATATATAAATGGTATGACTTCTCATCCATCAGTGCATACGATAGAACTAGTGGGAAGAAGTCGATATCATCTCCACGGATATTCAGAGTCCAGCAGATATCGTCAAGCGTTGTAACAACGTGCATATCTGCCTCAGCTTCTACCATCTTCTCACGGATATCAGCAAGCTTTTCAGCAACGGTCTTTCCAGTATATTTAACATCGAGATCAAATGCCGGCTTTTCGGAGAGCGGTGGTCTGTCTGTCCAGATCTCATCGATTAGGTCAACGCTATACTCGATGCATCCTTCGTGCTTCTTAGCAATTTCATCATATAGCTGTCCTTCATCCATGGATACAACTCTTCCATCAAATCCGATTTTCTCACCTTTCTTAAGGTTGCTATTTATAAATGCATCTAGTGTTGGAACTCCAGGCTCACCCATCTTCATGAGCTCAACAGTTGTACCCTGAAGCTGCTCACCAGCCTGAAGGAAATATCTTCCATCAACCCATAGCCAAGCTCCGTCTAACCCTACTACTGCAACACCTGCAGAACCAGAGAATCCTGTTATGAACTTCCTTGCCTTGAAGTGCTCACCAACATACTCTGACTGATGAAAATCAGCTGTTGGAACAACGTAATAATTAATATCGTGCTCCTGCATCTTAGAACGGAGTGCAGTGAGTCTCTCCTGAATTACATTCATTTAAAGTCTCCTTTCGAATGAACAATTAAATAATTATATTTAATAATAATATCCTAAATTGATTATAGCACCAGATACGTGTGGCAAAAAGCCTAACTCCATAATCTGGTGCATAATAATACTATTTCTTATGATAAGCCAATTATAGTTCCGTCGGACAGGATATCCATACCGTTTGCAGCCGGCACCTTAGGGAGCCCTGGCATTGTCATTATTGAGCCAGTAAGCGCTACGATAAACCCTGCCCCTGCTGATACTCTTAGTTCTCTAACAGTGATGGTAAATCCTGTTGGTGCACCTAGCAGCGTTGCATCGTCTGAGAATGAATACTGGGTCTTTGCAACGCAGATTGGTAGCTTGTCATATCCTAGCTTTGTGAGCTCCTTAATCTGCTTTTTAGCTGCTGGTGTGAAATCAACCCCATCTGCACGGTAAATTTCCTTCGCTATCTTTTCCATCTTCTCCTCAATTGATAAATCGAGATCATATAATGGCTTAAAGTCCGCCTTACCCTCTTCACAGATCCTAATTACTTCTTCAGCGAGATCCATTCCACCTTCAGCGCCCTTTGCGAAGACTTCAGACAGAACAACCTTTACCCCATACTCCTCACAGATCTTATCGAGAAGCTCTAGTTCAGCATCTGTATCAGTTGGGAATCTATTGATTGCTACTACTGATGGCACTCCGAACTTTGCTACGTTCTCTATGTGTCTTATGAGGTTAGAAGAACCAGCTCTCAGTGCATCTAAATTTTCTTCAGCGAGATTATCCTTAGCCACGCCACCGTTCATCTTGAGAGCACGCACTGTAGCCACTATTACTACACAGTCAGGCTTTAACCCAGCGTATCTGCACTTGATATCAAAGAACTTTTCTGCACCTAGATCTGCTCCAAATCCAGCTTCAGTGATCACATAGTCACCGAGTTTTAGCGCAGTCTTTGTTGCTACTACAGAGTTGCAGCCATGAGCGATATTTGCAAACGGTCCACCGTGAATGAATGCCGGCGTGTTATCTAGCGTCTGAACCAGGTTAGGCTTAATGGCATCCTTGAGTAGTAGTGCCATAGCACCTGTAGCTTCTAAGTCGCCAGCCGTAACAGCTTCTCCTTCGTAGTTGTAAGCAACAACCATCTTTGACAATCTTTCCTTGAGATCATCAAGATCAGTAGCAAGGCAAAGTATGGCCATGATTTCAGAAGCCACCGTGATATCAAATCCGTTCTCACGTGTTACGCCATCACCCTTGCCTCCAAGCCCTATAACGATATTACGAAGAGCACGATCGTTCATGTCAACAACGCGCTTCCATACAATTCTCTTCGTAACTATTCCGAGTTTATTGCCCTGGTGAATATGATTATCAAGTAACGCTGCAAGCAGACTGTGAGCGGACGTAATAGCATGGAAGTCACCTGTAAAATGCAGATTGATATCATCCATAGGAACTACCTGGGAATAACCACCCCCTGCTGCACCTCCCTTAACTCCGAAGCAAGGTCCTAATGAAGGTTCGCGAAGAGTTGTAACAGTCTTTTTACCAAGCCTGCTAAGTGCCATAGAAAGCCCCACGTTAGTGGTCGTCTTACCTTCTCCTGCCGGAGTAGGATTTATAGCTGTAACTAGCACTAGTTTGCCATCTTCCCTATTCATGTTCTCCTTAATATAAGAATATGAAAGCTTAGCTTTGTATTTTCCATATTGCTCAAGTTCATCGCTCGGGATATCGAGCACTTTTGCAACTTCTGTGATTGGAAGCATTTTCGCTTCCTGAGCAATTTCAACATCTTTCTTCATAACATTCCTCCACAAATATAACAATATGTGTCAAAAGCAAATATCTAAATATATAGATATATGGTCATTATACTTCATGTTCATATTCCCATACAACATTATTAGGTACGATTATATTATTTAATGATTTTATCGCTTATAAACATATTTTTTATAAATAATTTGTTATGAGCACTTATTTCTAGTTCGATTTTCTATATAAAAAAGCAACCGGATTGTCTCCGATTGCCCAAATCTTATTCATGAAATTCTAAATAATTAAAAGTGCATATATAACTTAATTACAAAGTGCATGATGCCAAATTATCTTAGCTTGAGTTCGTTATATGGTTCGCGGCCTTCTTCATCCCTTATCTCACGTAAGTAATTATAAAGAGTTGCTTGAGATATAGATAAAGTTTCGCAGATAAACGGAACAGCTTCCTTTACAGAGAATAAGCCCTGAAACTTGAATTTAGTCAATAGCTTAATCTTACCTTCCTTAGTATTAATTTGGTTAGGATCAAACTGTTTTATCGACTTAATTATAGTATCCTTCATCACATTCTGAATATAATCTTCGTCATTTATAGAATATACCGAATCATCCGCAGTTGGCTCCTCAACATCATGAATCTTAATAGATTCGCTAAGGTAGTTGATAATATCCTGAACTTTTGATGGATCCTGATTTATACAAATCATAGCTGCTGGATTGTTTTCTTCATCCATAAACATGAAGTGAGATGCGCGAAGCTTCTTGCCATGTGCTGACTTGCTCGCATAACCGATGAGGTGTCCCTCACCATCAGCAAGATTATTGATAACATCATATACACCGGGGTTAATCCTATAGCTTCTCTCTCTACCGGTGATATTGTTGTTATGCATGAACACTATTTCTCTTTTAGTAAGATCATGGAGTACAACTTCTGTATCGCTACCCATAAGCTTAGCGATTCCAGAAGCAACCTGTGCTAATATATCTAAACGTTCTTCCTGAGTCATATCTTGTTTCACTCCTCTTTTTGCGTAAGATCAATTCCTTGACGACGCTCTGCAACCTTAGGCACATAATCCTCATCACTAAACCATGTAGTAAATCCATTTCCATTTACTTCACTAACATTAGTTATAGTGATAAATGCATTTTCATCTATTGCAAGAGCTGCCTGCTTTACTTTATTGAGATTTCTACTACCAACTACACAGTACACCAAGTCCTGTTCAGACTGCAGATATCCACCTGTTGCATGCATGATTGTCGTACCAAACCCTAGCTGTAGTATCTTCTCGTTGATTTCTTTGATTTTCTTTGTGAAAATCATGAGCTGTACACCACCTTGCCCGAGCAGTATCATCTTGTTCATGCACACGCTATAAATCAGCGCGTATAGAATTCCTAGGATTACTCCGTTAGTCTTCGTTACCGGAATCTGCATCATGAAGATTGCAAAGTCAATGGCATACATAATCGGTGCAACTTTAACACCAAATTTTCTATTTAGAATTAGTGGTGGCACGTCTATTCCACCTGTTGATCCACCAACCCTTAGGATTAGCCCAAGCCCTATTCCATCGATAACACCAGCACAGATAGCTGCTAGCAGCGGATCGTCAACAAGATGATGAAGCACCGTAGCCTTCTGAAATATTCCCAAAAATACCGGAAATAAAACTGTTCCTAGTACGATAGACGCTGCAAACTTTTTTCCAAGAGCCCATGTTCCAATTATAAAAAGTATGACGTTAATCACAAGAACCGTTCCTGACACGCTAAGACCAAAATAATAATTGGTCATGCGGCCAACACCTGCTAAGCCTGAAACTACCATCCCATATGGTAAAGCAAAACAAGCAATAGCAAAGGCGCTTAATGCATTTCCGACAACCATTTGAAGTACTTCTAGTCCCACCTTGGAAGCATTTCTCATAATCCACCTTGTCGAGCACCTATAGGTCACTCGCAACCCTTTCTTTAGTCTAAAACTCGCCAAAACTTAAAGCATAATCTTTGTAAATAGTCTAAAAAAATAACTACGTACAGTAAAATAATATATCATCAGATAGCGGAAATTGTCAAGATTTCAAGGAATATTCTAGGTGAAATTTTTATTATATTTGTATTCTTATTGTCAACTTGTTACCCTTTTGTCGACCTCATAGGTATCTAAATATTTGGAACAATATCGCGTCTGTGATAATATAGATTATATTATTTACGTTTTGATTCGGTTTCATAAGGAGGCCTTCGATGAAAGCACATGAAAGATTATTAAAATACGTTTCGTATCGCACCCCAAGTGACGAAAATAGCGAAACATCCCCTTCAAGCCAGTGCCAATTTTCACTGGCACACGCATTAGTTGAGGAGCTCAAAGAACTAGGTGTCGAAGATGCGGCATGTGATGAATATTGTTACGTGTACGGACACATACCGGCTACCCCAGGAAAAGAACATGTAACAGCGATTGGTTTTTGCTCACATATGGATACAGTGAGCGACTATTGTGATCACGATGCAAATCCACAGATTATAGAGAATTATGACGGAGGAGTGGTTAAACTCGGCGACAGCGGACTTGTCCTTGACCCGGAGGTTTTCCCTCATCTTAAGGACCTCAAAGGACGCACCTTGATAACTACAGACGGAACGACGGTGCTCGGTGCTGATGATAAAGCTGGAATTGCCGAGATTATGACCGTAGTTGAACACATAAATGAATTCGAACATGGTCCTATCTCAATAGCATTTACGCCTGATGAGGAAATTGGCAGAGGTACCGTACACTTCGATGTTGCAAGATTTGATGCAAAATACGGATATACGCTAGACGGTTCAACAGAGGGTGAAGTTCAATATGAAACCTTCAATGCTGCCACGGCAAAGATTTATGTAAAAGGTGAAAATGTTCATCCTGGTTCAGCGAAGGATGTTATGATTAACGCTTCACTCGTTGCAATGGAATTTGATTCCTTGCTCCCTGCTGCTGAACGTCCTGAGCGGACCGAAGACCACGAAGGCTTCTATCACCTAATATCGGTAAACGGAACTGTAAGTGATGCGAATATGACGTATATCATCAGAGATCATGATGCATCTAAGTTCACAAACAGGCAGGATACAATGAAAATGGCCGAAAAGTTTCTTAACGAGAAATACGGAGATGGAACTGTAAGACTCGAGATTAAGGAACAGTATAGAAATATGGCTGAAGTTCTTGAAAAGTGCCCAGATGCTATTGAAAACGCCAAGAACGCTTGTAAAGCAGCGGGTGTTGATCCGCTAGTTATTCCAGTAAGAGGTGGCACAGATGGTGCTAACCTCAGCTTCATGGGTCTACCTTGTCCAAACCTCGGTACTGGTGGACACGCATTCCACGGTCCTTATGAGCATATAACTGTAGAGGGCATGGAGACCGGTGTAGAGGTTATAAAGGCTCTCATAAATGAATTTGTAAAGGAAGCATAGATCTGAATGATTCAGACACTGTGCTTGTATTAGTAAAAGCGGTTAGGATTGATATGACACTAGTTTAAGAGCGCATATCGAGTTTACCTAACCGCTTTTAATTGCATCTAGACATTCTACATCAGTACAGCGAAGAGCCTCAGAATTTGTCTAAATATATTTAAAGATTTCTTTCCATCTACATATCTATCTGTCACTTCTACACATTTTGTAAAAGTTTCATCAAAATCTGCCTTTATATCATAGACAGCTCTGCAGTTATACATCAATACACCATTTTCAAAGTGGTGAAAGAAACTTCTGTAATCAAGATTAATTGTTCCGCAAGTAGCTATCTCATCATCAGCGACGCATTGTTTTGCATGGCAGAAACCCGGAGTGT
The DNA here is from genome assembly GCF_938028775.1 of Mogibacterium diversum. GTDB lineage: Bacteria > Bacillota > Clostridia > Peptostreptococcales > Anaerovoracaceae > Mogibacterium > Mogibacterium diversum_A. The sequence continues at coordinate 110,300 of NZ_CALIZG010000008.1, forward strand.
ACTCATAAATCCTAACCCCGTCTCTTACAAGCCTCGAATAATACGACCTTGTCACAGCATAGGTAGCACGTTTATCTGGAATTCCTGGCGTAATTAGTCTTACATCAACCCCTCTCGACGCAGCAAGTGTCAACGCCTTATTCATCTCATCTGTGATAATGAGATAAGGAGTCATAAACCACACATACTCATCGGCGTTGTTTATAATATTGAGATAGACGTTTTCCCCAACATGCTCATGATCAAGCGGGGTATCCCCATAAGGCTGAATAAAGCTGCCTTCCTCCTGGTTCTCCAGTTTAACAGTCGGCATGTATTTTAAGTAGCTAACGTCTTTTGTATCGCGAGTCTTAGTTGCATTCCAAATTTCCAGAAACATCACAGTTAGATTATGCACAGCATTTCCTTCAATCCGCACACCAGAATCTTTCCAATCCCCATATGGTCTGGTTAACTTAAAATACTCGTTTGCAAGATTGTATCCACCTGTAAACCCAATCTTCCCATCTACAACCGTAATCTTGCGGTGATCACGGTTGTTCAGAAAAACATTGGCAATCGGTACAACCGGGTTGAATACCCTGCATTTAATACCTAAATCATTAAGACGTTTTATAAAGCTACTATCGATAAACCCAACACTCCCGACATCGTCGTAAATGATTCTAACCTCAACACCTTCTGCTGCCTTTTCTGCTAGAATTTCCTTTATTCCAGCAAATGCCGCGGAATCTTCGATAGCGTGATATTCCATGAATATGAAATGCTCCGCCTTCCTCATGGCTTCTTTCTGTGCGGCAAGCGCTGCTCTAGCCTCCCCGTAGAACTCTATGTTTGAATCGCTATAAGCGGGGAATAAGGCTTTATGAGAGATATATCTAAAAATATTAGCAACGCCTAGATCCCTATCTCCTATCTCCTCTAGAACCTCTTTGTCACCACTAAGGAGCGGGAACAACTCATTATCAACATTTAGAAACCTCATCCTCATCTTTCGAGTCGATCCAGAAAATCCAACCATAAAATATATTGTAACTCCTATGATTGGATTAAGCATAATGAGAACCACCCACGGCAGCTTAACAGATGCACTCGCAGATTTTGTCGAGATGGCTATGACGATAGCTAGAGCGATGATTCGGAAAATTGTGGCTAGTATGGTGTATTTTTCATTTAAGCTACTTATGAGCATAGCAATAAACAGCACTTCAGCTGCGATTGCTATGACAGCTATCATCAAACGCCCAATGCTATTTTTGACCTGCTCCTTTTTCTCATATGTTGCAAATGTCTTTGAAACACTCATGCTGCTAGCCCCCTATACATTATTCGTCCCAGAGCACAACCTTTCCCTCTTTTCTAGTCTTATTCATATCTATCAGCCTTTGATTTTCTGATCCTCTAAATCTCAGCTGAATGTTCTTAAGCTCTTGCTCGAACCTACCGTCGATTAGCACATCAATCATATTAAGCATATCCATAGTCACTTCTGTGTGGCAGTGCGTTCCCTCTCTCATGAGATCTTCGAGCACAAATCCAGAAAATGACCAAATCGTTTTGTCAGGATACCTCTCTTTCACACGTTTAAGAAACGGCACAAGTGCAACCTGGTTTTCTGGTTCGAACGGCTCTCCCCCAAGAACTGTAAGACCTGTTATATAATTAGGCTTAAGCATCTCAATAATCCTGTCTTCAGTCTCCTTGGTGAATTCTTGTCCGTAATTAAAGTCCCATGTCTGCGGCTGGAAACAGCCAGGACATCTATTTGTACAGCCTGACACGAACAGACTGACTCTTACACCAATTCCATTGGCTATATCACAATCTTTAATCTCTCCGTAATACACTTTCTTACTCTCTCTTCATTTTGTTAATACAATTATATCGTATAACCAGTATTATTATAAGCCTTAAAAATCATACTCTGTTCGGATTCCTACCACCTAGTTGGGAGTTTACGAAGGCTCTGTCTCCTCTCCTTATAATTCGGTTCAAATCGTCCTACAACATCCCAAAATGCTTTCGAATGATTCGCCTCAATAAAATGAGCTAACTCGTGCACCACTACGTATCTCAGATCCTCATATGATGCAGTCACAAGCAGAAGATTTAGAGTTATCTTGCCTAAATCAGGGCGGCAAGATCCCCATCTTGATTTCATAGGTCTGATAGTTGCATGTGGGAATGGGATCTGATAAACGAATCTAAATTCATCATACACATCATGCAAAGCACTCATAAATACATCGCTTGCCTGCCTTCTATACCACCGTTTCACTAACTCTATGCGAGCAGAAACATTGGTTGGTTCTGGCATCTGGATAAAAAGGAAATCACCATCTATATAGAAATTAACTCTCGGCCCTTGCGATAACTTCACCTCGAGTGGTCTGCCTAAGAAATAAGCTTTATCTCCGTCATCATACCTCGATCTGTCTGCCTTGGCAGCTCTAGTTCGCTTAAGTGCATTGATAATAAAATAGCCCTTGCTGATCATGAATTTTTCAATCTCAGCTAAGGGCACTCTATGAGGTGCTGAGACGTATATCGAAGCATCAGGTCTGATTCGCAAGTTGATATTTCTCACATTCTTGCGTTCTAAGGTGTAGATTAAAGTTTCTCCATCTACATTTAGAGCGTGAACCTCACTACACTTCTTGCTTCTCAAATGTCGTCTCCTCATATTAATTTTCTCTTATAGGTGTAGAACTCTATCCTTGATTTCCTGAGTTCTTCCCTGATTCCAGAACTGTGTTCCGATGTATCCGCAAGTCCTTCTCGCTACAGACATCTTGTCCTGATTGCGATTTCCGCAGTTAGGGCACTCCCATACAAGCTTGCCTTCAGCATCTTCAACGATTTTAATCTCACCATTGTATCCGCACTCTTCACAGAAGTCGCTCTTCGTATTGAGTTCAGCATACATGATATTCTCATGAATATATTTCATAACCTCAAGTATAGCCGGGATGTTATTCTGCATGTTAGGAACTTCAACATAGCTAATAGCTCCACCTGGAGATAGCTTCTGGAAATCTGATTCAAACTTCAGCTTCTGGAATGCATCGATTTCCTCTTCAACATGAACATGATAGCTGTTAGTTATGTAGTTCTTGTCTGTAACGTGAGGGATTACCCCAAATCTTCTCTGTAGCGCCTTAGCGAACTTATAAGTTGTTGATTCCATCGGTGTACCATATACGGAGTAGCTGATATTCTCAGCAGCCTTCCATTCAGCACACTTGTCGTTGAGTCTCTGCATAACCTTTAGTGCAAATTCTCTACCCTCATCAGTTGTATGGCTCTTGCCTACCATGCGGTAACACATCTCGCAAAGTCCAGCATATCCTAGAGAGATAGTCGAATATCCGTTATAAAGCAGTTTATCAATTGTCTCACCTTTCTTGAGTCTAGCAATCGCTCCGTACTGCCAAAGGATAGGTGCAACGTCTGAGGGTGTTCCGAGTAGTCTCTCGTGACGAAGTCTTAGTGCGCGGTGGCAAAGCTCAAGTCTCTCATCGAGAATTTCCCAGAACTTGTCCATGTTTCCATACGATGAGCAAGCTACGTCAACTAGATTGATTGTTACAACACCCTGGTTGAATCTTCCGTAGAACTTGTAGCTTCCATCAGCGTTCTTCTGTGACTCTTCAACTGTTAGGAATGATCTGCATCCCATGCAAGTGTACACGTTACCCTTCTTGAGCTCTCTCATAACCTTAGCCGAGATGTAGTCAGGAACGAGTCTCTTAGATGTGCACTCTGCAGCGATCTCTGTCAGGTGCCAGTAAGGGGCATCCTCTCTGATGTTGCAATCATCAAGAACGTAGATTAGCTTAGGGAATGCTGGTGTAATCCATACACCCTTCTCGTTCTTAACGCCCTGCATTCTCTGCTTAAGAACCTCTTCGATGCAGAGAGCTAGGTCATCTCTAGTTCTTCCCTCTGGAGCCTCCTCAAGGTGCATGAACATAGTTACGAATGGAGCCTGTCCGTTACAAGTCATCAGTGTGATGAGCTGGTACTGGATAGTCTGTATACCACTCTTAATCTCGTCTCTTAGTCTATCTTCAACAACCTTATTTAGCGCTTCCTGCGTTGTCTCGATACCTGCGTCCTTGAACTCCTTCTCAACCTTAGTTCTGATTTTCTGTCTGCTTACATCAACAAACGGAGCTAGATGCGCTAGTGAGAAAGACTGTCCGCCGTACTGATTAGAAGCAACCTGAGCGATAATCTGCGTTGTGATGTTACATGCTGTATAGAAGCTATGTGGCTTCTCAATAAGTGTCTCGCTGATTACAGTTCCGTTCTGCAGCATATCCTCTAGGTCGATAAGGTCACAGTTATGCTCCTTCTGTGCGAAGTAGTCGGAATCGTGGAAATGGATGATTCCAGCATCGTGGGCAGCAGAGATTTCCTCTGGAAGAAGGATTCTTCTAGTGAGGTCCTTACTTACCTCTCCAGCCATGTAGTCTCTCTGAGTGGAGTTGATAATAGGATTCTTATTGGAGTTCTCCTGCTTAGCTTCCTCGTTGTTAAGCTCGATAAGCGAAAGAATCTTGTCGTCTGTTGTGTTGGATTGACGAACGAGGGATCTTGTATATCTGTATGTAATATATGCCTTTGCAACCTCATACGCTCCGTGCTGCATGATATGCTCTTCCACCATATCCTGAATTTCTTCTACTGCAGGTGAACGACCAAGGTCTTCACAGGATAGAATTACGCTGTCAGTGATTCTTTTGATCTGAATAGGTGTAAGTCGAACTGCTTCTTCAACGGAATTATTTGCTTTGATGATTGCATTTTCAATCTTGGCTTTGTCAAAAGTTACTTCTGAGCCATTTCTCTTGATAACATTCATTGTCTCTCCTTAACCGAATACCCGAACATATTGATTTATGTGAGTTAATTCTCTTAAAATTAATTAATACACTTTTTAGCGACAAACACAATATCTTGTTTGACGCCCTGTCATTATATCCCATATAGTGGGGTTAGTCAATCAGTTTTATGCCATATTATTTTATACAATTTTATGCCTGCAAGGTAGAAGTTTCAAGCCTTCTGTGCTAGTATTTACTAAAATACGAAAAAAAATTTATGCATATTTTTTGCACTTCATTTGCACATACGAGCACAAGATATTGTGCCATATATGGAGGTAATACATATTATGAATAACTTCGATTGGTATGCACCTACGCACATTGTTTTTGGCAAAGGAACTGAATCCGAGGTGAGCTCTCTACTCAAATCATCAAAATGTAAACGTGTTCTCCTTCACTATGGAAGTGGTAGCGTGATTCGCACCGGTCTGCTCGGCAAAATCAAATCTTCGCTAGATAAAGCGGGGATAGATTACGTAGAACTTGGAGGCGTGGTCGCTAATCCAAGGCTGTCTCTCGTTTATGAAGGCATCGAACTTGCGAAATCTGAAGGTGTAGATTTCATACTCGCTGTTGGTGGTGGCAGCGTAATAGACTCTGCGAAGGCAATCGCATACGGCGCAGTATCTGATTTCGATGTCTGGGATCTATATGATAGAAAGAGAACTCCAGAGTCCGCCCTTCCGGTAGGGGTTGTACTCACAATCGCTGCTGCAGGTAGCGAGATGAGCAATTCTTCTGTAATCACTAACGAAGACGGGGGCATCAAGCGTGGCTATAGCAACAATATGGTTAGACCTAAATTCGCTATACTAAACCCAGAGCTGACGATGACTCTTCCAGACTACCAGACAGCATGCGGCTGCACAGATATCATGATGCATACGATGGAAAGATATTTTACGTCAGCAGAAAATATGGAATTGACCGACGGGATTGCCGAAGCACTGCTCCGTACAGTAATAAAAAATGCATTGATACTAGTAGAAGATCCGAAGAACTACGAAGCTCGTGCAGAAGTGATGTGGGCTGGAAGTTTGTCTCATAATGGTCTTACAGGATGCGGTAATGGTGGTGACGATTTCGCTACGCACCGAATTGAACATGAGATTAGTGGCATGTTCGACGTAGCACATGGTGCGGGGCTAGCAGCAATCTGGGGAAGCTGGGCTAGATACGTTCTAAATGATTGTCCACCTAGATTCAAGAAATTTGCTACAAATGTATGGAATGTTGAGGATTCTGGTGATGACCGTGAAGTCGCACTCGAAGGCATAGCGAGAACCGAGGACTTCTTTAAAAGTATTGGTATGCCTATATCTCTGAAGGATTTTGGATTTGAGCTAACAGATGAAGTTATAGATGAGCTTGCTGAGAAATGCGAGAAAGCTGTTGGCGGCAAAGTAGGTGCTGCAAAGGTTCTGTACAGAAACGACTTCAAAGAAATCTACAGAATGGCTTATGATACCAAGTAGGGAACTAACAGAAAAAGATGCGCAAAAATGCGCCCCGTATGGGGCGCATTTATATTGCTTTATGATTCTGCGGTCTCTACCATCCGTCCTCTCACGTTAAATCGCCGCACTCACGTTCAGATGCAGGGCCTTTTACATGAAGTCTCTTATAATTGCGAAGATTAATAGCGCAGAGCAGTAAACTCCGATCAGGATTTTGTTCCACAGTGGCATGCGCTTTTCTGCATAGCTCAAATACACATTATACACTATCTCAAACAGTATAAATGGGATAGTTGTGAAGATGAACGGATTGGCATAGAAAGCGTCGATAAACCTGAACCTCAGTATACTTACGCACATCGTTGTCATACCACAGCAAGGACACCTATAACCGGTTATTGATCTAAAGATGCAAGGGATGTACAAGTGCGTCATCCTTAGCCAAATATAATACACGAATCCTAAAACCACAAATGGAGCAGTTTTTCTTATTAAATATTGCAGAAAATTGCACCCCTGATCATCATCCAATGGTTTCATATTTAGCCCTGACTTCATGCACTTGGTAAAATTCTAGTTAATTATCCTCTTAACTGCCAATATACTCTTGCCGCTATAGGTAGTCTTAGTACCTGGCTTATAGAGATCAATCTCACAAATATCATGTGCTGGATCCATAGCGTGTACAACGCGGCCATTTCCCGCATACATTGCAACGTGAAGTCTCCTAGTACCTCTGCCAAAGAAAATTATATCCCCTGGCTTCATATCATCTACTGACACAAGTGTACCACCGCAATTATCATAGAGCGTATTAACCGAACCCATCTTCCAGTTGTAACCATACTCCTTATATACCAGTGTTATGAATGAAGCACAATCACATCCGTTAGTGAGGCTCTTTCCACCGAGCACATACGGCTTACCGATAAACTGCCTTGCAAATGAAATTACACTCGCCCGCTTTTCCTCTGACACCTTGATATTCCTCTCAGTCTCAGCATTAGTGATTGTCGCCTTCATCCCAGTCGATTCGCTTGATTTATTATCAGAGCTAATTGTCTTGAGAGTGGCCAGGTTTAGATACGTAGTCACAACACGTCGGTCATTTATAGCATCTGCTTTAACGACAATAGTCGATACCATCACTACCATGAGTAGCAATTCAGTAACGACTATCACCTTAATATTCTTAAAAGCTGTTCTTAGCTTTGATACCATACGTGCTTTTCCAATCCTTCTGTTCTAAATAATATAGTGGATACTATATTATCATAAAATGTACGGTATGGCATGTGTAGTTTTTATATAAATTCTTACTGGAACTTCTCCTTGTAGTGTTCCATGATTTCGTCCATCACCTGAACGCATTCAAGAGTTCCTACATATTCACCATTCGCGTCTCGAACAGCCCTGTAGCTCACGAGGACATCGCTTCCGCCTTTATTCATCCATACCTCTACCTTGTCTTGCGCACCTGATTTGAACGAAGATATGATGCTGCGAACCATAGGTTCAATCGTTGGTGGGTGGCAAGTATACACCTCTCTATCGAGCGAACTGATAGGCCTCTTGAAGAGCTTCTTCTCACCGTTATCATTGTAGTATCTGTTCATGTCTACATGGTCAACGAACGTCAATTCGAGCGGAATAGTGTTGAGCATAGCCTCCAGCTGGTATGGAGTCATATGACCTAGTGCAAAGATAACTTCGTCATTTCCAGCAGCTCCGTTCTTACCTTCTTTTGCGGCTCTATGCGTATAATCTTCCTTCGATGCCTTCTCCCACTCTGCTGGCTCTTCCTTAAGCAGGCAGAAATCGTACTCCTTGAGGTCACGACCAACTTCCTCCCACTCCTCATCCTTGAAGAACTGTACGCAGATTGGAAAGAGGATATTGGCCTCTTTGAAGAGCATTTCATCTGCTCTCTTAACAACTGCCTTGGATCTCTCAAGCCACTCTTCGTCAGGTAGTGTTCCGTCAGTTACACGTCTTAGTTCATCTCTGATTTCATCATCGACTGTCCACATTACATCAGATGGGCCTGTTACATCGTATCTGCTCTTAAGTATCGTGTAGATTATGTCGCCTTTCTTTGCATAGTGAATAGAGACATCACGAAGTTTATTTAGTTCATCTGTAATTACAGAACGGTCCGCACCTTCCTCAAATAGCTTGTTAATTACTGCAATCTGTTCAGCAATTCCCTCGTTCTCGAGAGTCAGCACATTTAACGGATGTCCAGGTTCAGCGATAAGCGTCTGAGCCTTAATTTCCGCCGCTTTTCGATCATTTGCGCCATTCATTCTTCTCTGAGCAGCTTCTTTTGATGCTGCAACGGCTTTCTCAGCATTCATAATCTTTTCCTGCTTAGTTGAACCGTGGAATAGTGCAGAATGCACATCACAAAGCTTCTGAACCTCTTGGTAAGGCACTCCACTTTTTATCAGATGCTGCTCCGCATTAGCAATCTCAAGAGCATCGACTTCTTTGAAGTTCTGGACGAACTCTTTTCTTACCGTTTCAAGATCTTCGCCCTTAGTAAGTCTCTCTATGTAGCTGCGAAGCAGAACCTCTCTCTCACTAGCATTCTTAGGCTTGTTAGTTTCCTCGGATGCAGGTACTTCTTCACGCTTCGCATCACTACCTGATGTAAAAGATGGTAGCTTGCTTGGATCGATTCTTCCATCAGCATCTAGAAAGTTCTTGACGAAATCAGGTACTTTATCTACATCCACAGTTCCGTCTTCTCTGATGTAAGCCTTTGCAAAATCAGGAATATTAAGCCTGCTGATATCGAATGCTGGCTTTGAAGATTCTTCTTTAACCTCAGGGGTTTTAGCTGCTTCCTTCTTCTTTAGCTCAGGAACATTTATAACCTCAAATCCCTTTTCTTCAAACAGAGATACAATTGAATCCAGGTCTATTCCCTTAATCTGTGAGCCCTTTGGAATTGTCATCACCCTTCCCATAGTATTAAGAGCAACCGGATTCGAGATGTCCTTGAATCCAAGCTCAATCATGATATCTATCACCTCTGGGTATTCTGTAGCCAGATCGTGTACATTTTTCTTCATATCTAATACTTTTTCAGCCATGTCTATTTCCTCCTTTAAATTAATCTTATCTTTTTTCATAATCCGCCGATGTTGCGGCCGTCATACTGTGTTTAATTTACTTTTTATTGTATATACATTATACATTAAATGCATCTAATCTCCGTAACAGATGTTACAATTTATTGTTATTTAGAAAAAAATTCTTGATAACAGCAAAAAAAGACGCTTTCCAACCGTTATCTGAAGTTCATTCACTTCAGATAACGATTTAGTTAAGCATCTAATTTTCTTCGCATTATGCTTTCACAACGAAGGCATTGTATATAGCTCTAATAGCTCTCTGATAATCGGATTCCGATACACCTACTTGCACGCTGATACGCTCTGGTGCATGATCGATGAACCTTACATTAACATGAGCACTGGATAATGCTTCAAATATCTTCATTGCAACAGAAACTTCTCCTGAAATATTCCTCCCAACTACAGCTATCGCTGCAATACCCGTGGAGATAGTGATCTCATCAGCATCAGTTGCGCTTCTTAGCTTCTCCGTTAGCGCTTCCTCACAGTTAGCTACACTTTCTGAACCGACGATGACCGAGAATGAGTCGAGCCCAAGCTGCTCACTTTCAACTGTGATGTTGAACTCGTCGAGAATGCTCTGTATTCTTTCGCGATACTTCGCATCATCATTCAGTTTCTCTCGCTCGATAAGAATTGAAGAATACCCCTTCTTACCGGTTATACTGGAAATTTCAAGGCGGTTCTCGTATGAGTCAGCATTCTTAACTATGAGAGTGCCAGGCTTTTCTGGCTCTAATGTACTCTTAATATTGATTGGAATTCCGCACTGGCTCACAGGTCTAACGGCATCTTCGTGGAGAACTTCAGCGCCTCTGAGCGCAAGCTCCCTAAGTTCTTTGTATATAATTACAGGAACACTGAGTGGATGTTTCACAATGCGAGGATCCGCCATCAGTAGTCCAGGCACGTCTGTCCAATTCTCATATAGATCAGCCTTTGCCGCTGATGCTATAATCGCGCCAGTGATGTCTGATCCACCTCTCGAGAAGGTCACAACTTCCCCTGTTTCATTTGAACCATAGAATCCAGGAAATACTATTCTCTTATGATTTTTAATAAGCTTCTCGATGTTAGTTCTCGTCGCATCATCAAGCAGTTTCCCCGTGTCATCAAACTTAATAACTTCAGCTGTGTCTACAAAATCATACTGAAGCTGTTCAGCCATAAGCTGGGCAGTTATGAACTCCCCTCTGCTGATGAGATAATCTCGGCACCTAGAATCCTTATACTTTTCAATTATCTTATCAAAGATTTCATCGATATTAATCTCTGAACCTAGTCCAATTGCAAGGTTCTTGAATCGATTTCGAGCCTGAGTCATCTTGGTATCGAATTCATCTGGGTTTTCGTGAGCAGAAATCAGAAGATCTGTAATCTTTACCTTTTCGTTATCGTGGACACCTGGAGCCGAAACAACTACATAGCGTCGTGCTTTATTTTGACGGACTACTTCTGCGGCGTTCCTGATACGCTCAGCTGTAGCAAGTGACGATCCTCCAAACTTCGCTACTGTGAGTTCAGAGTTGTTTCTAAGCGCAGGTGCAAGGTCCTCATTATGGATGAGTTTTATATCGTACGGAGTTGACTGATATACAAAATAGTTCAACCAATTTGAGAACAGCAGGCTCCCGGATGATCTCCAGCGAACCACAGGTTTTTTCGAATCGTCATCATCAGGGAAATAATTTGCAGGAATCTCCGGATTAAGACCTGCTTCCTTGTCTCTTACATACTCCTTAAGGAGTGTATTCCAATCATACTCAGTGTGCCCGGTAACGAAAATCTGTCTATCATTATCTGACTTAACGCAGAAAACACCGCCTTCTTCTGAAGTGGAAAGAACAGTAATTCCTGGAGTATTATCGATGTCCTCCTCATCTACAGTTGTATTCCTGGATTGGGGAACATAAAATTCATCATCAAACCCTCTAAATAGCATGCTGCGTTTAGTTTTAAGTGTATGCTTGAATACTCCTGATAGCTTCTTAGGAAGTCTTTTCTTGTTTATGCCATAGTGATAGTAAAGCCCTGCCTGAGCTCCCCAGCATATGTGGAAAGTACTGTGAACATGAGTTTTCGACCATTCCATTATCTCACAGAGTTCTTCCCAGTAATTGACCTCCTCGAACTCAAGGAGCTCTATCGGAGCGCCTGTGATAATCATTCCATCGTAATATTCATTCTTTACGTCGCTGAACGTCTTGTAAAATGCCAGCATGTGCTCCTGAGAAGTAACGTGAGGTTTATGTGTTGCAGTCTGCAGAAGCTCGAGTTCCACCTGCAGTGGTGTGTTACTGAGCATACGCGTAATCTGCGTTTCAGTGTCAATCTTTGTCGGCATGAGGTTGAGAAGAAGTATGTGAAGCGGACGCATATCCTGCGTCATAGCACGCGTATCCGTCATTACGAACACGTTTTCATTAGTAAGCGTCTCTATCGCTGGTAAATTATTTGGTACTTTAATTGGCATTTTATTCTCCTCCCAAAACCCCTTTTATATTAGTTCAGCTGCGATGGCACACCATTCTCCTAGTTGAGCAACTGCTAACATTTCAAAGCCGTTCTCCTTAAGTGCTGCAATCACCTTATCTTGCTGAGTAGTTAGTATACCAGACATTATGTATCTTCCGCCACTATCAAGGTGATTACGGATGTCACCAGTGAGACGAATGACAAGATTTGTAAGAAGGTTGGCTACTACTATATCTGCCTTAAAGTCCACTCCTTCTGTCAAATCAGCTTTTTTAATAACCACATTATGCACGTCATTAGCCTCGCTATTTTCTATTGAAGCTGCCACTGCCTCATCATCTATGTCTATACCTAGCACTTCACTAGCTCCGAGCTTACTAGCTAATATAGATAATATTCCTGTGCCGCAGCCTACGTCCAGCACCTTATCGCCCTCATTGATATACGATTCTAGCAAATCTGCTGATAGCGAAGTGGTTTCATGAAGACCAGTCCCAAAGGCCATGCCTGGATTTATGCGTATAATCTCTCTATCAGATTCAAATTCCTTTGAATAGTCAGCAATATCTACCCATGGAGGGGCAGCTATGTAGCTAAATCCAAGTGCAGCTGGCTTAAGAAATTCCTTCCAGCGGTCTTTCCACTCTTCGTCGCCCCTGATATTGACCGTTACCTTCAATGAGCCGAGATCAGTAACAGTGCCGAATAGACCTTTTTCTGCATTTTCTCTAACTGTTTTGGCAGCCTTCTTCACCGCATTAATAGTACTATCAGCTGTCATATCATCCGCTGCATATACTACAAGACTTGGCGACTTGCTACTCTCCCTTTTAAAATCCTCTGGTGCTAGGTAATCTGTCTCACCAAGTTGATCATTCATAAATAGAGCATCTGCTGGATCGTTTACTTCTGCAGTATCTATACCTTCACAGATAAGCGCTGCCAGCATCGGTTCAATTCCGAGCTCCGATACTTCAATTTTTATTTCGTAATATTTCATCTAAGTGTCTCAATCTCTCTCGCATAACCTTCGAGGTCTTCCTGCGGGGTCTCGAGGATGCATGGAAGCCCTATTACATGTGGGTTATTAATTACTGACAGCATCGCATCAAGACCTATTTCTCCGTCACCAATCTTCTCATGTCTATCCTTTGCCGCCCCCATAGGATTCTTGCTATCATTGATATGTAGCGCACATAGTCTATCTAACCCTATAATTCTATCGAACTCCTCCAGCACTCCAGCGAAGTCATTCTTCACATCATATCCCGCATCACTTATATGGCATGTATCAAGGCAAACCCCTATCTTATCTTTGATTTTTACGCCATCGATAATCTGCCGAAGCTCTTCAAAATTCTTACCTATTTCACTACCCTTGCCAGCCATTGTCTCGAGTAGAACTACTGTATGCTGGTCCTCCCACATCACGTGGTTAAGCGTATCAACAATCATCTGTATTCCCAGTTCACTGCCTTGGCCAACGTGACTGCCAGGATGGAAATTATAGTAGTTTCCTGGCAAATATTCCATTCGCTTTAGATCTTCTAGCATGCATGTTCGTGCAAATTCCCTCACGCTTTCCTTACCCGAGCATGGATTTAGCGTGTACGGTGCATGAGCTACAAGCTTTCCGAAGTTGTGCTCATCCATCAGCTTTATCAAAGCCTGTGCATCGGCTTCATCGATTGCCTTCGCCTTACCACCACGTGGATTTCTAGTAAAAAACGCAAATGTATTTGCACCAATCGATAGTGCAGCTTTTCCCATCGCTTCAAACCCATCTGAAGACGATAGGTGGCATCCCAAATATTTCTCCATCTACAGTCCCTTTCTCTCTTTACTCCTAGCCTTACAATTATGTCTAATATTATATAACTATAATGTTAATTCTATCCTTCTAATCAATTTTCCTATCTATTTTCATCGAGGAACTCTCTAATCTCCTGCAGAGCTGTTTCGATATCAAGAAGGAATTCCCGAGATGATACCCTGAGAGCGCCGTGCCCTAGCGACATCTCTTGAACGAGTGCATCAGATGATACCACCGTAATACTTTCTCGCTTCCCAATCTCTTTTGTAAGCTCAGCGATATATGCGTCCGCTGTCTCATTTTCCTTAGTATATACTACCTCGGTATCACTTACTTTATATTTTCTTCCGAAGCTGTATGGCACTCTGTACGCATCAAAGACGATAGTCATCTTGCATCCTAGATATCCGCGATAATTCGCAAGAATATTTATCAGATGATCCCTAGCCGCCCCAATATCAGCCTTAGAAAGTTCTTTCATATGCTCATCAGCATTTATAAGGTTATAGCCATCTATAACGAAGTGAGTATCTGGCTTTCCAATTCTTTCAAGTCTATGAAGTGAACGCTTCTGCTGCTCCATAGCTCGATATTCGGACTCTTTCGGTTTTGTCTTATGCTTTACTAGATTTCCCTTTGAAATTTTCCCGTATGTCCTCTCAAATATCGCCAGCAGCTCTGCATCACTCGCTAGTTTGCGGCCAGCCGCCATTGTTTCAGCTCTAGCGGAATCTTCGTTTATACCAGAATCCTTTTCTTCCTCGAGCACAAAGGGTAGATGCATATAGTCTTGAACCTCATCCCATTTGACAGTCCTCCCAGCCCCATGGTAACAGAATATTGAATCTCCTGTCTCTGTTTCATCCTTATCTTGTTCGTACTTTGACTCCTCAATAACTTCTGATTCGTTATGACAAAAGTCATACCCAATTAGCATGCAGCTAATATGCCCTCTACCACCTGTGTAAGAAGTAAGCTTTCTCTGATAGTCAATTAATGATACTACAGGCGCTTTTCCTTTCAAAGTAGACATATCACCATCAATAATTGGCTCACTAAACGACCCGGAAGCATTCCTTATATCGGTCATAGCCATTCCAATATTAGCACTAGGCAGTTTTATCTCAAAGCTAAACCAAGGTTCTAGTATGCGGCAATTACCACGCAGAAGTCCATTTCTAACCGCTCTATAAGTGGCCTGTCTAAAATCGCCCCCTTCAGTGTGTTTTTCATGAGCTTTTCCTGCAGCTAATGTAATGCGCACATCTGTGAGCGGGGCTCCAATCAGCACGCCACGAAATACCCTCTCATCTAGATGCGATAGTATTAAATTTTGCCAATTTCTACTTAAAACGTCCTCTGGGATAATGCTATCTGTGACGATACCACTTCCGCGCTCACTTGGTCTAATAATTAGATGTACTTCAGCATAATGCTTAAGTGGTTCAAAGTGACCAATGCCTTCAGCTGCCTCTATTACAGTCTCCTTATAGATTATATTTCCTGCCTCAAAGCGAACTCTATATCCAAACCTGCTCATTATCTGAGTTTCAAGAATCTCTTGCTGAACCTCACCCATAAGCCTGATATTAACACCACGGAGACCCTGCTCTACGGAAATATGCAGCTTTGGGTCTTCTTCTTCGAGCACTCTCATATCCGTTACAAACTTGTTTTGCTCCACGCGTTCTTCAGGAATGATTATATAAGAAAGGTATGGTTCAATTATCCCGTTTCTCGTCTCATCCTCCGCAAGTGCTCCTATTCCCCCGCCTGCTCTTGATGAGCCTACACCAGTTATTGCGCATATGTCGCCAGGAGATGCTGAATCTACCATCGTGTATTTCTGACCGGAGTAAATTCTTATCTGATTGATCTTTTCATGCAGTAGTTCACCGCTTTCGGTTCTGACTGCGACGTTATCCTTTAGGTGAAGCACACCTTGCATTACTCGTATAAATGAGATTCGCTCATCCCTCTGATCACGGGCTATCTTATAGACCAGCGCCCCCATTTTATCGTCTGATGAGGTTCCTCCTCTAAGCTCATCAAAGCCGAAGGTGTATGATGATAGTAAATCGAGCAATTTATCTACTCCATCCTGGTGGAGAGCTGATCCGAATAAGCACGGAAATATCTGGCACTCTCGGATTGCCCTGCGGACACCTTCTTCCGACAATTTAAGATTGTTCAAAAAATCCTCCGCAAGCTCCGGAGAATAAAATGTCACACCATCTATAAAATCTTCGTCGTTATTACCTACACTAAAATCGACGAATCCTTCACCAAGTCTGCCCTTGATGCGGCTGATCTGTTCGTGCCTATCAGCGATAGCAAGATCCATCTTATTGATGAATACAAACGTCGGAATTTTTCGTGTTCTGAGGAGCCTCCAGACTGTCTCTGTATGGCTTTGAGGTCCATCCACACCACTCACAACTAGTAATGCATAGTCTATTACATCGAGAACTCTCTCCATTTCAGCCGAAAAATCATCATGCCCAGGAGTGTCGAGTATAGTGATTTGACTATCATTCCAGTTTAGTCTCGCCTGCTTTGAGAAAACAGTAATCCCGCGATTTTTTTCAACCTCATAATTGTCGAAGAACGAGTCGCCATTGTCGACTCGTCCTAGTTTTCTTATTGTTCCAGCGGTATAGAGCATGGCTTCACTGAGCGTAGTCTTACCCGCATCAACATGTGCCAATATCCCAAGTGTCAGCTGCTTACTCATGCTCCCTCCCTCTTAAAAAATTTTCTCTTATAAATCAATACAGTTAAATCACGTAAAACCACTCGTCCTGCTTACGTTCTTTCTCCTGCCCCGCCTTGTGCGACTGCTTGTCATAAACCATTTCAAGCGTCTTAATTGTTACGGTCGTATGAGGATCTACGGACTTTGTTACGAATGCATTTCCTCCGATTACAGCACCCTCTCCGATTACAGTGTTTCCACCTAGTACGGATGCTCCAGAGTACAGTGTAACATTGTCCTCAATTGTTGGATGCCTCTTTGTTCCATGAAGCTTTTGACCCGCCTTTGTAGAAAGTGCACCTATGGTAACCCCTTGATATACCTTAACGTGTTCGCCGATTACGGAGGTTGATCCTATTACTACGCCCGTTGCATGGTCCATACAGAAGTATTTACCAATCGTTGCTCCTGGATGAATATCCACACCGGTTTTTCTGTGCGCATACTCAGTCATAATCCTTGGAATTAGTGGAACATCCAGTTCATGAAGTTCATGAGCAAGCCTATAAATAGCTGTAGCATAAAGCCCCGGGTACGCGAGAACGATTTCATCCTTGCTATTTGCCGCAGGATCTCCTTCATATGTGGCAATTATATCAGTATTAAGAAATTCTCTGATCTTAGGAATCTGCTTAAAAAACAACTTTACAATTTCCTTAGCCTCATCCTGCCTAATCGCTATGCATGCATCTTCAAACTCGGGTCTATGAAGTAAGGCTTTTTCTATCTGTTTAGTCATCATGAACATCACATCTTCTAAAATGACAAGAATTTTCTTATCTACACTATAAGTACGATAAGATTTCTCACGATAATATCCTGGAAGAAGCACCATCATCAGCTCACGAATGATTTCCTTAATGGCTTTCTGCTCAGGTAGCTCATACATTCTAATGGCATCGATGTCACGATCCTGCTTATAATCTTCTAGGAGCTGCTCAGCCAAATCACTCATATCCTTATCGATTTCTTCAGTAATTCTAGTGTCACTAGCATGACAAGTCTCCATCATCATTGTATCTTTATCCACTTAAGTCTCCTCTCTATAAACCTTACGCAGCACTCCTATATCCCATTAGTGTAGATTTTATATACGGTTAATGTCGTCATATATGATTCTATATTTAGAGCTCAGCCCCACACTCCATGCAGTACAAAGCTCCAGGTTGCACCTCAACACCGCACTCTGGACAGACCGTGACACTAGATTTATCTACGGCATCCATAATCGCAAGCTCTACTCCATCTCGAAGCTTATCAATAATCCTGTTCGCATAGCTAGAAATCTTGAAATCCTGGCGGCTAAATCTAGTTTCATTAGCAGTCATTTCGAGCAGTGCAAGCACATCATCGTAATCCGCCTTATTCCGGAACACTAGAGAAATGGCATATGGTGTTGGCCTCTTTACAATAAGAGATATAAAATGGCGCTTTTCGTAGAATAACACTGCGTAAAGCTGTTCGTTAATGTTGATTCGCGCTCCATCTATTGGTCCCTTATCATCTCCAATGAGGACATAGTCGCAAACAAAATTAAACGAATTAGCCCTAGACACCTTTTTATTTACGACAAACATACACTCTCCGGTGCAATTCAGCTTAGTTGCTCCCACATTTTCCTCCATAAATTATCAGTAATATATGCTATTTAGTAATAGCTGCAACCAGTGCCTCCATATCGGAGCAAATCGGGTTAGCTCTAGCACCCTCTAAAAACATTCTGTTTCTAAATCCCCAATCGACACTTATGCATTTTAACCCTGCATTATGTGCAGTTTTGATATCTACCTCGGTATCGCCTATATACACTGCCTCATCTCGGTCAATACCCATGAGTTCAAGTATCCTAAGTGTTGCGTCTGGATTAGGCTTCCTCCTGATTTTGTCATCTACACCCTGAACATATTCGAAAATTCCGGGGAAGTATCTATCAGCGAGAATCACCGCAGCCTCATGCATCTTGTTGGACACTACTGCTACCCTTACCTCTTGACGCCTCAAATCATTAATCGCTTCGATCACGCCTTCAAAAGGCTTAGTCTTCTCATCACAATGATCAGGGTACCATTCCTCAAATGAGTTAATTACCGCTGTCAGCTCAGCTTCGTCACCCTCATAGGATGTCTCGACACCTATGAGATCAACCTCATCGTCGCTGTATCCAGCTTCAGTCGCTAGCGCCCTAGCCATGGCAACCTTTACTCCGCTACCAAAAAATCTTGCCGCGTCTCTCACATTGTAATCACATCTATGCCCGTTTACTTTAAGCGCATGATTGGTGCTGTCCTTGAGATCCGTTATAGTATCAAGAATAGTTCCATCCATATCAAAAATTGCAGCTTTATACATCAATCTCTCAATCCCTTCTCAAATGCAGCTCGCACTGACTTTATCGATATCCCAAGCTCTGAAGCTATTGCCTTCATGCTCTCGTACTCCGGATATGTATACGTGTGCCCAGATGGCGTCGAGACCTGCTTTGCTTCAATACATCCTAGCTCCGTATCGACCAGAGTTCTATCCCTCGTAAGTTCCTCACGCTGCACTGGATAATATCTAACACCAATTGTAGTTGTTTCGTCAAAGATGATTTCGCTGAGTTTCTCTCTAGTTTCGGCCCTACATATAACTTCGAGCCTATACGCAGGTCTATTTTTCTTCATAAAGATTGGAGAATAGGAAACATCAAGAGCACCTGCATCCATAAGTTTCTCGAGCACATATCCGAGGTCCTCGCCACTTGAATCATCGATATTGGAGTTTATAACTATGATATCATCATTCTGAGTCTCGCCATCTACTGTTACCTCTTCTCCGAGAAACACCCTAAGTGTATTAGGTCCACCGATATTGCGGTTGCCAACTCCGATACCTATTTTATTTAGATTCATCTCCGGCATCAGACCATATGACTCGGCAAAAGTAGATATAATCGCTGCTCCCGTAGGTGTTACGAGTTCCGTTGGAACTTCGATTTGCTTAAATCTAATCTTTTCATTTTTATATATCATCGATGTTGCCGGCACTGGAACGCTTAGCACCCCATGCGCACACTTAATCGTGCCGTATCCGTCAGAAACAACACTTGATATAACTCTATCTGGCTTTATGTAATCCATCAGAATTGCTACACTGACAATGTCAACTATCGAATCAATAGCACCAACCTCGTGAAAATGCACCTCATCTATCGGCTTACCATGAACTGCCGCTTCAGCAGCTGCAACTTTCTGAAACATGGATCTAGAGAGTTCCTTTGCAGCTTCTGTAATTCCACTGCCTTCTATTATTTGCTTAATATCAGCATATGTCCTATGAACGTGATTGTGATTGTGATTATTATCATTGTCATCTTGATGATTATGACAGTGATTGTCTAAAGAGTGGTCATGGTCGTGATGGTGACCATGAGAGTGGTGTTCTGGACTGGAATCAAGCCCGTGATGATGACTATGAGTATGTCCGTGATGGAGCCCTAGAGTAGCACTGCTACCTACATTCGTGTTCCCATCATGTATTGCATCTACTGGTATTCCTGTATTAGCCTCTAATACCTCAACATATGTTCCGTCAATTCCATGAGAATCTCTCTTAATTACATTTAATTGATATCCTGGAACTCCAAGCTTGGCGAGCTCATCTCTCAAATATTGCTCACCATCACAAATCTCTAAAAGCGCTCCAATAGCCATATTGCCACTGATACCAGTCGCGCAGTCAAAATAAAGCATTTTCATCTAAACCTCTTAAACAAATGTAATTATTTTTTCATATGTCTATAATAGTAGAGCATTGCGCTCTGCGCAATGCTCTTAACCTCTTAAAATGATATTTTTCAAGTATTATAGCGCTTTTCCTGAACAGCCAAGAACATTTACAATCTTGTGCCTTACAAGCTCCTTGATATTAGTCCTTGCAGGCTTCAGATACTGTCTAGGGTCAAAATCTGCAGGGCACTCAACAAGATGCTTCCTAACTGAGCCTGTCATCGCTAGTCTAAGATCTGAATCTATATTAATCTTGCATACTGCCGAACGAGCAGCTTCTCTTAGTTGATCCTCCGGAACACCTATCGCATCCTTCATCGCTCCACCATAAGCATTTATCATGTGCACATACTCTTGTGGAACAGACGATGCTCCATGAAGTACTATTGGAAATCCTGGCAGTTTCTTCTCGCACTCGTGAAGCACATCAAACCTTAGCTGTGGCTTAGTGCCCGGTTTAAATTTAAATGCTCCATGACTCGTTCCAATCGCAATTGCAAGTGAGTCACAACCAGTTCTACGCACAAACTCCTCAACCTCTTCAGGTCGAGTATATGATGAATCCTCAGCTGAAACAACCACATCGTCCTCAATGCCTGCCAGTGTACCAAGTTCAGCTTCAACTACAACGCCATACTTATGCGCATAATCCACAACCTGCTTAGTAATTTCAATATTCTCTTCAAAAGGTCTTGAAGAAGCGTCAATCATTACAGAAGTAAACCCACCATCTATGCATGACTTACAAGTCTCGAAGTCCGGACCGTGATCAAGGTGAAGTGCAATTGGAATGTCAGGACAGTCCATAACCGCTGCCTCAACGAGCTTCATGAGATAAGTATGGCTAGCATAAGAGCGAGCACCCTTTGACACCTGAAGTATCACCGGTGAATTCTCTTCTTTG
Source organism: Mogibacterium diversum (assembly GCF_938028775.1). Classification (GTDB taxonomy): domain Bacteria; phylum Bacillota; class Clostridia; order Peptostreptococcales; family Anaerovoracaceae; genus Mogibacterium; species Mogibacterium diversum_A. The sequence goes on from NZ_CALIZG010000008.1 coordinate 131,506, forward strand.
CAAGCTTCGGTGATTCCCTGTACGATTTCCATATTATTAACATTAAAAGCTCCGATAGCGTAGCCTCCATCGTATGCTTTCTTAAACATCTCTGTTGTTGTTACAAGTGCCATTAATAACCTCCCTTTCTCGGTTCGAATTTCAAATGACCGTAACCTTCATGATTAATTTACATTATAACACACAGAATGTAGATAAAAAACTATGTGTATAGGCTCAAATATGTTACAATTTAGTAGATATTTTTTGTTAAGAAAGGAATAGTTATGACAGAACAGAGCATTGCAAAGAAAGGTATAATTCTCAACACCGTACTCATAATCGCTACAGTAATAGCGTTTATAGTAATTAAAATTACAAACTCGTATGTATCATCTAATTTCGGATACTGCGGTTACTACATGGAGATGTTCACTTTACAGAGAGCCACACTTATCGGTCTCTTAATCGTATCAGTGGTAGTTACCATTTGTTCAGCAATACTTATGACCAAGAACCATGGCAAGAACACCGGATTTATACTGCTCATCGTCGGAGCTGTTATCGCAGGCATACTCGCATTACTCGGACTCGTACTTGGAATTATCACGTGGATTCTCTGCGGAGTATCGATCACCCAGTTCAGAAAACTACAGGGCGAGAGCAACTTTGAAAGCAACCTTGATTTTGGCGCAGTTGCAGAACTTAAGAAGTCTTCTGATAATGATACTTCTACCAAGGCTGAACCTGTACAGAAGGCAGAGGCTGTACCAGCTGAACAAGAAGCTGAAGCTGCACCTGTCGATGTCGATTACGAAGTTAAGTCTGAAGACAATAGCACTTCGGATAACACCGAAGCATAATCAGAGCTTAAACGCGATTTATTAGAACTAAAGAGATATTTGTCAAAGAGAGATATGAAAAACATAGAGACTAAGTTTTATTCGAAAGAAAAGCTAGAAAAGTCAATCAAACGATCGTTAATAGCATACATTTGTTTCGCAGTAATACGTATCGTGCTTTATCTTACCCTAGGAACATCGATATCAAATGACATCGTAGTCGGTAGCAGCTACTTCTTCTATCAGGATATAACTACGCTATTCAAGCTGATGTTCATGGGATTTGTCTTTATATTATTATTGATCGCATCCGTTACGGTATTAGCACTATGCTTAAATAATGCAGCCGATTTAAATGATAATTTTGATATAAAGAAAAGACAAGCGCTCTACTTGATTCCTATGCTCCTGGATATATTTGGAGTATTAATCTGCATTTTTATCCTTGTGATCGGAGGCCTAGCTCTGATTTTAGGTGTATTAGCTTCAATCGCTGAAATAGCGTTTATCATCTGGCTAATGCATAGCGAAAAGAAGGATATTTAAAGCTCTGCTTAGCAATCAAAATTTAAGGAGTAATATATAATGAATATATTAAAAGGGAACGTAAATATTAACGCTCCAGCCGAAGTCGTTCAAATCGCTCTTAAGGGACTCCTTTCATATAAGGGCGTGGACAACCCTCAAAGTTATTCTTTAGATCGTAAAGCGATAAAGGCTCTGCAAAAAACTCCCGAAGGCAGAAATCTTTCCGGTTTATTGATCAACATAAAAACTTTAAAATTCGATATCGTGTCGACGTCCGGAGGAACTTCAAACCTATCTTATGAAGCTGAGCCTAGAGGATACAAGGCTCCACTGCCAATATTTTTGTTTGTTGAGAGTGGTCTTCTCTTCCTGATAGGTATCATGGCTCAGATTATTACAGAAATGTTGCCACTTGCCTTGATATGCTTTATGGTAGGAGCTTTATTAATAGCTGTGACATTTATATTTGCGATACCTACGCAAAATAGGTTTGAAAAGATAATTCAAAAACTACTATTACCGAGGCTTGATCGCTATATAGACATTATTAACGAGCATATAGAGAGATAGCTTCACAATCAGAAATAAAAACAGCAGCCCACATGTGATATCCTGCGGGCTGCTGTTTTTTATGAATTCCATATAGCTACTTCAGATTTTAACCATTCCTCGAGCTCTTCAAAGCCTTCTCCAGTCTTAGCAGAAACGGGGAATATCTTGATGCTTGGATTTCTCCTTGTTGCATATTCCATTAATTTTTCCATATCAAAATCAAAATACGGCAACACATCAACCTTATTAACAACAAGTGCTTTACACACCTCGTACATGAGAGGGTATTTGAGAGGTTTATCATGACCTTCTGGAACAGATAAGATCGACATATTGAAAGTGGCACCGGTGTCGAACTCCGCAGGACATACTAGATTCCCAACATTTTCGAGTACCAACATGTCAAAGTCTTCATATCCTATCTCATCAAGCCCTTGCTCAGTCATTCCAGCATCAAGATGACACATCCCACCTGTGTGTATCTGTATAGCCTTTGCTCCAGTTTCAGCGATAGCCTCCGCATCTACAGTGGAATCGATGTCTGCCTCCATTACCCCAATTGAAATTTCAGTACTCAAATCACCAATTAACCTGCGAAGAGTAGTGGTCTTACCAGCACCAGGTGATGACATTAGATTTATTAGGCATGTCTTCTTAGATTTTAGTTTCTCTCGTACCCTATCCGCCTCTCTATCGTTATTTGCAAAAACGCTTTCCCTTACTTCAATTACTTTTACTTTATCCATCTCTAAACCTCTGGTACTTCTACTTCCTTAATCATAAATTCATTACCACGTATCAAATAAGTATTCCCACTCCCACAATATGGGCAAGTACGTCCATGCTTTACGGTTGAATATTCACGAGCACATGCCTCACAGTAAGTAACTGCCGGAATAGTTTCAATCAAGAGCTCAGCATTTGAAACAAATTCATGTTTTGCAGATGCCCATTTCCAGCAATCCTCAAGATATGAGGGTATTACAGAAGATACCTCCCCAAGTTCAAGGACGACTTTAGAAAACCTGGTCACATTGTTGTCATCTGCAACAACTTTCAGTTCATCGATAATATGAAATACCACTCCAAGTTCATGCATGAAATTTAACCTTTCTTTCCTGCAATCTTTACTTTCACTGCCTGTTTGATCGCGTATGGGATTATGTGTTTCATCTTTTCTTCGCTAGGTACCATCTTGGAACATTCTGGATGTTCACGATGTAGCTTAATTGCGTCAAATCCACATTTCGTAGTACATACACCGCACCCGATACACTTGTTCTCGTCTACGATTGAGGCTCCACACGATAAACATCTTGAAGTTTCCTTCTTGACCTGCTCTTCGGTAAAGGAGATTCTCTCATCTTTAAACGTCCTTGCCAGCGCTTCATTATATCCAATTCTCTCTCTTGGTGAATTATCGAATGACTCTTCGTTTACGCTCATATCTTTTTTATTAAATTCAACAAAGTTTCTGCGATCTCTCCCTAACGTAAGGCTTGATCGTGGCTGTACAAATCTATGAAGAGATACAGCCCCTTCTTTACCTGCGGCAATCGCATCGATAGCGAACTTCTGACCAGTGTAAACATCGCCTCCAACAAAGATATCCGGTTCGTCCGTCTGATATGTAACTGGATCCGCCTTTACAGTCCCATTTGCATTAAGTTCAATATCAGTACCTTCAAGTATCTCTCCACACTCTACCTTTTGACCTATACAGTAAATTACGGTGGTACATCTAGCAGTCACACGATCATTATCATCAAACCTTGGAGCAAATCTACCTTCGTCATCTCTCACTCTGAGGCACTTTCTAAACGATATCGCTTCACAATTATCTTCATTTTTTGAAATAGAGATTGGTCCCCATCCACCATGAATCGTTATTCCATCACGTTCACACTCACTTCTATCCTCTTCGCCGCAAGGCATCTTTTCATATTCTTCAAGGGAATACATATCCACGGCATCTGCACCAAGTCTTATGGCTGTCCTAGCAACATCGCAAGCGATATTACCACCACCGATAACAACCACTCGTCCCTTTAGTTCAGTTGCATCGCCGAGATTAACACTACGCATAAAATCGATACCAGATATAATGCCATTTGCATCAGCTCCACTTATATCTAGCTCTCCGCCAGACTGCAGTCCAACAGCTAAGTAGAATCCTTTGAAACCTTGCTCCCTTAGCTCTGGAATCGTGATATCCCTACCTACTTCAACTCCACATCTAAATTGGACACCAAGTTCTTTTAGCACATCGATTTCTGCCTCTACAACATCCTTTTCAAGTCTAAAACTAGGAATTCCATTGGTAAGCATTCCACCCATTCTGCGTTCCTTCTCGAATATTGTTGGACTGTATCCCTTTATAGCTAAATAATATGCGCAACTTAAACCAGCTGGTCCGCCACCGATTATGGCAATCTTTTCGTCAAACTCCCCACACACCTTAGGTATAACCTTATCAGGGACAAATCTTCTGTCGCTGTCAAGATCTTGCTGTGCGATAAACCTCTTCACTTCATCAATTGCTACTGCCTGATCGATAGTCCCTCTCGTACATGCATCTTCACATCTTCTGTTGCAGATTCTACCGCAAACCGCTGGAAATGGGTTCTCTCTCTTTATTAACTCTAGAGCCTCCTTATATTTTCCTTGTGCCGCAAGTCTTAAATAACCCTGAACTGCAATATGAGCAGGGCAGGCCGTTTTACAAGGAGCAGTTCCAGTTTCATAGCAATTGATGCGGTTATTGTCTCTATAATCTATATCCCATTTCTCAGGACCCCACTTCTCAAGTGAAGGCATAGAACTCTTTGGATACTTAACTTCCGACCCGTCCGCTTTACATAGCTTCTGACCAAGCTTAACCGCACCTGCTGGACAGTACTCTACACATCTGCCACAAGCAACGCAATTTTCTTTCTCTACTCTTGCAACATATGATGAGCGCGACATATTTGGAGTATTGAATAGCTGTGACGTTCTTAATGCATAGCATACGTTTACATTACAGTTGCATATTGCGAATATCTTCTGCTCTCCGTCAATATTAGTAATCTGATGAACGAATCCATTATCCTCTGCTTTTTTAAATATCTCAAGCGCCTCTTCTTTGGAAATGTATCGTCCGCCCTTCTTCGTTTCTACAACGTAATCCGCCATATCACCGACAGCTATGCACCAATCGTTAAAATCGTCAGCGCAGCCTTCGTCGTATGAACAGTTAGATTTACGGCAAGAGCATGGGCTCGCCGCATACTTGCCTTCATATTTCTCAAGCCAGTGCGAAATATGCTCAACAGAGATAGAAGTCTCCTCCATTGAAATTGCTTGCTCTACAGGAATAACATGCATTCCAACACCAGCACCCCCAGGCGGAACAATTTTAGTTACTCTCTCAAGAGGAAGAAACGTCATCCTCTCGAAAAATCGACCAAGCTCCGGATGCTCATTCATATTGGTCTCATGCATAGCTGCAAATTCACCAACTCCAGGTACAAACATAGGAACTATGTATCTCTTTTCATTCTTAGGATTTGTACCATCTAGATTCTCCCAATTATACTCGAGAATGCCCTGTTCGGACATATGATCTATGAGTTTCCTGCAGTGCTCTTCACTCATGCCAGAAAGCTTATGAATTTCTTCAAATGTCTTTGGTTTCCTCACTCCGAGTTTACTCGCTAGCTCAGCCTCCTCGTCAGAAATTAAAGCTGCCAGCCCCCAATACTCCGGGTCATCTTTTGTAATCTTCTTAAGACCTAGATGCTGTGCAGGTCTATCGGTAATCATCTTAGCAAGTTTAACTATCGGTTCGCGAATGGGGCCGTCATCCTTAACACATTCTGGTTTTTTATTTCCTTTAATCTTATCGTAATTAATCATACTGCTCTCCTATAATCACTAGAATCTGATTATGCTGCTCTCGCCATAGCCTCCTCAAAGTCACGTGTACCTTTAAATACTTCTTTTTTGTATGGATTAATGCCCTGAGCTTTTGCTCGTTTAACGATGTATGCAAATATTGCAAGGTTAATAAGAATTGAAGCGATTGCAACAACTCCACCAGCTCTAGGATTAGCGGCAGTTGGGTGAATATTGGACTTCATGAAACCATCTGCGTATAAGCTTGGTATTACGGAGAATCTGCTATAATCTTGGAACATTGGGAATACTTGTGCGAACATACACCAAGTAGCGAGTGTATTGGCACGATTCTGAATCCATCCACCTTTATTCCAGAACATCGCTGCAACAGTTGGTGCTAATAGTAGCGCAAATCCGCAGTACCACGAATGTGTTGGAAGATTTAAATACGTATACTCAAAATTCCAAATATCATAAGCTAGTATATAAGCCCATGTCATATCCGGCCATAGCATATCATCTTTCTTTTTAGACTGATAAATCCCCCACCATCCAGTCATGCAGAATATGTTTATAATGCCTGCAACACCATTGGCTACATTCCACCAGCCACCGTAAAGCCATACACCTTCAGAGGATAACCACCATCTCGTGCCTGTATTAGCCAGTGCAATAGATCCTCTTATTGCACTCTCGAAATCGCTACATACTGCGATTACTATGTTAATAGCCACAATTACAAACGGAAAGACTTTAAACCATTCGGTCTTTCCAATGCCCTTCTTGTATTTGAGCATCATAAACCCTATGCATCCTGCTGTAGCTGCATAGAGCTTAGCATAATGGAACCAGCTGGTCATATGAACGTATGTAGGGTTCTTAAGCGCCCAGGAAGCACCATTAGCCGCACCGATATAGATAGCGATAAAATAAGCAGTTAGTGCCGCCGGTAACACGAAAAAGAAAAAACAGCCTCCCGCTTTAGATCTTCTCTGAATCTCATTTGTAATAATAAGTCCTGCAAAAACCATAACCCATCCAATTAGCTGGTAAAATGAGTTATCACCATAAACCTGGAATAACATTTGGCGCCTCCTTCAATAAATAATTCGTAGCGTTTTATCCGACATCTGTGATTGATATCTTTTTATCAATTGTAATCTTGTTTCACGTTGTCCCGCAATTCAAAATATGATAGTATTTATTCTATATTAGAATATATAGCTTCGTTAATCGAAAGGCACGTTATGAATACAGAACATATAAAAGAATTTATTTTATTGGCTAGCAATCTTAATTTTAGCAAGGCTGCCGAGGATTCATTTATATCACAATCATCATTATCTAAACATATAAGAATTCTTGAGAAGGAACTCGGGGCACAATTATTTATTCGAACCACGCGATCAATTAGGTTAACTGAAGCAGGAATCATGTTTTTGCCTTATGCAAAAAAGATAATTGGACTATGCGACTCGTACTCGAATGAGTTAGAACTATTTAGCTCCAGGGATAACAACAAACTCGTTGTTGGAATTATCTCAAATCCACAGTATTACGACCTTGCAGGGTATATGATTGGATTTATGATTGCTGAACCCGATATAAATTTTAATCTTATCGAGGCAGATGAAATAGGCTTGCTAGAGATGTTTAAACAACGAAAATACAATCTATTTACGGCATTTCCTCCTAGTGAGTTAACTGGGAATTATGAGTTTCTGCCAATGGTTGAAACTAAATTTGTAGCATTAGTTAATACATCTCATCCACTCGCTAACAAAACCAGCCTATCGCTTAAGGATTTGTCTGGCGAGAAGATACTCATACCTGGGAGGAACTCCACTCTCCAGACTATTATTAAAGATGCCATGATTGCGCAGGAGCTTGAATTTTGTCCTACGTACGAAGGTAGTTCAATAGGAAGTATTGAGCTACTAAAGGCTGGAATGGGGATTTCACTTCATTCTGTTGAATTTTCGAATAATCTGCCAAATAATTCAAATATACAGGCTATACCAATTGAGCCAGATATAAAATTCGTATACGGTATAGGACATCGTCCTATAGATGAACTTTCTTCAAGTGAAAAAAAGTATTTAAACTACCTAAAGCAATTCGAATTAAAAAAAATATAGATATATGTGATATAAACAAAACATCAGCCTGCAGGTGATATCCCGCGGGCTGATATTTTTGATCAATGCATTTAGGTGATATGAATCATCGTTTTTATGTTTCGTACTAGATATGTAAATATGGAAAATTTATCGATTAACGCCTCCACTATTTCAGTTTCAGGTTTCGCTTCTTCACGCCTGCTTCCTGCCATGATTACGTATTATCTCGCGGTCGAGCACTAGCTCCTTGATGTTAACATTTACGCACTTTACCTGAAACGAAGTCATCTGCTCAATGCTGCGCTTAACGTCCCTTTGGAGGATAATGCAGGAGCGCATACAATCGACAGTCTTCCTGACCTTTAGATCCAGCTCGATTACCAGACTGCCAGTTTTACCATTGTTATAAAAATTCGTCACCCTGATGTTCCGTCGATACTTCCTAGCCACAATCCTGATAATATCACCAATTACGTTCTCATTAATCGTATAATTTCCATTATAGGCGTATTGTGGCATAACCACAGTTTTTTCATACTTATCTGTCTCATCGTTAGCGAGGTTCCAATTTTTGAGAAATCTCTGTGGGTTCATGAAATACCCTGCAAAATCTCTCTTTAAATCACCCATTGGCGCCGGAATAACGTGTTCCCCATGGTTGTAGCGACGCTCCGCTGCAAGTTTACGTTCACCGGCGCTGGTATAATCCTCTATGTATAGTCTCTCTATAGCCCTTGGTATTTCTAGTGTGTCGGTTATTATGTCCACCATATGGTCAGATGTACCGAGCACGAGTATTTTCTTAATCTTGAGGGATTTAATTTTTTTCTGTACGTCGATTCGGTGATCCTCATAATTGAAAAGTGCAGTGCGCATAGCTTTAGCTCTAGATTCACATTTTTTGGCTGATCTACCTGCCACAATTTTATTTTTATAAATCAAAAGACCATCATCAATCAGCGCCGGAATCCCCTTTTCTTTAGCAACCCTAATTGCTTGATAGCTCTTACCAGTCCCACTTTTTCCTGTAAATGAATATACCTTCATATAACATTATTCCTTGAAAACTTCACAAAAAGTTAACTTTATCAAACCCATTATACCATGATACAATGCAGATAAAGAAATTAAATGAATTGTTTATCATAGGAGGATTATTATGGCTTATAAGATTAGCGAAGATTGCATCAGCTGTGGTGCTTGCATGGATGGTTGCCCTGTAGAGGCTATTACAGAGGGAACACCTTATGTAATCGATGCAGATACTTGCATTGACTGCGGAGCTTGCGCAGATGTATGTCCAGTAGGAGCACCTGCTCAGGAATAATCCGTTAAGGATATACCAAAGGTAGCAAAAACCCCTGTGCTTTGTACAGGGTTTTTTTTATGCTCCTACCTCAAAATTTATACAAACAAAATGGCTGGGCACTGCCCAACCATTTCTTTTCTTTGAATTATGTCTAACTATTTACTTCTCAGCATCTTCTAGCTCATTGCTTCTGATTAAGAACGACAGTGTGTGTAAACTATCACTTAGATGAACATTCTCAACAGCGACATCGTTTGGCACATTGAGATCTACTGGTGCAAAATTCCAGATTCCCTCTATACCAGCATCGACAAGAACATCTGTGACTTTCTGCGCATTCTCACGGTTAACGCAGATAATCGCAATATCTATGTCATTTTCCTTTACAAAATCGCTCATCTCAGAAAAATCGCGAACAAGTACATCATTGATGCTTAGACCTACTAGCTTTGGATTAACATCGAAGAGACCAACGATATTAAATCCAATCTTGTAGTAATAAGTGTAGTTCGTGATTGCCTGACCAAGATTACCAATACCAACTACGATAGTCTTGTACTCACGGTCAAGACCTAGAATCTTGTTAATCTCATTGAATAGAGAATCAACTGAATAACCGTATCCCTGCTGGCCAAAGCCACCAAATGTATTGAGATCCTGTCTAATCTGAGATGCAGTATAACCAATAAGCTCACTTAATTCATTAGAAGAGATTTTCTTAACGCCCTGCTTACGAAGTTCGTTCAAATATCTTCTATATCTTGGTAGTCTGCGGATAATCGCATTTGATACCTTTGTATTGTTGCTTTTCATAAATACTTCCCACCCCAACTCGACAATTTTCGTGTTTCTTACTTGTGTGAATCTACGTACTCTACTAAATCCTTAACAGTCTCAAACTTTTCAGCTTCTTCATCTGGAATGTCTAGACCGAAAGCTTCCTCAACGCCAAGAATGATTTCTACAGCATCAAGCGAATCTGCTTCGAGATCTTTCATCAAGTTGGTGTCCATCTGAACCATATCAGCATCAACTCCAAGCTGCTCGACTACTATATCTCTTATTGTATCAAAAGTCATAGCTCTAACCTCCTTTTGAAATTCAACGTTAATTATAAATTATACAATCAATTCTTGCAAGTTTTTTATCAATCATATGCATATTAATCACGATAAATGTAAATAATTCCGTATATTTTTTCATATTTGTAGAGCTATAATTCGCGATTTAACAATTGATTTTATTTTTATAGTGAGGTATCCCCACATTATCAGAAAGAAAAGGCTGGGGTCATATCACGGCCCCATGCTTTTCTTCGATAAGACTCTTCCTTTTACATATTAAAAGAAATATTAGTAATGTATTAATGAGTTTTAAAAGTCTACCTCTGTATCGTAGTAGCAGGCCTTAAGTAGGTTTTCCATTTCTTCTTGATTAATTTTACGAGGGTTTGCACCGGTACAAGCATCGAGGATAGCATTTTTTGCAATCTCAGGTAATCTTGCTAGGAATACATCTTCTGGAACAAATCCTTGATCTGCTGGATAGCTATCTGCACCGTAATTTTTGATGCCGTGAGGTATATTTAAAGCGTTATTCATACCTCTCAGCCATTCAATCAGATTTTTAATCTTCTCATCTCTGCTCTCTCCACCTAACTTGAGTGTATCTGCAATTACAGCAAATCTCTCCGCAGCCCTCTCATCCTTTGCATTGAATGCGATAACCTTTGGCAGGTACATTGCATTTGCAGCACCATGGATGATATGCGCACCATAATCGTCAAATGCAGCTCCTGTCTTATGTGCCATAGAGTGTACTATACCGAGCAGTCCGCTTGAGAATGCAATTCCAGCTAGACACTGTGCATTATGCATAGCATCTCTCGCTTCCATATCTCCCTCATATGACGGAACTAGATTCTTCTGAATCATCTGTATAGCGTATAAAGCTGGTGCATCCGTGTAATCTGATGCGGCTAATGATACAAAGGCTTCTATCGCATGTGTAAGAGCATCCATTCCTGTGTGAGCTACAAGCTTCTGTGGCATCGTCTCTGCAAGATCTGGATCGACAATAGCTACATCTGGTGTAATCTGAAAATCTGCGAGTGGATATTTGATACCCTTATCATAGTCAGTAATTACGGAAAAAGCAGTAACTTCTGTAGCCGTTCCCGATGTAGAGGATACTGCGCAAAAGTGCGCCTTCTTTCGAAGCTCAGGAAGACCAAACACCTTGCACATATCTTCAAATGTACATTCTGGGTACTCGTACTTAATCCACATAGCCTTCGCAGCGTCAATTGGAGAGCCTCCACCAATTGCAACAATCCAGTCAGGCTCAAATTCGAGCATCTTACGGGCACCATCCATCACTGTAGTTACAGATGGATCTGACTCAATTCCCTCGATTAGAGCAACCTCCATACCCGCTTCCTCCAGATATTGCTGAGCCTTATCTAGGAAACCGAACCTCTTCATGCTTCCGCCACCAACGCAAATAACAGCCTTCTTACCTTTTAGCGATTTAAGTGCTTCCAGAGCACCCTTTCCATGATATAAATCCCTAGGATTTGTAAATCTCATCATCTCAAATACCTCCTCAGTAAAACTTACTATTTTGATACAATCTTAACGATATTGTCTCATGAAATCAATATTTGCTGCAAATTGTTATCACTGATAGATTTGTCATATATTATAAATATTTTTTATGAAATTATAATTTTATTTCATTTAGATTAATCATTTTATTAAGTTAGGGTCTTACTATTTCCGCTGCACTTTGCATCAGTTGTGCTATTAATCCGATTAGTATACTGGATAATCATCGTTCATGAAATTATAAACAGACATGGAAAAAGGGCTGCCGACTGCAGCCCTTCACACATTATTAAGATTATTCAACTATCAGTCTTCCTGTAAGCTGAGCCATTCGTCGTAAATGCTCTCGAGTTCGGTCTTGTACTCATCAGCCTTGTCACCAGCCTCCCTGAGATAGAACACATCAGAAGCATGTTCAGGCTTACACATTTCAGACTCGATATCATCAATCTTGGCCTCTATATCGTGAATAATCGCTTCTAATTCAGAGACCCTGCGAGATCTGCGCCTCTCTTCAGCTTCTCGTTCCTTCCTGCGTCTACGCTCTTCTTCAGCGCTTAGTTCATCATTTGTATTTTCATCGTCACCAATATCGTTATCTTGCTTGTCAAACTCTGAACTTTTCTCGAGATAGTAATCAAACTTGCCTTTGTATTCCCTTATTCCTTCGTGTCTTAGCTCGAGGATTCTGTCGGGAATCTTACTGAGAAGATATCTGTCGTGAGATACGATGAGAACTGTCCCTTTGAATTCCATAATTGCCGCCTCAACAATTTCCTTTGACTCAATATCAAGATGATTGGTCGGTTCGTCGAAGATTAGGGTATTAGCCCCGGATAACATTAGCTTTAGAAGCGACAATCTCGCTTTTTCTCCGCCTGAAAGCGACGAGACGCTTTTGAATACATCGTCACCTCTAAATAGGAATCTACCGAGGATATTTCGCATTTCCGTGTCGGTATAGAGATGATATGCGTTTTTCATCTCACCTAATACAGTCTCGTTCTCATCAAGTAAAAGCTGCCCCTGGTCATAATAGCCAAAATCAACATTATATCCGATTTTTAAATATCCTTCATCTGCTTCTTCCTCGCCCATGATGATGCGCAGCAGGGTGGTTTTACCTACACCATTCTCTCCGATAAAACATATCTTCTCTCCACTTTTGATATCAAACTTGACATCCTTAAAGAGCTGCTTCTCTCCAAAGCTCTTAGACAGCTCTTCTGTCATGATTACATCCTTACCACTCTGAAAGTCAGCATCAAATGATAGTTTCAGTTCGGCCTGCTTAAGTGACGGTCTATCCAGCACTTCTAAATGCGCAAGCCTCTTCTCTCTAGACTGTGCCCTCTTGACAAGATGTTCCGTATTATGCTGCTTAAATCTGCGGATTATTTCTTCCTGCCTAGCGATTTCTTTCTGTTGCTTTTCGTACTCTCGTCTCATCACCTCTTCGCGCTCACTACGCTTTACGAGGTATTCTGAGTAATTCCCGCGATAATCTACAAGGTGCGTCCCTCGCATATCAAATATGCGATTCACTATCCTATCCAAAAAATATCTGTCATGAGATACAACGATTATCGTCCCTTTATAAGTCTTTAGGAATGACTCGAGCCAAGCAAGCATCTTAAGATCGAGATGATTAGTTGGTTCGTCAAGCATGAGGATATCTGGCTTTTGAAGCATCATACAAGCCAGTGCAAGTCTGGTTTTCTCACCGCCAGAAAGCATGCTTATCTCCTTATCGTGAGTATCTGCACCAAATCCCATACTCGCCAGTACACCGATTAGTTCGCTCTTGTATGAATATCCACCAATAGCTTTATACTCATCCATAAGGTGGGTATAGGCTTCTAGATCTTGATCAAATCTCGGATTATTCGTATCAGAGATTGCCTTCTCCAGGCTTGAAATCTCCGCTTCCATCTCATAAAAGTGCGTAAAAGTCTTCGCAGCTTCCTCGATAACTGTTCCTTCTGAGAAAAAGTGATCCTTCTGTTTGAGATACCCGACGACATACCCACTGCGGATAAAAACATCGCCGCTAGTCGGTTCATTCTCGCCTGCAATTATGCTTAGCAATGTGGTTTTTCCAGCTCCGTTCGGACCGACTATTCCAACTTTGTCTCCTTTATTTACAGAAAACGAAACATCCTCTATGATGATGTCAGTTCCGTACGACTTGCATATATCTTTTGCCGACATTACAAGCATAGTTAAAACTCCAGTCCGGGGCACGCATCTAATGACATGTCCGCGAACTCTCCTTTCTTCATCTGATAGTATGCAGAGCAAGCGATCATCGCACCGTTGTCTGTGCATAGGATCTGAGCTGGCTTAAGAATCTCGATTCCAGCTGCTTCGCCCTTGCTCTCAAGCAATTCTCTAAGCCTGCTGTTAGCAGCAACGCCACCAGCCACTACGATTTTATTATTTCCATAAGAAGTAGCCGCGCTGATTGCCTTATCTGCAATAACTTCCATAATTGCTTCTTGAAACGAAGCTGCCAAATCAGGTATATTTATATCTCTTTCTGCCTGTCTTTCACTATTTATGTAGTTTAGTACCTGCGTCTTGAGACCGCTAAAGCTGAAGTCATAGCTTCCATCATTGAGATACACCCTTTTAAATTTGATAGCATCTCTATCCCCTTCGCGAGCAGCTTTATCTATCTTTGGTCCACCTGGATATCCTAGTCCGACTACCCTAGCAACCTTATCCAAAGCTTCACCTGCAGCGTCATCTCTAGTCGCTCCAAGTATTTTACACTCGTTGTAATCATCGACTTTTATGATGTTGGTGTGTCCACCAGAGACCACGAGTCCAATGAACGGTGGCTCAAGCTCCTTATAGTCTAGATAGTTCGATGCGATATGACCATGCATATGGTTTACCCCCACTAGCGGAATGTCGCGAGCCCACGCCATTGCCTTTGCCGTTGCCACTCCAACAAGTAGCGCACCAACCAGTCCTGGCCCATAAGTTACTCCTATGAGGTCTACCTTATCCATAGTAACTCCAGCTTCATCTAGCGCTTGCTCTATTACATCGTTGATATTCTCAAGGTGACGCCTCGAAGCAATTTCAGGTACTACACCACCAAACTTAGTGTGTATGTCAATCTGCGATGAAATGACATTTGCTAGAACCTCACGTCCGTCTGCAACTATGCCTACTGCCGTCTCATCACAGCTCGATTCTATTCCCAGTGTAATATGCTTATTATTATGCATAACCACCTGTCTCCCTCTTCATAATCAGCGCATCCTCACCATTATCTAGATAATACCCTGGACGCACTCCGCACTCATTAAATCCGTATTTTTTGTAAAGCTTTATCGCAGGCATGTTGCTAACTCTCACCTCGAGGTTTATAGTTGCCACGCCACTTGTTGAAAGCATTTCAATCATAGCGAGCATAATCGCATCACCTATTCCCTTCCTTCTGAAGTCAACTCTCACTGCGATACTGTTAAGATCAGCTTCATCCAGAACTGTCCAAATATCAGCATATCCTGCAAATTCGCCTTCATACTCAGCCACAATCACGAACGCACTATCGTTTTCAAGTATATCGTAGCTAAGTGCCTCCTTGCTCCATGGCATTGCAAACGTCTGCACATCAAGCTCATATATATCATCAAGATCTGAGGACTTTGCAATTCGGACTCTGATCTTAGTCTTATCCCGATATGTTTCCATTATCATCTAAGCTTCCCTATCTTGCTACTGAGAGTACCGGATTCAAGTCTCATCTCAGCTTCACTCTTTCTCATATAGTTAGGAAGAAGATAATCATAAGTGATTGTATTGTTACTGTTATATTTTTGAAGTGCTAGCCCAGCCACTGACGAAGCATCTTGATAGCGCCACTCCTCATCAGCTAATCTATATAATCCAGCTTCACGAATTTTATCTTCATATGCATCTATGCCATCACCAACAAAGATAATCTGCTTCTCCTCAGAATCGATTTTATCAATCTCTTCCAAAAACTCATCTGTCATGTACTGCCTCTCACTAAGTACAGCATTATATCTGGCGCCATCTCTCTCAAAAAGTGCACCGTAGAGCTGTCCTCTCCTCGCATTGATGATAGGTGCGAAAAATCTTACTTCCTCACCCACATGAGCGTCAGCAAGAGCCGCCATTCCCTCTAGAGAAGATATCGAAATACAAGGTATATTAAGCATCTCGGCGATTCCCCTCGCACTAGATACCCCAATTCTTATACCTGTAAACGAGCCTGGACCTATAGAAGCCGCCACTGCTTCGATGGAATTAGTTCCAATCCCTTCTGCCTTAAGGCATCCATCAGCAAGTAGCATGATATCCTTAAGGTGATTCATTTCTTCATGGGAGCTTTTTGATGAGATTCTGCCATCTCCATCTATGAGTGCAGCTGAACCATATTTTCCTGTTGTCTCAATGCTTAGAATATACATCTATAAACTCGCTCCCCCTGTTTTTCACCATACTCTATCAATATTACCTTTGCTTTCTCAGGTACAACATCCGCCACTATATCAGCCCACTCAATTATGCATACTCCATCAGAATAGAAATATTCATCAGCTCCGATATCGAGAAGTTCATCACCACTCGATAATCTATACACATCAAAATGGAAGAGCGGTATTATACCGCTCTTGTGTTCCTTAACAATATTGAAGGTTGGACTATCGATATTCTCAGTAACCCCAAGCCCCTTTGCGATATACTTCGTCAAAGTAGTCTTGCCAGTTCCAAGATCTCCAATAAGAGCCACAATATCGCCCGGCTCCAATGAGGAAGCCAATTTCATTCCAAACTCTTCAGTGTCATGCTCATTTTTTATATAAACAATCCGTTCCTGAACACCCATTTCTCTTCCTATACCTACTTACAACAAAGCTTATATATGGTCGAGGCATATATCTTTGCCATCTTGTCATACGAATCAAGAGAGATTCTCTCATCTGTCATATGCATGCAATCATCTTCCCACGGAAAGAGTCCTCCGAATGCTAATACACCATCAAAGTGCTTAGCATATGTTCCGCCACCGATTACTACTGGTTCACTATCTAAATCTCCCGAGTAATCTCTATATGCTTCCATCAGAGTTTTTACAAACTCGTCTTCTGGATCAATATATATCGCTTTATCGTCTGTACCCTTTACTATGCCTTGATTTGGTCCTAATACACTTTCAATACCTTTCATAACTGCTGAATTCTCATACGTTACGGGGACTCTAATGTTCATCTTCATAGTGGCAACTTCATCATTAATATCAATCGTTCCGACGTTTACGATTACCTTACCTGATTGATTATCTTCAAACTGACATTCTAAGCGTTCACCATTTAAATCAAATCCGATATGCTCATTATAGAAATCGATAAACTCAGTTACCTCATCTCCAGAGAGGTCAAGCTTACCAAGGAATTCCATAAGAATGCTTATAGCATTGAGTCCTTTCTCTGGCATTGAGCCATGTGCCGAGGCTCCATGAGCCTCAACGGCTAATGATGTCCCAGTCTTTTTAGCGGTAACATCATACCCGCTCTCTTTACTATATGATTTAGCGAGTGCAATAATATCGTCATATCTTGCTCTCTCATCTGAAGCTATAACTGCTCTAGCATGCGCTGGAACTGCATTTGCTGCCAGTCCACCTTGAACCTTGCTCAGCACAATCCCTTCCTTCACTGTATGCTTCTTGAGCTTCTGCGCGATATCAAAGATAAGAATACCCTTCTCCCCATTAATAACAGGAAAATCAGCATCTGGGGTAATCCCAAAATCAGGCATCTTTGCCACTTCTCTATAATGGATCGCGCTTTCCTTGCCAGTCTCCTCATCGAGACCAGCGATCAGCTTAATTGTCTTCTTAGGTGTAATGCCTGCATCTTTAATTGCTTTCATAGCAAAAAGTGCAGCGATAACAGGTCCTTTATCGTCAGCTGTTCCTCGTCCATACATAAAACCATCTTCAATCACAGGATTAAATGGTCCATACTTCCAATCATCAGCCACCGGAACTACATCGAGGTGTCCAACTATACCGAATGATTCTTCGCCTGGCTCTCCAGGAAAAACGATTTCTCCAACGTAATTATCATAGTTGTGGACCTCGAATCCCATGCTCTCACCAAGTTTAAGCAGCTCTGTAAGAGACTCCTGAACGCCCTTTCCAAACGGGTAAAGCTCCCCTTCAGGTGTTCTTACTGGTTCTGACTTTACACTGTCAATTCTTACTTGTTTTGCAAGCTCTTCAATCATTTCAGAATTTGAATTTTCTAAGTACTCTATATAATTCATTCTACTACCTCTAACTGCAAAGTATATCACACTAAACATTACTTCAAATGCTTGATTATACTTGATTTACTTACTTAATCTTTCCCATATTTTCCGCTGTGGTCTTGTCGTTAGTCACATACAGCGAAATAACCTTTCCAGACTTAATTGTTGATAGGTTTACTGATTTTATAGGATTTCCATATTCATCAAAAGTGAACACACCGGTCGCACCTCTGACATTTGATAATTCTGACAAAGCTTTTCGTATTTCGACTGGATTCTTAGAATTTGCTCTATTGATAGCATTGATGGCCAGCAAATATGAATCATATCCAAGAGCGGCATTACTCGTTGGTTCGGAATCATTACCGTACTTCTTTGCATACTCAATAATAAATCTCTGAGTCTCAGCCGTTACGGACTTTGTCGTCGTTTTTCCACCGCTGAACACGGAGTCCGACGGAAATACAACTTTAATCTTTGGATGGCTCTTCATCATCGCTATAAAGTCTTCATTATTCCAGTTTGAGCTCCCTACAAATGTTATCTTCTTCTCTAGATTTTCTTTTTCTATTTCTGAAAAGAGCTTATCGGAATTCTCTGCGCCAAACGGTACAACCACAACATCTGCATCAGATTTCTTTATACTTTTAACTAGCTTTCCATAGTTTTCAAAATCGACATCAACAGCCTTCTTGTAGACTATGGATGAAGCGCCGGAAGAGTCACCTGCTGAACTCTGCTCTAGCTCACTAATCTTGGAGTTGAAGCCTCTCTGCATGGCAGTGTTAGCACTATCATTCTTCATGGATATCGTTGCAATTTTTCTTGATCCAAGCACACTGTACACGTATTCGGCTAGACCTGCTCCGCGCTGTGATTCGGTAATAGATGCCCTGAAATAATACTTGTTGTTCTCCGTAATCAGCGGATTGACTGCAGACGGCGTAATAGTCGGAATCTTTGCTGCCTCAATATATGGTGATGCAACCATAGAGTTTGCCTCACCGGCACTCCCAAGTATTACAGTTGGTTTCATCTTGATGAGGTTCTGTATCGCACCTTTTGCTGAATTGACATCAGACTGGTTATCGACTCTAACGAGTTTAATCTTAATTCCATTTACATTGCTATAAATAGAATTTGCGAGCTCAATTCCTCTGATTTCCTCTTCACCTTGTTCTTTAAATTCTCCAGAACTAGGTTCATATATACCGATGGTTATGGTGTTATCATCACCAACTACCTGCTTATCTACAAAAGTCTTTTTGAAATTGTCAAAGGTCGTGCATCCACCAAGTACACTAGCTATCATTATCAGTAATAACATGATGGATACCGCTTTAAGTTTCTTCTTATTACTCAATGTTCAAAGCCTCTTTCATCTCTGCATGTGTTTCAATATTATTAATCTTACCACGGAGTTTAGCTGCTCCCTTCACCCCTTTAGTATACCATGCGACAAACTTCCTCATCTCTCTTACCGCAGAATATTCATCCTTAAGTTGAACCAGTTCGTCTAGGTGTCTAATCATCATCATGCTAAGTTCTCTTACAGTTGGACGAGGTGGTGCCTCCTCGCCATGGAAGGCTGCATTTAATTCTTTAAATATCCAGGGATTTCCCATTGCACCTCGTGCTACCATGACAAAGTCGCATCCTGTCTCCTCCATCATGCGCACGCCATCTTTACCTGTAAATACATCGCCATTACCTATAACTGGTATACCTACAGCTTCTTTGACCCGCCTTATGATATCCCAGTCAGCATTGCCTGAATAGTATTGTTCCCGCGTTCTCCCATGAACTGCAACAGCAGATGCCCCTGCACTTGATATGGCCTTTGCAACTTCTGCTGCATTGATAGACTCCTCATCGAATCCTTTTCTTATCTTAACAGTAACTGGTTTCTCAGAATTTTTCACAACCGCATATACGATATCATAGACAAGGTCAGGGTTCTTCATTAGAGCTGCACCATCACCATTTTTTACAACCTTAGGTACTGGACAGCCCATATTAATATCGAGAATCTTATTGGGTTCTGAGTTCAAAGCCGATGCAGCATACGACATCACATCAGGTTCACTGCCAAAAATTTGGACTGCTGTTATTCCGGATTTCGGAGGTATATATAGGAGTTTTGGCGTTTTCCTATCTCCATAATATAAACCTTTTGCACTCACCATTTCAGTGCACGTCATCGCCGCCCCCTGCTCCTCGCATAGTCTTCTCATAACTGCATCCGTGACACCTGCAAGCGGTGCTAACAAAAATGGATTTGGTAGCTCAACATCACCAATAATATATCTCGTATCTGACATTAGTTGCGTTTCTTTCTCTGTGATTTGTTCTTTTCATAGATGAGCACTAGACCATCGAGCGTAAGTCTCTTTTCAATGACATCTATGCACTTTACTCCATTCTCTACCATTGGAGCAAGCCCACCTGTCGCAATGACTTTAATGGCATCGTAATCCTTCCCGTAGTTTTCTACGAGCTCTTTCTTCATGCCTTCAACGATGTATTCGGTAAGCCCCATATGACCATATACTAGTCCCGACTGCATGCCTTCAATGGTATTCTTACAAATCATATTTCCTGGGACCTCTAGATCTACATGTGGTAGCTTAGCTGTCTGCTCAAAAAGTGCCTTAGCTGAAATTTTTATCCCGGGTGCAATCGTACCACCTAGATAGTCTCCGTCCTCAGTTATCGCGCAGAAAGTCGTAGCTGTTCCAAAATCGATGACAATTAGCGGATTCTTATACTTGTGATGTGCTGCAACGGCATTCACAATCCTGTCAGAACCGATTTGGCGCGGGTCGTCACACTTAATCTTGAGCCCCGTCTTCACACCCGTCTCAACAACAAGCGGTGATACGTGCAAATACTTATAGCACATGTGCTGTAAGGCAAAAAGCAGCGAAGGCACGACAGTGGATATAATCACATCGTCAATGTCAGATGGGTCTATCCCCTCATGTCTGAACATCTGCTCGACCAGAATCCCATACTCGTCTGCACTTCGCCTGCTATCTGTAGCAAGTCGCCAGCTGGTAATGAGCTGCGACTTGCTGAACACGCCTATCACTATATTTGTATTTCCTACATCTACAGCTAGAAGCATTTTAGTGATCCTCCATTCTCCTTAGAGCCAGTGCCATAGTGAGCCCTGGGATAATTCTGTTTCCTGTTAGCTCTGCGCCGAGAATCTCATTGATTCGCTTTAGTCTGTATTGAACTGTGTTGTTATGAATATTCATAAACTCTGCAGTCTTGTTACTATTCATTCCGGCATCAAGCACGAATGTTTCGAGTGTCTCGAGGAGCAACCTTCCCTTATTTAGAGATACTTCTCGTTCAAATGGCTCGAGTAAATCTAGGTAAATCTTCTTGAGCACACTACTCTGCATCTGAATATTGATACAGTTGCAGACCATCGACATCTCGTACTTAGTAAACACCCTCTTATATGGGAACACAGCCTCTACGTTATTCCAAGTCTCGTTAATCATCTTGAAACCGTCTATAGCGCTGTCGAGCTCCTCAATACCTGTAGAGTGAAAAATCCTTACATCCTTACGACCTTCCTTGAGATCATCGTACATTCTGAGGCAATCATTCTTGAGCTGAACGCCCTTCTCTTCACCTGCATCGGCATAAATCATCCCGTAAAATTCATTTCCTTCAATGAGTGGAAGTATGCCGAATCCCTTGTCTGATTTATATTTCTCGAGAATATCCTGTGATGCTCGGTTGTTTATCCCATTCGCATAGAATACACTGACAAACTGTTTGCCTTTGAGTCCAGCCTCGTCGATTAGGGTGTAGCAGAATGTCAAATCTCCTCTTATAGCTGACTTGATAAATTCAGCCCTTGAATCTCTCTCAGGAGTGTACTTCCACATACCCATCGCAAGCTCGATAATCTCAGCTAGTTTCTTGATCTCAGTAGCAGAGTAATTGTCCTCATTATCCACAATCATCAAGATGTGCTTCTCATTATTTATATCTATAGTTCCCCAGTAAGTGATTACGTCATTAATATTGACCTGGGTGAACATGGTCGAGTGCGACACATCCATCTTCTTGGCCTGAACTATCGCATTATCAATAGTTTCCTCATGGCGAGTCTCAATCGTGAGTATTGGATTAAACTCAGATGTCATCAAAATAGCCTGATAGTCATTATTTATAGCCGCTTCCTTTAGCGCACTCTGGAAGTTTCTATGCTTTTCGAAGTTAAGAAGATGATAAATTGTGTTGTTTAAAATATTGTCACTGTAGTTGTGTCCGTACAAGATTTTATCAAGTACCTGTTCCATGAGAACGGCATACGTAGTCTCTTTATCGTCTGGAATTACGATAATCAGGAGTCCATTTTCCTCCGCTGTCTTGATTACCTTTTGGTCTACAGCTCTCACACCTTCCTCATGCAGGAATATTACGAGTGTAGCGATTGCCTTTTTACCAAAACCAACGACAATTCGGCACTGAGCATCAATATCATCCTTACAGTTCCAGAAATGGGTAAGAACCATCTGTTCCTTTACTCCGTTACGCTCGATTCCCTTCTCATAATCAATTTCATCGAAAACTGAGATGGTTCGCACTCTTCTGTCCATCTTTCTCTTGCAGGAAATTACGGTGCTCCCTTTGAACGCATCTAGATTAAGGCAATCTTCTACAGTTATCCTCATTTTATTGCTCCTTCAATTTCTTTGACTCCGATCCTATCGCTCTTTTACTCTTTGTCAGCTTCCGTATCATTCTTGGATTCATCTTTAGATTCAGGCTCTGCTTCCTTTGCTGCATCTGCATCTGTATCCGCATCTACATCAATCTCATCATCTTGCGGCTCTTCTTTAGCATTAGAAGGCCATCCTACGCTAGACTTCGCTTGTTCTTCTTCAGATAGCTTTTCCGAATCATTATTATCTGCATGGTTGTTTTCTTCTGCAAAAGTAGAGTCTTCAAACTTTAAATCACCAACGATAACAGACTGAAGTTCCTTTAGCCTCTCCTCAGCCTCCTGACGTCTCTCTTCCTCGAGTCTTTCACTTTCCTTTGCCTCTGCCTTGTTTAACTCCGCAATTTCTTTATCACGAGCCTTTACATTCTCAGCAAGCTCCTCAGGTGTGATTTTTCCTTCATAGAGATCATTAAACTGTTCTCCATCAAGTGTCTCGATGAGCAGAAGGGCCTGAGCAACTCTTTCAAACGCTTCATCATTCTCCTTAAGAATGTTAGTTGTTGCTTCATAGCAGTTCTCGAGTATGTGTTTAATCTCAGCATCGATTTCTGAAGCAGTTTCCTCGGAATAATTCTGTCTTGTGGAAAAGTCCTTTCCAAGGAACACTTCATCACTTGAGCTAAAGCTCACTGGTCCAAGCTTTGAGCTAAACCCATACTTTGTAATCATCTGTCTAGCGATAGCTGTTGCACGTTCAAGGTCGTTACTTGCACCGGTGCTTATGTCATCTAGCTTAAGCGCCTCTGCAACTCTACCGCCTAGTAAATGTTTAATCATATTAACCATGTCACCCTTTGTCATGAAGAACTTTTCATCTTCAGGAAGTGACATCGTGAATCCGCCTGCCATACCTCTCGGTATGATAGTGATTTGATGAACTGGGTCGGAGTTAGGTATGGCCTTCATAACTATCGCATGTCCGGCTTCGTGGTATGCAGTAAGCTTTCTCTCAGCCTCAGAAATCACTCTCGATTTCTTTGCAGGGCCAGCCATTACCTTAGTAGTAGCCTCCTCAATTTCATCCATTCTAATCTTAGTACCGTTGCGTCTAGCTGTTAAAAGTGCCGCTTCGTTAACCAAGTTCTCGATATCTGCAGGTGAAAAACCAGGTGTTCTCCTAGCGAGAATCTCAATTGTAACATCGTCAGCAAGCGGTTTATTCTTGGTGTGAACCTTGAAAATTTCCTCTCTGGCTTTAACGTCAGGCATTCCGATTACAATCTGCCTATCAAATCTGCCTGGGCGAAGCAGTGCAGGGTCTAGTACATCAGGCCTATTTGTGGCAGCTAAAATAATGATGCCTGAGTTTCCATCGAAACCATCCATCTCAACAAGAAGTTGATTGAGCGTCTGCTCACGCTCATCATTACCCCCGCCAAGACCAGCACCTCTCTTACGTCCTACGGCATCAATTTCGTCTATGAATATGATGCACGGAGCATTCTTCTTAGCTTGGTCAAAAAGATCTCTTACACGAGAAGCACCCACACCTACAAACATCTCGACGAAGTCAGAACCTGAAATCGTAAAGAATGGAACTCCAGCCTCACCAGCTGTAGCTCTAGAGATGTAAGTCTTACCAGTACCTGGATTTCCTACGAGTAGTACCCCCTTAGGAATTCTAGCACCTAAATTAGAGTATTTGGAAGGATTCTTAAGGAAATCAACAATCTCCTCGAGCTCCTCTTTTTCTTCCTTTAGCCCAGCTACATCAGCAAAACGTATATTCTTACCATTTTCTTTGTACAGCTTAGCCCTGTTCTTACCGAACTGGAATGCTTTGTTGTTACCACCCTGACTCATCATGAAGTAGAACAGGAATCCGAGTGCGACAACCATAATAATCGTCGGTAGCAGTGAGAAGAAGTTAACACTACTCTGCGGTGGATCGCTAGAAAGCTTCAGCTTACCGGACTTAACCTGCGGGAACACATAGCTGTTCTCAAGCCAGCTGATTTCAACAACCGATGGCGCATAGGCGTATTCCTTGTTGCCATTCTTTAGCGTTGCCGTCATCTTTCTATCCGTTATATTTATTGTCTTATATTTTCCTTTTTCAAGGTGAGTTGCAAATGTTGAGAATTTCACTTCGGCAGTCTTCTTCGCACCATCTGCTCCCTTGTAGAAAAAAGCTACTCCGAGAACAACCGCAAATATAACCAAATATATCGCAAAATTCTTAATAAATCTCTTCAATTATCGTACCCCTCATATTTCTTTAGTAATATTTTTGGTCTAAAATTTGTTATTTTACACAAACTGTCGTGTTATTTTATCATACGAATTAGCGCAGTTCAAGAAACAAAACCCTCTCTGAACTGTTGTCAACCTGATATTTTTGTGAATATTTCCCCTTAATCCTATATCGCGCTGACTTAAACATTTCATTAGGTAAAATCCAAAGTATTTCACTACCTATTGCAGCCAATTTTATTTCATCTCGAGATGTCTTTGGTACCTTCTCATCTACTAAAAAATCCTGTAGCTTTTTGCTGCCGTTTCCTGTTCCGATATAGTCCCCAGACCTTCTGGTGCGCAGTCTAACGTCAAGTCTGGAGCTTTCATCTGATACGCCAATCATTTCCGCTTTAAATCCCCTTTCCTTAAACAGCTTGTCTAGGTCAAATGCTGCATATGGATTATCTTTTTCTTCGCTACCTTCTGCACTTCCTCTGAACTCTTGATATTCTGCAATAGATATAGCTTTTGTAGAAATCCCTCTTATATCATGCCTTCCTGAACCTGAGCGAGGTTCATTCACGTATTTTTTCTGTAAAAACACCAGCCTCTCATATCTGCGCTCTGCTGTTATTCCCCCAGGCAAGTCATAGCTTGCTGAAGGGCTCCTTGAATCGATGATTCCTACTAATGAATTGACGAGCTCATAGGTTGGATGAACATCCTCTGCCTCAAGCATCATAGCTGCTATACGCCTCTTTAGCGCTTTATGCACATCCCTCACTTTATAAAGCTTATATTCATGATTACCAGAGGCAATTGCCTCATATATTTTCACAGCTTCCTTCATCATGTATTCATCATCACAAGCCGCTGACTCGCTCAGCCGTGTAATTGCCTTTCGAAATGAAGGATTATAATCTCTTTCGAGCTCTGGTATCAGTTCAAGTCTAATCTTATTACGGCTGTATATAGGCTCTTCATTGCTCTTATCTATGCTTGGTTTTAGACCGTAGTCATTTACATATACCTCAATCTCGGTTCGACTTATACCTATAAGTGGTCTTATTACAGTGTATCCATGCTCGTCTAACCTTCTAATAGGTATACCAGCTAAACCACGAACTGCAGTGCCACGCAGTATATGAAACAGTACAGTCTCAACTTGATCGTCCGCGTTCTGAGCCACTGCTATCTTTATTCTATCTCTAGGTGTTCCGCAACGTTCTAGTTCATACGCCATATCAGAAAATGCTTCGTAGCGAACCTTGCGGCCAGCCTCTTCTTCCGATATCCTTTCGCGTTCTGCGATCTCCTTACAGTCGCAGATAACAAGTTTAAATGGAATACCAAGCTCTATGCATATGCGTCTAGCATGTTCTGCCTCAACATCACAGTCCACAGGTCTAATCTTATGATTAATATGGACCGCATATATTGATATTCCAAGCTCCTCCCTAGCTGAATTCAGCGCATGAAGAAGTGTCAGTGAATCAGGTCCACCCGAAAAACCGACTATTACTTTATCTCCATTTTCTACTGTTTTGCTATCAATAATCTTTTTTATAATTCCATTCATAGGTATCCCAAGTTAACTCCTAATTAGCGCATTTATGCGTAATCATATGAATATGTTTCCGAATTGCAAATAACTCTGCCTATAATACCTCTATATTAAAGAAGCGTCTCGCATTTTCTGATGTTATCCGTACTGCTTCATCAAACCCGATGTCCTTTAATAGCGCCATTCTTCTCACAACATGCTCAATATACGGCGTCTTATTAGGCCTCCCTCTCTTCGGTTCTGGTGCAAGAAAAGGCGCATCAGTCTCACTCATTATAAACTGAAGCGGTATTCCCTCTAGTACCTCTACTGTTTTTCTCGCATTTTTAAATGTAAGCGGTCCACCTATAGAGATTGTCGCCCCCAGCTTCACATACTCTCGCGCCAGTTCAAGGGAACCCGAATAGCAGTGTAGCTGCACTCTGGCATCAGCAACCATCCCCCCTTGTCCATCTGGTCTCTTGGGAAAATGAGCTTTCCTCTCTTCTCTGAATGCTCCTTCCTCGATGAGGATATCTCTTGTAAGCGCATCGGCTTCTCTTGTATGAATCATAATCGGCATCATGAGTTCATTCGCAATTCTTATCTGCTTCCTGAAGAGCTCAATCTGTTCAGCCCTGGAGTCCTTTCCATAGTGGAAGTCTAGACCTATTTCACCGATTGCTTGAACCTTTGGTGCGCTTGCGAGCTCCTTGATCCTATCTATATCATCATCAGAGTATGTGAGTGCCTTATCCGGATGAATCCCAACAGCAGCATAGCACCAAGAATAATCAGCTGCATCCTTAATCGCCTGCTCTGACGATTCTACAGAGTCTCCGACATCGATGATAAACTCCACATCAGACTCTTCTATCTCCCTTGCCCTATCAAGCCGCTCTTCTTCGCTGAACTCTTCATAATTCAAATGAGTGTGTGCATCAAATAGCATTTTTCTCCCCCTCTTATATTGGTAAAAAAGACCTCAAGTCTATACTTGAGGCCTCATTCTTATTATTTTTTTCGGTTGTTCTTCTTTATAGCAACCTTTTCCTGTTCTGTATTAGATAGAACTTCAATCTCCTTAGCTACATCTAGCCTTGGGAATAGAGCATCTCCTTTGTGGACATGTGCCCCAGCCATCATGCGGAACTCTTCGAGATCCGACCACTTTGCCTCTTGATTTGAAATTCCGAGCTGATCTCTCATCCTATCTGAAGTCGTATGCATATATGGGATGATTAACACAGAAATCATTCTGAGCACCTCTGCTAGATTGCTCATGACTGTATCAAGTTCGGCTTTCTTACTCTCGTCCTTTGCAAGAACCCAAGGCATCTTTTCGTCGATATACTTGTTAGCTCTCGAAATAACTATCCAAATCTCCTCGAGCGCATTGTTGAAGCGGAATTCATCCATGTGAGCTTCAACCTTCGCAGCGCATCCGAGTGCTGTAGCAATCAGGTCACGATCGAAATCATCCTCAGTCGTAGCTTCTGGAACCACTCCGCCGCAATACTTTTCAATCATCGAAACGGTTCTCGATAGGAGGTTTCCAAGGTCATTAGCGAGGTCGTAATTGATGCGGTTCAGCATGATTTCGTTGGTATATAGCCCATCTTGACCAAAAGTATACTCTCTGAGCAAGAAATACTTAAGCGCATCTATTCCATAACGATCAATTAGAATCTCTGGATCAACAATATTGCCCTTCGATTTCGACATCTTGCCACCATCGATTAGAATCCATCCGTGACCAAGAACCTTCTTAGGCACTGGCTCGTTCATAGACATGAGCATTGCTGGCCAGATAATGGAGTGGAATCTTACGATTTCCTTACCTACTAGGTTTATTCCTGGCCAGTACTTTTTGTACTGTTCTTCATCCTCACCAGGGAATCCAAGGGCGGTAATATAGTTTGATAGTGCATCGAGCCACACATAGATTACGTGTCTCTCATCAATTGGAACTTTGATGCCCCAATCTAATGAAGCTCTCGAGATACATAGGTCCTCGAGCCCCTGCTCTACAAATGAAATCATCTCCTTCGCACGAGATTCAGGCTGAAGGAATGTGCCATTTCCAAGGAGCTCAACAAGCTTGTCAGAATACTTTGATAGCTTAAAGAAGTATGCATCTTCGCTCATCTTCTTAACAGGTCTACCGCAATCAGGGCAGTTTCCTTCTACTAGTTGGCTCTCTGTCCAAAAGGACTCACAAGGAGTACAGTACCACCCCTCGTACTTATCCTTATAGATATCACCATTGTCGTACATCTTCATGAAGATTTCCTGAACGCGCTTTTCATGGCGCTCCTCTGTGGTTCTGATAAAGTCATCATAGCTGATTTCCATCGTCGCCCAGAGTCTCTTAATTGTATCAACAATTGGATCGATATATTCAATCGGTGTCACGCCAGCTTCTTGTGCACACTTAGCGATCTTCTGACCGTGCTCGTCAGTACCTGTGAGGAATCTTACATCATATCCGGTAAGCCTCTTAAATCTCGCCATCGCGTCTGCCATAACTGTGCAGTATGTGTGTCCAATATGCAGCTTAGCGCTTGGATAGTATATAGGTGTAGTAATATAAAAAGTGCCCTTTTTTTCCGTCATCGTATTCCCTTTCAAAATCTATAGCATGTGTCAAAGGATTGGTTTAATATACGCCGTAGTCCTCGTCTTCTTCTCCCCAATCTACATCTGACCAATCATCCTCAACAAAAATTTCGTCGAAAATCTTCTTAGTTGCAACGACAAGAGTAGCTCCTGCGATTATGCTGAGACCAGCTATTCTCATGCTCGTTTTGAGCATCTTCTGTCTTCTAGCTGCTTTTCCCTCTTCAATTAGAAGTGCTTTTTCTGCATCTGTCATACGTCTTCTTCTAACCATTATATCCTCCTTGCCATCAGGCAGTAATTACATGTGTTACTTCTCTCGATTATATCTAAATACCTTGTTTTTTTCAAGGTGTTTAGATGTTGACCTTATACATTTAGCCATTTCGTCAGAAGGCAATAAACCGCACATGTGCTTCGTTGTCTTGTATATATCATATAAAAAGCGATAATCTTCTCTGATGATGAGAATTGATTATCGCCTATATTTTATTCATATATTAAGACATTTAACTAGTTGGCATTTTCAAAGTTTACACCTAGTATACTCTTAAGCTTTCCGCCTACGCAAAATGCTACATGAAGCTTTATCATATCTCCAATTATGAACGGCAGTACCGTAAGCTGGAGAACTTTCGTAAATGGAATATTATTTCCAAGATGTACACTCTGCACAAAATAGAAGTATACCGCACCTACCGCATATATCACAAAGGTCGCTATAGCAAGGCTAGCATATCTCTTCACATTTGAACTTGACTCATAGCCTGCACCTACTATATATGCTGCTAATATGAACGCTATTATGAACCCAAATGTTGGAGCAAATATATACTGCGGTCCTCCTTTTAATCCGGCAAATACCGGAAGTCCAACAAGCCCTGCTATTACATACACTGTAACAGCCATCACACCGAGCCTCTTGCCCATAGTTATTCCTATCGAGAGCACTACGAGCGATTGCAGACTAATGGGAACTGGGCCGATTGGTATGGAAATCGCAGACCCTATTACGAGAAGAGCTGTCGCAAGTCCGACGCTTGTAATAGTGCGTGCGTCTAGTCGGTTGTGGCTTTTAACGTGACCATTATTACAATTCTTGTTAATATCGCAAATGTCGTTTTCTTTATTTCGATTCTTATCCATTTTTAACCTTTTCTTTCTCATCTGTTACATGATTATTTTCCCTGAAATGAACTTTTTCATGCCCGATTCTGTCAAAAGTAAAAGCGCTCCGTCTTCGCCGACTCCAGTCAGCGTACCTTCATAGCGCTTATCCGATTCAAAAGTTACAGTTAATCCCTTTGCAAAGAGATGTGAGTTCACTTCTCTTTCCATATACTTCGTATTATCCGAACTGTTATCCTTAATGTGTTCAAATATCTTTACAATAATGTCTGCAAGGATCTCACATCTATTAAATTCTATACCCTTATATTCATATAAAGATGTCATATTATATAGAGTCATCTCTTCTTTAGTTTGGTTAACGTTGATTCCAAAACCTATTATTAATTTTTCAGTTTTCCCGTTCTCTATAATTGTCTCACAAAGTATACCGCCTAGCTTCTTGTCGCCTATATAAATGTCATTTGGCCACTTGACCTCAGCTTCAGCCCCATGCTCTGCCAGCACTTCACGGATGATAGCCCCTACTAGAAGCGGATACACAATTGTTTCAGCTGGCTCAAGATCAATCGACAACATAATCGTCGCCAGTATCGATTGACATGGTGATGACCACCAGTGAGATGAATTCTTACCTACACCAGCATATTGGTTTTCAGCCACAATTATTGCATTCTCAAGTTCTCCAGCATGTTCCTTAGCATATTTATTTGTTGAATCGATATTTTCGAAATATATATATCGAAACCCATTAGGCAAGACGCTATCCACCTTATGTTTTCTGTTAATTTCTGAAATTACCGAGTCCTCATGCAACCTAAAATCATGCATCTAATCGACCTTGTTGTCCGCGATAAATCTATTAACTTCACCCATAAACTCATCGCTCATGACCTTAAGAATGTGCTCTAGGTTATCGATTTCTTCTTCAGTAAACCTCTTCGCCAATCTGTCGAGCACTATCGGTATATAACTATTCTTCGCCTTGTAGTACTCGTGAAACTTCTCGGTCTCCTTGAGAATATACTCTCGCTTATCCTCTTTAGACTGAATCTTCTCTATATATCCCTTCTTCATCAAGGAAGATATCTTATAGGCAACATTAGGTGTCGACATCTCCAGGAATTCCGCAAGCTGGCTCACCTTAGGGTTCTTCATCGCATGAATAACCTCTAATGTAAATGTCTCTGTCGCTGTAAGCTCATGCTCCTTGCCTCCGCCATTTACAAACATATGCTTATACAAGTTCAATTTGAACTTCTCGTATACCTCTGCAAATACCTCTGTAAGCATCTATTCAAATCCGCCTTTCTTAACTACAGGGATTAAAGTTCTGGCGCTCTACATGATGGCAAATGAAATCTCGCATGACATCGCTTTCTCACCGTCAACTAGGATGTAGCCTTCTCCAAATCCAATATTCCCGACTCTCTTATTGATTGCGCAGTGGATCTCCAGCTGATCTCCCGGAACGATTTTCTTATGAAATCTAGCCTTCTTGATTCCCGCAAGGAACGCATTAGCGCCCTTTTCTTGATCGATCAAGACTGCAACAGCGCCGACCTGTCCCACTGCTTCCACTTGAAGAACTCCTGGCATTACAGCCTCACTAGGGAAGTGTCCCTGAAAGAAAGGTTCGTTTCCGCTAACATTCTTAATTCCAACAGCTTTATTTCCCGCCTCAAGTTCGACAATTTTATCAACCATGATAAATGGGTATCTGTGCGGCAAAATATTTCTCACTTCTTCATATGTCAATTTCATTCGGTCCACCTCTTTACTACGATTGATGCATTATGCCCTCCGAACCCAAGTGAATTCTTGAGCGCATAGTTGATTTCTGCTTCCTTATACCTATTAACCACCAGATTAAGATCGCATGCGTCATCTGGATATTCGTAGTTTATAGTTGGAGGAACTATCCCTGCCTGCATGGAAATGATAGTCATCGCTAGTTCCGTTGAACCAGAAGCTCCAAGAAGGTGTCCTATTTGTGATTTTGAAGAAGATACGAGTACATCTCTGTAGTCCTCGCCAAATGCACGCTTTATAGCTGTCGTTTCATATTTGTCATTGAGAGGAGTTGACGTTCCGTGCGCATTGATGTAATCGATATCGCAAGTCATAATCCCAGCATCTGCTATTGCCTGTACCATGGCCTGCGCGGCAAATTTCCCATCTTCGCAAGGAGCTGTGATGTGATTTGCATCGCAGGTATCACTGTACCCTACAATCTCCGCTAGTATGTTAGCACCTCTTTTGACCGCATGCTCGTATTCCTCTAGAACTATCACAGTCGCGCCTTCACCCATTACAAATCCATCTCTCTTCTTATCGAATGGAATCGATGCCCTGTTAGGATTCTGAGAGAGCGATAGCGCCTTCATAGAGGTAAATCCACCTACCGAGAGTTCCGTGATAGGAGCCTCGCTGCCTCCGGCAAACATGATATCAGCATACCCATGCTTGATGTGGCGGTATGCCTCACCGATGGCATTGGTTGCACTGGAGCAAGCCGTAACCATAGCCTGACAAGAACCGTGAGCATTTAAATCAATGGCGATATTTCCAGCTGTTAGATTTATTATTGCCATCGGGATGTAATATGGCGACACCTTGTCGAAGCCACGACTCATACCCTTGGCATGCTCTGACTCGATAGTGCTTATTCCACCGATTCCAGAGGAAACAAAGACTCCGGCTCTTTCATTTGACAAATATTCTCTTGTGAGATTAGCATTTTCCAAAGCTCTTCTGCCGGCTATTATACCAAATTGAGTGACTCTATCCAATCGCCTCTGTTCTCTTTTATCAAAGTAATCGTCGGGATTGTAGTCCTTTACTTCTGCGGCTAGCTTAACAGCTCTATCACTTGCATCATATCTCGTGATTTCTCCGATTCCGCAGCGCGAATTTTTGATTCCCTCAAGCACTTCAGCTGCACTGTTTCCTAACGGAGTAACCATGCCGATACCAGTTACTACTACTCTACTCATTATATGTTCATACCCCCATCTACTGATATAACCTGACCTGTTATGTAACGCGATTCATCTCCAGCGAGAAACGCTGTCAGATTCGCAACATCGCTCGGTTCCCCAATCTTGCCGAGTGGAATTTCAGCCTTAATTTTATCTTTTACCTGCTCCGTCAAATTTTCAGTCATCGGTGTCTCTATAAAACCCGGTGCTATCGCATTTACTAGGATATTTCGCGATGCGAATTCCTTTGCGAACGATTTGGTCATACCTATTAGTCCAGCCTTTGCTGCAGAATAGTTGGCCTGACCAGCGTTACCATGTAGACCTACGACCGAAGACATGTTGATAATTCTGCCACTACGCCTCTTCATCATGTATCTCGACACATATTTGCTTAGGTAGAAAGCTCCATTTAGGTTGGTGTTTATAACATCTTCAAAGTCTGCTTCGCTCATCTGCATTACAAGCTTGTCTCTTGTGATACCTGCGTTGTTAACCAGCACGTCAATCTGATCCTGTTCCTCAATGACTTCCTCTACTATCCTCTTACAATCTTCAGCTCGTCCAATATCACCGATCACTACCTGCACGTGACATTTTTCGTCCGATAGTCTCTCTACTAGCTCTTTAAGCTGTGGTTTCACGGTACGAACATTTAGTGCAAGATTAAATCCTTCGGTCTTCAGCTTTTCGGCAATTACTGTACCTATTCCACCAGCAGCTCCTGTAATAAGCGCTACTTTATTCGCCATACTTATACTCCTTTTTATTTCTAAGAATTTGAACACTTAATCTAGGCTTCAAGTAGTTCAATCAAATCATCATCGTTCTTAATCGTGCTAACCTCTAGCCCTTCAAACTCTCTCTCTAGGATTGTGGAAAGTACACCACCTGGACCTATTTCCAGAAAATGTGTAATCCCATCATCTACCATATTTTTGAATGTCTTGTAGAGGAGCACCGGTGATACTATCTGTTCCGATAACACATGAACCATCGACGTCCCGTTGTACTTCTCGCCAGTAACATTTGGATAATATGAAATTTCTGGTACTCTAAATGAAGTCCCTTCGAGGGTTTCCATAAATTCAACCCTTGCCGATTCCATAAACGGAGTATGGAATGCTCCGCTAACTGCAAGAGGTTTAGCAAGCTTCCTGTTAGCCTTTAGAAAATCCTTAAGTTCATCTATTGCGTCACCTTCACCTGATACGATGATCTGCCGACTGCTGTTTATGTTAGCGATATATACTTTGCCCTCGAATTCAGGATTGCCCTGCAGAACCTCTCTAACTTCGTCTTCAGTCATCTTGAGAATTGCTAGCATTTTGCTATTTCTATTCTCTGATGCTTCTCCCATCAGGGCTCCACGCATAGCAACAAGTCTTAGTGCATCTCCTTCGTCGATTATTTCTGATAGTGCGAGTGCACTGTATTCCCCTAGGCTGAGTCCGCACGTTGACATAAGTCCCTTTAGAAGATCAGGCTTATGTGTGCGAATCAGTTTCAACACGGCAAGCTGAAAAGCAATCATGATTGGCTGAAGATTTTTAGTCTTAGATATGTCATCGATGCTGCCTCTGAAGGACATGTCTGTGAGTTCTCTCCCTAGTCTGTCATATATGCCTCTAATCTCAGGATATCTATCGTACAGCTTACTGCCCATACCCTCATACTGCGAACCCTGTCCAGCGAATATTACTGCTAAATTACCCATTATCTCCTCTATTTCTCTGATAGATTTACTTTACTGTCATTTATGTAAATAGGTCTCTCTATTTAATGCTATTCTTTGCGAGCTGATATTCGCTCATCAATTTCTCAAGTAGCTCAGGAACTGAATACAGCCTATCGAACTGAGCAGCTGTGTATCCTGCCATAACAGAACCCTGATCCACATCACCTTCGTATACTGCTTTTCTCAATCTTCCAAGCGTGAAATCCTCAAGCACTTCCTTGTCACTCTCGCTCCTTTCAAGCTCCTTAAACTCTCTGGTCATCGGATTCTTGACAAGTCGCATAGGTCTTCCATTTAGATTCCCGATTGACGTAATGCGATGGGATTCAGTATGCATCAGCAGATTCTTATAGTTCTGGTGAACGGGAACTTCATCGGTGAAGAGAAAGGCTGTTCCGATTTGAACACCTTTAGCTCCCAGCACTTCCGCAGCTAGCATCTGTGCACCCGATCCGATTCCACCACCTGCAATTATCGGTTTATCAGTTGCACCCGTTACCTGATAGATCAGAGTCATAGTCGTCATTTCTCCGATATGACCTCCTGCTTCCATCCCCTCTGCAATGTAAGCAAACACATCGAACTTATCGAGGCGCTTAATCTGAAGCGGCGATGATATAACCGGCATAACCTTTATTCCAGCAGATTGGAAATCCTCCATATATGGACCAGGACTGCCTGCTCCAGCGATTACATACGGAACCTTCGCCTTGCACACAACCTCAACTAGCTCCTTAATATCTGAACGGAACATAATCAAATTTACTGCAAAAGGCTTATCTGTTAGGCCTTTACATATATCAATTTCTTTGGCAAGCACATCAGCCTTCATGCCGCCCGAACCGATCGTCCCTAGAGCTCCGGCGTTAGATACAGCAGCTGCAAATTTACCATCTGTTATATTCGCCATTCCTCCCTGAATTATCGGATATTTAATATTTAGTAATTTATCTAAGTTCATCTCTACCACTCCATAAGTACCGAATTAACAATTAGTCCCGCTCCAAAAGCCGTGAACAGCACCTTATCCCCATCTTTAAACTTATCCCTGTACTCGTACAAAAGTGTTGGAACAGATGCTGCCGAGGTATTTCCTCGTTCTCTTATATTCTTTAGAACCTTATCCTCGTCTATTCCAGTTCTCTTGGAAATCTGCTCGAGTATCCTCACATTAGCTTGATGAGCAGCTACATAATCTATATCGGCTCCAGTGAGATCAGCTCTCTCGAGTAGACGCTCGAGTGATTCTGGGACTTTACTTATCGCGAATTTGAACACCTCTTGACCATTCATTTGAATGAAATCATCATCGTCCATTACGATTACACGGTCATCTCCATACGTACTTGCATCACTCAGCCACAGCTTATCATTCTTCTCAACTACAATGCCTGCGCATCCATCTCCAAACAGTACGGCTATCCCTCTGTCGTTAAAATCTATATATCTGCTAACCTGTTCGCTGGCAACGAGAATAGCCTCTTCTCCAGGATCAAGCATGCGCTCAGCCATAATCATAGCCGACACAAAGCCTGCGCAGGCAGCATTTATATCTACAGAAAAACAGCTGTTTTTAAGTTCTAATCTCTTGTGGAGGATACCCGCAATCGAAGGAATTCTAATGTCACTCGAGAACGATGCGACGATAAGAACCTTTACTTTATCTCTATCGAACACAAGTTGGTCAGCGAGTTCCTTTGCCATCTCTGACGGGGTTTCCTCCGTTATGTAACGATTTTCAATCCCCGTACGAGTTAGAATCCACTCATCAGTCGTATCGAGTCTTTCTTCATAGTACTTATTGCTACGCTTAACTCCTCTAGTCAAGCTTTTAATGTCCTTAACTTTAAGTCCCATCTTATCCTCTAATCTCTCTAAATTTATCGTATCTGCGCTCTCTAATTTCCTCGCCAGTCATGTCTGACAATGTTTGAAGCTCAGTTGAAATCAAATTTCTTAGCTGTGTAAAGTTTACCTTATCTCCATTCTCATCTATGATTTCATCTACGATTCCGAAGTCATATAAATCCTGTGATGTAATCTTCATTACGTCAGCAGCTTTTTCAGCAAGTCCTGCATCCTTCCATAGAATAGATGCAAAACCTTCGGGTGAAAGTATCGAGTACACTGCATTTTTAAACATAAATATCTTGTTAGCTACGGATAGCGCTAATGCACCACCAGATCCACCTTCACCTATAACTACTGCAATTACAGGAACTGTTAGCATTGACATCTTCTCTAGTGAAGACGCTATAGCTTCAAACTGTCCACGCTCTTCTGCACCTACCCCCGGATATGCACCTGGTGTATCTATAAATGTAATTACAGGTCTTCTGAATTTTTCAGCCTGATCCATCAACCTCATGGCCTTGCGATATCCTTCAGGCATCGGCATTCCGAAGTTCGTTTCTACCCCCTCTTCAATACCACGCCCTTTCTGAATCCCGATAAAGGTAACCGGTCTTTCCTCAAATAATCCGATTCCGCCGATTATCGTTTTGGAATCCCCGAAGCACCTGTCGCCCTTAAGGTAGACTATGTCTTCGAAAAGCCTTTCGATAACTTCTTTAGATCTAATCCTGTTACTAGATCTGGCCTTTTTAACTATTTCATAAGCATTACTCATATTTCGCTCCAATCTTCACATGGTGCTTGAGCAGCTTAGCAATTAGTCTACGCTGGCTCTCTCTTTCGCATATAATATCTACAAAACCACATTCCTCGAGTTTTTCAGCTCTTTGGAATCCTTTTGGAAGCTTCTTTTTGATGGTCTGCTCAATTACCCTTGGTCCAGCAAATCCAATCAGCGCATTAGGTTCAGCTATAATGATATCCCCAAGGGATGCAAAGCTCGCTGATACTCCTCCTGTGGTAGGATTTGTCAAAACACTTATATAGAGCAGTCCTGCATCTTGAAACTTTCCAATAGCAGCGCTCGTCTTGGCCATCTGCATGAGAGAAAAAATTCCCTCCTGCATTCTTGCTCCTCCCGAAGCTGAAAAGACGATAACTGGAAGATCATTGCTAATCGCATATTCGAACATCTTAGTCAGCTCTTCGCCCATGTATGTGCCAAGACTTCCCATCATGTATTGAAGCTCAAGCACCGCCACTAAGGCAGGATTACCCTCTATCGTACCCTTAACGATAGAAACAGCTTCATTAAGTCCTGACTTCTTTTCTTCCTTAGCACGCTTTTCATCATACTTAGGAAAAGAAATTGGGTCTCTTAGCTCACTACCAAAGCTGATTTTTTCATATCCCTCATCCATGAGGTACTCGAAGCGTTCAAGTCCGTTCATCTTCATGTGGTATCCGCACTCTGGGCATATCTTAAGATGTTCTACGAACTCCTTGTAGTCGATTACTGACTTACATCCCTCACACTTAAGAAAAAGGTCGGGAAGCGCTCTTCGCGGCTCACGCCTAACCTGATTCTGCCTGCTCCCGCCTCTTATACTCTTAATTGCGGACAATAGATTTTTTCGCTTATTTAAGCTTCCCATTTTCTGCTATTCTCCCGTTACATGCATGCTTTCCAGAAGCTCAGCTTCCTTATGAGCAACATAATTTGTATCAATATTTCCAAGGATGAAATCCTTGTCATACAGTATCGCATAGATAAATCCTAGGTTAGTTGGAACACCGTCTATAATCGTCTCAGAAACTGCACGTCTAAGCTTCTTTATAGCATCCATTCGCGTACTTCCCTTTACGATTAGCTTTGCCATCATAGAATCGTAGAATGGCAGTATTTTTGCACCTTGATATAGCGCAGTCTCAAACCTTGTGTCTAGTCCACCTGGTGGTAGAAAGAAGCTTATCTCACCACAACTTGGTCTGAAATCATCATAAGGATTTTGGGCATTAACTCTAACCTCAATCGCATGACCATTAGCTGCTACATCCTCCTGCTTTACAGATAGAGGAAGCCCCGAAGCAATTCTGATCTGCTCCTTGATAAGGTTAATTCCTGTGACCATCTCTGTTACCGGATACTCGACCTGGATCCTCGTGTTCATCTCCATAAAATAATAATTGTCATACTTATCTACGATAAACTCTACCGTTCCAGTACCTTCGTAACCACACGCCTTTGCACACATCACTGCAGACTGATACATATTTTCCAGTAAATCGCTATTAGCTCTGCTAGGGCTCTCCTCGATAATCTTCTGGTTATTTCTCTGGATACTGCAGTCTCTCTCTGGTAGGTACACCACATTCCCGAGGCTATCCGCAAGTATCTGAATCTCGATATGTCTAGGATTCTCAATTAGCTTCTCAATATAGATATCATCGTTTGCAAATGACGCCTTTGCCTCTCTCCTTGTTAGTTCCCAGCCAGGAACGAGGTCTTCACGCTTATAGATTCTGCGCATGCCTTTTCCACCGCCACCCGCCGATGCCTTCAGAAGCACGGGATAACCAATCTCATCAGCAATCCTGTAGAGCTGCTCTTCATCATGTACTACATCATTGCATCCAGGTACAACTGGAACACCACTCTCTTCCATGAGACCTCTGGCGGAAAGCTTATTACCCATAAGATTAATCACCTTCGATGATGGTCCTATGAGCTTTAGTCCACAAGCCTCTACTTTTTCTGCAAAATCACCATTTTCAGCTAGAAAACCATATCCAGGATGGATAGCTTCGCAGCCCGACTCAATCGCAGCGGTCAGGATATTCGCAACATTTAGGTATGATGCGGAACTCTTTCCTGAACCGATACATATTGATTGATCTGCCAAATATATCGCCGGTTGACCTTTATCTACATCTGAATAAACCGCAACAGTCTCAACACCCATTTCATTACAATTTCTCTGTATGCTCAGCGCAATCTCTCCGCGGTTAGCTATTAAGACCTTTCTAATCATTCACCTTTCTCCAGCACAAACATAACCTGATCAAACTCTACAAGCTCTTCGTTCTTGCACTTGATTTCCTTGATTACCCCATCATAATCAGATCTAATCTCATTCATCATCTTCATCGATTCTAGGATGCAGAGCACATCACCTTTCTTCACAGTATCTCCGACCTTCACGAATGGAGGTGAATTAGGATCCTTTGCTGCGTAGAACACTCCTACAATCGGTGATTTTACAACTTCTGTGTTAAGAGAGGCTGTATCCAACTCCTTAGCAGGCGCAGATGCTTCTAAGCTAGATGCATCATTTGTCTCTGCTACGGCCCTTGTCTGCACGGCTGGTACCGAAGCAGGAGCGACAGGCTGCAGAGATACTGTAGGTGCTACTACTTCTGTCACAGGCACTGATGGTACTGCACATACAGACGAGCCTTTCTTAAGAGTTAAAGCATAGTCCGATATCTTAATTTCTAAATAGTCACTACTACTACGATCGAACACGCCAACTAGCCTCTCGGTTAGCTCTAAATACTTTTCCATAATTAGTTACCACCATTTGCGAACTTCAGCACATCTGCAATAGTCTTGCACTCTGGGAATTTTTCCTCAGGAATTGAAACTCCATGAGCTTCTTCCATCATCATCGAAAGTTCTACAGCATCTAGCGAGTCAAGCTTTAAATCCTCCTGAAGATCTGCAGTCTCAGTTACCTTATCCTCACTAACACCAAAATTCTCGCAAATTAGTTCCTTTAGCTGTTCAAAAGTCATATCATTTACTCCTTTTTCTCTTAATCTCTGTATTTGATAAAATAATTTAGTTAAATAATTTTATCTATTATTTTTTTACTATTTTATTTGCCTTAGCTACTTTCGTCAAGTGAAAGTTTTGTGTGCAATTCTTTTTTTCTTTAAAAATAGCTGAATTTCAACGTTAAAAAGCCTCAGATTAAAATTTTAAATTTTTTCAAAAAAAAGAAAAGATGGCTGAAATTCAGCCATCTCCCCTCATACTTTATGGATTATCAATATACGCCCATTACCTAGCGTATGCCATTACTGTCTAGCTTCAGCACCAATATCAAGACCTGTCTTGAAAGCCTTGTCATTTAGTGGAATTACCTTTGGCTTGTGCTCAAACTTGTGGTGAATTCCATCATAAATAACCTGCTCAGGTACTGCATTAGAGTATCCAATGTAAGCTCCAAGCATAATGATGTTAAGAACTCTTGGGTTACCCATCTCGAGAGCCATCTCTGTAACTGGAACAGATACTACAGTGATGTCATCTCTATCAATTGGATCCTTTACGATTGAGCTGTTAATGAACAATGTACCACCCTTCTTAAGAGTTGGAAGGAACTTGTGTAGTGAAGGTCCGTTCATTACAACAAGGTCATCTACACTGTTAGATACAGGTGCACCGATTTCATCATCAGAAATTACAACGTAACAGTTTGCTGTACCACCTCTCATAGCTGCGCCATAAGAAGGGAAGAATGTTACATTAAGGTCTGTTGACTGACATGTAGCTTCCGAAAGAAGCTTTCCCATGGTCATTACACCCTGTCCGCCGAATCCGGCAATCATCAAATTTCTTTCCATTCTAAACCTCCCTATTTAGCTTCTGCGCCCTTGTCTCTAACGAGACCTAGAGGGTACTCATCAAACATATCCTTCTCGAGGAACTTCAGTGAATCAAGTGTGCTCATTCCCCAGTTTGTTGGGCAAGATGTAACGATCTCTACAAGCGAGAAACCTCTGCCTTCAAGCTGATACTGGAATGCTTTCTTGATTGCCTTACGAGCCTTGATTACGTTCTGAGGAGTGTTGCAAGAAACTCTTTCTAGATAGTAAGGAGCTGTTAGCTGGTTGAGAATTTCAACGATGTGCATTGGATATCCGTGAAGATCCGGCTCTCTACCCTCTGGTGTAGTTGTGGAGTTCATGCCGATAAGAGTTGTTGGCGCCATCTGTCCACCAGTCATACCGTAAATTCCGTTGTTAACGAAGATTACTGTGAAGTTCTCTCCTCTGTTAGCAGCTGACATAGTCTCTGCAAGTCCGATGGAAGCAAGGTCTCCATCACCCTGATATGTGTATACAAGTGAATCAGGGGATGATCTCTTGATTCCTGTAGCTACAGCGCAAGCTCTTCCGTGAGCAGCGATAGTAGCATCGTGAGCAACGTAGAACTGACCGAGTCCGCAGCAACCTACACCCTCAACTCTTACGAGCTTATCGAGCTTACCTAGTTCTTCTGCCGCTTCACCGATTAGCTTATGCACAGTACCGTGCATGCATCCCGGACAGAATCCGGATACTGTATCAGGAAGAATTCCCTTAGTTCTTGAATAAACTTTTGCCATCTATAGTACCTCCTTAATCAGTTCACGAGCAGCTTCCATTACCTGATCATTAGTCAGAAGCTGACCACCGGATCTTAGGCACTCCTTGATAACTGTTCTGCCCTTAACTGCATGATCCACGTCCCATCTCATCTGAGCAGGGATGGACATCTCGACATTGAGAATACCCTTTACTCTGTTAAAGTCTATATTCTCAAATGCTTCATATGGGAATGGAGAAAGCTTGATAGGTCTGATCATACCAATCTTAACTCCTTCTTTTCTTAGCTCTCTTACGATAACCTTTCCGATACGAGCGGAGATTCCGTATGCTGCGATTAGAATTTCAGCATCCTCTGTCTCTAGCTCCTCGTACTCAACGTCCTTATCCCAAGTTCTGTAGAGCTTATCTGCTTCGATATTAACAGCTTCCTGTCCTGTTCCAACAGAACCAGGTCTGCAGAATGCGTTCTCACCTACTGGGTGACCCACTATAGCTCTATAGTTGAATGCATCTCTTAGTTCTGCAATCTCTTCAGGTGTCTTCATTGGAGGAAGAACTACTGGCTCCATGATTGTTCCCATAACTCCATCTGTGAGGATGAGTACTGGGTTCTGGTCTCTCTCAGCATAGTCAAATGCCTTGTATACCATGTCTACGCACTCCTGAACAGTTGCTGGAGCGAGTACGATCATTCTGAAACCACCGTTTCCGGAAGCCTTAGTTGCCTGAAGGTAATCCTGCTGAGCTGGCTGGATAGCACCGATTCCAGGACCACCTCTCTGCACGTTTACATATACTGCTGGTAGTCTAGCGGATGCGCAGAAGGAGATACCCTCTGAGTACAAGCTGATTCCACAGCTGGATGAAGAGCTCATCGCTCTGATTCCAGTCGAAACAGCACCGTAAAGCATGTTTACAGATGCAACCTCGGACTCACCCTGTACAAAGCTTCCACCTACTTCTGGCATTCTTCTTGCCATATACTCAGGAATTTCGTTCTGTGGTGTGATTGGATAACCAGCAAAGAAACGACATCCTGCTCTTACAGCTGCCTCTGCAATCGCTTCGCAGCCTTTCATAAATACACGTTCTGCCATATTGCTCCTCCTTACTAATCTCTCCAAACCTCAATACAGTCCTCTGGACATATCTGTGCACACATTGCGCAACCGATGCAATCCTCTGGTGTAGCTGCAACTGAATAAGGGTAACCCTTTGAGTTAACATTCTCACCGATAACGAGGACTTTCTTTGGACATGAAATCACGCAATACTGGCAAGATTTGCAAGCT
Organism: Mogibacterium diversum; assembly: GCF_938028775.1. Classification (GTDB taxonomy): domain Bacteria; phylum Bacillota; class Clostridia; order Peptostreptococcales; family Anaerovoracaceae; genus Mogibacterium; species Mogibacterium diversum_A. Next base: position 175,080 of record NZ_CALIZG010000008.1, read on the forward strand.
TCAGCATTGATTTCAACTCTACCTTTAGCCATCAACATTACCTCCTTAAATAAAATGTTTTAGCGATCAACCCACGAATACGTCAGGAACAACTCAATTGGGAATAGATGTCTGTCTGTCATACCTTTGACTTCGTCATATATCTCATCCCTTACAACGAAACTGCCGACGGTAACTATTCCATCGAGCATCTCGTCGAGCCTAGCAAGTCCTTCCATGAATTCTTCTGCACTCGTCTGGTAACCTAGGTTAGGGTTACCAAGAATATAGATGCGATTCAACCTAGCCGCAGTTACGATATCGCTCATAGTCTCATCAATCGCCTTTAGACTCTTCGTCCAAGGTCTATACGGATTGATGACGTAGACCGGAACCGTATCGTCATCCTTTAGCAAGTGTGCGTACACCCCTACAACTCTCGAGGCATTGTGACCACCGCCTATATCAAGAATTGTATACACATCCTTGTTCATAAGCGATTCAGCAACACCGCCGACTACAATCGGTGCATCGAGAAATTGCAGCTGATAATTTATCTCCACACCCTTCTGGGCGAATGCATCCTTCATATCCCTAGAGCGGTATAGCGGTTTGCTCTGGTCCATATCGAATACCTGAACCTTTGCACCGGTCTGCTCAGCAAGCTTTGCTGCAACATTGAGAACGATCTCACTCTTACCGCTTCCAGCCTCTCCTATAAAGAGAAAATTCTTTTTCTCATTGAGGAGATCTCCGAAATCCTTATCCATCTCGTAGAAAATACTCATCCTACTACCTCATCTAAAAACTTCTTTCACACAATGTCACAAGAAAAAGCAGAGATTGTGTAAAGCAAATCAGTTTTAACTATCTAAATAAATTCTCGCATTCAGAAGCTGTATCCTGCAGCCTTGGTATTACGGAGTAAAGGCTTCTGACCATCCTCTCTTTATACCCACTGACGCTGATTGCACAGATTGCTGTTCCATCCGTTGAAAGCACAGGCGCCGCTACACATACGAGTCCCTCTGTGACTTCTTCCATATCATAGGCGAGTCTGCTTTCCTTAACCTCTTCGAGGAGCGTTTTATACTCGTCTTTATCTACGATACTCTTGTGTGTGAGCCTCACGTAATCAATCTCTTCGGCTAATTTATCCGATTCACCGGAAAATGCAGTGAGTACTTTCCCTGCAGCTGTCAAGTTTAGACTCATCATCTCCTCAGAGCTAACCACTACGGCAATGCCAGTATATGGATTCTTACGAATCGCTATATATGACTTCAGTCCTTCACGCACCGATACAGTCACCGCCAGACCGCATTTCCTACATAGTCTAGCAACCGGTTCATCTAGCATATTGACTATCTGCTTCTGTATATTAGTATTTCGACTCAAGGTGAACACTCTATCTGTAAGATAATAACCACCATCGATTTTATCCTTGTAGATGTATTTCATCTCCTCAAGCGAATTGAGAATTCTGCTTATAGCAGCGTTGGAAAGTCCCGTTTGCTGAGCTATAGACGTCAAGGTCAATCGGCTTTGGGATTGGTATAAATCAAGCACCTTTAACGCTTTTTCAAGTGAACTATTGCGCTCTGCCATGATGTTTTCCTTTCACTGCCTTTTTACAATTCAAAATATACTCTTTAGCATTAAGTTAGTCAACATTAACAGGCGAATTTTTTCCGTATTTCGAGCAGTAAATTCGATATGCGGAAAATATTGGTTGATAGAATTTTAAGTTCTTCAATTGATATTGACACTGCAATTTACTTATAAGACAATATAAACATTATGAAAATATTAAGTATTAGTACTCAAAAGCCGCACTCAACTGGTAGCGGCGTATACTTGACGGAGCTCGTCAAATCTTTCGACAGAGCAGGTCATGAACAGGCTGTAGTTGCTGGGGTATATGAAGAGGACTTATTCGAATTTCCTCCTTCTGTACGCACCTACCCAGTCTACTATTCACATGGGGATTATAGAGGCGATTTACCGTTTGAGGTGCTTGGCATGTCAGATGTTATGCCGTACCCTTCTACACTATACAATTCCCTCACTGATGATATGGCAGATATGCTTTATAGTGCTTTTGGAAAAACCATCGGAAGAGCTATAAGAGAGCTTGATCCAGATGTAATACTATGCCATCACCTATTCTTGCTCACTTCCATGCTTCCTGATATGGTCAAAGAGTTTGCACCAGATTTATTTCATGGCAAAATCTATGGTATCTCGCATGGCTCCGACATAAGGCAGTTTCAGAACTGTCCGTTCAGACGTGATTCTATCATCTCTGGGATAAGGAAGCTTGACGGAATCTTTGCTCTTCATGAAGAACAGAAAAAGCAGATTAGCGAGCTTTACGGTATAGCTGATAACAAAATCAATGTTATCGGCACCGGATATAACTCGCAGATATTTAATATGGATGAAGATATGGAAAAGCCAGGGGCAGATGATTCGTACAAAATCATCTATGCCGGCAAGCTCAGCACTGCTAAGGGAATTTTTCCGCTTATAGAAGCCCTTGCTGAACTGGATGAGGATAGCGAAATTCCCGCTTTTGAGCTCCTGCTTGCCGGCGGCTGTCAGGATGAGGGAATCGCGCGCCTCCTCTCGGGGAAGCCAGCGCTCCGCGCTGGCGACGCAGGCGAGCTCAAAGCCCTACCATTCAGGGCCCGTTACCTCGGCATGCTATCCCAGACTGAGCTCGCTGCGGCCTTCAGAGCCAGCGACATATTCGTGCTCCCTTCATACTATGAAGGTCTTCCCCTCGTCCTGATAGAGGCGATGGCGTCGGGCGCGATTCCCATCTGCACCAGCCTGCCAGGGATTAAGAGCTGGCTGGCCAGCAAGATTATATCTGACAATACCGTCTTGGTAGAGCCGCCTAAGATGCAGGCTCCAGGAGAACCATTTGAGTCCGAAATCCCTGCATTTAAGGAGCGGCTCAAGACTGGTCTCATATCTGCTTTAGAACTTGCACACCGCAAGAGATTTGATCCAGATTATGTATATCCAAATACGAACAATGCATCGTGGGATGGAGTTACGGAAACTATACTGAAATATGTATAACTTTCCTTGCTCTCTCCACATTCAAAATCACATTAGATGATATAATTTCACACATAATAACCTGTATATATTTTATCCATATCTTAAGCTGGACACTCTTGTATGAGGATGGACATGCAACTTGTGTTCACATAGTTATCGGGATACTTATATCGCGGATTTTATTTAGGAAATTTAGGAATAACGAGATAACCAGTGCAGTTCGAGCGAACAAGTTGGCTGCACTACTCTAATACAAATAGTATAGAGAGGTACAAAATGAACGAATTACAAGTGAGGGAACTTATTGTTAAGTATGCCTCCGACTTTACAGATAGATACACCAAGGCATACGGCTCAATTATTGCGAGAGTTGATAACGGAACATATCTCATGTCGAGACCCGGCTTAGTTCTGGACACTATCAAGGATTCAGATCTACAGCTTTATGATATGAGCTCCGGTGATGCGGGCAAGATACTGAGCACGAGACGTGACATCAACGTCATGATCTTTGCTTGTACGGAACCTTCAGCAATTTTCTCCAAGGATGCAGATATGCTTAGACCAGCGCTCTATGATTTAGCAGGCATAGTTGGTACTGATATAAAAATTGCTGAAGATACTACAGCAAAATCCTTGCTTGCTGCATTAAAAGACAGAGCAGGCTGCCTAGTTCGAGGCAAAGGCATATTCAGCACTAGTAGCAATATGAAGGATGCGATTTCAATAGTTAAGATTATAGAAAAGAGTATCGAGGCAGAGATGTACGGAGATAAAATCGGTGGTATAAAGCATCTATCCGCCGATGAGGCACTGCGCACTCGCCAGATGCATAACCACCTATATTCTAATGTCAATTCTGAGAAACATGTTGATTTCGTAAATATCTCAACAGATGAACTCGATGTGCGCAATAACATGATTGACTATGCAAATAAGCTCAAGGACAAAGGCCTCTTCCATGGTTCATGGGGAAATCTCTCTGTTAGGCTTAATGATTGCGAGATGCTGATCACTCCTTCAGCTATGGAGTACAACAAACTACGTGCCGAAGACATAGTGAAGGTTGATGTTAACACACTGGCGTTTGATCACATACAGCGCGTGCCTTCAAGCGAATTTGACTTGCACGCTGCCATTTATAGAGAGCACCCTGATTGGAACGCGATAATCCGTACACATTCGCATGGGCTTTCCGTATTTGCTGCAGCTCAGGTTGGTTTCAAAATCACAGACCCTGCTCTTCACCAGCTACTAGGTGATGTCAGCGCAAGCGAGCACGTTGAACCACATACTCCTGATTTTATCGAAAGTATACTCAAGGAACTAAGACACAACAATATATGCGTGATTGCGAATAGAGGTCCGATTTTCTGTGCTACTAGCCTGGAAAACGCTACAGTTATGGCAGATGCCATAGAGGATACCGCTTGCAACATGCTCGGTTATAACGAGCCACTTCTAAGAGCCGAGGAAGAATAAAGCTAAACGATGGCATGCATATGGTGCATGCCATTTTATCTTTTATGAAACATAATATTTAACAGCAACACTTAATTAATCAAAATGACTTATTCACTTATGGAGGATCAAAATGAGCTGGATTAAAACTAAGGAAAAGAGGATTCACTATATCCAGGAAGAGGCACTTGGTGGTCCTGGTCACCTGATTACGACGCAGATTATCGATAATGACGAGGAGCTTCTAGGCAAAGGACGACTTTTTAAGGAGAATGTTCTCGAAAAGGATTGCGGTGTAGGTTACCATGTACACGAGGGAGATGCTGAAATTTATGTCATCCAAAGTGGCGAGGCTGAGTACAATGATAACGGCACTATAAAGACTGTGCGCGCAGGTGATGTCACGTTTACTGGACCTGGCGAGGGACATAGTCTGACCAACAAGAAGGATGAGCCAGTAAAATTCGTCGCCCTCATCATCTATGAATAGGTTTTATAGAATTCCATTTTTATTTGCGAGAATGCTTGTTGTAAAGTAGCTCTCAAGTTGTTATAATCTCACGGGCAGATTACTGCGCGGATATCATCGTAGCATACCGCACGATAGAGACTCCATAGAGCAGTGCCTGCCTGCAAATCGTTTCTTCGGGGTAACCCGGCTCATCGCTGTATCCTTACGGAACGGCAGAAGGAGGTTAATATGAAGGATAAATTATCCAACCCTAAATTTCTTGCGCAACTAGCGCTTCTCGTCGCAGTTGAACTTGTCATGAAGATTACAGGGCTTGGCAGTGTGCCGATTGGTCCAATCTACATGTCATTTCTCACACTTCCAGTCGCTATCGGGGCGATACTAATGGGACCACTCGCTGGAGCCATACTCGGCGGAGTCTTCGGCATCGCAAGCTTTATAGATGCTGTTTCAGGCGCATCTGCAATGGGTGGAGTTTTATTTCAAGTCGCACCATTTAAGACATTTGTACTATGCGTTATCACAAGAATCCTCATGGGGTTCTTAGCCGGCGTAGTATTCAAGATTGTTAATAAAATCTTCGGAGGACACACTATTGCATACTCAATTGGAGCAATCAGTGCTCCCTTGCTCAACACATTATTCTTCATGGGATTCCTAGTCATTGCATTCTACGACACAGACTATATCCAGAAACTGGCTCATACGATTGGTGCTACCAATCCGCTTACTTTCGTAATTACACTTGTTGGCCTTCAGGGCTTAATCGAAGCTGTAACTTGCTGTATTCTCGGAACAGTAGTCTCTAAAGCACTAGCAAATCATCTCGGACATAGCACCGCAGGAAACACAAACGCTTAAAGAATCTTTAATCTAGCAAATTATTGTGCTAGATATACAAATAAAAAAGCCACGCAAGCATATATTGCATTGCGTGGCTTTCTTACATAGCAAGAGCAGACCTCCAAGATTCGCTCTTGAAGATCCGCTCACCCTATTTAAATTGAGTTTTGACTCCCAAGCTATTAATACTAGCTCACTTTTCTTCTTCTAAAGTAACTAACACCAGCAAGCATTGTACCGGATACACCTAAAAGGAGTACATATAGCATTATATCTGCATCATCTCCCGTCTTAGGCGTCTTAGTCTTCTTTACAACCTTTACTGTCTTTCCAGGGTTGCTTGGTGTAGTATTCTCGGCAGCCTTATTCACCTTAAAAGTGTATGAAATCAAGTTAGGTTTATCCTGTGGTGCCGCTGCATCTCTTCCTGAAATAGACTGTTTAGCAGCAAAGAAATAGGCAGCTCTTACATCATCTGAACCCGCACCAGTCTTCTTTTTTGCTACCTCCATGGAATCTGTTACAAGTTCATCCTGTACACCAACAACACTTCCGGTGATAGTTATGTTCTCATTTACAGTCGCCTCACTATTAACTGTAAGCCCTTCAACACTTATTTTTACATTACTAATCGTTTTTAGGTAAGCATAATAGTCTCTAGCAGGCAAATATCCACTCTCACTTAATGAAGGGTGTAGTCTAATTATGAGTTTGTCACCATCTCTTTCTGCTTTCTTAAATTTGAGAGAATTTAAACCATCAACTCTAAACTTTAAATCATTAACATCAGGAACTGTAATACCTCTAGGTATATTGATAATAAATACCAATTCTGAATCAGTAGCTATATAAGCTTCCGTTCCATGAGTTTTCCATGCCGTGCCCTTTGAGTGTCCATTAATATCCCCCCACAACCTGCTATTTTGCCATTTGCTGAGATTACCTAAATTAACCGAAAAATCAAGATTTAATTTATCTCCAATTGCATGTGTCCCTATAGCGGCATTTTCAGTATTATTGTTAACAGATATATCACCATATACATTTAATTGATCTCTGTCTTTAATAAAATCAGAATCAAACTTGAAATTAAATGGATTGTGATATTTATTATCTTGATAATTCGGATCACCATTAGGTCCCTCGTTATCCTGTAACTCTGGTTTGGATAAATATTCAAACATATCCATTCCCGCTACATATGTTAATGTATTAAAATTCTTGTATATACCAGTACTAGGAGAATCCCCACCTCGTGCCAAATCAAAATTTTTAAGAACAGTATCTTGCAATTTCATTAGGTATTTAGGATACACCCCACCATCAACATAACTGCTTTTCTCTAACTCAGTCCAATAGTTTTCAGCAATGGCTGTATCCGCGTCAGGAGCTTCTTCATCATCTGCATAGACTAACCCGGAAAAGAACACTGTTATACAAATCATAAATGCTATGAATAGTGAAAAGCATTTTTTTATTCTTGAATTTACAACTCCCATTAACTCCACTTTTCCTTTCTTAATAAATAACATTTGTGAATACAACATCATTACTTTATCATATATATATATATTCTGGATTGTACTTTTAAAGTACAAGAAAGGAACGCCTCTATTATTTAGTTTCAAACGGTTATATCACCCTTCTTGCGAGCTATCGCTCTGCAAAGGTACACAAACGGTGTGTCGCAGAGGCTCGTCACGATGTAGATTATATATGTCGAGAATATCAGAGTTATTACGGTCTTAGTATCGTACAATCCTGCAAAAGCAAATACCGTATATAGCGCTGAATTCACTAGCTGCGAAACTAGGGTCGAGCCGTTATTACGGAGCCATAAAAATCTATCTCTATCGCCAAACCTCTTGTTAGTGAAATCCCACCACTTGTGATATAGCCATACATCAAAGTACTGTACGATTACATATACAGCTAGACTTGCAAACATAAGTCTTGGCGTATGTGCAAAAATCTGCCTGATTGAAGGTGATGCGAAATCGCTTGGGCTCGGTGAATATAATAGCCAAGATGAGCTGATTACCACAAATGCAATGGATGTCGCTACACCTAGGTGTACCGCTTTGTGCGCATCTTTTTTTCCATATATCTCACTAGCGATATCAGTGACCAAAAAAGTAGTTGCAAAGAGAATGTTTCCAAGTGTCATCTCCATGCCGAACGCCTTTACGAGGATAAGAACCTCAATGTTGGCGGTGATAGTTGCGAGCACTGTCCATAGATAGAGACCATCTCTTCCAAGATACTTGTACATGAGCACCACTGCACTGTACTCAACTATTAGCGTGATAATTAGTAGTAGTTCATTACTCATTTTGTTTTTGCTCGGTTCATTTATACACCGAGCTCTCCTTTCCGCATCAAAATTCCAGAAGACAATCATAATTCTTCGTAGCACTTATCACCAAACAGCTTCATCTGATAAAATTAGCAAAATAAATAGCCGACGCAAAACAAAACGCCGGCTTACTTTCGTATTCCTAGTACCCGTAGTTTTGATAAAGCAGGATGGTTTCGAACTGCTGTATAAAATTGTCTCTATATGTAGCTTACACGTTTAAAAAGGCAAAAGCTTCTTCCTCACTTGCGAAAGTGATTATGGTGAGTAGCACGAGCACTGCTGCCCATACTAAAAGTGCCAAAAGCAGAATCCACCTCAGTGGTTTGTTAGATCTAGCTCTATAACATACATAGCCGAACAGTGCAAATATAACTAGCATCGCTGCCCATACTATAGTACTAGCGTGTGGCACAAAATATTGTTCTGCGAATTTTTCAATCGGCGCAGGCAATCTCATCTCTATCTCCTTTCGACCCCTTTGACTTAGCTATTACATTTTAGACTAATAGTTCCCCCTTAGGCAAGACCTTATTGAGAGTTCTTTTATATGCAATTACCATCATTGACGCTGTGACAGCCCAGCTCACTGGATACACGAGCATTAGATTAATCCATGTTGGGTTAAATTTAAAGAATGTATAAATCCATATTATTCTAAAGCCACATACCCCTAAGAGCGTTACTATTGCAGGGCTTAGCGAGTATCCATATCCCCTCATGCCTCCAGATAAGGTCTCAATTGTAGAATTCAAAACCTCACCTGCCATAAGGATAACAAGTCTTATATATCCGAATTTTATAACTGCCATATCGTCATTAAATACACTCAGCATCTCCCTACCAAATATGATTACTGAGACACCGAATATAATCATCGAAATCCAGTTGAGGATTAATGTCTGCTTGACAACATCTTTGCACCTTCGATAATTTGAAGCTCCGTGATTCTGTCCTACAAACGTAACTGCAGCCTGCCCAAACGCATTTGAAATAAAGTATGCCATAATCTCTATATTGAAGGCGGCAGTTGTGCCAGCCATTGCATCAGTGCCAAGACTATTGATGGCTGACTGTATTAGAAGATTGGATATCGAGAATACCATGCCCTGCATTCCAGATGGCACACCTATTTTGAGGATGCTTTTAGTTATTCTTATGTCTATTTTGAGTTCACTTAGGCGGATACGAACTAACCCTTCGTGCTTTTTGAGATAATAGAATAGAAGCGCTGCACTAAGGGCATCGGCTAATACCGTTGCAAGTGCTACTCCTTCAACATCCATTCTCATTACCACTACAAAGAATATATTAAGAGCCACGTTTACGACTCCAGAAAAAGCGAGGCATATCAGAGGCGTTCTCGTATCACCCTGACTCCTAAATATGGCTGATTCAAAGTCATATAACATTATAAACGGCATTCCCCCGAACAGTATTCTGAGATACCTAACTGAGAGAGGTGCAATCTCCTCTGGCACGCCGAGTATTTCGACGATTGGATTTGCAATTATATTACCAACTATAGCTATTGTGATACCGCTCAGAAGCGCTAATATTACGGCTGTATGAGCCGCTCTGCCCACACCTTCCTTATCCTGTGCACCTGTAAACCTCGCCATAATTACATTGGCCCCGACAGAAATGCCTATAAACATATTTATCATCAGGCCGAGAACAGGCGAGTTACTTCCTACTGCAGCCATTGAGTTTTTGCCAACAAAAGTTCCAAGTACAGCTACGTCAGCTGCACTGAAGAGTTGCTGTAGAACACTTGTAAGCGCTAACGGTAGTGCAAAAATTAAGACCTTCCTCCATATGCTGCCATGGAGGAGGTCGCTCATATCATTAGATTTTGTTTTATTCATATTTTACTTATCCTTTTTAGTATCAAGACACTCTTCACAGGTGCCATAGAATACTGTTCGAAATGGATCGATTTTAAACCCATGTTCTTCGCTCATGTGATGCTCAATGTCCTTGATCATATCACAATGAACATGAATAAGCTTACCGCATCCTTCACACTTACAGTGGTATGCACTAACAGTCTCATGCGGAGCTCCATCACCGACATACTCAAAGCACGCTGCTCCATTCGTCCCGACCGCATACTTACTCACAATACCATCATCGAGCATACGCTGGAGATGACGATATAACGTTGTTATTCCAATTGCTTTATCTTTACCAGCAAAATGCATGTATAACTCATTGACCGTAAAGTGCTGTCCTGGTATAGACGAAATATATTCAACGAGCTCATCGTACTGTTTTGTCTTGTATCTCTTCTTCGATTCCATTTTGACCTCAATTAAAATTCAAGAAAATGGTTTTCAACTCTTAAGAATTGAAAACCATTTTTTATTTTATGCTATATCACTATTTAAGTCAAACTTAGACTTATCAACAAGACCTACTGTCTGAATTTAAGTACGCGCATCGAGTTGATTATGCAAATGATGCTCACTCCTACATCACCAAATACCGCATACCACATCGAGACGAGTCCAAGTGCAGACAATACGAGAATTAGAAGCTTTACTCCTATAGCAAATGCAATATTGGATTTTACAATTCTCATCGTTCGCTTAGCTATTTTTAAAATTAATGGTAACTTTCTCAAATCATCATCCATTAAAACAATATCTGCAGCCTCTATTGCCGCATCAGAGCCTAGAGATCCCATGGCGAATCCGACATCAGCTCTCATGAGTACCGGAGCATCATTTATTCCATCTCCTACATAGCCAAGCTTTGACCCAGTATTACGATTTCCTTCTATGAGCTCCTCAACCTCATCAATCTTGTCAGCTGGAAGTAGCTCATACCTAACTACATCGAGTCCGAGCTCTCCAGCTACAGCCTCTGCAGTCGCTTTCCTATCGCCCGTGAGCATAACCGCCTTCTTGACACCCTCACGCTTAAGTTCAGCGATACTTTCTCTAGCTTCATCCTTAATGGTATCAGATACCACTATATATCCTTTATACTTCTCGTCGTACGATACAAATGTGATAGTTCCCATCTCGGAGCCATATACTCCACTCACATCTTCTATTTCATTTTCATCGAGGAGTTTACGGCTACCTACAAGAAGAGATTTTCCATCTAACATAGCTGAAGTGCCTTTTCCTGTTAGATTGACCACATCTTCAAGCCTACTCTTATCAATCTCCTTATCCTTTGCAGCTTCTAGTATTGACTTTCCTATTGGATGTGTTGCAAATGCCTCACCATACGCAGCGAGTTCTATTAGCTCATCTTCAGATACACCCTCTGCTGGTACAAGTTTTGATACTTTAAATTCTCCCTTTGTTAGCGTTCCCGTCTTATCAAAGACCATTGTATCTAGGCTCGCTGCTGCTTCTAGGAAGTTGCTCCCTTTTACAAGAACTCCAACCTTGGACGCCGCACCAATGCCTCCAAAAAACCCTAGCGGAACTGAAATAACGAGTGCGCATGGGCAAGATACAATCAGGAAGTTGCAGGCTCTTTCTATACCGTCTGACCATGATAAGCCGAACACAAGAGGCATAGCTACAGCCAAAAGTGCAGCGCCTATAGTAACTATAGGTGTATAGACACGCGCAAATCTCGTAACGAAGTTCTCGAGGACAGCCTTCCTAGCACTAGCATTTTCAACCAGTTCTAAAATCTTTGCAACTGTCGAATCATCATACTCTTTGGTGACTTTAACCTTGAGCATACCTTCGCCATTCACACATCCCGATATGATATCGTCGCCCTCAGAAACTCTCCTAGGAACAGATTCCCCTGTCAGAGCTGACGTATCGATAAAAGACTCTCCTTCGATTACTACTCCATCAAGTGGAACCTTATCGCCAGGTCTAACCACGACTACACTACCAATTTCGACATCCTCAGGATCCACCTCTTCAGTCTCATCTCCATTAAGCACAAATGCTGATTCAGGGGCAATCGCCATCATCTCAGTAATTGAAGCCCTCGACTGTCCGACGGCATAATCCTGGAACGCTTCACCTATCTGATAGAAAAGCATGACAGCGAGCGCTTCAGAATACTGGGTATCCCCAAATAGACCTAGTCCAAACGCCGCAAACGTCGCAATCATCATAAGGAAATTCTCATCAAAAACTTGACCATTCCTAATATTCTTGGCCGCTTTTATGATTACATCATTACCGACTATAATATAAGGTATGAAGTAAATTACAAACAGGACGAATCCGTGAACTCCATCTAGCACACCTGTAAGCTCAAGTATCATCAGTACTAGAAAGCACACGAGTGATATCGCTATCCTATTTCTTCTATTTCTTTGCTTTTTATTCATAAGTAAAGCCCCTAATCTATAAATACGCTATGTTAAAAAAGTTATATAATCTAAATACTACTTTATCTCTACAGTAAAATCAGGCTCAATCTTCTTACCTGTCATAATAGCTGTTTCAAGGATTTCATCGAATCGATCGTCATCAGCAACAAGAGTGAATTTCTGAGCCATAAAATTAACCCTTGCTTCCTCCACTCCGTCTAGCTTATTTATCGCATCCTCTACCTTTGCAGCACAGTTTGCACAATCAATCTCACACTTGAATTTCTTTTTCATCTCTTACTCCTTTTCTGCTTAATACGTTTCTTAAATCTTAAAATCTTGTGCTCTTATTAAATTATATTAAGAGCATAATGTCTCTTTTCTAGATTATCGCTCTTCGATATGTTCCTTACCGACAGCGATAATAATTCTCACATGCTCATCTGAAAGCTCATATATGATTTGTTTACCTGCCCTTGAAAACTTAACTAGTTTAGCTTGTTTAAGGATCTTAAGCTGGTGAGAAATTGCCGACTGGGTAATGCCCAATGCTTCCGCCAAGTCGCACACACACATCTTCTCTTCGAATAGTGCAAATAATATCTTCATCCTGGTAGAGTCACCAAACACCTTGAACAGCTCGGATAGATCAAATATCTCTTCCTCTTCAGGCATCGCCCCGACAACTCTTTCTACAGTGCTTCCATGCACTTCGTTAACCTCGCAGTGAGGCGCTAAATCTTTTTCCATATAATCTCCTACTTTATAAAACACAATCATATGCGTTCATATGAGCACTTGTTCATACGTTCATTTATAATATACTCTCCTGCTTTTAAGGTGTCAACATGTCTTTGATTAAATTCATGTACTATATCTAATACTACGAAAAGTAACAGTTATGCTATAATCAGTTATTCAATGGAAATAGGAGACTAGAAATGAAAAAGAAAGTTCTCGTCGCCATGAGTGGCGGAGTAGATAGCAGTGTGGCAGCTCTTCTTGTAAAGGAAGCTGGTCATGATGCAACAGGTGTAACGATGAGGCTGTATGATAATGATACGATTGGCAGCGATGCTAAAACATGCTGCAGCCTTGAAAATATAAATGATGCAAAGAGTGTCGCTAAGAGCCTAGGTATTCCTTTTGAGGTCTGCGATTTTAGACCAGAGTTCGATGAAAAGGTTATAAGTAAATTTATAAGCGCTTATGAGCACGGCATAACACCGAATCCATGTGTAGATTGCAATAGGACTCTAAAGTTTGATGAGCTCTTTAGAGCTGGTAAGGAATTAGGTCAGGATTACATCGCCACCGGCCATTACGTCATTGTAGAGCATGGAGAAGATGGAAGATACAAGCTTAAGAAAGCTGTCGATTTGTCTAAAGATCAGAGTTATGTGCTTTATTCTTTAAGTCAGGAGCAGTTATCACACACTATGTTCCCTCTCGGCAAACTGCATAAGTCAGAAACTAGAAAAATTGCTGAGGAGCATGGTTTTGTCAATGCAAATCGCAAGGAGTCCCAAGATATTTGCTTTATCCCAGATGGTGACTACGCCTCCTTTATAGAGCGGTATACTGGTAAAAAAATAGCTTCTGGTAACTTCGTAGATATGGATGGCAATGTACTAGGTATCCACAGGGGGATAATCCATTATACAGTCGGTCAGCGCAAGGGACTTGGACTCGCACTTAAGCACCCGATGTATGTACAATATATCGATGTGGAGAACAACGAGGTAGTGCTCGGTTCAAACGAAGATCTATTCAAAAGAGAGCTGACTGCACATAATTTCAACTGGGTTTCAATCGCCTGCCCAGATGCGCCTTTCAGAGCTAAAGCTCGAATTAGATATAAGCACAAAGAGGCACCAGCCACCATTACGCCTCTAAGCGAAACTGAAGTTAAAATCGTATTCGATGAACCTCAGCGCGCTATAACTAAGGGACAATCTGTAGTTGTATATGATGGCGATTACGTTATCGGTGGCGGTATCATTGGATAACCTCTTAGTATTAATTTTACTGGATACAAAAAGCAGGGGCTGCAGGCTCCTGCTTTTTTACTTTGACGATGGTTCCTATCCATAAGACTGCAGCTCGCTTAAATCGTTCTATCAATCGTCACCACAACAGATAGAGATGCACACGAGATATTCTTAGCAGTTGGCCAATCCCGACCAAAGCTATTATATTGGATATTTTTCCGCAAGGCGATTAGCGATAGCAGCTGTAGCATCCGTTGAACCATCATTTACGATAATAATTTCAACCCTAAGTCATATAATCATTAAAAAAACAACATCAATCACTGATGTCGCTATCTAAAGTTGTCGTGAACTGGTAATCTGGATAACGTTCCTGTATATCCTGAACAATACGCTTATATAGTGCTTCACGATCATCACAATTAAAGTCAATGACGATATCAAAACGTATCTCATTTCCCTGTACAAAGAAACCATGCATTTGGATAACATGCTCTACGGACATAACAATCTTTCGAATCTCTTTATACAAATGTTTTGCTTCATCATCCTTTGTGTTGTATGCATACACACTAATTGCCGTCACGAAGACATGTGTTTCATCATAAATCTTATCTTCGATTCTACGCTGTAATTCATCAATCTCATCCGCAGTCATCGTATCATCTACTTCAATATGTAAAGATGCCACATTCTTATTCGGTCCATAATTATTCAAGAATAAATCATATACACCATGTACTTCATGAAAAGTCATAACCAACTTTTTTATTTGATTCGTAAGTTCCTTATCTGGACGTTCACCCAAGATCGAAGATATCGTAGAAGCCGCAATCTCATAGCCAGCTTTGATAATCATAATGGATATCACAACCGCAAGATAAGAACTAATATCAATATTCGTCCAGATGAATAATAATGCGGCCACAAGCGTACTTGCGGAAATCATGGAGTCCATACGACTATCTTCACCAGAGGCGATAAGTGAACCAGAGTTTAGTCTTTCGCCCGTCTTCTTTACGTACATTCCCATCGAAAACTTCGCAAGTACAGCCACAAAGATGATGACCAGTCCAACTGTTGTATACGTTGGAATACTCGGATTAAATATACTCTTAACAGCTTCCACAAAAGAAGTAATACCTGCATATATAATTATCAAAGATATGACAAGTGCACTTAAGTATTCAACTCTACCATATCCATACGGATGCTTATGATCTGGTTTCTTTGAAGCAAGCTTTGTACTAATAATAGTAATAATAGATGAAAAAGCATCCGATACATTATTGACCGCATCCAATATGATTGCGATAGAACCAGATAAAAATCCAACCACAACCTTAAATCCAGCCAACATTGAATTCACAATAATTCCTAATACACTTGTGCGTATAATCTCTTGATTACGATTCATATTTTCACCTCGAATGTAGTTATTCTAACACCATTTTCA
>NZ_CALIZG010000009.1:0-1440 GCF_938028775.1 Mogibacterium diversum
CATTTAGTTTTAAATCATATTTTTCATCAGCGCTGAGTTTCCCCTCGCTCACTTTTTCCAATTCCTCCAAAACTCCATAAAGCTGAGAACCGATAAACACAGAAATAATCGCTGGCGGCGCCTCATTCGCTCCCAGACGATAGTCATTCCCCGCAGTAGCAATCCCTGCACGAAGAAGGTCTGCATATTCGTTCACCGCCTTAATCACATTTACAAAAAATGTCAAAAACTGAAGATTTTTTTTCGGATTTTTCCCTGGGCTCAGCAGGTTTTCACCTGTATTGGTAGAGAGCGACCAGTTGTTATGCTTACCGCTTCCATTGACTCCCGCAAATGGCTTTTCATGGAAAAGTATATGAAAATGGTGCTTGTGCGCTATCCTCGCCATTAAATCCATCAATAGGGAATTGTGATCAACTGCCACATTCGCTTCTTCAAACATTGGCGCAAGTTCATATTGATTCGGTGCATTTTCATTATGTCTTGTAGATACTGGAATGCCCAGTTTCACACATTCTATCTCTAATTCCTTCATGAAATTCATCACACGGGTAGGAATAGAACCAAAATAATGGTCTTCCAGCTGCTGTCCCTTCGCTGGCGAGTGCCCTAAAAGGGTTTTTCCTGTCATCAAAAGGTCTGGTCTGGTCTTAAAAAGCGCCGAATCTACAAGGAAATATTCTTGCTCCCAGCCTAGGTTGCTTGTAACTTGCTTTACTTCGGGATAAAAGTATTGGCAAACTTTAGTTGCTGCAACGTTTACAGCACGTAAAGCCTTTAGTAGTGGAGCTTTGTAGTCGAGTGCTTCTCCAGTATAAGATATGAATATTGTTGGAATACAAAGTGTGTCGTCGATAATAAATACAGGACTTGTCGGATCCCAGGCAGAGTATCCTCGGGCTTCAAAGGTGTTTCTTATGCCTCCATTTGGGAATGAACTCGCATCCGGTTCTTGCTGAACAAGGAGCTTACCAGAGAACTCTTCAATCATTCCGCCTTTACCATCGTGCTCAATGAAAGCATCATGTTTTTCGGCAGTACCTTCTGTTAATGGTTGAAACCAGTGTGTATAATGAGTTACACCATTCTCTTTAGCCCATTGCTTCATGCCTTGTGCTACTGCATCTGCAATCGATCTATCTAGTCGGCTGCCGTTATCCATGACATCAACGAGCTTTTTGTAAATGTCGGCAGGCAGATACTTATACATCTTAGAGCGGTTAAACACGAGCTTTCCATAGAACTCTGAAGGGCGTTCCGTTGGTGCATTGACTTCTACTGGTCGCTTCTTGAACGCTTCTTCAACAGCTTCAAATCTTAAATTTGCCATATCTTTTACCTTAAAATGAAACTTCGTATTGCAAAAATAAGCATTTTCCTTATATCTAGCAAAGTATTTAAGAATATATAAAGGTGCAAAGTTTAAGATACAAGGGGATA
>NZ_CALIZG010000010.1:0-1270 GCF_938028775.1 Mogibacterium diversum
CAGACAAGTGGAATTTTGATGTAACCCTAGTCCGCTTTCTCTTCGCCATTTTTACTGTGGCAAATTTTGGAATTGGTGTGATTATTTACATCATCCTTGCCTCTATCCTGCCAACTAAGGAAGAAATCGAAGCCGAAATGTACGGAACAGGACCACGCAAACGCAAGGAAGCCCAAGCCATTGAAGACAATGATGGTTGGTTTTGGTGAGGTAAATTAATGAAATAAGCTTTGTTTTATAAAATAAACAAGGCTTTTTTCATCTTGTCATAATACCTACCTAAATGGTATAATAAGCGTATAAAATGATTTTGATTATTCTAGTGAAAAATTTTTCAAGAATCTATAAAGATATTTACTAAAAGGAATCATAATCGAAAAATAATATTCATAAAATGTGGAGTTTTTTATGTTCGAACTAAATATAACAAAGTTAATTATTGTATGTGACGAGAGTACAGTTGGATATGCTAATTACTTACGCCAGCTTATAAGTGCTAATGACGATGAAGAAGACGTAATTATAGGAACTAAAGATGGTGCAATTAAAGTAAGTGTTTGGTTAGAAAAACATTATTTAGATAATATGTCTACAATATCGTCTAATGAACATGTTTTGTTTATAGGTGAAAATCAAGCTAGTAAGAATGAAATATCTAGCATGAATGTAAAATTCGACAAATATGGAATGAAATACGGCTGGTTAGGGAAACGTGGGATGATGCTTATCTCAAAAACTATAGATAATCCAGAAGACTACAATGAATTTATTGAGCTTTGTCGGAATTATAAAACCGAATTTGAACTTATAGAATTTAAAAAATCTCTACCAGAACAAGCAATAGATGCAGCAGTTAGTGCAATGGGCGATATTCCTGATATTATGTTGAATGTTGGAAATACATTATTATCTTTCTTAGGACCTGTGCCAGCTATTGCAGCGGATGCAGTCAATGCGGTTGCAGAAGCTACAAAATGGATTACAACAACAGAGGATCAGAGAAAAATTACTGACCAACAATTCCGAGCTTTGACTTTAATATTATACATGGATGGATTATCTGAATTCTTGGAGGGATAAAGAATGGAAGCCTTTAATGAGGGATATGAATTCTTTGAGAAGAACGCAGGTAATTTTGCAGGACATGCTGCTGGAGTACATTATATAGACTCTGTAGAATCAGAGATAAAAAAGTTGGTGAATAATCTAAATGAATTCAAATCAAGTGGTGCGCTTATAGATACATTAAAGGGAGATGCTGCTGAGTTTT
>NZ_CALIZG010000011.1:0-3449 GCF_938028775.1 Mogibacterium diversum
TGCCGAAGCACTGGGGTTGCTGTGGTTACGCGGGTGACCGCGGTATGC
Source organism: Mogibacterium diversum (assembly GCF_938028775.1). Classification (GTDB taxonomy): domain Bacteria; phylum Bacillota; class Clostridia; order Peptostreptococcales; family Anaerovoracaceae; genus Mogibacterium; species Mogibacterium diversum_A. Next base: position 49 of record NZ_CALIZG010000011.1, read on the forward strand.
TGCACCCGGAGCTGACGGCGAGCGCTACGGAGGCTGAGGCTGCGGAGCTGAGCGAGCAGAAGCAGTTCGCCGCATACATTTCGGCTAACCGCACCTGTGAGCAGGGCATGACGGAGGCGACCGGCCACACCTACCAGAACGTGCTGCAGCTGCTGGAACGCACCACCCGATAAACGGCTGAGCGCATAGCAACGGTATAAAGAAGGGACCCGGCGGGCTATCTGATGGATAGTCCGCCGGGTCCCTATTTTTACTTCATTGTTAGCTTGTATATGTACTCTATTCTCATACACAATAATTTAAAAAGGTTATCGTTTTTATAAAATCCTTCGCTTATATAATTATCTCGGACGTACTGTTCTATGTGAGTCTTTCTGCATGCAGGGTATTTGGAACTCAATTCCTTTTCATAACATGCTATAACTCCTTTAATGGCAGAACCAACATCATGACCATATATATATGCACGAGGATCAACATTATCATCGTCTACAGATTTCATTGCATTTACCACTTCATCAGGAATAAATCCATCCGCAAACTCAATAAATCCATCTATAGATAAATTGTCGCGATTACCGTTCACATAACTCGTAAGTTTTTTATGCAATTCAATAGCTTTTGAATTCATATCCTCCGGCTTTTCCTGATTATGCAGTGCGCACCGATAAAAATATATACCCCTTAGATATCGACTAAGAAATTCTCCACAATTTTCCAAAGATTTCAATTTGCCACCATATCTATCTTCATTTAACTTGCATAGAATTTCATTCAGAAACCCATAACTTTCTACAGCTGGAAAATCAGTAAAAAACAACGAATCAAGATGCTCATACTCTCTAACATTAGAATCTGTCATCAAATCTTTATCTGATACATAAATCTTACGCATATCATCTTTGTACTCCTCAGCAGCAAGCCTTATTTTCTGACAATTTCCTAGACCTGGGGCTACAATACTTTCATCTGACCTAATTCCCAATATTTTTATAGATAGTTTTCTATGACTAGACTCCAATTTTGAAACCCTCAACCATCTATTAAAAAAATCAATATCATCTATACCTTCAACATAAATTGTAAAGATGTTCGGAGATTCAGAATCTCGACCACTCTCCATAAGACTGTCAATCTTCTTCATCTCATATTCATTAAGCCTATACGAAGCTTTTATTTCGATACCATCTTTCATATCAAGCACCCTTAATCTCTCGATTCTCTTTTCGACACAGAAACATCAATATCATCATAGTCTTCAAGAATTAGTGGTGAATGTGTGGCCATAACAACCTGGAGGTTTGACTCATATGCACACTCCTGAACATACTTCACAAACAAACGTTGCCATTGGATGCCGAGGGAAATTTCCGGTTCATCGATAATTAATAACGAATCCCCTCTAGTGGCAGAAATAATCACTTTTGCAAGAAGGAATATAATATGCTTCTCACCACTGGAAAGCATGGAGGGATCAACATAGATTTCATTCTTTCCCTCTTCTGAAACTATATTTGAACGTACTCTAAAACCCCTCTGCATACTATACTTAATTTCTTTATCCCGGAACATCGTATTAATAGATCCAATAAATGACCCAATTAATCGTGCCGCAGGAGAAACATCTTGAATCTTCTCCGCAAGACTATCAAAGTAAGGCATTAATATTGGATACAGATGCAAAAATTGTTTAGCATTTACCCTCGGTGGATTGCTTACCATATTTTTAATCGAATTATATTCGGCAAAATTAATTAATTCATACTCGCCAACCAGATTTTTATACTCCAGATTATCAATTTCCTTTATTTTTTCAAGGATGCTCTTCCTTGCTTCCGTACTACTATTTACGCCATCGCCATTATTGCTATCATTAAATATATTTTTAACAATTTGAGAATATACTCCTCTGCGCCCTCTTGAACTAATTGTCATTCTTTGAGCATTACGAATTAATGAGTTACTCAGTTCATCAAGAACGGAATCAATAACAAGGTCTACAGGATCATATTCCTCCCCCGACTCATTGCGGCGCCCCATCCTCCATCTAATCCTAGCAATACGACTTGCCTGGAGGTCGACATCATTTAATCTATTCGTTCCAAGATATACAGCGTTTCCTGTATAGTTACATACGTTCAAAGATATATCACGGTATTTATCTTGAATCTCATCACCTAATTCCGGGTCAGACATACTCTTTAAATCCCCGGGATTCAAATCCTTAAAGAAAACACTCTCATCCGACTCATTATATATATTTAAATCGATAGATTTATTGGTCCTTCTAGTGAAGAAAATTCTTTTTCCAGAGGCCTTAATCTCCAATTCCTTGAAAGGTATAGAGAATATTTTCTGCAGCTCCACACTACTTCCAGATGTGACGCAATGAATCAATCTTAAAAGGTTGGTCTTTCCGCATCCATTTTCAGAATAAATTGCCTTTAGCTCAGAATTACCATCCGTAAAATTAATATTGTAATCATATAACCCAATTATTCCTTTTGCCGATATCTTTTCTATCTTTCTAGTATCCATTATTGATTCCTCCTCGAATTTGTGGACCGGGCACATCTCATGGGACTTACACGCACATTGTGCTTGACTTCCCCTCAGACGTCCTTATCCGATACTGACATATGATGATGCCGCACGAATCTAGTGCGTGCGACACCACTGCTTACCCTAGCATGTAACGACTCGTCCGTTCTTTCAAAAGAAGCGCTGTGACAGAATATTTCTCAATACGAATCTCAGCTGTAACAATCCCCATCAACGCAGAAAAGACCCGGCGGATACTACAGATGTAGTATCCGCCGGGTCTTCTGCTAGTTTTAGGATTACCCAACCTAATTGCTCTCGCTGCCGAAGAGGCGAACGTGAAGCTCCCCCTCAGCCTCAGTCACGATAATGACCGGTTTACCACCCGCAACCTTGCGTGCACGGTCGAGTACGTCAGCCTCATCTTCGCCGGGAGCCACAGGAACCACCTGGCACTCCCCTCCCGCCTTTTGCGCGGCGAGCGCAACAAGTGCCCTATGCTCCTGGTTTCGGCGAGCAGACAGGTTGAAACGACCCGCAATACGAGCCCGTTCCTTCATCACCTCAACACTTGCCATACCTTCACCCTTTCAAATGCGCTTCAACAGCAAAGTCTACTACTTCTTCGTGAACAAACTTTGCTTCCCGAAAAACCCGGCGGGCTATCCAATGTGGATGGCAAGCCGGATCCGTTTTCGTCTGCTACAGCACTTATTTTCGACTATTATATAGTCCAATAATCAATACTGCTATCGAGATGCCGTAGAGAATTCCAAGCACTAGGTCGCTGACATTTGACACTACATTCAAGATAATTGCCAGGATCAAGAACAGCATCCCAACAGGAACATACTTATTCG
>NZ_CALIZG010000012.1:0-90510 GCF_938028775.1 Mogibacterium diversum
CAGAACGTCGTGAGACAGTTCGGTCCCTATCCGCTGTGGGCGTTGGAAATTTGAGAGGAGCTATCCTTAGTACGAGAGGACCGGGATGGACATACCTCTGGTGTACCGGTTGTTCTGCCAAGGGCATAGCCGGGTAGCTACGTATGGAAGGGATAAGCGCTGAAAGCATCTAAGTGCGAAGCCCACCTCAAGATAAGATTTCCTCCGAAAGGTAAGACCCGTGAGAGACTATCACGTTGATAGGTCAGAGGTGTAAGTACGGTAACGTATTCAGCTGACTGATACTAATAGGTCGAACACTTGACCAAATGGTTTTAAGCATGAGGTGGTTATTCAATTTTGAGGGTACAGCTCTCAAAAGCGTAGAAGATGATAAAGTACATCTTACTACAAAATATGAGTAGATTGCGAAACGCGATTTACATAATCCGGTGACAATAGCAGAGAGGTTACACCTGTTCCCATCCCGAACACAGAAGTTAAGCTCTTTAGCGCTGAAGATACTTGGTGGGAAGCTGCCTGGGAAATTAGGACGTCGCCGGTTTTTTTATGCTTTTATTTAGTCTGCCTTTATTGGCAGACTTTTTGTTTATTTTTTCTGCATAATCTATACTTTAGTTTGCCCTATGTCTTACCTTCTTTACTCGACTTATATTTTAAGGTGTGTTACATTGAACTTAAGTATTTTATTATTCCATTTATGATATGAGAGGAGATTTATTATGTTACATGAATTTACTTTTAAATCCTACAACAAGATAGATGATATTCAGGCTTGGATTTATGTTCCTGCTTGTGAGCCTAAGGGTATTATTCAAATAATTCACGGTTTTGGAGAACATTCTCGTAGATATTTATATATGATAACTGGTCTAATGGATGAAGGTTATATTGTTACTGCTGATGACCATGTTGGACATGGAAAGACTGCTATTATCAACGATAGATGGGGTGATTGGGGTGATGAAGGATTCCATACTATGATGGAAGACGAACATGCACTTATGCAGGTTGTTAAAGAGAAGTACCCTAATCTTCCGTATATGCTTTTCGGCCATAGTATGGGATCGTTTATTGCTAGAGATTTTATGGCAAAGTACGGTAATGAACTCACTGCTGTTACCCTGTGTGGAACTTCTGGGGTATGGCCTGATCTCGAGGAGAGTATTAATAAGCTAAAGCAGCTTGTTGCAGAAGGCAAAGGTAAAGAGTCTGATCCAGCTGTTGCGAGTTCTCTTCTTGGATGGATGTTTGCTCGCTGTGATGAAGAAGTTACAATTGGTAACGAATGGATTTGTAAAGATAAATTTGTACAGATAGACCACGCTGAGGATCCTTTTGATGCGTTTACTAAGCCTACTACTAACCAGGCTTTTCTCTATTTCTGCCAAATGATTGAGTGCATAACTGGACCAGAATGGGCTTCAAAGGTTCCAACTGATATAAAGATTTATAACATCGCTGGTGATCAAGATCCTGTTGGACAGTATGGCAGAGGTGTCTATGAGGTTAGCAACTGGCTAATTGATTCTGGACATGATGTTAAAACTCAGCTATATTCTGGATATCGTCATGAAATACATAACTATCCAGATTTAAAGACAGAAGTTATGTGGAATCTTGCTGAGTTCTATAATAATGTGCTTGGCTGTGGATTTGAAAGCATGATAGAGAAATATAGCTCGTAAATCATTGGCGCTTTTTTACGTAATACATATCTAATATGAATTAGCCTGAGGGATAAATAGTGCGCTTTCTATATCCTTCAGGCTATTTTTTTGATTTAACTTAGTTAGTGTAATAAAGTTTGGTTTAGTGGATAACCTATTTCCACATTCACGTATAAATTTAATCTATAGCTAGGAATAATATATACGAATTAGACGGGGTTTTGTTTTCATTGTATCATTAGGACATCAAAGAGAGAGGAGATATCGCAATGACCTGCGTAACAAATTCACGAGAGATGCGAATGTGCATGTGGACAACAGAATATTTGAATAAGCAGAATGCCATTTGTGATGTTTTATCTGCAAAGAGTTATAGATAATCAAGTCAGCTAGTTACAATAAGAGCTGAATATTGGAGAGCGACTCTTAGCGAAGACAATCATCAAGACTGTAATCGAATGAGCTGTCTGCATGAGATTGTGGGCAGTTTTTTATTGCCTAAAAGTAAAATAAACACGTTAACACTAAATGAAAAAGAATAGCAAGTAAGCAAATAAGAAAGGAACAAACTAACATGAACATTAAGGGAAAATCAAAGATTAGAATTACAGCAGTTGCACTGCTAGTGGTAATACTCGCATCCGTAGGAGTCCTATCTGGATGCGGAAAGAAATCCGAAAAGGTAACAATTGCTATACCAAACGATGCAACAAACGAAGCAAGAGCACTTCTTCTACTTGAGAAGAATGGATACATCAAGCTAAAGAAGGGTGCTGGCATAACTGCTACTATTAAGGATGTTGAGGATGCTAATGGAATTGAGTTTAAGGAAGTGGAAGCGGCTCAGGTTTCAAATACTCTAAAGGATGTAGATTTCGGTGTTATCAACTCAAACTACGCAATCGAAGCTAAGCTTAACCCAGTTAAGGACTCGCTCATAAAAGAAGATAGTGCTGCTGATTACGCGAATATCCTTGCAGTTAAGGAAGGAAATCAGAACAGCGATAAGATTAAGGCGCTTAAGGCTGCTTTAGAGAGCAAAGAAGTTGCTAACTTCATTAAGAAGAAATATGATGGCTCCATAGTAAGCGTTGTTAAGAACCCAACTGATGGTTACGATTCAAGCGTTAACTATGCTGCACTAAAGGGCACAACTATCACAGTTGCTGCATCTCCAACACCACATGCTGAGATTCTACAGGAAGCTAAGAAAATTCTGGCTAAGAAGGGAATTAACCTTGAGATTAAAGAGTTCACAGATTACGTACAGCCTAACAAGGTGGTTGATAGTGGAGAGGTTGATGCTAACTACTTCCAGCACGTACCATATCTAGATGACTTTAACAAGAAGCAGGGTACAAAGGTAGTATCTGTAGCTGCAATCCACAATGAGCCAATGGGTCTATACGCTGGAAAGTCAGATTCTCTAGATAAGCTTAAGAAACTCAAGTAAATCAAAATTAAACTAATAATCCGGCGGACAACGCATGCGATGAGCAAGCTGCTTCTAGCAACTAGCGCGTACAAGATGCGATATGGCGCCGGATTGTTGAGTTTAGGGAGGATGATAGAGCATGATAGAGATAAAGAATTTAAACAAGACGTTCAAGACAGAAGTTGGTACTGTCGAGGCATTAAAAAACATTAATTTTACAGTAGAAGACGGTGAAATCTACGGAATTATCGGAATGAGTGGTGCGGGCAAGAGCACGCTCGTGCGCTGCATAAATATGATAGAAAAACCAACGTCGGGAGAGGTTTTAATCGATGATATTGATCTAACCAAACTTCAGGATTGGCAGCTTAGGAAAATTCGCCGTGATGTTACGATGATTTTTCAAAGCTTCAATCTACTTATGCAGAAAAACGTTAGAGAAAATGTCGCACTGCCATTAAAGTTTGCAGGCGTTAATAAAAAGAAGTCGAGAAAAGCTGTCAATGAACTTTTGGAGCTAGTAGGTCTAGAAGATAAGGCGTCTGTATTTCCAGCACAGTTATCTGGTGGACAGAGGCAGAGAGTTGCGATTGCAAGAGCGCTAGCAACTAATCCTAAGGTTCTGCTCTGTGATGAGGCGACAAGTGCACTCGATCCAAAGACGACAGGCCAGATACTAGACCTCATTCGTGATATCAATAAAAAACTTGGGATTACAGTGGTTATAATCACGCATCAGATGTCGGTTGTACAGAGTATTTGCGACAAGGTTGCCATAATCGATCATGGAGAGATTGTTGAACGCGGTAAGGTTTCTGAAATTTTCGCAAATCCAAAATCTGAAGCAGCGAAGAGATTAGTATTTCCCGAGAGACAGGAAGCTATTGTGGCTTCAGAAAGCTCGGAGACAATAGAAGTTTTATTTAATGAATCTGAGACTACACACGCTCCGCTGATCACTTCTCTCGCGCAAGATAAAGGGATTTGTGCTAGCATTATCTATGCGTCGACAAAGTCTGTAGAAGGAAAAGCTTTTGGAAGGATTGTGCTAGAGGTCCCAAATGATCCAAAGATTGTAGATGAAGCTGTTAAATATCTCAGTGCAGCTCATGGTGTAACTGTTACTGTTGGCAGCTCTAAATACAGAGGTGATAAAAAAACCATAGAAAACAATGATATAGGAGGTGAGGCGAATGTTTAGTCCCGAATCTACAAAACTTGCGCTTGATATATTGCAAAATGAAATTCCGTTCGCCATATGGGAGACTGTATATGTAACGATAATCTCGACATTCCTCGCACTAGTTGTAGGTCTTCCGCTAGGCGTATTGCTTGTAGTCGGAGAAAAGGACGGAATATTGCCATTACCAAAGCCTATACTATCGGTGCTTAATGCGGTCATAAACTTGCTTAGGTCCATTCCGTTTCTTATTCTGATGATTATGGTTTTTCCGGTTACAAGGTTTTTCGCACATACAGTTGTCGGGACAGTACCAACTATAGTGCCACTTGTATTTGCAGCATTCCCATTTGTAGCTAGACTTGTTGAGAGTAGCCTCAGAGAGGTGGATGGCAATATCATAGAAACCGCAGTGAGCATGGGGGCAAGTCCTTTTCAGATCATCTTCAGGGTTTTGATCCCGGAGAGCGTTCCATCGCTGATATCAAATATAACAATTGCACTTACAACAGTGCTTAGCTACTCTGCTATGTCGGGAATTATCGGCGGCGGTGGTCTCGGTAAAATTGCGATTAACTACGGTTATTACCGTTCAGAGAAGCTTGTAATGTTCATCGCTGTATTCTTACTCATTGTGCTAGTACAGATATTCCAGACTGTTGGAACGAGAATGGCAATAAATGATGATAAGCGGATAAGAAGGTAGTAATCTTGCGCAAATAATACGTAAAAGAAGGTAATTGAACATACAGATCGAACTAAAAAGGGGTGCTAATACTGGCAGAAGAGGCTGGTATTACGAAGTTCGTAAAAAGGGATACATAAAATAATGAAAGGAGAACCAGGGTGTACTTTGCCATGGTTCTCCTTTTGTTTTGCTGGTGTTCGATTCTGAAAATCTTTGCACTTAGATTAATCTGTGAGTGATGCTGGGTCTGGCGTTGGTGAGTTGAAGAGGTTTAGCATCTTTTGCCTCGATAAGTCGTTCCCGACAAATAAAATCACGTCGCCTACCTGCACCCTCTCATAAGGTCCAGGTGATATGTTGGTCTCGTCACCGCGCTTTATCGCTACGATTGTGGCTCCGGTCTGTTGCCAGATATCAAGTTCTCCAATTGACTGTCCTATAAAGTTGCAGTTAGCATCTATTTTCATATCGTGTGGAGTCAGGTAAGATGTGTTGTGATCTCTAGTGTTTCGAGCTACTAACTCATCAAGGAGCTTAGCGAGATGCTCAAGATCACGGCGCTGAGTAGCTATGGCATCGACAATCTGTTCCCTAGTCTGCGCTATTGATACAGCATCGTGGAATTTCTCAAAGTATAGCTGAGCTTTTTCACGGGAAGCTACATATGTTCCACTTCCGTGCTTTACTGTAACTATTCCCATATCAACGAGGACTTGCATGGCCTTTCTAGCAGTCTCTGGTGATACATGAAATGTTGTGGCTATAGTTGAGCGTGAGGTGATTCGGTCACCTACTTCATACCAACCTTCGGCGATTTTCTCAGCCATTTCAACAGCAATCTGCTGGTATCTCGATTCGTAAACTCTAGTATCTTCGATTGATGACATAGGGTGACCTCCTGTAAACACAAACCATGTTATTAATTATATCATAATAGTGGTAGGACTAATATAATTGAGGTTTCTTTTTAAAATAAAACAATCCCTTAAAGCGATAAAAGGGATTGTTTATAACATTCTTAGTCAAATAATTGAAAAACAAATACAAATGACCTATAGAATAACCTATTCAGACTCTTTGTTCTTTTCAGCTTCCTTTTTCTCAAGCTGTTCTCCCCAAAAAGATTTTTCAGGAGTGACAACTTTGCCTTTTATGTACTCGACTTTGAATCCCCAGTACTTAGCCCATTTTTCACCTTCACTACCCTTAGGAGTCTTGATTATTGGGCCTTTGGTGTCAGGTGCAGGGAGGTAAAGATTGCTGAAATCTGTAAGTGTACCAGGAATCCTGATGTACTTAAGAGGACGATCACTACCAATTGACTGTGCAATCTGATCGTTAAGCAAAGTATAATCGTTCAGCGTGTTACCCATATGCTGCATGCTGTCTGGAATATCTATGAACTCGATAGGAGAGTTTATAAATAATTTTCCGCCAGTTTTTTCCACAGAATCTCCTAGGTGAATAAATCTGAGCTTGTCATTATTAACAAAAGCACTATCACCGATTTCCTTCACAGTATTAGGAAGGACAATTGCCTCAGCCTTATCCAAATTGGAAAGACCTGATACTGCAACAACAGTTTTCTTAACGTTCCCATCAACTGTCTTAACGGTGATAGTCTTGGGAACTACAACAACCTTAAGTTTATCATCATCAGGAGTCTTTATACCTGTAATCTTGATATGATTAACATCTCCATCATCAGCAAGGGTGTACTCGAATAGTTTGCCATCAGTAGCAGGGAATTTCTTGAAGTTGCTCTTAGTAACTTTTGAGTTGTTATCAAGCTTCTTTGAATCTGAACTAGATCCCCCGCCACCGCCGCAGCCTGTCAGCATAACGATGCATACTATTAAAAATGCAATAAGTTTTCTTTTCATTGTTTCCTCCATAGTAAATAAAATCAATTTTATCAATTGAAAAACAATACCTTATTAAATTAATAAAGTATGTTAAAACAATTCTATTAGTTTTAAGCGACTTGTCAAGGTGATACAAACAATTAGAGCAAAATAATAAAAAGAATATAGATAGTAATAGATACAAAAAATCTTCACACAATAAACTTTTGACAAAGTGAACATATCAAGATACAATAATGTTGTCAGTAGATATTGTCACTTGGAAATCTTGCATTATAAATAGCTATTTCATGTTATTTCATTAATATAATACGTCTATCAATTAATGGTTTTATAGATTTAATTATATATCAAAGTATACGAAAGAAACATAACATCGATTATAAACATTTGAAAGGGTGTGTCTTAAATGACGAAAAAATCCGAATTCGACAAGGTATTATCTTCGAAAGATATATTAGTGATAGCTTTTGGCGCGATGATTGGTTGGGGATGGGTAATCTCAACTGGTGATTGGATAAGTAGAGGCGGTGCTCTAGGAGCAGCAATTGGATTCGCACTTGGTGGCATAATGATTTTCTTTGTTGGACTAACTTATGCAGAGCTTACTGCTGCGATGCCACAGTGTGGCGGAGAGCATGTGTTCAGTTATAAGGCGATGGGAGCAACTGGGTCATTTGTCTGCACATGGGGAATTATACTTGGGTACGTCGGGGTTGTTTGCTTTGAGGCATGTGCATTTCCAACGATTATCTCGTACATTTTTCCTGGATTCTTGAAGGGTTACCTATATACTGTTGCAGGCTTCGATATCTACGCATCGTGGCTTGCTCTGGCTTCTGTCACAGCTGCCTTGATGACTTTTGTCAATATCATGGGTGCTAAGACTGCGGCGATATTTCAGACAATACTTACGGCTATAATCTTTGGCGTAGGCGTGCTTCTCATCGGAACATCAACGGTTAGAGGTGATATGGGCAACCTTATGCCACAACTTTTTGCAGGAAAGGGAAACCAGTCGACTCTAAGCCATGTGATGCATGTAGCGGTAATGACACCTTTCTTCTTCATAGGTTTTGACGTAATACCACAGGCTGCTGAGGAGATTCAAGGCTCGCTCAAGAAGATTGGCAAAATTCTAATCATGTCAATTGTTATGGCGGTTGCATTTTACTCGCTCGTAATACTTGCAGTTGGATATATGATGAGTTCTTCGGAGATTAATGCATCGATGAGTGGAGCAGGGCTGGTAACGGCTGATGCCATGGCAAAAGCTTATGGAACGAAGAAGATGGCGGATGTAGTTATCATCGGTGGTCTGTGCGGGATCGTAACTAGCTGGAACTCGTTTATGATCGGTGGAAGCCGTGCGATGTACTCGATGGCTGATTCGAACATGATACCAAAGTTGTTCGCAAAGCTGCATCATAAGTATAAGACACCTGTAAATGCACTGCTATTAATCGGAGTTATATCGATGCTCGCTCCTCTTGCGGGTAGACAGATGCTCGTGTGGATATGTGATGCAGGCAATCTCGGGTGCTGTCTAGCTTACTGCATGGTGTCGATTTCTTTCCTAATACTAAGACGGAAAGCGCCAGATATGCCAAGACCTTACCGAGTAAAGCACTATAAGTTTGTAGGTATTATGGCGACTGTCCTATCTGGAGGAATGGTCTCGATGTACCTGATTCCAGGATCGGGAAGTACGCTTAAGGTACAGGAGTGGCTGATGGCCGGCGGATGGGCCCTGATGGGAGCAATATTCTTTGCACTAAACAAGAGGAAGTACGGAGAGCAGTTTGGTAAACATCTAGATATCGCGGTAGAGTATTCTGTAGAAGATCTCGAAGCGCTGAGATCTCATAGAGAAGTGCGTTTGGCAAATGATGTGAGAGTTTCGTAAATAGGAACAGAAGAGAGTAGATAAATCAAAAGAGATAGGTTGCTGTCAAGAGAAATGCTTGACAGCACTTTTCGCTTGTGTTATATTCTTACAGTATGAAAGAAAATATAGACAATGTTGAATATGCGAGCTTGATGTACGACTTTTATGGCAATCTTCTAGATGAGAACAAGCGCGAGATTATGGATCTCTATCATGAGGATAATCTGTCGCTGACAGAGATCGCAGAAGAACTCGGGCTCAGTAGGCAAGGAGTTCACTACGCGCTCAAGAAAGCAGAGAGTAGCCTTGAGAAGTACGAAGCTGCATTAGGGCTCGTTGCGGAGTGGAAGGCTAATAATGCTCTGATCTTTGAAGCTGATAACCTGCTGGAAAGCATGAGTTCGGTGGATGATGCGGAAGAGCTTCGCGGAGCACTTTCAAAGATGAATGAATTTATGCATAAGGCTCTGGGTCTATAAGAGCCTTCATATATGGAGAGATAAGATAAGATATGGCATTCGAAGGTTTATCGGAAAAATTACAAGAAACATTTCGAAATCTACGAGGCAAAGGCGTTGTAAGCGAGAAGGACATCGATGCAGCGATGCGCGAGGTAAAGCTGGCGTTACTCGAGGCTGATGTTAACTTCAAGGTTGTAAAGCAGTTTGTTGCTACTATTAAGGAGAAGGCGATGGGTGCAGATGTACTCAAGAGTCTTACCCCAGGACAGCAGGTGCTCAAGATCGTGAAGGAAGAGCTTGTAGACATGATGGGTGGTGCGAACAGTAAGCTCACCTTTTCGCCAAGTGGATTTACGGTTTATATGATGGTTGGTCTCCAGGGTACTGGTAAGACAACAACCTGCGGAAAGCTGGCAGCGTGGCTGAAGCAGAACGGCAAGAAGCCGATGCTCTGCGCCTGCGACGTGTATAGACCAGCAGCTATAGATCAGCTAGAGGTAGTTGGTAAGGCTGTAAATACTCCAGTGTTTACCATGAGGGAGTCGAATGAGCCACTAGTTATCGCTAAGGCTGCTTTAGAAGAAGCTCAGCGTAAGGGATGTAACGTTCTGATTGTCGATACGGCAGGACGTTTGCAGATAGATGAAGCGCTAATGGAAGAGCTGGTTCAGCTGAAGAAGGGAATTAGACCCCACGAGATTCTACTTGCGGTTGACGCACTCACAGGTCAGGATGCGGTTAACATCGCAGAGGGGTTCAATGAGAAGCTCGGCATAGATGGCATAATCATGACCAAGATGGATGGAGATTCCCGCGGAGGTGCTGCACTATCAACAAAGATGGTGACTGGCAAGCCAATTAAGTTCATGGGTACTGGTGAGAAGTATAATGCTCTCGAACCATTCCACCCAGACAGGATAGCTTCGAGAATTCTCGGAATGGGCGATGTCATGAGCCTCATCGAACAGGCTGAAAATGCTTACACCGAAGAAGAAGCTGCAAGAATGGAAGCGAAGTTTAGGAAGAATCAATTCGACCTCAATGATTTCCTAGAGCAGATGGGACGGATCAGCAAGATGGGCGGAATTGCGAAGCTTATCGATATGATTCCAGGAATCTCAGCAGCTGATAAGAAACAGATTGATTTCGAGAAGGGTAAGAAAGACCTCGATAGAATGAAGGCGATTATCCAATCGATGACCAATGCAGAGCGTGAGAATCCAAACATTTTAAACGCAAGTAGGAGAAAACGTATCGCGGCTGGAAGCGGCCAGACGGTGCAGAGCATCAACCAACTTATCAAGCAGTTTGATGAGATGAAGTCGATGATGAAAAAGTTTAATAATCCGGCGGCACTTAAGAAGAATAAGCTTTTTAGAGGACTAATGGGTTAGCTTATAACAAATTTATTTGTTAAGCATAAATATTATATTTTTAAGATAATCAGGAGGAACAAATGGTTAAGATCAGATTAAAGAGAATGGGAGCTCACAAGAAGCCTTTCTACAGAGTAGTAGTTGCAGATTCAAGAACTCCAAGAAACGGAAGATTTATCGAGGAGATTGGTACATACAATCCTCTTAAGGATCCAGCAGAGATCAATATCGATAACGAGGCTGCACAGAAGTGGCTTGCTAACGGAGCACAGCCTACCGACACTGTAAGAGCGCTGCTCAAGAAGTCGGGTTGCTTGAAGTAGGAAGGAAGAGATAATGGCCGGCTTAGTTGAATCAATTGCCAAAGCACTAGTATCAAGGCCTGCCGATGTTGTCGTGACTGAAGAAGTGAACGGCAACGAGATAGTGATTAAACTCAGCGTTGCAAAAGAAGACATGGGTAAGATCATAGGCAAACAGGGACGCATTGCCAAAGCAATTAGAACTGTTGTGAAGGCAGCCGCAATCAAAGAGAACAAGAGAGTCACTGTTGATATCGTTGAAGAATAGCGCGACTCGGGCAATTATCATTATCAAGGCATGCGTGGCTCACGCATGCTTATTTTCTATAATGAGGAAAATGGATTTTTAGTGTGGATAGAGGGTGTGAGTGCATCCAAGGAGGAGAATATGTCACTAGCAAAAGACAATACAATGGTTAGTGTTGGAAAAGTGGGAGCTGCAGTTGGCCTAAAGGGGGAGACCAAGGTACGTCTCTATGCGGAGGAATCCGAAAATCTCTATGAAGGGGCGGTTCTGCTTGTAGATGGCAAGAAATACAGAGAGCTTGGAGGAGATAATGCAGTTTATGGAGTAGATGGGTCAATAGAGCTCGAGGTTAAGAGCATAAGGTACCAAAAGGGAAGGCCTGTAGTGAAGTTCTATAATGTTGCAGATAGGACTGCAGCTGAGAAGCTAACAGGTGCAGAACTTTACATACCAGAAAGTGAACTTGCTGAACTTGAGCCAGGACACTACTATTACCGTGATTTAATCGGTCTACGTGCTCGCGATTCTGAGAGTGGGGAAATCATCGGGGATGTAAATGACATGATTGATAATCCATCTCAGACGTTACTAGAGGTGGTTCTAGCTGAGGATAGCAGGAAGGTGTTAATTCCGTATGTTGATGCTTTTATAAAGGAAGTTTCGCTGGAAGATGGCACTATTGATATCACACTAATTCCAGGGTTAATTTAATAATAGATAGAGAATGTAGTAGATGAAAATTAATATTATGACCCTCTTTCCAGAGATGTTTGAACCGATTAGGTCAAGCATGATTGGAAGGGCTGCCGATAATGGAATTATCGAGTTAAATATTGTTAATATAAGGGATTATACTGAGGATAAGCACTGCCGCGTCGACGACACGCCTTTTGGAGGCGGCGCAGGCATGCTTATGCAGGTTCAGCCTATCATTTCTTGCTATAGGCAGAATGAGTTCGCAGGCAGGATTATCTACATGTCGCCTCGCGGGCGCAAGCTCTCTCAGGAGGCTGCTGAAGAGCTTGCTGGTGAGGGCGAGCTCACAATCCTGTGCGGGCACTATGAGGGTGTTGATGAGCGAGCCCTCACCGAGCTCTCCGCCGAGGAGATTTCGATTGGTGACTATGTGCTGACGGGCGGAGAGCTGCCCGCGATGGTGCTAGTAGATGCGGTTGCAAGATTTATTCCGGGCGTGCTGGCATCAGACGAGTCAGTGCTAGAGGAATCAATCTATTCGGGACTTCTAGAATACCCTCAGTATACAAGACCTAGGACCATGGAAGAGGGTGAAGTTCCAGAGGTTCTGCTCAGCGGCGACCACAAGAAAATCGGTCTCTGGAGATTTGAACAAGCCATGAGATTGACGAAAGAAAGAAGACCGGATATGTGGCAGAAATTCGTTGAGAAATTTAGAGCGGATGAAAAGGCTTACTCTAAGAAAGAACGACTCTTAATCGAGTCTTTGATTAGGGATTAGCTGCTGATAAAGCATTGTTATAGCACGCTGTTTCGTGTAAAATCATTCTGTAGAGGTGTGAATGATGAAGAAAAAAAAGACTATGTTCTGGGGAGCGATATATGTGATTGCATTGATTACCGTTTTGGTAATCGTATATGTGCTGCCTTCGGTTGCAGGTCTTTTTGATAGATCTTATGTAGCTAAGTACGGAAACGTTGAAGTTAAAGACGAGACAGAAGGCTACATAGTGAGAAATGAGACTGTTTACACAGCTGGAAAAGCAGGGACTGTTAAGCGCACAGTTACTGAAGATGAACTGGTAAAGGGAAACTCTAAAGTTGTCAAGATCTCTGGAGAAGGAGCTAGTAGTTCTAGCGATAAGTATGATTCTCTTCTTAAGAAGATGAAGAAGGAAGATGCGGCTATAAGCACTGATAGTGGAAACACCGAACATCCAGGTTATATCATCTATAAGCTGGACGGACTTGAATACCTTAACTCAGATAATATTTTTAACATGTCAGAGAGCGAATTTGAAAAGCTGGGAAAGTCAAAAATTAATGAACTACCTGACGGGAAAGTAGCTAAGGGTGATCCTGTTTTTAAGGTAATCGAAAATGGTAGCTGGTGGTATATTTTTTATGCGGATTCAGAGACGGCCAACCACTATGCTAAAGGGCAAAATGTCAACATTTCCATTGCTAATAAGAATATGAATGCGGTTGTCGTTGGTCTCCACAAAGGAAAAGGGAAGAGTACACGCATAATCCTTAGATGCAGACAATATTTTGACGGTTTTACTACAGGTAGATTTGAGAAAGCTAATGTTACGGCAGCAAGTTCAGACGGCGTCGTGATTTTGACTAAGAGCATTGTCAAGAAAGATGGCAGAAAAGGTGTTATTACCAAGGATAAAATCGGCAGGCTGAAGTTCAAGGCAATCAGCATAAAAGCTGATAATGGTGAAAAAGCTGCCGTGTATGAAGATATATTCATGGATAGCAAAGGTAATTATGTCAAGACGATTAGCACTTATGATGAAGTTGTTAAATCGCCTAGCAGACGCGATATAAAAAATGCAAAGGATGTTAGCAAATAATGAGTATTCGGGATAATTACTTAGGAATATTAAAACGCAAGGATGCGGCTGCAAAGCGCTCGGGGCGTAATCCGGAGGATGTAATGCTCATGGCTGTAACGAAGAAACATGAGCCAGATGAACTCAGGGAAGCCATCGATGCAGGGGCTACTGACTTTGGTGAGAACAAGGTTCAGGAATTACTGAGCAAATATGATGAAGTCCATCCGAAGAGGTGGCATCTCATTGGTCATCTACAGACTAACAAGGTTAGGCAGATAATCGACAAGGTGACCATGATTCATTCGGTCGACTCGCTAAAGCTTGCAAGAGAAATCAACAAGAGGGCAGCGGCAGCTGGTGTCGTAATGGATATTCTGATTGAGATTAATCTTGCTGAAGAGGAGTCTAAAACAGGAATCTCCAAAGGAGAAGTTCAGGAGCTCATAGAGAGTATTGTGTCTGAATGCGAGTCTGTGCGAGTTCGCGGTATTATGTGCATTCCGCCTAGGGCAGATGACCCAGAGGATTCTCGTAAATACTTTAGGGAGGCGAAAGTGATTTTTGAGGAACTCAAGGAATTAGATTTTCCGAAGGACCGAGCAGATATCGACACACTGTCGATGGGAATGTCTGCAGACTTTGAAATCGCAATTGAGGAAGGTTCTACTATTGTAAGAGTAGGAAGTTCAATTTTTGGACAGCGCGATTACCGTTAATGTGGTAAAATAAGATGATATGGGTGAGAAAATCTCACGTAATTTTCATTGAACTATGAAAATTAAGCATATAATAGTATGGATATTAAATTGACGTAAATGGAGGAAAGAGTCATGGGTTTTAAGGATGCTCTTAAAGCGGCAATCGGTATGGAGTCAGAGGACGAAATCGAAGTTTCAGAAGATGAAATCGCTGAAGAAATGGACAAGATGAGAGGTGACGAGAAGCCAGTCGCTCCAATGAGCCAATCTCGTCCAGAGACCGGTATTCACAAGTCAGATGCGGCTTATGATAAGATTGAGCCACTAATTTCAAAGGGACCACAGAATAAAGCTTATTCGATGAATGGTTCTGGTCCTTTCAAGATGCTCGTAATCGAGCCTAAGAATTTTGACGAGTGTACCAAGCTCGTGGATAATCTTAAGTCGAGAAAGCCTGTGATTATTAACCTAGAACATGTTGAGACTGAACTGGCTCGCAAGATGTTCGATTTCCTTAGTGGCGCAACATACGCACTTAATGGAAATGTTCAGAGAGTGACATCTAACATATTTATATTTGCACCTGCTAATGTTGATATAGCAGCTAAGGTTAATCGCGAAAGCGCTGAAGGCGGACAGCTTGGTGAGAAAAGCAGCCCTTGGAGGTAGTCGATGGATTTAGTTCTGATAAGGGCCATCACGTGGTTTTGCTCAATACTACAGATGATGCTTGTAGTGACGGCGGTTTTAAGCTGGTTTGCAGGAACTAGTGAGTTCATGAGAGGCTTATATCAGATGGGAACCCAACTTACAAGTCCGCTTGTCGATCCGATAAGAAAGATCTTACATAAGAATGGCCACGTGCAGATGGGACTAGACTGGGCACCGATGATTGCATTTTTGCTAATCAGAGTTTTCCAGATGCTAGCTACAAGGCTGATAACGAATGTTTTTTAGGCGAAAGCCATGATCATATTTGATTAAGAGAGAAATAGAAGGGAAGGTACCGATACTATGATAATGCCAATAGATATCGATAAGAAAGATTTTACTCGTGACAAAAAAGGATATAACTCAAGAGAGGTTGACGAATTTCTAGATCTTATCATTGTCGACTACGAGAAGGTTCTTAACGACAATAGAAATATGGCTCATAAGATTAAGTTCCTCGAGAAGCAGCTTGAGGAGTCACAGAAGTCTGATACAGCAATGCTTGATACTCTTGAGACAGCTAAGAGACTTATGGCAGATATCTCTGCAAGTGCTGAGAGAAGAGCTGAGCTCATGATGAGAGATGCCGAGCTAGAGGCTGAGAGTATGCTTCTAGAAGCGAAGACTACTGTGAAGAAGCTCAATGATGAGCACCTCGTGCTTAAGCAGAAGGTTGAGAGACTGAGAGGAAATTACAGAGCTATGCTTAAGCTAGAGATGGAGAAGCTGGATAACGATGAGTATGGTCTTCTTCCTGACCTAGATAGAAGCGACATTCCTGATATTGATAAGGAGCTCAAGACTCCATTTGGCGGAGACGAGGCTGCAGTTACTCAGGATACTCTCGTTATCAAGAAGAAAGAGGAGAAAGCTGAGGAGAAGACTGAAAAGGCTACAGTTTCAGATCTCAGTGAGAGCCTCAAGAACCTAGCTAAAGAGCAGGGTTCAATCGACGACACTATTATCCTTAAGTAGAATAGAGAAGATTCATGATGCTGGTAATTATAGCGAGTGGGCTGCTGATTATAGATCAGATTACTAAATTCGCTGTGAGAAGCCGCATGGAGATTGGAGAAACGCTCCCCGTTTTCCGTGGCGTATTAGACTTTACATACGTCCAGAATCGGGGAGCTGCTTTTAGCTTATTCCAGAACTCGCAGCTCATCACAGTAATTTTGCCTGTAATAACAATGATAGCAGGGGTGATGTTCTTATTGCACCTCAGAAAGAAAAAAGAGAGGCTCGCAGAGCTTGGTGTACTTCTGATAATGTCTGGAGGCATTGGGAACCTCATTGATAGAACCGTCATGGGTTTTGTGACGGACATGATTTCAGTGGGAAGTTTCCCTGTGTTTAATGTTGCTGATATCTGCGTAACGGTCGGATGTGCAGTTTTGATACTGTGGGTAATAATTGGAGACAGGAAAGATGCTTAAGCCAAGACAGGATATACAAGCTAATAGACTTCGTGATGGGGATGATAAGCTAGAAAAAATTATATGCAAAGAAACTGAAGCTGAAGTTTTTACTCAAACTGAGATGGATTATACCGAAGATGGCGATATCGAAAGCGATGGCGATATTGGTGAAGGTTTCGGATCGCAAGCTGGTGAAATTCCAGAGGTGCGAACTGCAGAGGTCAAGACTCTTACCCCTTCAGAAGCCGAAAAAGGTAAGAGACTTGATGCCTATATAGGCGAAGTGACCGACCTCTCGAGGAGCTATGCTCAGAACCTCATCGAGGACGGTCTGGTCAGCGTCTCTGGCAAGAAAGTAGCTAAAAAGTACAAAATTAAGGCAGGCGAGACCATCATGATATCCATTCCAGAGGCGAAGCCAATCGGAGCTGCCCCTGAAGATATCCCAATAGATATAATATATGAAGATGAGGATGTAATAGTGGTTGAAAAGCCGCGCGGCATGGTTGTACATCCGGCTATCGGAAATCCTAGTGGCACGCTCGTCAATGCTATAATGTATCACTGTGGAGATTCGCTCTCGTCCATAAATGGAGCAATAAGACCAGGAATCGTCCACAGAATCGATAAGGATACGAGCGGGCTTCTTATGATAGCCAAGAATGACAGTGCCCACGAGTCGCTCGCCGCGCAGCTCAAGGAGCATTCAGTTACTAGAGAATACATAGCGCTAGTCTTTGATAATATCAAGAAAAATAAGCTGACCATAGATGCACTAATCGGCCGTGATGATATCAATAGACTCAGAAAGGCTGTTAATGGAATAGGCTCAAGAGATGCGGTCACGCATATTAGAGTACTGAAGCGTTACGGTAAATACACTCTTGTATCTGCAAGGCTTGAGACAGGGCGTACGCATCAGATTAGGGTTCATATGGCTTCTATCAAGCATCCACTTGTTGGGGATACACTATATGGACCGAAGAAGCAGCCATTTGGACTGAATGGGCAGCTCCTTCACGCCAGGCAGCTAGGGTTCGTGCATCCTAGGACTGGAGAGTACATGGAATTTTCTAGTGCGATACCTGAGTATTTTCAAGAAGTGCTTGATAAACTAGATGATACGGAGAATAAATGAGCAATAACGAGAAAATCAAGATAAAGCCAGGAACTCTGCTTTATCCGTTACCAGCTGTTATGGTGACTGTTGGTAACGCAGAGAATAATAATATTATCACGATTGCTTGGACTGGAATTATTAATTCTGACCCTGCGATTCTGTACATTTCTGTAAGAAAATCAAGGTACAGTCATGCGATGATTTCAGAGAATGGAGAGTTCGTAATAAACCTTACCACTGAGAAGCTCGCAAGAGCAACTGATTTTGCTGGGGTGAGATCTGGACGTAATATCGACAAGGCAGGCGAACTCGGTCTTACCTTGATCCCTGGAGTGACCAATGATACTCCGATGATTGCAGAATCACCAATTAACCTTGAGTGCAAGGTTCTGGAAGTTAGAGAGTACCCCACTCACGACATGTTCATAGCTGAAGTCGTAGACGCGCATATAAGTGCTGAATTTGTGGATGAGAACGGTAGCTATGACTTCGGACGTATGAATCTTATAGCTTTCAATCATGGTGGCTACTATGGACTTGATGATCAGGATATGGGGAGATTCGGCTTTTCTGTCATGAAGGAGAAGACTAAGCGCCGCAAGGAGAAGGAAGCAAGGGGCGCTAGAAGGCAGCAATCAAGAAATCGTAGGGGTTCCAGCAAGAAACATAATAATGCTATCAAAGCTTCTAGTGATATAAATAAAAGAAAAAACTATAAGTGATTAAGCATGGCAGCTTAATCACTTTATAACTATTGCTAAACAGAACACCTTATGATATGATGACACCGAAGAATAGTTAGATGAATCTAACTAAAAGGGTTTAAATATAAAGGGGGTTAAAAATCTCATGAGAGAAATTCCGCCATTCAATTGATCTTTCCAAATGCCGCGATAATTCGCGGCATTTTTTCATGCTTTTAGAACCCGAAGAGAAAGAGATAAATCCAAGAAAGTATTTAATTCAAAATCTCAGTTCAGTGAAAAATATGAATTAAAACCAATTAAAGCTTAAAGACATTTAAAAAAGATTTTAATATTCTATTTTTTTTTGATACAATAGAAAAGTAATTTATTAACAGTAATTATAGGAGGCGACTATGTTAATTATTGGAGTATTTATAGGTCTGTGGGTGGTGCTATTTGCTGCATTTATGGCTTTTTACAGCAAGAAAAAGAAGAACAATGCAAGTTTTGTAAGCGAAAATAGCAATAAGGCTATAGTTCATCTGCACTGCAAGAAGATTAAAATCAATGGACAGGATATTTCCACTTATAATCCTATAACAGGAGAGTATCTTGAAAAAGTGGTTGCACTTGAGCCAGGAAGGTACACAATCTCCGGTATATATCAGACTACAGATAATAGATTAAACAAAACTATAAATGTTAAGTCAGATGATGTTGAGTTTGAACTTGATTTAGAGGGAGGCTGCACTTATTCAGCAGCTATGTATATGTATTCTCCTGAAGAGAGGGAGCAGTACTATAACGGCGATACAGATGAAGCTGTAGCAAGTGTTCCTCTAAGCATTGTTGAAGGAAGCGACTTCATAAAGGCATATGTTATCTGCTACAAAGAAAAATAATAAACAAAAGGGAGCTATCACTGTGATAAAGTGCTTAGCTCCTTTTCGGTTTTATGTTTGTAATGCATTATCAGGATGATAATGCATTTTGTATTTTTTGCATTGAAAAAATTTAGATATGAAAAGCTAGTCCTTGGCGGTACTACCAGGTAGCTTCGGCGTGACATAAACCGTAGAATTATGCGTGAAAATCACCATTCCTGGCTTTGCGCCACTTGGCTTCTTGACATACTTTACTAGCGTGTAGTCGACCGGTACGTTGTCGCTGTCCTTACCCTTGCTGTGATAGGCAGCTATGGAAGCAGCCTCGTATATGGTCTCGGCTGTAATATCCTGAAGTGACTCACCTGACTCAGTTACGAGAATCACGTGTGAACCAGGAATTTCTTTGGTATGAAACCATATATCGGTACGACTAGCGGTTTTGGTGGTTAGCTGGTCGTTCTCCTTGTTGTTTCTACCGACGAATACATGGTGCCCATCAGACAGTCTATATTCGCGTGGTGCCTGCTTTTGTTTATTTCGTTTATGGCCCGGCTTACTTCGGTACCTGATGTAACCAGTCTCAACTAATTCTTCTTTAATCTGATCAATCTCTCCTTCAGTGCTAGCTGCCTCAAGGCTCTGCATTACGCTATCAAGATATGTTATGTCAGCCTCAACCTCTTCAAGCTGAACCGCCTTCTCCTTGATGGCTGTTCTAGCCTTCGAATACTTCTTGAAGTATTGCTGTGCATTCTTAGCTCCAGAAAGTTTCTCTGAAAGCGGAATAGTTATATTAGAACCATCGTAGTAATTTACAACCTCTACAGAGCGGGCGCCAGCCTGAATCAGATGGATGTTAGCTGTCAAGAGCTCGCCGTACAGGCGATACTTATCGGAGTTCTCGGCCTTCAGCAGGTCCTCGGATAGTCTCTTTTTCTTGAGTAATGCCTTGTCCAGCGCCGATTTCACAATCTTGTGTAAAGGTACTGATTTCTGCTTTATTATATTAGTACTTGCGCGGTGTTGATAGTAGAATTCAATGCAGCTGCTAAGGCTGTCAAATGCCTCTTGCCTAAGCCCGCAGTATTCCGACAAATCCGTTATGTGAAATTCGCGAGGCGCATCATCGTCGTCAAAATAGATAGTAGGTGTAAATGAACCAGTCTCCGCAGATTCAACAATCTCAGCTAGACGAGCTGCAGGCTCTTTAGAAGAAAGGAGCTCTCTAGCGATGGCTGGAGAAATTCCCGATATGCGGTTCATGATTAGTTTTTCGCTAAGAACCACACCTTCGCTGTTAACAAAGTCTTCTGTTGATGCTGATTTAAATGGCGTCTTGTCTTGCTTAGGCGGATACACGTATATAACGCCTGGAAGCAGCTGCCTATACCTATTTACATCTATGGAAATTCTCTTGATAGAATCTATGATTTTGCCGGATTCGATATCGATGAGAATTATGTTGCTGTGCTTGCCCATAATCTCAACTATTAGCCTCTTGGATGTGGTGAAACCGAGCTCTGTCTGAGCTTCGATGTCTATCTCTATGATTCGTTCAGAATCTTGCTGCCTAATCGCTGTTATGCGCCCACCTTGAATGTGCTTTCGCATTAACATGCAAAAGTTAGGAGGCCGCATCGGGTTACTATACTTGTCCTCAGTGAGGCATATGCGCGCCGACTGGCTGCCGCAAGATGCGAGGAGCTTTACATTGCCTTCTCTTGTATGAATCTGTATTAATAAATCTTCGCCAGTTGGCTGGTAGATTTTCTCAATCTTACCTAGCATAATGGTGTTCGACAGCTCTGTGGCTATCGCAGATGTGATGATGCCGTCAAATGCCAATTCGTATTCCTTTCTGGCATCAGAAAAATCAGCTCTGATGCCGACACGATGCTAAATAGCATATCACGGAGGTTCGCATTTTTCAAGCTACGTAGACTTTGCGCGCCGAGGATTTGATGATGATTTCATATGCAAGTTAGCATGGGGTTTTATAGATTTTCTAACATAATTCATATTTCTGTAACATTAGCGACTAAATCGTTAATTGTTTACTTTAAAGTGCGTAAAGGATATAATAAATTGGTTAAACACAAGGAGGTGGACACATGGTAAGAAGCATGACAGGCTACGGTAGAGGCATATATAGTGATAACCAGAGAAGTATAACCGTAGAGGTTAAAGCTGTAAATCACAGATACTGCGATATAACCGTAAAGATGCCTAGAAAATACTCTTTTGCAGAAGAGAAAATAAAAGCGGCAGCAAAGGAAGTCATGAGGCGTGGGAAAATTGAAATCGGTGTGTCCATAGATAATTTTGGCAAGAGTGAAACAGATGTAAATCTCAATCTAGAAGTGGCAAAGCGCTATTACGATGCGCTCACTGAACTGAGTCAGAGCTTTGAACTTTCTGGTGATGGGCAGGTGCCACTAAGCCTCCTCGCTGGGATGACAGACGTGCTGACTACCGTACCGGCTGCGGATGATGAAGAGGAATTTACAAGAGAGTTGATGGCGGCTCTCAAGGAAGCTCTCGAAGGCATTAGCGCGATGAGAACTGTCGAGGGAGAAAAATTGGCGCTAGATATACTCAAAAGAGCTGATATCATTGAAAATACCAAGAATCTTATAGCAGTGCGAGCGCCTAAGATTGAAAGGGAATACAAGGAGAAGCTAAAAGCGAGAATTACCGAGCTTCTAGATGGAAGTGTGGAGGTTCCAGAGGATAGACTTGCGCTCGAGGCGGCTATTTTCGCTGATAAAGCGAATATAACAGAAGAAATCGTGAGGCTCGGCAGTCACATAGACCAGCTCAGGACTTTCATAAATGGCGATGAAGAGACTGTGGGCAAGAAGATTGACTTCCTCGTTCAGGAGATGAATAGAGAGGCTAATACTATAGGATCCAAGTCAAATGATATGGATATTACATCATGGATGCTAGAGCTCAAAGCTGAGATAGAGAAAATACGTGAGCAGGTCCAGAATATCGAATAAAGGAGACGGTCTCGGAAAAGATATTATGGCATCTAGAGTGAGAAGTGTTTTTATGGTATAATATTAGCCAAATATTCAGTACAGGAGACAATGATGGGAAAGTCGAGTCACAATGACGGCAGACTCTTTGTTATATCGGGACCGTCGGGTGCAGGCAAGGGCACTATTTGTAAGAAATTGCTTGAGTCAGTAGATATTTCGATTTCAACTTCGATGACGACTAGGGCGCCAAGGACAGGTGAAATAGACGGTAAGGACTATTACTTCGTTACAGTAGATGAGTTCGAAGAGAAAATTGCTAATGGCGGGATGCTCGAGTATGCGAGAGTGTTTGATAATATTTATGGAACGCCTAAGGACATGGTAATTAAACAGCTCGAAAGAGGCAGAGACGTCATACTAGAGATTGATGTTCAAGGTGGACTGCAGATAAAGAAGAAGATGCCGGAGCAAGCTGTGCTTGTGTTCGTTTTACCACCAGACCTCACAACGCTTCGCCAGCGGATTATAGATCGAGGCACCGAAACTGAAGAAGTAATCGATAAGAGATTTAACGAGGCAATTAATGAGATAAAATTGATTGGTGAGTATGACTACTATGTGGTCAACGATGAGCTTGACGATGCAGTGTATGATCTCAAGGCCATAATTATGGCAGAGAGAAGACGTGTACCGAACAAGATAATGCCAATCGTTAGAGAATACGAGAAGGAAATCTAGGAGGAAATTCATCATGATGCTATATCCAGCAATTAACGAGCTCAACAAGCTAACAGACAGCAGATACACACTGGTTGTGCTGACGGCAAAGAGAGCTAGAGATATCATTGACGGCAAGCCGGTTCTTACAGATGTTGAAGCAGAGAGACCTGTTAGCCTTGCGACTAACGAGATTGCAGAAGGGCTCATCACTTACAAGAGAAGCGATGAACACGGTGAAGAGGCACCAGCATTTGAAAACTTTGAACTAGACATTAACTGTGAGGCTGCTGTGGCTTCCGAGGCAGCGCAGGCAGAGACAAGCGATGAGGTTCAGAGTGACGCTGAAGCAGAGGAACCAGCTGTGGATGAGACAGGTTTGGATGCGTAAGCTTCTGGATGTAATATGGTAACTGAAATGGAAGTCGCTTAGATTTCCATTTTTTATATATAGAATGTATCAGGCGGTACGATGGAGAATTACATTACAAATATTCCATTTAAATTGGCAAGCAGGGAGAATCACCCTGAGAATACCATAATAAGAGTCGGGGACGTCACTATAGGAGAGGGGCTTACGCTTATCGCGGGACCTTGTGCAGTTGAATCGGAGACTGCGCTTTTTGAGCTTGCACAGAAAGTTAAAGCATCTGGGGCGAGCATTCTTCGAGGAGGCGCATTTAAGCCTAGAACCTCACCATATGATTTTCAGGGTATTGGCAAAGAGGGCATAGAGATTCTAGTCAAGGTAAAGGAACTCACTGGTATGCCTGTTGTTAGCGAAATTGTGGATGCCACGGATATAGAACTGTTCAGAGACATAGATATCCTGCAGATTGGATCGCGTAATATGCAGAATTTTAGTCTGCTTAAAGCAGTTGGACGCACAGATAAGGCGGTTCTTTTGAAGCGCGGATATGCCTCGACCTATGAGGACTTACTGCTCGCGGCAGAGTATATACTAGCTGAGGGGAATGGCAAGGTTATCCTCTGCGAGCGCGGAATAAGAAGCTTTGAGAACTATACGAGAAATACTCTAGATATAAACGCTATTCCGGCGCTTCATGAACTGACTCATCTGCCCGTGATTGCAGACCCGAGCCACTCGACTGGGAAATCCTCGCTCGTTAGACCGGCATCTCTAGCAGCTGTAGCAGCAGGTGCTGATGGACTGATCATAGAGGTTCATCAGGAGCCACAGAATGCGTTATCAGATGGTGCACAGGCAGTTACACCAGAGCAATTTGATGAGATAGCAAGCACCGCAAAGAATATCAGAGAGATTGCTTATGGGAAATAGTGTAGAAGCAGACCTTATGAAGCTACTTGCCGCGCTCGGTGAGAAGCAGTCTGATGGTCAAGGCGTATTCATAGAAGAGAAGAAATATGGGCTGATTGGAGGCAGTATAAGTCACAGCTTGTCAAAGAAGCTACATGGATTAATAGGTGGCTACGAATATAAACTAATTGAACTGCGAGATAGTTCAAGGCTAGGAGAAGTCCTGCATATGGCGGGCTTTTACGGCTTCAATATAACTAACCCGTATAAGGAAATCGTGATTGAACATCTTGATGAGCTATCTGAAGAGGCACTGGCTATACAGGCTGTAAACACAGTAAAGGTTATGCCAGATGGAAAACTCAAGGGCTTTAATACTGATTATCTTGGTCTGATGAAGCTGTTTAAAACAGAGGCTGTAACAGGAAAAAAAGTTGCGATACTGGGAACTGGTGGAGCATCTTTATCTGCTGTATATGCTATGAAAAAGTTAGGCGCTGATGAAATTATAAGAGTGTCTAGAAACCGAGATAAAGTAGATAGTTTAGTACAGGTAGAGGAGATTGATAACTCGCAAAAGCTAAGTGAAATATTTAATTACGAAGATAGCGATTGGCGAGATGCAGAGATCATAATCAATGCTACACCGGTTGGTATGTTCCCAGATAATGGCAAGTCTCCGCTAGATGCTTATGATATAAACTGGGAATGCCTAAAGCAAACTGAGATGGCAGTTGATCTCATATACAATCCTCATAGAACAAAGTTTATGCAGGATGCAGAATTAGCCGGGGTAAAAACTATTGGCGGGCTCGGAATGCTCATATGGCAAGGCATACATGCAAAAGACATCTGGGAAGGCAGAGATATGGAGCCGGATTATTCGCTCGCAGCATCTGTCATGGAGAGGCTTCTTAGAGAACAGCTCAATCTGGTGACAGTTGGAATGCCCGGTAGTGGCAAATCATCTATATCAAGACAAGTAGCGCTTGCTATGAAACGCAAATTTATTGATATAGATAGAGCGGTTGCACATGAGGAAGGGTGTGCGATAAATCAGATAATTGAGAAATCTGGAGTCGAAGCATTTAGAAATCTAGAGAGCAAGAAGCTTCGAGAAGTGTGTGCTAGAAATCACCAGGTGATTGCAACTGGCGGAGGATCTATCTTAAAGGAAACCAATAGAGAAATAATTCGTGAGAATAGCCTAGTTATATATATTGATAGACCGACAAACCTCCTTGCTACTAAGAACAGGCCACTAAGCCAAGGGAAAGGTGTCTACAACCTGTACAGGGAAAGGGCGAATTTGTACCATGGGATTGCGGACATAAAGGTTAACAACAAGTATAGGTTTGGACGTGAAAGGCGTATGGCAGACGAACATGTAACCTTTAACAAAAAGCGAGAAGCGGATTCGAAACAATCACAGTACATGCGAGATATAAGAAGGTTTGCTAGAAGTGTAGCTAAAAGATATAAGCTGCATATAAGGCATATCGTTGAAAGAGATATCTATGGAATTGGCAGGTAACAGGCAATTCGGTAATTAAGGGTTATATGACAAAATTATTGGCACTAGCGAACAACACTTTTTGTCATATAATCCTCTAAAAAACGACCCTCAGCTCATGCTGAAGGTCGTTTTATATTATTTATTTAATTTACCGAAACGGATGTCTAAAATTCATTTAATATATAGCTTAGAATAGCTTTAATCCGAAGAATGTATTAAGCTGACCTATAAGTATGAAGAATGTGAATACAGGTGCAACCCACTTGAGGCAGAATCTGTAGAACTTCTCAGACTTAAACTCAGAACCGATATGTACTTCTTCAGGAAGCATATCTGGATGAATCCAGCCAAATATGATAGTAGTTATGAATGCACCTATTGGCATCAGCACACCTTCTGCAAGGAGGTCGAAACCATCTAACCAGCTGAATTTTCCGAACATAGGAGGGAGATACTTTCCAAGACCATCGTATGCAACGAGTAATCCCATGCAGAGGCAAACCAGTCCGAAGCCCCAAGCGAGCTTCTTACGCTGATTTCCATAGCCCTTCTTGAGACCGTAGTCGATGAACGAACCGATGATCGCTTCGAGTACTGACATAGACGATGTGATAGCTGCTATTACTACGAGTCCATAGAACAGAACACCAAATATAGGACCAAGCTTACCCATGCCATTAAATACTGTCTGTAGAGTCATATACAGAAGACCTGCACCACCCTGAGGGCTCTGTCCGCTTGCGAATACTGCAGGCATGATAGCGAGACCAGCCATAAGTGCGATTACTGTGTCGGCAAAAGGTATAACCAAGCTGCTCTTCTCTATGTTCTGATCCTTCTTCATGTATGATCCGTATGTTACAAGGATACCCATACCTAGTGATAGCGAGAAGAATACCTGACCGCCAGCTGCAGCAAGAACTGTTATCCAGCCTGTACCCTTAAACACTTCGAAGTTAGGCTTAAACAGGAATGAGAGACCTGCAGAAGCACCAGGAAGTGTTACACTTCTGATGATGATAACAACTAGCATTACGAAAAGTGCAGGCATAGCTACCTTGTTGAATTTTTCTATTCCTTCAGATAGACCACGTGCAACAACTATTATTGTTAAAACAAGGAATATAGCTGTATAAATTGCTGACTGGGTCTGGTCTGCTGATAGTCTTGCAAAGTACTCAGGGCCAGATACACCGTTTACACCCCAGCTTGCGCCGAATAAATCTCCGAGATTCGCTATGGTGTACTTCAGACAATATCCACCTAGATATGAATAGAATCCTAGTATGAAGAATGGAGCGAGTGCACCGAACCATCCTACGATCGTGTACTTCTTGCTCACCTCTCTATAAGCGAGGATGATGGAGCTGTGTGTCTTTCTTCCGAGAGAAAGCTCAGTCATAATCAGCACATATCCTGCGAATACCGCTAGCAATAAATAAAGTATCAGGAAGGCGAAGCCTCCGTTCATTCCCAGCTTATACGGGAATCCCCACATGTTTCCTAGTCCTACGGCAGAACCGATAGCGGCTAGCATAAAGCCCATCGAGCTACCCCAAGACTCTCTTTTTACTTCCTTTTTAGGCATTTTTGTTCCTCCAATTAAATTTCTCTTTTTCGAATGTTGGTATTATACAAGAAAATTTGATATGTTGTCAACATAAACAAAAAATAAACTCAAATTATTGATAAAAATACAAATTTATTCTTTATTGCGTATAAAAAAATTATCATCAATAAAATATATCTAACTTCAGATAATAATGTTTTAATTTACCTGTTGACACGCATAATAAGAGGTGCTAATATTACATCATCACATTACTACTTCACTGTGCTAAATTACAAAAGCGAAACAATTTAATGAGGTTTTCTCTATAAACTAAATGATGATTTTTATACATATTATATATGAAGGAAAAATGGTGGAGATTAAGCCTTATGCGAACAAGTAGTGACGTATATATGGTAAACAATTTAGTGATTCATTTAAAATCAGAGATGTAATGGAGAGAAGCTATGAAAAGTAAAATAATGAAAAAGAACATGATTAAATGCACAGCTCTTGTGTTAACTGTTATGACAGCAATAGGGCTTGCGGGATGTGGCAAGAATTCTAAATCTGACCTTGAGTATGTCAAGGATAAGGGGACTCTTGTTGTTGGCCTTGATGATACATTTGCGCCTATGGGATTTAGAGATAAGGATGACAAGCTTGTCGGATTTGATATTGACCTGGCTAGGGCTGTCACTAAGAAGATGGGTGTTAAGGTTAAGTTCCAGCCTATCGATTGGTCTGCTAAGGAAGGTGAACTTAAGGCTAAAAATATTGACTGCGTATGGAATGGCATGTCGGCAACTCCTGATAGACAAAAAAGCATGTCTTTATCAAATAAATATCTTAAGAATCGAATACTAATCATGTCGCTCGATCCAAATGTGAAGGTTAATAGTGCCGATGATCTTAAGAATATTAAAATCGGTACACAGGCTGATTCGTCAGCACTAGAGGCGATCAAGAAGAGTGACAAATACAAAGAGTTTAAGAACAATATTTCTGAATATAAGACTTATGACGAAGCTATTCTAGATATGAAGGCTGGCCGCATTAAGGCAGTTGCTATCGACGAGGTTTATGCGATTTATAACAATAAGAACAAGGACAAGCTATATGAGTCGCCGTTTAACTTCGGTGCTGACTACTACGCTGTAGGTTTCCGAAAGGGAGATACCAAACTCACTAAAGAATTTAATAAGGCGTTTAAAGAAGTTATTGACAGCGGTGAAGCTCAGAAAATTAGTGAGAAGTGGTTCGGTAAAAACTTGGTTGTATTTGAGGGATACGATAAATAGGAATATTGTTAGCATTTGGAGTTTGAATAGCCAATGCCTAGCTGGCATTGGCTATAGATATTGAAGGAGATTATGATGGCTTACGTAAAGGAGATTTTGCCTGTATTGATGAGTGGAGCGATGATATCGCTTAAGCTATTTGCGCTTACATTGATTTTGTCACTACCGCTTGGACTACCTGTATGCCTCGGAGAACAAAGCAAAATCGCACCAGTAAGGTGGATATGTAAGACTTTCGTCTTTATATTTAGAGGAACACCGCTTATGCTTCAATTGTTTTTCTTTTATTTCTTCTTTCCTATCCAGCTTGGGATTCGTATGGAGGCATTTCCAACGGCTGTGCTTACGTTCGCAATAAACTATGCTGCATACTTTGCAGAGATTTATAGAGGTGGATTTAACAGCATAGATAAAGGACAGTATGAGGCTGCATATTCTCTAGGGTTCACACAGAGACAAACTCTAACTAAGGTAGTGATACCGCAAATGTTCCGTATAGTAATTCCACCGATTTCAAATGAGGTAATCACGCTTATCAAGGATACCGCCCTCGCTTCAACAATCACGTTAGCTGAGATGATGAAGGTGTCTCAAGGAATTGTCAACCGTGATGGCACACTCATCCCATATGTAATGGCAGCAGGTATATATCTGTTATTTACATTTGTCATGACTCTTGGACTAGGAAGGGCGGAAGCAAAGTATTCACAGTACTAAAAGGTATTTGTTTTTTAATCAGCACGATAATAAAATTAAAAGTTATTGTTTGTATCCAAATGAGTACAAAGCAATTAAGTTGTGCTACAATATAAATAATTCAGAAAATAATTATTTATTTTTACAGAAAGAGATGCGGAGTATGAAATTAAGCAGAAATTCACAGGCGATGGAGTTCTCGCCAATCAGAAAGTTCAGCCCTATTGCAACTGAAGTAAAAAAGTCTGGTGTAAAGGTTTACCATCTTAATATCGGACAGCCTGATGTAAAGACTCCTGATTGTTTTATGGATGCCATTCGTGCATTTGACGCAGACGTTCTTATGTACCAGCAGTCTCAGGGAGATATCAAGTTCTTAGAGTCCATTTGTGATTACTATAAGAGAGAATATGATGTCGAGTATAAGCCAACTGATATCGTTGTTACAATGGGCGCATCTGAAGCTCTCACTATGACATTTACGACGATACTCGATCCTGGTGATGAGATACTAATTGCTGAGCCTTTTTACAGCAATTACCAGACGTTTGTACTTATGATCGGCGGTGTTATTAAGCCTATCCCAACAAGCTCAAAGGATGGATATCGCTATGCATCTAAGGAGAAGCTTGAGTCAGCTCTAACTGAGAAGACGAAGGCAATTGTCTGTATAAACCCGGGTAATCCAACTGGACTTGCACTAACTGCTGAAGAGATGGATGTCGTTGCAGATTTCGCTATTAAGCATGACCTTTGGCTTATCGCTGATGAGGCATATAGAGAGTACGTGTATGATGGTATGAAGCCGCGCAGCTTTGCAAATATAGATAGACTCAAGGATAACTTAATTGTAATCGATTCGGTGTCTAAGAGATTTTCCGCATGTGGAGCTAGAATCGGATTTGTAGCGTCTAAGAATGAAGAATTCATGACAGGAATAATCAAGCTTGCACAATCAAGACTTTGTGTATCTACACTAGAGCAGATCGGATCGACTGAGCTATTTAAGCTCCCTAGTTCATACTATGAAGAGATGAAAGAGGAGTATTGCAAGAGAAGGGATGCCGCTTATGAGGAGATTATGCAAATACCTGATGTAATCTGTCACAAACCTGGTGGAGCATTCTATATGATGATTGATCTACCAATTGAAGATGCTGAAGACTTCCTTATGTTCCTACTTACTGAATATAGAGATAATAACGAGACAGTTATGTTCGCACCTGCGGGTGGATTCTATGGAACGCCTGGTAAGGGCAAGAGCGAGATTAGAATTGCTTACGTGCTTGAGAGTGGATATATTAAGAGAGCTTGTCAATTGATTCGAACTGGCCTCGAGGCTTATAAGGCTAAGATATCCAAGTAACTTAGTTTATAAATGATATATGATAGACTTACATATATACTATTCAGCCGAGACCGCTTCCGTGAGGGAGCGGTCTTTTATTGGTTTTTATATGATTACTAATTATATAAACTCGATTAAGAGTGTATAATAAAACAATATATTTAAATAAAAAATGATTTAAGTCTTAGAAAATATAGGGAGACTCATAGAGTAGGTAGATGGCGAAGGTTAACAGTAAACGAAAAAATATAAATGGTAATGATATAGAGCTCCTGGTTCCAGCTGGAGGTAGAGAGCAGTTTCTGGCTGCGGTAGAGAATGGGGCAGATGCGATATATGTTGGCGGTCAGTTCTTTAATGCGCGTGCTGGTGCTCAGAATTTCAATAACGATGAATTAGTGCTAGCGCTAGATTATGCTCATAAGAGAGGTGTAAAGGTTTATGTTACTATGAATACCTTGCTAAGTGATGACGAGCTTGAACCAGCGCTTAGATACGCTTCATTTCTGCATGATTCTGGAGTTGATGCTATTATAGTGCAGGATCTTGGACTCGGGGAGCTAGTGCATAGAGCGCTTCCAGACCTTGAGCTACATATGTCTACACAAGCGACGATTACTGATGTGGGGAGCGCAAAGGTAGCTCACGAGCTCGGTTATAAGCGAATTGTGGTAGCTCGTGAGCTGGCCCTGCCAGAAATCACTGACATATGCAGGGCCGGATCAGATGGCGCATCAGACTTTGAAGTCGAGGTGTTCGTACACGGCGCCATCTGCATCTGCTACTCCGGCCAGTGCCAGTTCAGCAGATACTATGGCGGCCGGAGTGGCAATCGGGGAAGCTGCGCGCAGCCCTGCCGCCTCGCTTATACGAGCTATGGCGAGGGCGGCAGGCGGCTCGTGGCGGCGAGCCACCCGATGAGCCCGCGCGACATGTGCCTGCTCGATCAGCTAGGTGGGCTCATCGATGCTGGCGCAACTTCCTTCAAAATCGAGGGTAGGCTGAAGTCAGCCGAGTATGTAGCAATTGTGACTTCTATATATCGAAAATACATAGATATGTACCTACAGGAAGGATATATAGAAGTTTCTGATGAAGATCGAGATGCGTTGCTGCAGATATTTAATAGAGGAGAGTTCACTGATGCATATCTGAGAGGTGAAAGTGGAGAGTCTCTCATGTCCGGAGACATAGTCAAGAACCAAGGTATAGAGATAGGTAGAGTCGTTGCTACCAAGAAGGGCTCTACACTAGTGGATATAGAGGTCACTAGTGAACCAGCGATTGGAGATGGAGCCGAGATATATGGCAGCGGCGATGCTCCGCTATCTAGTACAGTGATGAGTTATGTGAAGGAACTGGGGCCTAATAGATATAGAGTTGGAGATTTTAGAGGCAGTATAACAGTTGGTGATACAGTGCGAAGGACCTCTAAGAAGTCTCAGCTTGAAGCTGCGAGGCAGTCATATAGAGGGGCGACCTTCTTTGAAGATGAGGATGCTAGAAAGGTTAAACGCCGCCGCAAGATCGATATGACCTTAAATATAGAAGGGAATATGCTTGTGCTTAAAGCGCACACAGTAAGGCTGGCGGACGATGACAGATGGCCTAGCTGCATAGAGAAGAGCGTAAGTGTGGAAGCTGGACCTTTTGACTTCGATTATGATAGCCCAACGCCACTTGATAGATACAAGTCAGCACTCTCTAAGACTGGTAATACCACATTTGAACTCTGTGAACTCAGGATAATAGGCGATTCTCAGATAAGGGTAAAGACTTCAGAGTTAAATTCGCTTCGCAGATACTGTCTATCTGAACTTAGTAAGGCACTGGAGTTTAGAAGAGATAGCCGTGATATAGGAGAGGCGGTTTCTAGGCTTCATGAAGTAATAGACCAATATTGTGAAGCAAATAGAGGGCAGCAAAAAGGCAAGCATCAAGAACCACAAACCTTTGAACTGTATTTTAGCAGCATGGGAGATTGGCGCACCTTCGAGGCGGATGGTGGGGCTACGAGTCTTAACTCGATAAATGACGATGCTACAGGATTCTCCTTTAAGGCTCTACTACCGATGGCAGGGATAGTGACTGAATTGTATATAGATGGTGAGCCTTTGCCACCAGAAATAGTCCCTTATATAGGAAGCGTGACAAGGGGACGCGAGGAACAGATTTTGCAGGAGAACTATGAATTGGTTGTAAAGCTTGCGCTTATGCGGGGGATATTCGTGTCAAATCTCGGTTGGCTTAACAAAATGGTCGGAATAGGGGCTGATGTTACCGCTGATTTTGGGCTGAATGCTTATAATCACATGAGCGTGCAAGTGCTTAAGGCACTTGGAGCGAGTGATGTCCGCTGGAGCCTAGAGAAGGCTGGAGTTTCGGAAGGGAACTACCCTCTGATGCAGACTGAACACAAATTCACTGCTGCTAGGCTAAAGAGCAGGCGTGAACATGATGTTAGGATTCTTAATAACGAGTTCAGTAGTCAGTCGGTCGTGCTACCTCATGGAGATGATAGCGATATAGGAGAACGAGTGATTAAATGCTTGCATGAAGGTCATTTTAGGCTATATGTTTAGAACAATATCGTAGTATCACTTCGTGCACTTAATTTTATAATTCGTTTGAAGGATACTGGGCACAAGCATATAATTACAGTTTGGAGAAAAGATATGGATACAGGAATCAAATGTTATAAAGAAATTACTGTGACGAAGGAGCTCACGGCAATAAGTTTGGGAAGTGGCGATCTCGAGGTATATGCGACGCCTGCAATGATCGCACTCATGGAGGAAACCGCGTCTGAATCCGTGAAGCCTACACTTGAGGTAGGTCAAGGCTCTGTCGGAACGTGTATCGCGATTAAACATCTTGCTGCCACACCAATCGGTATGCGCGTGAGATGTGAATCTGAGTTAGTCGAAGTGGATGGTCGCAGATTGGTGTTTAATATTACAGCATATGATGAGAAAGATAAGATCGGAGAGGGTACCCACGAAAGGTTTATAATCTCTAATGATAAGTTCCAGAGCAAGGTTAATAGCAAATTAATATAACACACTAGAAGTCTGATATACTGGCGGATAACTATGCTGCAAATGAGGTATGAAATGAACGAAAAGACTAATAGAAATGGAATAATCATCAGGACTAGCATCATCGGCATAATTGCCAATGTGGTTTTGGCAGGATTCAAGGCAGTCATAGGAACTGCTACAAACTCTATTGCTATCGTCATGGATGCTCTGAATAATCTGAGTGATGCATTATCCTCTATTATCACGATTGTGGGAACTCGGCTTGCTGGCAAGGCTCCAGACAGGAATCACCCAATGGGACATGGAAGATATGAAGACCTTACAGCTATGGTAATCGCGGTAATCGTCCTGTATGCTGGCATTACAGCTTTTCAAGAGTCGTTGAAGAATATTTTAAGCCCAGAGACACCGTCATATTCGAATATCTCGCTGGTCATTGTAGGAGCTGCGGTTGCTGTAAAGCTGTTGCTTGGAAGATATGTAAAGTCAGTTGGAACCAAGGTTAACTCAGAATCACTTATAGCATCGGGAAGTGATGCACTATTTGATTCTATTATCTCGATTTCCACACTAGTAGCTGCAGGGATATACATTGTGTCTGGTGTAAGTCTCGAGGCATATCTAGGTGCGCTTATCGCTGTATTTATCATTAAAGCCGGAATAGATATGCTTCGCGAGAACATAAGTAAGATTCTAGGTGAGAGAGCCGATAGCAGACTTACGAAAGAAATCAAAGATACAATCCTAGAGATAGATGGGATAAATGGGGCATACGATCTGCTCCTTCATAACTATGGACCTAATACTGTGATCGGAGAGATTCATATTGAGGTGCCAGATACAGTTACTGCCGCTACGATTGATGAGCTGACGAGACAGATTCAGGAAAAGGTTTATAATAAATACGGCATTGCCATTGCTACAGTCGGTGTATATTCGATGAATACGACTGATGATAAGGCGCTCAGAATCAAGAGCGATATCACGAGGCTCGTGATGTCGGAGGAGTTTGTGCTTCAGATGCACGGCTTTTATCTTGATGAAGAGAAGATGCTGATGCTATTCGATATAATTGTGGACTTCGACGCCCCAGACAGGATGCAGGTTCGCGATAATATACTAGATAAGATTAAGTCCAAATACCCAGAATACGAAGTGAAAATCACACTTGATCTGGATATAAGTGATTGATCAAAGCGTAAGGGGGTAAGGAATGGAAGTTATTGCTATTGTAGTGTTCGTGGTCGTTATCGGGCTTATAATCAGCGAAAAGGTGAACAGCGCAGCAGCCGCACTAGCAGGCGCTATGGCTCTGGTTGTCACCGGTGTTATGAGTGCACATAAGGCGCTCTCGTACATAGATTTCAATACTATCGGTCTGCTAGTGGGCATGATGGTGCTCGTTGCCATAATAAGGCAGTCAGGGTTATTCGAATATGTCGCAATTAAGGCGGCCAAGATGGTTCATGGAGATCCGTGGAAGATAATGATTGCATTTATACTGCTTACTGCGGTGCTTTCTGGAATACTCGATAACGTCACAACAGTACTCCTCGTAGGCCCGATGACTATCGCTATTGCCAAGATGCTAGAGATTAATCCAGTGCCATTTCTGATGACACAGATTCTCGCTTCTAATGTCGGCGGTACGGCAACACTCATTGGTGACCCTCCAAATATTATGATCGGTAGCGCAGCAAATCTATCATTCGTAGACTTCCTCAAAAACACGGGTGTAGCTGTGGTACTTGTAATCGTATTCATGATTGTGATGATGCGTTTCGTTTACAAAAAGGAAATTGAAGTCGAAGGGCTCGATACCTCTAAAATTATGAACCTTGATCCAGATAAATCGATTACTGATAAACCGCTGCTTATTAAGGGTATAGTTGTTATCGTACTGGTAATCCTAGGCTTTATATTACATGACCAGATTGGTATGGAGACATCTGTTATCGCGCTTACAGCCGCTGCAGTTATGCTGCTTATAGGTGGTGTAAATGTGGATAATGCTATTCAGGATGTAGAGTGGACAACGATTGCATTCTTCATGGCTCTGTTCGTAGTCGTTGGTGGGCTTACAGAAACCGGAGTTATCAAGCAGGTAGCTGCTGTCATAATAGAGAGGACTGCAGGTCATCCGGTTATGATGATGTTAATACTGCTTTGGGCGTCGGCGCTACTGTCGTCATTCTTAAACAATATACCGTTTATAGCGACATTGATTCCGTTGGTTCTAGCTCTCAAGGCAGATGGTATGGATGCAGAACCTCTATGGTGGGCTATCTCACTAGGCGCTTGCCTTGGTGGAAATGGAACGATGATAGGAGCTTCGGCAAATGTCGTTCTATCGGACATAAGTACTAAGCATGGATATCCTATTACATTTAAGAGCTATCTGCGCGTTGGAATGCCATTTATGCTGGGATCGGTGTTTATCTCGATGGTATTCCTGCTAGTTAAATATGCAATTTAGCGCTGATTGGGGGTAAAAAATATGATAAATACACTTACTGCTGATAAAGTCGCAAGCGACATGATCGATATGATGATGAAACAGCTTGGAGCGACAAGCATCAAGAACATGCCGGCCCATATCAATGTATATGAGTTTGATATAAATGGCGAACTGACTATAAAATACATGCTTGATTTGAGGCGTGACCATGCTATGTATCTGCGTAGGGTAACACCTTATCCGATGCTTCTCGGAGTTTTCTATGGGGAAACCGATGTAGTAGATTTTATAAAGCGTGATATAGCTAAATTTAGAAACGCTAGTAAAACTGACAAGTTCAACAAGTTCTTGGAGCTTGCAGATGGGCTCACTCAATTCAACAGAGAGATAGAACAGCTATTCCTAAATAGAAAGGTTCCAACTGCAGCGTTCGAAGAATTTTCAGAAGAGATGGAGCATATTAGAGCTACTATAGAACAAATAGCTCGTGACTGCCCAATGCTCTATGATGACGAAAGATTGATAGAAGACGGTATAAGAAAGTAATTAAACACGTGACAGTTAGCTGATTGTGTGGAAGAAGTTCCTCGCATGAAGAGAAAGTCGAGGTTAAAATGCCTGAATTCAAAGTTCATTCTGAATTTGAGATGATGGGTGATCAGCCCCAGGCTGTTGAGAAAATCGCTGAAAGCATAGAGTCTGGAAATCGTTTCCAGACTCTGCTTGGCGTTACTGGATCTGGCAAGACTTATACGATGGCAAAGATTGTCGAGAAGGTGCAGAAACCGACACTGATAATTTCGCACAATAAGACCTTGGCAGCACAACTCCACGGTGAGATGAAGGAGTTTTTTCCTGATAATGCCGTAGAATACTTCGTATCATACTATGACTTCTACCAACCAGAGGCGTATGTTGCTTCAACTGATACGTATATTGAAAAAGATTCCGATATAAACGACGAAATAGACAAGCTCAGACACTCTGCGACAGCGGCAGTCCTCGAGCGTAGAGATGTTATCATCGTTGCCAGCGTTTCCTGCATCTACGGTCTTGGTAGTCCTGATTCATATAGAAATCAGCTCCTATCCTTGAGACCGGGAATGGAAATGGACAGGACGATGATGATGCGCAAGCTCATCGATATGCAGTATGAACGAAATGATATCGACTTTCACCGTGGCACCTTCCGCGTGCGTGGTGACATCATCGATATATATCCTGCTGGCGGTGAAGAGGCTGTACGCGTTGAAATGTTTGGCGACGAGATAGAGGAAATTAAGGAGATGAACGCTCTGACTGGTGAGATCACCGGTGTTCGAAGCCACATATCCATATTCCCAGCATCCCACTACGTCACCAGCAAGGAAGATATGGAGCTCGCCGTAGGCACTATAAAGGAAGAACTCGATGAACGAGTAAAGTGTTTTAAGGAGAATGGTAAACTGCTCGAAGCTGAACGAATCTCTCAGCGTACAAACTATGATATGGAGATGATGATGGAAGTCGGAACCTGCAAGGGAGTCGAGAACTACTCGAGACATCTGAACTTTCTGAAGCCAGGGGAGAGACCTTATGTTCTTCTCGATTATTTCCCAGATGATTTTCTGACTATCATCGATGAATCTCACGTAATGCTCCCTCAGCTCCGCGCTATGTATAACGGAGATAGGGCTAGAAAGAGTTCGCTTGTTGACTTCGGCTTTAGACTTCCTTCGGCACTAGATAACAGGCCACTCAAGTTTGAGGAGTTCAATGAGGTTACGAACGACCTACTATTTGTAAGTGCGACGCCAGGCAAGTATGAGCTAGAAAATTCACACGGTGTAACGGCTGAGCAGGTTATCAGACCGACTGGACTACTCGACCCGATAATAGAGGTCAGACCGATTGAGGGTCAGATTGATGATATAATCAGCGAGATATATAAAACTGTGGATAAGGGAGAGCGAGTGCTCATCACGACGCTCACCAAGAGGATGGCAGAAGACCTGACGGGATTTCTCAGAAATGAAGGAATCAAAGTCAGATATCTGCATTCTGAAATAGATAATTTTGAGAGACTGGAGATAATTAGGGATCTCCGCCTCGGTAAATTCGACGTGCTCGTAGGCATTAACCTGCTTCGAGAAGGCCTCGACCTACCGGAAGTATCGCTTGTTGCCATCCTTGATGCTGACAAAGAGGGATTTCTCCGTACAGAGACCTCGCTTGTTCAGACTGTAGGCAGAGCTGCGCGTAACCAGAACGGTAGGGTTATCATGTATGCAGATCGCATCAGCAAGGCGATGAAGTACACAATTGATGAAACTGCAAGAAGACGTGAAATACAGGAACGATATAATGAAGAACACGGTATTACGCCACGGACCATCATAAAGCCTATACGCGATGTAATCGAGGCTACGAAGGCGTACACTGGAGACACAGAGCTCAAAAATCCAAAGGAGATGACGACAAAGGAGCTACAGCGTACGATTAAGAATCTCGAGAAGGAGATGAAGCAGGCTGCCAAGGACCTTCAGTTTGAAAGAGCAGCAGAGCTTAGGGACCTACTGTTTGACCTGCGGAGCAGCAAGAGAGCATAGATATTTTGAAAGGGTATTTCTATGGAGAAAAACATAGTTATTAAAGGTGCAAAGGAGAATAATCTTAAGGGCGTAGATCTTACGATTCCTCGTGATAAGATGATTGTATTTACCGGGCTCTCGGGCTCTGGTAAATCTTCGCTTGCATTCGACACGATATATGCGGAGGGACAGAAGAAGTACGTGGAGTCACTTTCCTCGTATGCGAGACAGTTTCTCGGCCTCATGAAGAAGCCAGATGTGCAGTTAATCGAGGGGCTTTCACCGGCGATTTCAATTGACCAGAAGACCACGAACAAGAATCCGAGGTCGACTGTCGGAACTGTTACAGAGATATATGATTATCTGAGGCTTCTATATGCTAGAGTTGGGATTCCTCACTGTCCAGTGTGCGGTAGGGAGATTTCCAGCCAGTCCGTAGACACTATTGTGGATCATATAATGGCTCATGATGAAGGTACCAGACTAACCATCATGGCACCGATTATTAAGGGGCGCAAAGGAGAGCATAAGAATGTAATCTCCCGTATCAAGAGGGATGGATTTATCAGAATCAGACTCGATGGCGAGATGGTTAGGGTGGATGAACAGGAGGAGTTTAGTCTCAATAAAAATATGAAGCACACCATCGATATAGTTATCGATAGAATTGTTCTCAGACCTGAAAATAGAAGCCGAATCGCCGAAGCGGTTGAACTCGCTGTCAGAGAAGGTGAAGGCTCTACTAACGTGTTATTTCAGTATAAGACTGAAGATGGCAAGACAAAGGATGCGGAAGAGACCTTTAGTACTCAGCTCGCCTGCCCAGAGCACGGGGTGGGAATCGAAGAGATGGAGCCGAGAATGTTTTCGTTCAACGCACCATATGGATCTTGCGAGACGTGTACGGGTCTAGGGTTTACGCTGAAGATTGATGATGATAACGTAGTGACTGAACCAAGCAAGAGCATCTTAGATGGTGCGATGGGACAGGTGTTCTCGACGATGGATGCTATGGGATTCTACCGTCAGATGCTAAACCAGCTAGCAGTAGACCATAAGACCGACCTCAGTGTCCCTTACAAAGATCTGCCGATAGATTTTAAAAATGAGCTACTGCATGGAACTGGTAATCGTAAGCTCAAGTACACGTATACCAGTAAGTCTGGACGAGTATCACATATGAACCATACTTTCGAAGGTGTGATTCCAAGTCTTGAGCGTAGATACGGTGAGACAAATTCAGATTACATAAAGGAAAAAATTGCTGGCATGATGACGGAGGCACTTTGCCCAACTTGTCATGGTAAGAAACTGAAGGATACGGTGCTAGCCGTCACAGTCGGTGGTAAAAATATCATCGAGCTGACTGATCTATCGGTAGAGCAGGCGATTCTATTCTTTGAGAATCTCGAACTGACTCCAAGGGAGCAGCAGATATCGAGGCTCATCACCAAGGAAATTAGAGAGAGGCTGAGATTTCTAAAGCAGGTAGGGCTCGGGTACCTGACGCTGTCACGTGCCGCAGGTACGCTCTCGGGCGGGGAATCCCAGCGAATTAGGCTGGCTACACAGATAGGATCGGGGCTCGTCGGTGTGCTGTATATCCTGGACGAGCCTTCAATTGGACTCCACCAGCGCGATAACGACAAGCTGCTCGGGGCTCTAAGAAACTTGACCGATATGGGTAATACCTTAGTCATCGTTGAGCACGATGAGGATACGATGTATGCTGCTGACCATATCGTGGATATCGGGCCTGGAGCTGGGATCTACGGTGGAGAGCTGGTTGCTCAGGGGACTGTAGACGATATCAAGGCATGCAAGGAATCTATAACTGGACAGTTCCTGTCCGGTGCGCGCAAGATTGAAGTTCCTAAGACCAGAAGAACTGGGAACGGTAAATACCTCGAGATTATCGGAGCTAAGCAGAATAATCTTCGCAATATAGATGTTAAGATTCCAGTAGGCAAGCTCGTATGTGTAACTGGAGTATCTGGTTCTGGCAAGTCATCGCTTGTAAATGAAATCCTTTACAAAGGTGTAGCAAGTGTTACAAACAAATTGCAGGAAAAGCCTGGTGCGCATAAAGAGATACGTGGTATTGAGAACTTCGATAAGGTTATAGATATTGACCAATCGCCTATCGGACGCACGCCGAGATCTAACCCTGCGACTTACACGGGAATGTTCGATCCTATTAGAGACCTCTTTGCACAGATGCCAGAGGCTAAGATGAGAGGCTATCAGAAGGGCCGCTTCAGCTTCAATGTAAAGGGTGGAAGGTGTGAGGCCTGCCGCGGAGACGGTATCACCAAGGTAGAAATGCACTTCCTGCCAGATGTGTATGTACCGTGTGAGGTGTGCGGTGGTGCTAGATACAATCATGAGACACTAGAGGTAAAGTACAAAGGTAAGAATATCTCGGAAGTCCTCGAGATGAGTGTGACAGAGGCACTGCCATTCTTTGAGAATCACAGATCCATCGAGAAATATCTGCAGACGCTCGATGATGTAGGCCTCGGATATATCAAACTCGGACAGCCATCAACTCAGTTATCTGGCGGTGAGGCACAGAGGATAAAGCTAGCGACGGAGCTTTCCAAGAAGAGTACCGGCAAGACTCTATACATATTAGATGAGCCGACGACGGGACTTCACTTTGCAGATGTTGAGAAGCTGATGTACGTGCTCAATAGGTTGACTGATGAGGGCAACACCGTGGTGGTAATAGAGCATAATCTTGATGTAATCAAGTGTGCGGATCATATTATCGACCTAGGTCCAGAGGGTGGCA
This sequence comes from Mogibacterium diversum, assembly GCF_938028775.1. Classification (GTDB taxonomy): domain Bacteria; phylum Bacillota; class Clostridia; order Peptostreptococcales; family Anaerovoracaceae; genus Mogibacterium; species Mogibacterium diversum_A. Next base: position 41,429 of record NZ_CALIZG010000012.1, read on the forward strand.
GCGGTGGTGGAACCATTGTGGCTACAGGAACACCTGAAGAGGTTGCTAAGTGTGAGAAGTCGTTTACTGGACAGTATCTAAGAAAGATGCTTAGGTAGTATAAGAAGCTAATAAAAAAAGGACGAAGACCGCTATGCTTCGTCCTTTTATTGTGTGATTAATGGCTTATAACCCTAGAGAGCAATTAAAGTCTACAGGGTATAAGATACTAAGACTATAGAGCTATATAATATCCTCTCTTCGGTTCTCCAGATCAACCTGAATGCTTGCATTAGTTCCTGCTACTTCCTTGGTAACCTTGGAAGAGGTGTTCTTAAGGCAGCTGTCGTTATAGCTTCCCTTACCAGGAACAGGTGACTTATCAATCTCCGTGTAGTCTCCTATTCCTAAAGCTTCAGAAGCTACGCCGAGATTTGATACGATACTCGCCAAATCTGTAGGCATGAATATCTTGGTTGCACGACCATCTGAGATATCCCTCAGAGCTTCGAGTCCTTTTAGCTTTAGAACTCCCTCGTTGATATTAGCTTCCTTGAGTTTCTCAAGACCTTGAGCCTGGGCTTCGTAGACGAGCCTAATTGATTCAGCTTCACCGGCAGCGAGAGCGATTCTAGCTTCTTTTTCAGCTTCTGCAGCGAGAACCTTTGCTTCCTTGTCTCCCTCTGCACGAGATACTACAGATTCCTTGTGAGCCTGAGCTTCGAGTACAGTCTGACGTCTCTCTCTTTCTGCTCTCATCTGCTTTGTCATTACTTCTTCGATTTCTTCAGGTGGGATGATATTCTTGAGCTCTACTCGGTTGACCTTGAGTCCCCACGAATCCGTAGCTTTATCTAAAATTACCTCCATATCCTCGTTAATCTGCTCTCTTGAGGATAGGGTGGTGTCGAGCTCCATTCCGCCGATGATACTTCTTAGTGAAGTTGCAGATAGGTTCTGTAGACCGGCGATTGGATTTTCCACTCCGTATGTATAAAGTTTAGGGTCAAATACCTTTGCAAATACAACTGAGTCCACGCGAACAGATACGTTATCCTTCGTGATTACTGGTTGAGGAGGGAAATCTAGAACCTGCTCCTTAAGCGAAATCTTGTTGATTACGTTGTCGATGATAGGAAATTTAAAATGAAGACCTGCGTGCCATGTACATAAATATTTACCAAGCCTCTCAATAACGTATGCATGCTCTTGAGGAACTATTTTTATACAGGAAACGAACAAAAATAGTATAAGCAGAACTACTATTATAGAAATAATTGTAGTGATCATGGAAAACCTCCTTGTAGGTAATTGATTTAGCATCTAGTGATATTTTCTATTAACTTCATAATATGAGCATCATATAGAAAAGTCAATGCGAATAGCGTTTAAATTATGCAAGCAATTTATCCATTTTTGCACTAAAATAAATATATAAAATAACCAATTGCAGGGTGGCGAAAATGGTGAATATTGCTTGCGGATTAACCGATTTTTAATATATTGACATTGTTATACATGACAATATCAATAAAAAATACTGATATTATCAATAAGATTGTTTAATTTCACAATGAAATCTTTATTATTTTATTAACTTTTACTAAATACTATTGCAGAATAGACCTTGATGCTTTAGAATCAGAACATGTATTTTATATTACTATAAGGAGTTTTTTATGCTTAAAACGATTGTTTCTTACAACGACATGATTAATGCATTCATTTGGGGTGTGCCCTCGATGAGCTGGATTTTGGTAGTCGGAATTTGGCTGACGCTCAGCACGCGTTTTATTCAGTTCAGAAAATTCGGATATACACTTAAGCACACTTTCGGTGCTATGTTCGATAAAAAGGAAGCGGGAGATGGAGCGCTTACTTCATTCCAGTCCGTATGTACCGCGCTGGCGGGAACCGTTGGAACTGGTAACATTGCGGGTGTTGCGGGAGCTATCGCTTTAGGCGGACCAGGAGCTGTTTTCTGGATGTGGCTCTCTGCACTTCTAGGTATGTGCACAAAGTTCGCTGAGGTTACGCTAGCGGTACACTTTAGAGAGCGTAATAATCATGGAGACTGGGTTGGCGGCCCTATGTATTACATAAAGAATGGTCTCAGCAAGAGATGGAGCTGGTTAGCGATTTTGTACTCGACATTTGGAGTGCTTACGGTATTCGGCACAGGTAACGCAACTCAGGTTAACACTATTACGACAGCTATCGATTCAGCATTAACATCGACAGGTGCATTTAAGCATGGTCTTCCATCGGGGGTCAACCTCGGTATCGGCATAGCTATTACACTGCTTGTTCTGGTTATACTAATCGGAGGAATAAAACGTATCGGGCGTGTAACGGAGAAGCTAGTTCCATTCATGGCGCTTTACTACATAATCTTTGGACTTCTAGTAGTTATTCTGAATTACAAGAATGTTCCAGGCGTTTTCAGAGATATATTTGAAGGTGCGTTTGCACCAAGGGCTATAACAGGCGGTGTTGTGGGCTCTATGTTTATAGCTATGAGGAGAGGTGTTTCGAGAGGTATATTCTCAAATGAAGCAGGTCTTGGTACTGGTTCAATCGCTCACTCTTCAGCTGAAGTGGATCACCCTGTGCAGCAGGGATTATGGGGAATATTCGAGGTATTTGCAGACACAATCGTAATCTGCACGATTACGGCCCTCGTAATTCTCTGTAGTGGGGTGAAGATCAATTATGGTAAGACCGCAGGTGCAGAGCTCACCATCTCAGGATTCACAGCGACATTTGGAGGCTGGGTTTCAGTAATGTTGGCCGTAGCGCTTTGCTGCTTTGCTTTCTCGACAATATTAGGTTGGGGATTGTACGGTTCTAGATGTATAGAATTCTTGTTAGGAAAAGGTGCAATAAAGCCATTCATCGTTGTTTATTCGCTAGTGGCAATTGTCGGAGCAACTATGGACCTCGGGCTGATTTGGAACATCGCCGACACGTTTAACGGACTGATGGTAATTCCAAACTTAATCGCAGTCCTACTCTTATCAGGTACGGTCATCAGGCTTACAAAGGACTATTTCAGTAAAGAAAAGTCTGCTAAATATATTTGATTTTACAAGTACATAAGAACATTATAAAGACTCTCGTCCGAAAGGGCGAGAGTCTTTGTCGTAATAACGAAATCTCTCAAAAATACGAATTTTAGTGTATAATACAGTGAAGTAACCGCTGGTTGCAACCGTGAGTTGACAAATTTCCAAGTGTAGTTGGTGGTGATGGTGATATCGCTACCATAAAATAAAACCATAGAACGCAGCTGCTCTATGAAGTGAAAATTGAAAATGAGAAAGAAACTCTAAAGAAGTTCTAATGGATTTGGAAATTTAAAGGCTTCATATCTATAATATAGTATGGAGTCAATAGGAGGGTATTATGATAATTTCAGAAAAGATAATGAGCCTACGCAAGCAGTATGGTTGGAGTCAGGAAGAGCTGGCTGATCTAGTAGGTGTATCGAGACAGTCCGTATCTAAATGGGAATCTGCAGCCTCGATGCCAGATATACAGAAGATAATTAAACTGAGCGAAGTGTTCGGAGTGTCGGTAGACTATCTTCTTAAGGATGAGATGGATTTGCCAGAAAGTTCAAAAGTCGCTAGCACTACAGATATAGGAACAGATAATGACAATCACATTAGGACTGTATCGCTTGAAGAAGCCAATGATTATATGGCTGATACAGAAAAGCATGCGGCAAGAATTGCCGGGGCTGTGTCACTGTTTATTCTATCTCCGGTACCAAACCTCATAGTCGAAGCGATGGGAAGAGCAAATGATGGCGATATGCTTGAGCGTCTATCAATAGCTGTGTTATGCTTGCTGATCGGTGCAGGCGTTGCGTTATGCGTGATATCGGGCTTCGGTATGTCGAAATATGAATATCTGTCAAAAGAACATATAAAGCTTGGATATGGAGTTGAGGCAGCCTTTAAGCGTAAATATGAGCCGTTTAGACAGTTTATGGGACAGCGAATAGCAGGAGGCGTATTCCTTTGTATAGTCGGAGCTCTGCCAAGTATTCTCTTTGATGATAGCGATAAATATGCTTCTGGTCTAGCGAAAATTTCGGCACCGATTATGCTGGTTATGGTTGCGGCTGCAGTATATATGTTCGTAAAAGTGGGAATAATAAGTAGTGGCTATAGTAAGCTTTTCCAAGAAGATGATTATACACCGGAGCACAAGCGTGTTGAGCAGAAGATGGAGCCATTTGCCGGTATTTACTGGATTGCTGTAGCATTCATATACCTAATACCAGGATTTTTACTAGGTTATTGGAATAAGACATGGATTATATGGCCAGTTGCAGGGGTGATTTACGGAATTATCTATAAGCTATATGAGATGTATTTAAAGAGAAAGTTCGATAAGTAAGCCTCTGCCAAGAAAACAATTAGTTAAGTGAACGAGATATAAAAACTCCCTTTGAAGGATAACCTCAAAGGGAGTTTTGTTTTGCTGTTAAGTTAATATGAATTAGATTAAGCTGCTGCTTGACCCTTATCTGACTTCAGTGCATAAAGCACAAGTCCTACTACGAATCCAACTACAGCAGGTACAACCCAGTCCATTCCGATATCAGACAGTGGTAGGAAACCACCAACTGACTTTATGAATCCTTCTAGGTGAAGTGCTGAAACGGTTGCTGGAGGTAAACTCTTTATACCGTCAAATAAAGCAGGTACCATAGTGAATCCGATAGACCATCTGTAAACTGTTGAATGATAGTTGAACAGTCCACCGATGAGGCTGACCAGTATGATAACGATAGTTAGCGGATATAAGAACATCAGTACTGGTATCGAGTAAGCGATTATCTTAACCAGTCCAAAGTTTGCAAATGTGAACGAGATGAGTGTGAATACTACCGCCCAAGCCTTGTACGAAAGCTTGTTAGGGAACATCTCGCCAAATGTCTCTGCACATGCAGTTACAAGTCCGATAGCGGTCTTGAGACACGCAAGTGTGATCATTAAAGCTAGGAATACTCCGCCTACACCGCCAAAGTAGTGGCTAGCGAGCTTGTTGAGAAGTGTTCCGCCATCTGGCTGTACTTCGAATATTCCTCTTGACTGAGCACCTGCAACTACTAGAGCTAGGTAGATAACAGCCATAAGGAGCGCGCATCCTACACCAGCAAGTGCTGTGGACTTAGCTATGTTCTTAGGCTCTTTTACACCTAGATTTCTAACTGCATTGATTATGATGATTCCAAATGCAAGTGATGCAAGAGCATCCATTGTGTTATATCCTTCGAGGAATCCTCTGAAGAATGGGTGAGCAACGTACTCTCCTGTTGGAGCAGCGCTTGAAACAGAACCCATCGGCTTAACGAAGCACATAACGACTAGAACCGCAAGGAATGCGAGGAATAGTGGGTTGAGAACCTTACCAACGTTAGTAAGGATGTTCGACGGTCTTAACGCAAAGAATAGAACTACTGCGAAGAAGCACAGGGAGAAAACTCCAAGTACAACTGGAGAGTCCTTACCAACCACAGGAACTACTCCGACAGAGTAAGGTACAGTTGCGGTTCTAGGAAGCGCGAAGAACGGTCCTATAGTAAGGTATAGTAGACACGTAAAGAACAAGCTGTACGGTCTCGACACCTTGCATCCTAGGTCATAGAGACCCTCACTACGTGATAAGGAAATCGCAATAATACCGAGCAATGGCAATCCTACTCCTGTAATGATGAACCCGAAAGTTGCCGCTGCTGTGTGACTGCCTGCCATCTGTCCCATGAGTGCTGGGAATATCAGATTACCTGCTCCGAAGAATAGTCCGAAGAGGAGTGAGGCTAGAACTACATATTCCTTCATAGTGAATTTCTTATCCATTTTTTGTCCCCTTTTTCAAATAATTTGTATAAATTTAATAAAGAGCATAGCATGTTTTATTAAAAATCACAACATATTTTTGGTATTTTTAAAATTTAAACAATACAAAAAAGCATTAAAAAAGCTCAGATGCATTGAAAATTAAACGTTTATAGAGAGTGTACAAATTTTCGAAATTAGCTAGCAAACAATTAAACGATATAAGATAGATTGATATCGTTTGATTATAAATCTAAATGGTAAACTTAATTCGAATAATATTGCATTATTATTCGAACAAGAATATACTAATACTGTAGTTAGTCTAATCTAACTTACTGCAAATCAAAACTCGTGTATGTTACTTTTGTTTCAGTACCCACATGCATTTGAGTTAGATAGTACTAACTAAATTTTACAGTATTCTTTCCCTCATTATGTATAGCATGAAAGAGAACATTAATGTTTCAGGAGATAATGATGACTGAACTTACTTTAGCAGAACAGGTGAATAATGAGGATGGGAGACATCTTAACCGAAGAAAGATTAACCCGCTTACATTAATTATCATCAATGCAGTTCTTCCAGTTGTAACGATGTTCTTCCCCACTGATAAAAGCATAATCATCGGACTATGTCTAGGGTATACGGCGTTACTCATCGCTCGCAGATATAAGACTGCTCTTAAGACTCTTATATGGGTAGGGGTAGGGGTTCTGCTTATCCTTTTAAATAGCTTCTATATTAAGAGTAGCATTTTGGGAATGATGATCAACATGACTGTCTACTTTACACCGTGCATACTAATCGCGGTATTGATAGTCACCGATTATAATTCATCGGAAATACTCTCTGCTCTGCAGAGACTACATCTGCCAAAGATATTTATCATCGGACTTACTATCACTATCAGGTATATTCCGACTTTTAGAAGAGAATTTCGCATAATCAAGCAAGCTATGAATATCAGAGGAGTTGAATTCTCGGTTAAATATCCATTAAGGACCTTCGAGTACTTGCTCGTACCACAGCTTTTTAGATGCGAGAGCTTAAGCGCAGAGCTGACAGCAGCAGGGCTCACGAAAGGGATTGCTACAGAGGAGAAGCGGACGAGCTATTTTGATAATCGATTTCATGGAGTGGATTACATGATGTTTGCAATCGGAGGAGTAGGAATGGTCTTAATCATCGGAGGCTTAATATGAAGGATGTCATGGAGGCGAGAAATCTGACATTCGCTTATGAAGGTGAGCATATACCCGTACTTGAAGATGTGAACTTTTCAATTGCAGAAGGTAGCATAGTATTTATCTCCGGACTTAGTGGCTCAGGAAAATCCACATTAATCAATGTAATAAACGGCCTTATTCCAGAGATTATAGACGGGAAGCTACGCGGAGAACTGCTTATAGGCGGGAAAAGTAGCGTGACGATGACCGAGCGAAGCATGCTTATCGGAAATGTATTTCAAAATCCGAGGAGTCAATTCTTTACAACTAATACGACTGCGGAGCTCGTATTTGCGATGGAGAATTTCGGCGTATCGAAGCCGGAGATGGAGCGACGGCTTAAGGCTTTGGTTAAGAAATATAAGCTAGAGTACCTTCTCGATAGAGATATCTATGAACTTTCCTCTGGAGAAAGGCAGATGCTAGCACTGATGTCAGCCCTGATTATGAATCCTCATATAGTGATATTCGATGAACCGTCTGCAAATCTCGACTACGGAAACGCTATGAGGTTAAGAAGGCAGATTGAAGAACTGAAGAGTGAGGGGATTACCGTGCTAGTAGCAGACCATCGATGTTTCTATCTGCGTGGACTTGTAGACAAGGTGCTGCTTCTTAACGATAATACGGTAACGGAGTATGAAAGTGAAGAGGCTTACTTCAGTAGTGATTACGCGGCGAGAGCTGTAAAGCTCTTTGACGAGAAATATGAAAGCAGACTAATCGCAAGGGCAGGCCCTGTAGATGTAAGAATAGAGAACGTTTCTTACAAGGGAATCCTGCAAGGGGTGAGTGCTGAGTTTAGGCGCGGTGAAATCTCAACCATCGTAGGGGTAAATGGTGCAGGTAAGACCACACTTGCTAGACTCATCTCTCTCGTCGTTAAACCAGATGATGGCATCGTTGAGACTGAAGGTCAGGCTCTGTATATAATGCAGGATGCGGATTATCAGCTGTTTGGAGCATCTTGCATAAAGGAACTTGAGATCAGCAGTAGGGATGAAGAACTCAATACTGAAGCACTGAAAGCTCTAAATCTATATGAATTTAGAGATGCTCATCCGTACAGCCTTAGCGGTGGTCAGAAGCAGCGATTACAGATGGCGATAAGCAGGGTGAGTCAAAACAAGGTAATAATCCTAGACGAACCGACTAGCGGTCTCGACAAAAGGTCGATGCATCGTGTTGTAGATCAACTTGAATCGATGAAGCGAAACCACACTATCATAATTATCTCTCATGATTATGAGTTTATAAGAAACATTTCAGATAGAATTTTCTATCTCGAGGATGGGCGTATAAGGGGAAATTTTTATTTGGACGAGGATAACATAAGTCAGTTAAATAAAACTTTTGAAGAAATGGAGGCTTTTTATGAATAATAAGCTTAAGACTAAGGATTTTATACTCATTGCGCTGCTGACAGCCGTGTACATGATTATCTACATGGTATCGATGCTCGTAATCACCCCGCTTGGAGCACTCGGACACTCGGTAAGCCCGGGGATATGCGCTATTTTCTCTGGAACCGTCATATATTTTATGGCAAAGAAGCTCGGTAAGATGTGGCAGTACACGATTATGACGGTGCTCGTTATGGCGTGCTTTACACTTATGGGTGGCGGTTATATACCATGGTATATAACGTCAATTGGTATGGCTATAATTGCCGACTTCATCGCTTCAAGGAAAGGTAAAGAGGTTAGTCCTCACAGGGTTGCTATCGCATCTGGAGTTCTGCACGTAGGACAGGCTTGGGGTGCAATTATCCCTGCAAGCTTCTTTGTCAGCCGATACAAAAGCTATTGGATGCAGAAAGGGCAAACTGAAGCTGAGATGAACAATTACATCAAGTATACCGCAGGCACGTGGGGCGTGATATCGACAGCTGTTGTATTCGTGATGGCGGTGATAGGAGCTTATCTCGGATATCTGATACTCAGAAAGCACTTTAAGGAGGCTTAGAATGTGTGTATTTAAAAAACTATTTAGCTATGCGGAAGACCGTAAAGGATGCATGGTAGCAGCTTTGCTACTATCTGCCGTAGCGACGATTCTGTCGTTCATTCCGTATTATTTTCTATGGAAAATGCTTCATGAGATAACAGTAGATGCAGACTATTCGAGGATTAGCAAGCTGTCGTATCTGATATTTGCAACGACAATCCTATACATGTTCACGTATATCGCAGCGCTCATGTGTAGCCATCTATTTGCTTTCAGACTGGAAACGAACATGAAGAAGAAGGGGCTAAATGCTCTTCTCGACGGATCGTTCTCGTTCTTCGACATGAACTCATCTGGAAAGACTAGAAAAATTATAGATGACAATTCAGGAAATACGCACACAATAGTAGCGCATATACTGCCTGATTCCGTAAATGCAGTGCTGTTCCCTATATGCCTGCTGGTACTCTCGTTCATGGTGAGTAAGTACGTAGGTATCCTGATTGTTGCGGCGGTAATTGCGGCGAGCATCTGCTTTAAATTCATGTATTCTGACTCAGATATGATGAAAGAGTACATGGGTGCACTAGACGATATTAACTCGGAGACGGTCGAGTATGTGCGCGGCATACAGGTAATCAAGATATTTAATATGGTTATTGAATCATTTGAGCGTCTGTACAAGTCGATAATCAGATACTCTGAGGTTGTTAACAAGGAATGCCAGATGTGTAGAAGACCATACGTTATATTTCAGGTGTGCATGCTTTCTCTATCAGCACTAATTGTACCGGTTGCATATATCGCGATGCCAATATCACCACAAGCTAGTGAGACAATCAGCCTGGTTGTGTTCTTCGCAGCTTTTTCGGGGCTTCTGATGAGTGCCTTTATGAAGGTCATGTTTTTCAGTAAGAATTTTGAGATGGCTAACGATGCAATCAGCAAGCTGGAATCGCTATTTGACGAGATGGATAAGAACAAGCTAGCACATGGAGATGTCTCAGAAATGGCAAATCATGATATAGAGTTTGAAAGAGTTACATTTAGATATGAAGAGGGTGTAGATGTTCTAACAGACTTCAGTCTTAAACTTGAGAGCGGTAAGAAATATGCTCTTGTGGGATCATCTGGTAGTGGCAAATCCACTATAGCCAAGCTAATTTCTGGCTTCTACCCGGTATCTAGTGGGGAACTAAAAATCGGTGGATTGGACATCCCAAAGTATAAGAGAGAGACACTGGAGCATGAAATTGCCTTCGTATTCCAAAATGCTAAGCTATTTAAAACCAGCATCTATGAAAATGTAAAAATTGGAAGACCTGATGCATCACGTGAAGAAGTTATAAAAGCGCTTGACCTTGCAATGTGCGGAAGTATTCTTGATAAGTTTGAAACGCGCGAGGATACGATAATAGGAGCAAAAGGGGTTCATCTATCTGGCGGTGAGACGCAGAGGATTGCAATAGCTAGGGCAATTCTAAAGGACGCTCCGATAATAATCCTCGATGAGGCGAGTGCTGCCAGCGACCCGGAAAATGAGTATGAGATGCAGCAGGCTTTTTCGAAGTTAATGGAAGGTAAGACAGTAATCATGATAGCGCACAGGCTTTCAAGTATCAGGAATGTAGATGAGATATTGGTTGTAGAGGACGGAAAAGTCACTGAACGTGGTTCTCATGATGAACTTATCGCAAAGGATAGCAAGTACAAGAATCTGCAGAATCTATACAACCAGGCTAACGAATGGAGGCTATCATAATGAAACGAAAATTACAGAGACATTTTTCGCTTACAGACAAAGGGATTGACAACATGATGAGAGCGTCGAGAGCTTCGTTCTTCAAGTATGTGACCTTCATGTTTCCGCCTATGCTCGTGTTCATTTTTCTGAATGATATGATAAATAGTACTCTAAAGCCAATAGCGCACTATATCGGAATCATAGCTGTAATTGCCATTCTTATGTATCTAGCAACAGCTAGGGAATACAAGCTCACTTACGATGTCACTTACGAGGAGAGCGTAAATCTCCGCATTGAGCTCGCGAAGAAAATCAAGGAGCTACCGCTTTCGTATTTCTCAACACATAACTTGTCCGATCTCTCGCAGACGATTATGATGGATGTAAGCAATATAGAGATGGCTATATCTCATGCTGTGCCGGAATTTATAGGATTCGTGGTGTTCTTTGCGATTATAAGCATCATGATGTGTATCGGGAATCTTGCTTTAGGGCTTGCAGTGGTCATGCCTATCTGGATGGGGATAGCACTTATGTTTGTATTCAAGAATTTCCAGACCAGGAAAGTCAAGGTATATTACAAGCAGCTTCTCGACAATGCCAATGCGTTCCAAGATGCATTCGAAATGCAGCAGGAAATTAAGAGCTATTCCATGCAGGATGAAGTGAGACGCGATGTAACTTCTAAGATAGAAAGCACTGAGAAAATACATACTGCCGCAGAATTTACAATGGCGATAAGTGCTACAGTTTTGCGTGTAGTTCCGCTGCTTGGACCAGTGCTAGTAGCTGTAATCGGAGCAACTCTTTACGCAAAAGGTTCTGTAAGCCTTCTGTACTACGTGGGATATCTCATGGCAGTAACTACTATATCTCATCAATATGCTTCGCTCTCCGAGTTCATCGCCGCGATGTTTTTCTTCGAGGATAGTTATGACAGAATTCGGGATCTTATGGATGAGGAAGTGCAGCCTGGTATAGATAAGGAAGTGCAGAAGTTTGACATCTGCTTTAATGACGTAGAATTTCAATATGGTGACAATAAGGTTATAAATGGGGTTAGCTTTACAGCAAATCAGAATGCTGTTACGGCTATAGTAGGTCCTTCAGGGTGCGGAAAGACTACCGTGCTTAGGTTGCTCTCGCGTCTATATGATTACGATAAAGGTGAAGTCACTGTCGGCGGAGAGGATATAAAATCTATCAGTACAGCATCGCTGTTCAGCAAGATATCTATCGTATTTCAGAACGTTGAGCTCTTTAATACGAGCGTAATGGAGAATATCAGGCTAGGGCGCAAGGATGCTACCGATGAAGAGGTTTTGGCAGCTGCGAAGCTTGCTAATGTCGATGAGATAGTAGCGAAAATGCCAGATGGTTACGAAACCCAGATTGGCGAAAACGGATCCAAACTCTCGGGTGGGGAGAGGCAGCGTATATCTATAGCGAGGGCATTTCTGAAGGATGCGCCTATAATACTTCTCGATGAGATATCAGCATCGCTCGATGTCGAAAATGAGATGGAGATTCAAAATAGCATTAACAAATTAATCGAAAACAAGACTGTAATAATCGTATCTCACAGGATGAAATCGATTGAGAAGGCTGACAAGATTGTGGTAATGGATGATGGCAAAGTTGTTAGTGCTGGCAAGCACGAGGAGCTTATTAAGAGCTCGAAACTCTATGGCGATATGGTTAGAAAATCACAGTTAACCGAGGAGTACATCTATTAGATAATATCGCTGCTCAGAATCAGTACTAACTGTAGCATATGCTTTTTAATATTCTCTGCAAATGCATATGACAAGGTGTATACAGAATCAACTAAAAAGAGGCTGAACCAGCTAATTAAGCTAAGGTTCAGCCTCTTCAATTCTTTAAATTATGTAGCTCTAAATTTTACTTTTCTGCAGGCAACTCGTTGTATTTACTGAGTAGCTCATGCTTCATGTTCCAGAGCTTCTTGGATAGGTCAACGTAGTATGTCTGAGGATTTTCAAATCTAAGCATCTCGCTCCACAGAGTCTCAATTTGCTCCATGCAATATGAGCGTATGCTCTCGAGGTCTGGGGAATCGTATACGCAATCGCCCTTGTCGAAAACCTTTACCATCAGCTCCTTAACCGTGAAGTTGGTCAGCCTCTTGCGTTTCCAGATAGCATTAGGATCGAATATCTCAACGCCATCTCTCGTTGGAGCCTCTTCGTCGTGGAGCGCGATGAGGTCGCCCATGACCTTACCAGTCTCGTTGTCGAAAAACCTGTAAACCTTCTTGAAACCAGGGTTTGTAATCTTCTCAACATTTTCTGATATCTTCATCTTAGGAATCATCACACCGTTATGTTCGATGGCAGCGAGCTTGTACACTCCGCCAAATACAGGTTCAGACTTAGCCGTGATTAGGCGCTCGCCAACACCAAATGAGTTAACCTTAGCCCCCTCGAGGATGATATCTCTGATTAGCCACTCGTCAAGAGAATTGGAAACTACTATAGCACAGTCCTCGAGGCCGTTGGCATCGAGTATCTCCCTAGTCTTCTTTGTGAGGTATGAGATATCGCCGCTGTCGATTCTAACGCCCATCTTGGCAGGCTTCATCTCTTTAAATACCTTGATGGCATTAGGAAGCCCAGACTTTAGAACGTTGTATGTATCTATCAGCAGAACTGCGTTGTCAGGATAGATTCTCGCATATTCCTTAAATGCTTCGTATTCGCTGTCAAATGTCTGCACCCAGCTATGTGCCATAGTTCCGAGCGCCGCAACACCGTAGTCTCTATCTGCAATTGCGCAAGCGGTACCAGCACAGCCTCCGATATAGGCAGCTCTCGCGCCGTATATCGCACCAGATGCACCCTGTGCTCTTCTGGAACCGAACTCCATAACAGGTCTACCCTGAGCTGCTCTTACGACTCTGCTTGCCTTGGTGGCAACTAGACTCTGGTGGTTGATAGTTAGAAGTATAAATGTCTCAACAAACTGCGCCTGAATCAGCGGACCAGTCACCGTGATAATCGGTTCGTGAGGGAATATCGGAGTACCCTCGGGAACAGCCCATACATCACAAGTGAATTTGAAGTCGCGCAGGTAGTCTAGAAACTCTTCGCTGAAAATCCCCTTTGAACGCAGATATTCAATGTCTTCCTCTGTAAAATGCAGATTCTTGAGATACTCGATGACCTGCTCGAGCCCCGCCATAATCGCATATCCGCCCTGATCGGGAACTCTGCGGAAGAACATGTCGAAGCAAGCCTCGTAGTCGCGAACACCAGAATGGAAATAGCCGTTGGCCATAGTGATTTCGTAGAAATCAGTCAGCATCGTTAGGTTGTATTTATCAAGCATTGATTTTCTCCTATATATTAGCCTACCAAGTCTGAAATTACCGACTCGACAGACGCCCCTTTCTTAAATGAGTAAGTACCCGCATCGATGTCTGACACTTCGTGTCCCTGAGCCTTCACATCTGCAGTAAATTGCTTGTAATCTGTGAAAAGATTCTTGTCGATAAGATCGGATACATCAGCCTCACCACTGCCATTTATCGTGACACTCACGTCCTTCTTGAGAGCACCATTCTTAAACGCACTTCCATACTTGAGAGTGGAAGCGGAGTTCAGAGTTTCCTCGGACTGCTTGCGGCTTGACTGACTTGCAAGAACCTGTGGGTATTTCATAATTACATTGAAGCGCCACACTATAACTCCTGCTGCCATCATGACGATTACAAGTGCAATTATAATGTCATTGGTGTTATGAAATAGATCCTTAAAATTCTTCATTCTAAATTCTCCTTCATGCTGCGCCACCAGACGCAACTTTACAGAAAATTATACATTTTTTTGCTAACGATTGCAAACAATAGAAGCACTCCGACACCTTGTTAATAAGCCATTTGCATGGTACAATATACGGTACGATTTAGATAGAAAGCAGATATAAATGAAGCAAATTGAGATAAATTCTAACGACGCGGGTAGACGCCTCGACAAATTCATGCGCAGATACCTTTCGAAGGCGACTCTTAGCACCATTTACAAGGTTATTCGCAAGGATGTAAAGGTTAATGGTAAGCGCGAAGGCAATAATTATATGCTCGCTGAGGGAGACGTTCTGACACTTTATATCAGCGACGTCCTGCTCGAAGAGTGGAGCGCTCCAGCTAGGAATGACAAGAGACCTAAGGTGAGACGCAATTTCAAAATCGTTTACGAAGATGAGGATATCTTAGTTGCCGACAAGCCGTTTGGGTTACTGACTCATGGTGACAAAAGAGAGAAGAAGAACCATCTGGCTAACCAAGTTAAGGATTACCTTATAGAGACGGGTGATTATAATCCTCGGGAGAAGGTTTTTACACCTGCGCCCGCAAATCGCCTTGACCGCAACACGACAGGTGCGGTACTGTTCGGCAAGAATAGTGCTTCGCTGAAAGCTCTCGGTGAGATGATTCGCGAGGATAAGGTTGATAAGTTCTATATGACCATCGTGTATGGGCATCTCGAAAAGGAAATCGACCTAAAGGGTAGGCTTATCAAGGACCAGAACACCAACACCGTAAGGATTTTGGATACAGGTGACAGCAGAGGCCGGGAGATAGAGACTATCGCAAGACCTGTGCGCAGGATCGGTGATTTTACGCTCGTTGAGATCAGGCTCGTGACGGGAAGGACTCACCAGATTAGAGCGCATATGGCGTCGGTCGGACATCCTGTAATAGGGGACGTAAAGTACGCTAGAGGTAGAGCTGCTGATGTGAACCGAAGACTGAAGCAGAGATTCGGTCTCAGCACGCAGCTGCTGCACAGCTGCCGGATAACCTTCAAGGAGGGCGTGGGTCCGCTGGAGAGGCTCACAGGGCAGTCGATAAAGGTGGATTTGCCAGAGGAATTTGAGAGAATAATAAATGGACTGGAGCTAGCCGCTAGAAGGAGGAACGTTAACAATGAGTGATTTTACAAAGAGTTTAATCAAGGAGATTCTTTTAGCTGCTATACTCGCGGCAGTAGTTATATCGTTCGTCAGACCGACAATAGTGAAGCAGACCTCGATGCAGGATACGCTTAATCCAAATGATTACATCATCATGTACAGGAGGGCCTACTCAGGTGACAAGGAGCCAAAGCGCGGTGATATCGTCATCTTTAAGTCTGAGCTGCAGGATGAGAATGGCAAGAATAAGCTCCTGATAAAGCGCGTAATTGGACTCCCCGGCGACAAGATAACTATCAATGATGGTAAGGTCTATATAAATGACAAGGAATACGATGAAAGTTACCTCAAAGACGGCTATACAACAGGTTCTGTGAACAATTTCAAGGTACCAAAAGGTGAGTACTTCGTGATGGGTGATAATAGGGTAGTCAGCATAGACAGCAGATATAGCGAGGTTGGCTGCGTCAAGAAAGATGCGATTAAGGGACGGGCAGTTTTGAGGCTGTTCCCATTTACCAAGATAAGGAAACTATAATAAAAAACTATAAGAGGAAGGCATGGCAAGAAGCAGGAAGGTAGTAGCTAATAATAAAAAGGCAAGGCATGATTACTTTGTCGAGGAGACCTACGAGGCGGGCATCGCGCTCACGGGAACCGAGATTAAGTCTGTTCGTGCTGGCCGCGTTAGCATCAAGGAGAGCTATGCGCACATTTATAACGGCGAAATCACCATCTTGGGCATGCACATCTCACCGTATGAGCAGGGTAACCGCTTCAACGTAGAGCCACTTCGCGAACGCAAGCTGCTGATGCATAAGCGTGAGATTTTCAAGCTGGCAGGCCAGATTAAGACTGACGGTCTGACACTCATTCCTCTCAATGTATATATAAATGAAGCAGGTTACTGCAAAGTAGAGATTGGTCTCTGCCGAGGCAAGAAGAATTACGACAAGCGTGAGTCTATCGCCAAGAAGGAGGCTAATCGCAAGATGGATAGGGCTATCAAGGATAGCCTGCGCAAGTAGTGAGATTATGGTTATAGCAAAATGCTAATCTAAAATCAAATAAATACAATACAAATGCCATACTTGGAATCTGTATAAGCTATGGGGGCGTCAGGTTTCGACAGGAGTGTGGAACAAGGATAAGCGAGCCGTGGAGCCGAGCCACGTAAAAAGCGGCGGTTAAATTCAAACGCTAAACAGAATAACAATTTCGCACTAGCTGCTTAGTTCAGCATCGCGCGTCAACCGGTATTCACCTGCAGGTAACGGATCTGGCGTCGATTATGCAGGAAAACCTTGCGTGAGCTCCCGGTAGCGTAAGGGAACAACGGGATAGTGATTGTGTAGTCTGCTGACGTGACGCCACATGAGCGAATTCTAAAGTATCAGCTGCGCTCGGAGAAAGTCCTTCGGAAATGCTCTTGGACGTGGGTTCAAATCCCACCGCCTCCACCAAAATAACTAGAACCGTTGAAAAATCAACGGTTCTTTCTTTTGCAAATATTTAATTAATAGTGTATTGCAAGTTGAATAGATTAAATAGTTTAAAATGATGTAAATTGAATCTGAATGTGCAACTATACATCATGCCTTATAGATATAGTTACGGTTTGCTATTTATAATCTGAATATTATACCGGATTTTAATTTGAAATTAAAAGTTGATAAATCAAATACCTAGTGATACAATTATCCTTAGTATTAAGGAGGGTATAAATGCGCGGAGGAAATAGAGAAGGAGCAGGTAGAAAAGCTGTTCCAGATTCTAAAAAAAAGAAGAATAGGAATATTTATATAACAGATGATTTTTATTCAGAGATAATGGATGAAAGTCTGTTTTTAGATGGTGAAACAACATTTAGCCAAAGGTGTATTAAACTAATTGAAATGGGCATTAACTCTTTATCTTATAAAAATGCCTACCGTGTATCAGACCGTAATCATCTATCGTACAGTGGAGCATATAAAAAAAGCAAAGAGCTAACTTTTATCGATCTCTTCGCTGGTATAGGTGGTATAAGAAAAGGATTTGAAGATAGTGATACAAAATGCGTTTTTAGCTCAGAATGGGATAAATATGCTGCTAAGACATATGAAGCAAATTATGGAGAAGTGCCAGAGGGAGACATTACAAAAATCGACGAAGCTGACATTCCTGAGCATGATGTTTTATTGGCGGGTTTTCCTTGCCAACCATTTAGTAATATTGGCAGACGAGAAGGATTTGCGCATGAAACACAAGGAACACTTTTCTTTGATGTATTAAGGATACTGAAGAAAAAACGACCAAAAATGTTTTTACTTGAAAACGTAAAAGGCTTGTTAACAAATGATAAAGGCAATACCTTTAGGATTATTATGAAGAATCTAAATGAATTGGATTATTCGATTTTTTACAAAGTCCTAGACGCTCAAAATTTTGGTTTACCTCAAAGACGAGAAAGAGTAGTCATTGTAGGATTTAGAGATGATTTAGGAGTAAATGAATTTGAATTTCCGAATGGTAATCCGTCTAAGAAAGTTCCGATAAACTCAATATTGGAGCACAATCCTTCAGGATATTCTGTGTCAGAACATCTTCAGGAAAGCTACCTATTTAAAAAAGATGATGGAAGACCACAACTTGTTGATTTTAATTCAACGTGTCAAGTTAATACACTATGTGCAAGCTATCATAAAATTCAACGCTTAACAGGAACTTTTGTAAAAGATGGTGAGACAGGTATTAGAATGTTCAGCGAACTTGAATTAAAAAGGCTGATGGGATTTCCTGATAATTTCATAGTACCAGTTTCTAGAACACAGATGTACAGGC
The DNA here is from genome assembly GCF_938028775.1 of Mogibacterium diversum. Taxonomy (GTDB): domain Bacteria; phylum Bacillota; class Clostridia; order Peptostreptococcales; family Anaerovoracaceae; genus Mogibacterium; species Mogibacterium diversum_A. Next base: position 59,939 of record NZ_CALIZG010000012.1, read on the forward strand.
AGTTTGGTAATTCCGTGGCAGTTCCAATGATGAAAGAAGTCGCTAGTGCAATGAAGAAAAAGTATTATGATTCTCTAAATATTGTAAAGTAGTTATGATATTTTAGTTTTGAACTATTTAAGTAGAGGGCATTTTAATTGAATACTTTTGCCTCGCTTCTTTGAAGGATAAGTCCAAGAAAAAATTGTCCCGAAGTTGCCGTGGATTTTCGAACGATTTAGCTTATCAAGATATTCATTTATTGAATAGAATGAAATTGAGTTATCGTTGTTGTCATATGTAAGAATATGAGATGCCCACTGTGAATTTTCATCTCCATATCCAAAGGTTCCAGCTAAAGCCCACTTTGCTAGCTTGTCATTATAAGGCTTTAGAGCTTCCGTTAAGGCAGTGGTATTTGTAGCACCAAAAGATCCTAGTGTTGGGTTATTCTGAAATTCATGCAGTAATGATGATAAAGCAGTATTATTTATGTCTAAAACTTCAGAAAAAGAATCTGCAGAATATTCATGCACACTAACCCTGTTCGCACTAGAACGTTTGCAACTGATAGATATTGATTTGGTAATACCGCTATAAAAACATATATTCACCAGTATATCAGTTTTCGGATTTCCGCCAGAAGGAAGTTTTCCAATTTTATTTTTGTCAGTCGTTGCAAATATTGAATACACTTCGCCAGGAGAAATATCTAAATTTGATATGATTGTTTCAAAAAAATTGTAATAAAGACCGGTTAATGTTTTTCCATTATTATTAAAAATGGATAAGTTGTCTTTATTAGACAGACAAAGTGCAATTCTATCCTCAAAATTTCTTCCTTGAATATCCTTTAGTCTACCCAATGATACTGATTCATGGGCCTTAACCTCAATTAAGTTATAAAGAGTGTCTTGGCTTATGATTGCATCAATTGCAGAGTATTCCTCGTTGGTAGTATATTTTATGTTCTGCTTTTCAAAATTAGAAGTTTCAACTAAATTCTTGCAATCAGAATATACAAGAAATGCGCTTGTTATATTGGGGTTAATTTCCTTTAAATTGTAGGTGTCCCATTGTTGCCCTTTAACTCTGTCTGTACGCATAGACGTAGTAGAGTATAAGAGCCATGATTCACCATTAGGGAAATCAATCATAAAAGGTGCATAAAACTGTTCAGTATTAGAATACCCTGTTCTGCCCGCCCTATATGGTGATATGATACGAGATATATAATTTTTTTCAAGGCATGAAGACAAAAGCTCATATATACTTAATTGAGCATTTTTCCCATGTTGTGATTTTTCTCCATTAGAATAGGTCATATCTTATTCCTTCTACTCTATATACTATTGTCATACAATTTTATAATATCACTATATTATTTTTTTTTGCAATATTTTTAATATTTATAATGAATGCTTGAATATCTGTTAAGTGCAGTACTATCTTGATAAGAGCTAATATGAGGTGTAATCTAGGACTAGGTATATACCTAGCTACAGCGTACACTAATTTATCAAAAGATATGAGGTCGATAATGGAGCAGGAACTTAATAAAAGCATAATTATTGCATACTATCTTTCTAGAAGAGATAAAGAAGGTTTAAATGTTTTGGGATATAAAACATTCTCTAAAGCTTTTAAAGAAATAGGGAAAAAAATTGGGGAAAAACCGAATAATTTGAAAAACATGAGGGATGAATTTGATCCACTTTTTCCTAACCAAAGAAAAGGGTGGCATCAAAGAAATCTTAGAGCTTCACGTCAGGAAGTATTTGATAAATTCTCAAAGATGAGTGATTTTGACCTGGATAAATACGTAAAAGGGTTATTGAATGGAAATACAACCAACAATGATATATATATACAACAAAATTTGGGGTTTGATACAGAGAATGCTGAAAGTTTAGAAGAGTATAGAAAAGCAGCAAAAGTTGTTAAAAATCATATTTCGACAAATAGGGTTAATTTTAGATATAGCAATGAGGAAGTTGAAGCAGTGCGCAATGAATTTCTGGATAAGTTTGCCCCAGAAAAGCTAGCAGCTATTCCTGATGAGAAGCTCTTAAAATCATTATTTTACTCAAAAGATGGGAACGAGTGCAGCTTAAGCTATGTGCTTGAGAATCAAGAAAAAATAAAAAACATGTTTGGAGGGATAGCTGGAGGCAGTACATATAAATTTGGTCTATTTCAGCGTAATGAAGATGGAATGTGGGTTACAGGAAGTGGTAATAAACCCACAGTACTGACAGAGGATAAGGCTCTTGAACTAGGTAAGGGTATACGAGATGAGATAGTTAAAGGTGCTAAACTCATAGAGAATACACAACTGAATACTAAAGAAGATTACGATTATTTAGATTTGGTACTTAATCAAGAAACTAAGAATACGGCAAAAAAAGTATGGGTGCAAAAATATTATCAAATACTATATCCAGAAAAGTTTGTAAGTTTCTATACAGAGGAATGGATAGATCATTTTCTATACGCTTTAGACATAGAACCAAGTGAAAAGTTTTATGGTAAAAAAGGACAACTAGCCATTGTAAAGAGATTATCAGGACTTGAAGATAATGAGTTTTCTGATGCGCTATTTGATTGTTTTAAGCAACCCAAAAAATTTATAAGGCTAGGCAGCTCGATTGATAATGGGCGCAGCATCGCTGGTGAATGGCGTGAAAAAGGGATTGTTGCGATTGGGTGGCCTAAAATTGGTTCACTTAAGCATTTTGCAAAAGGCAATTCTCTAAATAGAGAAAACCTAGCACACATGCTTAAGGAGGAATACTACTCAGAGGATTCTTCAACATCTTCGAGGAAGGCTGGGGAAATAATAAAATTCTTTAATACTAATAAAGATACAGTTTTTACCATCATGAATGGAGAAGAATTAATAGCGCTTGTCGATGAGCTTGGAGAGTACTACTATGATTTAAACAATACTCCATGGGTGCATTGTAAAAAAGGAGCTTGGCACATGAGCTTTCTTGAGGACGAGTTTCTACCAAAGAAGTCAGAGGGAAAACTAACAACATGCTATGAATTTAAAGAACCTGAAAATCTTCAGTTCTTATATAGAAAATATTACTATGACCTAGACGGAAAAGGGATGACTAAAATAGACAACGAACTAAAATATAATACGGGACTTAAGACAAATTTTCCTGCAAATAGAATCATATTTGGAGCACCTGGAACAGGAAAAAGTTATACCCTCGAGCAGGAACGAAAAATTACGCTACAAAATGAGACAATTGGTGGATATGAACGTGTTACTTTTCATCCAGATTATACATACTCTCAGTTTGTTGGTACATATAAGCCCGTGACAGATAGATCAGGTACGATTAGTTATCAATTTGTTCCAGGCCCTTTTATGAGAGTGTATGTTGAGGCGCTTAAAAATGGAAGAAGTGGAAATCCTGAGCCATATATTCTTATCATAGAAGAAATTAACCGAGCAAATGTGGCAGCTGTATTTGGAGATGTTTTTCAGCTTCTTGACCGTGATAGCTTCAATGTAAGTGAATATCCGATACACGCAACAGAGGATGTTAGAACTTATCTTGCAGTCCAGCTTGGTGGCAATCCAGAAGACTATACTGAAATAAAAATTCCGGATAATATGCTGATTTGGGCAACTATGAACAGTGCAGATCAAGGAGTGTTTCCAATGGATACTGCTTTTAAACGCAGATGGGACTTTAACTATCTTGGCATAAATAATAGTGAGGATAAAATTGCAGGAAAAATTGTAACAATTGGAAAAGGGGAGCATAGAAAAAAAGTTGAATGGAATATATTAAGAAAAGAGATAAATAATGTGCTCCTTAATGACTGTAAAGTCAACGAAGATAAGTTGATGGGACCTTTTTTCCTTTCTATAAAGAACCTTCCAGAAGGTGAAGAGATGGACGAAGAAAATTTTAGCAGAATGTTTAAGAACAAAGTTATTATGTACTTGTTTGATGATGCCGCAAAGCAGAAGCGTCCTACACTTTTCAGTGGTTGTGACATAAAGAATATATATTCAGCAATTTGTGATGCGTTTGATGAAAAAGGTGTAGATATATTTAACGAGTCTATAAGGAATGCTTTCTTGAATTCAGTAGATGGAGTAGAAGAATAATGAGTTTGAAATCAGCCTATATCCGAGAGCAGAAAAGATACACTCAAGGAGAACTCGTTAAACTCTTTATTGGCGATGAAAGCGAGATAATCAGAATCCTTAAGCGCCTTAAGGAGTATGGGGTGTTAAAAGTTGTAAAGGCATCTGATGAACAAAAGGCACTCACAGATTTGATTGAAGAGGACATTGAGATTTCGGATATTGAAGCTGGTGAGAATGAATATCTATATATATTTACCTTTGTTGGAGTGATTACAGTTGCAGGACGAATTATAAAATGCTATCCCAAATATTTACTGCATACAGAAGAACCAGTTTCAGAAATGAAACAGATTATTAAAGTAATAGAAAAGTATAACGGAAAAGAACAAATTATTAGGATGGTTAATGACACAACTGATAGTGCCGCTTTTAATATGTTAGCTATAATGCTTTGGATGCTTCAGGATTACTTTGAAAATGGTAGTTATTCTAGCTCAAAGGATATAATTGAGATTAATGGTACAGGGGAAATACTGTGGGATAAAACGATAAATGAAACATTTGCTATTATAAACGATAATCGTCCATACTACCAAGACATGTATACTCGAAAAAGAGTAAATGATGACCAAGACTATTTTAAAAGACTTCATGAGTGTGTGCTTACAAAGTGCTCAAAAGAATTAGCTAGTGCGGATTTGCTCAATCTTTTTGATATTCTTGGAGTCGATTTATCTGATGAAGAAATCTGTGACTTTGGAGAGAATGATTATATTCTTGATCGAATTTACAAAGAGCTGAATATACAGTTTGGAACTAGAAAGCAGATGGTTCTTAAAACAATATACTCTTATATTGCTAATAGTAGCACACATATTGATGATATGGATTGTTTTAGCATGTTTGGCACAAATAGCTTCAACTTAGTTTGGGAAAAAGCATGTTCTGAAATTTTAGATAATCAACTAGATAGGCCTATTGGATTGATTGCATTACCCGTTCCACTTGGAGATGAGTTTAATCAGAGGACAAAGCTTATAGATGTTATTGAGCATCCTATATGGTTTGGCAAATCAGAAAGAGAATACTTTGAACAAAAAGCACAAGATACTCTGATTCCAGATATAATCAGTATCTATAAAGAAAATGACAAACATAAGTGTGTCATATTTGATGCAAAGTACTACAATTTGCAATTAGAAAAAAATAAACCATTGAGAGGCCAACCGGGGATAGAATCGGTTACAAAACAATACCTATATCAACTAGCATATAAAGATTTTCTCGATTATCATGGCATGAAACAAGAAAATATAAATAATTGCTTTCTTATGCCAACTGAAGGAGATAAGATAATTGAAACTGGATATGTAATGGTTGGATTTTTGAAGCGGATGGATTTAGGGGATATTAGTATACGGTTACTGCCAGCGCGTACAGTATATCAGATGTATCTAGATAATAAGAAAATGGAAATTGCCAAATTGAATTTATAGAATTTGTTAATTACGTAAATCTATAAGACTAGGTATACGCCTAGTCATTTTTTATAAAGTAATATATAAAAAAACTATATTAAGATGCGAGATATTGACCATAACAATTTCTGTTTAATTATTGTCATTGATAGAATTGATTTAACATAATTATATATAGGTGTCTCAAAATATGTAAATTCCGCGGAACGTAAAGGTAAGTAATGAAGCGAACAAGAAAGATTGTGATAATTGCACACTGTTTATTAAATGTAAATGCAAAGGTGGAGCCCCTTGCAAAAGACATGGGAGGATCATCTATCATCTGCAAACTTATTGAATTAGGATATGGGATTATCCAGCTACCCTGCATAGAAATGGCTATGTTTGGATCTAAAAGATGGGGGCTTGTTTATGAGCAATGTAACTTTCCAGCATTTCGCGAACAGTGTCAAAGATTACTTCATCCCATTGTACAGCAGTTAAAGGATTACAAAGAGCATGGATATTCAATAGAGATGGTTATTGGTGTAGATGGCAGTCCTACTTGTGGCACTAATTTCGTATCTAAAGGAAACTGGTTTGGTGAACTCAATTCAGAAAACAATTATCAAGCTAAAATTGACACACTTCATATTGCTAAAGGAAAAGGTGTAATGATGGAGGTGCTTGAGAATATGTTTAAAGAGAATGGAATTTCCACATTGTTTTATGGAATTGATGAAAGAGAACCTATGTATGAAGAACTAATACAGGTATTAAATCAGAAACAAGAAAATAATTAATGAAAGGAAGAGCTATGAAAAAGAAAACGTTTATAACTGTCGCAGTAATTATGGTCATAATGCTTTTTATGACGTCGTGTGGAGATAAAAAAAATACAGAAGATTCATCTCTAAAGAACATAAAAAAGGCAGGGGTATTAAAAGTTGGAATGTGTCCCGAATACCCTCCGTTTGAGAGCATTAATAACTCAGGTGCAATTGAGGGGTTTGATGCCGATCTAGCTGAAGCAATTGGTAAAGAGATGGGGGTAAAAGTTGAATTAGTAAACACTCCTTGGGAGGGACTGATTTCTGGCCTATCAAGCGGGGATTTTGATATTATTATGTCGGGCATGTCTCCTGAAGAAGCAAAGGAGTCCGGAGGCAAGGTTAATGTATCAAATTCATATTTTAATCTTGATGAAGTTATTCTCACAACTAACAAGGATATTAAGTCAAAAAAAGATTTAGCTGGAAAAATTGTTGGAAGCCATGCGGGTAGTGCTTCTGAAAATGCAGTAAAAAGCCTAGAAGAGCAGAAAATAAAAATAAAAAAATCTGCTACATATAATAGACATTCTGAAGCTCTAGCAGATATGTTAAATGGAAATATAGATGCAATGGTTGTTGAAAAATCATGGGCAAAAGAAAAAGCAAAGGCTAATGCAAAGTTAATTATTGTTGATGATCCAGTTCAAACTATTAAAATTGCTGCAGTATTTCCAAAAGGAAATGATTCCCTAACAAAAGAGTTTAACAAAGCATTAAAGACAGTAAAGGAAAACGGCACATACGATAAAATCTATAACAAGTGGTTTGCTGCTGAATAGATAATAAAGAAAGGCGAAAATAGTGACGAAGTTAGATTTTTCGGTACTATGGCCATTTAGAAAACTACTGCCAGCCGCTCTCGGACTTACTATCGGGATTGGCCTGGCAGGTTTTATTTTAGCTCTGGCTATAGCAATAATAGTTGGTAGTTTAAGAAGCAGAAAGCTGCCAAAGATAATTTCTGTAATACTCTCTACTTACGTAGAAGTTTTTCGTGGGACTCCATTGCTAGTGCAATTATTTTTTGTATACTATGGTCTGCCTGGATTAGGATTTCACATTGGACCTATTAAAGCAGCAATCATAACAATGGGCCTTAATAGTGGTTCGTATTTATCGGAGAATATTCGAGCATCTATACTAGCTGTAGATAAAGGTCAATATGAGGCTGCATACATACTAGGATATACCCCAATACAAAGAACGTTTCATATAATACTGCCACAAGCAATAAGAGTTGCAGTACCCTCTCTTATGAATGGGTTTTCAGCAATAATAAAGGAAACCTCATTAGTATCAGTTTTACCTGTCGTAGAAATTACGAAATTAGGCAATCAGGTTTATGCTAGAACATATCATCCATTCGAAATATATATAATGCTCGGTATCATATATTTTGTTTTAACCTATACTGTTACCTTCTTTGCAAAATGGCTTGAGAGGAGGTCATCAAGATGGGAACTTTAATTGATATAAACGGATTAAGAAAATCATACAATGAAAAGGCTGTTTTAAAAGGCATCAATCTAACTGTAAACAAGGGTGAAATAATTGCAATTATCGGTGCTAGTGGTTCTGGGAAAAGCACTTTAGTAAGATGCATTGCAAACCTTGAACAATATCAAAATGGTTCAATAACTATAAATGGAAAAAAGAATAGTGATTATAAATCTCTAAATGGGATATTGGGAATGGTTTTTCAAAATTACAACCTGTTTCCACACTACACTGTTTTAGAAAATATAACTAAACCTCTTCAGGCTGTTATGAAGCAATCAATTACTGATGCAGAAAAAAAGGCAAAAATTCTTTTAGAAAGGGTAAGGTTAATAGATTATAAAAATCAGTATCCATCTACACTTTCTGGTGGACAAAAGCAAAGACTTGCTATTGCAAGAACCCTTGCAATGGATCCCAAAATCGTTATTTTTGATGAACCAACATCGTCATTGGATCCTGAATTGGCACATGAAGTGTTTAGTACGATTAATGAGCTTGCTTTAGAAGGACAAACAATGCTAATTGTTACACATCAAATAAATGCAATTAGTCACTTTGCTACAAGGGTGCTTTTTTTGAATAATGGTATTATTGAAGAAGACGGAACATGTGATGAAATATTTTGTAATACAGCAAATGAAAATCTATCTAGTTTTTTAAAAATGGTTGAATTTGATGATTTGTATTAATATTTGCAGGGGACTAATGTAATGACTACAATGCACTTGCGGTATAATGAAAAAAGCAAGTGTTATTAAAGCGACGGTAATCGGTAAACCCTCAAATCTATAGATGAGAGAAAAAGCGCCAAATGGTGCTTTTTAACTGTCTATTTTCCAACCGAAACCGCAGTATATGTCACATATTTTTTGCTTCCGATAGAGTATTTAATTTCAAATATGCAGAACCAGATGTCATCTTCCTCACTATCTGAATCATCACTGCTTTTGTTGGAAGTATCATCTGCACTGTTACTATATGAGTCGCTGAACACTAGCTTATCTGCTGGGATAAATTCTGACAGATTCATGTTTAGTTCTTCAGTCTTATGGTCGTAATTGTAGAGCACCCCGATATCTTGTCTCTTTTTTGGATTTACTGGCATACCTGCTGCTGTGTAGAGAGTTATACTGTCAATCTCGGGTGTTTTCGCCTTAGATTTCTTATCTTGAAAATGGATCTTGATATATGAAGTGTCTTTACTCTCGAGGGAAACATTAGGGACATCACCTTCGACTTTGCCGCAGGTTGAACTTATAATCTTCATCTGCTTTGATTTTGATAGCTTTGAAAATTCATCCAATTCATAAGTCTTGACGATAGCTGATCTAGAATCGTTAGCTGTTTTTACCATAACTTTGATGTCGGTCGCATTTGTTACTCGATCCTTATCTGCTGTTGGTCTAGATGAAATATGCAAGATAGCAAATATAAGAAGCAACATTCCAACAAATATAAATGTAAAGCTAAGTGGCTTACGATAACGACGTTTAGTGTTTGATGACATAGAGACACCTCCGTTTCAATAATTGATGTAAATACCTCCTAAGCTCATAATATCAGTTAAAAAAATTAATAAAAGCAATTTAATAGGAAAATACAAAGTGGTACAAGGAATCGGCTATCGATATTGACATTTTGGATAACACTAATGTTCTAGTCCCCGTACATTGACGGCACGTCGGAATACCCGTATAGTTAAGAAACAGGCTATACGGTTTTTAATTTATAATGATTGTATTTGGAATGACCGTTTTGCAAAAGTAAAAAATACAGATGATATTATAAAAAGGTGGTAGGATATTTGAAATTTTCTGATTCGTTGATAAAAGACAGCCATTATGATATTGAGGAACTAACTCCGAAAACTAAAAAATCAGATGGAGTTATTTGTAGAATTTGTGGAAAGGGGATTTGGATACCAGCAAATCCTGATTTTGAAATAAATCACGGTTTTACATGTAGTAATTGTGGTACTCATGCAAATTTTGATTTTAGTGATGTTGTTATTGAATAGTCTAAATCACCTAATTTGGAGATAACTTTGCACGCAAGCACTATAAAATACATCAAAATTTATTACCCAAAAGAACACAATAATTATCCTACTTAAAAATTAGATATAGATATGCTGAAAGAAAAGTTATAACGAAATATTCAGCTCTGAGACAATTGCTAATTTATCTAGGGTTATGTAGCGGCATTTCGTAGTGAGATAGACTTTGAATAGTCGGTTATGATTACAATACAAAACTTGTGAGTAAAGAACTGGGGGGGGTGAATATGTCCGTAAAATTAAATGAAAATCACCCAGATGCACAAAAGTATAAAGCAGAATGGGACGCTGTCAACGACGCGTATCTTGAGGCAGTATCTGTCGAAGAGGAGAAGTTTGGTGAAATTACACAGGTAAACGCTCATACTTTTACAAAAATTATTGCACCTCTGCGAAAGAAAAGGAATGCAAAGCTCAATGCATTGATGGCTAAATATAGTTATCTATATGAAGAAGTAACAGAATAATGGAAGGTATCGGGATATATATCGTGCGATTCTGACATTGTTTGCACTGGTATGAGGTATACCGCAGACACAAAAAGTTGTCATCAAGAGAGACATTAGAGCACGTGCGTAGAAATGACTCGATGCCGACGAATACCTATTTGAAGAGGTTATTCGTAGATTGAGTAAAGAATAGAGGATTGATTATGAGCGGAAGAGGAAGAGTTAACCAAAAACACCCCGACTTTCCAAAGTATGTTGATGAATATAAAAAACTGCATAATGAGCTGATTCGCAAAGAGGATGAACTTTTAGATCCATTCTTTTCTACAAAAACTCCTCCTAGTAATATTGTGGCAAAACAGATAGGGAGGTTGCATAAGCAGTATGGGAAGGATATAAGAGCTTTACAAGATAGATACTCATATCTTTTTGAGAAATAACGGAACGTACTCGGGTGAATTTTGTGCTGCGGAACTTTACGAAACAAATTCTAAGATAACAGGGTATCTTTTGAATGGAAGCATTTCATTTAGCTAATGTGAGCCTTTTGCATAGACTGGTTAAGAGAAGGGGCAGAAAAAAATAAAGTAATACGAATGAGCGTCTAGCAATATTGACATTTTGGATAACACTAATGTTCTAGTCCCCGTACATTGACGGCACGTCGGAATACCCGTATAGTTAAGAAAAAGGCTATACGGTTTTGTTTTTTAAGGAGTAATATGCTTAAATCCACTATCAAGCACAAAAATGTCGAATTTACTGAGCTCTTTTATGACCTAGTGTTCGTATATGCTATATCGAAGACGACTGAGCTGATTCATCATCTGCACGGTGGTGTTGTGGGTGGGGAGGCTTTCTTCGCCTTCATTATCACGACCTTCGTGCTTGTTGACGCTTGGATGCTTCAGACTGTATTCACTAATCAGTATGGTAAAAATTCATTTCTTAATCTGTCGATAATGTTTATCAAGATGGTGATCTTGCTGGTGTTTGCGGGCATGATTGTCGAGGATTGGCACAATCACTTTGACTACCTGTGCTGGACCGTCGCACTGCTGTCATTCATACTGTTCGTGCAGTATTTTGCGCAGTATTACAGTCATGGGCTTACAAAAGCAGAGCGCATTTCAATCCGTGGCTTCCTCGGGGTGACGGGGGTAAGAGTATTCGGCATGCTTGCGGCTAGCCACTTTCCAATAGCGACAGGCATATACATATATATCGCGACGATTATCGTGACGTTCCTTATGCCGATTTATTTCAGAAGGAGATTTGAGCGTGCCGATATAAATTTCGTGCACCTCGTTGAGAGAATCTCACTGCTTACAATTATAAATCTAGGTGAAATGATCATGGGAATCGCCCCTTTTTTCACTCCCAAGACTTTTACACTCAGTTCAAGCCTGTATTTCACAATAGTCGCATGTCTATTCATGTATTATTTCAGCGTGCTCAACCACAGCATCGACGAGCACACGGATACGAATGGAATGTTCCTCATGTACAGTCATTATCCGATTTATATCGGACTAATCATGATCACTGTATCGATGAGTTTTATCAGTCACAACAACGCAAACGTGCATTTTGTCACACTTTTCATGTACGCGGGAATTTTCATGTTCCAGTGGGCGGTTATTGCAAATAATATGTACAGCAAGCCACACCTTAGCTTTGATGCGAAGTACTATGCTGTTCAGCTTTGGATTTTCCTATTTGGCTGTATTGCGAGCTATAATCTTGCACATAATGACGCGGCAGTTCTACACATAACGACAGCGACAATCGCAGCAATTACGGTTCATTCGATTGGGTTCTTTTATATGAGGAATTTGAAAGAGAGAAGGCGTTTAAAGAAGAAAACTATAAAGAGATAGAACGAGCAGGATAAAGAGAAAGTACCTGAAAAGCATAAGGCGGAGAAATCCGTATAAAAAATGATATAATAAAGCTCAGATGAAAGGTTGATATCAAGAGCAGAATGATTATAAGGAGTCTACTATGAGAAAGCTTGTAAAGGGTAACGTGAGTTGGGTCGGATACATGGACTGGGAACTCGAGATGTTCCATGGTGATGAGTATTCTATTTTGAATGGGTCTAGTCAAAATGCATTTTTGATTGAAGAAGAGAAAACGATTCTGGTAGATACCGTGTGGCTTCCGCACAGAGATGAGTTCATAGAGAACTTGAAGGCTGAAGGCGTGCTCGATAAGATTGATGCGATTATCGTTAATCACGGCGAACAGGATCACTCGGGTTCGCTGCCAGCGCTGCTCAAGGAGATTCCAGACACGCCACTATACTGCACTGCGGCATGTGTAAAGAGTCTTGAGGGTCAGTACGGACAGCAGGGATGGAATTTCAATGTGGTAAAGACTGGTGACAGTCTCGATATTGGAAACGGCAAACAGCTTATCTTCGTGGAGATGAAGATGCTTCACTGGCCAGATTCGATGGCTACATATATGACTGGTGATAACATCCTGTTCTCGATGGATGCATTCGGACAGCATTTCGCAGTTGAGGAGATGTTCAATGACCTTGCAGATCAGGCACTGCTTGATAAGGAAGCGATGAAGTATTTTGCAAATATCCTTAATCCTTTCGCTCCGTTCGTAACCAAGAAGCTTGAGGAAATCGCTAAGCTGAACTTGCCGATTGACATAATTGCTCCGTCCCACGGGGTGGTATGGCGTGACAATCCTGGTCAGATAGTTGAGAAATACGCAGCTTGGGCAGACGCATATCAGGAGAATCAGATTACTGTTGCCTATGACACTATGTGGGAGGGCACGACTAAGCTGGCACACGCAATCGCTGATGAAATTCACAAGCAGGCACCAGATACTGTTGTGAAGGTTTATAACATCGCAAAGGCGGATAAGAACGAAATCATGACTGAGGTGTTCAAATCCAAAGCCATTGTTGTGGGTTCTCCGACCTGTGTGAACGATGTTTTGACAAGCGTTGCGGGGTGGCTGTCGTTCCTCAAGACGCTTAAGTTCAAAAATAAGAAGGCTGCTGCATTCGGATGCTACGGCTGGAGTGGTGAGTCGGTTAAGATCATACAGGAGAAGCTAAGAGAAGCTGGGTTTGAGGTTGTGGAAGGAAATGTTCGCTCTGCTTGGAATCCAGATGAAGAGGACTTCGCAAAGATTCCTGCTATGGTTTCGGAGCTTGTTAAATAGTTTTGCCTAAAAATTTTATACTAGTTAATGCAGTTTTATTTTTGCTGAATAAGGTCTAATGGATAAAAAAAAGATAAAATCAATGTAAGGATGAACACAAATACAAATACAGATACAGATACGATAATGGATACTGAATATGGGTATATATTTCATTCAGAATTCTATGAAACCTTTATAAAAATATTTTTTTTGGTTGCTGCGACACTTGTAATTATTGTTGGGGTAAGTTTGTATCAAACCAACCCTATACAAAGTCAAAAGGTGGAGATAAGAGCTAAAATTGTTTTCGTTGAGACTGTTGTTTTATTATTATTTCTTTTACTAAGACGAAGTTATTTGGGATTTATTATCATAATCACCCCTAAAGGCATAATAATAAGAAAAGGTATATTTAGTAAGTTTTTTATTCTTGGAGAATACTATCAATATCTTCCTTGGGAAGATATTCAAGCTATAGTGAATATGGAGATAGAGGCCGGATTGTTTAAGCCGGAATACTATCTGTGTATTATCCTTGAAGAAAATGCTGCTACTTTATTTACAAGAAAAATCGTTATCCCGATGACTCTAATTGGAGTAGAATGCCGATCAGCCCTTGAAAATGCTATAAATGAGTATAAGCCAAACTTTATTGAAAAAAGCGAGACTCCAAAGTCGATTATATATAGCTACGTCAATACTATAGAACAAACACATAAAGTAGCAAGCAATATTAAAACAAAAAAGCACACAAAAATTCAAAAACTTCGTGTTTTTTGGATTTTTGTGATCTTCATTTTTTTCGTATCAATATATGAAACAAAAATGTATCACAATGCAGATGATTCATTTTTCTATATGCGTTATGATTTCTATATACTTAATTATTTTCCTGAAGATGATTTTGCTATGAAGTTTAATGTGCCAGAAAATTGGTTGGAGTGGAATATGAGATCTGAAGACAATATTCTAACCGGTACATATTTTATAACGCTCAAACCAGATAAGAAAAAGGATGATTTTTTTAATCACCAAGCAGAAGCAACGATATGTATGTGTGAAATAGATAAAGACCTATATTCAGATTATAGTTCTCTAAATCTTGACGAATGGAGTTTGGTCAAAGAATCAACTGACACATATAATGTTAAATTAATAAATGAGAGTATTACATACCCTAAAAAGAATATTAAACAAACTCGAAGAGATTATCTTAAGTTGTTTTTATCTGAATATAATTCTGGTGATTATAAAGATGAATCTGTAAAACTGATGACAGAAATAATAATTGAATGTGGAGATAAAAAAATTTCAATGTTAATAGAAACCACTGAAAAACGGAATAAGTTTGGCAAGAGTTTAGAAGATGATAAAAATTTTGAAAACATGAAAAGGATGCATGAAAAAATTATATCAGATGCACTTTTAGCAGCTGTTCTCGATAAACCGTCAAAATTATAGAAATAATAAAGTATTGCTAGTGTGAATACACTGGATATATAAGGTGGGGGGAGTTTAATTGAATAGTAAAAAAGAAAATGTTGATAAAAAGATTGAACGTATTCACTGGAACTTAAAGTATAAACGAAAGTTTCTGCGAATATTATGGTTAATACCGGGCTATGTGTTCGCACTTTTGTTAATGGGATTCTCCGAGATACAAGATGCCTACATATATTATTTTCTGATTTCATATGCCTTCAGTTTTATTGCGATTGTGTTACTATCCTATACATTCTTCAAATGGATATGTGGATCAAATGAAGAGACTACAACACGCGAAAATGGCAAGTGTATAAATAAATCTAGATTCAGATGATATGGGATTTGAGGAAGTTAGGGAATCTAGAACAAATAATGCGCGTACCAAAACAAACTATGTAGGCGAAATGAAAAGATATTATTAAGGAATTGTTATACTTTCAGATGAAATGATGTTGAATCCGATTGCTGATACTGATTACTTTGACGAGCATGGTTGTCTCGAAAAAAAGCTGTGATATACTGCCTGCAATGGGATTCAATTAGAGATAGATTGCGCTAGTCGGAGGGTTAAGAATAATGTTGCGCCAGCCGCTAGCGAGAAACACGGATAAATAAAGGGAGACTATATGACAGATTACAATAAGGAACTTATGTCGTTTCTGGATAAATCGCCGACAGCTTTTCATGCGATTTCTAGTATAAAGAAAAAGCTTATTGCGAGCGGATATTCAGAACTTGCGGAATCAGAAAAGTGGGAGTTGACCGAGGGTGGGAAGTATTTCGTTACTAGAAATGATTCAAGCATCATCGCATTTAGAGTGCCTCGTTTTAACTTTACTGGTTTTATGATCAGCGCTGCTCATTCAGATTCACCGGCATTCAAGGTTAAGGAAAATCCTGAAATCATTGAAAACGGATATGTAAAGCTCAATGTCGAAGGCTACGGTGGCATGCTCATGGCTCCGTGGCTCGATAGACCGCTGAGCGTTGCTGGCAGGATAATCGTAAAAAATGGTAACAAGTTAGAGGTTAGACTAGTCAACGTGGATAGGGATTTGCTGCTCATTCCAAATGTCGCAATTCACATGAACTGCGATGCTAACAAAGGCCAGACGTGGAACGCACAGGTTGACATGCTCCCAGTTCTCGGCTCGGCAGATGAGGCAAAGGGTTCATTTATGAGAATTATAGCTGAGTCTGCTAGCGTATCAGATTCCGATATTATCTCGCACGATCTTTTCGTATATGCGCGTGATAAGGGCAAGGTCTGGGGTGGTAGTGACGAGTATATCTCGTCGCCACATCTCGACGATTTGCAGTGCGTATATGGATGCCTCGAGGGATTCCTTGGTGCGAATAATTCGAGCAGCGTGCCTGTTCTGGCGGTTTTCGATAACGAAGAGACGGGGTCGCTCACCAAGCAAGGTGCAGATTCAACTTTACTCGAAGATGTGCTAAAGCGCATCTCTCTCTCCTGTGGCAAGGATGAGGAAAGCTACTATAGGTCAGTTTCATCTAGCTTCATGGTAAGTGCAGATAATGCACATGCACTACATCCAAATCATCCCGAGAAGGCAGACCCTGTAAATAGACCAGCGATTAATAAAGGTATCGTAATCAAGTTCAATGCGGCTCAGCACTACACGACAGATGCCGTGAGCTGTGCGGTTTACCGTGACCTCTGCGAGTCGAATGATATACCAGTTCAGGTATTTACAAATAGGTCTGACTCACGGGGAGGAAGCACCTTGGGCAACGTATCGAATGCCCACGTGTCGCTAAATACTGTCGATATAGGGCTGGCACAGCTAGCTATGCATTCCTGCTACGAAACAGCAGGGGCAAAGGATACTAAGCATCTTATCGATGCGATGACGATATTCTACTCAAAGACTTTTAGAGTAGGTGCTAGTGGTTCATTTGAGCTATTGGACTAATAGGAGGGACACATGGCTAAGAAAAAGAGAAAGACGCTACCTAGCGATTTCTATGAGATGATTCATAGAGGCGATATCGAGGAGCTAAAGGCGGTATTCGATAACTGTGAGATCACAGCTTATGCAGGTCGCTGCGATCTGAATACTGCTTTACATCATTACGGTATTCCCGTTGAACTCGTTAGATGGCTTGTTGCGGAAGGTCTCGATGTCAATACTTTAAATTCGTATGGACGTACGCCACTTAATTTCCATGCTGGAAATAGTACCGAGGTTATGAAAGTTCTGTTTGAACTCGGAGGGGATGTCTCTAAAGCAGATAATTACGATAATACTCCGCTTCACAGTGCGGCATCCGGATATAGGCCTGAGAACGTAAAGCTTTTAGTTGATCAAGGGGTGGATTTGGATGCTAAGAACAGGATATGGGAACGCACTCCGCTTGAAGAGGCACTTGTATCCTGCAGAGGAATAGATATCGGGAGATGCGCTGAAGTGGCAGAGATTCTCGTAAATGCGGGAGCTCGAGTAACACCTGCAGCTAAAGACTATGTGAGGAAAATCGGTGAGGATGTAGAATTCCATAGAGGAAGCTTCCACCCAGACTACGTAGATGAGATAGATACGGGGCTTGCTAAGTTATATAAGCTGTTTGACGTGGAACCTGTAAAGAAGCGCAAGATTCACGACGGTATATCACCGATTGTAGTAGAAAGCGGTACCTGGAAGGAGCAATTTGCAGAACTATGGGAACTACTTATTCCTTCGCATGGTGCAGCTAAGACCCTTCAGGGCGAGGTTGTGAGAATTGCCGGCCGTGTTAGAGATGAGATGAATAGAAATGGCGGGTGCAACTGGAATCGAGATTATCGCATGATGCTAGAAGACTTTGTAAAGCATGTCGCTACTAGGGTATCACTGCCTGAGGCGGAACTCGAAGAGGCTAAAAACCTGGCTTCAAGCATAGGTCCTAGAGGAGACTTTAATGAGACTTCATTAGATAGACTGTGTGAACTGGCAACTAAGTGGGTGCTACTGAATCCAGAACCGATTAAACTCGAGACGCCGAGGTATAAGAGATAGGTAATTGTAAATTTTATATAACTAAACCCTTTCACTAGTTTTATTCTGGTGAAAGGGTTTTTGTTGTTTTGTATTAATAACATTTAGAAAAAGTGGGCACTGCGGGGTAATTTCTTAAATCAAATAATAAACTGATAATCAATAATAAAACGTAATGGGTAAATAGTCACTCGTTATAGATTTTTTACAGATATTATCTTACAATGTATTAGTAAAAGTACAATTATTCACGTCAATTAACGGCAAAGAGGAGAAATATGGCTACTATACGAATTATAAGCAATCCATATAGGAAAGAAATCAAATTTGAACTACTAGATCAATCTACGTCTGAATGGATTGAGATTAACTACCAGAATAATTCAGGAAGTAAGCTAATAAAGGAAGAGATTAAGACAAATTTTTTCCCATATAAAGTTAGAGAGATAGTAGAAATCTTAATAAATGAATATGCATCTAGCGAAGGTAAATTGGAACTAGTTTTTGCAGGCTCTCCAGATGAATATCGCGAGCTTGTAGAGGTGTGTGGTGATTTTTCTGACGTTGAAGTGCAAATGGACAGCATGAAGCTTGAAAACGCACGAGATATTCTTCCTAAGATCATTGATATCTTTACTAATATAAAAGAAATCGCAGATGAAAATATAGAGTCGCCAGTGGTAAAAGCATTGGTTGATTGTGATGTGAATAAGTTTGTTGATGCGTCAAAAGATACCGTGCCTATTTGTGTAATGGGTAACTATAGCTCTGGTAAATCCACATTTATAAATGCTCTTATTGGACAAGAAGTATTACCAAGCGGTGATATGCCGGTTACTGCAAAGATTTATAAAATTACACAGTCTAAAGAAGATGGAAAAGCTAGCATCGCGCTTAAGTATAATGATAAGCCCGTAACTTTAGAGTTTAATGAAGACTCTATCGAGGTTCAAAAAGAAGAAGATAGCACTTTTGTTAGTTCAATAATAGAGTGTCTTGAAGAAAATAAAGATCAAGCATTTATGTATAAAGTACACTGCTGCCTTGATGCAATCAATAATGAACGAAATGTAGTTGCAGATCTTATTGAAGTAGTAATTCCATTTGGTAAAGGACTGCTAAAAGAATCTGAAAAGTCTTTTGTAATTTTCGATACACCAGGCTCAAATGCTGCAACGAATACCGATCATTTTACTATCCTCGAGGAGGCGATGAAGGACTTGTCAAACGGTATTCCTATTTACGTTGCAGAATACAATTCTCTTGATAGTTGTGACAATGAATATTTATATAAGAGAATAAAAGGAATAAGCCAAGTTGATAGTAGATTTACGATGATTGTCGTTAACAAGGCAGATTCTGCAAATATTAAGGAAGACAGCTTCGATAATGAGACTAAAGGTTTAATACTCAAGCAAGCTGTACCTAGGAATTTGTATTCGGGTGGAATATTTTTCGTTTCGTCAGTTATGGGACTTGGATCAAAAAATGGTGGAGACTTTAGGGATGATCACGCTGACGAATTTTTTGAAGATAATGAAAGAAAATACTCAGACGAAACGTCTAAGAGATACAAGTCGCTATATAAGTATAACATTATGCCTAAACAGCTTAAAGAAAGCATAGTTGCAATTTCAGAACAGGCAAGCGATAAGATATATGCAAACAGTGGCTTGCTTGCTATCGAACATGAAATTGTAAGCTTCGCGGAAAAGTATTCAGCATATGATAAATGCAAGCAATCTGACAAATACATAGATAGGATTGTAGATGCTGCACAAGAAGAAATCGGAGAAATAACAGAGGCAAGAGAGCTTAAAGCCAATGAGCTTGTTGCAGAAATGGAAGAGGATAAGGCGGCTTTAATAGTTGAAATTGAAGCAGAAGGTGCAAAGAATTCAGAATTATACCTTAATTCGTATGACGAAAATATGGAAGGAATCCTATCTGATAAGGCATTTGTTTACGAATATTCTGATATGAAGAGTGTCGAACAGGGCTTCATAAAACAGAAGCAAGAAGCATGCAACTTATCTGAACACATCGAGAATGTAAAAGCTTCTGGAGCTGATATTATTGGACATTTCTCTGAATTTATGGAGAAGGATGCCGGCGAGGTTATCAAAGGAATTAGTCAGGACTTAAAGAAGACATTTGATAATATCAAGGTGTTTAGAGAAACTAAGCTTGAGGCAGATACTGCAGCTGCAGAAGAATTAATGAAATTCGTTTCAGACGATTATAATGTTCGTCTAGATGAAGCGATTAAAGCGGTTGGTGAGAACTCCAAAGTTTACTGGCTCAACGCAGTAGAGGTAATAAAGCGTGGAATAGCTTTTGTCGTTGCGAACTCATCGACACTGGACGATAAGAAAAAAGATGAACTTGCGCAGTTAATTCTCAAAGATGAAAAAGAGATGTTCAAGAACAATTATAAATTCGAGAAGGAAACATTTGAAGTTAAAATATGGGGAATTACAGTCGCTAATAAAATAGACACACGCAAACTGGTAGATTCCTATAATAAGCTTTATTGCGATGAACTTAAGAATGCGTTTAGAGTTCTTAAGCGCGAGCACAGTAGTGATTTTGAGACTTGGCTCAATGCCTTGATTAACAAGATAAGGGTGAATGTTGTCGACTATAGTCCTAAACTATCGGAAAAGGCAAACATAATTTGTGAAGAGACTAGAGCTATCGACGGTCTTAAGAAAACACAGATGGCACTACGTGATTATAGCGATAGAATTGATTCGCTAATGGACTGGAAGGTTACCGTATAGGAGACAGATATGGGAATAAAAAATCTTATTAAGCGAGCAGGGGTAAAAGCTGCAGACACCATAAATAGACTTTCAGTTTTATCACCTGAACAAGTAAAGCACGTAGAAGAACTGCGTGAAATGTATCTATCTGAAGTGCCTGACCCGTCAGATACTGTTGCTGAGGAACTTACAGAAAAACTCCTCGCGGTTTGTGGTGTTGAGATTTATAATGCCTATCTTCCTCAGCTCAATGAACTATATGTGCCGATTGAACGTGAAGCAGAATATGATGGGGAAAAATTAGACATATCGCATAATCTAAGGTATTGCAATATAACAAAGTGGGTTACAGATAAGAAAGAAAACAATATAGAGAAACTAATTAACGTATATCAGGTTCTGTCAAACGAAGAATGTAACATCGCTTTGATATTCAACCGCACATGCCAAGAGACTAATGTGTATTTGGCGGTTCTTAATACTGCAAATGATAACAATAATGTTAAGGCAAATAATTTTAGAGATAGATTAGTTGATGCTATTAAGGGTAATTGCCCTGGTGTTGAAATAAGCAATGGTTCAGAGTCAGTGCCACCATGCTTCGATGACAACAAGGCTTATTCAGTAGCTACGGCAACAAATATCCCTACTGAAAAGTCTGAAAAATTTATAAGTCAGACAATAGAAAAGTTATTAGATGGAACAATTCCCGCTGACAATGGTGAAGAGTACACGCTCGTGCTACTGGCAACCCCGATTCTTGATGTTGAAGAACGCAAACTGCATCTAACGGACATCTACACAGCCCTCGCCCCATATGCATCATGGCAGACGAACTTTCAGTATACGGAGAGCGACTCAACTGGATCGATGGCTCTCTTTGGTGTGAATGCGGGAATCAATGCAGGGGTACAGAGTGGAAGCAACCGTTCTGAAGCAAGAAATAGTGGCGATATTGATACAACTGGAGAAACTAAAGTTGCATCAGAAAGCAAAGGGAAATCTGAATCTAAAACTAAAAGTCATTCAGACTCAAAAGGAAAAAACTCCAGTACAAATGTTGCTACAAGTACAGGAGTTGGTATCGGTGGTATTGCCAATGTTGGAGCAAATGTTGGTAAAGGATGGGGGAAGTTTAGTAGCTCAGCAGATACCAAAGCTAAAGGTGTAACAGACATAAAGAATAAAACGGAAACAATTTCCAAGATAACTAGCAAAGTAAAGACAACTGCAAAAACTATAGCTAATGGTGTCTCCAGAGCTACTAACTTTGGTGCTAATTTTGGCGCTAATTTTGCTAGATCTTCGAATGTAACTGCTACAATAGGCAAGAATGAAGGCATCACACAGACGTTTACAAATTATAACATTAAGCACTCACTTGACATGCTTGAAGAGCAGATGAAACGCTATGAGAAATCATCTGCTCTTGGCATGTGGGATTTCGCCGCGTATGTAATCGGTGAGGACCAGAACATTGTAAACAATGTTGCACATTCTTACATCGGTCTAACTCAGGGAGAGGCATCATATATGTCGCGCTCATCAATTAACCTGTGGCGCGGTGACCTTGGTGAAGATAGTAGAGATGCACGTGAGATTTACTCCTATATTAAGGAGCTTAGGCATCCTCTGTTCGGAATTAATCCAGAACTAACAGAAGTAGATCCTGATTTCTTCGTGTATCCCACTGTTGTAAGTGCGACAACGGCGCTATCGGGAAAAGAGCTATCCTTTTCATTGAACTTCCCACAGAAATCGGTTGCAGGCCTACCTGTGCTTGAGTGTGCTGAATTTGGAAGAACTGTAGTAACTTATGATGGTAATGACGGAAGAAATAATACTATCAATCTTGGGCGTATATTCCACATGAACCATGAGGAACGTACTAGAATTAAGCTTTCATCAAAATCACTCACTTCGCACGCATTTATAACTGGAAGTACGGGTGCTGGAAAGAGTAATGCCGTATACCAGATACTAGATGAAGTTTCTAATGAAGGCGTGAAGTTCTTAGTAATTGAACCGACTAAGGGTGAATACAAAAATGTGTTTGGCTCAAGAGAAGATGTAAATGTGTATGGAACAAATCCTAGACTAAATGAGCTTCTTAGAATCAATCCATTCAGCTTTCCAAGTGAAATACATGTCCTCGAGCATATAGACCGCATAGTGGAAATCTTCAATGTATGCTGGCCTATGTATGCTGCGATGCCAGCCGTACTCAAGGATGCAATCGAAAAGTCCTATGAGGATTGCGGATGGAATCTGACCGAATCTATAAATAGGTATGATGACAATTACTATCCAAGATTCGCAGATATCGAGAGAAATGTTAAGACGATAATAGATGCCAGTGAGTATGATACGGAAAATAAGGGTGCGTATAAAGGCTCATTGTTGACGAGGTTGCATTCATTGACAAATGGACTAAATGGTATGATTTTCTGCGATGATGAAATCAGCTGCAAAATGCTGTTTGAGAATAATACGATTGTAGATTTGAGCAGAGTCGGCTCTAGTGAAACGAAGTCACTAATCATGGGAATCCTAGTTCTCAAATTACAGGAGCACAGAATGAGCTCCGTAGAAGGCATGAATTCGAATCTAAAGCATGTTACAGTTCTAGAAGAGGCTCACCATATCTTGAAGAGGACTTCTACAGAGCAAAATCAGGAAGGTGCAAACTTGCTTGGCAAGAGCGTTGAGATGATAGCGAATGCTATTGCTGAGATGAGAACATATGGAGAAGGATTCATCATAGCGGATCAGTCTCCTGGACTTCTAGACATGGCTGCAATCCGTAATACAAATACAAAGATAATCATGAGATTGCCTGATAAGGGAGACCGTGAGTTAGTTGGATATGCGGCAAACCTAGATGATGATCAGATTAAGGAACTTGCAAAGCTACCATGCGGTGTAGCTGCCGTGTACCAAAATGAGTGGGTTCAGCCAGTTCTGTGCAAGGTGAAGCTATATGATGCAGAGTCTACTAACTACCTGTATGTGCCAGAACATAGTGATGTTGGAACAGAGTCGCTAGAAGACAAGAAGTTTATCGCCGAGGTGTTGAGCAGCGGAAGAGAAGTACCTTCTGATGAACTGCAAAATGATATCAAACCAAGACTTAATAAGATAGGGCTTGATGCATCTATAAAGGTAAAAGCATTAGACATGATGGTTAATCCAGCGGAGCAGCCTCGTATGACTAAAATGGCGATTATATACGATGCGCTATTCCCAACTATAACAGAAGCAGTTAAAGCTGCATATCAAGAGACATCAGAGGCTAGTGTATGGACGAAGTATGCGGAGGATGCTGTTCATGAACTAGGAATAGATGATATGACTACACGTTTAAGGCTAGATATAATTCAATGTGGAGTTACATACTACCTGATAAATGTTGCTGATAAAATAGCCGACCTTGAGAAATGGAGTGAGATGGGAGGACTCAAATGATAGAAAAACTTGCAAAGACAATGGAGAGCGTTGGAAAGCCAACTGAAAAACAGCCTGATAATAAATTTGACCCTGATAAGAGAGTTAATTTTGAACATGACAAAGGCGACAAAAAGCTCGAGGATAAGAGCTTTGATCCAGATAAAAGGATAGAGGTACCTGGGGCTGAAGCGAATGTTAACACTGAAGGAGTGGATAGGATGCAGCTCCTCGAAAAATATGTTAATGAGTATCTGGACGATGTTAAGAAACTTGCTGCAGACCCAGAAACGCTTAAGGGTATTAGAATAGATGTGTCAAAGCTAGAAAAAATCTCAGATAATGAAGAAAGACATAAGGAATACAAAAAACTAAAACCGAAACTAATAGCAGAGTGGGAAGAAAAAAATGGTAGGAAATGGCCTGTATATGATAGAGATATAAAGTATAAGGGTATAATTAAAAAAAAGGGGAATCTCTTTGATCTTCATCATATTCATCCAATAGAATTAGGGGGAGAAAATACAGTTGATAATATAACCCCTATGGACTTTAGAAATCACACAATTAAGGGTGGAATACATGAATCAAGCGCAGCTCTTTCGAGCATTAAGGATATCTTAGATAAAGGAGTAAAGTGATGGTAAGTTTCATAGAAAAAGCAAGAAAATGGCAATTAAAATATGATATAGTGAGTGACGTTGAGAAGGTGTATGGATGTGAACTCCCAGATGATATAAAACATATAGTATCATGCAAGAATGATGAATTTATTTCCAAGTGGGCTAGAGTTCTATCTGTAGAGGAAATTCTATCTGCTAATGAAATTATGCAAATAGATTTCATTGGTAAAAAACTTGTTCCACTATTAGATATACTCGACAACGATTTTATAGCATATGATATTGAGCATAAAAAATATGTCAGTATTAATATTGTCGAAGATATGGTTTTTGATAGCTCTGAAAACATTGATGATCTTATCCCTCAAGATATTTAGACAATTAGGTTAATTCCTAACTAACAAAACCAAAACCAAAGTGCCGCACTTCCCACTCGGGCAGTGCGGCATTCTCTTATCCAATTTTAATTTACCTACTGTTCATTCTTCGACTTGAAGAAGATTATCGTACCAGCCGTTATGATAATCGCATAGCCGATGAAACTGTAGATATCTGGAATCTCGCCAAACACTATGAAGCCAAGCGAAGTCGTGAAGATAATCTGTGAATAATCATAGATTGAGATCTCCTTAGCTGGTGCATATCGGTATGCCCCAGTGATTGTGAACTGACCGCCAGCAGCGGCAAATCCAGCGCCAAGAAGCATCATAAGCTGGTACATGTTGATTGGCTCGTGGTATTTTACGATAATCAGCGGCACCATGGCGAGGCAGCTGAATGCCGAGAAGCAGAATACAATGACCGCCTTTTGCACTCCATTGGAACCGAGCTTTCGCACCATAGTGTATGCAAGCCCTGCACCAACTCCGCCGATGAGTCCAGCAGCCATTCCTAGCGGATTGCCGGAGAAACCCGGCTTGATTACGAACAGCGCGCCAGTCATGGCGAGCATTAGGCAGAAAACCTGATACTTCTTAGGAACTTCCCTGAGGAGAATCATTGAGAAGATAATCGTTGCAAATGGCGATAGCTTATTGAGCATGCTGGCGTCGGCAACCATGATGTGGCTCACTGCGTAGAAATTTCCGAGGATTCCTATAGTGCCTGCAGTTACTCGCACGAGCATCGGGATGTAGTTTTTTCGTCCTATTATAATAGGCTGCTTGTCCTTGATGAGTACGATTGCTGCAATGATTGCAGCGATTAGGTTTCTAAAAAAAGCTTTCTCAACAGCTGGCAGGTCGCCCGCAAGCTTGACGAAAATTCCCATTAACGCAAAGAAAAATGCCGAAGTGACTATCAGCAGGATGCCTTTGTTTTTATTATGTATTGTTTTTTCCATTCTGTTTATTCCATTCCGTTCAAATATATTTACACGCGTGCACTCGTAAGTACACGGTAAGTGATTGTGCAATTTGCATATCTACTATTCTATTGTATGTCATTAAATCAGTCAAATGCGATATATAGTCAGCGAAGAAGCTTTGTGTTAAAATTTAGATTAGTACATGTATAAAGGAGAAACAAAATGGGCGAGCATATTACGAGAGAGCAGGCTAATGAGCTGCTACACAAATATGTAAAGGGTGAGAACTACATCACACATTCTTATGCGGTTGAAGCGATAATGAGAGGGCTGGCAAAAAAGCTTGCTCCCGATGAGATAGAGTTCTGGGGAATCTGCGGATTGCTGCATGACCTAGACGAGGAGACCGCTGATTGGCGTACAGATATGTCTACGCACGGACCTGTTTCGGCACAGATTCTAAAGGACGAAGGCTACGATGAACCAGTTATGGCGCAGGCTATTTGTGCACACAACCCAGAGTCAGGCGTTGTTGCGAAGTCGACTCTTGAGATTGCACTTCTTGCCGCAGACCCGATGAGCGGTTTCTGCAAGGCGGTTGCACAGATTTATCCAGATAAGAAAATCGCTAGCGTTAAGCATAAGTCGGTAAATAAGAGATTTAAAGAAACGAGATTTGCGGCAGGCGCGAACAGGCAGTACATGGCGGCTATCGAAGAAATCGGAGTTAGTTTCGATGATTTTATCGATATTTCACTGGAAGCAATGCGTGAAATCGCTGACGAGATAGGACTGTAAATGTAAAAGCACTTAGCACCCCAAAATGGGCGTTAAGTGCTTTTGTTTCAAGTAAAGTCAAATTATTTGCGAGGAGCCTTCGGCAGCTCGATTTTTACATTCTTAGGATTTCTGGCCCTTCTGTAGAGCACGAAGCGGCGACCGATTGCAGCTACGAATTCAGCGTGGAGCATCTCTGCAAGTTCACTGCACACCTCGGTAGGGTCGAGAAGTGAGCCTTCCTGAATCTGTCCTTTTACAAGCTCATTTGCCGTAAGATTCTCGTCGATAGAGCGGACGATGTTCTCCGTGAGGTCCGCCTTGCCGATATATACTGTAGGCTCAATCTTCTGCGCGAGCCCTTTTAGATAACTTCTTTGTTTGCCTGTGAGCATGTGTTCTCCTTGATATTTCTGAAATGTATTATAGAATTAATCGTATGCACTATATTAACACAACAGTGCGCGCTAATCCATAGAGAGGTGGTAGAAACATGGCAGACGGAAGATGGGTTATGACGGAAAATGAGCTAAATAACGTAGTTTCTGGTTTTAAAGAAACGGATACCTTGGCTCTGCCAAATGAAGGCAAGAGCATTGCGGTAGACGTCCGAGGGGGCGTAGGCGATGCGTGTAACCGCGAGATGGAGTATAATGAGATATGCGCATTTTGCGGATCAGATAAAATGCGCATGGGATTTGGTAAATACGGTCAGGGCTTTGGCTGCCGCTCGTCCAAGTGCGAGGCCTGCGGAGGCGTGACAGACTTCGTGTACAAGGATGAAGTTGGGAAGTTTTTTAGGTAAAAGGGAAAATGCAAATCAGGTGAAAGGACAAGCATTACTTACCCTGATGGTTCTACGGCACATTATAGGTATGATAACAAACACAGACTTGCTGAAATCATGGATGGAGAAAGCTCCATCTTATATCATTACGATGAACTAAACAGGCTAACAAGATGTACTATGCCTAATGGCAGTAGCACATCATATGAGTACGATAATATCGGCAGACTGCAGATGTTGACTCATGCTAATGACAAAGGAATCATAGATAGGCAGCGTTATGAGTACGATATAAGAGGCAATATATCGTGCATTGAAAAGGAGAGAAGCGAATTTAGCGAATATAGTGGCTCCTTTAACTACAAATACGATGCAACAGGCAAGCTGATAGAAGTAGCAAGAGACTCGAAGGTGCTTAGGGAGTATCAGTATGATGCTTTCGGCAATAGGATGAGGAAGGCTTCAGATGGCATTGAAACTATATATTCATACAATGAAGCAGACCAACTTATATCCAAGAGAGAAGCAGAATCAGAAACAACATATACATACGACAGACGTGGAAATATTACCAGCATGTGTGTTGATGGAAACACATCTAAGAGATTTGTATATGGCGCAGCAAATAGGCTTGATAAAGTAATAGATAGTAGCGGTCTCGTGTCAGAGTACATATACGATGCAGCTGGGCAGAGGGTAAAGGAGCTCATTGGAAACGTAGAAACCGAGTATATAGTTGACCACTCCAAGGAGCACAGCAATCTGGTTCAGAGAAAGCGAAATGGCATGAATCAGCGTTTTATATGGGAAGATTCAATACCGCTAGCTATGAAAGGTGATGAAGAATATTATTATCTAGCGGATATACAAGGAACACCAATGCACCTTGTGGGTGCTGATAATGCACTCATAGAGAGCTACGCATATGATGAATTTGGTAACGAGCTAAGTGGCATGGATAGAGAAAGCATACAGCCATTCGCTTATACGGGATACCGCAAAGATGTAGTGAGTGGAACGTACTTTGCACAAGCAAGAGAGTATATGCCTGATGCAGGAAGATTTGCAGGTGAAGATATCGTTAGTGGCAGTATCACTAAGCCTCTCGCGATGAATCCATACAATTACTGCCTTGCGTCGCCGCTGATAATGGTTGATAGAAATGGAGCATTCCCAAGTGTAGAAACTGTAGTGGATGGTACATTCGATTTCCTCGGATGGACTGGAATCTTGCAGGGCAACCCAGAGGGTAAGAACTGGTTATTTTCTAAATCGCGAGAACTAGCAGAGACTCCAATTCCAGGATTTTCATCGACAAATGCAAGTGATTACGCAGCGGCCTTATCCAAATCAAGGATAGGAGAACAGGCTATAGGCGTAACCCTTAATATGGATAGGGACGCTAATGGCGTATATCACGCTAGGCGAAACTGTATACAAAGACATTTTGGTTACAATGATACCTATGACCATGTGTTTAAGTCGTTTACATCTGCGAAGCCTAACAAGTTACCAGTTTTTTCCTATAATGGTGAAGATTATCAGATATGGATGTGGAAAGGGGATTACTATGGGCTAGGGGCTGGTGCAGAGACAGGAATATATAGAGGCAGTGGTTACCACAAACTAACATATCAAGATAGTAAACTCATAATGAAGTTATCCCTGTATGATAAGTCTGGAAAGCAGATAATGAAATACGAGCCTGGTGATCCACAGTGGTGGATAACAGGATTCAATCCAGAATATCAAGATGTTAAATACCAAAATCTGAGGGTTGAAGGTATGATTGATTTCAGTAAAGAGCCTGAACTCTGGGAGGCGTTTATAAAAAATATATAAAGTATAGTAAAGAGGAAAATAATACAATCTGTTTAGATGAAAAAAATAAAGTGCTTTACTATAGATGGTAAGAGAGGTTCAAAATGAATAAAAAAAAATCTACTATAATGTGTCTGTTGTTAATTCTATCAATAGTTTTGTGTCTGACAGGCTGCAAAAGCAGGACAGATGAAATGGCGGGATTAGATGCCCATGCAACTAAACAAATGAATAAAACGAAAAAGCAAGTCATCAAGTGTATAAATGAACATGACAAGGAAGGGCTCAAGAAGCTTTTCTCGAAGGATGCACAAAAAAATATAGAGGATTTAGATGATAAACTTGACCAGCTTATAGGTGCTTTTAACGGAAATAAAATTGAAAGTGCAAAAGGTCTTAGTCCAGCATTTGAGGGTTCTGCAGATGCACAACCTCTGCACATTTACGGAGACTACGACTTAAAACTTAGTAATGGTGAGAACTATGTGATTATGATAAATATATGTGACATAGATGATGAGAACAAAGAAAAAGAAGGACTGTATAGAATAATACTGCTTACCTTTTCTAATGAAGAGATACCAGAAAATCTTAAAATAGAAGGAGGTAAAGATGAGTACGGGGTGGCTGTATATAGGTTAGATGGAGCTACGAAATGATGTGCAAACAAATCTATACTTGCACAAAAGGATAAAACCAATGAAAAAATTAACATCTACTTTACTGTGTCTGCTGTTAATTTTATCAATAGCATTCAGCCTTGCTGGCTGCAAAAGCAGGACAGATGAAATGGCTGACTTGGAGACTTATACAACTAAACAGATGACTAAAACGAAAAAGCAGGTCATCAAGTGTATAAACGAACAGGACAAGGAAGGGCTAAAGAAACTTTTCTCGAAGGATGCACAAAAACACATAGAGGATTTAGATGGGAAACTTGACCGACTTATAGGCGCTTTCAATGGGAATAAAATAGAAAGTGCAAAAGGTCTTAGTCCAG
>NZ_CALIZG010000013.1:0-92011 GCF_938028775.1 Mogibacterium diversum
AAAAGTCAAATAAGTTACGCTCCGATAGAAAAGGAGCCCGTCCGCTGAGAATATTTGCGTATCAGATACGACTGTAAGGCCAAGAAATTCTACACTTATGAGAGTCTTTTTGAATATGGGTCTTACAGAGCATACTGGGCATGAATATTGATAAGTAATTCGAAAAAAACGGCTGAGGAGATAACTATAGAAATAGAATCCACGGCACTTTAGGAGGAAAAACACTATGCTAAAAATCTGTTTCGTCTGCCATGGCAATATCTGCCGCAGCCCCATGGCGGAATTTCTGCTAAAAAGAATCTTGGAGGAGCATGGAAGAACAGAAGACTTTCTCGTAGTCTCTAAAGCGACTTCCACGGAAGAAATCTATCGCGGGCAGGGGAATCCCGTCTATCCTCCTGTACGGGAGATTCTGGAAAGACTTGGAATAGACTGCAGCAAAAAAAGAGCCTGCCAATTACAAAAAGAAGACTACGAAAAATACGATTATTTTATCGGGATGGACGAGCGGAACCGCGAGAATATGAAACGCATTTTCGGAGGCGACCCGGAAAAGAAAGTTTCCCTTCTTGGAGATTATACCGGCCATCCTCATCCTATTGCAGACCCATGGTACAGCGGAGAATTCCAAGCCTGCTATGAAGATATTGTAGAGGGCTGTGAGGGATTTTGGAAAAAAGTAAATGGAGAAGAGTTTGATAAAAACAAACTGGAATACACATTGATGATTAAACAACCTGATTTTATTACACAAGAGATATTCACAAAGGCACTTGAGAATATAAAAAAGAAAAAGCCTAATGCATTGTATGATGAGATGAGTTTTAGAGAAATAGAAGAAGGTAAATCCATTCAGATTTTACATGTTGGAAGTTATGATGATGAGCCAAAATCATTTGAACAGATGAATGAATTTGCTAGAAAACATGATCTTACAAGAATAGGTGATTTTCATAAAGAAATATACTTAAGTAATAAAAACAGAACATCAGAAGAAAAACAAAAAACCATATTAAGATATTCAGTTAAATAGGAGGAATTTGTTGTGCCAAGACCAACGACAAAAAAGGATTTAATGACTGTTGCTAAGGAAAACTATGAAAAGTTAAATTTACTTATTTCAAAGATGACAGAGGAAGAGTTAAACACACCGTTTGATTTTTCAAAAGATGAAAAGAAAAAAGAAGCTCATTGG
The DNA here is from genome assembly GCF_938028775.1 of Mogibacterium diversum. Classification (GTDB taxonomy): domain Bacteria; phylum Bacillota; class Clostridia; order Peptostreptococcales; family Anaerovoracaceae; genus Mogibacterium; species Mogibacterium diversum_A. The sequence continues at coordinate 1,196 of NZ_CALIZG010000013.1, forward strand.
AGAAGAGATAAAAACTTAAGAGATGTTTTAATCCATCTCTATGAATGGCATCAGCTTATTTTGAATTGGGTACATTCCAATCAAAAGGGAGAAGAAAAACCATTTTTGCCTGAACCATATAACTGGAAAACTTATGGAGATATGAATGTGGAGTTTTGGAAGAAACATCAAAATACTTCTCTTGAAGACGCAATTAAAATGGTTCATAAATCACATAGTGATGTATTAGCGTTAGCTGAAAAATTTACAGATGAAGAACTCTTTTCAAAAGGTGTTTATAAATGGGTCGGAGGAAGTGTGCTTGGTTCATACTTTGTAAGTGCAACTGCAAGCCATTATGATTGGGCAATGAAAAAGATTAAAGCGCATCAGAAAAATGTAAATCAAAAATAATTGGAATAGGATAGTAAAGTGCATTTTACAAAAGTAAAAGGAATACTATCTTCAAAGAATGGAATGAATTTGTTCAGAGGCTGTACTCATGGCTGCATTTATTGCGACTCAAGAAGTAAATGTTATCAAATGAACCATAAATTTGAAGATGTAGAAGTAAAGGAAAATGGCATCAGTATTTTGGAAGAGAGCCTAAAACGAAAGCGAAAAAAATGTATGATTGGTTTGGGATCTATGACTGATCCATACATTAAAGAGGAACTTGGACTAAATTATACAAGACAGGCACTTGATATAATAAATAAATATGGCTTCGGTGTAACACTTATAACAAAGTCAGCTAATGTTTTAAGGGATTTAGATTTATTTGAAGAAATAAATTCAAAATCAAAATGCGTTATTCAAATGACATTAACAACTTATGATGAAGAACTTTGTAAAAAGATAGAGCCTAATGTTTCAACAACGAAAGAAAGGGTTGAAGCATTAAAAATATTGCGTGATGAAGGAATACCAACAGTAGTTTGGCTAACTCCGATACTGCCGTTTACTAACGATACGGAAGAAAATATTCTTGGGATTTTAAACTGCTGCAAAGAAGCAAAAGCGTTTGGAATAATATGCTTTGGTATGGGTCTTACACTTCGGGATGGAAACAGAGAATATTTTTATTCGCAGTTAGATAAAAAGTTCCCAAAGCTGAAAGAACGCTGCATCAGAGAATACGGAAACAATTATGTAGGTGGCGATATTATTGACAAAATCTTTCAAGGAATGACTACGATGGACTGGCAAAAGTGTATAACGATATAAATAATCGCAATAGTCCTTCGATTTGCGCAACTTATGTATACGGAGTGGAATATCTGTATTCGAAATCAAAGGATAGAAGTTACATATTTAACTCCGATTTTTCATTAAAAGCAATTTATGATTCTAATACAGCCAAGATGGAGTATGAAAAAAGTGATATCGACGAAGAAGAATTATACAATGAGGTTTATAAAAACTTCGGATTTCTCGTCGAAGCCAACGTCAATCGCAAGCCACTGATCAACATGCAGAAAGAGTTCAACAAGGAGTACTATAAGCGATTCAATTAAAAATTACAGGAGTATAATAAGAAGGTGCAAACCATGCAAAATGCACAACTTAAGAAGATATTAATCATCACTTGCTGCTTGCTCGTAGGAGTAGGAGTGTTATTTATAAGATGGTACATCAAAAGTAATATAGAGAGGTATTCAGTTTATTATGTTATGAATATCTCACACGATAGAGATGCGCATCCAGAGTTTGCGATGTTGCTTGATAATATTGATAGTATGGAGCAACCAGAAAAAAAGAAAGTTATATACAAACCGGAAAGTGGAGCTTCGGGGGTATTTAGTGATAGATTTTATATTTATAATGGAGCTAATGTGCTTAATGATGAGGAACCTATTTTGTTCAAAGAAGATGATTTTGATGGAGATGCCTACGTCTATCATGACAATAGAGGAAGAATATATACATTCGATAAGACATTCAAGGTAAGAAGCGCATATGACTATAAAAATCATGCTGATATCGATATAAAAACAATAGACCAGAAGGCCCTTTACGATGAAATATATAAAGATTTTGGCTTCCTTATAAAGGCTAATGACAAGAAGCCAATGATCAATCTACAGTGGCTTTTCAACAAGAAGTACTATAAGCGATTCAACTAATAATTGAATATAGAATTTGAATAAATGCAAAAGAACCCCAGTTTAGTACTGCTAAGCTGGGGTTCTTTAAATATTAACTACTTCTTAAACATATGTAGCCTCTCCGCCCTACGTATATCATTTTCGATGAAATCGGAAGCTGCGAAGGAGCTGTCGTACTCGAGACCTGGTGGTAGCATTGGCGTGCAAGGTCTTGAGATGACTGCTCCGAGCTGCTTCTGTGTCAGCTTACGGCCGTACTCGGCCTGGTACTCCTGCTCGAGTATGCGAAGGATGTCCCGAGCATTCTCGAGGCAGGTAATAGAATACTTATATACCTTATCCATATCGTTTTCGCCCACGAAGCTAAAAGTCGTATATGGCAGCATCAGATTAATCGTTCTGTGCTCCTTAGAGTCATCAACTAGCTCGAGGCTGTCACCGCCAAAGAATGGATAGCTGTCATGCTCATTTATCCAAATCGAGATATCTGGTAGGAAATAAGCACCCTCAACTGGAATTTCTCGTTCTTTCATAGTATCTAACGCTCTGCCAGTAAGTACTCCTACGATTACCTTTCGAAGGTCAATTCCCTCGCCCTTAATCAGGGGTGCTATGTGATTTAAACGCTGACCATTATGAAGGAAGTCGTCAACTAATATTGCAGGCTTTTCAAAGGACTTGATGGTTTTTATCTGCTCCTGTAGCGGTGCGTAGTTAAGGTATTCTCTGATAGTGAATCCAGATAAATCATTCTTAAAGTACTTATCTGTTCTTAGAGCCTTTGTTACTGTATTAGGTATGACCACATCCGAAAGAGCCTTGCCGTATGGTACTGCCATATAAGGGCCACGTTTCTTCAGAGGATCGGAAGCTGCAGGCACTCCGTTTTCAGATGTAACCATATTTACGATACGGCTATATACTGCACTAGGGTTAAATGTGAGTATCAGCTTGCCAGGGAATAGCTCGTTAAAAGTCCGGAGGAGCTTCGCATGAGCATTATCTGCAGCCTTAATAATCCTAGGGTTCTGGTTGAACGGAGCCTTGATACACGCTTCGACATCTCTAAATAGTACGATAGGTGCTTTCATATCAACTGCATAGATTGCCTCTTCCTCACTGCTAGAGATATTAACAAATCCATGGTGGATTAAAAGGTCAATCGTATCCTCGTCCATACCTGCATGATTTACAGGGCGATAGATTACGTAAGTGTAATCTTCATCGAGGAGTTCCGTCATGATCTCCGTGAGCAGAATCTGCTTAAGGTTGGAAACGCCTACATTTGTATCATCTTTTGCATAAAATGCACCGATTGAAGCTATCGAGCCAAGCGCACTCTTTCTAATCGTAGAAGCTACTTCGCTGCTGCCGAATTCCTCAATTAGGTCATTCGCACGAAGCTTTCTAGCCGATGCAAAGGCAGAGAGTACAGGTTCTTCACGTTCTCCTGGTCTAGCTTCTATCAGGATTGATTTCGTAGCTGGGTCATCAAGGTATTCGCTGAGAACCACGGGGTCGTAGCCAGCCTTCTCCAAATCATCGCTAAGTGGCATTGTGAAACCAGCATCCATGTGTTCAAAGACGCTGAAGCTGATGTCGCTAGCTGTAAGTACTTCCTTATATGCAGGCTCATGCTTATAGAGGTTCATATCGTATATGTAGTTCTGCACAACTGGGTCGAGCAACGTGCCGATATCTCGTCCGAGGTCAATATTGTTACGAATCCTAGCGGAGCTTACATCTTCAGAATATTTTTTGAGGTGCAGCTTTATAATCTCGCCTGTGATTGGGTAGCCATCACCGCTATCTCTATAAGAATCGTCGCTCGATTCTCTATCGAACACAATGTGACCTAGCGAGTGAATCGAGTATTCGCTTGGGGCAGCCTTGTAGCAAGCGGCATTTGCAATAGCATCTGAGCCTGTAACTATGTATAAATCTTTGCCTGCAAAAAGCTCTCTCAGTCTCCGCATGTCATCCGAACTAGCGAGGTTAACCTGCATATCGTCTGGGAATAGATTTAAGCCCTCTTCACTGCTAATGGACATCGCGAGAATATTCCTGCGCAGTGCATGAGGCAGCATCCTCTTGGTCCAAGAAAGCTCATCTAGTGCTAGATACACCTCAAAGCCCATATCCCTTATAGTCGTTGCAATCGCCTTATTTCCAAGAGTGAATGGATCATACGAGCCAGGGAAGAATGCGACTTTGTCATACTCCGCAAACTCAAATTGCCCAACTTCATCGACGTATGTAGCGATGAATCGGTATATGTAATTTAACACTGCTGCATTGTTGTAAAACTCTAGCCCGATATCGTCACCAATTAGCGGAATCACAGCAGCTAGTCTCTTGAAGCAGTGGGATGCAGCCCATCCCTTTGACCCTAGAGTCATGACTTTGCTGCCAAATATTCTCATTCCAAGCACCCGCAGTGCTTCCTGCGACAGCGCAGAATTGTAATGACTAATGGCCTTAATAATCATGCCGAGTAGTCTCTTCTTGTACTTCTCTGCATTCTTGCTAGTTTCAGGTAGCTTGTCGTAGTTCTCTAGTAGCACTGCCATAGTGCTTAGCGATGCAGCTGCTGACTTGCTATTACCCGTATATAACATAGTTTCAAGCGCTTCTATTGTCTCGCTCTGTTCGTTGTCAGGCTGATACATCATGAGCTGTCCTAGATATCCAGGAATGTACTTAAGGAACTGGTAGTCGCTTAGCTCGAGACCGTTGAAGAGGTCGATACAAAGCTCGTTTATCTGGTCGCTAGGCATGTTGCTAGCAAGTTCTATCAAGCAGTCGCCAGCATGTTTACGAACTATAATAGCCTCACTGACCTTAATCAGGTTTACAAAATGTGTTGCGATATGCATAACATTGTATCCTTGCTTTGCTACCTTGAACATATAATCTATGTTAGCGAGCTTAGACATCCAGGAGGTACTAGTCTTGAGATTATCCAGAAATAGTGACGAAGGCACCGATTCAGTCACATCTCGTTCTTTTGACACCCCAAGAATGCTCAGGCGTCTTGCGTCTACATCTATGCCTGAGTCAGGGAAGAATCGCTCAATCACAGCGAGTGCAAGGAGATCTGTATCCTGACTGTAGCTGTTAAGGATATCCTTTGTAAAGAACATTAGGCTCTCAAGGAACGATTCCGACATTAGATGCTTATCGATACTTAGTGCAGTGCTGCATAGAACGGTAATTGTCTGCTCGTCGAGATCAGCTACGTGGTAGTAGTCCTCGAGGACATCAAAATACTTGTTGCGGCACGAAGGTCTGCAGTTCTTAACGACTTCATTTACAAAATCTGGTGTCGCATCGATGATACGCTTCCTATGAAAATCCGTATGCTTTCTAGATGGCATGAGAAGCTTCTCGAGGTAACTAGAAAACTGCGTGATATTAGTGGTGTCAGAATCTCTTGTAGGCACCGATTTAGGTAGCTCCTTCTTATATTCCTCGCGAAATCTTGCAACTATCTGACCCATTATCTGAGCGGCCTGCTCTCTGAGATCGCTCTCTCTGTTAAATAGCATGTCGTACATGAAATCGAGAACGCTTACCTTCTGCTCCTCCGTCATGTAGGATTTATACTCGCCGAGAATGTTCAAATAAGTTCTGATATTGCTCCACTGAGACTCGCTCCTAGCGCGTTCAAGAAGGCTGGAGAACTCATCTGGACTGTTGAAAATCTTCATGAGGCGAATGTTGTGCTCGATTGCTCTAAACTTGAGCTGCGAAGTAGCCTCGGCTCCACTTAAGAGGGTTAAATCCCTGACCCTAGGATTGCTCCTAAAGTGCGGGGTCTCAGCCCAATCCTCTGGGAGATCGGTAGTTACACCGTTTTCGCGCATGAACTCCTCGAAGTCGAGAAGCCTGTTATATACCTTCTCATATCTGTGGTTCTTGGCTTCATTTATATTGTCAAATTTATTGAGAACTACATCAAATGCTTCTTCTAATGTAAAGAAGTTTATGGTTTCTTGATCATCCTCATCCCTTATGCTCCTCACACGGAAATCTGCGTATATGAGCAGTAGTGACTCTACAGATAGATTCTCCATCTCGAGGTCCCAAGTCGAGTGATTTGCAGCAATGTGCATGATGGTCGGCAGTCCAAATCTAGTCAGGCAGTAGTCTGTATAATAGTAGTGAAGATAGGGAACACGTCGCTCCTCTTTCTTGCGGCAGCCGTATTTACCAATATCGTGAGAGGCTGCAGCGGCAGATAATAGACCGAGATCGACGTTAATTCCCGCATCGCAAAGCTGCCTCGCCGTGTACATAGCAACGTAGTGAACTCCGCTTACATGACCGAGAGTGTTAAAAGGTGAGATATCGGAGCTAAGCCTCATGAATTCGTAGATATAATTGCTTCTAACGAGTTTATTAAATCTGAGATACTCATCAGTAAACCCATTGCTCGTAATCTCTTCATCGCTGAGAAGGTGGATGTCATAGCAAGGATCGAAGGGAAGAACCTTCCTCTCGTACTCATACACGCCACGCATGAGCTGTAGCAGGATATTTCTGCCAGCTTTAAACTTATCTAGGTCTTGCGGTCCATCTAGGTGAGGGAATAGCAAGTTTAGTAGATATCGCCTCGTATGCTCGAGCCAACCTTCTATTGGAGTAACCTCAAGCTCTGGAGTATAACGCGAACAGATGCTTAAAATTGTTTTAGTGTCGAACCGTCCGTGCTTACCCGAATGGTAATACAGCTCGTACACCATCTCGACAAAATCCTCGCGTGCTGTACGCACCTCCATTACATCGCTATCTAATCCAGCAGCTTCGATGAAGTCGGGGTTCAGTAGAGCTCCCTTGATTGTGTTTATCATTATTGCTTTGTTGTCCATCTCTAATACCGTTTATCAATTTTCAATAACTCGCATTGCAAAAGGTTCCATCTTAATTGCCAACATAAATCGGGACTTAAGTCAGAAGCTAACGATTAGTTAGTTTTCTCACCGAGCGTCTTGGCCTTATCGATAATCGCCATCGCTGTATCGAATTTACTGAGCTTACCTAGCTCTGTCTCGTCATCCTTGGTGATAATAGTAACTATATTGGTGTCCCCACCGAAGCCAGCGCCTGCGTCCTTAAGACTATTCGCACATATCATGTCGAGCCCCTTGTGCTCGAGCTTACTGCGGGAGTTTTCAAGCAAGTTTTGAGTTTCCATCGAGAAGCCACAGATTATCTGCTCAGGCTTTCTAATCTTCTTGAGCTCTGTAAGGATATCAGCGGTTCTCTTGAGCTCTATGATCATATCGCCGTCATGCTTCTTGATCTTCTCATCAGATGTGTAAATTGGCGTATAGTCAGCAACTGCAGCAGCCTTAAATATATAATCCGCCTTAGGTGCATGCTTTAGCACTTCTTCGCACATCTCGGCAGAAGTTGCAATCTCAATCGTGTTCACATAAGGAAGTGACTCTAAACTAGTCTTGCCGGTGATGAGCGTAACCTGCGCACCCCTGTAAGCAGCGGCTTTAGCTAGGGCATATCCCATGCGTCCGGTCGAATGATTGGTGATATATCTAACGGGGTCAATCGCTTCCTGCGTAGCACCGGCGGTGACGAGCACCTTCTTGCCAGCGAGGTCTTTTGCGTATGCTAGATCAAATAGGATTTCTTCCAAAATAGCATCTGGTTCAGGCATCTTGCCGACACCCACATCTCCGCATGCCAGCACTCCGCTCGATGGCTTCATGACCCTGATTCCAACCTTGAGGAGTCTCATGATATTGCCCTGAGTGATAGGATTAAGGAACATCTGTGTATTCATAGCAGGTACAACCAGCTTAGGGCAGTTCGCAGCGAGGAAAGTTGTTGTGAGCATATCGTCAGCCATTCCGTACGATGCCTTGGCGATAAAATTCGCAGTTGCCGGAGCAACTACAAAGTAATCTGCCGCCTTCGCGATAGATATGTGCGCTACATCGAATTTAAAGTCCCTATCAAATGTATCAGTCATGCACTTGTTGCCCGTAAGTGTCTCGAAGACCAGCGGCGAGATGAATTCAGTCGCATTCTTAGTCATAATCACGTGCACATCCGCACGCTCTTTCTTTAGAGCGCTGACTAGAGATGCCGTCTTATAAGCGGCAATTCCGCCTGTGACACCGACAACAACACATTTATCTTTAAGCATGTGACTCCTCCTGTTATCTACATCTTGTGGTTAAATAATATAATATACTTTCATGTGCGATTTCTCAATCATAAACACAGCATTAATCGTATCAAAATGGCTAAAATTCAATACTTGCTAGAGTTTTCCCTTGCACAAGATGCTCTGCTTTGTTATAATAACAAGGCTATTGGGATAGCGCGTGAATGCGCACGATAGACTTTTAAGAAAAGGAGAACTAGCATGAAGGAAGGAATCCATCCTGATTATAAGGAATGTAAAGTTACTTGCGCATGTGGTAATACCTTTACTACACTTTCGAACACTGACACTATGAGAGTCGAAGTATGCTCAGAGTGCCATCCATTCTTCACAGGTCAGCAGAAGTTTGCTAACCGTGGTGGACGTGTAGAGAAGTTCAAGAACAAATACAACCTTTAGGGAATCAATATTTAGAGGACGCTGTTTGCAGCGTCCTCATTTTAGAGCGTTTGGAACCACAGGCGGTGGTTTTCCTGACGCTTTTTTCATAGGTGATAAGCAAGCCTGCTCGGGATATTAAGGCGAATGATAATAGCGAAGTATTTGCAAGAGTGGGTAAATATATAAAAATAAAGATCTAAAACTCATAAGTAAAGGATGTAATTATGTTTGATAAGCTAGATTTTATACTTGAGAAATACGAGGAGCTATCGAAGAAGGTTTCTGACCCCGATGTTATCGCTAAGCAGAAGGAATGGCAGAAGCTGATGAAGGAGATGAGCGACCTCGAGCCAATTGTTAAGGAATACACTGCATATAAGAAGGCAAAGGAAGAACTTGAAGAGGCTAAGGAAATCCTCGATATGGAGGATGACGAAGAGCTACGCGAGATGGCGCGTGAGGAGCTCAAGGCTAACGAAGCGGCGATTGAGGAATACACAGAGAACCTCAAGATTCTACTTCTTCCAAAGGACCCTAACGACGATAAAAACGTAATCCTAGAGATCAGAGCGGGTACGGGTGGAGATGAGGCTGCGCTATTTGGAAGCGACCTGCTTCGTATGTATCTCAGATATGCTGAGAGAATGCGTTGGAAGACAGAGCTTATCGAGAGCAATGAGACTGAAATCGGCGGCGTTAAAGAAGTTGTTATGCTCGTCAAAGGTAAGGGAGCATATTCCAGACTCAAGTACGAGAGTGGTGTTCACAGAGTACAGAGAGTTCCAGAGACTGAGTCGGGTGGTAGAGTGCATACATCGGCTGCTTCAGTTGCGGTAATGCCAGAAGTCGATGACGTTGAGGTTAACCTAGATCCTAACGATGTACGTGTAGACGTATATAGAGCATCTGGTAACGGTGGACAGTGTGTAAATACTACAGATTCCGCCGTTAGACTTACCCACATGCCAACTGGCCTTGTAGTAACATGCCAGGACGAGAAGTCGCAGATTAAGAACAAGGATAAGGCTTTCAAGGTTCTTAAATCGAGACTATTTGACCTCATGCAGCAGGAGCAGAACGACAAGATTGCAGCAGAGAGAAAGTCACAGATCGGATCAGGAGACAGATCTGAGAGAATCAGAACGTATAACTTCCCACAGAGCAGAATCACAGACCACAGAATAAACCTGACTCTGTACAAGCTTGACTCGTTCCTCGACGGTGACCTCGATGAAGTAATCGATGCACTAATTACTGAGGACCAGGCGGAGAAGATGAAGGATTTCTAAAGCAAGAGAGGCGTCCAATGAAGACAAGAATTATCCTTCCTGATACAGAGGGAATCTCCGAAGCCGGAGCTATCCTGCGCTCTGGCGGACTCGTTGCATTTCCGACTGAGACGGTGTATGGTCTGGGTGCAAATGCTCTAGATACTGTCGCTACAAAACGCATATACGAGGCAAAGGGTAGACCGAGCGATAATCCGATGATTGTCCATGTGGCGAGCATTGATATGCTTAACGAGGTTGCTTCGGATGTTACAGATGAGCAGAAAGCCATTATGAGCAAGCTGTGGCCAGGTCCGATTACTTTCGTGCTTCGCAAGAATCCAGCAGTTCCTGATGTTACAACAGGAGGACTTGATACGGTTGCGGTGAGATGGCCTTCACGGCGCGAGGCTGCTGAGATTATTGAGGCAGCGGGTGTTCCGATTGCAGCGCCGAGTGCTAACCTATCTGGCAAACCGAGCCCTACGACATTCGAAGATGTTGCCGAGGATATGGATGGTAGAATCGATGCGATAGTCAAGGGCGAGAGGACTGCCATCGGCATAGAGTCGACAGTTTTGGATCTGACATCGGAAGTTCCTACCATACTTAGACCTGGATTCATAACGAAGAGCCAGATTGAAGAGGCTGCATGCTGTGAAGTTCAGTATGACCCATCTCTATTCAAAAAGCCTGGAGCAGATGACTTCCATCCGAAGTCACCAGGCATGAAGTATAAGCATTATGCACCGAAGGCTGCAGTTAGAATCGTAGAAGGCAGCAAAGATGCAGTGTGTAAGGCAATTGCTGAGCTCGAGGCTGAGTCGGTTTCAAACAACCTACGGACAGCTGTACTTGACTACATGGGGAATGGTGACAAGGCGGCAAATAATTTTTTTGCAGATCTCAGGCAGTGCGATAGAGACGGTGTGGATATAATATACATCGCGGCGTATGACTGGGACGAAGTCGGGTTTTCCGTTATGAACAGAATGGTCAAGTCTGCAGGATATGACATCGTGAATGTTTAGAGCATTTACATACATAGATCAGATATAATTTATATTATTTATGTGACATATATCGCTGATACACATACAATATATAGAGGCGAAGATATGCGAGGAGGATTTATATGAAGATTGCGATTGGCTGCGATCACGCAGGATATCCGCTCAAGGTGGCTGTGGAAGATAAGCTACTCAAGGAAGGTTATGGAGTCATGGATGTAGGCACGGAATCAACAGAGTCAGTGGATTATCCAATATATGGTAAGTCCGTTGGACGTGCAGTTGCTAGTGGGTTAGCTGATAGAGGCATAGTTATCTGTGGATCCGGCATAGGAATTTCTATCGCAGCGAATAAAGTAAAGGGTGTTAGATGTGCTCTTTGCACTTCCGTAGAGATGGCGGAGATGTCGAGAAGGCACAACGATGCGAATGTGCTCGCTATGGGTGCAAGAATGATAGAGCAGGATTTGGCTTTTGAAATTGTCGATAAGTGGCTAACGACAGATTTTGAAGGCGGAAAGCACCTTCGCCGCATAAACATGCTTGATGAATAATGTATTTGGTATATACTTAATGATAAGTGAATTGAGATAATCAGGAGGATTATAATGGCTAACAGAGAAGGCAAGGTATATGTGTTTGATCATCCGCTGATTCAGCACAAGACAGCTCTCATGAGAGATGTAAACACTAGTGTAAAGGAGTTCCGCGAACTCGCTACTGAGGTGGCGATGCTGATGGGCTTCGAAGCGACAAGAGATCTGCCACTTGAAGAGGTTGATATCGAAACACCTATGTGCAAGACTACAGTTAAGATGCTTGAGGGAGAGGATATTGCAATCGTTCCTATCCTAAGAGCTGGACTAGGCTTCGTAGATGGGATGCTTGCGCTCGTTCCAAATGCAAAGGTTGGACACGTTGGACTATACCGCGACCCAGATACACATCTTCCTGTTGAATATTATTGCAAGCTACCTACAGACATCGAGAAGAGAAAGATTTTCGCCGTTGACCCAATGCTTGCAACTGGTGGAAGTGCCATTGCAGCAATTGATTCTATCAAGAGCAGAGGCGGACACGATATCGCATTCCTATGCCTGATAGCTGCACCAGAAGGAATCGACGCCCTACATGAGGCTCATCCTGATATTGACATCTACATTGCAGCAAAGGACGAGAGACTCAACGAAAACGCTTACATTCTTCCAGGACTTGGAGATGCAGGAGACAGACTTTACGGTACAAAGTAATCTCGGCAAGCTAATGATATTAAGCCTGCGGCGAGAGCTGCAGGTTGTTTTTATAGGAGGGACACGATGATACAGATTCCAGATAATGTGAGCAAGTACACCAACGTATATGATGTGCTTGAAGAAAGAGGCCTGATTGAACAGTGCACAGATCCAAAGGCTATGCACGACCTACTCGGAAGCGAGAAGATTAAGTTCTACGTAGGATTTGACCCAACTGCAGACTGTCTGCATGTTGGACACCTGATTCAGATTATTATATTTGCGTATATGCTCAAATATGGCCATACACCAGTGGCTCTCGTCGGCGGTGGAACTGTAATGATCGGAGATCCTTCTGGTAGAACTGACCTGCGCCGCATGATGGATGTTGAAGAAATCGATGCAAACGGTAAGAAGTTCAAAGACCTATTTGACCGATTCCTACCGTTCGATGACGAGTGGAAATACACGGGCAACGGTGGCGTCATGAAGCCAGGACACCAGAACAGAGAACCTAAGCCGGGCCTTGCGGTAAGCACGAATAACGCTCTGTGGCTAAGAAACCTCAACTATATCGAGTTCGCTCGTGAGATTGGCTCGGTATTTAACGTAAACGACATGCTGAGAGCAGAGTGCTATAAGAGAAGACTCAAGGAAGGACTTACTTTCCTAGAGTTCAACTACATGCTGATGCAGGGATATGACTTCTACGTAATGGCGAGAGACTTCGGTCTAAAGGCGCAGTTCGGCGGCAACGACCAGTGGTCCAACATCATCGCCGGCGTCAATATCGCTAAGAAGAAGTCAGACCTAGATGTGTATGGCATGACCTTCTCACTTCTCACCAAGAGTGATGGAGAGAAGATGGGTAAGACTGCAGGTGGTGCGCTCTGGCTCGATGAAGAAAGAGTTTCAGTGTTCGACTTCTTCCAGTACTGGAGAAATGTCGCAGATGCGGACGTTAACAAGTGCCTACGTATGCTTACATTCCTACCAATGGATGAGGTAAACAGATTATCTTCCCTCGAGGGCGCAGAGATCAATCAGGCAAAAGAGATCCTCGCTTACGAAGTCACTAAGCTAGTGCACGGCGAGGAGAAGGCTAAGAAAGCACTTGAAGATGCTCGTGTGGTGTTCGCAAGTGGCGGCACTAATGCAGCGACGATGCCAACTGTAGAACTTGAAAAGTCTGCATTTGAAGGCGAGGGCTTCGGCCTTGCTAGCCTACTCAAGGAGATAGGTCTAGCCCAGTCTAACGGTGATGCATTTAGAACGATAGAGCAGGGTGGTGCTAGAATCAACGGAGAGCAGGTTACCGACAGAAAGAGAAGAGTAACTCTCGCAGACTTCGAAGATGGAAAGCTTACAATTCAAAAAGGTAAGAAGAAATTCGTTGCGGTGACACTGAAGTAGCAAGTTAATAGTGATTAGCTTGCACTGTGGTGATTAAAGCAAATAAAGATAAGCGCGCAGCGATGCGCGCTTTGCCTATTTGAGAAACATATATCTGTATATGTATAAAATAACATTATTTATATATTTAGGGGGTGCAATATGGTTAAAGAAGTAAATTTTGAAGATGTAAAGCGTGATGTAATACATGCATTCACAAACGGATGCATGTGCTCAGAATCTGTAATTACGATTGCAAACAAGCATTGGGATCTCGGGATGGGAGACGACATAATGGCAATTGCAACTGGATTCCCATTCGGTTTTGGTGATGGCGGAAATGTATGTGGAGCTGTAGCTGCAGCGACGATGTCGCTCGGGAAAGTATTTGGCAGAGTAATCCCTGGAGACCCAAGCTATGAGAAATGCACATCGCTCGTAAGAGAGCTCAATGACGATGTCATAGCAAAGTTTGGTAGTGCACTATGTCCAGACTTACTAGAGGGTTATGAATTTGCAACACCGGTTCGCAAGGAACACTGCACCGAAATAGTGGTAACAGTGCTTGAGTCATTCGCTCGCATAATGGAGCGTGAATGTGGGGTTCATGTCTGTTGGTAAATATGATATATTATGAAGACTAATTAATATTAGATTGTACAAGAATTAAATGTTACGAATATATTACTTTGTAATCGCAAATATATTGAGTTGAAAAAGCAGATAATTTGTGTAGAAAGAGGCGGTTTATGGCTAAGAAACAATCAAAATACGAGAGGCCGGGCGGCGCTAAAAAGGGTAGAATTGCAGTGGTCATATTTATCATCGTAGCTGCAATTACAGATGCTATTATGATTCGTGCGTACTTTACAGGTGGTAAAAGTGCTATGGTTGGCGCCATGATTATACTGATGACAGCGATGTATGTTTTTATCGCTTATAGCCTAATTAAGCTCGTTAAAATGATGGAAGAACAGATGGTTAAGGATGCCGAGGCAGAAAAGGAAGCGGAAGAGAAGGCGAAGCATATAGGAAAAGGTGCTACGTACAAGACTCTCAAGAAAAAGTCTAAGAACTAAAGGGGTAGTTCTGGTAGTGATAAATAAAGAAAAATCTCAGTGTATATTTTAAACTTAACTACTACTATGAAAAAACATGTAGCATAAATAAGCATTTGTGAGATGCACAAATGTGATATCGCAAACAACCTTATAGATAAATATTATCGATTATAAAAATTTGATAACAATAATAATAAATCAAACAGCTAAGTAAAAAAGCGAGGACATACGTCCCCGCTTTCTTTGTATGGATATTCTATGGATGGATTGTGTAATAACAGCGAAGGTATTGAAATAACCTGTGCTGTACCTTTATAATAAACTTGAGAACAAAGCATGTAAATTTAATTAAAATGAGTTAATTGATAAAAATAAATAATTGCGGTCCTCGATGGAGGTATTATGGAAAATCGTAACGTAGCGACCTTTATAAAGGTTGTAGAGATGAATAATTTTACTAGGGCAGCAGAGAGTCTCGGGTACTCTCAGGCAGCCGTAACTGCCCAGATAAAGCAGCTCGAGCATGAACTCGGAGCACCTTTATTTGACAGAATTGGCAAGAGGATAAATCTTACTAGAGCGGGAGAAACATTCCTCCCATATGCTTTTCGTCTGCTTAAGGCGGAAGATGAAGCGGTAGCAAGCATCAGAGAGCAGGAAGGTCTCAGCGGAACGCTGACAATCGGAACATCTTCAAGCCTATCGATCGGAGCGCTTCCACATATCGCTATTGATTTCATCAAGGAGTATCCTGATGTAAATGTTGTTATCAAGGTATCCGACTTCACGCAGGACCTGAGGGAAAAGCTCATTGCAGGAACTATGGATCTCGTGTTTAGTATGGCCGAGACTCCAAACCCACAGAACTTCCAACGCATGCTAGAGAAGGATGTACCGATGGTATTCGTAGCGCATCCAGACCACCCACTTGCGGGCAAGAAGATTCCGCTGCGCAAAATCCTTGCAGAGCAACTAATCGTTGCGGATAGAGAAGTTGGATATACGTTCTATCTAAATAAATTTGCAAATGATATCGGTATGCAACTTGAACCTGCACTTGAGGTTGGTTCAGTGTCCGCTATCGTCAATATACTAGAGGGCGGATATGGAGTATCTTACCTGCCTTGGTTCGTCGTTGAGAAGCCAGTTGCTGAAGGCAAATTGGCAACAATTGATGTTACATGTCCGGATCCAGAGCTCAAGAGTACTATCATATGTCATAAGAGCAAGTGGATTGATCCAGTGATTAAGAAATTTATAGAGTTTATAAATGAAAGAATATAGGAAGGTTGTATGCAAAAACATCACAAAGTCGATTAGACTTGATTTTATATGCTCTGAACAACGAATGCCAGGTGCTATGTATTTTATTAATACATAGCACCATTTATATATATATATATAAATGGTAGAATTTCCGTGTACATTATAGATAATTAACAATTAAGAGAGGACATTAATATTGATGAATAAGGCAGTTAAAAAAAGTATTAGCTTAATATTGAATCTTATGATCATATTATTACTGCTCTCAAATACATCAATTGTATTTGCAGATGAAGATTTAAGCTCACTCCATCCTGTGCATTATTTTATGTATGGTGATGACTGGCAGGGCCCTTTAGTTGATAAAAGTGCAGAAATCAAAAGTGATAATTATTGGGTTGACTTAAAATATTCAAAAGTAGAAAACATTCCGGTAGCTGCAGGAGAACCTATAACATATTTTAAAACTCTTGTTCCTAAATATGTGTTGGAACCTAAAGATACTGCTGTTAATCAGCATGCAAAGGTTAGCACGATAATCAATTTTTGCTGTGCTCCTGAGTTTCTAAATACCGGCATTATTCCAAAGTGGAGCGGATTAAACATTTTCCTTCACCCTTTGAAACCACAAGATAACCCGTATTTTCAGCAATTCTCCACGATTCCTGAGGATAGAACAAATCCGCATAAGTTTAAACAAAGTGATATTTTAACTGCTGAAGAAACTAGTAAGCCATTAGAGAAATTACAAGTTTTAGCCGATATAAAGGCTAAAGGCAGCACCGATTCAAAGAAAATAGACGAATATAAGAAAGGCGATTCAATTGACCTTGAGTTTTCTATGAATGCCTCATGGTTCAAGCGTTATATGAATGGGTTTGCTTTGTTCTTAACTCAAACCGGCGGCATGTCGGATGAGGGAATTCAGAAAATTTACAATCAGTATGCGATGTCAGATGCACAAATCGTTTTTTCATTAGATATCCCAGACGGGGTAACTGTTAGTAACAATCCAACAGCTACAATTAGGGGATTAGATGGGTTTACAGCAAATGTTTCGAAGGAAGGAAATACTTTGCTTGTAAAATTACGTAAAAATGAAAAAGCTAAAGTTTGTAAATGGAAAGACTTGATTGAAAAAATTAATTCCATAGATACAAGTAACATCAATGTTAGTATTTCGGGATTAAAGGTTTCTAAAGACGCAAGTCAAGATTCTCAGGTAACTATAAGGGGTACGGTATCAGGAGTTTATGATTTTGCTACTTCTTATACAGAAAAATTTTATTTGCCATCTCCCGAACATAATAGTCATGAGGAGTTAGGTCCGGGACATGAGAATTGTGCGACCAGAAATTACTGGTCATTTGCAGCAATTCAAGATCCAAGTGGATTGGATAACGCGGCAGACTCAAATAAGCCAAACCAAATATCTTATACTTTCAAGGTAAATAAACCGGCTGATAACACCGTAACTTTCAAGGACGGAAATGCTACACACGCTACCGTAAAGGTGGAAAACGGCAAATCAATTGATAATGATGCTTTAGCTAATCAATCGATGCCAAGTGACCCAACAAAGAGTGGTTATATTTTTAAGGAATGGAATACTCAAAATGATGGAAAGGGAACTAAATTTACAGGTTCAACCATTGTTAACGAGGATATGGTAGTATATGCTATTTACAGCAAGAACCCGACTCCAAACAAACCCGGCAAGCTACCAAATAATAGTAAGTTACCAAAGACGGGTGATAATATGAATATGCCATTGTATGTTGTGGTATTAGTTATATCAGGAGTATTATTGTTTGCATTATATTTCAAAAGAAGAAAAGACAATTAGTGTATTAATGTAAAATATCAGGAGCTGTCGCATGAGTGACAGCTCCTTTTTAACGTGATACTGAGATTTTGCTGGCCTAAATAAACAGGAATTTAACTTAACAATTCTTGTCTGAGACTTTCGCAAATTTCCGCCATCTCGCGCATATCCTCCTCTGGAACGAGTTCAGAAAGGTCATATTCAAGTGGATTCTTCGAAAAGTCAGAAAGAGCTTTATTCAAAAGCCCATAATCATCTGGTGTAGCAATAATATTTATCTTGCGAGAATCTGTATCATATGGCTCTAAGTCGTGTAAATCAACACTGCCATTTACCTTGCATTCTAATAATATCGCGGCAAGGTCGGTTAATATATCAATAGCGAAATGAAAATCAAGATAGATTCCCATAGAATTAGTAAAGCCCAAAGGGGAAACAGTTCTTCTGAAGTTTTCACCTTGTTTATTAACTCCTAAAGATTGCAGTATATTGGAAAACTCTATCTCGTCGCTACTTTGATCTTCTAAAAAAGCAATAAGGTTAAGGCTATCGTCACTATCTCCGATGTAGTTATTCCAATATTTGTTTTCAATATACATTCAGGCATCCTCCGCAAATATCAATTTGTCGATTAATCATTGTAATTATATTATCATACAACATTTTGTCATACATCAAGTTTATAGTAATTAGATATTATTACGCAAAATCTAAGAGGGCTACTCCCATAGGAATAGCCCTTTAGTTATATGTTCGCTCACATTGTCTTAAAAAACTTCTACTTCTCGATTTTTCCTGCCAGAATTGCCGCCCCATATGCACCGGCATATCTGCCGTCAGGAAGAGGGGTAACTGTTCTACCTAACTTCTTAGAGAGAAGCTCTGCAAAATACTCATTGCCGCTTAATCCGCCAGTTATAACGCATTTATCTGCGATAGCTTTCTTCTGACACAGTGTCACGACCTTAGTCGCAACGCTGTCGATTACACCGGCTGCAATTTCTTCCTTCGGGCGACCTTCACCCATGTAGTTGATAACCTCAGATTCTGCAAAAACAGTACATATCGAGCTAATCGGTATCGGATTTCCGCGTTTAGCCTCATCGAATAGTTCTTCGATTGTAAGCCCAAGGCGATTTGCCATAACTTCGATGAACTTGCCCGTTCCAGCGGCACACTTATCATTCATGAGGAAGTCAACGGCCCTGCCATCTTGAACCAAGATGTACTTGGTATC
This sequence comes from Mogibacterium diversum, assembly GCF_938028775.1. GTDB lineage: Bacteria > Bacillota > Clostridia > Peptostreptococcales > Anaerovoracaceae > Mogibacterium > Mogibacterium diversum_A. Next base: position 20,145 of record NZ_CALIZG010000013.1, read on the forward strand.
CTGCCCACCGACATCGATGATAGAGCAGTCTTCCTGTCCTGCCATCTCATAGCCGCCGCGTCCGTGACATGTAATCTCGGTAATCACTTTATCCGCGTAGTCTACTGAGATTCGACCGTAGCCAGTCGCTACAATATTAGCGCTCTCTAAATCTACGCCGAGATTCTCAAGGTTTTCCTTGATTATGCCAGCAGTAATCTTGCTGTTCCAGCCCGTCGGTAGCACCTCGAAGCGAGGTCTATCATCTTCGCCGATCACACAGACCTTAGAAGCGGTAGATCCAATATCAATTCCAATTCTAGTCATTTAAAATCCTTTTCATTTTGCCTAATCACATCTGATTTAGAGCACGCGAAATCGGCAAGCTTTATCTAACATATTAAGTATATCAAGTATACCAAGTATGCCAAGCTACAGCTAGTCGTACGTAGCTCTAGACGTACTTGACTGAACTTAGCGAATTCTACCCATATCTATGCCTGCTACTGTTGAATTCGTTATCTAGCCCGTTTATGGATATGTAGCGAAGCTGCTGATCTCTTGCAAGCTCCTCTATAAAAGACACATCTTCTTCCTTCACTAGTAGCGACACGCCGCAGCAAACGCTTAACTCGCGCGGAGTCGGGCTAATCTGGGCGTAACGTGAAGTTGCCTTTATAGCACGATACATCTCCATGGCATCCGTGTGATTATCGAACAAAACATAATAGTGGAGCATTTTAGCCTAGCACCTCGATAAATGCTTCGATACGTGTCTTGAGCTGCTGTGCATCGCTGTCAGTGTAGTCTGTCTCGATTCCGAGCACAGGGATTCCAGCTTCCTTGAGCTTGTCCTCAAGCAGGTAACCCTCGATGTCGTATGTCTGGCAGAACTTTAGATTAACGTCGATTACAGCATCTACGTCGTATTCTTTAGCAAGTCTGATTATATCGTCGAAACGACCTGAGTTAGGGGTGAAGCAAGCGCAGTTGATCTTCATGTAACGGTCAGCGATATTTGAAACCATCTCATCAAGATTCTCACCTGATTCATCTACAAAGTTCTCAAAGTAACGAGTTCCAGTACATGTCTCTTCACAGACAACAGCTGCACCAGAGGTCTCAATTAGATTATGCATCTTCCAGTTTGGAATAGCCATAGGGGTTCCAGAAATCATGATGCGCTTTGTTCCTGCAGGGAATACTGAAACGCCGTCAGCAACTCTCTTCTCGAGCTCGTCGCATAGCTTGTTAACCATAGTTGTGAATCTCTCAGGATCGTCGTAGTAAGCAATCTGCGAGATGAGGAGAGTGTCAGTTCCACTGATAGGAACATTCTTGTTCTTGCGTAGATCGTATAGTCTCTTGAGAGCTGCACGCTTAGCATTGATCTTCTTGATGTTTTCAGCTAACTTCTCAGGAGTAATCTTGTTGCCAGTCTCCTTTTCAACCATTTCAAGAAGATCGTGACATTCGTCAGCCCACTTCTCGATATCCTTAGGTCTCTTCATCTGAGGAAGATCCATGATGTGCATCTGAACGTCAGTGCCAAGGATTTCATAAGCCTTCTTCTTGCCGTCGCAAGTGTTCTCCCCGATATAGATATCTGCGAGTCTATAGAAAGGACATGTTCTGTCAAATCTAGCTCCAAGCATAGCCTTGATGAGCGGACATGTGTTTGCTGGCAAATATCTCTCTCCACCTGGAACCCAGAACTGAGAGCCTGCGCAAAGACCTGTAGCTATGCCATTGCCTGCAAAAATAATTTCGTCAGGAACATATGCACAGAATGTTCCGAATACCTTGCCGCCATTCTTCTTAAACTCAACTAGCTCAGCTGGGCGTAGACCATGAACATCAGCGAGAACCATGTCAAAGTAGTCCATAGCTTCTGGTCTATTCTCCTGAGAAAGAAATACGTCACCGATTGCTCCTGGAAGAACGCTACATAGTAGATCGTGGTTTTCCACATCCATGCCGAGATCTTCCCACATCTTACGATAATCTGCCATTTTTAAACCTCCATAATAATAAGTCAAATATACTGATAAAATTATATCAACTAAGCGAGCAGTGCAAACATTGAATAAAATGATAGATTTTACACAACCTATAGAATTTATTGATAATTATTTGACAGCTTATGAAATGTAGTGGGATGGCAATTGACAATTAGCATATGTTGTGGAGACGAGTCAAAACGAGAGATATTACGGGAAATAAACTGATAAAAAAACAGTTTTTCAGAGAAAAATATTGACACGGGAATTAAATGTGATACAATTGAATTGTTCAAAAGACGTTTAAGAAAACTAATTTATATATGAGATATTCATAGGAGGATATGAGATGGCACAGATTTATGATTTTAAGCTAGCTAGACCTGATGGAAGCGAGCTAAACCTCGCGGATAACAAGGGCAAGGTAATGCTCATCGTTAACACTGCAACCGGATGTGGATTCACACCTCAGTATGAGCCACTAGAGGCACTTTACAAGGAGCTTCACGAGTCCGGACTGGAGATTATCGATATTCCTTGCAACCAGTTCGGTGGACAGGCACCTGGATCAGATGATGAGATCCATGAGTTCTGCACACTCAACTATAACACTACATTCCCACAGCTTAAGAAGTCAGATGTAAACGGTGAGAATGAGCTTCCACTTTACACATTCCTCAAGAGCCAGAAGGGTTTCGAGGGTTTCGGAGACTTCCCAGACAGAGAGAAGTTTGAGGAGTTCGTTGCAATGGGAGATCCTGATTTCAGAAACAACGCTAACATCAAGTGGAACTTCACTAAGTTCGTTGTAGATAGAGAAGGAAACGTAGTTGCAAGATTCGAGCCAACAGCTGATATGGCAGAGGTTGCTGCCTTCGTAAAGAGCCTTATCTAATCTATAAATATTCACACATAAAAGATTAAAGGTACACAGATAGTATGAATTATGAGACGCTTCGGCGTCTCTTTTTTTGCTTTGACATTATGATATAGCTGCGATAGTATCGTAGCAGTAAGACAGTGCTCGAATATTAGCGACTCTTGAGGCAGGAGAGATGAAGAAAAGCGGAATTAGCCTAAAATTCAATTATTTCATACAAGTTGGAGTAGCTGTGACTCTTGCGTCTTCATTTAATGTATGGCTTGTAATTAGTGGGTCAGATATCGGATTTGTTAAATACATTATAACTGCAACGCTCTCATGTCTAGCCGCAGAATTATTCGTTAGAGTATTATCTCCCGTCAAATATATAGTGAATAGTATGATATGGAGATCAAAAGGAAGTAAGCAGCCAGCATATGCCTTCTGGGTATTCGTATATCTCAAGGGTCGCATTAACCACTCATGGCAATTATATATGATAAATGAACTCTTTATTCCAGATAAATACCTGCGATGCTCAATGAAGAATCTGAGCTATGAAGAAATAAGATTAGAATTACGAAGAGTGGAGATACTGACGGAAATCGTTATGTTCATTCTGTACAGCTGTATTTCATTTGCAATTTATAGGACTAGTAACATGCCGTTCTACTTGATTCCTCTTGCTGGAATGGCTATAGATATAGCAAATTCGAATATTGAAATGGAAATATTTAGAGGTAAATTCACGAAGCTTCGCGACTCAAAATATTTTGAATATTATGTAATTAGAGAGCGGTTACTCGCGGACTATAATGATGAAGAAGCGATTAAGCGATTTTTAGAGCTCGAAGCTGAGAACTTTGAAGACAGAGAAAGAATTCACGAGAGGATATCAATCTGGAGCAGGATAGTCGTAGGAAAAGCTCTGAACAGAGAAACTCTTACAGAAGAGATGAAGTTCTTGCTAGAGAGAAAATATCTCGAAGTTGTGTGGGAACTATTCGTTACACATGAAACATTAAACTTACTGAATCTTTATATTGCATATGCAGTGGTAGTTGGAGAAACGAATACGGAGAAAGTCGCACTAAATATCTTAAACAGATGGAAATCTCAGGATATAGGGGCTAAGTTAAAGGCTAAGTTCGAAGCGTCTGAGCAGGCCTTTGGTGGGGATAGAACTAAGCTGGAGGCATTAAGGCTACGAGCTGGCGAGTTTTATGAGGAATTTGCAGACTGCAGAAATGATGTTGATGAAGTAAAGAAGGCTTGCATCAAATGAATAGAGCCTGAAAAGAATGATATTGCTTAAATGAAAAATCGTTTGCAGCATTACACTGCAAACGATTTTTTATAACTAATTCGATATTAATCCAGCAGCATCTGGGTAGCTGATACTATCTAGCTGCTTCTGCAATCGCTTCCACGAATGTTGGGTGTGGATGGATTGTAGAAGCTACATCTTCGAGTGTCAGCTTGTTTGAAATAGCTAGCGCTAATTCGCCTACGAGATCGGTAGCGCGGCCGCACATGAGCTGTGCGCCGAGCAGTATATGGCTGTCTGCGTCGGCAATCAGCTTGATGGTGCCGCGGCCGAGGTCCTCAAGGACTGTCTTGCCATTTGCTCCCATAGCGTACTTCTTAGTGATGATTTCGATACCCTGCTCCTTGGCCTCGTCCGCGGAGATGCCGACGGACGCAATCTCAGGCACTGTGTAGATGCAAGTTGGGACTGTTGCCATGCGGATTGGTGGTTCCTGTCCGTTCATGTGGGCAACTGCATTTCTACCCTCGGCAGTTGCGGTATGAGCTAGCTCGATGCCGCCGATTGCGTCACCTATGCCATATATGCTCGGACTCGCCGACTGGTAGTTTTCGTTAACGGCGAGTCGGCCGCGCTCTCCTGCAAGATGCTGGAGCTGTTCAGATAGCAGACTAGGAACATCAGAGCGTCTGCCAACAGCCATGAGAACAGCATCTGCAGGGATAGATTTCTCTTCATCCTTTTCAGTATAGACAACCGCAAGTCTTCCGTCGGCCTGCTCAATTCTTACAACAGGGCACTTAGTTAGAACATCTATGCCATCCTTCTGCAGTCCCATCTTCAGACTGCGGGCCAATTCCTTATCGACAGTAGGAATGAGACGGTCTAGAGCCTCAACAACAGTTACGTGTGATCCAAAACCATTGTATACAGTAGCAAATTCAACACCGATAACGCCGCCGCCGATGATCACGAGATCATCGAAGGGCTTACCGCCCTGCTCGAGGAGCCTAGTCGAGTCCATAACGCCCTCGAGCTCGGCGCCTTCAATAGGCGGAATAAACGGATTGCCACCAGTAGCAATCAAGATGAATTTGCCAGTTACCTCATGTGATTCGCCCTCTGCATCTGTATAAGATACAGTGTGCTCATCTTTGACTAGCGCGAGGCCATGAATTAGGTCAATCTTAGCCTTTGCAAGGCCAGTTTCAATGCCCTCGCGTAGGGTATCAAGCACCTCGTCCTTGCGAGTTCTAACAGCATCGAGGTCAACCTTAACATCAGCAGCATTCACACCAATTTTAGCACCCTCTCTTGCTTCCTTAGCGAGCTCGGACGAGCGCATGATAGTTTTTGTAGGCACGCAGCCTCTGTTGAGGCAGGTGCCACCAACTCTATCCTTCTCAATTACAGCAACCTTCATGCCATACTTAACAGCATCAAAAGCAGCTTCGTATCCACCAGGACCAGCTCCAATAACAACTAGATCATAATTAAATTCAGCCATATCTTCCCCTTTTCATAACGATAGTGCAGTAGCACCAAGATATACCTACATAATACCGTCAGCAATCAGATTAGCGATATCACTGCAAATCTGATACTCTTTGCTGCTTGGCGCATATGGGAGTGCTCCTTCAACAAGTGCAGATATAGCGGCCTTGCTGTACTTGCAGCCAATAAGCTTTTCCTTTAGAACTCCGAACACCTCAGTTTCTAGCGAGTCTGAGAATAGTCCACAGTCCTGAATTACACCACCTTCAACCTGTAGCTCGATATCAACTCCACCCCAGTCAAGTCTCTCTGAGATTGAAGTAGTGAATGGAATCTTGCGACCAAAACGCCACTCCTCAGAAGAATACTTATCGATTAGGGCCTTGAGCTCTGGATCAGATTCAGCAGTTGGAATATCGAAACTCTCAACCTCTCCACCATATACCTTTGCAAAAGCGTCATGTAGAGCCTTCTTGAGCTCTTCTAGCGTTACGTCAGGCTTGTGGTTGATAAGGTTAGTGATTCTTGAACGAACAGATTTTACACCCTTTGACTTCAGCTTAGCAGCAGATACGTTGAGGTATTCGCCAAGTGGAGTAGGGTCTACGTTGAACATAATAGTTCCATGGTGGTAGCAGTAGCCATTGCTCTGGTAGTATGCGTGTCCGGAGAACTTCATGCCATCGATAGTGAGGTCATTTCTTCCAGTCTTTTCTGCATTGATGCCTAGTAGGCGAACAGCCTCGAGGATTACCTCTGTCTGCTTTGGTATGTTGTACTCATCTTCTCTTGCAATGAATGTAAAGTTGAGGTTTCCGAGGTCGTGGTATACCGCTCCGCCGCCAGAGATTCTTCTAGCTAGCTTGCAGTCGCCTTCTCGCATCGACTCAACCCTGCACTCACGCCAAGGGTTCTGATTCTTGCCGATTACTACAGTGTTAGCGTTCTGCCATAGGTACATAATTACTTCGCCCTCAGCAGCACGAAAAGTCATATACTCCTCAGTAGCGAGGTTGATAAACGGATTAGTACAATCAGTTTCGGTATATCTTAATTTCATATAGTTATAGCTCCTTGCTATTAGATTTCAGTTAAATCAAGCCCAGACAGACAGTCGCGTAAAAACGCAGGCTAGAATCTGTCCAGGCTTATAATTTGTATTCGGCCGGGAATGTCACGACTTATGCATGAGAAGCGCTGCTAAACGTGTTTAATCGGTACATACCGGCATATTTCTTATGAAAACTCGTATCTTAGAACTGGTTCTCTCGCAGCCTTAACTTCGTCCAATCTACGAATCGGAGTAGTAACAGGCGAAGCAGATACAGATTCAGGTGATCTGATGATTGAGTCGTAGATTTCTCTGAATGCAGCGATTGCTTCGTCGAGTGTCTCGCGTGACTCAGTTTCAGTAGGCTCAACCATGAGAGCCTCACTAACGATGAGTGGGAAGTACATCGTAGGTGGGTGAATTCCGAAGTCGAGGAGTGCCTTTGCAACGTCGAGTGCAGAGACATTGTTCTCCTTGTGGAATTTCTCAAGGCTCATTACAAACTCATGCATACAAGTGCAGTCGTATGCCATTGGATACAGATCCTTGAGCTTCTCCATCATGTAGTTAGCGTTTAGAACAGCGTTATGTGCGAGTTCAGGAACTCCATCTCCACCAATATATGTTAGGTATACAAGAGCTCTCAAGCTAACTAGGAAGTTGCCGTAGAATCCGGTAACGCTACCGATACTGCTCTCTGCACGAACATACTCGCCGTTCTTAACTGTGAGTCCAGGTAAGTACTTGCCGAGGAAGTCTTTGCATCCGCAAGGACCGCTTCCAGGGCCACCGCCACCGTGAGGTGTCGAGAATGTCTTGTGCAGGTTGAGGTGGATTACGTCAAATCCAATATCTCCAGGACGCACTAGTCCGATTACAGCGTTTAGGTTAGCTCCATCGTAGTAGCAAAGTCCGCCAGCTTCGTGAACAAGCTCTGTGATTTCAAAGATATTCTCGTCGAAGATACCAACTGTGTTAGGGTTTGTAAGCATTAGACCTGCAGTCTTGTCACTAATCTTAGACTTGAAGTCATCCATGTCAATGCTTCCGCGCTCGTTAGATTTTACAACTACAACCTTGAAGCCTGCCATTGCAGCACTTGCAGGGTTAGTTCCGTGAGCAGCGTCTGGAATTAGGATTTCATCCTTATGTTCGAGACCCTTGTCGCGTAGATAAGCCTTGATAAGGAGAAGTCCTGTGAACTCTCCTTGTGAGCCAGCTGCCGGTTGGAATGTTACGTGATCCATACCCGTGATTTCACATAAATAGGATTCTAGTGTGTCTATCGCCTCTGTGCAGCCTTCTACTGTTTCAGCTGGCTGAAGAGGGTGGATATTAGTGAATCCTCTGAGCGATGCAACTGCATCATCAATCTTAGGGTTATGCTTCATAGTGCAAGAACCTAGTGGATAGAATCCGTCGTTAACACCGTGAGCTTCCTTAGCAAGAGCTGTGTAGTGACGCCCCATTTCGTTCTCAGGAACTTCTGGAAGTTTAGGAGCACTAGCTCTCATCGGAACTTCAGGTAGCGTTACAGGAACGTCGCAAGCAGGGAATAAATCCTGACCTCTGCCAGGAATACTTCTTTCAAATATAAGTTTCATTACTTGCTCACCCCCTTAACGATTTCAATTACTTCATCCATCTGTTCCTTAGTATTGAGCTCTGTAGCGCACCAGAGAATCTCTGTGTCGCTTAACTTAAGTCCGCCGAGGATACCCTTGTCAGCAAGCGCTTTTAGGATAGCGTCTGCATCAGCGCAAACTGTTACGAACTCATGGAAGAATGGCTTATCGAACTTCAGCGAAAGACCTGCGCTTACAAGTCCTTCAGCCAGATAGTGTGCCTTTGATGAGCAAAGCGTTGCAACTTGCTTGATTCCAGCAGGACCAACAGCTGTCATATATACGCCAGCCTTCAGAGCACAGAGTGCCTGGTTGGAGCAAACGTTGCTGCTAGCCTTTTCTCTACGGATGTGCTGTTCTCTGGCCTGTAGAGTTAGCACGAATCCACGCTCGCCACGGGAGTCAACTGTCTCACCGACAAGTCTGCCGACAATCTTACGAGTGTTCTTAGCAGTTGTTGCTAGAATGCCTAGGTAAGGGCCACCATATGCGAGGCCAAGTCCGAGTGGCTGACCCTCTCCGCAAACGATGTCTGCACCAATCTCGCCAGGAGTCTTCAGAACTCCGAGTGCTATTGGATTAACGCTCATGATAAGCTGTGCACCAGCTTCGTGAACTATTTCAGCAATTTCGTCAGCGTCTTCGACAACACCGTAGTAGTTAGGATACTGCATCAGGAAGCAAGCAGCTGACTTGTCCTCTGCAAGAGTAGCCTTAAGCGCTTCTACATCAGTAACGCCGCCGCACTCGCATGCTGGAACAACCTTTACCTCAGTGTCTCTTCCAAAAGAGTATGTCCTTATTACTTCAAGAACTCTAGCATCTACAGTTTCCGATACGTAGATAGTGCTACGCTTGCGGTCCTTTGTCATAGCGCATGCTTCTGCAGCTGCCGAAGCACCGTCATAAAGCGAAGCATTCGACACATCCATGCCAGTAAGTTCACATATCATAGTCTGATACTCGAAAATCGACTGAAGTATACCCTGGCTGATCTCGGCCTGATAAGGGGTATAAGCAGTGATGAACTCCTCTTTGCTTACTACTGCATTAACTGCAGCCGGGATGTAGTGATTGTAAGCACCAGCACCGCGGAAAATTGAATCATATACCACGTTGCGGTTTGCCATTTTCTCCATAATTTGAGCAGTTTCCAGCTCTGATTTTCCAGCTGGGATGTTAAGTTCGCCCTTGATTCTAGCTGCAGCCGGGATGTCCTTAAATAAATCATCCCAATCTTTGTAGCCGATATCGTTTAACATCTGGAGCTGTTCTTCTTTAGTGTTAGGAATAAATGTACCCAATTCGAACCTCCTTGTACGAAAGTGTTAAGGTAAATACGGTTTATGCTTCTTCCGACTCTACAAATGCGTCGTATTCGTCTGAGGTTAGAAGCTCCTCTGTCTCAGCTACATCCTTAACCTTAATTAACCAAGAGCCGTATGGGTCCTCGTTGATTGTCTCAGGTGCATCGAATAGGCTCTCGTTGATTTCAGCAACGATTCCTGTAACAGGGGATAGCACGTCGGATACAGCCTTTACAGACTCGATGTCACCAAATGCATCACCAACTGTTACTTCATCGTCAACCTCAGGGAGGTTGATAAATACGATGTCACCAAGGCTATGCTGAGCATAGTCAGAGATACCGATAACGCATAGACCGTCTTCTTCAGCGATCCACTCATGTGACTTTGAATACTTTAAATCTGCCATTTTATTTCTCCTTTTTGTATATATTATTTAGATATAAAATATCATTTTTAGCAAGCACAGATTATCTTACTGCTCTCTCTTATAGAAAGGAAGCTTTACCATCTCAGCGTCAATCTTTCGGCCACGCACGTCTACCTGAACAGGTGCTCCGATTTCACGCTTTGCCGATTCAACGATAGCCATTCCGTAAGAGCCGTTTAGATATGGTAGGAATGTTCCAGAAGTGATGTGTCCAATCTTTTCTCCATCTCTATATACATCGCACTCTTCTCTGATGATTCCGCGGCCGGTAACCTTGATTCCTACTCTTCTCTCTTTGAGTGGAGTTGCAGCTTCAATTGCAGCCTTGCCGATGAAATCAGGCTTATCCATCTTGATTGCAAAACCAAGACCAGCGATCTTAGGTGATATGTCATCATTCATATCGTGACCGTATAGTGGCATTGCAGCTTCCATACGAAGCGTATCACGAGCTCCGAGTCCACAAGGAATCAAACCGTCTTCCTTGCCAGCTTCAATGAGAATTTCCCATACATCTGCAGCCTTATCAGCTGGCATATATATTTCAAATCCATCTTCGCCTGTATATCCAGTTCTGGAAAGAACGCAAGGAATTCCTTTTATCGAGCCATCGAAATTAGCTGTGTAGTAACCAGCGGGGATGAGCGATGGATCAGCAACCTTAGCGAGAATCTCCTCTGCCTTAGGACCCTGTAGAGCGAGCTGTCCCCATTCATCTGAAACGTTTACAACATCGACGCCGTCAATCTTATGATCAACCATCCAAGCGAAATCCTTCTCTATATTTGCTGCGTTAACAACAACGAAATAGTCGTCCTCGCCACGCTTGTACACGATTAGGTCATCTACAGTTCCGCCGTGCTCGTTGCACATTGGGCTGTATCTTGCCTGACCAACTTTGAGGTCGGTGAAATCATTAGTTAGTACATAGTTAAGAAAATCAACAGACTTAGAACCTCTTACGAGAATCTCACCCATGTGGGATACATCGAATAGACCGCAGGCTGTACGAACTGCCATGTGTTCCTGCTTGATACCTGTCTCATACTGAATTGGAAGTAAAAATCCGCCAAAAGGCACGATCTTGCCGCCATATTTAACGTGAGTATCATATAGTGGTGTTTTCTTATCCATCAAGACTACCTCCTTGAGTGTTTTTGATTAGATACATTGAATATACTCAAAATATAGCATAGCAAAACATTACAATCAATGAACAAAAGCACGACATCAAAAGTTTATTTTGTGTCATGCTTTTTAATATAGAAATATTAAATATATAACCTGCGCATAAAGTAGATTAATGGGTTTGCATCATAAAGGTATCCTGCGATATACGAGTTGTTTAATTGTTCGTTTAATGTATGAATATACTGTGGTGCAAACAGCGATGTAAGCGGAAACATGAGGGCAAGGAGCAAAAATATGATGATTGCCCCCTTGATAGAGCCGAACAGAAGTCCAACGCTTGAGTCCACGGTTCCGAGTAAGTTTTTGCTCTTACGTCCACGCATAATCCTTTTTCTAAGGTGCGAAGAAATAATCCATACAACAGACACTATGAGCGAGAAAGAGATAATCGTAATGGAGAGATTTGTAAATCTATTCACGGTCGTAGTAATGCCATCAAGACCAAATGCTTCGAATTTGGTGCGTATCACTTTAGGGATGAACTGTAGTAAATCCATCTCTTGTCCGTTGAATCTCTTCGTTAGCTTGCCCTTCATAAAATCATCGATAGGGAGTGTAAAGAGAAGCGATCTAATCCTATCCGTATTCAGGATGCCAATTATGACCCCACCAGAAACCGCAGCTAGTCTGACAAGGGATTCGAGAAACCCTTGCGACTTGCCACGTAGTGCACATATTAAGAAAATTAATACAATTATAATATCTAATACCATGACTAAATTATCTAACATCTGAGGCATATTATCAATACCACTATTCGTCACCAAAACGGCACAAATGGGTGCTAGAATGAACTTATTAAATTATTGCTATTATTTAAGCTTATACATTTTATGGTTAGGGGGCTATTATGACAGCAGCGGCAGAAAGAATTGCTCAGCTAAGAAAGCTTATGGCAGAGCGAGGCATAGACGCATACGTTATCCCAATGGCAGATTTCCACCAGAGCGAGTATGTAGGCGAACATTTTAAAGCGATTAGATTCGTGACAGGGTTTTCCGGTTCATATGCGACTGTGGCTATTACCAAGGATAAGGCTGGTCTATGGACCGATGGCAGATACTTTACTCAGGTTCTCACAGAATGTGAGGGCAGTGGCATCGAGCTCATGAAGATGTTTGTTGACGATACACCAGGAACTGTTGAGTGGGTTGCACAGCAAGTCTCTGATGGCGGAAAGGTTGCTTTTGACGGAAGAGTGCTATCGATGGGCGATGGGCAGGCATACGAGGAAGCTTTTGCGGGTAGAAATGTAGAAATTGATTACGAACAGGCTCTAGTCGAGGAAATTTGGAAAGACAGACCGGGGTTATCCGAAGAGCCAGCATGGTTCCTAGAAGAAAAGTATAGCGGAGAAAGTACCGGCAGCAAGCTAAATAGAGTTCGTGAGGAGATGAAGAAGGCTGGAGCAAACATCCATCTGGTTGCATCTCTTGATGATGTAGCATGGCTTCTCAATATGCGTGGCAACGATATTGACTTCTTTCCTCTTGTTCTAGCATATGTAATTGTTAGAGAGGATAGTGCGGATTTATATGTTGAAGAGAAAAAGTTAAATGATGACCTCCGCAAGATGCTCAAAGAGAACAATGTAAATGTTCATCCGTACAATGATATATATGAGGATGCTAAGAAGGTCGACGCTAGTGCAACAGCGCTGATTGACCCTATGAAGATGAATTACGCACTGTATAAGAATCTACCATGTAAGGTCGTTCAAGGGGCAAATCCTACGATACTTATGAAGGCTATCAAGAATGAAACCGAGATTAAGAATGTCAGAAATGCAGAGCTAAAGGACAGCGTAGCGCTCACAAAGTTCATCTACTGGCTCAAGAATAACTACGACAAGATGAAGATTACCGAGCTCAGTGCCTCCGAGAAGCTGACTCAGCTGAGAAGCGAGCAGGAGGGCTATGTTAGGGATTCGTTTGAACCTCTACATGCATTTGGGGCACATGCTGCGATGATGCACTACTCTCCAACACCAGAGTCGGATGTAGAATTAAAAGGTGGACAGATGCTGCTTTCGGATACAGGTGGTGGATACCTAGAGGGATCGACAGACATCACTAGAACTACGATTCTTGGATCAATCAGCGATGAGATGAAAAAGTATTACACTGCTGTATATAAATCCATGCAGCACCTATCGGCAGCAAATTTCCTATATGGAAATCACGGATGGTCACTCGACGTACTCGCTAGACAGCCAATCTGGGATTTGAACAAGGATTTTCAGTGCGGAACTGGACACGGCTTTGGCTACCTCGGCAGTATTCATGAGCCACCAACAGGATTCCGCTGGTACATAGTTCCTTCCAAGAATGAGCACCATCAGTTTGAAGAGGGCATGATGGTAACGGACGAACCTGGAATCTATGAAGAGGGTGAGTTCGGAATTCGTATCGAGAACAACTTGCTCACTGTAAAGGGAGAGAAGAATAAGTACGGACAATTTATGCACTTCGAGACATTGAATTTTGTACCTATTGATCTAGATGGAATAGATCCAGATGAGCTTACTAGATCCGAGAAGGAATGGCTCAACGAATATCACAAGGAGTGCTTTGAAAAGCTTTCGCCATATATGAATGATGAAGAGCGTGCTTGGCTCGAGGAATATACGAGAGAGATTTAAAGCTTTACGCGAAGAGTAGATTTTACATCTTAGTTGATGGGAAAATCTGACAATCGTCAGGACCTTAAGAATTATTTGGGTAATTATTCAGATATTTTGATTAATTTTTGCCAAATGTATATTAAATCATATGGCAGGGATGTATAATAAATGTATATTTGTACATGTATGAATGCACAATAGAAATGGAGGAACATTATGCTTAATAAGTCTAAGCTAGAGAGAGTTGTTGCAAAGATGAAAGAGCAGGATATGCCACAGATGATCATCACTGATCCAGTTAGCATCTTCTATATGCTCGACAAGTGGATTATTCCTGGTGAGAGAATGCTCGCACTATACATCAATGTAAATGGAGATGTACAGCTTGTACTCAACAAGCTCTTCCCGCAGACAGAAGATCTTGGTGTACCGCTAACATATTATGACGATATCGAGGAGCCTGTTGGAATTCTAGCTAAGTTCATTGAGAAGGATAAGACTATTGGTATTGATAAGAACTGGCCAGCAAGATTCCTTCTTAAGCTTCAGGATTTAGGTGCTGGAAGCAAGTTCGTAAACGGATCTGTAATCGTTGATAAGGTTAGACAGATTAAGGACGAGCATGAGCGTCAGATTATGAGAGAGTCTGCAAAGAAGATCGACGAGGTTATGGATAAGCTTATTCCTTGGGTTGCGAAGGGCCTAACAGAGAGAGAGCTAAACGCTAAGTGCGTTGAGCTCTGCAAGGAAGTTGGATTCCAGGGTCTATCATTCGATCCTATCACAGCATACGGCAAGGGTGGAGCTGACCCACATCACGTAACTGATGATAGCAAGGGTAAGTATGGAGACTCCGTAGTACTTGATATCGGTGGTATGTGGAATAACTACGCATCCGATACTACAAGAACAGTATTTATCGGAGAGATTAACGACAGGCAGAGAGAAGTTTATAATGTTGTTCTTGAAGCTAACAAGAGAGGTATCGCTGCTGCTAAGCCTGGCAACAAGATGAGCGATGTCGATAAGGCTGCAAGAGACTATATCACAGAGAAGGGTTTTGGCGAGTATTTCACACATAGAACTGGTCACTCAATCGGACTTGAGGATCACGAGGTTGGTGACGTATCTCTCGTAAATGACGAGATTATCGAGCCAGGACAGTGCTTCTCCGTAGAGCCTGGTATCTATCTATATGATGAAGGAATCGGTGTTCGTATCGAGGACATCCTGTACATCACAGAAGATGGATGCGAAGTACTAAACGGATATCCTAAGGAAGAGCCAATCGTTGTTCCTGCGGAGAAATAAAAATTCAATTAAATAAAGGGAGAGATCAATTAATGGCAAAGGTTACAGAAGGTTATATGCCTTTTCTCGGTTTCGAAACTTATTACAGAGTCGTAGGCGAGAGAAAAGAAAATGGCAAAGCACCGCTCATCTGTTTGCACGGTGGACCTGGTTCAACACACAACTACTACGAGGTTCTAGACAATCTCGCAGATGATGATGATCGTCAGATCATCATGTACGACCAGATTGGTTGCGGAAATTCATATCTAGATGGTCATAAGGAACTATGGACTCAGGATACGTGGCTAGATGAGCTAGAGGCTCTAAGAGAGCACCTAGGACTAGACGAGTGCCATATCATCGGACAGTCATGGGGCGGTATGATGCAGATTGCATATGCTATCGAAAGAAAGCCTAAGGGTGTTAAGTCATTCGTTATTTCCAGTGGACATCCATCAAGCAGCCTCTGGGAGAAAGAAGGTCTAAGACGTATTAAGATGATGCCTCAGAATATGCAGGATGCAATCAATCACGCACTTGAGACTGGAGATTTCTCTGGAGAGGCTTATGATGAAGCGGTAGCTGAGTATATGCACAGATACTGTGACTACTGGATTGGTGAAGATGCACCAGAGTGCTGTACACGTCCTAAGAAGGCTGGCGGCGAGGCATACCTATACGGATGGGGTCCAAATGAATTCGCCCCTACAGGTTCGCTAAAGGACTTCGAGTATGTTGATAGGCTAGGCGAGATTAAGATTCCTTCGCTAGTATGCAACGGAATCTCCGATCTCTGCTCACCGTTAATAGCTAAGACTATCGCAGATGGAATTCCAAACTCAGAGTGGATTCTCTGGGAGAATGCAAGACACACATGCTTCGTAGATAGGCATGATGATTACTGCAAAGTGCTCATCGAGTGGCTCAACAAGTACGACAAGTAATCGGCAACCCCGAATTGATTGGTGATTTGTCAGTGTGTAAATAATTGCAAAACAAAAGCGCAGCATTAGAAGATGCAAGTAAGGAATTTTAATGCATTAAAAAAATCGGTATAGTTTCGGAGAAATCCGGCTATGCCGTTTTTCTTTGCTTGTAGTCAGGTAACTGCATCAATGCAGTTATAGACGATTCGGATTCTCTTATCCACTGGTGATTAGGAGATTGTTTGACGGAGGAAAATAAAAAATCCTCCAACAAAAATGTCTTGAAGGAATGGATGCTATAAAATTTCATATTTATTTGGTATAATAACGCTATATTAATGACCTGGAAACGAAAAGGAGATGATATGGGTTTTCCTGAAGAAATAAAAAGAATTAGACAGCGTTCATTCCTCACACAGCAGGATTTCGCAAAGAAAATCGGTGTGGCTTTTTCTACTGTAAATCGTTGGGAGTCAGGACGCGCAAAGCCAAACTTAAAGGCAATGAAAAGCATAAATGCGTTTTGCTTAGAGAATAACATTCCGTATGAAACGATAGAGGAAGCTTGGCTTAACTACAAAATAGAGAAATAGAGGAGCAATACTGCTATGACAGATAAAGAATTGAAAGAGTTAAAAGACACACTATGGCATTCTGCAGATGTTCTTCGTGCCAGTGCTCATTTAGCTGCAAATAAATATGGACAGCCTATATTGGGGCTTATATTCCTTAGATATGCAGATATTTTATACAAACAGCATAAGGGAGAAATTGAAGCTGCATATAATCATCTTGAAGGTGGACGTATGGAAAAATCCATCAAAGAAATCTCTATCGAAAAGTGTGGTTTCTATCTTCCAGAATGTGCTTATTATGACTTCATCAATGATGCACCGGACGATGCAAACAAGGCTGCCCTCGTTAAGAAAGCTATGGAAGCCATTGAAGATGAGAATCCTAAAATGAATGGTGTACTTCCAAAAGAAGTTTACTCTCAGTTAGTACCGGAAGAAGAGCCGGAACTTCTCTCTAATATCGTACGTATTTTCAAGGATATTCCAGAAAATAGCACAATTGATATCTTTGGTGAAATCTATGAGTATTTCTTAGGTAACTTTGCACTTGCAGAAGGTAAGGATGGTGGAACATTCTATACGCCTGCAACTGTTGTTAGATATATGGTTGAAGTATTGAATCCACAGCCGGGTGAAAAGAAGTTCTTAGATCCGGCCTGCGGTTCTGGCGGTATGTTCGTACAGGCTGCACGATACATGCATAATCATAATGCCAGTGAAAGCGATCAGATGACGTTCCGTTGTTATGGTGTGGAAAAAGAACCGGATACTGTAAAACTTGCTAAAATGAACCTTCTTCTTAATAATGTCCGTGGCGATATAACAAAAGCTAACTCATTCTATTCTGATCCGTATAACGCATTTGGTCGGTTTGATTATGTAATGGCTAATCCTCCGTTTAACGTAGATGAAGTTGTGATTGAGAGGGTTTCTGACGATGCGCGTTTCAATACCTATGGTGTGCCAAGAAACAAAAGCAAATCAACTAAGAAGAAATCAGATAAGAAAGAAACTGTACCTAACGCAAACTATTTGTGGATTGGCTACTTCGCTACTGCCTTAAACGAAAATGGCAAGGCCGCACTTGTTATGGCTAACTCTGCTTCTGATGCATCCGGTTCAGAATACGACATTAGAAAGAAAATGATTGAAGAAGGCATCCTCTCACAGATGGTAACTTTACCTTCTAATATGTTCTCATCAGTTACCCTTCCTGTAACACTTTGGTTCTTTGATAAGCAGAAGCCAAACAGTGATAAGAAAAATGAAATCTTATTTATTGATGCAAGAAATGTGTTCACACAGGTAGACAGAGCACATAGAAAGTTTTCCGATGAGCAGATTAAGAACCTTGGCGTTATCACAAAGCTCTATCATGGCGATACACAGGCACTTGTTGACTTGCTTGATGAATACAAAACAGAACTTGCGAATGCACCAGAAACTTCTGATGATAAGGAGGTACTTACAAAAGCATATTGGCAGTCACAGATTGACTGGTTAACAGAAAGATTTCCGGATGGCGTATATACCGATGTTATCGGTCTTTGTAAAGTTGCTCCTATGGACGGAGAAGACGGAATCATTGACCAGGACTATTCTCTTAATGCAGGTCGTTATGTTGGTGTAGTGATTGAAGACGATGGTTTAACTCAAGAAGAATTTAAAGATGAAATGTATTCTTTAAATGCAGAGTTTACTAAATTAAGTGCCGAGGCAAAATCCTTGGAAGAACTCATCGCAAATAATCTGAAAGGATTGTTGGGTGAGTGAGATGGAATATGTGAAATTGGGGAATATTGCAAAATTTCGTTATGGAAAGATGCCTGATAAAGATAAGTTTCTTGACGATGGATATCCTGTTTTCAGCGGATATAGAATAACAGGATATTATAGTGAATATATGGTTGAAAATCCGACTTTAATTGTGGTAGCAAGAGGAGTTGGAGGTACAGGGGATGTAAAAATTTCACCGCCAAAATCTTATATCACGAATCTATCTATCATTGTTGATCTTGATGAAAGTGTTGCAGATATGCGTTACCTATATTATCAATTTGTTTGCAATAATTTGAGATACTTGGATACGGGGGCGGCTCAATCACAAATCACAATAAATAATTTATCAAAACACAAAGCTTTACTACCAAGACTTGTTATTCAAAAAAAGATTTCATCGATATTGACAACTTACGACAACCTAATCGAAAACAACAACAAGCGTATTCGCATCTTAGAGCAAATGGCCGAAAATCTCTACAAGGAATGGTTTGTAAGATTCCGTTTTCCGGGGTTTGAAAATACAAAATTTACAGATGGTATTCCTTCGGATTGGCAGATATTAAGAATGAGTGACTTCTGCTATGTTACTGACGGAACTCATGATACCCCAAAACCTATAAACGATGGTGGTGTTCCATTGGTAACAGGAAAATGCATCAAAAACGGATTTATCGATTTTAATGAACCATATAATATTAGTTATCAAGATCATGAATCAATCTCCAAAAGAAGTGGTTTGCAGACAGGGGATATTCTTTTCAGTAACATTGGAACTGTCGGTACTACATGTTTTGTAAATTATGATAGAGAATTCAGTGTAAAAAATGTCATTATTTTCAAACCCGGTAATATAAAGGTTTCAAATTTTTTATATTCGTGGCTGAATTCTGATTCAATTCAAGCGATATTTGCAACACAAACCAATGGAGCATCGCAACAATTTGTGGGCTTGAATTTTATGAGAAGGTTCAAAATTTTAGTTCCAAACGAGAATGTATTAGATTTATATTCAGATAGAATCAAATCTATACGGACTGAGATAGTTAAATTGCATGATATTAATGAGAATTTGACTAAGCAACGAGATATGCTATTACCACGCTTAATGCGCGGAAAACTTGAAGTTTAAGGAGATGTTCATATGCATAATTTTATATCTGAAGGCGATATAGAACAGGCCATACTTTCAAAATTAAAAGCTGAGCCATTTAAATATGATATCCTCGTTTGCGATGCTGATCCAAGTAAGCGTGATGACTTGAACGATGGTACAGGAAGAAGTTCTAAGAAAGAATGTGTTCTTCCCGATGTTATGATGTCTTCTCTTAAGCGTATTAATCCAGCTATCAAAGAAGATAAAATTAAGGAGATAGTAAAGACACTAAGGCAAGATTATACGGGAACAGACATCATAGATACAAACTACAAATTATATAGACAAATTCGAAACGATATAAAAATCACCGTTCACAGAAACGGAAAAGATGACTTTGATTTTGTAAAGCTAATCGATTTTGAGCATCCTGAGAACAACACTTTCACAGCAGTTTCTCAGATGTGGATTCAGGGGAAGGTCTACTACAGAAGACCGGATATCCTTATCTTCATCAATGGTATGCCCCTTGTGTTTATCGAACTAAAAAATAGCATTGTTAAGATTGAAGAAGCTTACAACAAGAATCTGAAAGATTACATGCGAGATATTCCGAATCTATTTGCATTTAATCAAATTTGTGTGCTCTCAAATGGTTTGGAGACGAAGCTTGGTACATTTAATGCGACCTATGACTATTTCTTTGAATGGCTCAAGGTTGATAGCGAAAAGGAAAATTTGGACAGAGAAGCTATTAGCTCAGCTGAAAATGTAAAAGATAGTTCTGTAAGATACTTTGTAGATGGTCTATTAAAAAAGGATAGATTGATTGATTATATTGAAAACTTCATTCTCTTTGAAAACCAGAGAACCAAGATTATCGCTAAGAACCACCAGTATTTAGGGGTTAATAACCTGATGGAATCTGTGAAAAACAGAAAAGAATTGAACGGTAAGCTCGGTGTTTTCTGGCATACACAGGGTTCGGGCAAATCCTATTCTATGGTTATGTTTGCGCGTAAAGTGAAACGTAAGATTCAAGGTAATTTCTCTTTTCTCGTTATTACAGACCGTGAAGATTTAGATACACAGATTCATAAGAATTTTGTGCGTACAGAGGTTATTGGTTCTAAAGAAGAATGTCAGCCAAAGGACAGCAAGCAGTTAAGAGATTTCTTGACTACGAATAAGGCGTTTATCTTCACGCTGATTCATAAGTTCAGATATGATAAGACAAAGAAATATCCAGTGCTTTCTACTCGTGACGATATTATTGTCCTTGTTGATGAAGCACATAGAACGCAATATAAGGATTTAGCAGAGAATATGAGAACTGCACTTCCGAATGCTAACTTTGTTGCATTTACCGGAACACCTCTTCTTGGCACAAAACGTCTTACAAATCAGTGGTTTGGAGATTATGTATCAGAGTATAATTTTGCCCAGTCTGTTGAAGACGGCTCTACAGTACCTTTATTCTATTCCAGGCGAGTTCCGGAAGTTGGGCTTGAGAACGATTTCCTTGACGATGACCTTGTGGATATTATTGAAGAAGAAAATCTTAACGAAGATGAAACGCGTCTCCTAGAGAATGCGTCTTCACGTATCCTTGAAGTTATCAAGAGAGATGATCGCCTAGATAAAGTGGCGCAGGACATAGCTTGTCATTTTCCGAGACGTGGGTTCCTTGGAAAAGGAATGGTTATATCTGTCGATAAGTACACTGTTGTCAAAATGTATGACAAAGTTCAGCATTACTGGGCTATAGAAAAGCAGAATATCATGAAAGAGCGAAACAAAGCTTCTACCAAAGAAGAATGTGATCAGCTCACTCGCATTCTTGCTTATATGAATAAGGTTGAAATGGCTGTTATCATTTCAGAGGAAAATGATGAAGAAACCAAGTTTGTGAAGCAAGGTCTAAAGATATCTGAGCATCGTGCAAAGATGAAAGAAATCACACCGGACGGCAGAGATATTGAGGATAGATTCAAAGATCCTAATGACTCACTGCAGCTCGTATTCGTGTGTGCTATGTGGCTAACAGGATTTGATGTAAAGAACTTATCTACACTTTATCTTGATAAACCAATGAAAGGCCACACGCTGATGCAGGCGATTGCTCGTGCTAACAGAGTGTATCCTGGAAAACCTGCCGGAATTATCGTTGATTATGTAAATGTATTTAAATACATGAAGAAGGCATTAACTGAATATGCGACTGGTGATGACGGCACAGACTTCCCTGCAAAAGATATTGATCAGCTAATAGGTTATATTGACGGCACTATTGATGAGGCGGATTCTTTCCTAATGTCATTGAACATCGAACTAGAAAAGATAATTGCTGACTCTAATACACTGGATAAACTGGATGCATTAAGAAGTGCTTATGACACTATCGTTGCAAAAGATGATAATAAAGAGAAGTTCAAAGTTATCCTTAACACGTTGACAAATCTCTATGAAGCATCAAAGCCGGAAATTTTCGAGAAGAATTGGAGCAATGATAAGTTTGCACCACTTGTGTATCTACACGGACTTTTATATCACACTATTGATGATGAAAAAGTAGCTAGTGCTAGACAGAAAATGAATCAGGTATTAGATGGTAGTGTTACTGCAAGTCAAGATTTCGTTAATTGTGTGCGCGAGGAACCTGCAAAGTACATGATAAAAGGCACAAAGGCTATTGATCTTTCTAAGGTTGATGTTGAGCAATTGAGAAAAGAAATCAAGGTTGCTGAGTATAAAGCTATTGAGATTAACGACTTGAAGGAATACATTGAACAAGCACTCGAACAGATGCTTAATAGAAACTGTACGAGAACCAAGTTCTCAGAACGTTTTAAGCGCATCATTGATTCCTATAACGCAGGTGGTACTGAAAATGAGGATTATTACGAGCAACTTGTAAAACTTCTTGAAGAACTTCGTCAAGAGGATAATCGTGCTAATACAGAAGGTCTTACTGAAGAGGAATTAGAGATTTACGATTTACTGATTGCAGGAAAGAAATTAACACAAGCTGAAGAACAAAAAGTAAAACTCTCAGCTAAGAATCTTTATAAGAAGCTAGTCGATAATCGTAGTAGTCTTCTGGTAGTAGATTGGTACAAGGATGAACAGCCACGTGCCAAATTGAAATATGAGGTTGAGCTATCGCTGAATGATGATCTGCCTGAAAGTTATGATAAAGCAGCGTTTGATTCTAAGGTATCCTTGCTTATGAATCATTTTGTGGATATGGCGGTTCAAGGATATGGTTGGATTGGTGCTGCGTAAGGAGGTTAAATCATGTTTTTTGATAAAAGAGATTTGAGAGTATTTGACAATGCTGATTCAAGAGCTTATTTTGAGGAAATTCTTCAGTCCTATTATAGTAAGAATTACAGAGCTTCTGTAGTATTGCTTTATTCATTCATTATCTATGACTTATACAATAAATTACAAACAATGGATTCTGAAGGAGATTCCAAAGCAACAAAAAAATTGTCAGAAATAAACAAGATGATTCAGGATGATGAAAAGTACTCGAAGGTCGAAAATGAAATAATCCAATTTTTTAAAGATAATTGTGCGCTGTATTTTGAAAGATTTACAGAAGATATAGATTATCTGAAAAACTGTAGAAATAAATGTGCACACTTGAAGGTTAATGATAATTCTTTGTTTACTCCTAGTGATTACCATGCTAGAATGCTAATCTGTTCCATGTATGATAATATCCTATCGGTAAAAGCCCCGTTTATCATGGATTTATTTTCATTCGTTGAAAACGATGTGGAAGCTTATAGCCAGACAATATCATTTAGTCCAAATAATAGTATTGATGAATCAATTATTACTAACATTAAGAATAAATATTTAGAAAGAATGACGTATGACTCATTAAAGACGTCGTACAAAACATTTATAAAATTATTACTTGTTTCAGAAGATGAACATTGCGAAGAAAACGCAACTGGATTATATATGTTTGCGTATGCAATAACTGAATATTTAATTCAAAATGGGCACTCAAATATTTTCAATGATGATGGTGTATTAAATATCTTTTCTAGAATTCAAATAGATAAACTAAAAGCTAGTGATTTGAAAAGAAATGCATTAGTCGGATTAATTACGACATTTCCGGCTGTGATGGATAGACTTAAAGATTTTGCAGATTTGTTTTCATATATATCCGAATGTGTATTGTTGAAACCTCAGAGTTTATGTTACTATCACGCATTTTATCCAAGAGATAAACAGACAATATATGAGTTTTTCAAAGAACATGATGAACTACACACTCCACAATCAATTAGGACTTTATATAATTCTCTAAAAGAGGATAACAGTTTTTCTCTGGTAGAATTCACTGAACTTATGGCTGGATCTATACCTTCATTTAATGGATTTTGTGATGCGGATTGCTTTATGGCATTTTTTATTGAAAATATAGAATTGTTTGAATTAGAGCAGATAAAGAATATACGCAATATTTATCAATCAAAACCCCAGTGTACGAATCGTGGAAATTATTCATCTGAAGATTTAAAAGTTAAAGAGTATATCGACAAACTAGAAAATCCTGATCGAGTGGAGGGTGCAGAAACAGTACCGGAGGCTGATCTTAACGAAGATTTTCCATTTTAGAAAAATAACCACACTAGAGCAAATCAACACTCTAGTGTGGTTATTCTTTATTCCTCTGCATGAAGGCGGTTACTCAAAAATCTGATGTTTTGTCGAAGCCCTAAGTTACACCACCTTTAGCTGAGCTTTTTCGTGGTCAATTATTTATATGTTATGGCTATCTATATTCATAGTGTCCTGGCACATCGACCTTCCATTCCGGTTTAGTCACCCAGCCTTTAGGCAGATGATCGCCTTTGCACTCGAAGTTAGGATCGGTTTTGCGTTTCTCGGCTATGTATTCATTCCTATGTGCAGCTTGTTCAGCAGGACTATTAAACTCTCTTCCGCATCTACATTTGAAAACCTTTTTCTGTTCGTAGTGACCTTGTTCTGGAACCCAGACCTTGTGCTTCGCTGTAGTTGATGATGAACTAGAAGAGGAGCTTGAAGTATTGGATGTGCTTGAAGAACTTGATTTCTCATTCTTCTTACTCTTATCCTTATCCTTGTCTTTGTTTTTGTCCGTATCCTTGGATTTTTCTTTATCCGAGCCATTTCCTGCGCTTGAACTCGATGAACTGTCGGAGTTCTCTGAACCCCCTTTGCTATCGGTAGAAGCAGCCTCTGTCTGTTTATGCTTCTTCGCATTAGAGTTCTCTTTGGACGCAGCTGAATCACAACCTGTGAGAGCTACTGCGATAATCAGAAGCATCGATAAGATGAAGGCAATCCCGAGTCGCCCACGATTCTTTATTCTCAATTTAGAAATTCTGCCCATAATTTTCTCTATCCCCTATGTATATCTTATTTACCTCATGTCATCCAAATATATAGATATATAGAAAACATACGCACGTACCTGCGGTTAAATAAAAATATCTGTTATTATAGCATTTAAAATCGCTTCTTCACCCCAAGAAAGTAGACTATAAGTATTATCAATACAAGTCTCGTTATGTATATAAAACTTCAATCTGAATATTTATGCAGGCAGAGAGCAATGACGTTAGATACATTGTAAAATGTACAGATAATATTACGTATATACATCTTATATTCATCTCAAATTTTATAGAAAAGAAGGACAAAGACATGAAGAAAATTTTGCTTTCGCTCCTATTAGTGGTGACATTAGCGGTTCCACTGCCCGCATTTGCGGAAACAACGGGAGCAGAATCTCAGACTGGAGCTGAAGCGCAGACAGAAGCGCCTTCAAGTAACAGTACGGATTCTGAGAAATGGACTAGTGAGGATTTCACTTACACAGACATGAGCAAGACTATTTACGGATGTGACTATACCAGAACCGTAAATATCGAAGGAAAGGCAATCAGCGGTTTTTCTGCAAAGGGAGAAGCTAAGTTTGCCAAGAACAAAAAGCTCGTGCTGCCATCAAAGGATGATAAGGGTAATACGCTCGTTGGTGTTGCTAGCAATGCGTTCCAAAAGAAGGGCGTTGAGTCAGTAACTTTCCCGTCGGGTATGCTTGCGTCATACAATGACACAGTTACGCACAAGATTACTCGCAGAGGTAACTTCGTGATTGCAGAGGGGGCATTTGAAGGAAACAATTTGACCAATGTAAATCTGCCGGACGGCGTGCTTGCAGTTCTTCCAAATGCTTTCATGAATAACAAGATTAAGACCGTAACCCTGCCGAGGACTATCTGGTGGCTCGAGACACAAGCGTTCTCAAATAACCAAATCAGCAAGGTTAATTTTCCGCTGACAACTTATTTCCAGTTGGAAATGCATGGCATGACCTTTGCAAATAACAAGATTAAGTCTGTCAGACTGCCCGACTATACAGCAGTAGTTAACAAGTTTGTATTTGTTGGGAATCCAGGGATGGAAGAGCTTTCGGCAGAGGGTAAGGCTGCGCTCAAGGGCAGTTTTGCAAATAGCGGCGTGGTATACATGTACTCCGAGAACTACGATCATAAAAATATGGATAGAATCCATACGACGGACAAGACGACCGCTAATACAAAGTCTTGGGTACAGAAGCTAATCACAAACGAAGGAACTCCAGAAACCACCAACAATGACACTGAGTCGTGGAATGTAAATGACTTTACATTTGACGGGCAGAAGATAACAGGTCTCAGCGAGAGCGGTAAGGCGAAGCGCAAGGTTAACAAGGCTCTCGTGCTCCCTGACTATAATTCGGAGCTAGATAAAGTTACCGAGATTGCGGATACGGATTCGACAACTGGACTATTTGCAACTGCGGACGAGAAGTTCGATTCTGTAACTCTTCCTATGGACCTTGAAAAGGTTGGTAAGAACGCATTCCGCGATTCGGGACTCAAAGAGGTGGCTTTCTCACCAGTGCTCAAGAGCATTGGAGATACTGCGTTCCAGGGTAATAGCATCAAGACTGTAGTTCTGCCTGATACCTTGACATCTCTCGGGAGAGGAGCATTTGCGACAAATCCTGCTCTTGAGAAAATAGACCTACCTAATGGGCTGACAGAGATTCCTGACAGTGCATTCGGTTGCAGTGATAACAAGAATTGGATGGCAGGACTCACTTCCATTGAGATTCCGGCTAGTGTAAAGAAGATAGGAGCTAGAGCGTTTGCAGGAAACAACTTCTCGAGTATCACAGTTCCTAAGGGCGTTACAGAGATTGGTGACTACGCATTCGCTACAAAGAATTATCTTCTCAAAGACGCAGCGGTATGCAAGCTTGAGCTACCAGAGGGGCTTACATCCATCGGTAGATATGCGTTTAGAAATAAGAAAGTAGCCGAAGTTAAGCTCCCAGAAGCTGTAGAGGCGCTGCCAAAGAACGTGTTTGCGAAGGAAGTTACTTCTGCGTCAGGAAAAACAGAGGCATACAGCCTAGTGACAAAGGTGTATGTTGATGATGTCACAAAGTATACAGATACAAGTAAATTCCCTAAATCTGAATTCCACAAGATACTCTCTGATGACGTAAATGTGTGGAATGCAGAAGACTTCACATACGCAGATATTACTTTAGACAGCAACAACTCACCTGCACCAGCGCAGGATAACATGAATATAATCACTGGAACTATCCACGTTGTAAGCGGTCTCACAGACAGCGGCAAGGCAAAGCTCACGAACAACAAGAACCTAGTAGTCCCAGCTATAGATGATGATGGACATAAAGTTCAGGGTGTTGGTAATAGCGCTTTCAAGGGGCTAGGCCTAGAGAGCGTTGAGCTCCCTAAGAATGTTAAGGCGCCAAGCAATGGTCTATGGGATAGCTCCGTGACTACGAGAGGTGACTTCTTTATCGGAGCAAGTGCATTTCAGAGCAACAGCCTGACAGAACTTACAGTTCCAGAAGGGGTGATATATATCGGAAGCAACGCATTCAGCAAGAACAAGCTTAAGTCGGCTCGCTTCCCATCGACACTTATGATGATTGGTAATGGGGCATTTGCAACGAATGAGATTGCAAACCTTGATTTCTCTAAGACTACGGATTATCCGCTCTCTATCGATAATATGGCGTTTGCTATTAACAAGATTGAATCGGTTCAGCTGCCTGATAAAACCGAAAAGGTATCGAAGTGGGCATTTCTCAGAAATACAGGAAAGGCTCCTATTACAACGGGCAATGCTAACGAGAAAAAGGGCGGCATCGTGTACATGTACATAAATGACCCAGGTGCACTCGTTGAGGATATCGGAAACGGCAAGTCTAACGTACAGCTTCTCAAGGCAAATCAGAACATTCCAAGTGACGAATCTCCTTGGAACAGCGATGACTTCACATATAACGCTGCTGGAACTGTGGTTACAGGACTTACAGAATCCGGCAAAGCTAAGCTTAAGAAGAATGACACGCTCGTGATTCCTGAGACCAGCACAAGCGGAGTCAATATAGTTGCGATCGGAAACGGTGTTAACAATGCGCTTGCTAGTAATGGTCAGATTGGAACATTTGGATTTGCCGATGCTGGCAAGGTATACGTGCCTAAAACTGTTAAGCTGCCATCGACAGTCAAGCAGATTGGTGACTTTGCATTTGCAGGAACTATCGATAACACAGCTAAGAAGGTATATGGAGTGACTAATGTAAATCTGCCGGATGGACTTGAGTCGATTGGTAATTCTACATTCCTCAATGCTAGGCTAACATCCATCGTCCTTCCAAATTCAGTTACAAAGCTCGGAACTGGTGCGTTTAACGGAACTGATTTGGCAGAGAAGATAGTTATCTCGAAGTCATTAAAGGAAATCCCTGACGTGGCATTCGGGAGAACTAACGACACAGTGGGGCTTGCTGACAAGGCGGCGGTTACTGACATCGTAATCCCTGAAGGCGTTACAGATATTGGCAGAAGAGCATTTGTAGGCTGCAAGACCAATGCAGTCAGCCTGCCAGAGAGCCTAAAGAAGATTGGTGACAATGCATTTATGAATAATCAGCTTGCAGAGGTCACTATCCCAGGCGGCGTTACGAGCATAGGAAAATCTGCGTTTGAGAAGACTGCAGAGGCAATTCCTTCAACGCTGAGAACGCTGAATCTCAAGGAAGGCTTCAATGGAGCTGTAGGTTCAAATGCTTTCAGAGGACAGCTTTTGACATCGGTTGAGCTTCCTAAGTCATTCACTAATATCAGCGGAATAGATAAGAGAGCGTTTAGGGATAACCCAGTAAAACCAACACTGCTGACAGAAAGCAAGTCGGTAGTGGATACTTATAACAGCATCCCTAACAAGGCGGATCTCACATACGTTATAAAGTACGACAATCTAGTTGGCAGCGGCTGGACTAGCGAAGATTTCACATATAGCGCTGACGGAGCGACTATCACGGGTCTTACAACAAGCGGAATTGCGAAGAGAAACGGCGGGAACCACAACCTGGTTCTTCCAAATGAATCACCATCAGGCGTAGATATCACGGCTATAGGTGATGCTGCATTTGCAATCCCTGAAGCAGAGGTAACTGTTGGAAAGTATGATTTCACTTCGGAGAACGGATTTGAAACGGTTAAGTTACCTGCTAAGCTGAAGTCTATCGGTGCAAGAGCATTCGAATACAACATGCTTAAGGGTGTCGACCTCGAGGTGGCTACAGAGCTAACGAAGATTGGAACCAGCGCATTCCACGGTAATCACATCGTGAAGCTGCACATTCCAGACTCAGTTAATGAGCTCGGCGAGGGAGCTTTCACAGCGAATTCAATCGTTGACCTTAAGCTCTCTAGGAACGTTACAAAGATTCCACAGGCTGCATTCTCGATGAATATTCGTCTGCGTGAAATTGAGATTCCGGGTACAGTTACAGAGATCGGTCAGATGGCATTTGCAGGAGCTAGACTTGAATCACTCAATATTCCGGCGTCTGTAAGAAAGATTGGTGAGAAGGCGTTCCACCTCCATCACCTAACAGAGCTGACTATACCTGGAACAGTTAAGGAAATCGGTGATTCCGCATTTGAAGGAACATATAAGTCTCTGACGTTGACAAGCCTCAAGATTGAGGAAGGCGTTGAGCACATCGGAAAGTTCGCATTTAAGGAAGGGCTTCTGACAAGCGTTGATCTGCCAAAGTCACTCAAAACTCTCGGAAGTGAACCTTTCATGAACAACACAGGAACTGATGCAAACCACGTCGTAATCCTGAGAACTGTAAATCCAGACCACCTAGCATTCAACACTGGTGCAACAACTCACCGTGTGCTGATGTCCAAGGCGATGATTACATTCGATGCAAATGGCGGTACAGTTGAGAAAGGATACGCTGTACTCGATGACAACGGCAGAGTTGATAGCCTGCCAACACCAACAGCTCCGGATGCACTACATGAATTCGAAGGCTGGTTCACAGAGCGTGAAGGTGGCAAAAAGGTAACTGCAGCTCAGAAGTTCGATGACGGCATGAAGTTATATGCCCACTGGAAAGAGAATACTACATGGAATGAGAAAGACTTCACTACCGACGGAGATACAATCACCGGCCTATCAGAGGTAGGAAAGATGAAACTTGCTGTAAATCCAGATCTCAAGCTTCCTGCATCAGTAAATGGTACTGCAATCAAAAAGATAGGAACTGGTGCATTTGCGCCTGCTAAGACGGGCGGAAATGCGATCAACTCGGTATCAATCCCTGAGGGAGTAACTGAGATTGGACAGGCAGCGTTCTCTGGCACAAATCTAAAGTCGCTGGAGCTGCCAAAGTCAGTGAAGAAAGTCGGTAAAATGGCATTTAGCGGCGCTCCTCTCGAGAATGTGAAGTTCTCCGAGGGCCTTGAAAGCATCGGCGATAATGCTTTTGAAGGACACAAGCTAACTAAGGTTAAGCTACCAGATAGCCTAAAGACAATCGGCAAGTCTGCATTCAAGAGCAGATCGCCAGAGCGTGCAAGCATCAAAGAAGTTGAGCTCGGCAAGTCACTGCAATCGATAGGAAGGGAAGCATTTGCTAACCAGAATATCAAAGAGATAAAGGTACCGGAGACTCTAAAGGATGTTCCAGCTAACGCGTTCAAGGGCAACGTTGTGGATGGCAAGGATGCGAAGGTTAAGCTAATATCTTCTAATGAAGATCAGCGCAAGGGAGCTGGCGTTTACTCTAACTTCAAGGTAAAGGATCCAGCGGCAACATTCTATGTACCATATAAGGTGGAGCTTCTATCCAACGACGAAGATTCCAAGACGACAGAGCTAACCACAGATGAAAACGGAAAGGTTGCGCTAAACGCACTGCCTGACAAGGATGCGTGCACGACATTTGAAGGCTGGTTCACAGCTAAGACTGGCGGCACTAAGGTAGATGGCACAGAGGCGTTTACAGAAGACACTAAGCTATATGCACACTGGCTCGTGAGCCATGACCTTGAAGAGATTGCAAGAACTGAACCTACAACAGAGGCTGATGGCAACATTAGATACTGGCACTGCAAGAAGTGCGATAAGTACTATCTCGATAGTGCAGCTAGTTTAGAAGTTAAAAAAGCTGACACAGTGATTCCAAAGATTACGTACACTTTCGAAAGTGGAGATAACAATCTCTGGACTAAGGGTGATGGAGATATGCTGTTCGTCGTTAAACGTAGCGTAGATGATGCAAGGGCATTTGACGACTATTACGATGATAAGGTTCTTCTCGACGGAAATGAGCTTGTTAAGGGCGTTGATTACACTGCTGTAAAGGGAAGCGTAAGAGTAACCCTTAAGAAAGCAGTTCTCGATAGACAGAGCACGGGTAGTCACACACTGACAGTTGCTTTCAAGGATAAGAGGGGCGGAGCTTCGACAAGCTTTACTATCAGAAGCAAGAGTCAGCCAGTCGTAAATGGCAATACTTCAAGTTCAAATGGTAACAGAAATGCGAGAGCTAAGTATCGCGGATACAGAGTATCCAGAGCCGTAAAAACTGGTGATACAACAGCAGTTATACTGTATCTGGCTATGATGGCTATTGCATCAGGCTCACTCGCAGTATTCTCAAGGAAGAGGAAAAATAGTCATTCGGAATAGAAAGCTAAATAAAGGACGATTTATGGGCAAAACAGGCAGGATTTAAAATTTCTGCCTGTTTTTTCATTTGAAAAATACACGTCTCTATGATAAAGTAAACTGATATGCGAGATAACAATTTCTACATGGAAGAGGCTTTAAGAGAGGCCTATATAGCGGCAGAGCTAGGGGAGGTTCCAGTAGGGGCAGTTGTTGTGAAAGATGGTGAAATTATCGCTAGAGCTCACAATATGGTGGAGGCATATGCATCTTCATCAGCCCATGCGGAGATGCTTGCGATAGATATGGCTGAAGCCAAGCTAGACAGCAAATGGCTAAGTGGATGCGAGCTGTATGTGACGCTCGAGCCTTGCTCTATGTGTGCGGGCGCCATGGTGCTCTCGCGGCTAGACAAATTATATATAGGAACGATGGATCCTAAGAATGGAGCTGCAGGCTCTATATTTGATATTACGAACGAGGCACAGCTTAACCACAGTATATATGTAGAACGAGGGATACTTGCCGAGAAGTGCGCGGAGGTGTTAACCAGCTTTTTTAGAGAGCTTAGGGTTTCTAAGGCACAGCTTCGCAAGAAGAATATAGATGCTGTCGAAAACGAAGTTGATATATTGGAGGAAAATTAGATGAAAAGAAAAGGACTAATTGCAGTTCTATCGATGCTTATGGTTGTTCTTAGCACAGCTATGTGCTTCGCAGCAGATGATACTACTTTTGCGCTGAAATCTTCATACCCTAAGGATGGACAGAAGAACACTTCAATCGAGAACCTAGGAGTTAAGCTTTACTTTAATCATTCTGTATCAAGTAAGGCAGCGCAGGCCAATAACAAAAATAGTGTCAAGATTGTTGATAAGGATGGCAAGAAAATCCCAATAAAGGTTCTGACTGCTAACGATGATTCCGGACTAGTGCTCGTGCTCGGGGATAGCACTAACAAGAAATTCAAGGTTAAGAATAACTCGGAGTACAAGCTCGTAATCGAGAAGGATTTTGTGGACGATAATGGCAATACCCTTGGAAAAGAGACTACTGTAAGCTTTAAGACTTTCAACCAGACTCTGAACACAACTATCAATATGGTTATGATGGTAATCATGTTCGGTGGTATCATGGTTGTGACAATTAGACAGCAGCGCAATAAGGATGATGACGATAAGATTGAGAAAGAGAAAACCGGAGAATCGACATTCAATCCTTACAAAGAGGCGAAGAAGACAGGAAAGTCAGTAGAAGAAGTAATCGCTGAAGAGAAAAAGAGAGTTGCTAAAGCTGAGAGAAGGGCTAAGAGAAAAGGTACAAAAAAGGTTGAGGAGAAACTTGAGATAAGCGAACTTCTACCTAATGTATATAAGGTTCATAAGCCAAGCCCAATCAAAGCTCGTAAAGCAGGGGACAAAAAATCCTCGAAGTAATTCGAAAAATCACAAATAACATATACATTTATGTATGATAAATAGTACAATATATGCGAGGGTGCACAGCATCCTCGCATTTTTTAGAATCAAAGGCGGGATAAATGATTAGAGGAGATATGAAGCCTTCTGAAATCGAACTCAAAGCGTATGCGAAAATAAACCTTTCGCTGTATGTACTACATAGAAGACCTGATGGCTATCACGATATAAAGTCTTTTATGCAAAGTATCAATATTTTCGATGTTTTAAAAATAAGAACTAAATTAATAAATAGTTGCGATTATAATTGTTTTTTTGCAGAAACTAACATATACTTATCATCAACAAATAAGAATATTCCATTAACTGCAGATAATCTAGCTGTCAAGGGTGCAGTCTCCGTTATAGAGGCAATTTCTAGTCGATATAATCTTACTGAACTTATGGAAGAGAGAGGTGCTGAGTGCATCTCAATCGAGATTGACAAAAAGCTACCCGTAGCAGCTGGGATTGCTGGTGGCAGTGGAAATGCCGCAGTGGTTATGCTCGGCGTGAACCACCTGCTTGGCAGCCCCTTGTCTATGAGGGATCTCATGGAGGTGGGCGTTAAGGTCGGTGCGGATGTGCCTTTTTCGATAATGATGAATGCATGTCTCAATGCTGATGAACTGAAGGGTCTACCACAGCTTGGAGAGGCGAGCTGCGCTGCGATAGTTTCTGGAATAGGCGAAGTGGTTGAGGCAGTTATGCCGAGACCATATTTCGTGATTTTATTTAACCCTGGCATTGCTGTATCTACTAAGGAAGTGTATGAAGCAATTGACAGGAAACTAGAAGGCGCTGAGCTTGCGCAAAGGGAAGCAGATGTTAATCGCTTCTATAATGAACTTGAGCTGTATACACTTACGCATTACCGAGAAGTGCAGAACTTGGTGTCGCGGATACGCGAGCATTTGCACGCTGATGAAGTTCTGATGAGCGGTAGCGGACCCACCGTGGCAGCTTACTATACCGAAGAAACTAGATTCGAAGCTGACTGTGAGGCTTTAGAATCTGCTAGATGGGTTGAACCGACTTGGCGATACTGGAAGACAAAGAGCGGAGGACTTAACTTATGGAGTTAGATTTTCAGATTCAGAAACCATTAAGAGAGCTAGTGTACTTAGAGCTCAAGAGACGAATTCTAACGGGTGAAATAGATGCGCACACAAGGCTCATGGAAATTGACCTGGCGGAGAAGATGAACGTAAGCAGAACACCTATCAGAGAGGCGATTCGTAAACTTGCTAACGAAGGCTTGGTTGTTATCGAGCCACGCCACGGCGCATATGTATCTGAGATTTCCATCAAAGATCTAGAGGACGTCTTTGAGGTGAGAGAAACTTTGGGCGGACTCGCAGCTTCTATTGCCGCAGTTAAGGCGAGCGATGAGGATAAAGCAGCTTTACAGAAGCTGCTCAGGCTAGGTGAGCTCGCGATGGAAAATGGTGAGATGGACGAAATGGTAGAGTACGACGTTAAGCTTCATAACTATATAGTGCAGTGCAGTGGTAATAAGACTCTCATCCAGATGGTTAAGCAGGTTCAAGAACTATCGATGAGATTCCGTTACGTATACTATGAGAGCCAGAGAAAGTACATGATTCAGCCGATTGAGCATAAGAAGATTGTAGATGCTATCGTAGCTGGCGATTCGGAAGCGGCAAGGAAAGCAGCAGCAGATCATATCAATACACTTAGAAAGTTTGTCGTAGAGAAAGACAAAGGAAACGGCATGATATAGTCATCTGATTGAAACGGGTAGCCTAGAGCTACCCGTTTTTTGTGAGCATTTTGTGATGTTCCCGAGAATATACATAGAAAACACCGATATAGTTGCTGAAAGCCTTGAAAATGACCATGAGTTAGGGAAACAAAACAAAAGTTAATGTTGACTAGCGAATTTTATAAGTGATATATTTGATACAATCAATATAATTATGGAAGAATTAAGACTAGGAGGTTTATTATGAAATTTTTAGGTAAGCAGAGTTGTGTTGGTATTGGATGCGTTGCAGCAGGATTCCTCGCTGGAACAGTTGGCAAGTTAATCCTTACAAGCAAGGATGCTAAGAAAGTATATACACACTGTACAGCTGCAGTTCTACGCGGCAAGGATACTCTTATGGAGACCACAACAACACTAAGAGAGAACTGTGAAGACATCTACGAAGATGCTATGGATATGAATGCTGTTCGTTATGCTGAAGAAGAGATGCTAATGGTTGAGAGCGCTAGAGCAATCGTTGAAGCATACGACGAGGATGAAGAAGCTGCTGAGGAGCAGGTAGAAGAAGCTAAGGACGCAGAATAATGCGATTTGTAATACTTCACGAATCGAGCTCTAGGATACGTGTGCGTGTTCCAAAGTACAATATGACTATGGAACAGGCCGATATACTAGAGTACTACCTGAGAAATAAACCCTTTGTCGTGCAAGCGACAGTTCACGATAGAACGAGCGATGCATCGATTAGATATAGAGGTGGCGCAGAGGGAAGAAAGGCTCTTCTCGAGGCACTGAGAGGATTTTCCTTCAGTGACGAAGAAGCTATCGCATTAGTGCCAGAGCAGACAAGTAGGGCGCTTGATCATAAGTACCAGGAGAAAATGGTGAGCATGGTCATGTTTAGAACCCTGAGAAATATCTTCCTGCCAATCTGGCTTCGTAACGGCATTACAATCGTTAAGAGCGCTGGATTCATCGCTAAGGGTATAAAATCGCTCTCTAAGGGTAAGTTAGAAGTTGCAACGCTTGATGCTACTGCAATTACGGTGTCGATGCTTAGAAATGATTTTGACACAGCTTCATCCGTAATGTTCCTACTTGACATAGGAGATACGCTAGGCGAATGGACTCGTCGCAAGTCGGTCACAGATCTAGCAAGCGTAATGTCTCTTAACGTAACAAAGGTATGGAAGAAGACGGAAGACGTCGATGTATTGGTCGATGTAAAAGAAGTAAAGCCAGGAGATAAAATCGTAGTTCGCACCTCTAATGTAATTCCACTAGATGGGAAGGTCGTTGAGGGCTCAGCATCTGTAAATCAGGCGACTATGACTGGCGAATCTATTCCAGTTCGCAAGGAGCCTGGCGGATACGTATATGCTGGAACTGTAGTTGAAGATGGAAGCTGCGTCATAGAGGTTGCTCAGTCTGCAGGTACTGGTAAGTACGACCAGATTGTGAAGATCATTGAGGAGTCGGAGAAGCTCAAGTCCGAAACCGAGGAGAAGGCTTTCCATCTCGCTGATAGACTTGTTCCATATTCTCTTGCAGGAACTGTAATAACTTATCTCTTGACTAGAAATGCGACAAGAGCGCTATCATTCCTTATGGTAGATTTCTCTTGTGCTTTGAATCTGTCGATGCCACTTTCGATGCTATCCGCAATCAAGGAAGCTAGCAAGTATGACATCTCTGTAAAGGGCGGGAAGTTCCTTGAGGCAACCGCAACGGCAGATACTGTAATATTTGATAAGACAGGGACGCTGACACACGCTACACCGTCTGTAGTAGATATTATTACTTTTGGTGATGCAAAAGAAGAGGAGAGTTTGCGCATTGCAGCTTGCCTCGAAGAGCATTATCCACACTCTGTTGCAAATGCAGTAGTTGAAGAAGCCAAGAAGCGCCATATCTCGCATGAAGAGATGCATTCGAAGGTTGACTATGTAGTTGCTCATGGAATCTCGAGCAATATAGACGGGAAAAATGCGATTATTGGCAGCTATCACTTCGTAGTTGAGGATAGGAAGAGCGTAGTGCCAGATGGCGAAGAAGGCAAGCTCGATACACTGCCAACGGAGTATTCGCATCTGTACCTAGCTATCGACGGAGTGCTACAGGCTGTCATCTGTATATTTGACCCGCTTAGAGAAGAGGCTGCTGATGTAATCAAGGAGCTCTATGAACTCGGGGTGTCAAAGGTATGCATGCTCACGGGAGACAACGAGCGAACGGCTGCAGCAGTAGCTAAGAAGCTCGACCTCACGGAGTATCGTGCAGAGGTGCTTCCTGAAGACAAGCTTGCATTTATAAAGGCAGAGCGTGCAGCAGGACGAAAAGTGATTATGGTTGGTGATGGTGTAAACGATGCACCTGCTCTATCTGAATCAGATGTTGGAATTGCTGTAAATGAAGGCGCTGCGATTGCGAGAGAAATCGCCGATATAACTATTTCATCGGATGACCTGCGCAGAATCGTACTTCTGAGAAGGATAAGCATGCAGCTGATGGAGAGAATCGACAACAACTACAAGTTCATCGTTGCATTCAATGCAGGGCTTATTGGACTAGGAGTTGCAGGAATTTTAACACCTTCCTCATCTGCGTTATTCCACAACGGATCGACTATACTGAGTGGACTATATAGTACAACACCGCTGTTAAGTGAGTCGGAAGAAGATATCAAGGAGTTGGATTAT
Organism: Mogibacterium diversum; assembly: GCF_938028775.1. Classification (GTDB taxonomy): domain Bacteria; phylum Bacillota; class Clostridia; order Peptostreptococcales; family Anaerovoracaceae; genus Mogibacterium; species Mogibacterium diversum_A. The sequence goes on from NZ_CALIZG010000013.1 coordinate 57,600, forward strand.
GAAGAAGCATAAGTTTTTCGCATGGGCAACAGTTTTCTGCTTTGCTATGACGATGGTGACAGGATACAAGAAACGCTAAGTTGCGTATTATTGTATCAGACTAATAATAAAGTTGCTAAAAATTAAGACAGAACCCTTCGGATGGTGGGTTCTGTCTTTTTGTACTTAGTATGCGTAAATCTGCATGATAACCGACATGATCTCACGGTTTATTTCTTAATCTCCGCAGAGCTCTGCAGCTTCACGGAAATCGTCATCTCCTTGCCGTCTCGTATTATTCCGAGCTTAACTGTCTCTCCTATGCGGTGGCTCTGGATGGCTGAAATTACACCTTCTGCAGTCGATACCTTCTCGTTATCTACTGATACAATCTGGTCGCCCTTCTTTAGACCTGCAGCCTTGGCGTTTGACCCATTAACCTCAGCGATGAGAACAGCAGCAGTGCTCTTTCCTGTGGTCTTATCCTTCACATCTCCATCGTAGATTGAGATTCCAGCCATCGGCTTACCTGTTATCGTGCCATGCTCGATGATGTCATCGATGGATGAAGCGACGGAGTCGATTGGTATTGCGAACCCCAGACCTTCGATACCGGTTCCTGAACCCTTGGCCACCACTATTCCGACGAGTTCGCCCTTGCTGTTAAATAATGCACCGCCAGAGTTTCCTTCGTTGATAGAAGCGTCTGTCTGTATAAGCGTGCGAGTCCTGTTTTCAAGCTCAATCTTGCGATCCTTTGCGCTTATGATGCCAGCCGTTACAGTTCCACCGAGCTTTCCGAGTGGGTTACCGATAACAACAGCTAGATCACCTACCGAGAGTTTGCTACTCCTCCCGATTGTAACGGCGTTTAGCTTAGGAGCATCTATCTTGAGGACGGCTATATCAGTCTGTTCATCGTAGCCTACTATACTAGCAGAATAGTTTTTGCCGCTATGAAGTCTAACTACGATAGTCGTAGCTCCGTCAATCACGTGGTAATTCGTGACTATGTAGCCATTCGATTTTACGATAACCCCGCTTCCTGCACCTTCGCTAGTTCCGCCAGAAGTAGTCATGATTTCAACAACTGCATCGGCATTTTTGCTAGCGATCTCATCTATGGTAAGCTTACCGCCTGTAGCACTCTGCAGAGAGGAGGTCGAAAGGTTTTTATAGGAAGGTGTTCTATTTGAGAAAAACACCACAAGCCATGAACTGACTATCGACGTGAGCATCATCGAAATTATAAGCGTGATTATAAAGAATCTCTTTGTCACATACTTAGGGTTCTTATGCTTCGGAGGCTTGTCTCCGTTAAAACCTGTAGTATAAGCATGTGCTCCCTGCGCTTCGGGACTTCCATTTTGTCCTGTATAGGCTGTAGCCCCGTAAACTTCGCTTTCGGGAGCTGCATGCTTACCATATGATCTTTCAAATGAGCCGTCTGCAGCGTGCTTCGCATAGCTTTCGCACTTACTTCTAGCAAATCTGTTTCTCGGTGCAGGGACGTTGCTATTTTCGTCAATCAGAACGAAATTCGGCTCCTCTCCGTCTTTTGGAAGGAAGTCTCCAGCATTCTCTGGTGCGTAGCTACCCCATTCCTTCTTAACTGGAGTATCTTCTGGAAGTTGCACGTTTTTCACATCATAGATAGAGTCATCATCGCGCCAATATTCGTTAGAATCTTCGTGAATCTCTTCTACGCCTTGTGTATTAGAACCGACCTCTGTGTAGCGTACATCCTGCGCATCAGAGCGTTCGTCAACCTGATTAGAATTATCATTTTCTGTCGGAATAGTATGATCAAAATCGTTCATAGATATTCTCCTTGAATAATAGTTTTGTCTTGCTGTTATTATATAGTGAAAATAATTTTTTCATAGCAATTTATATGTATTTTATGTGAGAAATTACCCCAAGTGTGACAATATAAGTTGCTGAACTGTGTACCAAAGTAGTATAATCTATTGATATGATTTATGCATGATTTGCATTCTATTTTAGTTTACAGGGGGTACAAAATGCATTGCGTTTACAAGGTAACAGATAAGATTTGGTGGATTGGCGGTAACGAGCGCAAGCTTTCAGTCTTCGAAGGAGCTATTCCTATGAACGATGGTATGGCGTACAATTCATATTTTATAGATGACGAGAAGACAGTTGTGCTTGATGCAGTTGATAAATCAGTTTCAGGCGTATTTTATGAGAATGTTGATCACATGCTTAACGGCAGACCACTCGACTATGTAATTGTGAATCACGTTGAGCCAGATCACAGCGCTTCACTAGAAGAACTAATCATGAGACATCCAGAAGCGAAAGTAGTCGGCAGCAAGAAAATCAAGGCTATGGTTAAGCAATATGTGACATGGGATGTTGACAAGTATTTTGAGGAAATCAAGGAAGGTGACGAGCTATGTACTGGGTCGCACACCTTTACATTCTACATGGCGCCTATGGTTCACTGGCCAGAGGTAATGGTTACTTACGAGAAGTCGACAGGTTCACTGTTCTCGGCTGATGCGTTTGGGATATTCGGAGCACATGACGGAAATATCTTCGCAGATGCATACGACTTTGAGCTAGAGTGGCTGCCATCAGCTCGTAAGTATTACACAACAATTGTTGGCAAATACGGAACTTTCACCGAGAAGCTTCTCGGCAAGGTTGGCGGTCTTGATATCAAGAGGATTTGTCCGCTTCACGGATTCATCATCCGTAAGGATTTTGAGAAATATATAAATGCATACCTAACTTGGGCGCGTTATGAGTCCGAGGAGAATGGCGTTCTGATTCTATATGCTTCACCTTATGGCAACACTAAGAATGCAGCTGAAATTCTCGCTTGCGAGCTTGCTGAAGATGGGGTTACTCGTATGAAGCTGATGGACGTATCGCACTGGGATCCAATGGATGTGCTCCCACAGGCGTTTAGATACAACCACATCGTAATTGCTTGTACAACATACAACAATGGAATCTTCGTCAAGATGGAAGAAGCTCTCGGAGAGATGAAGTCTATGGGAGTATGCAACAAGAAGGTAAGCATCATCGAAAATGGTTCGTGGAATCCAGTGAGCGGGAAGCTCATCAAGGAGTTCTTTGAGGGCATGAAGAATATCGAATTTGTAGGGGATATCGTAACAATTAAGTCCTCAGTGAAGGAGGATTCCGCGCAGGCTGTTGCAGAGCTAGCGAAGGTCATCGCAGCATCTGTACAGGCTCAGGCATAAGAGGGAATTAATGGCAGAGAAGAAAAGTATAAATCTAGTAATCTCAAACAACCAGTATTCTGAGAAGCTCATTCCTACTGGACAAACATATAAGCGTGTACTCATACTGGAAGATAATATCGAAGTGACTACTGAGGGATTCTTATACAACAAAGGGAAATCAATGTACATCACATATGATGAGGTTGCAGATGGTGGACTAGAGAATACCAAGACCATAGTGAAGCTCGAAGGTGAGGATAAGCTCCAGATTAGAAGATACGGTAAGGATGACGGTGCTGGCATGATGGATATGCGTCTTGAAGAGGGCGTGCTCAATATCACGAGGTATGTTATACCTACTGGGAATCTTGAAATGGAGATTTACACAAATAAGATTGAGAACTCACTTGATGAGGATGGATTTGGGAAGATTTCTGCGGATTATAAGATTAAGATGGAGCCGTACGTCAATCTCAGGAACAAGCTTGAGATTGAGGTTAAGCCTTGCTAATGCATAATATCTAGTGGGGCTTTTGACTATATAGGATTAATTATTGTTGCTTAATTGGATTTAGAAAGGACCAGAAATAAATGGGAAGTGTCGGTTTTAGTGCGGAGAAGTACATCGAAGAACAGTCAAAGTATATCTTGGAGAGAATTCAGGCTGGAGACGGAAGACTCTACCTCGAATTCGGAGGAAAACTCGTTCAGGATAAGCATGCGATGAGGGTTCTACCTGGCTTCGACGAGAACGCCAAGATTAAACTTTTGAACCGCATGAAGGACCAGACGGAAATAATCATCTGTATATATGCAGGAGACATCATTTCCAGCAAGACGAGACAGGATTTCGGGATTACGTACGATCTAGAGGTAATGAGGCTCATCGATGCTTTCCGTAGCTATGACCTTGAGATAAATTCGGTTGTCGTGACTAGATACGAAAATAATCCAGCGGTTAATATGTTTATAAACAAGCTGGAGCGTAGAGGCATTCGCACTTACAAGCACAATTATACTAAAGGATATCCGACGGATGTCGACACTATCGTCAGCGACGAGGGCTACGGTGCTAACCCTTACATAGAGGTTACTAAGCCGCTAATAGTGGTTACAGGTCCTGGTGGTGGTTCAGGCAAGCTGGCGACCGCTTTATCTCAGGTATATCACGAGTATAGACGCGGGACGAAAGCAAGATATGCTAAGTTTGAGACTTTCCCGATTTGGAGCATTCCACTTAAGCATCCTGTAAATATCGCTTATGAAGCGGCAACAGCAGATCTTAAAGATGTGAACATGATAGACCCATTCCACTTGGAGGCATATGGAGTTACAGCGGTCAACTACAACCGAGATATCGAGGCATTTCCAGTTCTCAAGAGGATTCTTGACAAGATTACAGGCGATGCGAGCGTATACCAGTCTCCAACTGACATGGGAGTTAACCGTGCGGGCTTCGGCATCATCGATGATGATATCTGCCGCGAGGCAGCTAAGCAGGAGATAATTAGAAGGTCTCTGCTTGCAGAGGTTTCGTATAAGAAGGGTAAGATTGACGAATCCGTGCTAGAGCGCACGAAGCTCCTCATGGAAGAGGTTGGTGCTACTCGTTACGATAGAAAAGTCGTTGCGCCTGCAGAAGAGTATGCAGAGATGAAGCGCGCAGAGAATGAGCGCTATGAGAATGTAATCGTGGCAGCTATCGAGCTACCCGACGGCAGAATTGTTACGGGCAGAAGTTCGCACAGGATGGCAGCTTCAGCAGCTATGATTCTCAACGCTGTAAAGACTTTAGCAGGTCTTGCTGATGACATTCCAGTTATCTCGGCGCAGGTACTAGAGAACCTGCAGAAGATGAACGTGGAATTTTTCGGGGATAAATCCGCACTCAACTGCGAAGAGATTATCATGGCTCTGACTATGTCGACTATGACTAACCCTACAGCAGATTATGCGCTCAAAGAGCTGTATAAGCTGCGTGGCTGCAGAGCTCACAGCACAGCAATTTTAAGCGATAGGGATGAGCAGACACTGAAGTCGCTGGGAATAGACATGACTTCAAACCCAGAGTTTTCGACTAGTGATTTATACTCGAAGTAATTGATTATAGAGGGATATATTGGGCAGCAGTTCTATTCAGAGCTGCTGCTTTTTGTCCAAAGCGAGGCAGGAAGGAATAGATATGGCTGCAAAGCGCAGTTTAGATAAGAGCTATGTTGTTAGAAACATCAGGCAGAAACAGAGATTCAAATACAAGCTCATATTAGAGGGCATAGCGGTTGGTTCGATTGTCGGACTTGTTATTGCGCTGTTCAGAATCATGATTGTGAAAGCTGATCATGCCCGACAGATGGCGGTTCATCTGGTTAAGGTGAGACCGGTATATGCATTTGCAGTTTTTATGGCACTGATTTTAATCGCCTGGATTTTGGATAAGCTCATTAGATTTGAACCGGATATCTCGGGGTCTGGCATACCGCAAATAGAGGGTGAGCTGAAGGGTCTTGAGGATCAGAACTGGCGCAAGGTACTGATTGCTAAATTTGCGGGATGCGTTCTGGCTATTGGCGGCGGCTTGGCTCTCGGTAGAGAGGGCCCGAGTATTCAGCTGGGTGGCATGATAGGCAAGGGCTTCGCGCGCCGGAAGAATGCGCTTCTGACGGAGGAGAGAATGCTGATGAGCTGTGGCGCCGGCGCGGGCCTAGCCGCCGCGTTTGGAGCTCCGCTAGCTGGAGTGCTATTTGCGCTTGAAGAGCTTCACAAGAACTTCTCAGCAGAAGTTCTTGTATCCACGATGGCAGCTAGCGCAGTTGCTGACTACATAGCTGTCAATATAATCGGACTTAGACCGGTGTTTGATTTTGATGTTGAACACAGAATTCCATTACGCCTCTACTGGGCAATAGTTTTGCTTGGCGTAATACTTGGAATCCTGGGTGTTATATACAATAAGCTGCTAGACAAGATGCAGGATTTCTTTGATAGGTTCGATAGCAAGTTCATCAGTATCGGAATCATGCTCATGATTTCATTCCTCATGATGTTCATCTATCCGACTGTGCTCGGCAGTGGAAATAACCTCGTGAAGGTCATCAGCGATGGCAAATTCACACTGATAGCACTTGCCATACTATTAGTCGCAAAGCTGTTCTTCTCGACAGGTAGCTTCGGAACGGGAACTCCCGGTGGCATCTTCTTACCACTACTCGTCATCGGAGCAATTACGGGTGGACTTTACTCTACATTTTTAAGCACGGCATTTGGCGTAGAGGAATACTATATTAAAGCCTTCGTAATCATCGCTATGGCAGGTTTCTTCTCAGCTATCGTAAGAGCTCCAATTACAGGGGTTATCCTCATCACAGAGATGACTGGAAACTTCATGACACTGTTATCACTCGTGGCAGCATCTCTCGCCGCATATGTAGTAGCTGACCTTCTAGGCGGAGAACCAGTATATGATCAGCTTATGCATAGGAGACAGCGAAAGAAGGTGGAGAGCGGATCAGGCACACCCGACCATGATTATTTGGCGGATGTCTATAGCAAGAGTGACAAGAAGTACGTCAAGAAGCGTATCTCGATTCGAGAACGCAAGGTCGTAATTGATTCTAGCATTCACATCGGTTCAATGATGGATGGACACAAGGTCATGGAGCTTGGGCTTCCAGAAGGTAGCCTGATTGTCTCAGTCATGAGAGATGGCAAGGAGATAATTCCGCATGGTTCCACTATTCTAAATGGTGGTGACGACCTAGAGATACTGTGTAGGCTCAAGGACATTGCAGCAACCGAGGCGGTCCTCGATGAGAAGTGCAAGGCGATAGATGCAGATTAGATTACCTAACATAATGGCATAAACCAGACTGCCCTAGAGTCACAAAAAAGGAGACAAAGAGTCATGAATACAGTAAAAATTAGAAATATCGAAATCGGCTCTGGACTACCCAAGATTTGTGCACCAATTATTGGCGCAACTAAAGAAGACATACTGGTAGAGGCAGAGAACATAGGAAGTTTACCTGTAGATATAGCTGAATGGCGTGTCGATTGGTTTGAGCATGCGTTCAATTTTAGTAAGGTAGAAGACGTACTGAAGGATTTAAGAACAGCCCTTGGAGAGACTCCGCTGTTGGTGACATTTCGTACATCGAATGAGGGCGGTGAAAAGTCTATTAAACCTGATGATTATGCAGAGTTTATCGTAAGTGCATCTGAGACCGGATACGTTGACCTGGTCGATGTGGAAGTTTTTATAGGAACAGATATCGTAAAAGAAATTATAGCTGGTGCTCACAATGCCGGTGTCAAGGTTATCGGATCGAATCACGATTTTAATAAGACTCCAGACAAAGACGAGATTGTAGAAAGGCTCCGCAATATGCAGGAGTTAGGCGTAGATATACCTAAGATTGCAGTTATGCCAAAAGACATGAAGGATGTAATAACACTACTCGCCGCTACAGAGGAGATGTACAGAGAATTTGCGGACTGTCCTATCGTCACGGTTTCGATGTCTGAAACAGGAGTGCTATCTAGGATTTGTGGTGAAGCTTTCGGGTCGGCGATTACCTTTGGCGCAGCCAAGAATGTATCGGCGCCTGGTCAGATGGGAGTGAATGATCTCAGTACAGCAATAAAATTGCTGCACGAGTATCTATGATAAATCGACGATATATAGAGCGTTCTAATTGAAGAAAATCAACTTAAAAGCTCAATCGACAAGGTGCAGTTAACATGGCGCAATTAAGCCAAGACGCATTATAAAAGCAATGCCTTATAGACCAAGACATTGCTATATATTGCAGTTTATTCTGAACTGTGCAGCTTCCAAGCTGTCATCTACCCTGAACTTGATACTTAGTTCGGGGTACTTTTTTTCAAAATATTTCTTATTTTCACTGTTATTACCAACGATATTTGAAAACCACTTTGGAGAAGAGAAAATATCGACTTTTACTCGTGAGAACCTCCGATTATTTATACTTTCATTTGCCAAGCTCCTGCCATGCAAATGGTTAGCTATGAGCTCGCCTGACTTCTCGTAACAGTTTCTGAGCTCATCTACAATCCTATCTAGGTGTGGCTCAATCTCATCCCGTGCTATCCGCCCTTCGACTAGCTGCCTGAAAGCAGGGTGATACGTTCCGCCGTTTATCGATCCACCTTCGCCGATGATATCAGTGCTCTTGAGCCCTACTCTCATAATAGTTATGCCTGCATCATCGAGTATCTTATACATTGCCGCCGTCCTCGTAACGGCTTCCTCCCTGCTTAGCGGCTTATATTCACCGCGCTCATACATTTCTAGTAGCTCCGTGTCATCAATAACGATAGTCGGGTATAACCTAGTCAGTGAAGGCTTTAGCTTAACGGCCTCTTTTGCCGAATAGATACACGTTTCAAGTGAATCTCCCGGAAGCCCAATCATCAGCTGGATTCCGAATTCAAATCCATACTCTTTAATCAGTGAGACAGCCTCGTATACAGCCGTACTTGTATGTCCGCGATTCGACTTACGAAGCACCTCATCGTCGAAAGACTGAACTCCGAGCTCAATCGTATCAACAGAGTATGCATTTAGATTATCCAAAATATCTCTATCTATATAGTCAGGGCGCGTCGACAGATGGATCTTGTCGATGAGCCCTCTATCCTTGTATTCCTTGGCAATGGCGAGGTACGAACTCTGTTCCTCTAGCTCTAGTCCTGTAAAGCTTCCACCGTAAAAAGCTATTTCGACCGTTGGAACTTCTCCGAGTGTCGTAAGCCATGTATCGATCGTATTTTTTACTTCATCCGCAGTCGGGGCAGTCGTGCGAGCAGTGATTTTCCGCTGGTTGCAGAAAACACAGTCATTGGGGCAGCCTCGGTGTGGTATGAATATTGGAATAATAGCGTGTTTCTTCATATATATCCTTAGTCAGCATCAGATTTTGTAACCGTAATTATTGAGCCGATATCCTCAAGCTCGTATGTTTCAAACCACTTGCAACCAAGACCTTGGGCCTCGATGAAAGCGGTAATTTCCCTAAAGTTTGGATGCGCTGAGAGATTGCCGTTAAATACTATTTCGTCATCCACACGGCCACTTGCACCTCCGATAAAACCAGTATCGGCACCGCGTAGCTTCACGAAGCCTGGTTTGACTAGAAGCACGTTCATGCCTGCTGCTTCACAAGGCTTTGCGATTCCTTTATCGTATGTGATGATAGAGTTTTCATCTACTATGACAGTGCTGCATTTTGCATATCCCTGACGGACATCTATAAGCTTCAGTTCATTTTCGCAGCTCGCCTTTGCAGCAGCAAGGAGTTCTGAAGTAGTTATGTCCAGTCTGTGGATAAAAAACTTTCCAGTACATGCCGCATTGTATCTTGAGTCGCCTGGATAGAGCGGACTTAATTCGTTAGGAGCACCTTCATAGATAGGAGATTCAGGCCTTGCTCCTAGCTTGCACAGCAGTACGTCTGGATGATTTGCAACAAGCCCCGATGCCGTGCGGAGTTCGGGAAATGTGTGGATAAAATGACCAGAATTTGCAAGGTAAGTACATAGGTCAGGGTGAGCAAGCGATGACAGATATGCTATCTTCATTGGTTCAGCTCTCCACGCAAATCGGTCTCTATAAGCCTGCTGATCTCGCTGTGCTCTAGACCTAGGCTGAAGAGGTAGTAGAGTTTAGCTACTGTCGCTTCGGTAGTCATATTTGAACCGGATACCGCACCAGCTTTTGCAAGCTCTGAACTCGTCTCATATGCCCCGAGCCTGACCGTTCCCTGCGAGCACTGCGTGCAGACTACCACTGTAGTGCCATTTGTAATAGCACGGGTGATGAGAGGTGGCAGAGCTTCATCATAATTAGGGATGTTGCCTGTGCCAAATGTTTCAAGCACAAGAGCATCGAGTCCGCGCGTTACGATTGGTGCAAATAGTTCAAACTGGATTCCCGGGAAAAGCTTGATAACGCCGACCTTCGCTGGCTTGATCGACTGCACGAGAAGATCGCCGCGAGGCTTTTGCTTCAGGCGAGGCTCGTTATAGTTGATGTCTATGCCCACTTCAGCAAGCGGTGGATAATTCGGCGAAGAAAAGGCGATAAGCCCATCCGCCGAAGCTTTCATAGAACGGTTTCCGCGTAAGAGTTTGTGCCCAAAGTACAGAGCAACTTCGTTTACCTTGCCAGAAGCGGCAATCAATATGGAAGTTATGAGGTTGTCCTTGCCATCGCTTCTTAGCTCACAAAGTGGAATTTGTGACCCAGTGAAAATTACAGGCTTACCTAGATTCTCGAGCATGAAGGAAAGTGCCGAGGTACTGTAAGCCATGGTATCTGTGCCGTGTAGCACGACAAATCCGTCGAAGTCATCGTAACGGGATGCAATCGACTCGGCGATTATGTTCCACTGCACGTAAGTTATGTTGGAAGAATCGAGGAGTGGCGAGAACTCAACAAGCTCATACTTAGGCATTCCATCAGCACGAAGGTCGTCGATGCGGTCTAGCTCATGCTGAAAGTGTCCCGCTATTGGTGCGTAACCACTGTCCGTTCTGGACATGCCGATTGTTCCCCCTGTATATATGAGGCAAATTTTCTTATCTTCTATCCTCTGCATTTGTTCTGCTTCGGTCATATGACACCTCGTAATTCATTCACAATTGTAAATCTTTAATATATATCTGCCACGACAATGGTGACACACTCTGTAATTGATTATATCACGCAGCAATTTAAATTTGAAAATGCAACATTGATAAGTAAATGATTTTATTATATACTTTATTGGCAACTTCGTATGCTGCTGTGGCTCAATGGTAGAGCACTTCACTCGTAATGAAGTGGTTGCGAGTTCGATTCTCGCCAGCAGCTCCAAAAGTAAAAGCCTTGAAAACGCCTTTTGATCGGCGGATTCGAGGCTTTTTACATTATCTAATTCACAAAATGTGTATGCATCGTCTTCCACTGCCTAAGCTTGATGCTCACCCAGAATCCATAGATTCCAAAAGTTACAATTGTAAGCAGAAGCCATTTTATCCAGTTTCCAAATAGCTGCACAGCGGTACCATCAAATTCTAGGCGCTTACCTTCTATGACAGTGTGCTTTATTTCCCAGTTGTAAATCATGCAGTATGCCCAAGGCAGACAAATGCCGAGAGTTGCAGTTGTAATAAGGGTACCAAGGATGCTGTAGCCAATAAGCTGAAATAGTCCGCCATCAAAATAAGGTTCTTCGTGATTCATAGTTCAGTTCCTCATTTAATTTTAATAGTAATTTTGCATGAGTTGTAGATTATCACTTATGAGGGTCTGTGTAAATAGGGCAGATAACATTTTTTATTCCTGTTATCCAATAGAAAATGATGAAAATATATGATAACTAAATTGGAGGCGAGCAAACCCTATTAACCGATAAAATACTTGAAAATACAACATCTGTAATATAAAATTATTCTATTACATGAAGCATATTTTTTTAGTGAGAGGTTGAAATGGAAAGAAGGAACTATAACTCTATACTGGCGTTTATATGTAGCAGTCTCGTGTTGCTATTTTTTTTGGTCGTATTTTGCCCAATTAATGTAAACGCAGATGACGAAAATCCAACATGGGATGCTGAGAGCGATAAGGTATACTATCTATCACTTCCGTCAACAGATGGTTCACATAGTGATTGCACTCTCGTTCAAAGCAACGGCAAGTTCGGTATGATTGATGCGTCAAACCCTAGCGAATATGGACCATATGCTGTTCAGGGCGGTAATGGAAAGACCGTAGCGGAATTTATGAGGAAGCTAGGCGTTAAGCATATTGATTTCGCAGTTGCTACGCATGCGCATTCAGACCACATAGGTGGATTTATAGATTTGGTTGACGAGAAGAATTCCGATGGAAATCCATTCTTTGACTCAGATACCGTTTATATTCATAAGAAATATCTAAATTGGGATCCTAAGTACGAAGATCCGACATGGCAGACGGCTGAATACTTTAAGGAAGTTACACGAAAGCTAACCGAGGCAAAGGTTACAATGGTCGATATCACCTCCGATGATACGAGTGGACTTTCTAAGCTAGATGCAACGATGACTAAGAAGGGCGACTATAGCGACAATATTAGCTTTAAGTTTGGCAACCTAGATATCGCGCTGTACAACCTAGATAGTATTGTCAACAAAGAGGGGTATACGGAGAACGACAACTCCATAATCACGCAGATTACCAAGGGGCTACACAATGCGGTAATACTCGGAGATGCATCTGCGATGATCGATTATAAATATGGAGAGGTTATTTATAAGAAATCTGGCACTATAGACACTCTAAGAACTGGTCATCACGGCATCTCAAGTGCAAATGGTAAGCAGTTACTTGAATTCTTGGAGCCTAAGAACTTTGTGCTCTCGTCAAATGGACCGCTTAGTCAGCTGTCATACAAGTTATATGCAGACAAGCACAATACCCCAGCATACAAAGCTATTGAAAATGTTGGGGCTATCGTAGAGGACTTTGATAAGTCTTCCGCAGATCTTCAGACTTTTGCCGATGAATCTTGCAGAGCTTTAGTAAAGGCAAAGACTTACCATCCTATTATTAGGGGATGGCAGATCTGGGGAGATGCTACCGCGCCAGACGGATGGTCTTACGCTTATATTAAGGATGACGGCAAGTACGCTACAGGATGGCAGTATATCGAAGGAGCTTGGTACTGCTTCGATTCAGAAGGCTATAACTTAATGCTGCAGGACACTGTGTATTATGACAAAGCAGCAAAAAAGAAATATGTATTAACGAGATCTGGAATCATGGGCACTGGCTGGGTGAAAGCCAAGGATAAGTGGTATTTCGCAGATTCGTCGGGTGCACTCAAGACAGGTTGGATAACGTACGGAAAAGACTGGTGCTTCATGGATAATGATGGTGCTATGCAGACAGGCTGGGTAGAAGACGGTGGTCACAGATATTTCCTTGATGCGAGTGGATTGATGAAAACTGGCTGGGTACAGGATAATGGCAAGTGGTATCTTCTAAATTCCAGCGGCGCAATGCAGAAGGGATGGCAGTACACTGGCGGTGCTTGGTACTATCTAGGTAGCGACGGAGTTATGCAGACTGGCTGGATTCAGGAAGGTGGCAATAGCTATTATCTAAGCTCCAGCGGTGCGATGAAGACCGGCTGGCTACAGGATAACGGCAAGTGGTACTATCTGAATTCCAGCGGTGCAATGTACAGAGGATGGTTAAAGCATTATGGCGTATGGTACTACCTAGGGCAAGACGGCGTAATGTATACAGGCACACATGTGATTGACAGCACAACATATAATTTTGATACAACAGGGGCACTAGCATAGCAAGGCTAGTGCCTCTTGCTATAACAGTAAACCGTAGGATAGTTGCAAAAGGAGGTTCAGGAATATGGATCAGATTCAGCTAGCTCAGCAGATATGTCAGGAGGCTCACTACGGGCAAGTGGACAAGGCGGGAAAGCCTTACTATCTGCACCCATTCGCAGTCGCAGATATGTGTGAAACTGAAGAGGAAAAGGTTACCGCCTACCTTCACGACGTGCTCGAGGATAGCGAGTATGATGAAATGTATTTGCGCATGTGCGGATTTAGCGATAAGGTAGTTGAAGCGGTGAAAACTCTTACAAAAGGCGTAGACGAAGACTACATGCAGTACATAGATAGGATCTCGCAAAATAAGCTGGCGACCTCCGTAAAGCTTGCCGACCTAAGCCACAACATGGACATCAGCCGTATAGAGCATCCCTCTGCAGAGGACTATGCAAGAGTCGAGAAATATAGGGCAGCGATGAAGAGGCTTTTGCAGGGAAATGCCAACTAAAAAGTGGGGATTTCTAGCAAAAACAAGAAATAACAGCACAAAAATAACGCACTATTGAAAATACTAATAATTACCGCTAAGTATTAAAATTACTGATTTTAATACAAAATCCTTGTTTGATATACTCGTAATGATAAATCGATATTATTTAAACAAGGAGGATACAATGAAAAAAGAAAAAAGTACCCTTATGATTATTACTGGGCTCGTGGTTGGTGCGGCTGCAGTGCTTCTCGTTAAGTATGGCAACCCTGCTAACATGGGCTTTTGTATTGCCTGCTTTTTGAGAGACACTGCTGGTGCTCTTAAGCTCCACACTGCTCCAGTTGTGCAGTACGTTCGCCCCGAGATAATCGGACTTATTCTTGGCGCATTTATTATGTCCGTTTGCGGAAAAGAGTTTAAGGTTCGCGGTGGTTCATCTCCGATGACAAGATTCGTACTCTCGTTCTTCGTCATGGTAGGAGCTCTCATGTTCCTCGGGTGCCCACTTAGAATGATTCTCAGAATCGCTGGTGGAGACTGGAATGCAATCATCGGCCTGATTGGATTCTTCTGCGGAATTCTCGGCGGAATCGTATACCTCAAGAAGGGCTTCACACTCAAGAAGTCGGTTCCACTAGGACCAACAGAAGGCGTAGCGATGCCAGCGATTACGGTAGTACTGCTCGTTATCCTATGCGCATTCCCAGCACTTCTCGCATTCAGCAAAGAGGGACCTGGTGCTATGCACGCGCCGCTCGCAATTTCGCTAATTGCAGGGCTTGTTGTTGGTGTACTAGCACAGCGCACCAGACTGTGCATGGTTGGTGGACTCCGAGATGCAGTGTTATTCAAAGATTTCTATCTACTATCTGGATTTATCGCAATATTCGTTGCAGCCCTCATTGGAAACCTAGCACTTGGCTTCTTCCACGCAGGGTTTGACAAGCAGCCGATTGCATTCAACGACTCTCTATGGAACTTCCTAGGAATGGTTCTCGTAGGACTAGGCTCCTGCCTGCTCGGTGGCTGCCCACTTCGTCAGGTGGTTCTCTCTGGTACAGGAAATGCAGACTCGGGCGTTGCAGTTCTCGGCCTAATCGTAGGTGCAGCTTTCTGCCACAACTTCGCACTAGCATCGACACCAATGGGACCAACTCCGAATGGCAAGATTGCAGTTATTATCGGAATTATCGTTACTGTAGTTATCGGTCTTATGAATATAAGAAAAGCTAAGGAGGCATAAAATGACTAAGGTAGATGCAAGAGGGTACTCGTGCCCTGAACCAGTGATTATGACTCAGAATGCTGTAAAGGCTGGAACACCTGTTGAAGTTCTCGTAGACAGCATGACACCAGTTAAGAATATCTCTAGATATGCAGCGAACAACAAGCTATCTATGGAATACAGTGAAACGCCAGAAGGCGATTACCTGATTACACTCAAGTAATGTTTATCGCAACTTTTCATACGCATTTTGGAGCACAGCAGTTCCACAAGCAGCAGAAAAGCATAGACAAAACCGCAACACTTATGCCGGTGCCTAGAGCGCTTAGTGCAGCCTGCGGGATATGCGTTTCGTTCGAGGTGGATAATGTCTCAGAACTCGTAGCAAATCATCCCGAAGATATCGAGGGAATATATATGAGTGAAGGTTCGGAGTTCAAGGTTCTGTTCGAGGCTCCAGAAGAATAGCGTGATATAAATGGTAAATCAAGCAAATAATAACCATTAACAGAAATGACCAGCCACAGGGCTGGTCATTTGCTTATAAGCTTACTAATAAAACGATTAACAGGGTTTAGAACCTATATTACTAGATAATCTGCAAATCTACATCTTTGCTGCGAACAGACCTACCTTCGACTTCAGATCGATAGGGCCGTAATATGAAACGTATACGTAGGTACTCCCTTTTCTTAGGAAGAGTAACTGGTCGCGTTTTGCAGTAGTATCATTTGCCTTCTTCTCATCTACGATATATGCAGCGTAGTCGAGGTCCTTGTAATCGAAACGGTACTTGTCAAGAGACTTATTTGATACTTTGATGTCCGACTCTTCAAGTGCATTTTTACTGTTATATTTCATAAATTCTGATGCTACCTTAGAAGACTTTGCCTTGTATAGGTGAACATTGTAATAGAGATTAATTACAGAGTCATCATTTTCGTTTTTCGGTGGCGTACTAACTTCTAGCTCCTCAGTTACCATTCTAGGAATCATGAAGCTTTTATCTTGGTCTATTTCGAAAATAATGTCTGTTTTATTATTTCCTTCATCATAGTTCTCAATCTGCTTCTCAACTGTGTTCCATGTATCTGGGTCAAATTCCGAGAAGCGCACAATCTTGTTGCCCTTGTACTTAAGAGCCTGGGTGAAGTCACCAGATGATGAGCTATCCATTGTCCTAGGGATGTCAATGATACTCCATAGGACTAGGACGATTACAGTTATAATACACGTCGCATTGACATAATATTTCAATCTAAATCCCGAAGCTCCATAAAAATCCTTCTTTCTGTTCCTATTCAGTATGCTGATATAAGTGAACATATATTGAAACCAGAACAAAAGCGCCAACGGTAATCCAATAAAAGTCATCGCCAAAGTGGAAAGCGGTTGATCAGCACTGCTGTAGAGAAGTTCTGAAGGTGATATAGTGAACCCTTGCACACTTCGACTTATGCTAAAAAGTGATTCTGCAAAAATAATTAGCATAATAATAAAATTAGTAATCAAGCTCTTTCTATAGTACTTATGTTGACTCTGCACATCCGTAAATGGCTCTGGAGCATCTGGGTCATCCGTGTAGAATATCATCACTGAACCAGAACCATATATCAGATGCCAACCACAAGAAGCATATAGGTCAAGTTCCTCCTGCGTCGTCTCGCTGTGCTTGTATGGCAAGATGCGATATCGCCTATCTCTTGGCTCGTCAACGGTAAATCTACAAGTAAGTAGATTATCGTTAGCGAGCAGCAGACCTTTTCTTGCCTGATATTCAAGCCAATTCTGCTTATAGAACATATCAACTACACCAAACGGATCAAATTTTAATTTTGTTTTCTTATCCATGACACACCTCGTGTTGAACATTTTGCGATAACAATTGAATACGGTGTAGCTACATCTTCGATGCAAACAGCCCAATCTTCGACTTAAGATTGATAGGACCACTATATGCAACGACGACATATTTATTCCCCTTTCTGAGGAAAAGCATCTGTTTATAGAATGGAGCCTCATCTTTTTTAGAAGCTGCGATATATGCCGCGTAATCGAGTCCCTTGTATTTAAACTGCATATCTCGAATGCGCTTCTCCGATACGTCGAAGCCCTTATAGTCGAGTTCTTCTGCTATATTAGATGGCATAAAGCGTGCGGCAATTTTTGCTGATTTAGCTTTGTATAGCTGAACCAGATACATGAGCTTTGGCTCAGATACACCATCTTTGTCGGTTCTAGGATAAACCTCGAGGTCTTCCGAAGACATTTTCGTCATCATGATATTACGGTCGTAACTTGTCTCGTATGTTATGTCGGGGTTATCAATATCCTTATTGCCATTTTTTATGGTCATATTCGCCCGAACCTCATCCCAAGCGGCTGGGTCAAATTCTGCGAATCTTACAAGGTCATTATCCTTATAGGCCAATGCCTCCTTAAAGCTGCTTGTTGTGACTCTCTTATCTGGCACGAATACCACATATATAAAGAGGCCTACAATCAGCACGATAATCGTATTAATTAAAATCATATTTACATAACGTCTAGCCTTAAAGCCAGCAGTCCTCTTAAAAGTTTCTCTTTTCAGTTTCCATATTAATCTAGTGTATCTGAAGATAAATACCAGCTCAAATAGCACTAGTATTGGGTACATCACAGCGTATATGTAAATAATTGGAGACGGTTTATCAGCAAGCTGATAATAAGCCTCAATTGGATTAAAGACAAAGCCATTCGTATTGAGATCTAAATTCATAAGAATGCAAAAGGTCAACGCTATAGTAGTGATAAATGTATAGAGTAGTCTCTTCACATAATACTTCTTCTCTGTAACGGCATCTGTAAAAGGCTCGGGGACATTCTGATCGTCTGTATAGAACACAGTCGATGCATGCGTTCCTCGCACACATGTCCATCCACATGACTCATATATATCCAGCTCTTCCTGTTCGATCTTCTTTCTTTTCTCTGGCAGAATTCGGTACCTTCTCTCAGTTGGCTCGCCATATGCAAAGTCGTATACAAGGTAGCCGGTATATGTGAGAAGTAGCCCTCTCCTAGCCATATCCTCAAGCCAATTCTGTTCCTGATATATGTCGGAAAGACCAAAATAACAAATCTTCTGTTTAATCTTATCGCTCATAACCGCACCTCCGTGCATCACTAAGGCATGCTTCTAATCTTCGGATTTCATCCTGATATAACTGCTCTCCGCGCTCTGTAATGCTGTAAGAAATTCTCCTGCCATCTGGGGGCAGCTTCTTAATTAAATCCTCTGCCTGAAAAAGTGAGAGGAGCGAGTACAGAGTCCCTGGTCCGAGCTTGACCCTTCCGTCCGTGAGATCATTTACATAACTCGATATCTCCGTCCCGCACATATCAGAGCGGTGGAAACAAAGCAGTATGTAGAACATCGGCTCGGTTAATGGTTCTAATGATTTTTTGGCCATGTATAGCACCACCCATTAATCAAATTTGCTGTAAGAATTCCTAATATCGTTAATCGATATTTCTAGCTAAAATATAATATCGTATTACGATATTGTCAATGAGATATGCAAAAAAAATAATAGCATGTACTTTTTTAGTACATGCTGGTCATCTATATAAATGGATTTCATTGTCTCTGTTGCTCGATTTTCGAAGCTAAACGTAGGGCGATATCGCTAGCTATATCTTCAGACTGCCCTAGATTGCCGAGATTTTCCTGCTTGAATTTAGAATATGTCCATCCTGCCGCACGAAATACTTTTCCGTACGCAGTCCAGACAGCAAGGGTTGCAGCTCTCATGAGGAGCTGTCTTTGAAGCTTAAGCCATCTACCTTGCTTAAAATGTCCTAGTGTATATGATTGGAAAATTACGTGAGGTATCTCATCGTGAAGCATCTGAGCACAGATTCTCTTTAGTGCTGGTGAGTCAGTAGCATCACTGAGAGCTGAGTAATAAGAGAGTGCGATAATCTCTGCGGTTACGAGGGTTACGACCTCAGGACGGATATCGCTACGTCTACGGAGGCGGCGAAATGTCCTGTCGAGGAAATTGCTCTTGCGGAGCGGAAGCCCGTGATAGCGCATAAATTCACCAAGGTATGAGGAGTGGAAATTCTCCTCTCTGATAAATAGCTTCATGACCTCGGGATATGCAGGTTCGTCAAACTTGCTAGCAAACGCCTCTGAGACCTTTATCAGGTGAAGTCCGTCGCTGTGCTCGCCGATTTGAAATGCAGAAACAGAAGGCAGTATTAGCGCCTTGATATCGGCAGGTAGGGTAGTCTCATTCGAGAAATCTATCTGCAGTCTGTGCTTGTCGTTTTCTCGGAAAAACTCCAGCCACTCATCATAGCTATATTTTACAGATGGATCATTTCTTAGTTCGATCATGTGACCTCGCTTGTCTCGACTTACTAAATAATTCTTGTGTGAAATATTACAATTGTAAGTTTCATAGTATACCGTATAAATATTATATTCAATACTTATATTTTTTGTGTATAAATGTTAATTATAAGTTAGATAGTTTAATTTCAAACATATATATAATACTTTTGGAGGTGCTTATGAAAAAAATGAGTAATTTATATAAAAATATAACATATATCTATGAAGCTGTTTTCTTTATGGCTTATGCAATATATAACATGTTTGATGTATCCCTATTACATTCTGCTATTAGAACTGGATCGGCAATATCCATTATATTAGTCTTAATATATACATATAAAATGTTCGGGAAAGAAAAGGAAGCTAACATGACGGTTATGTTTCTATCGTTAAATTTTATGATTACTGTAGGGTTAGGTATTCATTAAAATAGGTGATATAGATGTTTACAAAGAAACAGTTTCAAACAAAATATAACTTAACGAAGAGAGAAATAGACGGTATCTGCGAATACTATGGGATAAAGAAGGATAAAGGGCAGTTTCAAATTCCTGACGATACCGAACCTGTTTATATTCCCGATAAGAGGTTTGTGAAGAAAGAGCTGCGTTTATACTTGTTCGTTTCCGATGCAATTCAGAGGAAGGTAAAGCTGGTGCCAGAGCTATTCTACTCGACGGACGATGAAGTGCGAACGGTAGTGAGGGTTATGCGTGATAATGGTCTTCTCGTCAGAATTGAAGGTAGGCCAGAAGATAGCCTAGAGTATCAAGATTATATTCTTGGCCCTGAATTTTCGGATTGGAAGAGAAGTGCTACTGATAATTTCAAGCTGGTTAAGGAAATCCTGGGAATAGCAGTTGAGTCTAGCTCGAAGGGCGTGACTTCTGCGGTGCTTGAACACTATACGAGCATGTAAAAGAATTTTGACAAACAAAAACACCGCAACTCGTTAGAATTGCGGTGTTTTTAAATGGTGTCCCGAAGAGGATTCGAACCTCCGACACCCGCTTTAGGAGAGCGGTGCTCTGTCCCCTGAGCTATCGAGACATGGGTTGGGCGCTTGCGAATGACGCCTCCTGTGAACGTAATCCCGGATAAATCTCTGATTAACTACAATCATCAGCGTTAAACACAAGCTTAATTATAATATCACTGAATAGCATTTAGTACAAGCAATAAGAGTATAAAGGGGGAACCGATGAGAATAGGAGTGATTAATGTGCAATTAAATTTTTTTCAATTAATTTGCCTAAAATGCTTGACCTGAAGCCATTTATAGTGTAATTCATTATGTAATGAAATGTTGTTTCAAAATATTTGTGCACAACATAGTCTAAATAGGTGTTATATAAGTTCAATATTGAAAGGAGCAAAAGGGTAAAATGAAAGAGACAAAGGGATTTATTGCGGAGTTTAAGTCATTTATCGCTCGTGGAAACGTGCTAGACATGGCGGTAGGTATCATCATCGGTTCTGCATTCACAGCAATCGTTACCTCGCTTGTTAACGATATTATCATGCCAATCGTAGGTGTTATAATCGGAGGAATTGATTTCTCAGGTTTAAAGGTTACAGTTGGAAGCGCTGCTATTAACTACGGTGTATTCATCCAGGCAATCATCAACTTCCTGCTTATCGCATTAACGGTGTTTATCATCATCAAAGCTCTAAGCAAAGCTAAGAGAAAGCAGGCAGAAGAACCAGCAGAGGAAGAGCCAGCGCCAACACCAGAGGTTGAACTCCTGACAGAGATCAGAGACCTTCTGTCGAAGCGCGACTAGTTCTGGTATATAGATACGGTATCACCCGTCGTGATGGTAGGGAGTTGCTAGGTCTATAAAGGATTTTACAAAGTCAAATCGATCAAAAGCGAAGGACATGGGACCACACACCATGTCCTTTTCTAGTGCGGCAATACTCGAGAACCCGATATGATTCATGGTGCGTCATCTGCCACTGATTGACAAAAACTACTAGAATTCAACACTGAAAGATAAGTAAATTTTAAGATTTGACGGGGCTTGAAGAGGCTTAAATGCTTGAAAAAAAGCAACAAATGGGCTAAAATAACTTTGTCCTTTTGCCACAAAAAAGTTTGCGGTAAATAGTGACAATTTAGGAAAACGGAGGGACAACTATGTACGATATCAGTCAAGTGCAGAGTGAATACAAGACTAAGTTAATCGATGCAGATTTCGCTGCCAGCCTTGTTAAAAGCAACTACAGGCTGCACTTCGGCGTGGGAACAGGGAGCTCCATTTACATGGACAGAGCCCTTGGCAAGCGCCTCAAGACCGATACACTCCTTCGCGGATTAGAGATTCAGACTGAAGTTGCTGTGAGAAATGATCTACTAGAGACTTTCAAGGCGACGAGGGACGTAAACACAGTTAGATTTTATTCATCTCACTATACCGCTATGGACAGGATGATGGCAGATGCAGGCAACTGCTGGTATGTACCGATTCTATTCAATGAAGAACCATTATATTGGGGGCAAGAGGGCAACGGATTCGATATCTGCTGCATTCAGGTTGCACCGATGGATAGATATGGCAACTTTAATTTTGGTCCTACTAATGCTGACCTTCTCGGAATTATCAGAAATTCTAAGATTGTCATAGTTGAGGTTAACGAGAAGATGCCAATTGCACTCGGTTATGAGTCGCATATCAATATATCTGATGTAAACTATATCATCGAGGGAGAAAGCCCTGAGCTCGCTGAGTTCAAGGCGGCACCGGCAAGTCCTGAGGATAGAAGGATTGCCGAGTCGATAGTAGACCGAATTAGAAATGAAAGTACGCTGCAGCTCGGTATTGGAGCCGTGCCAAATGCAATCGGAGGCTTGCTCGCAGAGTCTGACATACGTGATCTCGGTGGTCACAGCGAGGTAATCGTAGATTCATTTATGAATCTCTATTATGCTGGTAAGCTGACCAACAACAAGAAGGTAGACAAGGGGCTTACAGTATATACGGCAGCAGTGGGTAGCAAAGCGCTATACGATTTTATCGATGACAACCCTATCTGCTGCGCGGCACCAGTTGATTACGTCAACAGTGTGCACACCATCTCGCAGATAGAGAACTTCATCTCGATTAATAGCTGCGTTGGGGTCGATTTGTATGGACAGGTTTGTTCAGAGAGCGCAGGCTTTAGACAGCTTACAGGAACTGGCGGACAGCTAGATTTTGTGCTCGGAGCTTTCTTATCCAAGAATGGTAAGAGCTTCATGTGCACGCATTCGACGAGGACGAAGCCTAATGGTGAGGTCGTATCTCTCATTCACCCTACGCTACCAAGAGGGTCAATTATCACTACGCCTAGGACGGCAACTCATTATGTAGTGACCGAGTACGGTGCAGTTAATCTAAAGGGCAAGTCGACATGGCAGAGAGCCGAGAGTCTCATCAGTGTAGCGCATCCTGATTTTAGGGAAGACCTGATTCAGGAAGCCGAGAAGATGGGAATTTGGCGTAATACAAGTAAGATTGAATATATTTAAGGTATATTTAATTCATATTTAATAATCCTCAAGTACTATTAGTGCTGGGGAAGGGATTTATAGCAAGGCTTTACAGAAGGTCGGTTTGCGATGCGAATCGACGGGGTCATAAAGTCGTGGCAGAGGCGCGGTGGCGCAATGCACAAGGAGGTTTTTATGATCACAGCAGTTGTAGGTGCTAATTGGGGCGATGAAGGTAAGGGTAAGATCACAGACGTACTCGCACAGGAATCCGATTATATCGTGAGATTTCAGGGTGGAAGTAACGCTGGTCACACTATCAAGAATGAGTTTGGTAAATTCGGGCTTCACCTCATGCCATCAGGCATTTTTAACAAAGAAGCTGTAAGTGTTCTCGGAAATGGAGTGGCTGTCAACGCCAAGAAGTTCATCGAAGAACTAGCGTCCATTGAGGAAGCAGGTGTCCCACATGGCAAAATTATCATTTCAGATAGAGCACAGCTAGTAATGTCATATCACATGGCGCTTGACGCTTATGAAGAGGAGAGACTTGCGGGGCACTCGTTTGGTTCGACCAAGGCGGGAATTGCACCGTGCTTCTCCGATAAGTATGCCAAGATTGGTTTTCAGGTTGCAGATCTCTATGCAGATAAAGATGTTCTGATGGCAAGGATTGAGAACGTATGCACTATAAAGAATGTCCTGTTCGAGAACTTGTATCACAAACCACAGATTAAGCCAGAAGATATCTATGAGGAATTAATGGAATATGCTGAAATACTGAGACCATATGTTGCTCACACTTCACAGGTGCTAAATGATGCACTTCGTGCTGGTAAAAGCATCCTCTTAGAAGGTCAGCTTGGAGCACTTAAGGATACAGATCACGGCATTTATCCGATGGTAACATCATCGTCGACACTCGCAGGTTTCGGTTCTACGGGTGCTGGACTTCCACCGTATGCGATTGAGAGGATTGTTACAGTTGTAAAGGCTTACTCATCTGCGGTTGGAGCAGGAGCTTTTGTAAGCGAGCTGTTCGGAGATGAGGCAGATGAGCTTCGTAATCGCGGTGGAGACGGCGGTGAATTCGGTGTAGTCACAGGTAGGCCTAGGAGGGTTGGCTGGTTTGATGCTGTTGCTACCAGATATGGCTGCATGATGCAGGGAGCCACAGAGGTTGCAGTTACAGTTGTAGATGTTCTCGGATACCTAGATGAGCTCAAAATCTGTGTAGGCTATGAGATCGATGGCGAGGTGACAAAAGACTTTCCTAACACACCGCTCCTCGAGAAGGCTAAGCCAGTATATGAAACGCTTCCAGGCTGGAAGACTGATATAAGAGGTATCAAGAACTACGATGATCTGCCAAGTGAGTGCAAGGCTTACATCGAGAGGATTGAAAAGGAAATCGGAGTTCGTGTATCTATGGTTTCAAACGGGCCAGCGCGCGAAGAACTAATAATTAGGTAATTTGCGAGGGTATGACTTACAATTTGCAGGGGATAACCTGCATCTTGCATGAAATCATGCAATTTATAGAGTATAACCTACTGACAGAGACAGTTCCTGACGGCCTAGCTGTCAGGAACTAAATACTTAAAGGGGTAAAAAATGTACAAGGAATCAATGCGCCAGACGTGGGTGGAAATCGACCTATCGGCGCTAGACCACAATATCAAAGAAATCAAAAGAGTAATAGGTAATAATGAGATAATAGGCGTTGTAAAGGCAGATGCATATGGGCACGGAAGTGTGCGATGTGCGGAAGTGCTTCGTGATAATGGGGTTAAACGCTTTGCGGTTGCCACAATAGAGGAAGCGCTCGAGCTACGCGAGGCTGGATTTAACGAGAGCATACTCATTCTCGGTTTAGTTCCAGAGGATTGCACCGATATCATAATAGAGCAGAATCTTACAATCGTCATCGGGAGCTTAGATAGAGCTAAGAAAAAATCCGAAATTGCGGTGAAGAAGGGTGCAGTGATAGACTGTTTCATCGCAATTGATTCTGGTATGGGTAGAATCGGATATAGGATAGAGACACCGCTAGAAAAGGAATTTGCGAGAACTGAAATCGAGGAAATCGATGAGCTTGAGGGACTTCGTATCAATGGTATGGTTTCACACTTTGCGACTTCTGATGAAGCTGATTCGACGTACACGAACAAGCAACTTTCGCTGTTTAATGACTTCTATGAGGAACTCGCAGGTTGCGGCATCAATGTTCCGATGCTGTGTATAGCCAATAGCGCTGCGATTATGGACTATCCAAAGACCCACTTCGACGCAGTAAGACCCGGGATAATCCTCTATGGATGCTATCCGTCTGAAGAGGTGGATAAGACGAGACTTGATCTAAAGCCAGTTATGTCTGTAAAAGCATATATTATCCATCTTAAAACAGTACCCGCTGGAACTTCAATCAGTTACGGCAGAAGGTTTGTAGCGGATAGAGAGAGCAAGATTGCCACAATCTCTATAGGATACGCAGATGGTTATTCGAGGACGCTCACTGGTAAGGCAGAGGTTCTTGTGCATGGTAATCGAGTTCCGGTCGTAGGAAGCATTTGCATGGATCAGTGCATGATAGATGTGACGGATGTACCAGGGGTAGCAGCAGGAGATGAGGTCGTGATCATGGGACGCTCAGGGGATGATGAAATCTCAGCTGAAGAGATTGCTGGTAAAATTGGAACTATCAACTATGAGATTCTGTGTGATTTCGGCATGAGATTGCACAAGATATACATTGATACTGCAGATGGAAACGATGCTACAGCTAACCAAGAGCACAGTAGATTGGAGTTTTAAATGTTAGAGACTATTCGAAATTTCGACGGTTCGCTGCTCATAAAGTTTCAGCACCTCGCAGTCCATGATTTGTTGACGCCTGTTGTTAAGGTCTTCACTCACCTCGGAGATGCCGGCATTATGTGGATTGCGATTGCAGTGCTACTTCTGCTTTTTAAGCGTACCAGGAAGTATGGGCTGCTGATGTTTGCATCTCTTATACTCACGTACCTAGTAAATAATCTGCTTCTTAAAGATTTAATAGGCAGGACTAGACCATATGAAGTGTTTGATGATGTTCAGAGGCTTATTGGCAAGCAACACGATGCATCTTTCCCGTCAGGTCACTCGGCTAGTTCGTTTGCAGCTGCGATGTGCATATATCTGAACGGACCTAAGAAGTACGGAATACCGGCTCTTTTGCTAGCACTCTTGATTGCGCTTTCGAGACTCTATGTAGGCGTTCACTATCCTGGAGATGTAGTTGCAGGAGCGATAATAGGTTCGCTCATGGCATGGCTAGTGTATAAAGTATACGATGCAAGGCAGGAAGCGCTTCATCCAGCAAAGCATCGCAGAAAGTAAATGTTGCTATAGGAGAAATTATGGGTGCAAAAGGACTTAAAATCGGGAATGCGTGGGATACCATACTCGCTGAAGAGATGGAGAAACCGTACTATAGCGAGCTCGAGAGATTTCTCGACGAAGAATACGAGAACCATACAATATTTCCACCGCGCGATGAAATATTTACAGCTTTCAGGTACACTCCTTATGACGATGTAAAGGTGCTGCTCCTCGGACAGGATCCATATCATGAGAAAGGACAAGCTCACGGTATGGCTTTCTCGGTTAAGAAGGGTGTGAAACAACCGCCGTCTCTGGTAAATATTTTTAAAGAGATAAATTCCGACCTTGGGATTGCTCCGCCAGAGGTTGATAACGGCTGCCTGACTCCCTGGGCTAAGTCTGGGGTTTTGCTTCTCAACACAGCGCTCACAGTTAGAGAGCACGAGGCTAATTCGCACCGCGGAAAAGGCTGGGAACAGCTGACGGATGCAGTTATAAGAAAATTAAATGAACGAGAGAAACCATTGGTATTTATTTTGTGGGGGTCTAACGCTAAGTCTAAGCTGCCGCTTATCACGAATAAAAAGCACCTTGTAATTGTTGGTGTTCATCCGAGCCCGCTATCCGCGTACAGAGGGTTTTTCGGCGGTAAATACTTCTCTCGTGCTAATGATTTCCTCGAGAGACACGGAATATCTGCGGTTAATTGGGATATAGAGCAGTGATATCATTTATGATTAGCATTCACATAACAACCACGCGGAATTCATGATATGATATGGACAGATATGTTATATTTCAAGAGAATTAATAAATATTTTATAAATTTCATTTAAGGAAAGGTTGGAATCATGAACAACAAGAAGCTTAAGACATCAAAGGTTATAATTGGACTTTACGTATGCACAGGAATCGTTTCCGTATATGCGCTATATGCAATTTTTAATTCAATCACATACCTCAGAAACTACTTCAAGACATATGGATCATCAATTGGAGAGCACTTCGGAGATGCCCTTTCTTATATCCTAAATCAGAGCTTGTCATACATCGTATTTGCTGTTCTTCTATTTGCAGCAGCAGCAGTTCTGCATGAGGTTAGAAAGCTAAATCCTGATAACTACCTTAGTCAGGAAGAACTCGAGGTGCTAGCAGTAGAAAAAGCAGAGAAGGCAGCAAAGGCTGCAGAAGCAGAGGCTGATAAGGCTGCAAAGGCAGCAGAGGCAAAAGCCGTTAAGGAGGCTGAAAAGGTTGCGAAGGAAGCTGCGAAGGCCGAGTCAGCAGTAGAATCAGCGAAGCTTGGAGCTGCAGCAGTAGATGAAGAGGTTGAAGAATTAGCCGAAGAAGTAGTCGAGGATGCTTTTAAGGTTAAATAGTAACTGAATTAGATGAGCAATCTAATCAATAATCTATAATGAGATTTGAGG
This sequence comes from Mogibacterium diversum, assembly GCF_938028775.1. GTDB lineage: Bacteria > Bacillota > Clostridia > Peptostreptococcales > Anaerovoracaceae > Mogibacterium > Mogibacterium diversum_A. The sequence continues at coordinate 85,502 of NZ_CALIZG010000013.1, forward strand.
GTAGATTGATAGACCTCAGATGATATTTCACTACTATAATTGGGATTGTACTATGATTAAGGCAGAGATTCGTATAAATAGAACGCTCCCCACAGAGCTGATTAAATTAATGAATAAGTGCGGTGAGCGTAAGCGTAGCCCGAAGACAGTCATCAAAGCGCTGCGGGACGGTCTGTTCATGGCGGGTCTATATGTAAATGGCGAGCTTGTGGCGTTTGGCAGAGTATCGGGAGATGGTGCTATGTATTTTCTGATTACCGATGTCATGGTGGATCCAGCGTATGAAGATAGTGGTGCGGATATACAGCTCTATAAGGAGATTGATGATTTTCTCATCGCCGTAGCACCTAACGATAGTAGAATCCTAGCAATGACTAACAAGAAATACGAATCTGTATTCAGAACCTTCGGGTACGAATATATGGATCCGGATTATCGTACGGTGATGATTCGGGAATAACCGATTGATTGTAAGGAGGTGCTGATATCAAGCCGATAATTTCAGTGATAATTCCGATATATAACGGAGAGCAGTATATAGATAAATGCCTAGAGTCCATCACTAATCAGTACTACCAAAATCTTGAGATATTGTGCGTAATCAACGGCAGCACGGATGCCTCCGAGAAAATGGTTAGAGCGTGGATGGAGAGAGATGACCGCGTCAAGCTGCTTGTTACGGAGACTGCCGACCTAGGGCATGCAGCAAATCTTGGAATCGATAATACATCGGGTGAATATATATCATTCGTTGATGTCGATGACTGGGTTGATCCAGAGTATATTTCAAAGCTATACGCAGGTATAGAGAAAGGGTACAGCCTATGTAAGTCTAACTGCATCATGTACGATGGCAAGACAAATTCACCAGCATACAAAGGGCGTCACTCTGGGGAAGTTTCCATAAGAAACGCCATGTGGCTACTGCCATGCAGAACGATTTCGATGTATGACAGAAGGCTTTTTGGAAAAGTTCGTTACCTAGAACACTCATACTACGAAGATCTCTCGTTATGGCCGATATTGGTAGCTTTAGCTGGTTCTGTATACTATATAGACGATACCCTGTACTACTATAATCAGACAAATGATTCTTCGATAATGACTGTGCGTGACGAGAAGCATCTGGTGCTCGATAAGGTGTTTGCACACATATTTGAGAATATCACGCCGGAAATGAATCAGGAAGTTAATCTACTGGTTTCAGCGCTGTTCATACAGTCGTTCTGGAGTTCTAATGTGAAGTACGTGCCTAAGGACAAGTTGGGTGATGAATACTTAGAGAGGCTCAAGAAGGTTATTGATGGAAAGCTTGTGGGCTATTACTACCTAGTAGATAGGCTGCCGGTATCAGATGAGATGAAGAGGCGGATGATTCATTTCTATCAGACGAGTAAATAATTGCAGAACTCAGCCAGATAAATGAACGTTGAGCATTATTATTTAATAGTGATACGAACCCTCCTTGCTGGATGACCAGTGAGGAGGGTTTTTAGTGTGCTGCAGTTGCGAGTATAAAAGGAATGCGAACATAAGTAGATGTAAAATAGGATAGTGCAAAATGCAATTGTATTAAAAATAATGCTGTACAAGTATACTAATAAAGTGTATAATCTCGATAAACTACTAAACGCATAAATATTGGCGCATAAGGAGATTAAAATGACTAAAAGAATTAACAAGCGTAGGAGGAAAATGTTAAAGGCAACAGCTGTAGGTGTGTCTCTAATGATGGCACCTTCTTTGGCTGTTAATGTGTATGCAGATGATACTGTTACGGCTAATGAGCAATCTGCTATAAATAACTTCGTAGCGACTGAGCCTGCAGACGGTGCAACAACTAGTCTAGGTAACTCAACTGTTTCTAATACTACTAGCGGATACAGATTCCCAGGCAAGGACAATTACACATCGGTTTTCGAGTCGCGAGCAAGGAAGGAAAGGCTTACACAGGATTATGTTCTAACCGTGGACTCGAGTGATTCGCATTCTGGAAATACTGTAAAGATTAAAGATTGGAGCAATCTGGATACTTATGTTGTGCACAGCGCTACAGAAGGAAATCCGCAGGATCCACAGACATATTACGAACCCATGTATTACGCTAGGGAAGCCACATTAATCGATCAGGCTACCAATACTGAATATACTGTGAAGAACATAGTTATTGATTCTGGCAGCATGTATGTGTACTATCCTAATATTTATTTTGATTTTCCTATAGAGGATGCAGACCCAAGATTTAAGACGAGAATTGACGATGCAGAGGCAGTTGCATTATTTGGAGGCTCTGGGTACTGGAGTATCACCGCAGAGGTTAAGGAGGAGACTCCATATGAGACTATCGTTAAGATAGATGCAGCTTTAAAGGCAAATCAGGTAATCGTTGATTCCGTAGGTTCAAATGGTAGCAAGGATGCTAAATTCAATATTGATATAAATTTTTTGAACGGAATGAATGATTCAAATTACAGGGATTACACTTCGGATGTCATCTATAATGATGTGAAGGCACTCGTAACAGACAGCGCACAGGTTGGCAGCGAGAATCAATTTGGATGGGGTACAAGTACTCTCGAATCTATTACAACATCTAATGCTGTAAACCGTATAATCCGCGTAGGTATAGATTTTACGCACTACGTAACAGAAGACGGAACTGAGTTAAAACCTACAAAGTTTGGGATACATGGCAGTGAGAATATCGCTGGATATGAGCTTGCATCGACTCGCGAGGAAGCAAATGGAGACAAGGTATACGTGTACAAGGCTGTAACAGCACAGACTACTCCGTCAGTGCCAACAACGCCGTCGACACCAACTACTACAACACCAGCTACACCATCGACACCTGCTACATCAACAACAACTCCTACGGCATCAAGCACTGCAGCTACTGCTACACAGTCACATGCTCCAGCTGCTAAGGTTGCTCCTGCAAGAAAGAGTACAGCACCAAAGACTGGGGATGCTGACACTATCCTAGCATATGCGGCTACACTATTCATGAGTGTGATTGGCCTTGGAGTAGCGCTATTCGCTAGAAAAAAGAGAGAGCAGTAATATTTAAGAGACTATAATTACGGTTCTGAATCGGCTAAAAAGTTGAAATAAGATGCCAATATACGAATAAAAGAAAACATGATTGATGAGAGAATCTCGTCAATCATGTTTTTTCATGCATATATTTTGCCTATGGGCTAACCGAAGGTGAAGCCCATATAAGGAGGGCACTCGCCAGTAGCGGCGCTGTACACCTCGGAGAGTTCCTCGTAGCTGGCCGAGATCATCCCAAGCGCAGCGGATGTTTCGCTCCCAGATCTGCTAGGCATCATGTAGTCGCATCGCTTAGCGCCGCATCTAACAGCGAGTGCCTTGGCAATTGCAATCCCGAGCTCCTTTTGACCACCATCTTCAATGAAGGTGAGGAGCTCGGCCGCAGCGAGAGAGTCCGCCCCTGCGGCCTCACACGCTGCGATTGCCAAAGGCTCAGCGCCATCAGAAATTAGCAAGAGTCCAGAACCATCAGGTGCTCCTGATTCAGCTTCCCAGTCAGGCGCAGAGCCCGTCAAATCAGCTGATTCAGCATCCATAGCAGGCGCAGAGCCCGAAGTATCAGGAGCTACCAGCCCAGCTGCGAATCTAAGAGCTCCTTCTGACAGCTTGATATGGACGCGGTTTGCCAAAATCGTTTCTCTATAATTATTATATTCCTGCGGTGTTAAGACCTTAGTCTGAAGATGGGAGAATTCAAAATCAACATGCTCAGATGTCAGGACAGAACCCTGCTCGGCATACATGAACTTCTTATATTCTAGAGGTTCATAAAACTTTATTAAGCTCGGTTCAGCTGGTGAGAGCATCGATAGTTTCCTGCTGCTCTCGGCAATCTCTCTGGCATATACGGTTATGTGTGATCCGTAACCCTTTCCTCGTGCCGCAGGGTCGGTGCATATTGCGTAGCTCATCTCTATTGATTTACCAGCTATATCTGAAACTTTGCCCTCAGGAACAACTAATTTTCCCATGTCGAACTGGGTGAGGGATGCCTGAAGCACCTCGCTGCCATCTTGATCCTCGACAATCAGAAAATCCAGATAGTCATCTCGGAAGCAATTGTCGAAGAATTCAATAAACTCCTCATCATCTCCGAAAACTTTTCTGCGTAGTGAGACAAAATCACTGAAGTCGGAAGCCTCCCTGGGTCTTATTATGTAGTTATTTTTCATAAGCCGTATATTTCATAAGCAGAACATCTGGGTGATAGCTTTCCTTGGCTTTCCTAAGACCTTCAAGCCCCATGTCCTCTTCGCGGTTAATGTATTCTACATCAGGGAATTTCTCGGAGATTGCCCTTACGAATTCGCGGTTAATCATAGTATATGCGCCTTCAACACCAGGAAGAGCCTTCTCAAAATGCACATCCATGGTGAGCTGGTCGAGCTGAGTAGCAGCAGTGAAGGCAACAGGTTCACCATTCTGATATAGGAGCCCACCAAAGAAACCGAGCGCCTCATAGTTTTCGAACATCTGCTCGATTGCATCCGCTTCTTTGACAAGGTCAGGATCTCCCTTCTCCTTGTAGAATTCAGCGACGAATGCTCTTGCAGAATCTATATCTTCGCCATTTTCGATGAGCTTAAATTCCCATTCGCCATTTCTCTCAAAATGCTTGATGTGATTGCGCTTCGACGAAAGCTTGCGTCCCCTGAGGTCACGCAGCTTCTCAACTGTGTATATGTAGTCAGCATCTTCGCGATTTTCCTCTATGGTGAAACGGTCTCCGTACACAGGTTCAAACTCTTCGAGCGTTTTAGGCGTGAGACCACGCATTATCAGTTTCTGGTCGCGCGAATGTGCGTCTTCTAGCAGTTCATCGATAATTGGCTTAACATCCCCGCTTCCCTTAGGATAAGCGAAAATGTATCCATACTTAGGCATTCTTATGATCATACGCTCGCCGATGAAAGCGATTTCGGGCTCATATGCATGCCTCCAGATATATAAATTAGCGAAACTGTAGTCAGCACCATGACATCCGCTCGAACAGATTACGGTTTTTGCAAAGTCCTGGTCATCTAATCTGACAGGTCTAAATTCTAGCATTAGTCTCTCCCTTTTTAATTTCTTAATCAAATTATACGATTCTATTTTACAAAATTAACATCTCATTATAGCACTAAAAACCAACATGTAAAGTGAATTCCGAGTGAATAAGTAGGAATTTAAAAAGATACTTTATTAGTATTGATTTTATAGCTTCAAAATGTTACTGTTGCAATAGAAAAATAGAAATGACATTCGGAAAGGGGATGAAAGATAAATGGCTAAGATTACAAAGGATATGATTATCGGTGATGTTATCAACGAGCATCCAGATTTAATTCAGGTATTCTTCCAGAACGGAATGATGTGCATCGGTTGCCCTGCTTCTCAGGGAGAGTCAATCGGACAGGCTGCTCAGGTTCACGGACTTGATGGAGATCACCTGGTGAACGCTCTTAATGCTGCACTTGACGCATAAACTGCTGACATTCCAGATATGGATTAGGATTTCGTATATTGCAGGGCGTGATTGCCCTGCTTTTACTTTTGGGGATTGGTATAGATTAGGATGAAGAGAGAATTGAATCACCATTATATAGGTGAATCTTATGGTGGCAATCAGGACTGGTTTCGCACGTTCTGGATGCGAATAGGTGGATGTGGTGCGGAGACTGCATGTGAGAGCAGTTTGTACTTTGCACGCGAGTTTGGACTCACGAAGCTATATCCATTTGACGCTGATGATGTTAAGCGAGAAGAGTACGTAGACTTTGCGCATATGATGGAGGACTATCTATGGCCTAGATTCACCGGAATTAATAAACTTTCTATTTATATAAATGGATATATCAAATACCTCAGGGATACCGACGAGTACCGCGTGGATGTGGGCGAATTCTCAGGAGATCATACCTACGAGGAGGCAGCGAAAAAGGTGAAGGAGCAGATAGATGCAGGATTACCGATTCCGTTCCTTACACTCAGGCACAAGGATGCAAGGTACAGCGACTATGTATGGCATTGGTATCTTGTAAATGGATATGATGATACCGAGGACGGATTCAAGGTTAAGGCCGTGACATACAGCGGCTATAAGTGGCTTGACCTCGAGGGATTATGGAATACGGGATGTAAACCGACTGGCGGGATGATTATATATACTGTAAATGAAGATGCAGTGCTTTAATTTGTACTGAAGTACATGATGTTGGATATGAGATGCGATTATCGTTATACTACGAACAGGCAGGACATAACAGAATAGTGGCACGAAAAAAACGACTGTAAGGCAAGAGTGCATCTCTCACAGTCGTTTTTGTTTATATTTATTTATAGCTATAAGCTCTATGAAAGTGATGTATATAAAGCTTAATCATCACTTCTTAGAATCTCTTGCGCTTATAAACTACTGTTGAACTTCGTATTGCTAGATGTCGCATTAGGCATAAGGTCCTGAACCTTCTT
>NZ_CALIZG010000014.1:0-16397 GCF_938028775.1 Mogibacterium diversum
ACGGGCTGTAACATCCTTAATAATAAATATACTGCAATGGAGAAAGCGTGGCTGATGCTACGTTTTTTCTTTTGCGGCAATATGATAGACGAAGCAGTAATTTTAAAGACTAAACAAGTCTAATGTACTATTTTGCGTTTCTGCACTAGAATGTTTTGCTCTCAAAATGGTATAATGAATCGTAGATTGAATGGATACCCGTTCAGTCGTTTTTATTTATTGGGATAAGAAAAGGGGGGACAATGAGCACAGCTGCTGAGATAAAAGAGAATAAGCTAGGTACAGCGCCGATACCGTCATTGATTATAAAATTGTCGGTTCCGCTCATGGTTTCTATGTTTGTACTATCGCTCTATAACATAGTGGATAGTATATTTGTCGCTCAGATTAATGAGAATGCTCTTACAGCCATCTCCCTATGCTTTCCAATTCAATCCATGATGATTGCCTTCGGAGTAGGTACGGCTGTAGGTATGAGTGCTCTGATGTCAAGGTACCTCGGAGCAAAGGAGTTCGATAAGGTGAATGCTACGGCACAAAATGGAATATTCCTGAGTTTCGTAACATATGCGCTGTTCGTCGTAATAGGGCTTTTCGCAAGACCTTTTATAGATATGCAGACAAGTGATCCTGAGATAATCGAGTACGGCGTAACGTATCTCAGAATAGTATGCTGGCTATCGGTCATGGTGTTCCTGCAGGTTACAATCGAAAGGTTGCTGCAGAGTACAGGCAGGACCATATATATATTTATCACACAGAGCACCGGCGCTATTATCAATATCATCATGGATCCGATTCTTATCTTTGGATGGTTTGGCGCACCTAAGATGGGAATCGCCGGCGCTGCATATGCCACCGTTTTTGGACAGACCGTTGGTGCGCTGTTAGGGCTTTATTTCAATATTAAGAAGAATAGAGAGGTCAAGCTGACCTTTAAGGGTTTCAGACCTAGCTGGAATACAATAAGAGAAATATATGAAATCGGTGTCCCATCAATCATCATGCAGTCTGTAGGATCATTAATGGTGTTCGGCCTCAACCAGATACTCGTAAAATTTACAACCACTGCGGTTGCTGCATTTGGAGCGTTCTTCAAGCTTCAGAGCTTCATCTTTATGCCAGTGTTCGGCATGAATAATGGCATAGTTCCGATTATCGCATACAACTATGGATCACGGAACAGGAAGAGATTAGAAGAGACTATGAAGCTGTCGGTAATCTACGGTATAGCTATGATGACCATTGGAATGTTTGTCTTCTGGGCAATCCCGCATGTGCTGCTCGGCTTCTTCGCAGCATCCCCAGAGCTGATGAGGATTGGAACTGTTGAGCTTAGAGTTATCTCGCTGGTATTTCCATTTGCAGGATACTCAATCATGCGAGGTGGAGTATTCCAGGCACTTGGCAAGAGCGTGTACAGCATGTACGTATCAATAGTGAGACAGCTAATCGTGCTACTGCCAGCGGCATATTTCCTGTCTAAGCTCGGTAACGTTGACTACGTGTGGTTCTCGTTTGTATTTGCAGAATTCTTTGGACTTAGCATGTCAATCATATATACTAGAAAGATAAAGAAGGATATAATAAGTCAGCTATAGGCGTATTTTGCATCTATCAAATGACCATATATATCTGTAACATATATATCCGTAAGAATTACGAAGTGCAGTAGCTGCACGATAAGGAGCGAATGTGGAAACTCATAGAGCACAAAACATACATGAGAATAAGAAGGCGCTTCGCGCAAGATGTAGAGAAATCGTAAAGGAGCTCTCACCTGAATATATCGAAGAAGCGAGCCGTAAAATTACTGATCTATTACTGGCAACTGATGCGTATAAGAATTCGAATACGATTTTTTGCTACATGTCGATGGGCGGCGAGCCAGTGACGGATGAGATTATAGAGCAAGCTCTCGAGGATGGAAAGCGCGTTGGGATTCCGCTCTGCGTTGGACCACATGAGATGGTAGTCAAGGAATATAAGAGCAGTGATGAGCTAGCGAGAGGTGCGTTCGGGATCAGAGAGCCACTTGCTGAAGCTACTGAAATTACTGCAGATGAGTTTGATCTAGCAATAGTCCCTTGCGTGGCATGCTCGAAGGACGGACGAAGAATCGGGCATGGCGCTGGTTACTATGATAGATTTCTCAGCGTATCGGGATTTAACAAGATTGCGCTCTGCTTTGAGAAGCTACTTACAGACGATATTCCGCTAGAAGATACAGATGTGTATATGGATGGGGTTGCGACTGAGGATGCCATCTATGGTAGGCGATGGCGCGGCTAAACTCGAGACAAATTAATTAAAAGCAAGTTACACCATAGACATGAATATAGATATAAGGGGAAAAAATATGAACAAAAATAAAGTTGTACTAACCGGAGATAGACCGACCGGCAGACTGCATATAGGACACTATGTGGGATCACTTAGACAGAGACTTATCCTGCAGGAGGATTCGAGCATCGATAAGATGTTCGTTATGATTGCAGATGCGCAGGCGCTTACTGATAATGCAGATAATCCAGGAAAGGTGCGCGAGAGCGTGCTTCAGGTTGCGATGGATTACCTAGCAATCGGCATAGATCCAGAGCGCACCACCATCTTTATCCAGTCACAGATTCCAGCGCTTCACGAGATGACTATGTATTACATGAATCTCGTTACTGTAGCTAGAGTTCAGCGTAATCCTACAGTCAAGAATGAGATTAAGATGCGTGGATTTGAGGCAAATCTGCCAGTAGGATTCTTTACATATCCTATCAGCCAGGCATCCGACATAACTGCATTTATGGGCACCATCGTACCAGTTGGCGAGGACCAAGAGCCAATGATCGAGCAGTGCCGCGAGATAGTGCGTAAATTCAATGCTACTTACGGTGAAGTTCTGGTTGAGCCAGAGATTTACCTGCCTGATAACAAGGCGTGCCTCAGACTTCCAGGAACTGATGGCCAAGCTAAGATGAGCAAGTCGCTTGGCAATACCATCTATCTATCGGATAGCGAGCAGGAACTCAAGACTAAGGTTATGAGCATGTACACTGACCCTAACCACATCAAGGTTGAGGACCCTGGTCAGGTTGAGGGTAACACTGTGTTTACATATCTAGATGCGTTTGTACAGCCTGACTCGTTCGAGAAGTATCTACCTGAATATAAGGATTTAGATGAGCTCAAGGATCACTACAGAAGAGGAGGTCTCGGCGATGTTAAGGTTAAGAAGTTCCTTCTCAAGGTGCTAAATGAGTTCCTAGAGCCAATCAGAGAGAGACGCGCTTATTATGAGGAGCACCCAGAGGTTGTTGTCGAGATGCTTCGTAAGGGTACAGAACTAGCTAATTCTGAAGCAGAAAAGACTCTTGATAAGATGAAGAAAGCGATGCAGATCGATTACTTCAATCAGTGGAACGAAGATTACAATCTAAAGTAGGCGAAGCTTACTAGTGAAAGCCTGAAACCAGCCTCTTAGACAAGGTTAAGCATTTGCCTTGGAATCATATATTTCGAGGCTGAAGAATTAAAAATCAGTTTCCAGAGGAATTGGGAAAAATGTATGTGGCAGATTCGATAATTCGGGTCTGTCACTTTTATTTCCTACACTTCTTCATTTTATCTTCACAAAAATGCACATTACCGAGACACATTATTTTCTATTGCATGGTAAAATCTATGTAATGTTATGAAGGGATGTTCTCGAAGTGCTGCGAGCACTGCAAATGTGTGAGATTCAAAGATGATTAAGAACGTTGTAGGCATGTATTTTAGCCCATCGGGCGCGACAGCCAAGATAACCAAGAAGATTACAATTGAATTAACTGATAACATGCGTGATAGCTGCTTAGATGACCTCAGCTATTCTTTTTACGATATGCTGTGCTTAAGTGAGCGCCACGGCATCAATACATCTATTGACTGTACTGACGAAACTATCGTCGTGATGGGACTTCCTGTCATGTCTGGACGCATCCCAGAGATTTGTAAGGAGATGCTGTCTAAGGTAAATGGTAACGGAGCGTACCTGATTGCACTTGTGTCTTATGGAAATAACAGCTACGGTGATGCGCTATATGAGCTGTATACGTATGCGAACGAGAGAGGCTTTAACGTGATAAGTGCAGCAGCATTTATCGCACAGCACTCGATGTTCCCTAAGGTTGCAGAGAGTAGACCAGATGCGAACGATATCAAGAAGATGATTGAGTTCAGCAGGATCAGTGCTAAGAAGCTGAAGCGCTTCGTGTGCACAGATATCTCGTCTATGAGAGGAAGACTCGCACCGCTCATGATTCCTGGCTCTATTCCAAAGCGCAAGCCTATGAAATTACCGATTCACCCTACAGCGAATTCTCTATGCATAAGCTGCGGAAAGTGCAAGGAAGTATGCCCAGTTGGGGCAATAAGCACTGATGATCTCAGAAAGTCCGATCCAAAGGAATGCATCTCGTGCACATCTTGCATAAAGGCGTGTCCTCAAGATGCGCGCGGGTTCTACGGTTCGCTCGCTAGGGCGACGAGGATTGCGAGAGAAAAGCTTCATTTTAAGAGAAAAGACCCTGAGTGGTTTATATAGACGGAAGAGAGACCGAGGTCATGATGATATGTACCCTCATTACTGGACACCCAGTAATGAGGGTATTTTATATGGAAATTTTGTCATAGTTGGTGTGATTACTTGACATAGCAAATATTGCATATTAATATACATGTATACAATCTAGCGCGGCGGTATAAAACATTATAACGAAGCTCGTAGATTAGCGGAGGCTAGACTTAAGGGGACGGGGAACTAAAATTTGCGAGGTATAACAGATGAGTGACATCAAGATCAATAAGAAATCAAACCTACTAGAACAGGATCCTTACAATTACCAACTTCAAGATGTTGAAGAACCTAACTTGATGCGTGAGTTTTTCGAGTACACCGAGATACCAAAGGTTTCCTTTAACTTTAGAAGAAATCCTCTCGGAATGCCTAAGGAGATATGGATTACCGATACGACATTCCGTGACGGGCAGCAATCTCGCGAACCATATACTGTTGAGCAGATTGTAGATATATATGAGATGATGTCGAGGCTATCAGGGCCTAACGGCAAGATTAGGCAGACGGAGTTTTTCGTATATAGTGATAGAGATAGGCGAGCTATCGAGAAGTGCAGAGAGCTGGGTCTTGAATTTCCAGAGATTACGACATGGATTAGAGCTAAGAAAGAAGATTTTAAGCTCGTGCACGACATCGGTGTTAAGGAGACTGGTATACTCGTAAGCTGTTCAGATTACCATATATTTACGAAGCTCGGTATGAATAGAAGGCAGGCGATGGAGCACTACCTATCGGTCATTTCCGATGCGTTTGAAGCTGGGGTTATGCCAAGGTGTCACCTTGAGGACATTACGAGGGCTGACTTCTATGGTTTTGTAGTCCCTTTTGTAAAGGCTATTCAGGACCTTGCAGAGCAGGCTAATATGCCTGTTAGAATTCGTGCATGTGATACGCTTGGATACGGAATTCCTTATGGAGGAGTTGCGATGCCTAGGTCAGTTTCTGGGATAATCTATGGACTTCAACATTACGCAGGGGTACCGAGTGAGATGATCGAATGGCATGGGCATAACGATTTCTATAAGGCTGTTACTAATGCGGCGACTGCGTGGCTGTACGGAGCAGCGGCGGTAAATACTACGCTATTTGGCATAGGAGAGAGGACTGGAAATGTTCCTCTTGAGGCGATGGTCTTCGAGTATGCGCAGCTACGTGGCACACTGGACGGGATGGATACGACGGTTATCACTGAACTTGCCGAGTATTATGAGAAGAAAATCGGGTATCATCTACCTGAGCAAACCCCTTTCGTCGGCAAGAATTTCAATGTTACCAAAGCTGGAATTCACGCGGATGGGCTGCTTAAGAATGAGGAAATTTACAATATATTTGACACTAAGAAATTCCTCAATAGACCACCTCTCGTTTCAATCAACCAGAACAGCGGTGTGGCTGGAGTAGCTGTATGGCTCAATGAGAAATATCATCTAGAGGGCGATCGTAAGGTAGATAAGCACAGTGAAGTGGTTCGCTATATCAAGAGCTGGATTGATAATCAATATGATAACGGCAGGGTATCTGTTATCGGAGCAGATGAGATTGATGCGCTTGTAAATAAATTCGTAACTGGAGAGTCTGAAGGAAGCTGGTAGGGGGCATAAAATGGGATATACAATAGCTGAGAAAATTATTAAAGCTCACTTGGTTAGTGGTGAGATGAAGGTGGGCGAGGAGATCGGGCTCAGGATTGACCAGACTCTGACACAGGACGCGACTGGAACAATGGCATATCTGGAGTTTGAGGCGATGGGAATTCCGCAGGTCAAGACTGAGCGTTCCGTAGCATATATAGATCACAACACTCTGCAGTCTGGATTTGAGAATGCAGATGATCATAAATATATTCAGACCGTGGCTGCAAAGCACGGTGTGTATTTCTCGAGACCTGGCAACGGCATCTGCCACCAGGTTCATTATGAGAGATTTGGCATTCCGGGTAAGACCCTGATTGGGTCTGATTCGCACACGCCAACTGGCAGTGGGCTCGGAATGCTGGCAATGGGCGCTGGTGGCATGGATGTTGCCGTTGCCATGGGTGGCGGAGCTTACCACATCCCTATGCCTAGGATGATTTTCGTGGAACTAATCGGAGAGCTCCGCCCTAATGTTAGCGCCAAAGATATCATCTTGGAGGTTCTGCGCATGCTGTCTGTCAAGGGAGGCGTTGGCGCTATTGTCGAATACGGTGGCGAGGGTGTAGCGACGCTCAGCGTTCCTGAGCGTGCGACTATTACTAACATGGGCGCTGAGCTAGGAGCTACTACCTCGATTTTTCCTTCCGACGAGGTGACCAGGCAGTTCATGGCAGCTCAGGACAGGGAGGCTGACTGGTCTCCTCTAGCAAGCGATTCAGATGCTGAATATGCTGAGCGTTACTCGATAAATCTGAGCGAACTCGAGCCTCTAGCTGCTTGTCCAAATAGTCCTGACAATGTAAAGCCTGTGAGAGAGCTCGCAGGAATAAAGGTTGATCAGGTGGCGATTGGTTCATGTACAAACTCATCATTTGCAGACATGACCAAGACTGCATCAGTTTTAAAGGGACATAAGATTGCAGACAGTGTGAGTCTTGGAATATCGCCAGGTTCGAGGCAGGTGTTCTCAATGATGGCAGAGAGCGGGGCACTCACAGATATGATAGACGCGGGTGCTAGAATACTGGAGTGCGCATGTGGTCCATGTATAGGAATGGGATTCTCGCCGAACTCAAAGGGTGTGAGCCTAAGAACATTTAACAGAAACTTCCTCGGTCGTTCGGGAACTAAGGACGGACAGGTGTATCTAGTAAGTCCTGAGACAGCTGCAGCGTCAGCGCTCACAGGCTTTATCACAGATCCAACGACACTTCCTCCAATCGCACAGCCGCAGCAGCCAGATAGATTCCGCATCAATGATGACGGAATCATCGCACCACTGCCAGCAGCAGAAGCCGAGGCGGCAGAGGTGCTACGCGGCCCTAACATCAAACCATTCCCAGAGACAAGTCCGCTGGATGACCATATAGAGGCCGCGGTCATTCTCAAGGTAGGTGATAATATCACCACTGATCACATCATGCCAGCAGGATCGAAAGTATTGCCATATAGATCGAACGTGCCTAAAATATCTGAATTCTGCTTTAGCGTAGTGGATGAGACATTTGCAGCTAGAGCCAAGGAGGCTGGTAAGGGATTCATAGTTGGCGGCTCTAATTATGGGCAGGGGTCATCTAGAGAGCATGCTGCGCTTGCACCGCTCTACCTCGGAATAAAGGCGGTTATAGCGAAGAGCTTTGCCAGAATTCATGCGGCAAATCTTGTGAATGCGGGAATCCTGCCGCTAATCTTCGAGAATCCAGATGACTATGATGAGATAGAACAGGGGGATGTGCTCAGACTAGATGGAGTGAGAGCAGCTCTAGAAGATGACAGAATAATTCTGCATGCTGGAGATAAGAATATTCCGCTCCGCATGGAACTTGCAGAGAGACAGAAAGAAGTGCTCTTGGCAGGAGGACTTCTTGACTATGCGGCACTTGGTAACTAGATGAAGCAGTGAAGGGTACACACCTCAAAGCTAGTTAAGATTAGAAAATCGTGCTATTAATATCATAAATAGTGATTTTATAATTTCGGGTAATATTATTGAGACTGTGCTATCAGACTTGAATCGTACAGTTTGAAATTGGAGACAAGGAAATGGATAAAAAGATATATAGCTCAGAAATAGAGTGGGATATCAGGAGTGCTGTAGAGAATTTTGAAATCGTGCTGCGTGAGCAGGTGGCAAGGAATCAGCGCATGAGAGCTGAGAGAGAGGAGAAAGGTGCAGCTAACAAAATTGGTAATCTAGCTCCTAACTCGAATAGAGACAAGGTAATAATCGGAACCGCTGCCGGCGACGGCATCGGCCCGATTATCATGGCCGAAGCGGAGAGAGTGCTGGAAGCAGTCCTCCGGGACAGACTTGCAAGCGGCTCCCTAGTCCTAAAGCCAATCGAAGGCTTCACCCTCGAAAATCGCCTCGCCGCAGGCAAGACAGTCCCGGACTCCGTCATGGCAGCGATGAACGAATGTGATGTCCTGCTCAAAGGACCAACAACAACACCGAACGCTGCCATGAATACAGCCAATATCGAGAGTGCTAATGTCTACCTGCGCAAATCATTTGATCTATTTGCCAATGTCAGACCAGTTGCAATTCCAGAAGAAGGAATCGACTGGACATTCTTCCGTGAAAACACGGAAGGAGAATATGCATTAGGCAGCAAGGGCGAATATATCACGGGAGAGTTGGCAGTCGATTTTAAGGTGACGACAGACGAGGGCACAGAGAGAATCGCTCGCGCCGCATATGAATACGCGAGAGCTAACGGCAAGAAGCGAGTATCCATAGTGACTAAAGCCAATATCATGAAGAAGACTGATGGCAATTTCCTTAATATCTGCCGTGAGGTCGCTAAGGAATACCCAGAGATTGAGACGGATTCGTGGTTCATCGATATCATGGCTGCTAATCTAGTCAATAAGGAGATTAGAAACAACTTCCAAGTTTTTGTACTTCCTAACCTGTATGGTGATATAATTACTGACGAGGCAGCTCAGATTCAGGGCGGAGTCGGAACGGCTGGAAGTGCGAATATCGGCAGGAATTACGCGATATTTGAAGCAATTCACGGCAGTGCTCCACGCATGATTGAAGAAGGGCTGGGCGAATATGCCAATCCGTCAAGTCTTCTGAAGGCAGCGGTGATGATGCTCTCACATGTGGACTATAGAGATGAATCGAAGCGGCTTGAAGATGCACTAGAAGCAGCTGATAAGGAGCTTGGACCACGAATGACGGGAATGGCAGGCGGTGCAACATGCCGCGAATACGCAGAATTAGTCATGTCGAGGTTATAATGATACAGAATTTCTGGATTTGCATAAATGCGGTAGTACCGCTGATGATATATCTGATAATCGGGATGCTCGTAAAGCGAGTAGGCCTTATAAATGATGACGAGGTGCACAGATTCAATCGCCTCGTCTTTATTGTGCTCTTCCCACCGATGATGTTCGAGAACCTCTACGGGGCGAAGTTAAGCACAGCTTTGAGCCCAAGACTTATAGTATTTGCACTTGTATTTCTTTTATCCTACATAGCGCTTAGCATACCAGTGGTTCAAAAGCTGGAGAAGAAACCAGAGACACGTGGAGCGATGATACAGGCGATGTATAGAAGCAACTTCGTACTTATGGGGCTTCCAATCGCAATTAATATATGCGGTGCAGGAAATGTATCCAAGACAGCTATACTCGTCACTATAATCGTACCGACGTACAACGTGTTAGCTGTCATAATATTGGAGTATTACCGTGGTGGTCGTGCTAGCATCTCTAAAATGCTCCGCAAGATCGTCACTAACCCGATAATTCTCGGTGCCGTGGCAGCAGGCATAGTGATATCCCTCAATATAGCAGTGCCGAAATCGATAGGCAGGGTTGTCTATTCTCTATCTGAATGCACGACTCCGATGGCGATGATACTGCTCGGTGCTTCATTTAATATCAAAAGTGTGAAGTCTGGCAGGCGGAACCTAAGTATATCAATAATTGCCAAGCTAATAGTACTCCCTGCAATTGGACTACCTATAGCGATGCTGCTCGGCTTCAGAGGTGTAGAGTTCGTATCGCTAATAGTTATGATGGCGGCACCTTGCTCAGTGTCATCATATACAATGGCAGAGTCTATGGGAAGCGATGGAGAGCTTGCAGGTAATGCAGTAATATTCACGACAGGGATTTCCATAATAACTATATTTGGCTGGCTATTTCTGTTCAAGAATATGGGAATGTTCTAAAATCAGGATACATAGGCAACAAGCAACATGCGGAGCCTATGTATTAATTTTACACATTATTGAATAAAAAAACGAAAATATGAAATAAAATTCAAAAAGACGTTGACAAAAGGAAGAAGAGCGAGTATATTCATACACAAGAACTACTAAAAATACACACATAAACAGCTTTATGCACATCCGAAAAACTGATGCAATTCTCGGTAGTCAGAAAGGGCGACGATAGTATCAGCACAAACACGGATAAGTACAAGCCATAAATATGTGGATGTCAAATTAAAAGTAGCGGAATTTAGAGAAAATATTTAGAGCGAACATTATTTTAAAGAAAGAGGCAGTAAAATGAAAAAGACTATCGGAAAGATTTTGGCACTCATGATGTGCCTAATTATGGCAGGAGCACTTTCTGCATGTGGTGGCAAGGACAAGGTGTACAAGGTTTCGACTGAACCGACCTACCCTCCATTTGATACGACAAATAAGGATGGAGACATTGTGGGATTTGATATGGATCTTATGAAGGCTATTGCGAAGGATCAAGGTTTCAAGGTCGAATTCGAATCACTTGAATTTGATGCACTCATCCCTGCGCTCAAGTCTGATAGCACGGATATCGTAATCGCTGGCATGAATGTGACGCCTGAGCGTGCTAAGAAGGTGGCTTTCTCAGACCCTTACTATAAGACAGGAATCGTTTTACTTGTAAAGAAAGACAATACAAGCATAACAGGTTGGGATAACTTCACATCGGGAAGCGGGCTCAAGGTAGCAGCGCAGACTGGTACTTCTCAGGCTGATATAGCAGAGCAGCTCAAGAAGGAAGGTAAAGTATCCAAAACAGTTATCCTAAACCAGAACACAACAGCGCTTCAGCAGCTTGGAAATGGTGATGTTGATGCAGTTCTTGTTGATAAGCCTGTTGCTGTAGATATTGTTGCTTCGCAGGGAGATAAGTACAAAATAGTAGGCGATATAAAGCCTGACAGCGTTGCTGATGTTGCGATTGCAGTTAAGAGCGACAACAAGGAGCTTCTTAAGAAAATTAACAAGGGACTAAAGCATCTTAAGGAAAACGGCACCTACGACAAACTCGCTAAGAAGTGGAAGATAGAGCAGTAAATAATATATAAACTAGATAAGCGAAAATATATAAGAATCGAATACAGTTATGAGGAAATAGGGAAACAAAAGAGGGGTTCACAAAATGAATCCCTCTTAGTTTATATTGATTTACAATTTCTCTAGCCGTATATGAACCATATGAATGCGTATCCGACTGTAGCTGCCGTCAGCGTAAACGGCACTCCGATTTTCATAAATTCCTTAAAGGTTACGATCTCTCCGTTCTTTCTTAAAATGCCTACCGCCGTTATATTCGCAGATGCCCCGACCGGAGTGAGGTTGCCGCCTAGCGTTGCTCCGCAGAGTAGACCGAGATATAGAAGAGTCGGATCGACACCAAGTGACGATGAAACACCTTGAAGCACAGGAAGCATAGTGGCAACGTACGGAATGTTGTCGACGAAAGCCGAAATCAGGATTGAACCCCATACTATAATCGTGTAGAGGAGGAACATGTTGCTTCCGCCGGTTCGCACTATGAGGTCAGACAAATCTTTGATAACGCCTACTTCAGTAAGACCTGCGATTACTATAAATAGTCCGAACAATAGGAGCAAAGTCTCGATGTCGGCATCCTTTAAGGCGGCAATCGTACGGTCTCCATCGCGCCTTCTCGCATAGTCAAAAATTATTGAAACGACCGCAAAGGTTATACATATAGCACCGTTAGTTATATCTGGTTTATTCGGGAAGAATGACACGAATATAAGAGTCGCTACTAGCCCTACCAGCATATATGTAGGCACTAGGTTTTTAACTTCTGTATATTCTTCAGCTGCAACAGGCTGTCTATACTTTCTAAATAGAATCATCATAACAGGCACTGTTGCGAGAGCACCGAGTTCTACGGCAAAGAAGATTCCTGGCTTGCCGTGGAATACGAAGAAGGATGAGAAATCCATCTTTGCATACGAAGCGAGCATCATCGAAGTGGTATCACCAACGAGTGTAGCTGCACCTTGGAGATTCGAGGAGACGGCAATCGACAGCGTCATCGGAACGGGGGATACATCGAGCTTGCGACAGATAGCTAGCCCGACAGGAGCTACCATGAGTACAGTCGCGACATTATCTACAAATGCAGAGATAAATCCAGAGAATAGCGACATGAAGATTATGACCATCAACATGTTTTTGGATCTATCTAGGAGTATGTCGGCAAGCTTGTTGGGCATCTTGGAGTCGATAAAGTAGTGCACAAGAATCATCGTGCCAGAAATCATCAGCAAGATATTCCAGTTCACAGACTGAATCGCTGTACTAGCGGACATAACACCAGCTATTAAGAAAACCGCTGCTGAAATAAGAGCGGCATGTACACGGAACTTCTGGAAGAAGATCATCACAACGTACATGAGTATAAACATCGTAATTACTAAAATTTTCATAGGTTGAATTCTACCACAAAAGAATATGAAATTGGTGACTGTGAATGAAAATTTATAAAGAATATGAAATGGGTGACTGTGAATGAAAATCTAAAATGAGTCTAAGAATAGTGCATTTGACTCAGATAATAGTGCAAATCTAGAGGTAATATAATTCGACAATTTATGGTAAAATAATTAAATAAAATAGAAAAAAAGAACAGGAAACCTCATAATGACAAAATCAATAAAAGTAAATAAGGACACCACATCTTCCATAGCAAGCGGCATTACTGGCGCATCTAGTGACATAAGACTTAGTCCATTGGCTTCTCAGGATGGTAGATCGACGATAACAGCAAATAAAAGCAGCAAAACAGCCTACGACAAGATAAGAAACGCTACTTCAAAGTTTGACGAGACAATAACTGTGGATGCACATAATATACGCAGCCTCGGTGTGAAGTTTGATGAATTTGACAGAGGCGTTAGCAATATGTTACATGTTCAATCCCAAAAGCTAGGAAGATAAGATGAAGAACCTTACAGAAGAGCAGATACGAGGCAAACTCAGAGAGTTTGAGGGAAAGCATGATGAACTTGAGTATCTGAAGCGCAAAGTAGGTAGTGAAATCGATGATGAACACTATTTTGCAAGTGGTAATGCGCAGCTAAATGAACAAGTCAGATATGAACTTTGCAGAAACGATGATAATGAACTAATCGGTATAATCGACAATACCTGCGATTCACTTGGTATAGTGAGTATGCAGAATTCTAGTGATTATGATGAAGTAAGAAATGAAGTGCAACGTCATCACGTAAGATTGTTCGATGAAGAAGATAGGCTATATCAGCGGCTTATAATTGCGAAAGAAGCAGAAAAGCAGGATAATAGATGATTCGAAAACCTCTATAAGACAGGTGCTAAATTTTTAAATTCAGCATTCTTAGAAGATATGGAAAGCAGAAATCTACGAAAGGAAGTAATAGTGTGAGTGCAAGTTTTTACTTAGACCCAGCAGAAATCAAAGCCCAGTGCAGAGAGGCCATAGATAACCTGCACGAGGTATCGTCAAAGACCATAAATGTAGAGCATAAACTAGATGAATTTATCAACAATAGTGAGCTTGAGAGCAAAGCCTTCGATGCCCTAAAGCAGCAGATTGCAGACTACAAGACAGTGCTACAAAGTATTAGGTCGCTAATTAAATACAATATAGGCGAATACAAAACCCTCATGAGCAGTGTCGGTGATAAAGTCCTAGATGGTGATAAAATCCTCAAAGGACAAGAGTATGCAAGAGGTAGAATTCGTGCATATGAGGATAGGGCAAAACGTTGCCGAGAAAATGCGGTTACATACGCCGCAATCGCAGTCTATGCAGAAAATCAAAGCACAAGAGCGTCGCTATACGATCACCTAGCAGATAACCATCGAAGGATGCTTGAAATCTGGGAAGAACAAGAGCAGGCATACTATGATATAGAGAATGCCACAAAGAACCTATTCAGTACCGGAGATAGCACAGCAGAACAGATAAACGCAGCCCTGTCGGATCTCGGCAAATCGTTTAGAGCGGGCGCATTTCATCCAAACCTAGAGGCTTCATGGCGAGCAAAGCTAAAGGAAGAGGTAAAGGAACTGGATGTTATAGTGCTCTATGGTATAAAGAGACCAATATCCATAAATGATGAAACATGGGAGAAATACCAGGGCGAGGTAACGACAAATGTACTTCTGCTAGAAAAACAGGGCTGGGCAGTCGATGGAATAAAGGCTTACGCCAAATATATTAACAAGAATATAGCAGGAAAGATTCCATCCGGTAATGTGCTTGTAGAGATAGATAAGTGCAATAAACAAACTCAACTAGTTGGTAGTGAAGTCTTTAAAAAGATGTGGTATGCATGGAAGGCGGAAGGATTATCTGCATCAGAAAGCAAGAAGAAGCTTAAGATGCTTATGAAAGTAACTGGCATGGACGGTATCGATGAGAATTCATCAGCTGACGATTTAAGACGTATTGCAAACAAAATTGATCCTAATCTTGAGCCCGACGATAAATTCTGGCGTAGCCTAGCAGGTACCGTAGAAACAGCATATTACTCACCACCTAAAACAAATTTTTATGGAGTTGCATTTGAAGTCGATAAGGCTGTTAAAGGCATATATTCACAAAATGAGATGACAGGAACGCTTGGAAAACGGGTACATTTATTCAGATATGTAATATCCTATCAACAGGCTGAATACATAAGAAATAAATATACTAATGGGACAGATGAAGAGAAACTAATAAGGTATCTGAAAGAAAAGGGACATGATGATTGGACAGTGGATGAATCTGTGAGACTTCATCTTAAGTCATATAACAATGGAGAGATATTCCCAGATGGACATAGCTATGCAAATGGAGGAGTGAATATCAAAGTCGTTACTAATGGTAAATTCCATTCAGAGTTTATAATTAATGGGGATGGTAAATTCCTTGCACTCTTGGACAAAGATGCTACACAGGATGCTAAAGTAAACTGCTCTAGCTTCAATTATGCAAGGCGAAATGATTATATACATCAAGTCTTGGATGTTAACCCTGCTGGTGAAAAATATAAATATGAACCAATGTTTAGACGTGAGTCTCTATATGAACATGATAAAAATGGTTGTAGAGTATATAGTTCGGATGGTTATGAGTTGAAATTTGAACCGCCAGCGATTAAAGATATGTCACAATATAAAGATGATATAAATGTGTGTCAGGAATATTTCAGAAAGAGGGTAAAGCTATGAAGAATATTTTTAGTAATAAGAAAGCAATTATTGTTCTTATTGCTTGTTCTTTAATTACAATAATTATAGCTATTATAATGAAAATAACGTTTTTTAAACCTAAACCAATTACTGAAATTAAGACTAACACCGTGTATATAGGCGGTTCTAGAAGTGAATATCCAGATAATGACCAATCAAGGTACTATATTGAGTTCAAAGATAATAAAACATTTATATTAATGTATGATGACACCAGAAGAAATGAGGAAAATTACGATGAGGATGGTGATGGAAGCAAACCGGGAATAAAAATATATTTTGGGAAATATGAAATAAGGAATGGCAACTATATGTTAAAAACAACTGATAGCGCAGGGGTGTGGTTTGAAAACACAATGGCCGTTGCAAAGAAAAAAATTAATCACTATAGTAACGGAGTATTTAAAGTGGAAAAATACATGTTAGAAGACCATGGGCGAAGTGCTGAAATAAATATTTTCCGAACAAAAAAAGGGCAATATGTTCTTGGATATTCAAATAATGAAGATGTATCTTATGATAAAAAAAGAAACTACTATTTACTATATAACAAATCAGATATCAAGAAACTTCCTAACTCCGTAGAAGAATTCCGCAAACAATTTAAGATGGACAAGAAAGCGGAGCAGGAGCGCCTAGCGGAAGAGGCGCGTCTAACGG
>NZ_CALIZG010000015.1:0-16376 GCF_938028775.1 Mogibacterium diversum
TATCATGTGCTTCCTTTAAGTTTTTAGGATATAGATAGTAATCATTTTGTGGATATTCCAGTTCTTTAAGCTGTACATAATAATCTTTGTATAAGCTTCCTATCTCACCTCGGTTACAAGGATTGCCCTGTGTTTTGCATTGTTTTTCAAGATATCTAAATAACTGAATTAAATTATTAGATTCTCTCAGTTCTTTTATCCAGCCATAACCATATCCATTTCCACACAAGAAGCTCGCATCCGGAATCCATTTTTGGCATAGTTCCATATGTTCTTTTTTTACTTTGTTTTGCTTCTTAAGGACCTTGTACCTTAATATTCCATCTGCGTTGAAATAATCCCATTGCTTCAGTTTATCGATATCCTGCGGTGATAGTCGCAATAGTTCAGGAATCGTTCTAGCTCGCCAGTTTGGTCTTATATATGTTGGTATTTTTTCAAGCTTGTACTCTACCAGATGCGCAAGTCCTGATTTTTTAATATATTCCACACTTGGATATCTTGCACAAAACACCATCTCATCAATCAGGTAGTTAACAAAATATGAATCAGCTAAATTTGTTTTTGATCGCATTTTTAGATGTATATCCATGTGTTTCAAAAAACTTTGGGCAATAAGATCATCTGAATTTATATCCACGACAAATCGTTCATTTGATATTACATGTTGTGGTTTGTATTTCCCCCATTCAGACTCCCCGGTTCTCCAATTCCATATGTAGCCATATGAATACTGTTCATCTCTGTTGATTACGTTGATTGATTCAATTTCTATCTCAATAGTGTCTTCTATTTGTTCAACATTCTTTTCTGCACATCTCCAGTAGCTGCCGGCTGAGATGCAGTATATACTTTCATCTTCTAACCACAACCAAAAGAAATTTTGATGTGTTTCAAAATGAATAGTGGTGTGAGGTATTGCTATTTCCCTTGTTTCACAGTGAGGACAGCAAACAACGTCGTTCTTATAGATAGTCTCTGTATAATCCCAGGTATGTCCGCAATGTGAGCAATGTGCTATTTTCTTCCAGCGGTTATATACAGTTGCTGCACAGGTTTCCTGATTCACCCAATCCTCAAAGTTGTCCGGAAAGCGAATATTTATAGGTGAGTTATCTGCATTTCTATAATTGATTTGCATATCCACCTCCTCTACATAAGATCAAGGATATCTATTGTTCCTGGACTAGTAGTATTTGATGATGGTTTTATATGGATTTCATAGTAATCATTAATGATTTGCAGCACTTCTTCATCTGTAAGGCATCCGACATTATTCCTTGCATTTTTCCTGGCTTCGGATGTAATTTTAGAGATTAAGTCTTCAATTGATTTACCTTCTGCCGTTATATGCGTTGCCACATCTTCAGTCTTGCAGACTTCATTTAGGTGTTCTTCTATGAAATTGGCAAGAGAGCCACCGATTTTCAGTGACTCTTCAGTAATTTGTTCTCTCGCCTTATTAATTACTTCTAAACTCATGATTTTTCTCCTGTTGCTATTACTCTATCTTTAACCTTCAAATTCGTCGGACAGTATGATACTTAATTCATATGCTTCCTCTTCAGTAAGAGTGATACCACGTGACATCTTTTCGTGCTTAGGATCCCACTCTCGTATGTCATACTTTGGATCATTATCATTCCAGGACACGAGATTGAGTTCCTTCGTCCATCCATTCTTGCTTTCTGAAATAATCCCTATATGTTCCTTGATTTCGCAATTAATCTGATTCATTTTTCTCCTCGTTTCTTTACTCTTCAAAGTTAATACCGCATATGCGTCCCATCTTCTTTGATTGCACCCCATGACCACATTTACCTACTTGAGGTTTATCTTTCATAAAGGTTCTGAAATCCCCCATGCACTGAGGACAGAGATCATACAAGCCCTCTGCTTCTCCTACTACATTGAGTGGTTTGCTACGGTTTTCATAATCAATTTCTTCTCCGCATCTATCGCAGAAAATGCGCTTCATGTTCGCCTCCTCTCTTTCGCTAAAACATTTCTCTTGGCTGACCCTCTCTGGAGTGCAGTCGTTCATATTCTTGCTCTCTAGCTTCGATATCCCTTTCCTTTGATTTAATGATCTCTATTAAGATTTCTTTCGTTTTTGTTCTAGGATTATGTGCTGTTCGTAATCTGTCTTGAAACTTGCATATTGTTCTTTCGTCTTCTCTATTTGCGAATATAAGTTCACGCATTTTCTGGCGACCTTCCGGATCATACCAGCAGTACCAGTCATCGTTATATTCACATTGCTTGCAGCATATATCGCAAATAGTTCCTTTTATACGACGACACCATCTGAACGCCCTATTATCTCCCGGCGTTCCATGTTCATGACCACAGCGATCACATATGCAACCAGCCTCTACCATTGTTACTGACATTGTTTGATGATATCTATGATCATCGCTGTTCCTGAATCAGCAGTGACATTAGCCGCCTTTTGATACCCATTGTTAAATGTTGCAACCACAAGTTCATGTGTACTTTCACGTTCATACTTTAGCGATACCAAATCATAGAAGCCTCTTGTTTGTTGCAGCGTTGATAGCAACTCATTACATATTTTTTGTTTGTATTCCATTTCTGCTTCTTCTCCTTTATCAATTACAACCTATGGCATACAGGAATACCCACAGTAGGGGGATGAACAAGGTGGTAGTGATTGAACCTACTAATGCAATCGGTTGAAAATTTCCATCTTCGTCTGAACACATATACTTAACCGATTCTACGAAATCTTTCATCATCTTGATTCACCGCCCTTTCGTTGCTCTTAATATCGATATTTATTTCAACCGAGGCATTCGCTATCGCATCTGCATAGCCTGTGCAGTACATTATTTCTGCAAGTGGCTCTAATTCAGCTGGAAATTCAATATCGAATGCATCCTCTAAGCTTAGATACAGTATCTTTTTATGACTTTCATATGCCGCCTTTGCAGCTTCAGTTAACTCCTCTTCAGTTATCATTGGTTTTAGATTCTTTTTATTCATTGTAGTTTTCTCCTATTGCTTGTTTTTTCTATTAACCTTCCATCTCATGTGATATAATTTCCAAAATATCTTTTAAGGAGTTGTTAATTAATGGAACGTCTGACTAAAATCGAACGCAAATTTTTAAAAATGTGTAATACCAATGACGGTATGACAGCTCAAAAAAAATTCAATATTCTCTGTGATAAGTATTCACCCTTAAAAGTTCAAAGTGCACTTGTCCATTTGAAGGAAAATGGTTATATCAATTTTTCTCCTAGTGCAGAGAGTTACGTTTATTATTTTGAATTGAAACACAAAGGTCTAAATTACCGCGAAATTACACGGTTAGAATTTAAAGCTTTTGTTTATAAATCTGTAATTGTACCGATACTCGTATCCTTACTTACAACATTAATCATTTATAAGCTACCATCTGTGATTGCATGCATTAAATGACGTTTATACTACTAGTCACAGACTCTCTGCTTCATAAGCATGTCTGCCACATCAGATGCTAAGTATTGTTTTTTCTTACCATCTGTGATGTATTCGCATCCATTCATTAGGTTCATTACGTAATCTCTAGACTTACCCAGATATCTAGCTATGTCAGACTGGCATGGCCAGTTCCCAACTTCCTTTTTTATATCCCGGACTATTGTTTGTTTATCCATTTCTTTTATCTTCAACTTTCTCTTGTTTGTGA
Organism: Mogibacterium diversum; assembly: GCF_938028775.1. Classification (GTDB taxonomy): domain Bacteria; phylum Bacillota; class Clostridia; order Peptostreptococcales; family Anaerovoracaceae; genus Mogibacterium; species Mogibacterium diversum_A. The sequence continues at coordinate 3,695 of NZ_CALIZG010000015.1, forward strand.
TATATAATCACCTCGGGTATACTAAAAACGCTGGAGTTAACACGGTTCAGGCGCTCGTGCAGATAGCGTCCAGTGTAGCCCTATCGGCAATTCAATCTCACCTGTAGTTTTTACGACCATAGACAGACTTACTCTTGCCTTTTCATCCGAAAGTTTGTCTATGGTGATTTCTGTCAAGAATGTTAGTTCTGAACCATTTAGGTAGAATCTGTTATCTTTTACTTCGAGTTTGTTCACCTGTGCACCTCCTTTAAATAAAGACATTTCTCCATCTTGGGTACCCCTCTTCAGTTCTTCTTTCCAATAGTGACTGTAATTCCTAAATTCTTAAAAGCTTTATCTGCAGCATCCAGTGAAATGTTTCGCTTTCCTGTTTCCCAGTAAGATACAGAGCGACCTGTACACCCCAGCAACGCACCGAACTCTTTATAATTCATGTTGCGTTTTCGCCTCTCAATTTTGAGTATGTTTCTTATCTCTTCAGATTTCCTCATATTGACCTTACCTCTACTTTCTGATATATTGTTATCAAACACATGTTCGCAACAATATATTGTGTGTAATCAAATATAAAAGAAAGGAGGATGTTCTATGGGTAGAAAACGAGTAACGGTTACAAATGAAAATGATTCTGGACGCAATACAAATTTTCATGACAATTACAACGGTGCTGATATGAATCGTTCTGAATTTGTAAATCAAATCAAGAGTGGGAATTACCCTAACTACCACGTAAGGATTGTTAACGGAGTTGAAACTCCTGTGTCTAATCCTGACCCTAACAGGGACAACAATCTGGGCTAATAAGCTCGACGATTATATCGGTCTTCGAGATTATGTCATCATCGGTAATATCTGCGATAAGTTCGCCAGTGTTATCTTTGATGACTATTTCTTTTACTTCTTTATTGCCTATTTTCATATTTACTTCTCCTCTTCAGCTCTTTAATTACATGAAATTATTTCAAGTAACGGGCAAAAAAATTAAAATTTAAATTCATCTATTGAAATTCCACATAGCTTTGCTATTTTTAGTGCATCTTTCATTTTGACTTTTGAAAAATCATTCTCCCAAGAGTTGTAGGTCTGTGTTGAAACTCCAAGTTTTTCTGCCATTTCTGCTTGTGTCAAACCGAGCCTGGCTCTTAACTCTTTTAGTGAGTATTTCATTTTATTATTACCTTTCCTTTCTCAATTTAAGTTTCCTGTTGTCACAACATTACATGAAATAATTTCAAGTGTCAATAGTTTATTTGAAATTATTTCAATTTATTTTGTTTTTTTATCAAGTTTACTTGATTTTGTTTCTACTTTAGATATAATGTAGGCACACGCTAATCGTTGAATAACAAGGAGTTTTTATGAGCTTTGCAAATAACATCAGATTTTTAAGAAGACAAAGAAATATATCTCAAGAAGAACTCGCAGAAATGGTCGGTTATAAATCATTCACAACTATTCAAAAATGGGAAACTGGCGATTCAGAGCCTAATATGGGAGTGTTAAGACAACTTGCTGATATATTTCATCTATCTATTAGCGAGTTAGTCGAAACAGATCTCGAAAACAAATCGTCAGATCGCCCACTTCCATCGAATATCATTCTGCCTTCAGCACACAAGCTCCCCATCATGGGGACTATATGCGCAGGAGATGGTGTGGTATGCGAAGATGATTACCAGGGTACATTTATAGTAGATATAGATGTTAAAGCGGATTACTGCCTGAAAGTACACGGCGACAGTATGATTGGTGCCAATATCTATGATGGAGATATAGTATTTATTTCAAAGTCTTATGATTTTGTTCAAGATCAAATATATGCGATTGAAAGATTAGATTACAACGAAGCTTCTCTAAAGAGAGTTACGCAGGATGGCGACACATTGATACTTAATCCTTGTAATCCTGAGTATCATGCAATGGTTACTGACTACGAAGAAGTGAGAATAATCGGGCGATGTGTTGGTGTGCTGCATAAGTATGTGTAGTTAGTTTAAGCTAAAGAAAACAGAAAGGACATTTGTATGGGTTTGTTTAATTTTTTCAAGCATCAAACTGTTAATAGTACTGTTAAATCTAACAGTCAAGAAACGGAAATTGGTTATAATTTAGATTCAGAATTCAAACCAGCTGCAAAGTACTACAAATTTGATACAATTGAGCAGATTCAACGAATCCCTGTGCCAAAAACTAACTTTGAGTGCGATTGTGATTTTACACAGAGTGTAGAGTATGTTTTGCAACGCAAAGCCACAATTTACAAACAAGATGGCAATCTCGACTTGGCGATAGAATGTTTAAAAAAGGCTACTGAAATTATGCCCTACTCACCCACACTCTACAGTGATTCAGATTATGAGCGTCTTGAGAACTATCTTAAGCAGGCACGGAGATTCGATGAGGCAAGAGAAGTAAACAAAAAGAGAAATTCTAATTCTGCAACAAATTCTTATAGTTCATCATTGTCATACTTTAATTTGGCACTTCAAGAAGCTGGAGCTGTAGAAGTTCTCAGAAATCCAAATGTTTGCGGGGATTGTGCTAGATTTCATGGTCGGCTGTATGATTCGAATGTAGCTCACGGATTTCCTAATCCGGAGATTATGAAAAAATATCTCGAAGTCAAACGCTGTGATTGTAGTTTTGATATATTTCCATTTTTCTATGGTATCTCAATACCTACGGTCGGTAATATGTCATCATTAAAAAAGCAAAGCAACCGTCGCTTTATTGATGATCGTACAAAAGCTGAAAAAATCGAATTTGAAAAAAATATTGCTGAATTTGAAGCTTTAAGTAAAGATAGAAAAGATTATGACTGGATTTGGGAATTTTTACCAGAAATAGCACCAAAATCTTTTGGTGGATATCGAAACATGAAGAATAGAAATTCAAAAAATTATCAGAAGTTGGTAAAGGCGGCAGAAGACAAAGGATATAAAATTTAACCTGTTCCAAAATGGAACAAGTTCCATGTAAATATTGCATAAATATGTGTATATGTGGAATTAATTAGGAGGTTTATATGGAAGGTTTTGGGAACATTATTTTATATGAAGGCGAATTAATAAAGAATTCAGTTACCGATAAATTCTCGGCAACTGCTTCAGATAGTATAAATTGAATTATGCCGTTGTCGCATTTAACAATGGTTTAGTTTATAATAGCAAGGTTGATTTGCTCGTGATTTGCTCGTGATTTGCTCGTGATTTTGTCAATTTGATATTGCGATTCATTAGCTAAATGCCTGAATTCCAATGGATCCATTGTTTTTTTATGCTCGTGATTTGCTCGTGATTTGAAAGGAATTAAGATGAAAACAGAGTCGACTATATTTGATTTGCTGAGAGAACTACGAGAAAGTTCAACGGTAGAACTAAAAGCATCACATAAAGAATTGCCCAAAGAGTTTTGGCCTTCGTATTCAGCTTTTTGTAACACAGATGGTGGAGTTATTTTTTTAGGAGTAAAGGAATCTCAACCATACAATGAAATTGTGGGAGTAATAAATCCTGATAAGATTATGAAGGTTTTATGGGATCAACTATCAAACCAACAAAAAGTTAGTTTTAATGCATTGTCTAATGATTCGATTCGCGTACTTACACAAGGTGACAAATCTATATTAATGATTGACATCCCTGAAGTGAGTTACCTACACAAGCCTGTGTTTCTCAACGGAAATTATTCCAATGCTTACATAAGATCAGGTGATGGAGATCGCAAAATTACAGATGCACAACTACGTGCCTTCATTAGAAATGCAACTCCAAATTCTAGCAGCGATATTCTACTTGATGCAAAACTTAGTGATCTTGATCCTGTTACTATTGCTCTATTCAAAGAAACGGTGACTTCTCGAAATCCGCATATCATTGATCCCGAGATGACTCAAGAGAATTTCTTATTAAGGATTGGAGCTATAACAAAAGATGACTCAAATGTTTCACGTATTAAAAAAGGCACTCTTTTATTTCTAGGGAAATACCAATCGATAAGAAAGTTTTTCCCAAACTACTTTCTAGATTTTCAGAATAGGTCAAGTTCAGAGAGCAGGTGGATAGATAGAGTTGCTACCGATGAACTTTCAGAGATTGAGATGAATGTATATAATTTTTTTACATCCGTCTCAGCAAAAATGAAGAATCAACTAAATCAGGCTTTTGATTTAGACGAAAACCAAGTTAGAACAACCACAGCTGACTTTGATACAGTAGTTCGTGAAGCATTTACTAATTGTCTAGCACATGCAGACTACGAACTTGCATCACCGTCAATAAAAATCGTTATGCATAACGGTTGGATTACTTTCACAAACCCTGGGCAGATGCTTATAACTAAAGGACAGTTTTTTAGAGGTGGGCAATCAATACCACGAAACGAACTTATAATGACCTTCTTTAGATATATAGGTGCTTCAGAAAGACAAGGGGGCGGGGGACCTCAAATATACGAAACTACAACGAGACATTCTTTTCGTATGCCAGAGTTAAAAACATGCATAGATTATACAGAGTTAACAATTTGGTATATAGATTTAGTTGATTCATATCCTGAACTTTCTAATGATGAAAAAGCTGTTTTTTCATATATAGTTAAATCTAGAGTGCAAGTTTCTACTAAAGAATTACAATCTAATTTGGGATTCACTGAATACAAGGTAAGAAATATATTAGCAAAACTAGTAAACGACGGAAAAATAGAAAAGATTGGAAATGGAAAATCTACTAGATATCGAGTTGTGCTGGGAAGTGATGAATGGCTTACATCCGCTAGAATATTTCTATCTTCATTCTAATAAGAAAAAACAACCGCACCTGCGGCAACAGGCACGGTTGTAGAAATTGGCATCGCTTGATACACAAAGTTCCAACATGAGTATATCAGCGATGCCTTGTTATTACAAGCAGGGCACTTTTTGTGCTCGGAAATGGATAGATCATGGCTGATTATTATAAAAAGACATTTACCTTTGAGGGAAAACGCAGATATGTGTACGGTAAAACTGAAATTGAAGCAATTGAAAAAAGAGCTATCCTTAAATCTCAACTTGAAGCTGGAAAGGTGGAGATTAGTCGTAATACGCAGGTAGCTATTTGGATTAATGAATGGCTAAATAATTACAAGGAACCAGAAGTTAACTATCGATGGTATAAAGATATCCAGGCTATGTGTGAGAGATTTATTGTGCCGACTATCGGACATATGAGATTAAGCTCTGTTAAGCCTCTTCATATAAAGAAAGTGCTTAACCCTCTTCAGAATTATTCATACTCATTCAATGCTAAAATCTATGATATTTTGAATCAAATATTTAATACTGCACTTGAAAATGAACTCGTTGTGCAAAATCCTATGACCGGTATAAAAAAGCCTCAAGGAAGGACTCCTAAAAAGAGGCGAGCTTTAACTAGCGAGGAACGAGAAATTTCACTCAAGGTTGCAAATTATCACCGAGGCGGACTATTTATATTGCTTATGTTGTATTGTGGTCTTAGGCCTCAAGAAATCGCACCTCTTCAATGGTCTGATATTGACTTTGCATCCAAACGTGTAACTGTTAATAAAGCTTTAAAATCAGATGGGATAGTTCGAGGATTTACAAAGACTAAAGCTGGAATGCGGAGCATACCTATTCCTGGAGTTTTGTTAGATAGGTTAATTGCAGAGCATGATGATATTACAAAGGATTCAATGCTTGTTTGTGCGAATACAAGAGGTGAAAGATATACTAAGTCATCTATAAACGATTTGTGGAAGAATTTTAAGCGTGAAATGAATATAGCTGCAGGCTGTAAGATTCACCCGCAGAAGCACCAGATTATGCCACCTTATTTTGTTCAAGCGGATCTAACCTTATATTGTTATAGACATACTTACTGTACTGATTTACAAGCTGCAGGTGTACCAATTAATGTAGCCAAGGAACTTATGGGACATGAGGATATAGCTGTAACATCAAAGATATATACTCATAAATCAGATGCAGCACTTAACAATGCGGCAGAACTAATAGATAAATATAGTCGTGGGGTATAGCCTGTGATATTAATCTAATAAGGGCTAAAATCGCTGATAATAAAACGAGACTCTTAATCAGGGTGTCCAGGGTTCGAACCCCTGATCACGCACCAAAAAGCGCAACTCGATAGGGTTGCGCTTTTTTATTTTGTATAGTTACATTTTGATAGCATTTAATTTTCACATAAATTCTATAGTATTTATTGGGGTTATCTGATATAGTCTATTTATTCACCGCGTATTACGGTAAGAATATAATACATTCGTATGTTTCGCTTCCGTGACGGACGGGGCGCAATGTTGCGTAGAATATTCGTCATTCGTAAGGGGCTTGCCTATTTTGGTAAGCCCCTTTTGTTACAGGAGACCCTATGAAACTAGTATCGTTAAATTCAAGAGATTTACAGACTTACACAATTGACTCTGAAATGCTAAAAAAGTCGCATCGTCCCTGCGTTCTAATACTTCGCCTCAAATATAAAGGGGCTAGGATTGATTTTGCTGTTCCATTAAGATCAAACATCCCTCCATCTGCCCCTAAAAACCATTACTTTGCTTTACCCCCAAGACCTACAACAAAAAGTGGGCATCGTCACGGTATACACTATATAAAAATGTTCCCTATAGATAGAACTAAAGCTCAAAAATTCAATACTGATAAGATGTTCTATTCAATAATTAAAGCAATTATTGATAAAAACGAGAAACTAATAGTGTCCAGTTGTCAGAAATACCTTAAAGATTATGAATCTGGAATCAAGCCTCCATTCTCAACCGATATCGACTTGCTTCTAAATCAGTTGAACAAATAGCTCATTCTAATCTACAGATTTATTTCACCGCAATTTTAATTTTCATATCTTAAAAGCCATTTTTTAGTGTTATCTAAAAAATGGCTTTTGTATGGTTTTAAAGATTCGCCTCGTTTCTCCCCTACTTCAAATCCTCCAGCTTATTATCCTGGCGTTTTATCTTGCGCGTAGTCGTCCTCACGAAATCTTCTTTGCGGACGTAGACCTCGCGGATTCGCTTGAACGGAGCGAGCCCCATATTGAGCTCCGTGACAACACCTTTTATAAGCGTTTCAAGCTCATCGTCTGACGGAATACTTCCGAGTTCATCCTTTATCTCGTCTTTATCTGGAAGAATCTGTACTGCAACTACATCCTCTGATTCGCCTGATGCAAATACCATAGAATCAGATATGTACGGATGTCTATTGATATAGTCCTCAATTTCCTCAGGATAGATGTTCTCTCCAGCATTCGTTACGATTACATTCTTAGCGCGCCCAGTCAGGAATAGCCATCCATCCGCATCGAAGTATCCGATATCACCCGTTCTGAGCCAGCCATCCTCAAGCACTTCTTCAGTTGCCTCGGGGAGGTTATAGTAGCCGAGCATTACATTTGGACCTTTAAATAATATCTCTCCAATGCCATTTTCATCCGGGTTAATGATACGCACAGTTCCAGTCTCCACTGGCACTCCTACAGATCCAGATTTATCATACCTCGTCTTAGAAGCGCTCTGAGGTGTGCCTGTAATCAGAGGTGTGCATTCGGTCATTCCATACCCCTGAAGCACCATAATCCCAAAGTCTTCAAAGTCCCTACAAATATCTGGCGCCAGCGCAGCAGCTCCTGTAATTACGAGTCTGAGCTTGCCACCGAGTTCATTTATAATCTGCTTAAATAGAGTTCTGCTCACATTTACGCCGAACTTTCGCGCGCTGCGACTAGCCTTTAGGGCTCTCCTAAACGTCTTTTCCTTTCCCGACTTCTTAATTGTCTTCATGATTCGGCCGTGAATCATCTCGAGAACCCTCGGTACAACTATAACAACCGTATTCTCAGCTTCGTGCATATTCTTGACGATATATTTCATGCCCTCGCAAAACGCTGTGCTTGCCCCGCGATATAGCACGAGTAACATTCCGAGCGTGCATTCATAAGTGTGGTGAATAGGCAGTATCGAGAGCGTCTTATCCCACGGATGGATATTCGCCACGCGGCACACATCCATGATATTTACTGTGATATTGCGATGGGTTAGCATTACTCCCTTAGGAGTGCCTGTAGTCCCTGAAGTGAAGAGAATTACCGCCATTTCGTCTGGATCTATTTCAGTATCTGCAAAAGAAGTATCTCCTCCTTCAAGCTTATCCTCGCCCTTGATTAGTAGCTCTCTCCATAGGTGAACCTTCCTACCAGCCCTTTCAAATTTAGTCGCATCCTCAAGAAGTGTCTTTGGCTCATCTTCGAGCGATACTCTATCGCCGTAAAATTCTGTGATTATAAGATCTGTGATTGTTATGATATTAGAGAGCTTAGGGGCACATTCCGATGAACAGATTACCGTATGGCAGTTTGACGCATCGAGGAGGTTCTTTATCTCTTCTCCACCGAGCTCTTTGTCGATTGGAACCACAACAAGTCCTGCGTTCATAACCGCAAGATATGAGGCTATCCACTCATAGCTACCCTCTCCAATGATCGCAACGCGTCTCTCATCATCTACGAGCTCAAGCAGCATAGTGCCAATGGCTTCGACATCATGACCTAGAACCTCATAAGATACGGGGATGTATTCTCCACCACGTTTTTCTTTTACCCAAAAAGCAGGCCTCTCACTGTACTTTTCAACGCTTCCAGCAAGAAGGTCCTTGAGCGTCGTAATCTCTCGAATGTCCTTGTACCAGTAGCGACCACAATCCGAGCCTTTCTTCTCGATAAACGAGTTAGCTCCAAACGGGTTAGCTATAGCCTCACTATTAATCGTGCTTCTCATATCATTCATAGCATGCTCTCCACACAAAATTACTCTTAGTTAACATTAATCATATCATATATTCGATTTTAAATTAAGCAAATCGTCATGCTACGCATCACAATACCAGGCGCGAAGCATTCCCTTTTGCCTAGTAATCCGCTCGGCAATGTGTTTGATTTTATATAATCGCCGTGTTGCAATTTTCACATAGCCTTTAGATTTTTCATGTATTTATTTGGTACAATAGGCAACATAAGTTATTCCGAACGTAAGGAGACGGTATGAATTACGCAAAGATTAGATCGATAGCGCACCTCGTGTCTCTCGTATGTCTACTACTCATCTTCGTAGTGTCTACGAGCAAGTACGTCGCTGCTGCTACTCAGTCCGATTCAGCTCGTACAGGCATCCCCGCAAAGATAACTGCTCAGCACAAGCAGGAATCCGACATTCCAGACTGCACTGAGATTGAAGTTGCTGTTGATGCAGCTAATGTGCCTGTCCCAACTATGACAGATTCAGTAGCTGACACTGTTGCTACTCATGCAACTACCACTTCTTATTCAGCTCCTTTAGTTTCAACTGGAACTAATACTATAAAGGCAGTCGAGGATGAGAAGGCAAAGAAGAAAGCTGAAGAGGAAGCAAAAAACAGCGAGTCGAGTCGCACAGCTACTTCCATAAAATACACTTATTCTGGAAGTGTTCTCTCTAAGTCCAAGGGAACCAACAATGGTCCTTCTGGCAAGGAAACCTACTACAATCTCAACATGTCGAGAGTTGTAGCGGCTATGGGTAGATTTGGATATTCATCATCTGACTACTGGGTTAGAGCAGATGGAGTTAAGATGCTAGGCAACTATGTAATGGTTGCAGCTAGCTACAAGACTCACCCTAAGGGTTCTTTAGTCCCAACATCTCTTGGAACTGGTATCGTATGCGATACAGGTGGTTTTGCGACAAGTAATCCAACGCAGATAGACATAGCGACAAATTGGTAAGAGTTTACGGCTTTCGTAATCGATATTATACCGGCAAAAGGATCCCTATAATCCCCGCGCTACACGAACATCGAAGAGAGAGCCTCGGTCCGTTGATGCACGGACGAATATATTTGTGATGATAGGAGTTAAGAGAAGCAAGCAATGTGCTGGCTTCTCTTTTGTTGATTCTCAGCTCATATTTCTACAGCATAGCTAAAATATTTCTGGTGACTCCTATTTATTAGGTATAAGATAGGGGTAGTTATTTGTAATTTATGAGGTACTAACATGGAGAGATATACTTTTTCTGCGGCGACGGCTAAGTCAGATGTTTATGTAGGGCTTCTTTTCCCTGCTCTAATAATGCTGCCCCTCCTAGTGATACAACTGATTTTGTTCTACCTTAACCTCGGTGATGTGACTAGGTCACATCCAAATCTTTTCATATTGATTATTTTTGCCTGTGTTAATTACAGCTTTTATATAGCTAAAAAATTGCAATCGAGATTTGTCAAAGACTATATCGTCATACTTGACGGAAGCGAAGTTACCATTCTGTGTGACGATACGGAGATTCTCTCGGGCACTATAGCTTCTTGCAAATTCAAGGGCTCAAGTTCTAAATTTTTCGCTAAAGCTGCCTCACTAGATATCTTCACTGACTACGAAGATATAAAACTTCGTGCCAGAGCCAGGGAAGGGGGGAGTTTACTGTCCCCTAACTGGAACCCTTTTGCAACAGGCAGTATATCTGATGTAGATGTGCTCCTGTCACTGGGCAGAAGGATTGAGAATATGCTGGAGGCTGAATGAATTTGCGCCGACTAAAGAATAACAGAAAGCTCGAGTACGAGCTTTCTGAAAATCTATCATACAAATATACTATCTACTCTGCTCCGCTAGGCGCTCCTGTTCAGCTTTCTTGTCCATCTTAAACTGTTTGCGGAATTCTTCTACAGAACTAGGAAGTTTCTTTATATCGGATTTGTTGTACAACCAGTAATAGGGGAGTTTTTCATCATATGATTTCACAGAGTTTCTAGAGTAACCAAGTACATAATTCCCTCTTTTTGTAAAAAAAATCGTTTCTGTCAATTTTTTCCCATCTTTATACTTTTTTTGGTAAAACACATTAATTTTTTTATCTTTTACTGCATTTGCGCCTTTGAATTCAACCTTACCCCTATCTTCCATAGTAAGAATATAATTCCCATTCTTTATTTCATAACTACCGAAAAACATTTCAATCTCTGGATAGCTTCTATAACCGTCCTCAAAATAGTCTTCCTCTTTTCCTCTGCTGTCATCATACATCATTATAAACGTTTTATTGTCTTTAAACTCAATATAATACCGTGAATAATTACTTTTAGGATAATATTTCCCACTTCCTCCAATGTATACCATATTAGTTTTAATTTCTCTGATTGGTTGCGGATCTATAACCTTTTTCTTTATTACAGTGATTGACATAATTAGTATGATTACAACTATAAATATTTTAGACTTTAAGTTCATTGTTTTATGCATGCAAATACCTCTCTTTTGAAGTTATCTTGTCTACGTTTTATATCTTTATTATATTTCCACATATCATCAAGTTTTGGTGCCTGAAATACTCCACTATTTCCCTTATTATCTTTTACCTGATTTCCATTATTATCAAGCACATTTTTAGCTTCCTCTCTAAATTGAGGTTCATAATTGTATTTTTCACCAGCAGGATCCACATCAAGCACCGTATGCACCTTGTCATTGCGACGTGCATAATTAAAGCTAGAACAGTTTACCTTAGCATCCTGAGTTGCATGCTCGTCCAAAAGAGTAAGAAATTTACCATCCCCATTGATTATAAACTCTGAACGAAATCTAGCATTAGTAACAACTTTGAGATTGATTCCTCCATTTACTGTACTGTGTCCATCAGGGTATAAATTCTTTTTTGCACTAGTGTCATAATATGACTTAAGATGTAGCCTCGTAGACTCCTCCGCTGTCCAGTTCCAGATTTTCTCTTTTACTATATAGTTTATCAGCTTTTCTTCGTCTGTTCGCCCTTTGTAGTTATCCACTATGTATTTAGCCTGCTGATAGGATATTACGTATCTGAACAGATGTAGCTACTTTCCTAAGTCACCTTTCATACCGCTTGGATAATATGCTTTTTCTACTGTACTAGCTAGGCTGCCCCAGAACTTATCATCGGGTTTCATCTTTTTGTTTATCTTATCTGCTGCTGCTCTTAGTTGGTCTGCGGATGATTTTTCATCCAGTTTGTCCATCCCTGTAATTTTCATCAGTACAGATAGTTTCTTCTTGCTCTCGGAAGCAGATATGCCCTCTGCCTTCCAGGCATACCACATGTTATCAAATGCTTTAGTTCCGACTATTTGAGTATCTCTATAGCAAGATGCGATAGCTTCAGACATATTGGAAGATTGACCTTTTCTCCCAAGCATCTCTTTGAAATACTTGCCAAATTCTTTAATACTTTCTATAGGCCAGCCTTGTTTTTCTAGCAGAAGCACCTTAGCTGTAACATCCTCTTGGTACTTTTCCCATGTTTTATCATCTATTGACTTAGGTCTCTTAATACCGAACATGTTAATAACATCCAGCTCCTTTACCTCTTCCTTTAGCTTTGCCCTCCATGAAGCTTCTAGGTTTGGATGAAATGCGCCCGCACTAAATGACTTACCGAGATCTGACAGGGCTGCGTTTATCTGTTCTGCTGTGCTATCTCCGGTGCTGAATAGGTTCTTTGTGGCATTTTACATATTGTAATTTCTTAATGTGAAAACAGAAAGCTCGAATTCGAGCTTTCTGAAAATTGTCTACTGACTTTGCCCCGTTAGACGCGCCTCTTCCGCTAGGCGCTCCTGCTCCGCTTTCTTGTCCATCTT
>NZ_CALIZG010000016.1:0-42128 GCF_938028775.1 Mogibacterium diversum
TGTACCGATGTTGATATGTGGCTTGGTTCTCTCATACTTCTGCTTTGCCATGATATCCTCCTTAGAATTGTGATTAAATTTAAAATAATTGGAGCTGTTGAGCAGACTCGAACTGCCGAACCTCTTCCTTACCAAGGAAGTGCTCTACCAACTGAGCTACAACAGCGCGTATACAAGAATAGTACACGAAATAATACATGCTGTCAATATTGCCTGAATTATGACAGATCAGCATCTTTTGACGCTTATATTTTATACTATATCACCAACACAAAATATTACTATTTTAATTAGATTAGCTGACACACTAAGACTATCACACCAGTTGAGTCTCCCTATTTAAAGTGCCTCTATTATCGTTAATGCTACATTTAGTTTATCTAGTCCGTGATTTGCTTCAGACAGTTCTCCTACACTATAGCTTTCATCTGATATAACGTCACCTGCACACAAGAAGCTGTACAACTTCCAATTATGGAAGTCGCACACAGACTGCACCCCGGCAACCTCCATTTCAACAGCAATGCACCCTTCTTGCTTTCTGGCATCTACTAATGCTTTTGTTTCTCTATACATCGAATCAGTTGTCCATATAGCACCTTCGGTATATGGGATATTTGCTTTACAAAAGATATCAGAAACAACTCCTGAGCACTTAACTTCTATATAATCTCCTGCTGGACAGTAGTAGAAAGAAAGGCCTTCACCCCTATATGCCTTGCTTGGTACTATGTATTTACCATCAGTTTGCTCAAAATCAAGTGTCCCTGCTGAGCCAAACATAACAAATTTTTCTGCACCTGTTATCCAATTTGCTTCTATTAACTGATGTGATGCTATCGCTGAACCCATCGAGGACTGGTAAAATGCAATTCGTTTTTTGTCGTATTCAAACACATATATAGGGGTGTTTATGTTGCAGGCAATGAGCTGTCCACACTTTACACATTCAAACTTATTTAATATATAGTCATGGATTTCAAATGATAGAACAGGAATGCAGATGTCTGCAAAATCACCTCTTGGTCCATAAAATGATTCAGGTGTGAATATCGCCTCGTTGGACGCATCGTAAAAATCTGCTTTCATGACAGTCACCTATGCTAGTTCTTCAAGCATTTTAATAGCATCATCAACTAGCGAAGGACAGAAACTGAATAACAACCCTTCATCAAGTATCTTCGTTAGCCCTTCTTGTGTGCCAATATTGTTTCCAAGCAGTTCTTCACAGCGAACCTTACCATATTTTTCATTCCATAGAGCAAGAAATTCTGCTCTTTTCTCGTTCATTTCACCTTTTCTTTCATTATCGTCAGGTCCATTATGGCCATATTTTAGCCCTAGCACAATCATTGCCCCCATTACTGCACCACATGTTTCACCAACACCAAGTCCTCCACCAAATGCCGCAGCAATTCGATTTGCCTCCTCTTTGGAGACACCTATCTTATTTGCAAAATGTTCCACAACAATCTGTCCGCAATCCTGACCTCTGCCAAACAGTTCAGCTATATTCCCCTTATCCATCTTATCGCCCTCCTTACTCTGTCGTACCACCGCAACTAGAACCAGATCCTGCTGTACATGCATAGCAATGTTTGTCAAAGCATATATTTCTAACTTCATAGTCTGAGTCTGCAATATCGAAAATCGTCTGCTTTGTAGATATCTCTATCCCTTCTGCTTGGTTGAAGTCACAATCATAAACTTTGCCATCCCAGCCTACTGAAATCTGATATCTACACATCATATTCTCTAGTGTTTCAGGATTAAACGCATCGTACAGTTTATACATATATCCTTCAAAATTACCCGATTGAACGAGAAATTTTCCAAATCTTCCGATAGGATTGTTAGTTATACAAAACAGATTATTGAACGATATCCCGTATTCTCTTCCCAGCTTTTCCTTATATTCTGTCTCCATAGCTTGCTGATTAGGAGGAAAGAATGCACCGCTCGGGTTATACACCATATTGAGAACGAGATCTGAATCTGTACCATACCCAAGCGCGTTTAGCTTCTTAAGCATCTCAATGGAACCTTCAAAAACAGAGTCTCCACGTTGTTTATTTGTCTTCTTAGCTTTGTAATGCGGAAGCGAAACCACAAGTTCCACCTTGTTGCGTGCATAAAACTCAGGTAAGTCCTCATAGCCTTCTTCAAGCATGATAACCATGTTGGATCTAACGATTACATGATTGCTGATGCGGCAACATTCTTCAACAAACCATCTAAAATTAGGGTTCATTTCAGGGGCACCACCAGTGATATCAATCGTGTCAAATCCCCATTTATTATAAGTTTTGAGACAGGCATCCATAACTTCTTTGCTCATAATCTCAGTGCGGCTTGGACCAGCCTCAACGTGACAGTGCTTACATGCAAGATTGCATAATCTGCCAACGTTAATCTGAAGCACTTTCATATCATCCGTTTTTTGCACCTTTGGATCTTCAATATTTGCTTGAAAATCTGGCACATTATCTAGTTCTTTAAATCTATCTTTCATACCTATATATTTCTCCAAGAGCATGAGCTGCAACACATGTTGCAGCTCATATCAGTAACTGAGTTGCCTATTTCTGCTCTAGCTTTCCAACAACGTTTTTCATCTGCACGCCGTGAACCAATGTAATTCCAGCTTTCATAGCTGCTGCAACATGAACAGCCTCTGTCATTTCTTCTTCATCTACACCCATCTCAAGAAGTGTCTGTGTGTAAGAATCAATGCAGTACGGACACATCTCAGAATGCGCAACTGCAAGTGCTATAAGCGCCTTTTCCCTTGCAGTAAGTGCACCTTCCGCCATTACTGGTCCATAGTATTTAAGAAATGCATCCCATAGTTCTGGTGCTTCTTCACCAATTGTAGGGAATTTTGCCAAATCATCAGGATTATAATAAGTATTCATTTTGCCCTCCTTTGCGCATAAGTGATGCGCTAATTACTATTACTTTTCTTTATTTTTCTCTATGTATACCTGCCTGATGAGGAAAATTATTCCCGACACACCAAACAGGATAAACAGACCTGTTACAAGTAGCTTTGCCCCTCCAGTAAGCATTCCTCCAACGTATGAATATATTATCGTCGCTGGCAACTGCCCTAGGCCTGTTGCTACTATGAACTCTATAAAAGAAATAGACGTCAAACCCGCAGCATAGCTTACGATATCAAAGCTTATAAAAGGCAGCAACCTGGCAATCAAAATGCTCATTCTTCCGTGCCTCTGAAAGAACTCGTCAATCTGTTCTAGCCCTCTTTTGCTAGTAAGTTTCTCAACTGTGTCACGTCCCAGTATTCTAGCTATGTAAAAGCATAGCGTAGCCCCCACCATAGCACTTGTCCACGAAAGAATTGCACCTTTCACCCAGCCAAATAGATTTGCATTTGCAAAAGTAATCAGAAATGAAGGTAGTGGTGCTGCGATAGACTGCAGTATCATGAGAAGGAACGATATAACTGCGGCGTAAGGACCATATGATTTAACGAAATCCTTCACAACCATAAAATCCCCACTCTTGAACATTTCAAACACTCTATTAATAGTGTTGTGGATACTTGGAACGGCTATGTAGCATATTATACATAGCAATAGTATAATCAGCAAAACCGCCTTTTTTATTATGTTTTTTCGCTTCTCACTCTCAGTTTCATGTTTTTCTATATTCATGTTATGCCTCAATTAACTCTTCAATTCTATCCAAAAACTCTGGATCGATGTACTGTTCCAGCTTCCGCGCTGTACTTTCATTAGTAATATCTCTACCCGGCTGTCTGTATTCTACCCATGCCATAGCACACCATGTCACACCCCTGAGACACGTTATAGGTACAAAATCGTGAGTTCTTTCCTTTAATTCAGCTGTGTTGTACCTGCCTGCAACTGCATATATATACTCGTCTATATAATAATCTATTTCCTGTGGCGTAAAAATTGTGTCAGTTTTCCAAAAAGTAGTAGTCGGCGCAAGAAAGTGACCGAGGTCCTGAGCTGGGTCACCGAACAAAGGCTTTTCCCAGTCAATAAGGTAACTCTGTTCTCCAGGTCCATTGATTAGGAAGTTTGTGGAGTTCAATTCTGTGTTTATAATGCAGTTATACGGAGCCACCCCAGTTCTTCTGTCGAATCTCTTCCAGCCGTAGTCGAGTAGCTTTCTGATTTTTTGTTTAATCATGATATCAGCCTGCTCATAATCAAAGAACTTAGCAACCATCTGCTCACACTCTTCAAGAATAGCTTTGAGAGGTTCTCTCGGAGCCAGTAGCGTTGTGCCACTTATGCTTACGGTCTCCCCACCTTTATTCTGAGGTTCTATATTAACGCTGTGGATGTCCGCTAAAACAGCTAGCGCCTTATCCATCTCTTTCTCATATATCAGCGAGTGTCCAGGCAGATATTCCATTACAAGTACGCCATTATTTATAAATTGCTTTGTATCATCAACATAATAAACAGCAGGTGTTCTACCCGAGCGTTCAAGCAATTCTAGTGCCCGATATTCATAGGTTATCTGATTCTCTAAATGCATCTGGGACCCGCAATTCACCCTAAGAACAAGTTTCTTGCCCGTTATAGGATGAGCAAATATATAGTTGATATTGTACTCTCCTTGGGCCAAAAGGGTGTATTCCTCGGTTACTTCATCAGGGAGTCCAAGAGCCTCTCTATATGGTTTCGAGGCAGCTATTCGCTTTAGTCCACTTTCGATTGTTGATTTGCTCATTTATCTAATATCCTTGTACTCTTTAGCAATTTGATACGGATCTATCCCCATCCTGTATTTTCTTCGCAAAAGCCACATCTTGAACATGAGTCGTAGCTTTTTCATATTTCCTTTCGGGTACCGTCTATCAGAGGTGCAAATTCTACCTCTTGTAGCACCTATTCTTATCCCCATTTCCCTAAGTGTCAGCGAAAGCTGGTAGTCCTCCATAATGGGAATTTCTGGAAATCCACCGGCTTTTTCAAACAATTCTCGTGTCATAAATATGCCTTGATCACCGAATGGTATCTGTCTACGAAATGCTCTGTCATTTGAAATGGCTGCGTTGATTTTCATCAGCAGATTATCTGATTGAAACTCTATGCCGAAACACCCTGCATTGTGGGTTTTCATAACCTCTCTTATTTCATGTATTGGCTTGTTAGGTAGCTCACTGTCAGCGTGCATGAAGAACAGCACCTCGCCGCTAGCTGCCCTTGCACCTGCATTTAGCTGAAGAGCTCTTCCCTTATCACTTTTTACAATACGATATCTATCAGGAATATGAGCCAATGTAGAGTCCGTGCTACCGCCATCTACTATGACAATCTCAGCATCATCACAGATGTCATCAAGCTGCTTTATAAGCTTGTCAATTCGCCTTTCCTCATTGTAAGTCGGAACAATTACAGAAACCCGCAGTACCTTTGTAACGAATTTCCCTACTTCACTTTCCATAAGATGGTGTTGATGTCGAATATGCTCCCTATAATACAAAATATCATCTTTTGTATCCAAATCACGATGTTCCGCCACTAAAGTAACGTGAATATTGTTATCCGCAGCGATGTGCAAGAGTTCATCAAGCACCTTGCCGTGCCCATACGATGATTGAGCAAATAACTCCGGTTTAATGTCATTCATGCCTATAAGGTAGTAGCCACCATCCTGTGAAGGGCCAATGACGGTATCACATGATTGTAGCTGCGAAAATGCATCCGTTATATCTGACGATTTAACCTCAGGTATGTCCGATCCCATGAGCAAGACTGACTTGTAACCAATATCGAAAACATCGCTGAGACCATTTTTCATTCGTGTCCCTATGTCATCACCACGCTGAACAATAAAATTTGTCTCTTTACATAGCTCTGCAAGCAAATTACTGTCCCCAGAAGGCTCATAACAAACGAATATATCCACATCTACTTCTCGAAGCATTTCCAACGAATCCTTTATACAGCATTCTTGAAGTTCTGCACACTCACTTGGGCTTAAATAAGGCATCATTCGCGTCTTTACTTTGCCAGGCTCTGGAATTCGAGTGAACAATATTACAGCTCTATCTGATTTTATGTTGTCTAGTTTTTGCTTCATTTGAATTTCGTAAACACCCTGTTAAAATATGATTTCTTTGTGTCTGGACTTTCACACGTTCCAAGAATTTCTGGAAGAACATGCTTTACATCTTTATGCCCATCACGAGTGATTTTACCTGCACAGGTTGCGCAATATACCCATATGCCATCCTCAAGCTTGTTGGTCATATTCTTTGCAAGCTCAGGTTCACAGGCTCCTGC
The DNA here is from genome assembly GCF_938028775.1 of Mogibacterium diversum. Taxonomy (GTDB): domain Bacteria; phylum Bacillota; class Clostridia; order Peptostreptococcales; family Anaerovoracaceae; genus Mogibacterium; species Mogibacterium diversum_A. Next base: position 6,291 of record NZ_CALIZG010000016.1, read on the forward strand.
ACTTCCTCCCAGTCCACAGCACTGCACTCCATCAATCTTCTCAAAAGGCTTCTTTGCAAATTTCTCTTCAATCTGAGATAAAAGCACTCCCTTATTTCTATCTGGGCATGGCATAAACATCTTTTTGCCACCCTCGACTTCTGCTCCAATGCCGAGTTCAGCCAGCTTATCATAGATGCTCACAACCTTGGCTTCTAGCTTGCCTCCCAGAAAGTCATAACAGTTTGGACAGGCTGTAACAAGCTCGCTTATGCCTAATTCTCTCAACCTATTATCTATATCACTTATTATTCTTTGCTCATCTTCAGCAAGCCCGAGCTCTGCTACTGGTTTCCCGCAACAATCATAAATGACGCCTATATTTACTTCTTTAAGAAGTGCGACAACATGCTTCGTGGTTTTAGGATACATAGATACAAAATTGCATCCAGGGAAGAAGGCCGCGTGCCCATTTCCAGCATGTCTGTAATTTTTAAATATATACTTCCTCTTTTCAAGCAGCATGCCCTTATATCTTTTGCTAATCTGCTCCTCGCCTGCCAGATCATCGATCGCACTCTGCCTAAAACGCAATACGACTTCTCGTCCGTCAATTTTCATCGGACATACCGCCGTGCATTCACCGCATAGAAAGCAGTGATATGCTAGATCATTAAGCTTATCACTATCACCAATATCTATTCTATGTTTTGCAAGAAACTTGCAGCTATTTTGACACTTATGACAATGGATGCACCTTGTCAAATCTAGAGAAAAATCTTTGTCAGCTCCTATATACGGTGCTTTCCCCGAGCCTCTGTCACTGTCCCCAGTCTCTTTGACTACATATTTTTTCTTTAACCACATAGAAATGCCGATTACCACAACTGCAAGAGCAATGGATATGGCGAAGTACACCCATCTATTTCCACTGGTCTCTGTGAAACCAGAGAATCCCACCGTATACATCGCAGTCCCCGGCAAAATAAAAATTAGAGTACCTATAGAGTATGATGCAAATGAAATATCCGTTATACCATATGCAAAATTCTGCAGGTTGTACGGAAAAATCGGTACTAGCCTGGTAATCATCAAAACGAAGAATTCATTTTGCCCTGACTCATCGAACAGCCACTTTTTTAAATACTTATTTTTTTGAACGGTCGGTTTGATGCTGTCCTTTAAAAAATATCTTCCTGTCAAGAAAGCAAGCATAGCACCAAGTGTAGTCGCTATTACGCAGCAAATTGTTCCAAGTATAGGGCCAAAGAGAACACTCGCTGCTATTGCAAATGTTACTCCAGGAAGAGCAAAAACCACGCAGCTAATTATGGTTACAATTATGTAGATTAATATTGCGAGCATAAGGTTTTCTTCAACGAGCTTTTTTAGAAAGCTCAGCCCCTTATCTCCACCTAACCATTCAGATATGCCAAAGAAGTGATTTATAAGCACAATTAATACAACTATCCCGACAAATACCCACAGCTTTTTATTTTTCATCTTTGTGCACCTTACTGCTAATTAAGCATCGTATCGCAGTGAATAGTGTGCCGAGAGCAACTAGTGGTAGCAATAGGAAGTACGCTTCTGAATAATCATATGTGAATGTGATCGTGGCATATAGGTAAAATACTGTCACAATCAGTGTTACAATAGCTATTGCTATATCTACAATCCGAAAGTTTCTTTTCCCTTTTAAAATTCTACCAATTGCTAGTACAGCGATTACTGCAATTATCAAGAAAGTGACGAATTTTATACGATCAATTGGGACTGCCGCTGCTAGCTTACTACCGTTATAATTAAGCCACCTCACAAAACCCAACTTGGTATCTGCGAACATCTTGCAGTAGTATGCACCAACAAACATGGTGATGGCTAGAAAGTCCATTATTAAGTGTGATTTTCTTATTTTCATTTCTCTTTCTCTTCTCAAAAATTCAAATTGAGTATTATCTATTATCGTTTCTATTATATATGAAATAAAGCCGCTGTCAGTAAAATCTAACAGCGACTTATAGCTAAATTTTTGCTTACTTTTTCTTTGTAGCTTTACCAGTCTCTAGCTGTCCAGCAGTTGTGTGCTTGACATTTGAGCTCTTAGGATCTCCAACCTGAACTGGATAATCGTCGTGCATCTGCCACTCATACCAGCCACCATCATAAACTGATATATTATTATATCCATTCTGATATAGTACGAGGAATGGTGGGCATGCTCTCCAACCAGTTCCGCAGTAGAATGCTAGGTGATTATCAAGTGTAAAGTCGCAGTCTTTCCATACTTTCTGGAATCCCTTTAGGGATTTTATAGTTCCATCCTTGTTAACGAACTGTGCTACGTCGGCTGCACTGTTTGCACCTTTACCCCAAACTGCACCTTCTGGCTCTCCAGCCTTATCTATGTAGTCGTATCCACTTGTCTTTCCAAGCCACTCATTCTTTGATCTGATGCTGACAAGCTTGAAGTTCGGGTCCTTACCAAGCTTCTGTCTAACGTCCTGGATGCTTGTATAATATTCAGGATGTGCTGGAACCGCTACACCAAAGTCGGTTGCCTTTTTGCGCTTCGCAGGGTCACCCTTAACAGTTTCATATCCTGCCTTTTCCCATGCAGCGATGCCGCCATCTAGAATCTTAACATCTGAAACTCCGCACCAGATATATGCAAATGCCACTCTTGCAACACCGGAAGTATCCTTTCCATAAAGGATAACTTTTGTATCCTTAGTGATTCCGTGCGCAAGCATATTATCTCTTACCTTCTCAGGTGATAGTAGGTTGTATGCACCTTCCTTAGATCCAGTTGCATCTTCAACTTCCTGATCCGATACATATATAGATCCTTTTATATGCCCCTTAACGAAATCTTTATCCTTTGAGGCTTTCGCTGGGTAGCCTACTTCCGCTACTACATAATCTTCGTAACCCTTCTGGTTTTTGTCGATTACACTCTTAACCCACTTAGGAGTTACGTACACCTGTCTCTCTTTAACAGCAGGCGCTGACACTGGTTTTGCTTTCTCTTCGGATTTGTTTCCACATGCCGTTAGCATAGAAAGAGCAAAGACTAAAATAGTTGTCACTGCAAAGATTTTTTTCTTCATTTCTAGTTGTCCCTTTTCTTAATCAAACAGATATAACTTATGAGATTAATTGAAACACCTACACTAAGTGAATGGACTCACATTAGTTCAAAGGCACCTTCTCTTTCATGGATTATATATCAGTGACGATTTAAATCTCCATTGATAAAATTTATATAGATATATTAGTATATTGATTTTTCTATACTTCGCGAACAGCTTTCAGCCAAAAAGACACTGACCATCATAATATCATGGTCGGTGTCTTTCAGATTAATCTCAAGGATATATATTCATCTAATTTCTTAGTTTTGCGACTTACTTCGCTGGAGTTGTATAAGGCTCTACACCTTTGCAGATGCGGATTCTGTCAACTGCCGCAGCCTTAATTTCACCGAAGTCCTGAAGCTTCTCTTCGCCTTTCAGAACTCTTAAAGCTCCAGCTGCTAAAGCTTCCATCTCATATTCGCCAGGCATCATCTCAACTGGAGCAATCCAGCTTACCATGCCCTCGATGATATCTGTAAGGAACTTGGAGTAAGCGACTCCGCCTGTGAGGATGATTCTATCAACCTTGCCAGCCACTGGAGCAGATAGTTTAGCGATATCCTTAGCGATTCCATATGCCATTGCCTCGTATACGACCTTCGCATACTCGTTGCCTGCGTCTATCATCTTCTCTACCTCGATAGCATCTGTAGTGCCGAGATGAGCTTTGAGTCCGCCTGCACCGTGGAACTTCTTCATTACAGTCTTTGCATCATTACCTGATGTGAAGCAGTAATTTACAAGATCCTTACAACCTACTGCCCCACCACGCTCTGGCGAGAAGTTTCCTTCATCGTCGTTTACGCAGTCGATATTTACACCATTGTGATAAAGTCTAATCGAGCTTCCGCCACCCATGTGAGCAACTATGAATGTGCACTCGTCAAATGGCTTCTTGAGCACTTCATCAGCGCACTTGATAGCCATCGCTCTCGTGTTTAGAGTGTGTCCAACCGTGTAACGAGGAATCTCCGGAACGCCGGAAACTCTTGCTACTGCCTGCATCTCATCTGTTCCGATTGCATCGTAGATGCACGCAGGGATTCCAAACTCTTTTTTGAGATCAAACGCAATCATGCTGCCAAGTAGCGATGCATGCTTCGCTGTGTCCTCTGGTCTCGTCAGATAATCGATCATCTCCTGGTCGATTCCAATAGCGCCGTGTGGGCAAGCGATAATATTTCCACCTCTCGAGCATACTGCTGTAAGTGTATTAACGCCGATACCGTTGCTCTCAAGAGCCTCTCTTACTTTCTCATTACGGAAGTTAAACTGCTCAAGCACATCATCGAACTGAGCCATCTCCTCCTGTGTATGTCTGATTGTTTCCTTAAAAACCTCCTGAGCATCATCGTATACAGCAATCTTACTTGATGTAGATCCTAGATTAAGCACAAGAATTCTTTCCTTACTCATTTTTCCAGTTTCCCTTTCTGAATTAATTATACATACGTTACCTTCGTATTACGAAAAGTAGTATATCACACTCGAAGGCCACAATGTCAGCACTAAACTGAACGTTTTTTCACTATCCCTATTCTTCGCCTCTGAAGTACGAAACCGCTGACTCAAATAGTCCTAGCTCAAACTCCCCTGGTACGTTCTTGTATAGGCCCTCTCCAATTCTTTCGGAGTGTCCCATCTTGCCGAGAATCCTTCCGTCTGGCGAGAGTATTCCTTCGATAGCCATAGATGAACCGTTTGGATTGAACTGGATGTCCATAGTTGGATTTCCTTCAAAATCAACGTACTGCGTCAGGATCTGCCCATTCTCGAGCATTGTATCTATATCGTTAGTGTTAGCTACAAACCTACCTTCGCCGTGTGAGATTGGCACAGTCAGTATCTGTCCAACGCTCGCTTTCCTAAGCCAAGGTGACCTTGTCGAGCACACCTTAGTTCTCACGAGTTTAGACTGGTGTCTGCCGATATTATTGAATGTTATAGTTGGGCTGTTTTCCTTCTGCACGCCGATCTCTCCATATGGTAGCAATCCGAGCTTGATTAGTGCCTGGAATCCATTGCAGATTCCTGCAACTAGTCCATCTCGTTCGTTTAGCAGCTTCATGAGCTCTACAGAAATTGCTTCATTTCTCAGGAACGAAGTGATGAACTTACCAGAGCCATCCGGCTCGTCAGCACCCGAGAAACCTCCTGGGATAAATAAGACGTTCGCCTTAGCGAGTGCTGCTGCAAACTCCTTTACAGAGCGCTTTAGATGGTCTGCAGTAAGGTTGTTAACAACGAATATCTCTGCCTCACCACCGGCCTTCTCAACGGCTCTAGCCGTATCGTATTCGCAGTTCGTGCCCGGGAATACAGGGATTAAGAACCTTGGTTTATCCACAGTGCTTCCTGGAGCTTCATCGCTTCTTGTTCTATATATCATCTCAGGAACTCGTTCCTCTGAAGTCCTCATATTGCAGCTATATACAGGCTCTAGCTTGTCCTCGTAAAGCGCGTTAAGAGCTAGTAGGCGCACGCGACCCTTCTTGCTGCCGATGGATTCGCGGGAAACCGTCTTTCCCAGAAGCTTCATATCCGCTGTCAAATCTATATCCTTACTAGTCTCGATGATAAAGCTGCCGTACGCATAACCGAACATCTCTCTCATGGAGATGCTTTCGTCGAACTCGAAGCCGATGTTGTTGCCGATTGCCATTTTGAAGACAGCCTCTACAGGTCCACCGAATCCAGGAGTGTAGCATGCAGCAACTAGTCCGTTATCAACGAGTGTTCTAACCAGCTTGAAGTTCTTGATGAGCGATTCAGCCTTTGGAAGTCCGTCCTCACCAAGCTCTGGTCTAAGCCACACAACTTCGTGCCCTCTGCCCTTGAACTCTGGTGAAACCACTTTGCAGAGTTCATCTGTAGTTACTGCAAAAGAAATAAGAGTTGGTGGAACGTGAATATCCTCGAAAGTTCCGCTCATGGAATCCTTACCACCGATTGCTCCGATGCCAAGCTCCATCTGCGCTCTGAACGCACCGAGAACTGCGCTAAAAGCTTTGCCCCAAGACTTGTCGTTATCACCTAGCTTCTCGAAATATTCCTGAAGGCTTAGATATATGTGGTCATAGCTAGCGCCTGTTGCTACGAGCTTCGCAACACTCTCCACGATTGCAAGATATGCACCGTGGTAAGGGCTCTGCTCTAGGATATATGGATTGAAACCATACGACATCATCGATACGGTACTGCACTCGCCCTCGAGCATTGGAATCTTGTGAACCATAGCCTGAATAGGTGTTCTCTGCTTGATTCCGCCAAAAGGCATCAGGACTGTATTTCCGCCGATTGTCGAGTCAAAACGTTCTGAAAGTCCTCTCTTCGAGCAGACATTGAGGTCGGATACGAGGTCCTTCATGCCTTTCTCAAAATCTCTAGGTATCTCTTTATCGAATCTACGAGCACCCTCAACCACGACGTCAGCTTCTTTCTCCGCACCGTTAGTATCTAGGAATTCTCTGGAAATATTTACAATCTGCTGGCCTCTGAAGTTCATCGTGAGATAAGCCTTTTCTGTAACAGTAGCTACTGTTGTCGCCTCGAGATTCTCGCTCTCCGCGAGCTTCTTGAATTTATCTGCATCGGATGCTGCAACTACAACAGCCATTCTCTCCTGAGACTCACTGATTGCGAGTTCCGTTCCATCAAGCCCGTCGTACTTCTTAGGCACGTTGTCCAAAGTCACTTCTAGTCCATCTGCTAGCTCGCCGATGGCAACTGAAACTCCACCTGCACCGAAGTCATTACAGCGCTTAATGAGCGTAGTCGCCTCTGGGTTTCTGAACAGTCTCTGAATCTTTCTCTCCTCAGGAGCGTTGCCCTTCTGAACCTCCGCCCCGCATGACTCTAACGATTCCATACTGTGAGACTTTGACGAACCTGTAGCTCCACCGATTCCGTCTCTACCAGTTCTGCCGCCCAGCAGGATGATAACATCGCCTGCTTCTGGCCTCTCTCTCCTGATATTCTCTGCTGGAGCAGCCGCAACCACCGCACCAACTTCCATTCTCTTTGCCACATATCCTTCGTGATACACCTCATCTACGAGCCCCGTCGTGAGTCCAATCTGGTTTCCGTATGAGCTGTATCCTGAGGCAGCGGTTGTCGTAATCTTCTTTTGCGAAAGCTTCCCTGGCCTCGTCTCTGACTCAGGTGTGAGCGGATTTCCCGCGCCCGTTACACGCATCGCTGCATATACGTAGCTTCTGCCCGATAGCGGGTCTCTAATAGCTCCACCGATACAAGTTGCAGCTCCACCAAATGGCTCGATTTCCGTAGGGTGATTGTGCGTCTCGTTCTTGAACAGCAGAACCCAATCCTGCTCTTCTCCGTCGATATTCGCCTTGAAATCAACTGTGCATGCGTTAATTTCCTCCGACTCCACGACATCTACCATCTTGCCGTTCTCCTTGAGCGCCTTAACCGCAATAGTCGCAACGTTCATCAAGCTGATTGGCTTGTGTACTCCTAGCTGCTTACGAAGCTCCTGGTACTCGCTAAATGTCTTGTTGATAGTTTCATCCTTAAAGACAACACCCCTGATGGTCGTGTTGAAAGTGGTGTGACGGCAGTGGTCTGACCAGTATGTATCGATAACCTTAATCTCGGCAACGCTCGGATCTCTGCCCTCCTCTTTGAAATACTCACGGCACATCTTGAGGTCCTCGATATCCATCGCAAGCGAATTTGCCGCCAGGTAAGTCTCGAGGTCTGCGTCTGTATAATTTATAAAGTTCTTAATCGTCGCAACGGGTGCTGGCTCAGGATACTTTGCCTTTAGTGTAGCAGGAACTCCAAGCGAAGCTTCGCGCGACTCAACTGGGTTAATTAGATAATCCTTAATTTTCTCAAGCTCCTCGTTGGATAGCTCTCCCTCCAGGATATAGATTACTGCTGACTTTACTGTCGGCTTCTCATCTGGAGCGATAAACTGGAGGCACTCCTCTGCCGAGCTCGCTCTCTGGTCGAATTGACCAGGTAGATATTCTACAGCAATCACTACCTGCTTACGGAAGTCCATATCCGTGCAGCTAGTATCAGTTGGCGGTTCTGAGAAAATCGTTCCACGCGCCTCTTCAAAAGCCTTATCTGATAAGTCCTCGATTAGGTATCTATTGATCACTCTGATGTTCGTCAAGCTCGCAATCTGCAGGTTTTCTCTGAACTCCTTGATAAGCTCCTTTGCCCTATTTGCGAATTCCGGCTTCTTCTCTACGTATAAAGCTTTGACCATGCCATTACTCCTGTCTCTAATCAGTCATTTATTATTGTTATAGTTTTAAATATAAGTGCTTAGTTAAGCGTCCGTTATCTTCGTGCTGCGAGCGCCTTCGCTCCGATATCTCTTCTAAAATACATATTATCGAAATGCACTTCTCCGAGCTTCGCATAGGCTTTATCCACCGCTTCATCGAGTGTCGGAGCTGTCTCCACCACACCGAGCACTCTGCCGCCGCTTGTCACCTGCTTGCCATCTTTGAGCTTACTGCCTGCGATATAAATGTGCTCATGCTCCTTAGGAAGCTTTATCTCAAATCCCTTTTCATATGATGCAGGGTATCCATCTGAGGCAGCTACTACGCAGCATGCGGCTTCTTCTCTAAATGAGAACTTCACATCAGCCAGTGTGCCGTCTGTAGTTGCTCTCATGATTTCTAGAAGGTCTCCCTCTAGGAGCGGAAGCACTACCTGTGTCTCTGGATCTCCAAACCTACTGTTGTATTCGATGACCTTCGGTCCATCCTTGGTGAGCATGAGTCCGAAGTATAGACAGCCCTTAAAAGCTCTTCCCTCAGCTGCCATAGCTTCGATAGTGGGCCTAAATATCTGCTCCATGCACTGCTCGCTAATTTCCTCTGTGTAGTAAGGGTTAGGAGCAACGGTGCCCATGCCTCCAGTATTGAGCCCCTTATCTCCATCGAGAGCTCTCTTGTGGTCCATCGAGGAAACCATCGGTCTAACTACCTTGCCGTCAGTGAACGATAGCACGCTTACCTCAGGACCTTCTAGGAATTCCTCTATGACTACAGTATCTCCGCTCGCACCGAACTTATGGTCTTCCATAATCGTGCGGAGTCCCTCTCTGGCCTCTTCGCGAGTTTCAGCAATGATTACACCCTTACCTAGCGCAAGCCCATCAGCCTTGATTACCGTCGGCATCGGGCAAGTTTCTACGTACTCTAGAGCAGCGTTCATGTCACTAAAAATCTCGTACTCAGCAGTCGGTATCCCGTATTTCTTCATGAGCTGCTTGGAAAATGCTTTGCTTCCCTCAATAATCGCCGCTGCTTTGTTTGGACCGAAGCAGGGAATTCCCTTTTCTTCGAGCATGTCCACGAGTCCAAGAACTAGCGGATCGTCGGGAGCTACGACAACGTAGTCTAGCTTTTTTTCTACTGCAAAATCAACGATTTTATCAAGGTCCTTCGCACCAATAGCAATGCATTCCGCATCTTCTGCGATGCCGCCATTGCCGGGAAGTGCATAGATGTGCGATACATCATTGCTGTGCTTTAGACTCCTGATTATGGCATGCTCTCTACCGCCGCCACCAATTACTGCAATATTCATTATCCTCTCCTTGCCACTATCTCTGCTGCGACCTTTTCGACTGCCGCTGGCAGAAGCTTCCACTCAGCTTCCTCCATAACTCGTCTCTGGAGAATTTCTGGCGTGTCGCCACCCTTAACATCTACTGCACGCTGAGCGATAATCTTGCCACCATCCGTAACTTCATTTACGAAATGAACAGTTGCACCTGTCACCTTTACACCGTATGAAAGTGCAGCCTCGTGAACGCGAAGTCCGTAGAAGCCGTCGCCGCAAAACGACGGGATGAGTGATGGATGCACATTGATAATCCTATCTGGATATCTGCTGACAAAATCGCTGCTAAGAATCTTAAGAAATCCCGCCAGCACGATGATGTCTATCTCGTGCTCATCTAGAAGTTCTATGAGCTCCTGCTCAAAATTCTCCTTGCCGATATAAACATGCTTTATACCTGCTCTCTCAGCCCTATCAAGACCTCCTGCATTCTTGCGAGAAGAAACCACAAGTGCGAGCTCCACATGCGGAAGCTCACCTGCTGCCAACCTATCTATGATAGCCTGCAGGTTCGTACCCCCTCCAGATATTAGAACTGCGACCTTTGCAAAACTACTCATCTTCACTCTCCACCGTGTATATGCAAGGCTAATTATCCTTCGATAATTACGCCTTCGTCTCCTTTAACGATTTCTCCGATTACATACGCCTTCTCGCCAGCACCGTTAATAATCTCGAGTGCCCTCTCAGAGTCCTCACGAGGCACAACTACAGTCATACCTACACCCATGTTGTAGGTGTTGAACATATCGCGCTCTGGGATGTTCCCTGTCTCAGCTAGTACCTTGAAAATCGCTGGTATCTCAAGGCTGTTCTTGTCTATCTTAGCTGTCATGCCTTCTGGTAGTGCGCGAGGAATATTCTCGTAAAAACCTCCGCCCGTGATATGCATTACTGCATGCGGAGTCATCTCCTTGAATAGCTCAGTCATCGGCTTAACGTAAATCTTGGTTGGCTCGATAAGTGCCTCGCCTAGGGACTTCCCACCGAGGTCGTCTCTCTTTGCCGTGAGATCTACGTTCTCAACGTCGAAAACCTTTCTGACTAGCGAATATCCATTTGAATGAATTCCCGATGATGCGATTCCGATTATGACATCACCCTCGCTCACCTTCTCTATATCGATAACCTTGCTCTTATCTACGATTCCAACCGCAAATCCAGCTAGGTCATACTCGTCTTCAGGATAGAAGCCTGGCATCTCAGCAGTCTCGCCACCGATTAGGCAGCACTCGGACTGGATGCAGCCATCGGCAACACCCTTTACGATGGACGCTATTTTCTCAGGAACGTTCTTGCCACAAGCTATATAGTCGAGGAAGAACAGAGGCTTTGCACCCACGCAGATGATGTCATTAACGCACATTGCAACGCAGTCAATACCCACCGTGTCGTGCTTATCCTGCAGGAAAGCGAGTTTTAACTTAGTTCCCACGCCGTCGGTTCCACTTACTAGGATAGGCTCGCTCATACCTGTGAGATCTGGCTGCAGCAGTCCACCGAAACCACCTACAGGAGCTGTATTTCCGAACTTCATGGTCTTGCCAACGTGTTCCTTCATGAGCTCTACCGCTCTATATCCGCTGGTGATGTCTACTCCCGCTTCCTTGTAGCTCTCGCTCTGGCTCTTCATCTTAGTTCTCCTTTTTCTTGCTTTCGCTTAGCTTAGTCTCGAATTTGAATTTTCCTGTGGTCGCTCTACCAGCTGGATACTCGCCACCAAAACATGCATCGCAGTATCCAACGTTAGGAGCTGTTCCGATCATCTCATGAAGTCTTTCCATCTTAAGAAATCCGATTGAGTCGCAGCCGATTAGCGTGCAAATCTCATCCACGGTATGGTTCGCAGCTATAAGCTGTGACTTGTCCGACACGTCGGTGCCATAGTAACATTCATCAACGAACGGAGGTGCTGTCAGCATGAGGTGAACTTCTTTTGCCCCTGCATGTCTGAGCTTCTCGACGATATTCCTTGAAGTCGTTCCTCTAACGATGGAGTCGTCGATCATGACAACCCTCTTACCTCTCACAGTCTCTTCGATTACGTTGAGCTTGATGTTTACAAGTTTCTCACGCTGTGCCTGTCCAGGTGCGATAAATGTTCGGCCGATGTACTTGTTCTTTACAAAGCCCATGCCGTAAGGAATTCCAGACTCGCGCGCATATCCTACAGCTGCATCAAGTCCTGAGTCAGGTACTCCGATTACGATGTCCGCATCGACTGGATAGTCAATCGCCAGTGCCCTACCAGCTTCAACTCTAGCGCGGTGAACGCTTATGCCGTCAATCTTGGAGTCTGGCCTTGCGAAATAGATATATTCAAATATGCAGATTGACTTAGAATTCTTATTACAGTGATCCTTGATGCTGCGAATACCATCATGGTTGAAAATAACTATTTCACCAGGCTCTATGTCTCTGACGAATTTTGCTCCTACAGCATCGAGTGCACATGACTCGGACGCCACGACATATCTGCCGTCTTCTGTGAGACCGTAACATAGTGGCCTAAAGCCCCTATCGTCACGAACGGCGATTAACTTATTAGGTGACATCACACACAGCGAATATGCACCTTTTAACCTATGCATCGCTGCATTGATCGCATTCTCTATACAATCTGTGCGGAGTCTCTCCTTGGTGATCAGATATGCGATTACCTCAGTGTCACTTGTGGTCTGGAAGATAGAGCCCTCAAGTTCAAGCTCTCTTCTCAAATCGCCGGAATTTACGATATTGCCGTTATGTGCGACAGCCATGCTTCCCTTGATGTGATTTACAACTATAGGCTGAGCATTTGCACGCTCATTCTTACCCGTAGTTCCGTAGCGCACATGACCGACAGCGAGGCTTCCAACCCCTAGCTCATCGAGAGTGCTGTTGTTAAACACATCGTTTACCAGGCCCAAATCCTTGTGGCTGGCAAATACACCATCATCGTTAACCACTATTCCGCAGCTCTCCTGTCCGCGGTGCTGCAGCGAGTAAAGGCCATAATAGACAGTTCTGCCTATCTCATACGTCTCCCTTGGAGAGAAAACGCCCACTACTCCACATTCTTCTCTTAACTCACTCATACTGTTCCTAACCTTAAATATAATCTGTTAAATACTTTTGATTTATCTGTTGAAATCCGTGTATTCTAATCGCCTTTAGCCAATTCTTAAGTCTCCACAACTAAGCAAATTTTAGTTGAATTTTGCGCATACTGCAGCATCCTTCTCAATTACTGCATCGTGTGCCTTTTTGCGCTCTTCTCTGAGCTTGATCCTAAGCTGTTCATCGGAAACCGCGAGAATTTCAGCTGCGAATATAGCTGCATTCTTAGCGCCGTCTATTGCAATGGATGCAACAGGGATTCCCGGTGGCATCTGGACAGTGGATAAGAGTGCGTCCATTCCATCAAGTGCGGAAGCCTTAATCGGAATTCCAACTACTGGCAGGACTGTATTTGCCGCAAGAACTCCACCGAGATGTGCTGCCTTGCCTGCTGCAGAAATTATAACCCCAAAGCCATTCTCTTCAGCAGTCTTTGCAAATCCAATCGCTTCATCTGGTGTTCTGTGCGCAGAGTACACGTGAACCTCTGTCGGTATTTCATATTTCTTTAGCTCATCGATACATTTCTCAACTACTGGCAGATCGCTGTCGCTACCCATGATTACTGCTACTTTTTTCATAATTCTCTTACCTCCATCTTTAATTATCAACACGAGAGTCTTTTACTCGCCTTTAATCAACATGTTTCTAACGCTCTAGCAGCCGATAATTTCAGCTTCCTCAGTGCGGATACAATCTCTATTTATGTCGTAATTTAAATTTATCACATGCGTCATCAATGTCAACAATCAAGGCTTTCTAAATCCGTATTTTATTGTGTCTATTGTAGGTTTTTATGCGGAATTTCAGTGTTTTGCCGAAGTATCTCCGAACATTTGAGTATAACCGTTCGTATTTTATGCGTTTTTAAAGTTTTTGCATTATTGCATTATAAAAGGGATTGGCGCTGCCAATCCCTAGTCGATATTAATTAAATGTAGTTTCCGCTATGCCATTATAGTTGATATTATAGCGAATGCTATTGCTGATGCACTAAAGCAGTAGAACATAATCGCGAATGCTAAGGAGCTTTTCTCGCCATAAGACTTGTAGTCAATCGTGTTATATACACCTATAATTACATACGCCACTGCTGTAAAGGCATATTTTATTGATTCATTTTTGAGTGATATGGCACATATAACTGATACGAGAAACAATACACATATACCAAATTTTAACATCATTCTTTTAGACATAATATCACCTTCTTTCATCTAGAAGGAGCATTGATTTATTATCAACACCTAGAACTGATGCACCGAAATTCATAAGCGTTGCACCTGTACCTCTCCACAACTCTCTTGAAAATTTTGCACTTCTTAAAACTCTGACAGTTGATGTTCTATTTCGTTTTGCAATTGCTTGCGCTTTTTTAACGACACCTATTAATCTATTGCCGACGCGCTAAAGCAGTAGAACATAATTGTAAATACCAGCTACATCCAACCATCAGGGAACAATTCCCGCCTGACTTTATATACATTTGATTCGCAAACTTTACCATGCGCTTCAATCGCTTGCGAAATCGCTTTGTTACGCTTCTCGCTGCTAGTATAGAACGCACACTTTTCTAGATTTTCATTTCTTAAGACAGGTAAAATCGTATCTACATCAAGCGTAGTAGGGCAGACAGTCTCAGTAACTGTTTTGATATGAGGAGCTGCCTCTAAGGATGTAAAGTCTAGAAGCCCCTTCATGTTTTCGAAACACAGATTCTCAATATGTGACTTAGACAGATTAGGCAAGTTCTTTACATTTGTTAGTTGCCCTATCTCAGCAGTGCGGAGATTTGGCAATCCTGCCAGTACCGATAAATTTTCAAGTTTCGCAAGTCTGAACAAATACAGCCCTGTAATCATTTCGTTTCCGTATATTCCTGATAAATCTCCAGCATTCCCTCCACTAATAGAAAGCCTCTTTAGTTTTGGCAGGCTATTTATATACGCGTACGACTCCGGTGTAATTCCGTGTAGCTTTAACGCTTGCAGCTGTTTAAGTTCAGATATAACTCCTAGGTTTTTACAGCACTTATGTAGGCTGAGTATCTCTAATTTGATGAAGCGATTAAGGTTCTTTAAGTCAAATGCCTTGCTTGAGATGTTAAGATCCAGAGATTTTAGACCTGAAGGAAGTCTTTTTAGAAAATCCTTGTCAGAAATCTTCGGGGCCTCTATGCACAGGCTACGCAGATTGTTAAGTTCATACAGGACATCCAAATTCAAGATTTCTGTTGATGACTCGACAATTAGATGTCTAACCTCGCTCATACACTCAATAGCCTTGATATCACAGTCATGCGAACAATAGATCCGTAAGGTTGCATCTCTAAATTTAGCAAAATATCTTCTATTAAGTTCCTGCAGAGTAGCTGTGTCGAGTGGCATATAATTCGTCTGAAGGATAGTATCGCTCCTGCTCTCTGACACCAAGGTCTTTATATCTCTATCCGTTAGTGCACCTTCAAAACTTATAAACTTGTCTGCGTATGATACTCCCACGGACTCCTCCATCTCCTACCTCTGCCCAACACGCGGAATCAGAACCCTCGCTTTAAACAGGTCTCCATCGATTCCCAGTCTGACATCTCCGTCCATCATGTGCATCAGGTCTCTGGCGATAGCAAGACCTAGTCCACTGCCCTCAGTATTTCTGGACTTGTCGCCTCGCTTAAATCTCTCCATCAGCTCATCTGGTTCCATATCGAGAGCATCTCTCGACACGTTGCTGATCTCGAGTGCAGCAAATTTGCCCATCTCTCTTACCTTCACATATGCTCTAGTCCCAGGCATGCTATACTTGCTGACATTGGTCAGCAGATTCTCGATTACACGCCATAGCATCTTCCCATCGGCATTTACGTATACGTGTTCATCGTTCTTTTCACAGTGAACCTCTACATCTGCGGCTACGAAGATATCGTTAAGCTCACCGACGACTTGCTGAGCCATACCGTTTAGGTCAATAACTTCAATATTGATAGGCATGGCCCCACTTGATGCCTTAGTCGCTTCAAATAGGTCGCCGCTCAGTTTCTGAAGTCTCTTTGTCTTCTGATCGATAATCTCGAGGTAAGACATCGCATCCGGACTATCGAGCCCTTGTATCTTGAGTAAATCTATGTAAGTAACCATCGATGTAAGTGGCGTCTTTAGATCATGCGATACGTTGGAAATGAGTTCGTTACGTAGCCTCTGGCTTCGCAGTTCATTTTCGAGGGCAATCTCTTCTGCCTTGGCGATTTCATTTATGTCATTTGCAAGACGCTCGAACTCGCCCCTATGTCTAACGACAACTTTCTTATCGAAGTCGCCTTCCTTAATAGCTCTTAGACCTTGTCTTACTCTAGCGTAGTCATGGTAGTACCGCGGAACGAATATGATTATTAGAATCATCGCTACAAAAATCCATCCATGCCAGATATATACAGGTGCAAAAATCGCAATTATGAGGAGATATAGCCTCTTCATCGTGATATCCTTCGACACGAATATATTGTATATACCCATCAGAACTTTTCCGATGATTGAGCGTTCAAAGAAATCATCATTCTTGATGTTTTTTACTAGCGATGTGAGCAGAATCATCGCAAGGAGCAAGCAGATGGTCATCATCGCAAGCGAGCCGAAACCTTGCACCCACTCTGGTTTAAAGGTCGAATACTGTCTACCCAGCAGCATATCACTTTGCTTGGTGAGTTCCTTGACTGAAAATCCTTTCTTTACAATGGTCTTGAGTATGTGGTCAAGCGATTTTCCTGACGAGATATATACGTAGAATATTTCTTCCGAGGCAGCGACACCAACTCCCATTATAAAAATTCCTAGAATTCGTAGCTCCGGGAATATTCGGTCGAGCAGATTTAACTGAACCCTACCTTTTCTGTCATATTTGCCAGCGAAATATATCGCGAATATCACTCCCGCAATCGTAAAAGCACCGAACACTATGAGAAGTATGAAATTCGTCGTCAGTATGCCAACTAGCTTATTCTTGTCAACATATCTGTTGAAGTATTCGCTCGTATACGCCTCATATACGATAATTCTATTTGCTGAGACGATGAGGAACACCATGCTCACAGTCGCCACCAAGGTGGCGAATTTGGATTTAAGTCCACGAAACTCGTCCCTTACGACTTGTTCCCTCATTAGTTATCTCCTTCAAGCTTATATCCTGTGCCCCATACAACTTTGATGTATCTAGGGTCTTTAGGATTTATTTCAATCTTCTCTCTGATGTGTCTGATATGCACAGCAACTGTATTCTCCGGGTTGTAAGCAGGCTCATCCCATACGGATTCATATATCTGCTCCATTGAAAACACTCTGTCAGGACTCTGCGCTAAAAGCTTCAATATGCCAAATTCAGTAGCTGTCAACGTGACACTTCGCCCGTCGACAGTAACTTTTTTGCTATTGTCATCCACGGTGAGTCCGCCCACTCTATAGATACCTTCTTCAGCTGACTCCTTTGCATTCCCGAACTGAGTATACCTGCGAAGCTGCGATTTAACTCTCGCAACAAGCTCCATTGGATTAAAAGGCTTGGTAACGTAATCATCTGCCCCGATATTGAGCCCGATAATCTTGTCATAATCCTCGGACTTTGCAGACAGCATGATAATAGGAATATCCTTTTCATTTCTAATCATCTGCGTCGCCTGAATTCCATCGAGCTTAGGCATCATAACGTCCATGATGGCGAGTTTAACATCCTCGCTTTTCACCACGTTAAGCGCTTCGAATCCGTCGTGGGCTTTCACAACCTCAAAGCCTTCATTATTTAGATATATCTCTATAGCTCTAGCGATTTCTCTATCATCGTCACAAACTAGAATCTTCACGGTATACCCTCCTTAAGTCATGTCTGTAATAGAAGTATATATCATTTGGCATAAGAAATCCGATTGTATTTATTATGATTTCTTTAAAATAAAATGTATTATTTGTACCAAAGGCCCGGCACATTATTAGTGGTGTACCGGACCTTGCTTTTATTATTTAATTTAATGCATATTTATTTAAATCTAGAGTTGCTATAGAGTTTTATATTTTCTAATTTCTTCATTACTAGTATTTCCGCTTCAAAACTCCTTGAGCATACCATCTTCTATTAGGTAATTTCTTTTGGCAATTTTTTTAAAATCAGCGTCGTGGCTCACAACTATAATCGTTTTACCTTTTTCATTAAGTTCAATGAGTTTATTGGTGACAATATTTTTATTTTTTATATCCAAGGAACCTGTAGGTTCATCAGCTAACAATATATCATATGGTTTCACCATATTTCTTGCCATAGCAACTCGTTGCTGTTCCCCTCCTGATAGTTCATATACATATGCATTTATTTTATCTAGCACCCCTAATTCATTCAATGCTGAATTTATTATTTCTTCTTTGTTTCTCTCTTTAACATACCTTGTAGCTAATAACATGTTCTCCTTTACAGTCATCTTATCTACTAGAGCGAAATTCTGAAACAAATAGGCAATCTTCTCTCTTCTTAAAAGTTCTGCATCTTTCTTTTTCCTAGCAGGGTTTAGTTTAGAAAAACATTTATATTCACCACTATTGAAGTCCTCTAGCGCACCAATAATATTGAGTAATGTGGATTTTCCACTTCCACTCAAACCGTAAATGCAGATAAAATCTCCTTTATATATATCTAGGGTAATATTATTTAAAACCTTATGATTATTATATCTCTTTGCTATATTTTTTAATGATATTTGTAGATTAGTCGAATCATTCATTTAATTACCCTCCCTTAGCCTTTTTGTAACCATATTTTCGTTTTTTAAAAGTAGAATCAGTTCAATGCAAGAACATATCAATATGAAGAGTGCTCCAATTACTATATTTACAGCAATTTGTGAATTAACCCATCCATCCCGTGGCTCAAAAATATCTAATGACCCTGTAATTTTAGGATACATAATCAATACACATACTACGATTAAACTTGCGATATTATCCTTGATGATACTTGCCAATCTATTTTTATGTACATCATAAAATCGGTATCCTAAAAGATTTGATACAGCAATTTTTTGTCTGTTTTTATAATAATAAGTATCATTATCTAATTTGAGCGAAATGAATAGGATTATCATTAATAAAATTGAACTTATTAAATATATAATAAACTCTATTTTAAACGAGCTAATCATATCCACAACTTCGTTGTAAACAGACTTTGAATATAATATAAATTGTTCTGCTTGAGTTTTTTTAGCAATGTTTTTTATTTCATCATATGGCTTTTCTGGATGAAGAACATATGGATGAAATTGCCCATTTACTAATACTGGTAACTTCACTCCTTCGTATGGCGACATATCCGATCCTCGAACTGCAACTAGGACGTACCCCTTAACTTTAGCTCTATCAATCCTTTTATTTGTATCATAGGAAAATGTTTCTTGATTAGATTTTATTAAAATATATTTTTCCTTCAAATTCTCTTTTTTTAGGCTTTGAAATCTATGATCTTCTCGGATTTTTGCTTTATCCTTTTTGCTTACTTTTAGGTCATCTGGCACATATATAATCCACTCATTTTCATTTACTGTATTCCTATTTATTTTGTTCCCGCTTATGTCCACTATGTTTGTTGTTCTTAAATAATTATCATTTACATACGCATATTTCCCATAAAAAGCTTGATCTTTCATATATTTATCATCATAGCCAGTGCTTCCATATTCTGGATTAGGTGCAAAGAAAAGTATCCCCCCTTCGTTATCAAGCTGATTCCAAAGCTTATTTAGTTTAGGGGCAACTACATTATTAAACTTGTCATCATCTTCGACATAAGCCCATGACCAAGTACAAGCTGTATTCGTATAATGCTTTGAATCTCTCCAATTTTCAAGACACCCTCTCAGACTTATGTATTGTTTGTAAGACATGACACTTATAGTTGCAAAATATATGGTTATAGCAGTCACAATTATTTTCGTTAGTTTAGAGTTTCTGATAGAGTATTTTCTGTAACCTTTTAACCATTTAATTAAATTTATTGATTTTATCTTTCTATATAACAGAATCCACTCGACAAAAAATAGCACGGCAATTATCTTAATGATAGCCACATATATATCTTTCATAAGAAATACGCATTCAAAATTCATATATGCATTTATTAATAGCAGAATAAATGCTATAGAGCCCACTACTCCTATACAGCTAGGAAGTAATAGGATATCAATTGTTTTTCTTATTGATAACCCAAAGTTGTTGTAACCAAGAAGTCCTTCAACAGCCAATTCTTTCGAAATTAGATTGTTAAATAGGATGCACGAAACAACGAATATGGATATAATGCATCCTACAAGTATCATATATAAAACCACTTGGTTCCATGTGATTCCACTTGTCACAACATAGCTTTTATCAATCACCGCAGTCATTTCTTTTGATTTATTAATTTCTTTAACAAATTCATTTATTTCTTTTTCCGTGCCCCTTACATGATAATCCCCACTAAAACTTACTTCATTCATTTTTTCAAAAGACTTTAACTGAACTTTTTTTCTTGTAAGCAAACTTTTAATTTCTCCTCTAGAGAATTTATTTAGCTTATTCTCCTTTTTATTTATCTTGATATTCCAATAGCTATCCTGAAACCAGTTTGCATCATTTAAATAAATATATAATTTTAAAGTTTGGCGTTCTCTGGTACCATTCATTGGTTTTCGTTCAGATTTTATGAAGTTAATATTATTATTTTGGGCTATCCCTTCAAGTTTTATAATTGAATTTTTATTTGCATGTTCATTTGATGTTATGTTAATAGTAGTGTCAAACTCATGAAGAAAATAATTTAAGAAAACGTCATCTTCTTCATAGAATTTACCAATGCTAATTATCATAATTAGCAAAACCGTTATGGCACCAATAAGCTTCTTCATGTCTTTCCTCCATTTTCTTGTCAATAAAACTAAAAGGATATCCTCTATTAATTTGTAGGATATCCTTTACTTATATTGATTACATTTTCTTTTATTATTTCTTGCTTTTTCTTTGCTTTTTATCGTTTATAGGGTAGTATCACCTTTGCGCAAACTTTCCCCTCACTTTCATTAATTTCAAAACTACCACCAAGATGATTTGCAATATCGTTTACAATAGCAAGTCCAAGCCCTGATCCAGTTTCACCTATTCGTCTCGATAAGTCACCCCTATAAAATTTCGTTTTCACCACGCCCCAGTTTACAATCTCATCTTTTTTAATATTATTAAGTATATTGATATTAAGCATGTCATTTGCTATATCTACAATTACCTCTATATCTGAATCATTGCTAGAATAGTTGATTGCATTTGTTGTTAGATTGTCTAGAATCCTTAAAAGCAACTGTGTATCCATTTGAACATCTATAAAGTCTTTTTCTGCAACTTTTAGCTTTAGTTTATGGTTTTTAGTTATTATTCTTTTTTCATCTTCCCATTGTCTGAAAAATATACCTATATTGAAAGTTGTTAAATTTACAGGTATATCATTTAAGCTGAATTTTAAATACGAAAAGAACTCTTCCGTTAACTGGTTTAGATATTTCACGTTTTCATAAATGATATTAATGAACTTTGATCTGTTCTGTTCTGAGATGTCTTTTTCTTCGTTTAGCAATACAATATACCCCATCATATTTGCAATAGGAGTTTTAATATCATGGGCAAGATATGTTAGAAGATCTGTCTTCTCCTGATATTCTTTTTCATACTTTTCTTCTAATTCCTTATTGTAATTCCTTAGCTCAATAAACACATCTCTTTCTGCGGATAATGATTCGTGAAATTCTAATAATTCATTGCATTCTTGTGTTAAATACATCAATCCAGACTCGATGTATTTATTATATTTGTCAAAACGCTTCTTCTGAATATAGAAAGTTCCACAAATTATTATTAACAACAGCAAGACTATTATTCCGTATCTTCCAAAGCTAAAATATGCGGAATATAAGCCATTAAATTGATTACCTGATATATTTTTATACACAATTGTGTCCAAACCTTCATATATAATCATGCTTATAACAGAGCTTGTAATAATCCATATGATTTGATGAATAATTGTCGCTATAAGATATCCTTTATTTTTAAACATTTATTTTATACCCCACTCCCCACACAGTGGCTATAATTGAATCTGCTCCATATTTTTCAAATTTGCTTCTTATTCGTCTAACATGTACCATGACTGGGTTTACTTCTGACTCTAACACTTGATCACCCCATATCTCATAGTGAATATCATTCATATTATAAATCTTGTCAGGGTCTTCCATAAGAAGCCATAGTATTTCAAATTCCTTTGGTGTTAAATCTATATTATGTTTTTTATAGTATGCTTTATGGGTCTTTTTACTTAACTTTAAGTCACTAATTTCCCTTTCATAATCGTTTTTTTCGCTATCTTTTTTAGAATACTCATAAGTCCTTCTAAATTGTGATTTTATCCGAGCAATCAGTTCATACGGTTCAAAGGGTTTTACTATGTAATCATCTGCGCCAATATTTAAGCCATATATTCGATGGGCAGAATCCTCAAGAGCCGTTACCATTATAATAGGTATGGTGGAATACGCTCTAATTTTAAGACACACCTCTAGACCACTAATGTCTGGTAATAGCAGATCTAATAAAATTAAATCAAACTTATCTTCTAGCATCATGGCTATTGCATCACACCCTGTAGATGCAACTTCTGTTTCCCATTCTTCAGACATTAAATATATCCTTATTAATTCGGCTAGGCTATTATCATCTTCAACGATCAAAATCCTTCTCTTCATAAGTATCTCCATAGTTCTAGTCATGTATACACTAATCATTTCATTAACTATATCTACTAGCCCTAGCTTGATTTTACACTTTTTCATACTAAAAAATCGAGCAAAATAAAAAAATCAGCAATTGTAGATTTTGTAATACATGAAATGCATATGTTACTACTCTATTGCTGATTCTTTGATTTATATTTATTTTTTCTGCTAATTCATCAGATAAATCTTCTCAATAATTAAATCTTACTTATACCCCTCATTATCGCTCTTCTTACTCGTCACATTAAGCGCAACCCATAGCACGAATGCTACCAAGGTGAATACGATTAGCGCATAGAAGTTCGAATCATACTTTCCACCCGCAGCCTCGAGCAGCTTAGCAGAGATATTAGGTCCGATAATAGCTGCTGGGATTAGAGAGAAGTTTGCGATACTGAAGTTAGTCGGAAAATACTTATGTCCGAACGCCTTATTGATGTATGCAGATGTGAGCGTTGGAGTTCCTCCATAAGCTAGACCTACGAAGATAAGCCCAACGACGATTGCGATGAGCGAATGACTCATGCCGCCGATTACAAGCAGGACACCTGCTATAAACATAAATAAGTTATTTACAATAGCAGTCGTCTTTCTGCCAAACTTATCAAAGTTATTACCTGTAACGATTCTTCCTGCTCCGTTAAACAGCGAAACGATCATTCCGAGTACCGCAGATCCACCGTAAGCAAGCGAGATATTAGCTGCGCTGTTGATAACCATCAGACCTGCCGAATTGAGAGCAACAGCCCAGATGAAGAACACCCAGAATCTGCCTGTCTTCATCATCTCTGCAGCTGAATAGTGATGAACCTTGTCATCAGATGCTGCAGCCTTGCTTGCACCTGCTGCAGGCGCTTCTGGAGCCTTAATGATAATAGCTGCAACAACCATTACTATGAAAATTGTGATAGCTAGAATCTTGAATGTTGAGAAAATTCCATACTTCGCAATGAACTTAGTTACAACACTTCCGAGGGCAAGTCCACCTAGACCGAATCCCATGAGCATGATTCCCGAAGCAAGACCAACTTTGTCTGGGAACCACTTAGTGATAGTGGTGATAACGGCATTATATCCAACACCTACGCCGCCGCCACCGAATACGCCGTAGAATATATAAAGCTTCGTGAGACTTCCTGAAGCATCTGCTGGATTCAAAGTCGAAACCATAAAGAATCCGATGAGAAGCAGTGCTCCAGAGATGAGAATTCTGAGCTTTACACCGAAAACCTTGCCGAGATGACCTCCGATGAGTCCGCCCAAGCAGAACATGATCATCGATATAGTGAATGTCATCGACATCTGTGCTACTGTCCATGTCTTGAATACCTCTGCAAAAGGAGTTCTAAACAGTGACCATGCGTAAATAAGTCCGAGGAACAGCGTTGAAATAGTCGCCATTCCGAGGTACAACCATCTTTTGTTGTTATTCATTTCTTAAACCACCTGTCCTTACCTAATTGCGCTGCCATTACCTCCATGTAGCGCTTATATAATTTAACGCTCCATAGCTCTACGCTGAGCGCCAATGCAAAATATAATAACATTTTTTACGTGTATTTTCTAGCAATTATTATCATATCAGCCACATAACTTTTTATTTATGCTTCGAGAACCTTCTTCACCTTCCTGTATGAGAAGTTGGTTGTACTACCGATTTCATCATATATGAATGATTCTAAAGTTGTAATCGTGCATCCGATATCCCTGAGTGTTTTCATCGCCTCCTCGAGGTCATCCTTCTGCTTGGAAGCACAGCAATCCTTGATGACCTGAACGTCATACCCCTTCTCTATAAGGCTCCTAGCGCTCTGCAGTATCCCAATATGTGCCTCTAGGCCAGCGAGCACAATGCGTTTACCTTTATGAGACTGTAGCAAGCTCTCCATGTCTGGGGAAGATGTACAGTCAAAATCAACCTTATCCAGCTTCTCAAAGCTATGTAACTCACTCTTGAGTTCACCTAAAACTGGCTCTGTATCGTGTCCGAACTGCTCTGTTAGGAGCGTTGGAAGTTCTAGTATTCTGAGGCATTTTGCTAGCTTTAATATGTTCCCCATGAACTTCTCGCTCTTACGAACCTTTGACACTGTGTGCCCTTGGACATCCATGATTATGCACATTGTACTATCCGAGCTAAGACCACGGAGCTTTGCGAGCAAGCCGTTATCCACGCGGTTCACCTTATATGGAGTGATGGTCGCATATCCATTTGCCAGGCAGTAGAGGTCGGTATTTGACGGCTGAACGCTGCCGTCCGTCACCTCACCGTTATACTTATATTCTCCTTCTGAAAAAGGTTTATTTTCGCGCTCCTCATCCTCGTCATCCGGATTTTCTTCCATGACCCTCTCAAATTTGTTGTTGAAACCACAGATGCCAGCCTCGGCATACCTCACACCCTTAATCTGCCACTTGGGAAGGTCAGGTGCATTTACATTGAGAATGCTCCCAGGCTGTAGCTTCTTCGCTACTTCGAGCAGCTCTGGTATCATCTCGCAGATGAATTCAAAGTGCGTCGCTTTTCTGTTTGTCACGGACAGTGCAAGCGCTCTATACCCGTTCATAGCGCCTTCGTTTGCAATCGCGAACGTTCCGGAATAGTTTATATCTGCACCAGCATTTCCGCCGTGATTGATTCCGCCTATGACAAAGTCTGGTGGCGTCCCCGCCTCCCTCATCATATCTATACCGAACTTAGCGCAGTCTGCAGGAGTTCCAGATAAGGCGATTGCCTTCTTGGCTCCATCCATCTCTACCTGCTTAGCAGTCACTTTGCCACCAAACGTAATCGCCTGCCCGCTAGCACTCCGCTGCTTGTCAGGAGCCACAACATATACCTCTGCCATGTGCGAAAGAAAACGTACCAATGTGCGGATTCCGTGCGCCTCTATTCCATCATCGTTGCTAACTAATATTCTAAGCATTGATATTCCTCATTCCCTTCTTGATATTACCGACAAACATCTTTATAAGCAGCCGTAGTAGCGGTTCAGACACCCTATAGAAGTAGAAGTACACTACCTGTTCTTCCTCAGTGCAGAGGTCCGTAACAGGGTTCATCATAAGCCCGACATCCTTGCCTACCTTGCATAATTGTTCAACCGGCACAGGAGCTTTGATGCGCAGCATAACCGCCAATCCAGACTTAGAGTCAAGTGCCTCAATCAGTCCTTCTCCATATTCCTTAAACATCTCCATAGTGGTGTGAAGCTTTTCAGAATTTCTTTTTCTGCACTTCTTGATATGCCTGTAGTAATAGCCATTGTCCATGTACAGAGCTAAACAAATCTGCTCCGCCTTGGAACACGTCTGCGAATACTTGCTCTTGATTCTGTCAAATATCTCCATGAGCTCCTTCGGCAGCACCATGTAGCTTATCTTAATCGATGCAAAAAGTGTCGACGAGAACGAGCCGAGATACACGACTCTTCCCGACCTATCGAGGCCTTGTAAGGCTGGTATAGGTTTCCCAAAGTACCTGAGTTCGCTATCGTAATCATCCTCTAGGATATAGCTATCGTTGGCTTCCGCCCATTTAATCAGTTCATATCTACGGCCAATAGGCATAACAGCGCCTGACGGAAACTGATTTGACGGATTCACGTAGACGAGGCTTCGCATGTTGACCGGAAGACGCTCAATCATGATCCCATTATCTTGAACTGGGATATTAGATAGACTGACACCTTCATCCTTGAATATCTCCCTAACGGGTCCATACCCCGGAGACTCCATCGCTGCGTTGCTGATGCCAAGCTCTTTTAAAATACGTATGAGATGTGTTGCGAGCTGCTGTGAGCCAGCGCCTATCACAACCTGATCTGGCGAGCATTTAACCCCTCTGCCAGCATATAGATATTTTGCAATTTCGTAGCGAAGTGCTGCTTCACCCTGTACATCAGCTTCAGACTGCAGCGCGTAGGCATACTCATTGAATACCTTGCTCATGCACTTCTTCCACTTCGAGAACTCGAAACTCTCCTCGTCGTAGATGAGCGAGCGCTCCTTAACAGTCTTGGTGCTCTCTGGGGGGAGAAGCTCGTCCAGTGTGAGTTCTCCGCCTGTACTTCCATTTCCGACCGCACCAGATATATCATCGCTGACATAGTAGCCTGACTTAGGTCTGCTCTCTATGTAACCCTCTACGAGCAGCTGATTGTATGCGGTCTCAACAGTAGTGACACTGATACCATTTTCCTTCGCAAGCTGACGTAGCGAAGGCAGCTTCGTGCCGAGCTCAAACTCGCCGGAAAGAATTTTACCCTTTATGTAATCAAAAATCTGTATATATAGATTTTGTTCATTATTATCGGCAAAATCGAAAATAATGCTTCTCATCGTCTGTTTTCCCCTATCTGTATTCTAAAAATTTGCATAAATTGTATATTTTTATAATTGCACTATGTTGTTATTATAATACTTGTCGAAAGAGTGCACAACGACAATTCGATAATAAAAACAGCATTTCTATAAGGAATTATAGATTGCTATATGGAGGATAAAAAGTATGATTGAAACTAAAAACCAGACAAACGGCACCAGCCGTGCCGACAGAAGCGATAAGACTTTAATTCTAGTAACCACTGCGATGATGACTGCTATGGTTATGATTGCAACTACATTCTTCAAGATTCCTAATGCGATGGGCTACATTCACCTTGGTGACGGATTCGTGCTTCTCGCAGCGATCATCTTGCCTAAGAAGTACGCCTGCTTCGCTGGAGGTGTTGGTGCTGGGCTAGCAGACATCTATGGTGGTTATGCCGTTTGGGCACCTTGGACATTGGTAATCAAAATAATTATGGTGCTGATTGTGCAGCTATTCTTTGACCTACTGAATAAGCGTGCGGCAAACGGAGGTCATGTAGCTAAGGTTGCAGGACTACCTTTTTCAGAGCTATTCGCATACGTACTTGCAGTTCTCTGGACTGTATCTGGTTACTATGCAGCGCAGGGCTTCATATATGGAAACTGGGCTGCCCCACTCGCTGATGTTCCCGGCAATGTCCTACAGGCAACTGTTGGTGCAGTTGTTGCTATCATAGTTTCTGCGGCATTAGGCAAGACGGCACTAGGAAGAGGATTCTATTATAAGAGAACTTCTCTCTAACCAACGAATACTTAGAAGTAAATTACGGAAATTGAGGTTAATAATGGAATATAAGAGAATATTATCTGTACAAGATATATCGTGCGTCGGACAGTGCTCGCTGACCGTCGCACTACCTATACTTTCGGCATGCGGACACGAGACAGCAATTTTACCAGCAGCCGTACTTTCGAATCACACTGGTGGATTTAAAGGTTTTACTTGCCGCGACTTAACTAGCGATATGCCTGATATCATCAAGCAATGGGAGATCGAGGGAATTACATTCGATGGAGCATATACGGGATACCTCGGAAGCAGCGAGCAGATTTCATATGTCAAGGATATATTTGCAAGGCTTGTATCTCCGTCCGGTCTACGGATAGTCGACCCTGCGATGGCCGATGGTGGCAAGCTATATCCAGCATTTGACATGGACTTCGTGGAGGTCATGAAGTCGCTTGTTGCTGTGGCAGACGTAACACTTCCTAATATAACGGAGGCTTCACTTCTAACAGGTAATGAGTACAAGGAGAACTACGACGAAGAGTATGCGGAGATGCTTGTAAGGGGTCTGCACGAGTTGGGTGCCAAGACAGTCATCATGACTGGTGTCAGCTATGATGATGAGAGCACAGGAATCCTCGTATCAGACGAAAACGGCATAAATTATATAAGGCACGAGAAGATGCCTATTTCTTGCCACGGAACGGGTGATGTGTTCGCATCTGCATTTGTAGGTTCTTGCCTTGCAGGCAAAGATAAGGCTGAAGCAGCTAGAATTGCTGGCGATTTCGTCCTCAGCTGTATCAAGAATACGATAGATGACAAGGAGCACTGGTATGGTGTAAAGTTTGAACCATTACTTGGAGATTTAATTTCAGCCATTCGCGGTTAATCCGCTAGGCATGTAGCCATATGTTTTAACGACATGTAGTCGGGAGCGCAAGTTCCCGGCTTATTGTTTTGTTCGTAATTATTTACTGTTTTGTTCCCACCTATTATTACGATTTAATTTATCTAAAAAAATTTAACTATTTACGCGTTTACATCCCTTTTACAAGTCAGTATATGGTAAAATGGCAAAGATAATCGTTAATGAAAATATTTAAGTTAGTCGTTAATAATCATTAATGACAGCGATGCATATTGATGACAATTGTTACCGGAGGTCATAATGAACGATAAAATCGCAGGAAAATTCCGCGGCACAGGGGTAAAGGCCGGTCTTATGTACGGAATGGCTGAGTTCTACGGAGGTGGTGCTTTCGTAATCATCAACACATTCTTTTTAGTCTTCCTTACTAAGGCTCTTGGCATGCCCGCTGCACTCGCTGGCGCTATACCAATGGTCGGAAAAGTATGGGACGCCATTACCGATCCGATGATGGGAAATATCACCGATAGAACATCATCGAGATTTGGACCTAAGAGGCTGTATATATTGATAGGCGGAATCCTATCGGCTATCGCATTTATCTCGCTTTGGACAACGATTCCATCTCGAAGCACTACGGTACAATTTATCTATTATATAGTGATGTACTGCTTATTTTCGACGTGCTTCACAATCATAATGGTCCCTTACAACGGTCTCCTGCCGGACATGGTTGATAGCTATGATATTCGTTCAAAGTTCTCGAGTCTCAGGATGATTTGGTCTACTGTAGGAGCTATCCTCGCTGGGCTCGTTCCAACACTAATGATAAAGGACACTTTGAACACGAGCATGTATCTTAAGGTAGCGATCATTTTCGGCATCCTGTTCGGTTTTGCAGCCGTGGTGACATTTATAGGAACTTGGGAAAAGGTAAAGCCACCAGTTAAGACGAAGCTCCGCGACAGCTTCTCCGAGGCATCGTCAGTATTGAGGAGCCGTTCATTCAAGATTTTCATCGGTATATACCTCTCCGGTCAGTGTGCGATGGACTTCGTATCAGGTATGGCAATTTATTATGTCGACGATGTTTTAGGTGGATATGATAAGGGATACCTGACCATGCTGATGGGTGTACTTCTCTCATCTCAGCTCGTTGGAATGATAATCTTCACACCGATAATGACCAGAACCTCAAAACGCACCACAATCCTCATCGGTGCTCCTATAAGGTTAGCTTCAACCGTTGGACTGCTCGCGTTTTCATACGCAGGTGCCCCAATTGTTCCAGTCCTTCTACTCTCCGCAGGAGTGGGAATTGGAAACGCAGCAACTTTGACGAGCATATTTGCAATTCTGGCCGATATGGCGGATATAGACGAACTTATTACTTCCACAAGGCGTCCAGGCATCGTATCTGGAATGGCGACATTTGCGAGAAAAATCTCGGCGGGTCTATCAGTGTGGTTCATCGGGCTCCTACTGTCGCTAGTAGGTTACGATACTAAACTCGCGCATTCAGGAGTCAGTCAAGCTTTAACAACGCAGCGCGGAATCGCTATGATTTTTATTGTAATACCAGCTATTCTCGTAGTATTACTGCTGATATTCGGATACATCTTCCCTATAACGAATAAGGAGTTCGATATCGTAAAGAAGGAAATAGGTAGAAGGCGCGGCACCGATAACAGCACCATAACTGACGACGAGAAGCGAATCCTCGAACGTGTAACGGGTTTCAAATACGAGGATTTGTGGAATGTTTCTAACGAACACAAGGTTAAGTAATAAAGGGTAGAGTCGTGCGATACAAGCTGCAGTTTGCATCGTATGACTTAACGAAAGCACAAGGTGAACACAGATGACTAATGATTACACTAATAACGGCAAGCGAATTACTACATTAAAGAATCGACCACTCATATGGGCGCATCGTGGCGCAAGCGGATATTGCCCTGAGAACACTCTCGCAGCATTTCAGAAGGCAGTCGAACTCTGTGCAGACGGCATCGAGTTAGATGTGCAGATGACCAGAGATGGCGAACTCGTCGTTTGTCATGACGAGACAATAGATAGAACCTCTAATGGCAGCGGATGGATTAAAGACAAAACGCTCGCGGAATTGAAAGCTCTTGATTTCTCCTCTGGCAAAAAAAATTTCTCAGGAGCCACTATCCCGACTATGCACGAGGTGTTTGAACTGCTGAGCGATACCGACATACTGATCAATATAGAGCTTAAGACAGGCATTGTTTTTTACCCAGGCATGGCAGAAAAACTTTTAAAATTGACCAGCGAATGCGGATTCTCAGATAGGGTCATCTATTCGTCATTTAACCACTACACGATAAAGCATATGCGAGAAATATCTCCTGAGGCGAAGTTAGGATTCCTCTATGCTGACGGAACAATCGATATGCCAGCATATGCGCAAAAATACGGAGTTCAAGCTCTACACCCAGCTCTCTACAACATACAGTTTCCTGGATTTATAGAAGAGTGCCATAAGGAAGGTATTGCCGTCAACGTGTGGACGGTTGATTCCGATGAGTATATCGAGATGTCATATAGAGCTGGCGTTGACGCCATTATTACCAACTACCCTGATAAAGCATTTGAAGTAATCGAGAGGCTGATATGAAGGTTCATACGCAGGCAAGAGTAACACGGGTAAACGCATCTGAAGCTCATAATTTAAGTGATGCGAACCTTCCATCAGACATTAATATCGTGAGAGAAAGCGAATACGGCGAGCACATGGCCTATACCAATAAACAGTGGAGAGAAAGCCATGTAACCGAAGGTCAGTTTACCTCATATGATGGTCTATCTATACGGTACTACCATGCACCGCAGGAGGATTCTCCGAAGGGCTGCATCGTCATGCTCCATGGTTACTGTGGCTTCTGGGGGAAATTTCACGAGATGGCGGAATATTACTGGCTTGCTGGCTACGAAGTTTTCTTCATGGAGCACCGTGGCCACGGCTATTCGGGTAGGCAGATAGATGAGGCTGATATCGTCCATGTAAATAGCTACAATGACTACACCCAGGACATACATCAGTTTATGACTGAAGTTGTTAAGCTACGCATTGGAAATCTCACATGCATAATGTTCGCACACTCCATGGGCGGTGCAATCGGCGCTCTATACCTAGAGCAGCATCCAGGAGTATTCGACGCTGCAATTCTAAGCTCTCCAATGTTCGAGATAAAAACTGATGGCACGCCTAAGTTTTTAATCAGCCTCATGCTAGCTAAAATCAAGCTTCTACGTCAGGAAAAGCTACCGTTTCCCGGTGGCAAACGCTGGGATGGCATCCCTACTTACGAGAAGAGCAGTGCAATGTCAGAGGCGAGGTACACTTATATATTTAATCAGCGCCTTGAAGATAGCCACTATCATACAAATATGATGTCTAACGGCTGGGGCTACGCGAGTTTCCGTACGACTCCTAAAATTCTAAGGGACGCTGGCAAGATAGATATCCCTGTTTTGCTCCTTACATCTGGAAATGATGCGCTTGTGGATTCAAAAGGTCACTATAAATTCGCATATAGTACGCCGAACACCGAGTTCGTCATATACGAAGGTGCTAAGCACGAGCTATATAATGGAACCGATGAGATACTCGAGGACTACTACAGGAGGATATTTGGGTTTCTCGGCAAAGTATGCGGACAAAATCTATAAAAAACAAGCATCTATACGTTCTTATTACTGTATCGCATCCGAGAATTTCATAAGAAAAAACACCACCCCAGCACTCTGGAGTGGCGTTTACATGCTCATGTTGATTATATTTAAAATGATGTTATCACCGCTCCTAGACCGAAGATAATCCCCGGTATATTTGCAACAATGATAGGGTAGTCTCTCTTTTGTTTACAGAGACCGTATGTAACCCACAGCGTGCAGTTTATGGTTGCAGCTAGTGGCTGGATGAAGCTGCCTTTGTTTCCGTTTAGATTGCTCATTATCTGAGCTATGTATGCTACGTACATTAGAATGGACATGCATGTTCCTGCCCATCCCAACATATTTGCTTTCTTCTCACTCATATTATTACCCCTTTGCTTTTTTGAAAAATTATCGTTTTTACGAACTTGCGTATTATATACAAATGAGAAAAGTCATTCAATACTGTAATTTAATTAATGCAACATGAAAATGCACTTTATACCGAACAAGTCTCTATCGCTTTCTCCTCCTGAGTTCTGTTATAAGGCTAAGATCTGAATCGAAGACAGGTCTCTTACTCACGCCGAGTTCACCGATTTCTACATTTTTATTCTTGCCGTGAAAATCACTTCCTCCACTCACGATAAGCCCCCGACTCTCCGCAATCTCAAGCAGCATCGCAATTTCACGGTCGTCGTATCTAGAATAAAAACACTCCAGTCCTTCAATTCCTATGCCTTGCAGGACATCTAGCTTCCCCTCAAGTTCCTCTCTATTCATATGGATTTCATTCTCCCCACCGAGAGGGTGAGCCCAGATAGCAACTCCACCAGATGACTTAATCGCCCTAATAGCTAGCTCTGCAGAAATCCTGCTTTCCACTCCAAACTCAAGATATCTGTTTATAATCTCAGTTCTGGTGCCTGGGATTCCTCTCCTCATGAGGATATTAGCTATATGGGGCTTCCCAGCTGAAGGAATCGCCTCTAGCTCTGCAATTTCTCCTCCAGTTAGCTCTATGCCATCCACTTCCCTAAGGTGTTCAATTCTAGTCGTGAGCTTATCTTCTCTCTTCGCCTCTGCAGCGGCGAGTGCTTTCATAAAATCGGGGTGATTATCGTCATACGAGTAGCCGAGTATGTGACACTTAATGTCGCCGGCTTTGCAGGAGAATTCAATTCCTTTGAAAAATTCCATTCCCTCCGGTATATCATCTTCGACTTCGTGCACACCGGCAGTCGTATCATGATCAGTCAGCGAAAATACTTTGACGCCCGATGATTTTACCCTCTGTACAACCTCCGAGGGACTAAACGAACCATCTGATGATGTGGTATGGAGGTGCATATCGACCAGAATTCTATTCTTATTCATACTATACACCTCCTGCTTACTTAATATTTGCAATCTGCATATTGCGCGCTAGCTGCTACGCTTGATATTATGATCATCTGACAGCCGTGCGTTAATTCGCTATTCGGCTGTGAACTTCATGCCCTTAGTCTTGGCAACTTCCTTGCCCTGTGCGCTAAAGACAGCCTCAACACCTTTCTGCTTCTTGATAAACGCCTTTCCGCCATCTACACCTTTCATCAGGCAGATTGTGCTCATGGCATCTATATCCATCGAGCGACCTTTCTTAGCCACCAAGCTGACAGCCTCAAGCTGTGTCTCGACAGGATATCCCGTCTTGCTGCTTAGCACATGGTGGTAAATCTTACCATCCTTTTGGAACTGCCTCTCGTATATTCCTGAAGTTACAACGGTCTGGTTATCCGCTGTCGTGGTTCCTATTATTTCGGTCCTGTCAGTATATGGCTTCTCTATTCCGATGATAAATGGACTGCCATCCGGTTTGCCACCTATCGTGGAAATGTTACCTCCAAGGTTAATTACAGCAGATGTTACGCCTTCTTTCTCGAGCAGTGTCGTAAGTTCGTCTGCAACATACCCCTTGGCAATTCCTCCTAGATCGAGCTTAGCCTCAGGATCTATGATTCTTATCTTGTTTCCGTCGAACTGAATATTCTTATAGTTTACATGCTTCAGCGCTTCAGTAATCTTAGACTGCTCTGGAACTACTGGATTCTCAGACTGAAAGTCCCATAGCCCTGAAACCGATCCGATAGTTATATCGAAATCACCATCCGATAGTTCTCCATACTTCACACCAGCCTTAACGACTTTGAGTGTGTCTTTTCCTACAGTTACCCATTTGCCGCCAGCACTATTAATCTGACTGACTTCACTTGACTCGATTGTGTTGCTTAAAGTATTCTCGAGCTCGCGGCATCTTTTATAAGCCTTGTTGATTGCAGCCTCTGCCTTCTCCTTGTCCAGATCTCCATCCATGTCGTATATCGAAATCTTGCACACTGTATCAAGATAGAAGCCCTCCTTTGATACTGGCTCAACATCCTTGGTGTTCTTGCAGGCTGTCTGTGTTATAATAACCGTTGCGATTATTACGAATATTAACGAAAGTTTTATGGTTTGTTTGCTAAGTTTAATCAATTTATTACCTCACATTTAAGGGGTTACAGGGAATAACGAACAATGTTAAAAGGATTTATAAAAAAAGCTGATATCATCCTCTTTATAATCCTCATTTCACTCGGTATCGCCTCCTCGGTATGGCTCAGCACGACGAGTCATTCAGGAGACAAAGTCACCGTGACAGTAGATGGCAAGAAGTACGGAGTGTACAGCTTGTCCGAGGATAAAACTATCGCTGTAAAGCGCGGGAATAAGCTAAATGTAATCAGAATTAAGCACGGCTACGTGACCATGTCCGAAGCATCATGCGAAAATCAGGTGTGCGTAAAGCACAAAGCTATAAGCAAGACCGGGGAAAGCATAATCTGCCTTCCTAACAAAGTGGTCGTTTCGATAAGCGGAAAGGAGGCAAACAAGTATGACTCAGTCTCGAGTTAAACACTCAACCGAGCCTTCACGGAGGACTCCTCACGGCCGCAGCAGTAACGTCGCAACCGTTGCGCTTCTAGCTTCACTGGCGCTAATTTTATCGTACGTCGAAGCTATTATACCATATACTCCAGGCATTCCGGGGATCAAATTAGGGATAGCTAACTTAGTGGCTGTCGTTGCGCTGTATAAGCTCTCTGCCAAATACGCAGTTATGTTAAATGTCATTAGAATAGTAGTAGCAGGATTACTTTTTACCGGTGTGTTCGGCATGCTCTACTCTCTCGCAGGTGCTACGATCAGCTTGATAGGAATGATTTTGCTAAAGAAGACCAATCTCTTCAGCATTACCGGTGTCAGTATGGCAGGTGGTT
Organism: Mogibacterium diversum; assembly: GCF_938028775.1. Lineage (GTDB taxonomy): Bacteria > Bacillota > Clostridia > Peptostreptococcales > Anaerovoracaceae > Mogibacterium > Mogibacterium diversum_A. Next base: position 41,905 of record NZ_CALIZG010000016.1, read on the forward strand.
TCCTGCATAATATGGGGCAGCTCACCATTGCGGCATTACTCATCAATGACATCAGAATCTTCTACTACCTACCGGTGCTGATGATTTCTGGAACGATAGCCGGAGTTGCCATCGGCGTAGCTGCAGAATTGGTGATTAGAAGAGCTAAGTTTATAAGGTAGGCTTCTAATAGATCCGATATAAATATCGAGTATCAGTTCAAGAACGCCGCTCTCGGAACAACT
>NZ_CALIZG010000017.1:0-125006 GCF_938028775.1 Mogibacterium diversum
GGGTATGATGGCATTGGGCTTGAACAATGGTACGGAACTTTATGTTTCTGCAGAAGGGGAAGACGAAGAAGCAGCCATTACGGCCATCAGCGACTATCTTTTGGGAGAAGCAATATAGAGAACAGGCTCTTGTGAAAGAAGGGGCTTTCGGGTAATGTATTCCGAAAGTCCTTTATTTTTGTATGTACAGCTTTTCTTTGTATATTAGGAAAGAGAATCCTGTGTTTTAAGCTAAGAAGGAGAACAGAGAGAAAAATGGCATTTACACACTTACATGTTCACTCAGAGTACAGTTTGCTAGACGGAATGTCCAAGATTAACAAAGCACCTGAATACGTGAAGAGTTTAGGAATGGACTCCTTGGCTATAACCGATCATGGTGTTATGTTCGGTATTATTGACTTTTATAAATCCTGCAAAAAATCAGGTATTAAGCCAATTATCGGCTGTGAAGTTTATGTTGCTCCGAGAACTCGCTTTGATAAGGACCCTGATCGTGACAGGAATATGAATCATCTCATACTGTTGGCGGAGAACATGATTGGATATAAAAATCTAACTAAACTCGTGTCAGCTGCATTTACAGAGGGATTTTATTTTAAGCCTAGAGTAGATAAGGAGTTGCTGCGCGAGCATAGCGAGGGAATAATTTGTCTTTCCGCTTGTCTAGCTGGTGTAATTCCAAGAAAGATATTAAATGGTGATTACTCTGGTGCGAAGGCAGAGGCACTTGAGTTACGCGATATATTTGGAAAAGATAATTTCTATTTGGAGATACAAAATCACTTTCTAGATGATGATAAGCCAGCTACTCAGGGACTCGTTAAGCTTTCAGATGAGATCGGCGCGCCTCTGGTTGCTACTAATGATGCACATTATATAAAGAGGAGCGATGCTAAGGCGCACGATGTGCTTCTTGCAATCCAGACAGGATCAACGGTTGACGATGAAAATCGAATGAGATTTGCGAACGATGAATTTTATCTTAAGAGCGAGTCCGAGATGATGAAACTTTTTCCAGATTACCCGGAAGCTATAGAAAATTCACACAAGATTGCGGAGCGCTGCAATGTAGAGTTTGAGTTCGGCGAATATCACCTGCCAGAATTCGTACCACCAGAGGGAATGACTAACAAAGATTATCTCAGGAATCTTTGTTACGATGGGCTTGAGAGAAGATATGGTAGCGAAGCTCTTCAGGATGAATCCATATATCGTACCAGGCTAGAAAGTGAGCTCGAGGTAATCGAGAAGATGGGGTATGTCGAGTACTTTCTAATCGTATGGGACTTTATTCATTATGCCAAGAGCAATGATATCCCTGTTGGACCTGGCAGAGGCTCAGCGGCGGGAAGCATAGTGGCATACAGCCTGGCAATCACCGAGATAGAACCTATTAAGTATAATCTAATCTTTGAGAGATTCTTAAATCCTGAGCGAGTAAGCATGCCCGACATAGACGTCGACTTCTGCATCGATAGAAGACAGGAGGTCATTGACTATGTTGTTCAAAAGTATGGGAAAGACAAGGTATCGCAGATTATCACTTTTGGAACGCTTAAGGCGAAGGCTGCCGTGCGTGATGTAGGTAGGGCGCTCAATGCGAGCTATGCGGAGGCTGATTCAATTGCGAAAGCGATTCCGGCAGAACTAGGTATGACTATAAGCAAGGCTCTCGATATCAATCGCGATCTCAGGGCGAGATACGAAACTGAGCCTCTTGTAAAAAATATCCTCGACATGTCGATGGCAGTTGAGGGTATGCCACGCCATTCCTCGACCCATGCCGCAGGAATTGTAATCAGCAAGATGCCTCTCGATGAATATGTTCCGCTATATATGTCGGATAAGGGTCTAGCTACTCAGTTTAACATGACTACGATTGAGGAGCTGGGGCTTCTGAAGATGGATTTCCTTGGACTTAGAAACCTTACCATGATTAATGAAGCTATTCAGCTAATCAAGGAGAATCATGGTGTAGAGATTGATTTCAGTAAGATGGATTACGATGATCCAGCTGTGTATGAGATGATTTCAAAGGGCAACACACAGGGAATATTCCAGCTTGAAAGTGCTGGTATGACCGAGTTTATGAAGAACCTAAACCCATCTTGCTTTGAAGATATAGTAGCCGGAATCTCACTATATAGACCGGGTCCGATGGACTCGATTCCAAAGTATATAGAAAATAAAAAGAATCCAGAGAAAGTCAAGTATGTTGATCCTCACTTGGAGCCAATTCTTAACGTGACTTATGGATGCATGGTTTATCAAGAACAAGTAATGCAGATTGTACGTGAACTTGGAGGATATTCATTTGGTAGATCTGACCTCGTGCGTCGTGCTATGTCCAAAAAGAAGATGAGTGTCATGCTGGAGGAGAAGAAATACTTTATCCATGGCAAGGACGATTCCGACGGAACACCGGCAATTGCTGGTTGTGTGGCAAACGGTATACCTGAGAGGGCAGCAGAGGCTATATTTGACGATATGGTTAGCTTTGCCGAATATGCTTTTAATAAATCCCATGCGGCAGCTTATGCTGTTATATCTTATGAGACCGCTTACCTCAAGGCGCACTATCCTGTAGAATTTATGGCGGCTCTTATGTCAAGTGTGATGGGAGAGCCTCGGCACATCGCGGCGTACATCAGGAACTGCAAAGAGCTTGGAATCGAAGTGCTGCCTCCTTCAGTCCTGCATAGCAGGAGAAAATTTATCGCCAAGGATGGCAAGATCAGATTTGGACTATTAGCTATTAAGAACGTTGGAAGCAGTATAGTTGATGCGATAGTTGAAGGAAGAAGAGGGCGTGATATAGATAATTTATACGATTTTATCAAGTCTATTGAACCATCAGAGCTGAATAAAAAGGCTATAGAGTGCCTTATCAAGGCTGGCGCGATGGATGAATTTACGCAAAATAGAGCCGCGCTTCTCGCTATAAGTGACGATGCCGTCGGAGCAGCCCAGAGTAGTGCTCGCAGAGTTTCTAAGGATCAGATTTCTCTGTTCCAGCTCGATTCCGATATCATGGAAGACGTCAAGACTGCACCAGAGCTTCCTAATATACAGAATTTCGATAAAGCACATCTTCTCGCCATGGAGAAGGAGATGATGGGCGTATACCTGTCTGGACATCCACTCGACAAGTATCGTGATTTGATAGATGAGAATATAACTGCGAATACCGCAGAAATATTTGATTCCAATCTTAGCGGTGATGTTGAGAATGAGTCTGAGTTCATAGAGGAGAGATCATCTGGAAGTAATCGCTTTAATGACGGGGACACAGTTATAATGGCGGGTATGGTTGGGGATTTACGCCGCATGATAACAAAGTCTAATCAGGAGATGGCTAGACTTACTATCGAAGATTATTACGGTGTAATAACTGCGATTGTATTCCCTAGAGATTATGCGAAGGCAAAATACGTGTTAGAAAACGATGCTATCGTCGCTATCAAAGGCACGCTTAGCTTCAAAGAGGATTCAGACCCAGAGATCTTAGTAAATAAAGTGACTGAAATTGAGCGCATCAGTGAGTTCAAGGAGCAAGGCGGAGCAGGCTATGAAAGAGCAAGCATGAGGGATTATTCACGAAGCAATGTGAACGCACAGAAACCACGTGAGAAGAAATACCTCAAGCTCAGAGTGAGCCAAGAACTGTCTGATATGCTCGGAAACGATGAGATTCAGCACAGAATTCTCGGGGCAGCTTCAGCGCATAGGGGAGATACGGAAATGCTCATTTATTTGCCAGGGCAGAAACCACTTAAGTCTGCAAATGGTGTTAGCATTGATGAGAATCTTATGATTGAACTTGAACAGCTTCTCGGAAAAGAGAACGTAAAGCACTAAAAAAAGATTTGTGAGGAATAGTTTTGAGTAAAAAAGCAATAGTAATATACAATTCAAAACGTGGCTCGACTAAGCAGTATGCAGAGTGGATTGCCGGAGATCTAGAGTGCATCGCAGTCCCTCTTCAGAACTTCGACTACGGATCACTTAGTCAGTTTGACGTCGTGATATTTGGTAGCTGGCTTCGTGGAAGTGGAATAGTTGGATTTGACAAGTTCAGAAAGCAGATTGCAGATTATGCTGACAAGCTTATAATTTTTGTAACGGGAATTTCCGAGTACAATCCACAGAACTATCAGCAGATATGTGAGATCAACTTCAAAGACGGAATAAACATGCAGAACACGCTCCTATATTTTTGCCCAGGCAGATATGTGCCGAGCGAAGTTAAGGGGCTCGACAAGTTTCTGATGGCGATATCGAAGAAGGTGCTTCTATCTGGAACTACAGATAGAGAATCAGCAGCAGCGGCAAATACGATGGTAAATGCCATCGTAAATGGCGTAGATAATGTGGATAGACGATATACCGAGCAGGTGCTAAGGGCAGCACGAAAAAGATTATAAGTTGGCGCTGAGAATGTAGATGGAACTTCAAGTCATGGGAAGAATCTGAATAAGGTTCCTAAAAAGGTCAGGGAAAAAGTTAGAAATTCGAAAGATTATAAAAAAGGTAAGAGCGACTTAAAGAAAATGCAAAAAGCAAAGGCTGAAATAAAAAGAGGGGGCCTTAATCTTATAAATGCAAAAGATTTAATAATAGCAGCGGGGATATTTGTTGCTATTATAGGAGTAGCTTTTTTTGCTCCCGAGGCACTCCCTGGAGCATTAGCATTGATTTAGCTAATGTTAATACTAATGCGGAGGTGGTCATGGATATAAAATTAATAGTTGATAGCAACATACCATTCAGTCTTCATGATAGTAGAATCATCAAAATAAGCGTAGAAGCAGAGCGTCTTACTCTGACGCTTGACAAAGTGTATGAGTATAAGGGTGACAAGGAGAAAAGCTACCCAGCTACTATGCTGTTTGAGGACATTGATTATGAAGAGTGCGATGTCATAGTTTTTGATTCTGAACTTGGATATGGATCATTCACTGGAACAAGATACAGAATGAGAGAGTTTGTAGATAAGTTCCCGAATGGGATTTTTGAGATTATAACAGAGACATACAGTGGGTATGATACGGTTTTTCAAGGATACATATATAAGAACGGCTATGTATATGGCTCTGGAATAATAAGCATATGGACAATGGGAGATGTCATATTGAGTACGAATTATGCAAGCAATAAGAAAGACGACAGAATTTAAAAAAACTCGTATTAATAGCACAAAAAATAAGTGAAGCTTAGCTTGCATCGTAGATAGGATGAGTCTTAAGACTCATCCTATTTTATTTTCTAATTATTAATAATTTTATCTTGATGCTTGCAACTTGCAGAGATTATCGCCCGATATATATATTCGTTAAGCTCCGCTAAATCATCGCTTGAGAGGGAACGCACCCTGTCAAGCAACGCGGACTCCCTTGTGGAATCAACTATTTCGAGTTTATTTTCAATCTTGTATGCTGCTACTGACTCGGCAATCCTAAGCCTCTTTTCTATTAACTGGAGGAGCTGACCATCTAGCTCATCGATTGATGCTCTAAGAGATGAAATATCCGCTAGTTCTTTATTATGAGAGGTTAGGGGGTCCATAGTTTCTAATTCGAGTAACTCAGCTGAATTTCTTGCCTCGCTATCACCTGTCAAAACAATATCTGCAATTACCAGCGCAGCCGCAGCTTCCACACAAGGAACAGCTCTAGGAACTATGCACGGATCATGTCTACCATGAATCTCTATTTCAGTTTCTTCAGTGCTGTCGTAGACTATAGTATGCTGTGGCCTGGCAATCGAAGGGGTTGGCTTGACTGCGACGTGAAAATCTATGTCCATGCCATCGCTGATACCACCAAGTATACCGCCGCAGTTGTTTGTGCGTGTACGAACGATGCCATGTTCATCATAGTAGAATTGGTCGTTATTCTCGCTTCCATACATATTTGCTGATTTAAAGCCTGCGCCAAATTCTACTCCCTTGACCGCAGGTATTGCATACAAAGCCTCTGCAATTCGTCCTTCAAGACCTTCAAATAAAGGACCGCCATATCCTGCAGGTAATCCGCTAATCGTGCATGAAATCGTTCCACCGACGGAATCTCGGAGCACCTGTGCTTTTTTTATCTCAGAAAGTGGCTCGTCGTTATTTCCATGGATATCATGTATAGATGCTTTTATATAGATGCCCTTATCCTCTAGGAGTTGCTTGCAAATGCCACCAGCTATACATAATGGAGCCGTCATGCGTCCTGAAAAAGCTCCGCCGCCTCTTGAATCTGCTTTTCCTCCGTATTTGACATGTGCCGTGTAATCAGCATGCCCTGGTCTAGGTGTGTTTGCCAACTTGGAATAATCAGAGGATTGGACATCTTTGTTGTAGATTATAGCTTTAATCTCTGCTCCGTCAGTCATCAAGCTTTGTGAACTAGCAGACATAGCGCTTTCAACTTCACATACTTGAATTCCGACAAATCCGCTCACGAACTCTGGCTGATCAGGCTCTTTGCGGCTAGTCGACAGGGCGCTATTTCCGGGAGCTCTCCTGGCCATGAAATCATAGAGCTTTGGAATATCAACGACTGTGCCAGTAGGAAGTCCGCTTAATGTCATTCCAACTGATGGGCCGTGAGACGTGCCAAATATTGATAATGTAAGGGTTTTACCTTTATAAATAGACATTTGTCCTCCTATAGCATGAGGTGATTAATACACGAGAAGGTGATATTACACGAGTTCGAGATTGTCATCGAACCCTAGTAGTTTAATAACTTCAAAGAAGTTTGGGTATGATTTTGCAACTGCCGAAGCCTCGTGGATTCTAATAATACCATCTGATATGAGTGAAGAGACTGCAATCATCATTATGATTCTATGGTCGCCACATCCATCTCCTTCGTAAGAACCGCGGAGTGTATCTACTCCTTCAATGATGAGTCCGTCTTCTGTTTCAGAGATGTCAGCACCCAGAGATCTGAGAACTTTACAAGTAGCGGTCAATCTATCGCTTTCCTTGTATCTGAGTCTTTCAGCATTTCTGATAACAGTCTTGCCGCTCGCAACGCATGCTATTAGTGCCAAGATTGGGACGAGGTCAGGAAATCCTGAAGCGTCGATGCTATTGATGGCACTTAACTCCTTGCAAGGGAATATATCTACACAGCCAGCATTAACGTCTAATATATCCGAATAGCGATTTACTGTTACACCAAATTCCTCAAGCAAATCGAGTATCTTGATATCACCCTGCTTCGATGGAAGCGGGAGGTTATTTATTCTAAGCGGAGCTTTTCCGAACACCCCTAGAGCTAGCAAAAAAGCCGCATTTGACCAATCACCCTCGGGACTAATATCTGTGAAGGTATAGGTTTGATTGCCAGGTATGTTAAATACCCATTCTTTATTTGTATGTGAATAATCCACTTTTATACCGTATTTCCCAAGCACATCGAGCGTTATAAGTACATATGAATAGGACTCAAGGTTGTTGTGTACGCGGATAACACTGTCACCGTTCAGCAGTGGTAGGGCAAATAGCAGTCCGCTTATGTACTGCGATGATTCAGGGTTTGTAAAATTAAACTCGCCAGGTGTTATGTGGCTAGAGCTAGCAGATATTGAAATGCTTCCTGAGTCACTTAGCGTTATGCTTGCACCATGCTCTTCTAACTGACTGATTAGCTGCTGCATAGGGCGTTCTCTTAGTCTGCCTGCAAGTCTGAATTCAGCATCTAGACCGAGTACTGCGACTACTGGGAGCAGAAATCTGAGTGTAGAGCCACTTTCTTTACATTCAAGTATGAGTTTGTCATCTGCTGAAACTATTCTAGACTCAAGGACCCTCAATGCTGAGTAATTAGCATGATTTGAAATAATCTTTACCGCTTCATATGTCGCAATTATATCCTCAGAAGCCTCTTGAGCATCTAACTCTAATTCATGACCAGACAGCATCGCCGCAATTATCTCTCTGTGAAGATACGATTTCGAAGGTGGGGCAGAGACTTCTTGTAGCGGTGCAAAAAGTGGTGCGCCACCATGAACTATCTCCGAGGTGCCGGGGAACATTTCGCTGTATGTAGCCAGAATTTTTCCTAGCTTAGTTAAGGAGATTAGCTTGATTTCAGCCTGCCCAACATCTCTATTTATAATAAATTTAATACTGTCACCAGACCTCTTCTTATCACTTGCCATCGCATTGGCAACGTCGCTAGGTGAGAATCCAATCGACAGATCATACCCAAACTTCTCGAGTAAAGCATGTATGCGGTCCCTGCAGTCGATACTGCACCAACCTAAGTCATATGAGAGACTTGCTGTAAATGCAATTCCTTTTGCAACAGCATGACCGTGACCAATCTCATAGCTGCTCAGCTTCTCGAGCGCATGTGCAAGCGTATGACCGTAGTTCAGCATATGCCTAATTCCAGAATCATTTTCATCTTTTTCGACGTAGTAGGTTTTAACTGCAACACAGTCGTCAATTATCTCTTGTATATCGAAGTTCCCCGACTCAAGTTTCTTGAACAAATCATCACTTCTAGAGATACAGGCAGTTTTGATAATTTCTGCGTAACCATCCATCAAGACGTAGTCATCTTCGGAAGCGAGTAGCGCCGTGTCTTGAAGTACGAATTTTGCCTTGTGAAAAGCGCCGACTAAGTTCTTGCCAAAACAAGTATTAATTGCCGATTTTCCTCCTACCGATGAGTCTACGGCAGCAAGAAGGGTTGTTGGAACTTGGTAGAAATTGATTCCCCGCATATACGTTGCAGCCACAAAGCCAGCTATATCTCCAACCATGCCGCCTCCGAGTGCAACTATTCCGTCTGTTCTCGTGAGTGAAATACGAGATGCATATTCGATAATTTTGATATAAGTTTCAAAAGACTTTGATTCCTCCCCAGAGGGGATAGTGTAGCTATCACAAGCTAGTCCACATGATTCGATACTCGAAATAGCCTCGTTCAAGTAGAGAGGGGCAACGTTAGTGTCCGTAATTATGAGTACGGTTCCGCGTGCTTGATATTTACATATAAGTTCTCCAAGTCTGGATAATTTCATCTCTCACTCCAAAATTTATAAAAAAATTACAATATGATATATTATTTTATGGTGAACTAAATCACATAAACCTAATAAACTAAAAGGTAATATATTGTCTTACAGTAATTGTAACAGTTACAGACGGAAGGGGCAAATATCACAATAATTAAAGTGTATGTTTATTTTTAATTATACCCGCTGAGTCTATCATGTATAATTGCATGTGATATAATACAATTATAAATACGATGTTAATCGCATATGGCTAATCGAATTAGAAAGGAGTTAATTTATGGTTAACGAAAAATATCATGGACTCGGGACTGCCCCATCCGTAATCAGAGAGCTTTTTGCGTACGGCCTGCAGCAGGCAAAGGTAGTTGGTAAGGAGAATGTGTTTGATTACTCACTTGGTAACCCAAGCATCCCAGCACCTGCTAAGGTTAACGAGACAATTAAGAAGCTCATTGATACTACTGATTCCATTCAGCTTCACGGATATTCAATGGCTCCTGGATTTGAGAACGTGCGTCAGGCAATTGCTGACAACCTCAATGCTAGATTTAACTGCAATGCAAAGGCAAGTGAGCTATTCATGACTTGTGGATGCGCTCCTGCTCTAGTATCTGTTGCTCACGCACTGACAACTTCCCCAGAAGATGAATTCATCGCTATCGCACCATTCTTCCCTGAGTACAATGTATTCTTTACATGTGCAGGTGCTAAGCTAGCGGTAGTTCCAGCTGATACTGTTCACTTCCAGATTGATATTGATGCACTCGAGAAGACAATAAATGAACACTCGGTCGCAGTAGTAATCAACTCGCCTAACAACCCTTCAGGCGTTGTTTATACAGAGGAGACTCTAAAGAAAATCGCTGAGCTTCTTGAAAGAAAGAGCAAGGAGTATGGACACCCTATTTACATCGTTGCTGACGAGCCATACAGAGAGCTCGTATACGATGGAGTTAAGGTTACATTTATCCCTAACGTATACGACAACACCATCGTGTGCTATTCCTGGTCGAAGTCACTTTCTCTACCAGGAGAGAGAATCGGATATGTATACGTTCCTGAAAAGTGTGCAGATGCTAAGGCTGTATATGACACAGTTTCAGGTGCAGCTCGTGAAATCGGTTCAGTTTGCCCTCCAACACTCACTCAGAAGGTTATCGGAGAGTGTGTTGGCGAGATGCCAGACCTTGCAGCTTACGAAGAGAACAGAAACCTTCTCTACAACTCACTAACAGAGTATGGATATGAGTGTGCTAAGCCAGATGGCGCTTTCTACCTATTTGTAAAAGCTCCAAACGGTGATGCTGTCGCATATTCTGAGAAGGCTAAGCTAGATCACAACCTACTCGTAGTTCCTGGAGACGGATTTGCTTGCCCAGGATACTTCAGACTTTCGTACTGTGTAAGCAATGATATGATTAAGAGATCGCTGCCTGCTTTCAAGGCTATGATTGAGTCTTACAAGTAAGTCAAGCGAGCTTCGGTTACAAATCAATATTTAGATTTTACGGTGATGGGTGGGACTTTTGTCTCGCCTACACCTTTTTGTAGAGGAAATATTCTCATGGAAGCTAAGACTATAGTAACTTTTATTAAAGCGGCGGAGCTTGGTAGCTTCTCGCGCACAGCAAATGTACTAGGTTATTCACAGGCTGCTGTAACGGTGCAGATTAAACAGCTTGAGGATGAACTTGGCACGAAACTGTTTGATAGAATGGGAAAGGGAATTCAGCTCACATCAAGTGGAGAGCGGTTTCTTCCTTATGCGCAGCAAATTCTTAAAGCCAATGAGCAGGCTCGCAAGTTTATGCAGCAGGACGACGAGATACGTGGAACCATAAGAATAGGTACAACCTCATCTATGGCGAATGCTTATTTTCCTACGCTCCTACGTGAGTTTAGCGAGACATATCCTCATATTAAGCTTATGCTCAAGACATCGGATTACTTTGATAACCTATATGAAAAGCTTAAGCAAAACGAGATAGACTTTGCGCTATTTATCGATAGAAAGATGGTCTATAAAGACTGCAACACTGTAGTCGATCATCCAGAAGATATGATTTTTATCGCTTCGCCAGATAATGAGCTTGCAGGACAAAAGGATATTCCAATCAGAGAGGTTGTAAAGAGTGGATTTATCACCTCTGATCAAGAGGTAAGCTATCCTAGATTCCTCGACGATTACTGCAAGGACAACGGTATAGATTATGACCCAATTATGGAGGTCAGTTCAATCATCGCGATAAGTGAAATCGTTGCAAGTAGCAACTCAGTATCGTTCATCCCTAAATCATCAATAGTTAGAGCGCTAGAGCAGGGAAGAGTGGTTGCCCTCGATGTTGAGAAAGATTTCAAATGTAGAATGTACTCTCAGATCGTATATAGGAGAGAGAAGTGGATTGAGCCGCACCTCGGACTATTCATGGAATTCGTGAGAAATAGAATTAAACGAATCTATGATGAAGATATCGATGAGTAGAGATTTAATATATTGGAGTTAGATAGTAATAGAGATGAAGATGAGTAAAACCGGTATTATAGATTTTATTTTAATCACGATTGGTACGATAATTTGCGGCATAGCGACGTATTTCTTTATGGTGCCGAGCAACCTCGCGATTGCCAGCGTCTCTGGTGTCGCTATCCTAATTGGTAAATTTGTGCCTTTATCAAAAGCTATGCTAATACTCATATTGAACTTAGTACTCCTCGTCATATCATGGTTCTTCGTAGGACGTGAGTTTACTATCAAGTCCATATATCCTTCGGTCGGACTACCTGTGGTTATGATGATTCTCGGGTACTTTACTCCGAATTATCATGGGGTGATGAATGATCAATTCTTAGACATGATTTGCTACTTGTTCCTCTGCGACCTTGGAATAGCACTCATGGTCGTGCGAAACGCATCATCTGGGGGGTTAGATGTTCTCTACAAGATGGCTAACAAGTATCTGAACATAGATTTTGGTGTTGCGACATCGGTAATCGGTTTGTTTATATCAGCGCCTGCAATATTCATCTATGACCCGAAGACTGGAGTTCTCAGTATCCTTGGTACTTACGTAACTGGAATCATTATAGATCACTATGTGTTCGGCATGACCACTAAACTGAAGGTATGCATACTGTCCAAGAAGAATGACGAGATTTGCAAATACATCATCGATGAGCTACACAGCGGAGTTACAAGGTATGAGGCATTAGGTGGTTTTACAGGAGACAAGTTTGACGAGATAAATGTAATCGTAAATAGAAACGAGTACGCAAAGCTGATGAAACACCTGCGTGAAGTAGATCCAGATGCGTTTGCGACTGTTACCAATATTCACGATGTTATGTATAGACCAAAGCGAATTGCTAAGCAGCACAATTCAAAATAGAAATAGTGTCAATATGGATGTTACCTATATGAGATGGTGGCATCCATTTTTGTTTAATCGGCTGACTCATTAAGTCTAACGAGAATAAAAAAAGAACGAAGGGAGACACTCCTTCGTTCTGGCGTATTTTTAACTTATACGCTGCACGTTTATGTGCTGTGGGGACGGGTGAGATTTACTTACTCTCCTTGAGATCGTTAAGTCTCTTTGCGAGTCTCGAAACTGTTCTCGAAACGGTATTCTTGTGGAAAGTACCCTTAGCAGCAGCCTGCATAAACTTCTTTTCAGCGTGCTTAAATGCCTTCTCTGCCTCTGCAACGTCACCAGCCTTAACAGCAGCTAGGAAAGCCTTCTCAGCTTCACTAACGTGATTCTTAACTCTGATGTTACGAGCAGTCTTCTTCTCGATAGTTCTGATTCTCTTCTTTGCGGATTTAATGTTTGCCATTTAATTTACCCCACTTTTCTTTTAAATAGTTATAATTCGCCTAGATATTATATCTCAATAGCTTTGAAATTTCAAGATATGTGTGCGGTTTATTAATGAGTACACGAACCATTACTCGAGAGTAGCCAGCTCTTCACGCAGATACTTTGCAATAAGCTTATGCCCCTCAGCATTAGGATGCATACCGTCAGTACATATATAGTCGCCATAGTCATTGAGCTCAAGGAACGGCTTTCGGATGTCGAAGATCTGGATACCATACTCATCAGCTAATTCGAGAATCATCTCGTTGTATGAGCTATGCCAATTCTCTATGAAAATAGTGCTTCCGCCCATGTACTTCATGATATTATCCTTATTAAGATCTCGCGATACCCACTCGAAGAATCTGTTCCTCTCAAGTGGCGGTAATGTGAGCAGGATAGGGCGACTACCTGCATACATAGTCTTTTCTATTATGTTCTCGTAGCTTTCTTTGAATTCGGATAGCGGAGTCTTGGCGAGATGCTCCGCATTAGGCGTAACTGAGATCTGCTCCCAGTTGAAGTTGCAATCGTTTCCGCCAAATTCAATCAAAGTGTATTTATGTGACTTAATACTTGAGTAGCGTTCTTCAAATATCCTTAGCCCTTTCGTAATAGTCGCTCCAAATGAAGCGAAGTTCTTTATCTTAGTGCCGAACTCCTTCTGTAGCAAAGAGATAAAGTTGTCGTTAAGCACTGCATATCTCTCTTTTAAATCATCAAAAACTATTCCCTTAGAGATGGAATCTCCCAATACGCATATATCTGTCACTTTGGTCACCTCCATGTGATTACAATACCAATAGCTATATCATTGTCTAGATATACTTGAGTAATATGATAAGCATTACGCCTTAATGTAGTATTTAATATTATATTAAACAATTATAAAAATTGCAATATATCAATATGAAGATTTTCTGAATGAAAGCTGTTATTTGTGTATGTGATTAAGTATAATAGAATGTATAAATTTGAGAGAGGTGTACACATGTCAGAACGAATTAACGAACTCGTCTCAAGACTTGAGAATTCCAGGCCGGAGAGCTGGGATAAGATTCCGGATATCGACCTATATATGGACCAAGTCATCGGATACATGAAGAGGCAGCACATAGGGCTTGAGTGTGAAGGTGAGGAAACTCTCACGCCAGCCATGATTAACAACTACATGAAGAGTTCGCTCCTACCGAGAGCGCATGGCAAGAAGTACGACCGTGAGCATATAGGGTATCTGACAGCCATTTGCTTGTTCAAGCAGGTCATGAGTGTCAAGGAAGCTGGTCTTTTGCTCGGTTCGGAAATGGAGCACATGGATGTAGAGCATTTCTATGATGAGTACTGCAGGACTATAGATGATGAATACTTGCGAGTAGCGGATAAAATTAAAGGCTGCAAAGACAAAGAAACTGCTACGAAGCTAGCACTTGAACTGGCTGTGACAGGGTATGCGAATATGCTCGCTTGTAAGGAGCTCATAGCCTCTATTGCAGAGACGGATGAAATTAAATAAGAATTAATATAAATTGAGATAAGGACGAATATGGATTACTTAAAGAAAATTAGAAATTTCAGCATCATCGCTCACATCGACCACGGTAAGTCGACTCTGGCTGACAGGCTGATTGAAAAAACTGGACTCGTCGCGTCAAGGGATATGAAAGAGCAGTTCCTCGACAATATGGATATCGAGAGAGAACGAGGCATTACCATAAAGCTGCAGACGACGAGGCTCTCATACAAGGCGAAGGATGGAGAGGAGTACGTACTAAACCTGATCGACACTCCTGGACACGTAGACTTCAACTATGAGGTATCGCGTTCTTTGGCTGCCTGCGATGGTGCCGTACTGGTAGTGGATGCCACTCAGGGCGTAGAGGCGCAGACGCTCGGCAACGTATATCTGGCTCTAGATGAAGACCTCGAGATACTTCCAGTTCTCAACAAGATGGATTTGGACAGTGCAAGGCCTGAGGAGGCAAAGGCTGAAATAGAGGAGATTATTGGAATTGATGCTGAAGAGGCACCACAGATTTCTGCCAAAACAGGTCTCGGCATAGACGAGATGCTCGAGAAGCTCGTTGAGGTTATTCCGCCGCCAGAGGGGAATCCTGATGAGCGACTCAAGGGGCTAATCTTCGACTCATACTATGATAGCTATAAGGGCGTAGTTATATATACGAGAATTTTTGACGGCAGAGTCAAGAAGGGTGATTTCATCCGCATGATGAACACCGGTAAGGACTACGAAGTGACTGAGGTAGGATACTGTATTCCTAGCATGGTTCCATCCAAGGAGTTAAAGGCAGGAGAGGTAGGATATATCTGCGCCAGTATCAAGCAGGTTGCCGATGCTAGAGTCGGAGATACGATTACGCTTACTAAAGCACCTACAGAACATCCGCTCAAAGGATACAAGAAGGCGCAGTCCATGGTTTACTGCGGAGTGTATCCAGCAGAGGGAGAGAAATATGAGAACGTAAAGGACGCACTTGAGAAGCTGCAGGTAAATGATGCGGCGTTCAATTTTGAGTCTGAAAATTCAGCTGCACTCGGATTCGGTTATCGCTGCGGATTCCTCGGGCTACTCCACATGGACGTAATAATCGAGAGACTCGAGAGAGAATTTGACCTTAATGTAATTACGACTTTGCCAAGCGTTATTTACAAGGTAGTGATGAAGGATGGTTCAGAAATTATGGTCCAAAATCCTTCGAATCTACCAGATCCGACTGATATTCAGCATATTGAGGAGCCAATCGTTTCGGCTGAAATCATGACACCTAAGGATTACGTCGGAACTATCATGACACTGTGCCAGAGTAGGCGTGGAAATATGGTGCACATGGAGTATCTGACTGAGACGAGAGTGCAGCTGCATTATGAGATTCCGCTCAACGAGGTAATCTATGATTTCTTTGATGCGCTCAAGTCCAAGACGAAGGGATATGCATCACTCGACTATGAATTTAAGGAGTATAGAGCTGCTAAGCTCGTTAAACTCGATATACTGCTCAACAAGGAACTAATAGACGCATTTAGCACTATAGTTCCTGAAGAGGCTGCATATGCAAAGGGCCGCACAATCTGTTCGAAGCTCAAGAAGCTCATCCCTATGCATCAGTTTGAGGTTCCAATTCAGGCTGCAATCGGACAGAAGGTAATTGCGCGTGAGACCGTAAGAGCTTACCGTAAGGACGTAATTGCGAAGTGCTACGGCGGAGACATCTCGCGTAAGAAGAAGCTGCTCGAGAAGCAGAAGGAAGGTAAGAAGCGCATGAGGCAGTTCGGAAGAGTTGAGGTGCCTCAGGAGGCATTCACAGAGGTTCTGAAGTTCGATGACGACAAATAAGAATCCTGGTATATACGTTCATATTCCGTTCTGTGTGAGGAAGTGCAACTACTGTGCGTTTCTATCTGGAGCTTCGGATGAAGCCCTGAGAGAACGCTACGTGAAGGCGCTGTGCGAAGAGATTCGCATCAGAGCAAGGCTTATGAGTGACCATGCACATGGAGTCTTCGATACCATCTTCTTTGGCGGTGGAACTCCATCGCTGCTAAGTAGCGACCAGATTGCAAGGATAATTAGTGAGCTAAAGGCGAATTTCAACATAGATGATGAAGCGGAGATCACCCTTGAATCTAATCCTGCTACACTGTCCATGGAAAGCCTGAGAGGTTACAGGCAGTCTGGCGTTAACCGCCTATCGATGGGCGTTCAGAGTATGAACGATGAGATACTAAAGAGGCTTGGCAGGATTCATACAGCTGGTGATGTAATCACAGATGTGCAAAATGCGAGAGCAGCGGGATTTGATAATATAAATCTCGACCTCATGTTCGCTGTGCCAGATAGCTCGCTAGACACTACTATCTCCGACATAGAGGCGGTAATGAGTCTAGGACCAGAGCACATATCTTTTTACAGTTTGCAGCTTGAGGAAGGAACGACTTTCTTTAAGGAATTTGAAAGAGGAGAGCTCAAGGAAGTTCCTGATGAAATCGATAGGGAGACTTACCACGCAGGTGCTAAAATCCTTAGAGATAAGGGATATGAGCACTATGAGATTTCTAACTTCGCTAAGCGTGGCTATGAATCTAGACATAATCTCAAGTACTGGGAGATGGCTCCTTATATGGGGCTTGGTCTCGGTGCATCTTCGTTCATCGATAACAGCAGGGTTATGAATGTCTGCTCGCTCGATGAATATTTTAACCTCACTGGTAAAGGTCTTGCGCTTTCCGCTGAAGTACACGAGAACTCGGAGCATGACAACGTGGCGGAGGCTGTTTTTACAGGGCTTAGGAAGGTAGAAGGAATTAGATACGAGGATGTGCTGGGTAGTTACGAGAAATTCTGGAAATATTACAGTGATGTCTTTGAAGAAGCTCGCGAATATGAGAGAGAAGGAAAAATCGCAATTGATGAAGATGGCATGAGACTTACGGACGAAGGTATAGATATAAGCAACAGTATTATGGCGCTATTTGTATAGCATAGATAGGAGGCTGTGATGGGCGAATACATCATGACACTCGACGAAGGTACGACGAGTGCGAGGTGCATAATATACGATAGAGCAGGCAAGGCGATAAGTGTTGGACAGAGGGAATTTAAACAGATTTTTCCTCATGACGGATGGGTTGAGCATGATGCGATGGAGATATATTCCACGCAGATGGCGGTTGCTCAGGAGGCGCTGCTCAAGGCGAGTCTTACCTATAGGGATATCGACTCTATCG
This sequence comes from Mogibacterium diversum, assembly GCF_938028775.1. Taxonomy (GTDB): domain Bacteria; phylum Bacillota; class Clostridia; order Peptostreptococcales; family Anaerovoracaceae; genus Mogibacterium; species Mogibacterium diversum_A. Next base: position 17,631 of record NZ_CALIZG010000017.1, read on the forward strand.
GCATAACCAATCAGCGTGAGACCACTATTGTCTGGGACAAAGAGACCGGAAGGCCGATTTACAATGCGATTGTGTGGCAATGCAGAAGGACTGCAGACACCGCTGAATGGCTTAGAGATCAGGGATATTCCGACATGATCAGAGAGAAGACTGGTCTTATCATAGATGCGTATTTCAGTGCTACTAAGCTAAAGTGGATTCTCGACCACGTAGATGGGGCGAGGGAAAAAGCAGAGCGTGGTGAGCTGCTGTTCGGAACGGTTGAGACCTGGCTAATCTGGAAGATGACTGGTGGCGCTAAGCATCTCACTGACTATTCGAATGCAGCAAGAACCATGATGTTCAATATCAATACGCTTGACTGGGATGATGAGATCCTATCTATCCTAGATATACCACGTGTGATGCTTCCGAAGCCAGTGCCATGTGCTGGTGACTTTGGAGAGACTATTTTCGAATTATTTGGCGGTAAGCTACCTATCACTGGAGCGGCAGGAGATCAGCAGGCTGCACTCTTTGGTGAGGCTTGCTTTAACGAAGGCGAGATTAAGAGCACGTATGGAACGGGAAATTTCCTACTTCTGAACACTGGTAATAAGCCCGTATATAGCAGCAGTGGCCTCCTCACGACTATCGCTTGGGGGCTAAATGGTGAGGTTAAGTATGCACTCGAAGGCTCCGTATTCGTGTGTGGTGCTGCTATTCAGTGGCTACGCGATAACCTGCAGATGATTAAGAAATCGAGTATCTCGGAAAACTTCGCGAGCAAGGTTCCAGATAGTGATGGAGTAGTCGTTGTGCCTGCATTTACAGGACTTGGAGCACCTTACTGGGAACCAGATGCGAGGGGAGCGATTCTCGGTATAAAGAGGTCTACAAAGAAGGAGCACATAGTTAGGGCGACACTTGAGTCAATTGCTTTTCAGAGTGATGATCTGATCAAGGCTATGGAGAAGGATCTAGGCAGAAAGATCACTGATCTCAAAGTAGATGGAGGTGCTTCGCTTAACAATTTCCTAATGCAGAACCAAGCGGATATCTCAGATATCCATATAGTCCGCCATAAGTCAATTGAGTCGACATCACTTGGCGCTGCATATCTAGCAGGACTTGCTTCAGGATATTATAAGTCGATTGATGATATCATAGAGATTAAAGATATTGACAAGGAATTCTATCCAGCGATTGAAGATGAGGAGAGGCAGCGTGCTAAGGCTAAGTGGCATAGGGCTGTTGAGGCTGTGCTTGCGCTGGCAGAGGATGAGGAATTCTAGGTTAAATAAACGATAAAAAGGTATAGGACAGAGTAACGCTAAATCAATTGGAATTTATTAATTATAATTCAATTAATAAAAGGAGTTAAACTGTATGGAAAATCAAAATTCATTAATTGGCACTGCAATGTTATCTACTATATGGGAAAAAGAAAAAAAAGACACCTTAGAATTAGTTATTCCGTTTATAAAGTATTCTATAGGACAATTAATATCTATTGATGAAAGAGTAGAACTTGGTTCCGTTGTCGACTATCTTTCGACTAATTTTGGGTTTTATGATATGCCTTATTCGGTTTTACAAAAAGCGTTTAAACGACTTACTAAAAAGAAAGTGCTGAAAAAAGAAAATGGACAATATTATTTACGCATAGATTTATCTAAAGAGTGTAGAAATGTTAGTGCTCAATTAAATAATATGAGAAAAAACTCTGCAGATGTGATTGACAACTTAAATGTCTATTTAAATAAAAAGCATGATAGTATATTTAAAAAGCAGATAAGTAAAGAAGAAGTAAGTGCATACTTTGTGAAATTTCTTGAGTCAAATGGTTATTTTATATATTCAAAGATAGAAAAATTACAAGAAGTCTCACCTGTTGATAATAAAGTGTTTTATTACATAGCACAATTTATTCTTGAAGAGTATGAAGGTAAAACATTAATATTTTCGTATATAGAGAATATCGTTAAGGGGTTTCTTCTCTCTCATATTATTTATGGATATGTAGATACTGATTATAATGAAAAGTTTAAAGATGTTTATTTTTACCTAGATACAACGCTACTATTATGTATATTTGGCTTAAAAAGTGATGAACAAAACAAAGGTGCAACACAGTTGTTAGATCTTATTAGGAAGAGCAATATCCGTGCTAGATGCTTTGAACATACATATGCTGAAATAATAAGCATTATTGAGGCTTATAAACATAATATTTCAAGAGGAGCAAGTAAAAGTATACATACTATAGAGTTCTTTGATAATTTGCAGTACTCTAGATCTGATGTTGAAAGATACCTTCTAAAATTAGAAGATATTTTTAAAAAAAATAATATTGAGATAACTCAAGTTCCATATTTAAGTAGTGATGATTCTTGTATAGTAAGAACAGAAGATTATAGCAAGTCAATAGGAGAAAAGGAATTAAAAAAATTCTTATCAATTAAATTAAATTATAAAAAAGATGAAGCCTTAGATAATGATGTTAAATCTATTTCTGCGATCAGTACAATGCGCAATTCCAAATCGTTTACTAAAATAGAGGAGTGTAAGGCAATTTTTGTAACTACTAATACTCCTTTAGTGTATTGCGTTAAAGAATACACTGGTGATAATGACAATTGTGCCCCTTTACTAATTAGTGATATGGATTTGACAACACTTTTATGGCTTAAAAACTATAAAAGATTCTCTGATTATCCAAAGCTAAAATTAATTGAAAATGCAAGGATATCAATGGAACCTACAGAGAATATCAAAAATGAATTTAAGAAAAAAATTGAACAATTACAAGCTGAAGGGGTTGTTAATGAAGAACAAGCAGTAGCTTATAATCAATTAATCTTTAGAAAAAAGGAAAAAATAATGGAGTTAATTAATGCGGATCCTGATAATATCTCCAATATTGATGAGTGTGATTTAGAAAAAATTACTAGAGATTATTATAATACCGCTCTAAATGCTGAAAATACAGAGTTAAAAAAACAATCAAAACAAGATAACGAATTAATAAATAGTATGCGAAGAGCAACAAATGAGAGAATAGAGCAAAACGGAAAGATAATTTATATAGTTTTACATGTAATTTTAATAATATTGATTTCCCTAATGCTTGTAATTCCTATGTATCGCTTAAAACCACAATCTGACAGATGTGGTTTTGGTGATATTATTAGTTTTGTTCTAGGTATACTTGGACTCCTCGATTTAATTGCTCCTAGATTTAGAAAATGCAATTGTTTAATTAGAAAGATAGTGAACAAGTACGAAATGCACGCTAAAAAACAAGAGCATATGAGGATTAACAAGAATTAGAATATTATTGATAATAGGTAAGTAATAAATTTATGGTGAATAGATATGCTTGCATTAACCGAAAAGGAAAAGACTTTATTAATTAATAATATACAATATGTTTACTTATCGAATTAAATAGGTAATGGCGATAAATTATAAAACGTAGCATTCAATTTCGATTGCTACGTTTTTTAACATATAACTAATGATTCCGTTCATACACGAACACGCCCCTAGGTTCAAATTCGCGGGTGATACGCATATTCTTCTTATCAATCTTGAACTGTATTGTAGAGCCAGCTGGCAGTAAATCATTAGCACCTTCAACTACAGATTTTGAGTATGAATCCATTGATTCAAGCGCTGCGGTACATTGCCATATGCCGATTATATCTTTATTTGCAAGTCCTACTTTTTTTCTCAGACTTACCGCACCCAGCAATTGACAGTGATAATACCACAGCAAGTGCAATCAAAAGTCTTTTTTTCATATTACTTTGTTTCCCTAATATTTATCCCTTTTTGTATGGCACATTTATCCGCATTATGTCGTTGATACCGATTGAATCCTCATCAGCATTGAGCTTGGAAGCTAGCCACTCCGTGAAGCCTGCTCCGATGAAGGTCGGGATATGACTCCTGTACATCCTGCCCGAATAGGCTTCGTGAGGAATATTTATGAAGTGCGGTAAATTACCATTTTCATCTCTCGTCAGAATTCGTCTATAGATAGGGTCTGCGATTACGCATTTTGCATCCTTTAGCACCTTCTCTATGTCAGCTTCGTCTCGCACCATAACATCGCCCTCTCTAAGCATATGAGCATCTACCTGAGTAGGGCATAGTATGTGAACTTCAGTAATTTCAAGGTCGTGCTCCAGCACATAGCGTATGCCTGCTGCATTAATCGCCTCACCGATAATCCAGGTGCCACCCTTGGCTCTATCTCTAAGTGTGAAGTTAGACTTTGCGTGTTCAAGTGGGGGGATGCAGGTTATCTCATCGGCTGAGCCGAGCAGACGTGATTTACCGTCAGATGCCGACTGCTTAATAAGCTGTTCGAGCTCACAGCAAGCAGTCTTTCCCATAGGTAGTCCCAGAACTGCAGGTGTTCCGTACTTATCATTGAGTATTCTCGCACCGTCAAGTGCCAGAGATGAGCAGACGACATTGACATCAGCTTTATAAGCCTCTGCCATTTCAGAAATAGTGCAGCCCATCGTCATGCAGCAATTGACCTCGATACCGCAATCTTTAAAATACTCCTTTAGAGCCTCAACGTTTCCGACTATCGAGAAATCAAGCGGAGTTACGCCGAGGAGATTTACGGATATGAAAGGTGAATCAGTTATAGCTTGACTACCATCAAGGGCAGGGCAGAATCTATCTAGAAATTCACGGTATACCATGTTACCGCCTAGCACATAAGTATCCATCGCATTAGTCGTAAATCCAAATGTCGGTATTCCCGTACGCTTCTCGATGATGCGGGCGATTCCCTTCATATCCGTGCTCATAAAGAGTGGAATAAGCGCAGCGGAGATAGCGATGAATTTAGGATTAGTTTCCTGTGCAGCCTCAATTACATCGCCTATGAGCTTCTCGTCGTTACCGAGAATTACGTCATTTTCAATGAGCCCAGATATGTAAATCATGCTCTCTATATCATACCAACGCGGCTCATCGTGCGTGTTGTATGTTGAATTGCAGCCGGATGCATCGTGCATTACAACGAGACCGCCCAGCTCATAGAGGACGGAGCAGATGCCGAATAGGTCAGCTGAATAGGTGGATAAAACTCTTGCTACTTGTTTCATGCCGAGCACCCCCAAGCCTTGACCTGAATTATGGACTTAGTGTCTTTTTCGTTGTTAAACGCATCGATCATTTCTGCGGCGAGCTTTTTAATGGCGTCATATCCATACCAGCCGTTGTTGGCGATTAGATTTACAAAGTGGTTAGAGCCAGTAAAATACGCAGCTTTCTGACCTATTGCGAGTAGCTTGCCGCCTGAAGCTTCGTCTCGTGGATAGAAGCGTGCACGAAAATCCTGAGTTGCAATCAGCGGAATGTCTGGATGATTTTGCTGCAGCCACTCGAGATCAGGTTTGCTATCTGGCGTTAGAGCATCTCCATAAATCTCAGTTACGTTGAAGCCGCGTGAGAGCAGGAGTTTTGCAAGGCTCAAAAAGCGCGGCGTGCTCATGAAGTCTATAGCAATCTGTGCATCTCCGATTACAGAAAGTGTATCTCTTAGGGCTTCATCAGCTTCTGCCCGAAGTGATGCAAAATCAGGAGTAGGAGCTCCGATAATCTGAGAAAGCGCACTCATATCACGGTCAATCTCATCGTAGTCGTAAGTGTACGGCATGTGCAGGCTCTTCTGACCGAGCCTCTCCTCAAGGCATTCAGTGGACCACTTCGCGATAGGAAGGGAGTAGATATTGAGAAAACTCTCGCCCATAGCCTTGTACTCATTGTAATCAACGATTGAAGCGAGATCATGAGTATGGAAACCGTTATCATGCAGCAGCTTCATATGATCGCCAGACCTGTCAATCGGAAAACTATCGCCGATGAAATTAACGACTTTATCATTAAGCGGTTGTTCCTCGATGCACAGATACATCGAGCGGCACATGTCCTCTTCAGGCGTGTGATCGTTTATCTTCATAGTCGGTGTCATCTGCGAAGAGATGAAGTCGATGTCTGGAAAGCGAGCCGAAAGCTCGTCATATATATATTCTATATCCGTGGCGAGGAAGTAGTGAATGCAGCCTGTAAAAGGGAGCACGCACGTAGGTTTCTGATCAAGTTTATTCAGTATATCAGTAACGCCCTCGATAAAAAGCTCTTCCATGTTGCCGCTCAGAATATCCTTCTCTTCAATGAGCACCATCGAAAATCTATCAAGTCCCTCATACTCGGCAGCAGAGAGAACTACGCCACGTAGACAGGCTGACGCTCCGATGTATATCATGTGCGAGCCAGGAATAATCATCGGTGTATGCGCGATAGTCCAGCCACCGCGCGAAGGACATGAGTATTCAAGTTTGCGCGGAAAAGGAGCCAGGGTATTGAGGTCCCCAAGCTTCACCTTCGCTTTATTAATATCGGGTTTGTGTAAATCAATCAGCATATTAGTCCCTATTTATAATCTCCATCGCTATCTTAGTATATATGTCAACCATCGGGTCATCGGGAAAAGCTTCGGCGACAGTGAAGGCATCGTCAGATGCTCTTTTCACCACCATGCTGTGCTCGATAGTTCCGACTATCGGGCACTCGAGGTCTTCACTGAGTGTCTGAAGCTTCTCGTCTTCACCGTTGACATTGCGCTTGTTGGCAATTATTCCAGATAGCCCATTGTGACCCCGGCGTTTAAAATTTTCCATCGCTAGACCGAGATTCATCGCTGCGTATATCGCCATCTGCTCCCCGGAAGAGATGACATATACGTTGTCCGCATAATTCTTGCGAAGCGGCATCGAGAAACCGCCACATACTACGTCTCCAAGCACATCGTAGAAGACGACATCGGGATGGAGCACTTCTTCGAAATTCTTTTGCTTGAGCAGATCTAGCGCCTTAGCAACGCCTCGTCCAGCGCAGCCAATGCCTGGAGTTGGACCACCAGCTTCCACGCAGATAACACCGTTATAGCCGATGGTATACATATCTTCAAGCTGAATGTCTTTGATCTTATCCCTGTAAGTATCGAGAACTGGAGTGAGATTCCTTCCTTGACGAAGACTAATCGTGGAATCAGCTTTCGGATCGCACCCAATCTGCATGACTGTATATCCTTTTCCAGCGAGTGCCGCAGACATATTAGAGACGGTAGTGGATTTTCCAATTCCGCCTTTTCCGTATATTGCAATTCTTTTCATTGAGAAATACTTCCTAAAAAACAAATTTCACCTCATCAATTCACACCTTTTTAATAGGTATAAAGAGATAAAATGTATTTAAAATATTTTATCAGTCACTCAAAAAAATGTAAACGATTGTGATTAAAATACCTTTTATTGCGTACAATCTGTTACGATAGTATAATTTTAATTAATTAAATGAAGACCAACCACAAGGTGTCCCGAGTGGTATGAATTTGTTTTCGGAGACTTCTACCTGTGTGGTTTGAAGTCTTTTTGTGTAGGGGGATAAATGATTAAGGTAGCAATATATGGTAAGGGTGGTATCGGGAAATCGACAGTAACTGCGAATCTCGCAGCAGCCTTTGCAGTTAAGGGATATAAGGTGGTTCAGATTGGATGTGATCCAAAGGCTGACTCGACAATCAACCTTCTCGGTGGCAATCCGCTAATTCCGGTTATGAACTTCATGAGAGATAACGACGATGAACCGACTATCGACGAGATGGTTAAAACTGGATTTGGAGGAGTTGAATGTATCGAGACTGGTGGCCCAACACCTGGCATCGGATGCGCAGGTAGAGGTATTATCTCGACTTTTAATCTAATAGATGATCTAGATGTTTTTGGCAGATTCAATCCCGATGTAGTCCTTTATGACGTGCTCGGTGACGTAGTCTGTGGAGGATTTGCTGCGCCTATCAGAGAGGGCTTTGCAGAGGATATACTCATCGTAACTTCGGGTGAAAAGATGGCTCTCTATGCGGCAAATAATATCAAGACAGCGGTAGATAATTTTGCGGACCGTGGCTATGCTAAGGTGAAGGGCGTGGTGCTCAATCACCGCAATGTCGAGAATGAGACGGAGAAGGTGCAGGCTTTTGCAGATGAAGCAGGAATTCCAATCGTAGGAGAGATTCCGCGCAGTCAGGAAATCATAGACTGGGAGGATCAGGGTAAGACCGTGATTGAGGGCAATCCTGAGTCGGATATCGCAAAGAGGTTCTTTGCACTGGCAGACTACCTGATTAAGGAGAATTCGTAATGGCGAGAGACACTTATTTCACGACAATAGGGGCGCTCGCTGAGGCTGGCAGTATTCCGACCGAGCTAGTGAGCAACGAGCATCTTGTGTATAGCTCACCAGCGACCTTGATGTACAATTCACCAGGTGCGCAGGGATTTGGCGTTAAGAGAGCAGGAGTAGTAATACCAGAATCGGTAATGCTTGTGGTTGCACCAGCTTGCTGTGGCCGTAATACCACGATTTTGGCGGACGAAGGCGGATATAGTGAGAGGATGTTTTTCCTTCAGATGAGTGAAAATGACCTCGTTACAGGTAGACATCTATCCGATATACCGCAGGCTATCGAGGAGATCTATGAAGTCTGTGAAGTGAAACCTAAGGTTGTGGTTATCTGCATCACATGCGTCGATGCGCTTCTCGGAACTGATCTAGAGCGTGTCTGTAGAAAGGCTGAGGAACGCACGGGAATTCATGTCGTTCCTACATATATGTATGCGCTTATGCGCGAGGGCAAGAACCCACCGATGGTAGCTGTAAGAGAAGCGATTTACTCGCTGCTTGAGAAGAGAAAACCGACAGGTGGGACCGTTAATTTGCTCGGTAATTTTACACATCTCGAGGACGATTCTGACCTGTATGACATCCTCGGTCAGATGGGAATCAAGACCATACACGAGGTAGGGAGAAAAGAAACCCTCGAAGAGTACATGGAGATGGGCGGAGCAGATTTCAATATCATACTTCATCCAGAGGCTAGAAAAGCAGCATTCACACTTGAGTTAAAGCTCGGAATCCCTTATGTGGAGCTGACTAGAGTATATGAAATAGATAGAATCCAGCGTCAATATGCGCTGTTCGCCTCGGCGCTCGGAGTAGAAATCGATGATTCGGAATACTTCCGTGAGGCTAGCGATGCATGCCTAAGACTTCAGCAACTGTGTGAAGGAAAGACATTTGCAATAGGACAGGTTGTAAACGGAAACTCAATAGAGATGGCGCTAGCGCTCGAGAAGCTGGGACTACGCGTTAAGTCGGTGTTTGCGAATATAAGCGAAGATGACTTCCCTTTTATCAGAGAACTCGCTAGCTATAACCGGGGCCTTAAGGTGTACTCGACTATGTCGCCGACAATGATGAACTATGATGGTTCGGAAAAGGTTGATATTTCAATCGGTATAGATGCACAGTTCTACTATCCAGAGTCGATAAATGTGCACTGGAATAACGAGATTCAGCCGTTTGGATACAAGGGACTAGTGCACTTTGTAGAGGCAATAGAGAGGAGGCTCGCTGATGAAAGGGCTTAGAAAATATCTATCGCCGTTTACGCCAGACCAGTCTGGAGCGGTCTCTGTGCTGTTTCACTACGGCGGTATGCTGATAATCATGGATGCTGGCGGATGCGTTGGAAATATCTGCGGATACGATGAGCCGCGTTGGGATAAGAAAAAGAGTGCGATATTTAGTGCAGCTCTTCGTGACCTAGATGCGATTCTCGGCCGTGATGAGCTTCTCATCCAGAAGACTAAGGAAGCACTCGGAGATATAGATGCTAAATTTGTCGGTCTAATCGGGACACCAGTACCAGCAGTTATCGCCACTGACTATAGAGCGTTAAAGCGCCTCATGGAGACTGATTACGAGGTGCCAGTTGTGCCTGTCGAGACTAATGGAATTGACATGTATGATGAAGGTGTTAGTAGGGCGTTTCTGCAGATACTTAAGAACTACTTGTATGAAGAAGATGGATCAGGAGCAAGGTTCATCGCAAATGGCAGTCTTGAGCAAAAAGCCATTAGCTTGGAAGAACTAGGAAAACTGGGCAAGTTAGGTAAGATTGATAAGAGCAACGCTTCCGAGAGAGTTGGAGTAATAGGCTTTACGCCGCTCGACACTCCAGGAAGTGGTGACTACGACGATATGGTGACTGCACTTGGCGAGCAGGGCGTGGATAACCCAGTTATCTATGGCATGAATGATACGCTAGAAGATGTGGCTGCTGCTGCACATGTGGATAGAAATATCGTCGTATCTCCTGGCGGTGTAAAGCCCGCGAGATGGCTATCAGATAAGTACGGCGTACCATATGAGATATGTTATCCTCTGCCGCAGGATCGTGCGGATGAGTTCTCTCGCAAGCTCATAGTGCACGAGCCTCGAAAGGTGCTGATAGTGCATCAGCAGGTTTTTGCAAATTCGCTTAGAGACGTGCTTATAGGGACTTCCGAGGATAAGCCACTAGAGCGCGTAGATGTTGCGAGCTGGTTCATGATGAGCAAAGAGGTTCGTCAGGAGCATGATACTAAGTTAAATGAAGAGGATGAGCTCATGAAGCTCGTAGATGCTGAGGGATACGATGTGGTGATCGGTGATCCCCTTATCAAGAGAGCGCTTCCAGGGTGGAAGGGTACTTTCCTCAGTCTTCCTCACTTCGCAATCTCGGCTTCTCTTTACTCTTCTGAATCAGATGAAGAGTACTGGGAGAAGGCAGGAGTTGTGGTTAGATAGAGATAAAATAGCGATAGATATTGGTGATTGTAATTGGTATGTAGAGTAATCAGAATTTATGGAATAGTGCAGGGCGTTGGCTTTAGACCCTTTGTGAGCAGACTTGCGGATAGATATGGCATATCTGGAAGTGTCTGTAACAAGGGCTCTTACGTTGAGATATTTGCCAAGGCATCAGAATCTGCATTAGATAAATTCGTGCTTGCGATTGAAGCTGAAGCACCTGCCAGATCTGCAATCGTCAAAGTTAAGGTAATGGATAGCCCTGTAGATATATCGATAGACTCTGGATTCAAGATTGCACTGAGCAAGCACGAAGAAGGGCAGATATTCGTGTCACCAGATATCGCTACCTGCCCTGACTGTGTAAAAGAGCTATTTGATGAAAATGATAGGAGATACCTCCATCCGTTTATAAACTGCACTCAGTGTGGTCCTCGTTTAACTATATTAGATTCGATGCCTTACGATAGGGTGAAAACCAGCATGGCTGGTTTTCCAATGTGCGAGGCCTGCAGTGACGAATATTCCGATATAAATTCGAGGCGCTATCATGCCCAGCCTGTATGCTGTAATGACTGCGGGCCGGAGCTCTACACCCTCGTGGGCAGGGCAGATGGTTCTGCTACGCAATATGCTGGAGCTGGATCGGGACGCCGCGACTCTGGATATAGCACGGCGATCTCAGATGAGATTCCTGATACTGGGCGCCACGAGGGTGCATATGGCGCGGCGGCGCTTCTAGAAACCAGGACTGTAATCAGGAATGGCGGCATCGCCGCCATCAAGGGGATAGGCGGTTTCCACCTCTGCTGCGACGCCGGAAGCGAAGCAGCGGTCCAGCGCCTCAGACAGCTGAAGGCGCGCCCGATGAAGCCGTTTGCTGTGATGATGCGGGACCTCGAAGTGGTCGGGCGCGAGTGCAGACTGGAGCCAGAGATGGAGCCGCTGCTTACCGGCCCGCAAAAGCCGATAATACTGATTCCTAGACGTCACGATTCAGCTGACTCGGCAGAGCCTGATTCCAATATAAAGGGAGAACTTAAGACCAACATCCAGGTAGGGCACAATTCCAGAATCGCAGCATCTGTAACACCTGACAATCCTAATTTGGGCGTGATGCTGCCATATACACCAGTTCATATGCTTCTCTTCGATTATCCAGACGATGAGCCAATATCTGATGTGCTGGTGATGACTAGCGGAAATCCATCTGGAGCTCCGATATGCATGAACGATGAGGAAGCGCTTAAGTATCTATCGCCTATGTGCGATATCATACTTTCCAACTCTAGGGACATACGGATAAGAGCTGATGATACGGTAATGGCATTTTACAGAAGCAAGCCTTATATGATCAGAAGGTCGAGAGGATATTCTCCGCTTCCAATAGTAGCGAAGAGAGAAAACTCCCATGCGGTGCTCGGAATAGGTGGAGAGTTAAAGAATGTATTTTGCCTAGGCGATAAGGGGCTTTTTTATCCATCGCCATACATAGGCGATATGGCGGATATGAGAAGTGTGAGAGCACTTGAAGCAGCGACAACTCGTATGGAAAGGCTTCTAGAGATTCATCCAGATATAATAGTGGGAGATATGCACCCAGGCTATAACACAAGCGAGATGGCTAGGGTGATTGCAGAGAGAGAAGGTGTTCCAGTTATGGAAGTGCAGCATCATCATGCACACATGGTATCGTGCATGGCAGAGAATGAATACGAGGGAACAGCTCTGGGAGTGACTTTTGACGGAACTGGATATGGACCTGATGGAACTATCTGGGGCGGTGAATTCCTGCTTGGAGATGAGAGCGGATACGAGCGTGTTGGCAGTATTGCACCGTTTATACATGCTGGCGGAGATATTGCCTCTAAGGAGGGCTGGCGGATTGCCTACTCCATGATTAGCACAGCGCTTGGACGCGAGGCGGCAAACCGTATAGGAGAGACACTCGGGCTTGGAGACGAAAAGGGTAGGCAGAGCATCGACTTCATGCTAGGCAATAATATAAATACAGTGAAGTCTACAAGCGCAGGACGCCTTTTCGATGCAGTAAGCGCAGTGCTCGGCATAAAGTCAGCCAGCACCTTCGAAGGCGAGGCCTCGATGGCGCTCCAGTTTGCAGCTGAACGCGCCGAAGCACAAGGAATAAGCCTAGCGCCTTACGAGGGCAGGCTGATGAATATCGACGAAGAGCAGTTCGAACTGTGCACAGACACCTTGCTCATGGAACTAGCTGCAAGGAGTCTGGCGGATCAAGATGCTGACCAGCTGGCATACTTCTTTCATAAAGCGCTGGCAGACATGATAGTAATTGCGTGCTGCTATCAGCGCACCAGATGCGGAGTAAATGTAGTCGCACTGTCTGGCGGTGTATTCCAAAATCTACTGCTACTTAAGCTCGTAGACAGAGGGCTCGAGAACGAAGGCTTCAAAGTGCTGAAACATTCAGTTGTACCGACAAATGACGGTGGCATAGCACTTGGACAAGCGGCAGTCGGAATAGCTGCGCTTGACAATGAAGAACAATAAATAGTACAGCCACAAGGCTGCACATGGGTATAAAATATATAGAGATTAGAAAATGACGGAGGTGCACAAATGTGCGTGGGATTGAGAGCAAAGGTTGCTAATATAGAGAATAATATGGCTGTCATCGATGCTGGCGGCGTAAAGAGAAAGGTGTCTGCGGAGCTGATTTCAGACCTCGCTCCTGGAGATTACGTTATGGTACACGCAGGTCTTGCGATTGCTAGAGTTGCGGCAGATGAAGCAGTAGAGGCAGATAAGGTCATGGAGGAACTAAATGACAATTAACGAGAGTACAAAAAAAGCTCGCGACATTATCACCTCCTACAACGGCCCGAAGCTACGCATCATGGAAGTCTGTGGAACTCATACTCATGAGATTTTTAGGCTTGGAATCAGAAGGCTTTTACCTGATAACATCGAGCTTATCTCAGGACCAGGATGTCCTGTCTGCGTTACTCCAGTTTCGTATATCGATGAAGCTGTTATGCTCGCACTTGATAAGAAGGTCACTATCACAACTTTTGGTGACTTAATCAGAGTCCCAGGAACGAAGATGAGTCTAGCAGGTGCTCGCAGCCAAGGTGCAAAGGTAAATGTAGTATATTCACCGCTCGACTCGCTCGAGTATGCGAAGGAGCATCCAGATGAGCAGGTCGTATTTCTGGCGGTTGGATTTGAGACGACAACGCCTGGGAGCGTGATGGCGGTTCGTGAAGCGAAGGCACAGGGCATCGAAAATTTCTCGATACTGACAGCCAACAAGACGATGTATAACGCATATCTAGCGCTCAAGGGCAGTGCGGATGCATTTCTATATCCAGGTCATGTGAGCACGATGACTGGTATGGAGGAATACTATAAACTCCGTGATGAACACGGAATATCTGGAGTGGTCGCTGGTTTCTCGGGATCCGAGGTGCTGACGGCACTTGCGGTGATCATCAAGAAAATAGAAGAGAACAAACCTTTCGCAGTAAACTGCTATCCAGCAGTGGTAACTGAAGAGGGAAGTCCTGCGGCTAGAAAACTCGTCGAGACGGTCATGGAGCCTTGCGATTCAGAATGGAGAGGACTCGGCGTTATAGAGAAATCAGGTGTTGAGCTTAGGCCAGAGTATCGCGATTACGATGCTAGGTACAAATTCAATCTTCCAGAGATAGAAGGTAAGCCAAATCCAGCATGTAGATGCGGAGAGGTGCTACTCGGCAAATGCAAGCCTTACGACTGCAAGGTATTCGGTAAGGGCTGTACGCCAGAGCATCCGATAGGAGCGTGTATGGTTTCTAGCGAAGGCGCATGTTCGGCGTTTTATAAATACGGAGGCGACATATGGAACAAACAATAACCCTAGCGCACGGTGCAGGTGGAAAGCAGACGAATGACCTGATCGGTGGGATTTTCAAGAAATATTTCGACAACAAATACTTAACAGCGGACGATGCGGCAGTGCTGCCACCTCCAAATGGAAGTATGGCGATGTCCACGGACGGATTTATCGTATCTCCTGCAGAATTCCCTGGCGGCAACATCGGAAAGCTCTCGATATGCGGTACGGTAAATGACCTCGCGTGCATGGGCGCAAAGCCACTCTACATATCTTGTGCATTTGTAATAGAAGAAGGCTTCACAGTTGAGAAACTGGACCGCATCGCTAAGGCGATGGCTGAGACGGCTCATGAGGTAGGCGTTTCAATCGTATCTGGCGATACCAAGGTTGCTGGCAAAGGTCAGGTGGATGGCGTATTTATCACGACTACTGGCGTAGGCGAGATACTGGAAGGCGTTAACCCAGCTGGTGCAAATGCTGAACCTGGCGACAAGATCATCGTGACTGGAGACGTTGGACGTCACGGCTGCACGATTCTACTTGAGAGGGACAGATTTGGCATGGAGGCGAATGTGACGAGCGATTGTGCGCCACTCTGGAATGCTGTGAATGCTGCATTTGAAGCCGCACCAGACATCCACGTTATAAGGGATGCGACGCGCGGCGGAGTAGGGACTGTACTCTATGAGATTGCTGACCAGAGCAATGTCGGAATCAAGCTCGATACTGAGTCCATTCCTGTAAATCCTGAAGTCGCTGGTGTCACGGGTATGCTCGGGCTAGAGCCACTTTATCTCGCTTGCGAGGGTAGACTGGTTATGTTCGTCCCTGCAAAATCCGCTGACGCTGTACTCGCGGCACTGCACAGCTCCGAACATACAGAGGGTGCGGTGGTAATAGGCGAGGTGACTGGTGAGATGCCCGGTCACGTTGTGATGACAACAGAAATAGGCACTGAAACGCTACTGCCACCACCAAGCGGAGAACTGCTGCCGAGGATTTGTTAGTGAAGTCTGGAAACTAGTGAAACTAAATAATCCTAGTTAAACGAAAAAAGTACTGGACAAGTTCTGATATATTATGTATACTAATTCGTGTCGCACTCGTGATACGAATATATGCCGCATTGGTCAAGAGGTTAAGACGCAGCCCTCTCACGGCTGAATCTCGGGTTCGATTCCCGGATGCGGTACCAATATAAACAGAGAAAAGCCTTGTAACTATTGAAGTTACAAGGTTTTTCTTTTTTAGCTATATTATAGGTGTTATAAATTGACCTGTTTTGTCGTGCTCTGTTTGGTCATATCACATTAGGAGAGTGATATTTTATATAATTTTATGTATAATCTGTGTATATTGTATAATATAACATAAAATGTACTCAGGAATCTTCGGCCCTGGGTCTTTTATTAAACCTAAATAAGTTAATGGATAAGGAGGTCTAAGAAATTATGAGTTACGATTTAATGGTTTTCGAAAAAGCACAGGCTCCAAATAATAAGACAGAATTTATAAAATGGTACGAAAATCAAGTGGAGTGGAAGGAAGATCATAATTATGATTCGATAGAAGTAAGCTCAGTTAATCTAAAGAACTGGTTTATGGATATGATACAAGTATTTCCACCGATGGGGGGAGAATTTGCTCTTAGTGATGATGAAATAGAAAATGATGAAGATCTTGCAAATCGCATTACAGACTATTGTATTGGTAAAGATGTGATATATGCATGTTTTGCATGGTCACTAGCAGAGGACGCATATAATACTATGCTTAAAATTGCGTTAAAACACGATGTCGGATTTTTTGATGTGAGTGGTAATGGAGAGGTTATATTATCTGAATGTGATGAACAAAATTAGGGTGTGCAATTTAGCTAAAAAGATTGTTTAACGCCAAACCTTGAGTGATAGCTCAAGGTTTTTTATACCCTTACACATCCAACCCACATGTTGTATCATTAAGTTATTCTATAAGAGTTACATAAAAGAGGAGATACTGATAATGGAACTAAAGGAGATGCGTAAGCTCCTCGGCTTATCGCAAGCGGCATTTGGAGAGAAATATAACATCCCAGTAAGAACAATTCAAGATTGGGAGAGTGGGCGCAGGCAAGCTCCCGTATACGTTCTTGAGCTACTAGAGCGAGCTGTGATTGAAGATTCCAAAGCTGAAGTGAATTAATAGCATACTCGCATTTCATAGGCAGTTTAACCTCATGATTTCATGTTGGTTATTAATCCTTTAAACAATAACAGCAGGAATAACTTATGGACAAAAAACGAAACGACCGCATAGCAACTATTGTATCTATCGGCTTGTTAGCTACAATATGGCTTATTTCAGGACTGACAAGATATTTCAGTTCAGGAGATGTTGACACTGGCACTGGATATTCTACTCTTAGTTACAATGTGACTGTGGATGTTAGGAAAGACTATTCATATGTAGTCGTAGAGAAGATTAAGGTGAAATTCAACGATCCTAAACACGGTATAGTTAGAAACATTCCTTTCGGCAAGGGTTACAAGATCAAAGATGTATCCGTAGATGGGGACAAATACAAGATTAAGAATCTGTATAAAGCTAACCAAATGCAGATTAAAATCGGTGATAAAAAGAAGACGGTTACCGGTGTTAAAGATTACACCATCATCTATACCCTTGCTAATTACGAGCGCAAGAATAATCCTAACGACATATATGTGGATGTGCTTCCGTCGGAATGGGCAACAGAGATCAAGTCGGCAACAGTTTCTGTGTACTTGCCACAGCATTTTCCGTACAGCGGTATGAAAGGGTATAGTGGCCCGCACAAGAGTACGTATAATATGTACGGTAAATGGACCTACGACAAGAAGCAAAATATAATCGAATATAGCGTTAAGAACTTGCCTGCAAATAATGGTGCGACATTGCTCGTAGATACTCCAAAAGGCTACTGGTACAAAGCGCCTAGCAAGTACTGGGTGAACTATGCGACCGTAATAGTAGCAATTCTCGGTGTCATTGTACTTATCGTGCTTAGGGTTTTGAACGAAAAAGAACACCCGATTGTTGCGCCCGTTACTTTCAAGCCACCAAAAGGTGTTCCGCCTGGAGAAATCGGATATCTGGTCGACGAAGAAGTAAATAAGAGGGATATTACATCGATGTTCTTTTATTTGGCATCTAAAGGGTATATATCGATTGAGGAATACAAGAAGGGAAAATATCAATTCGAGAGCCTCCGGATTCCCGACGTATATGACGAGCCCCCAATTACCGTTACTTTTTACAAAACTATATTTGGAAGCACGAAGAATGGCACACTTGGTAAAGTTGTGAGCCTAGAGGAAGCGAGCAAACGCATAGGCAAAGAATGTGAACTTATTAGAAAGGTAATAGTTGAAGAGTATACAGACAACAAATCGATATTCTCTAAGAAATCGCAGAAAAATGAGAAGATTGCAACTATCATCAGCTGCATTATAGGAGGTATGCTAATCGCACTTTCTATGTATAGAGAGTTCTACCTACCCGGCTGGCGAATTTTGATATTCGTATATGGTGGCTCGGTAATCCTTGATGCATTTTGGAGATTGCCTGTTAAGAGGATATGTAGAGAGTATCATTTTCACAGGACGAGAAGCGGTCTAAGGAGCGTTACATCTTTTGCGTTCTGGGGAATTATCTATCTGGCGATATCATCGTTTATGTTATTATTTTTGTACAAGATTGCAGGCGGTGAGATGACGAAGTATGCTCTAGCTGCAATAGCTGTATATGCCTTGGCTGTACCATTGATTCTACTAGGATTCCTCAAGAGAACTAAGGATAGCGCCAAGCTTTATGGTGAGATTATCGGCTTCAAAGAATTTATCGCTACAGCAGAGGTGGATAGGATAAATGCCCTTGTTCAAGAAGACCCAGCGTATTTCTACGATGTGCTTCCGTATGCTTATGTATTTGGGCTTACCGATACTTGGGCGAAGAAGTTTGAACCTAAGACTCTAGCTGGACATATTGGATACAGTGCGTTAGGCGGAGACATGTACGACCTTATAAATATGGATATTATGATTCATCATATTCAATCTAGTGCGTTTTCTAGAGTATCATCGGCATTGTACGCAGATGTCAGCGGCGGTCTTAGCTCTGGCGGCGGCGGATCTGTCGGTGGTGGATCTGGTGGCGGAGGAGGCGGTGGCTGGTAAACCTCGCCTTCCAATATATACGCACTACACCTAAATCAATTATTCCTAAGTTACAGAATGACGATTCGAAACGGCTTGAACTAATAACACTAATATACTAAAGGAGCAGCAATGCAGCAGTACTTTATTTACGGTAGCCCTAGCGCTGAAACTATTGAGATAACGGACAAGGATACCATCAAGCACATGTTCCAGGTCATGAGACTTAGGGCTGGCGATGAGGTAGTTCTCGTGTTCCAAGATGGCATTAAGAGACTTGCAGAAGTTGTAGATGCAGAGAGCAGAACTATGCGGATCATAGAAGAGCTAGATGAAAATGTCGAGCTACCAGTTCAAATTACTATCGCATGCGGTTTTCCTAAAGGCGATAAATTTTCGACCATAGCGCAGAAGACGACGGAGCTCGGGGCAGCTGAAATATGCGGTTTTCCGGCAGATAGGTCGATTGTCAAGTGGGATGGCAAGAAGCTCGCCAAGCTAGCAGAAAAGCTTGAAAAGGTAGTGCAGGGGGCTGCCGAGCAGAGCAAGCGCAATATCGTTCCTAGTATAAATCTCATTGCTAACAAGAAGGACTTTGTAGATAGCTTTGCTGAGTACGATAAGGTCTTCGTCGCATACGAGGAAGCGGCAAAGGAAGGTGAGAAATCTGCTCTTGTAAAGGCGCTGTTGGAAGTTTCAGCAGGAGAGAAGTTGCTCTTTGTATTCGGGCCAGAGGGCGGAATTACTGACAAGGAAATAGAAGAGTTTACAGGGGCTGGAGCGGTATGCATAGGTCTTGGACCACGCATCATGAGAGCCGAAACGGCACCAATGTATGTGCTATCTGCTGTGAGCTATGCGCTAGAACTCAGTAAATAGGAGTGATTTGCGATTTGCGTGTAGCTTTCGATGATGCGTTAAAAAAATTTTTTGCAAAAAATTTTAATTTACCTCTAGACAAACTGGATAAGTGTGCTAGAATACTTAAGGTTTTAAATATTGAAGCACATATAACAGAAAGAGGAGAGAGAGATGAAGAAGCGAATGTTTCGCGACTCGTATCTTGAATATAGCAACGTAGATTAGGACTTCGACATTGGAATTGTTATTCCAGTGATCGAAGTCTTTTTTTAAAATTAACGTAGATGTGGAACAGGAAAGGTGGAAAAAATGGCAAAAAGAAGTGACATCAAGAAGATTCTAGTTATCGGGTCAGGACCTATCGTAATCGGTCAGGCAGCTGAGTTCGACTACGCGGGCACACAGGCATGTATCGCTCTAAGGGAAGAAGGGTATGAGGTAGTGCTCTGTAACTCCAACCCTGCGACCATCATGACGGACACATCTATGGCGGACAAGGTATACATGGAGCCACTAACTCTCGAGTATCTAGCTAGGATAATCAGATACGAGAGGCCAGATGCAATTCTGCCAGGCATCGGCGGACAGACTGGTCTTAATCTCGCTATGCAGCTCGAGAAGAAGGGCGTACTCAAGGAGTGCCGAGTTGAGCTTCTCGGAACTAGGAGTAGCAGCATCGAGCGTGCTGAGGATAGAGAGCTTTTCAAGGAGCTTTGCGAAGATCTAGGCGAGCCGGTAATCCAGTCGGACATTGCAAATAGCGAAGAGCACGGACTAGAGATTGCAAAAGAGATAGGCTTTCCAGTAGTTCTCAGGCCAGCGTTTACTCTCGGTGGTACAGGCGGTGGATTTGCATATGATGAAGAGGAATTTAAAGAGCTTATAAAGCGTGCGTTATCCATCTCACCAACTCATCAGGTACTAATCGAGAAGAGTATCAAGGGCTTCAAGGAGATAGAGTACGAGGTAATGAGAGATGGCACTGATAAAGCAATCGCAGTCTGCGATATGGAAAACCTCGACCCAGTTGGAGTACACACAGGCGACTCGATAGTAATCTGCCCAACCCAGACCGTAAGTAAAGAAGATAACGAGATGCTTAAGACTAGTGCACTTAAAATCATCCGCGCACTTCAGATTGAAGGTGGCTGCAATGTGCAGTTTGCACTAAATCCAGAATCATCGGAGTACTACCTAATCGAGGTAAACC
This sequence comes from Mogibacterium diversum, assembly GCF_938028775.1. Classification (GTDB taxonomy): domain Bacteria; phylum Bacillota; class Clostridia; order Peptostreptococcales; family Anaerovoracaceae; genus Mogibacterium; species Mogibacterium diversum_A. Next base: position 38,437 of record NZ_CALIZG010000017.1, read on the forward strand.
CACGAGTTTCTCGTTCATCTGCGCTTGCATCTAAGGCGAGTGGATACCCAATCGCTAGAATCACAGCCAAGATTGCAGTTGGCATGACACTAGATGAAATCGAGATTATAGACCAGCCCGCTTCGGTAGAGCCTGCCGTTGACTATGTTGTGAGCAAGGTGTCTAGGTTCCCGTTCGACAAGTTTGCAGATGCAGATAACAAGCTAGGAACGCAGATGAAGGCTACTGGAGAAGTTATGAGTATCGGTATGAATCTCGAAGAGAGCATACTTAAAGCCGTTCGCTCCCTTGAAATAGGTGTTTCCCACATATACATGGAGAAGTTCGATACTTGGGATACTGATGAGATGAAGGAGTACATAACTGAGGGTCGTGACGATAGAATATTTGCCATTGCAGAGCTCCTGAGAAGAGGAGTGAGCAAGGAGGAGATATGTGAACTGACAGCAATAAATGAGTACTTCATAGGGATGTTTGAGAATATCATATCTATCGAGAATGAGCTAAAGGCTAACAAAAACGATGTCGCAAGACTGAGGATAGCAAAGCAGCACGGATTTTCAGACGTTGAAATTGCAAGGCTTTGGAACGTAACAGAAGAGCAGGTGTGGAAGCTTCGTGAGGCAGTTTCCCTCTTCCCAGAGTACAAGATGATAGATTCTTGTGCAGGATCTAAGGATACATATGTGCCGTATTTCTATTCGACATTTGACGGAAGTGAGACCAAGAAGACTAAGGATTCAGGCAAGAGAAAAGTCGTAGTTCTTGGTTCAGGACCAATTAGAATCGGACAGGGTGTTGAGTTCGATTACTCGACAGTTCAGGCGGTGAGGACTCTCCGTAGTCAAGGCTGCGAAGCTATAATCATAAATAATAACCCTGAGACAGTTTCTACAGATTATACTACGGCAGATAAGCTATACTTCGAGCCACTCTGCATCGAGGATGTTATGAACATCCTTAGACTAGAGAAACCGGATGGAGTAATTGTTTCACTCGGAGGACAGACCGCTGTAAACCTTGCAAATGCACTCGACGAGAGAGGTGTAAAGATCATCGGAACCGACTGCGCGGCAATTAACGCTGCCGAGGATAGAAACGAGTTCGACAAATTGCTCCAGAAGCTAGGTATCGATAAGCCAGAAGGAAAAGCGGTAACAGATATAGATGAGGGATGCACTGTTGCCAATGAGATCGGCTATCCAGTGCTCGTTAGACCAAGCTTCGTGCTCGGTGGTAGAGCGATGAGAATTGTTGCGGACGAGACTCAGCTCAGACAGTACCTGAGGACAGCTGTAGAAATTGACGAAGATAAACCAGTGCTCGTTGACCACTATATCCGCGGTAAGGAAATCGAGGTTGATGCAATCTGCGATGGTACAGATGTATTTATCCCAGGCATCATGGAACTAGTTGAGCGTACAGGCGTGCACTCTGGAGACTCGATTAGCATCTATCCTCCTTGCTCCATCTCAGACAAGGTTAAGGAGACTATAAGAGAATATACAGAGAAGCTAGGTCTCGGGATAGGCATTTGCGGACTATTCAACATACAGTTTATCGTAGATGCTTCTGAAAATGTATATATAATCGAGGTAAATCCAAGATCCTCGAGAACCGTGCCTTTCCTATCCAAAGCTACTGGATACAATCTCGCAGACATCGCATCCAAGGTAATGCTCGGCATCAGCCTAGAGGAACAGGGATTCAAGGGATTAAAGCCGCTCGAGAAGAAGAGATGGTACGTAAAGGTGCCGGCATTCTCATTTGCAAAGCTATCAGGAATGGATATAAGGCTATCGCCTGAGATGAAATCTACTGGCGAAGCCATCGGGTATGACGATGATATGATGCGAGCTTTTTACAAGGCCATGCAGGCAGCAGGTATGAGAATGCAGAATTACGGAACTGTATTTGCATCGATCAATGACGAATCTAAGGAGGATGCACTGCCACTAATCAGAGGATTCTACGACCTAGGATTCAACATTGAGGCGACAGAGGGTACGGCGCAGTTCCTTAAGAATAATGGCGTAAAGACCAGAAGTTTCAAGCACACTGATAACAGCCTGGATGCAGTAATGGATGAGTTCAGACAGGGATACGTGACATACGTGATCAATATCGGAGACATCAGATCCGTAGATGCGAATTCCATGGGCAGCCGCATCAGGAAGTGTGCAGCTGAAAATAACGTGACTACGCTCACCTCACTCGATACCGTGAGAGTCCTTATAAAAGCGCTTGATGATATAACATTTAAGGTGTCCACAATCGACGCTTAGTGTTATAATTAGGTATTATTCAACTAGAGGAGGGGGCTATGAACATCAGAGAGTGTGTAAAGGTGAGACACTCCGTGCGCGCTTACGAGGACAGGCCTATCGATGCGAAGGTAGCAGAGGACCTCAGGGTCATGATTCAGCAGTGTAACCGCGAGGGAGATATGCATTTTCAGCTTATACAGGATGAGCCAAAGGCATTCTCGAGTCTACTTGCAAAATACGGCAAATTCTCAAATGTTAAAAATTACATTGCCGTAGTCGGTAGGAAGCGTGAAGACCTCGATGAAAAGGCGGGATACTACGGTGAGAAGCTAGTGATCCGCTGTGTGCAGCACGGGCTCAGCACTTGCTGGGTAGGTGGAACCTACAAGAAGGTTAAGGACGCTATAGATGTTGGTCACGATGAGAAGATCGTTGCCGTAATTGCCCTAGGATATGGACGCACGACGGGAGATAGCAGGAAGTCTAAGAAGCCAGAAGATGTCTTCGATGGTAAATCTTCGAGGATTTCAAGCTACGAGGACACTCCGGAGTGGTTCAAGAAGGGCGTAGAGATGGCGCTCCTCGCACCGACAGCTATGAATCAGCAGAAGTTTACCTTTGCGATAAGCGGAGATAGAATCAAAATAAAGCCTGGCTTCGGACCATTTACTAAGCTAGATGCTGGCATCGTCAAGTACCACTTTGAAATAGGTTCTTCGCCAAAGGAGTTCGTGTGGGCATAATATGATGAACGAAATACATGAGATTCGCCAGATTGCCGTCATGAGATCTGCCTTCAAGCAGAAGTACGGTATACCGAGGCAGCCGAGGCTCGTACAGGGCCTTAAGTCGGAGATAGTCTTCGGCGACGAATTTAATAATCCTGACGCTGTGAGAGGACTCGAAGAGTTCTCTCACATTTGGCTAATTTGGGGATTTTCGGACACCAAGATAGATATGACCGAGGAGCATCCAGCGTGGAAGCCTACCGTGAGACCACCTCGCCTCGGCGGGGATATACGAAAGGGCGTATTTGCTACGAGGTCGCCATATAGGCCGAACTCACTTGGCATGTCTGCAGTCAAGCTCCTAGAGATACGAGATGATAATGGCCAGCTCAGACTCATCGTCGAAGGAGCAGATCTACTCGATGGCACGCCGATATACGACATCAAGCCGTATATCCCATACAGTGATATCATCACAGATGCAGATGAAGGGTTTGCAAAGAGCATTGATACTTCGATTGATGTTGAATTTTCAGATGACCTACTTGCAAAAGTTGATGAAGAGTTTCGCGCGCCACTCATAAGGATTCTTGAGCTTAATCCAAGGGATGCCTATGATAGGGATTCTGCAAAGCCATGCAAGATGGCGTTTGCGAACGTCGATATAGAGTTCGTGCTTAGGGACGGAAGATTGGTTGTCACAGCGGTGAACGAGCTTTAAGGCTGATAACAGAATTAGGTAAGGCTTGATTTAAAAAACAGCATAATATTTGAACAGGAAAGAAATGGATAACGACAAGATTATTACAGCGAGAATTGAGGATAAGCTCGAGCAGTGCGAGCGTGGTAGCTACATTACTGCGACAGGCTTTCTTAACATGCACGAGCAGTCGCTAGCCATGCGCATCGTGAGAGGGAGAAGTGACGTCAAATCATTTTTCTATGGCGGATATGAAGATGCAGAGAGACGGATTATCATGTTCGTTCCAGACGGATACGCAGATACTCTCGAGGAAGCGCTAGAGATGATTTCACCACTTTCGGTGCTTCACATCAAGGCGGCTACAGGCGGCAGAAAGCTCACGCATAGGGACTATCTCGGTTCGGTGCTCTCGCTTGGACTTGATAGGTCTGTAATAGGGGATATCCTGGTCAATGAAAAGGGAGCCGACATGATTGTGAATTCTGAAATTGTAGATTTCCTTCTAGCCGAATTTCACAGTGCAGGCCATACCAATCTCCAGATTACGACATCTGAAATCGAGGAACTGGAAGTACCCGAGCAGAGGGTGAAAGCGGTTAGAGACACACTTTCTTCGCCAAGACTAGATAATGTGGTGTCAACGGCGTTCCATGTCTCGCGAAGTGAAGCGGTGAGAGCCATAAAAGGAGGCATCGTTTTTATAAATCACGAGGAAGTTACCAAGATAGACAAGCGTATCAATGAAGGTGATACGATAGTGCTCCGCGGCAGAGGTAAGGCGATACTTTCCGAGCTCTCGTGGCTCTCCAAGAAGGGAAGAATATGGGCGGAGTTTAAGGTGTTTATTTAACAGAGTTCAAGGTGTTCATTTCATATAAGATAAGGGAATCATCTCTGCACCATAGCTCCAGCTTCGCTAGCTACACTTCTCAGTGGAAAATCAGCAGAATTGGTGCCGCAACAGCTCCGTAACCGTTTGAACTGGCTGCGCCCCGGTGTTACAATCAAAGCGTAATAAATATTTCTCTATATTGTTATTTTGGAGGTAGACAAATGTTTGAATATACTGATATTAAGACTGCACCTGCAGCTCTAGGACCATACTCACAGGCAGTGATGGCGGGAAATACACTTTACGCTTCTGGCGCTATCGGAATCGACCCTGAGACAGGGAAGTTCGCTGGCGAGGATGTGCAGAGCCAGTGCGAGCAGGCTTGCAAAAATGTAGGCGAGATCCTCAAGGCTAACGGCATGACTTACGATAACGTAGTTAAGACCACTTGCTACATCCTAGATATGGCAGAGTTCAAGGATTTCAACGAAGTGTATGCTAAGTATTTCACTTCAAAGCCAGCTAGATCATGCGTTGCAATCACAGCGCTTCCAGCAGGAGCACTCTGCGAAGTGGAAATTATTGCAGTGAAGTAAAACTCACAATCAATAAAACTGTGAAGCAAAACTGCATATTAAATCAGTTAATAAAACACTGTGACGAAAACCTGTATTGAAATTTTCAATAGCGAAAAATGCACTAATTTCGGAGCAGTAACCATGATAATCGACTGATTTTGCATAGCTGTAACATAAGTGACCGCCTGTAGAAGCCTTCTGGCGGTCTTTTTATTTTGAACTCCAATAAATCATTACGGAAAATTCATGTATAATAGCCATTATGAAAGGTAGGGGGTTATGAACGACATTAAGGTTATTAGATTTGATAATTTACATGATATAGAGCTACCTCACGTGTTCGAGTGTGGTCAGTGCTTTCGCTGGAATGAATGTGAGGATGGCTCATACATAGGTGTTGCAGGAGGTCATGCGGCACACGTTTCGCTCGAGCATGATGGCGATTCGTGCTCGCTTATCATCGAGTGCACGGGCGGTAGTGAGAAGTATTGGCATAGCTACTTTGATCTGGATACGGACTATGGAGCGATGAAGAAAGCACTTCTCGTTGGTGATCCTAAGCTAGCAAAGTCGATAGATGTGTGTCACGGCATCAGGATACTTAATCAGGACTACTGGGAGGTTCTCATCTCCTTCATCGTCTCGCAGAACAACAACATACCTAGGATTAAGAAGTGCATCGAGTCGTTAGCGAAGAACTACGGTACCGAAATCGGTGAATTTATGGGCGAGGTGCGATATGCATTTCCGACGCCCGAGCAGCTATCGAGGGCTACACTCGAAGAACTGGCGGACTTAAAGTTCGGATATAGAAACGCATACTTAGTATCAGCTCCTAAGCATTTCGCTGAGCACGGAGTGCCTACGGGAACAACGGAAGAGAAACAAAAGGCTCTATTATCTTATCTTGGTGTTGGACCTAAAGTCGCAAACTGCATATTGCTATTCGGTCTCAGAGACTTTACGGCATTTCCTATAGATATCTGGATGAAGAAGATAATGGTTGATCTATATGGCTTCGACATCAAGGATATAAAAGGGATGCAGAAGTTTGCGGATGAGCACTTCGGCGAACTAGGCGGCATAGCACAGCAGTATCTGTTCTATTATTATCGAAGCATGCAGTGAAGATATTTTCACATTTAATTCATAGTGCCGTGTTGACAACATATGGGGGTCTGAGTAAAATTATGTTATAGAGTTTAGCACTCTTGATAATTGAGTGCTAACAATACGAATAAAACGTATAATCAGGAGGTTACAAATGAGCATAGGAATAAAGCCACTAGGCGCAAGAGTTGTTATTAAGCGTAGCGAAGCACTTGAGAAGACTGAAGGCGGTCTGATACTTTCGGCAAGTGCTAAGGAGAAGCCACAAGAGGCTGAAGTTCTCGCAGTAGGCCCAGGAACTGAAGACGAGAAGATGGAAGTAAAGGTAGGAGATAAGGTTATATTCTCGAAGTACGGCGGCACAGAGCTCAAGTATGGTGGCGAGGATTATATCATCATGAGCCAGAGGGATATTTTGGCAGTAATCGAGTAATTGATTGGCCTCTATACTCTATAGAGGTATAGCGGCATTACTAAGAGAGGCATATATATACATGGCTGTAAAGTCAGTAGTTTGAAATTAATCACGTACCATGATTGGTGCATATATATAGGAGGAAGCTAAGATGGCAAAAGATTTACATTACGGAGAGGAGTCTAGAAGAAAGCTCCTCGCAGGCGTAGATAAGCTTGCAGATACAGTTAAGATTACACTTGGACCTAAGGGTAGAAACGTTCTTATTGAGAGAGCGTATGGATCTCCGCTAATTACTAATGACGGAGTTTCAATCGCTAAGGAGATCGAGCTCGAAGACCAGGTAGAGAACATGGGAGCTCAGCTAGTTAAGGAAGTTGCTACGAAGACTAACGATGTAGCAGGTGACGGAACTACTACAGCTACACTTCTCACACAGGCAATCGTTCGCGAAGGATTCAAGAACGTAACTGCTGGAGCTAATCCAATGGTTCTCAAGAAGGGAATCAGCGGTGCTGTAGAGGTCGCAGTTGAGTACCTCAAGAATAGCGCAGTTAAAGTAGATGACAAGGAGAGCGTAGCTCAGGTTGCATCTGTATCTGCTGGAGATAGAGAGATTGGAGAACTCATCTCCGAGGCTATGGAGAAGGTAGGAACTGACGGCGTAATCACAGTTGAGGAGTCGAGATCACTCGGAACTACACTAGACGTGGTTGAGGGTATGCAGTTCGACAGAGGATATCTATCACCATACATGGCAGCTAATTCTGAGAAGATGGAAGCGGTTCTTGATAACCCATACATCCTTCTTACAGATAAGAAGATTTCCAACATTCAGGACCTAGTACCACTTCTTGAGGATATCATGAAGTCAGGCAAGAAGCTGCTCATCGTTGCAGATGACGTAGATGGTGAGGCACTCGCAACACTCGTAGTTAACAAGCTAAGAGGAACACTTGACGTAGTAGCAGTAAAGGCACCTGGATTTGGCGACAGAAGAAAGGCTATGATGGAGGACATTGCAATCCTCACAGGCGGTACTGTAATCAGCGAGGAGCTAGGATATGAGCTCAAGGAAGCTACAGTAGATATGCTCGGTAAGGCTGGAACTGTTAAGGTTAATAAGGATCACACAGTAATCGTAAACGGCGCTGGAGATAAGTCTGAAATCGAAGAGAGAGTAGAGAAAATCAAAGGCGAGATTGAAGATTCGACTTCTGACTTCGATAGAGAGAAGCTGCAGGAGAGACTTGCTAAGCTAGTCGGCGGAGTTGCAGTTATCAATGCTGGAGCTGCTACAGAGACAGAGCTCAAGGATAAGAAGCTCAGACTCGAGGACGCTCTAAATGCTACTAGAGCTGCAGTTGAGGAAGGCATCGTTGCAGGTGGTGGTACATCGCTTATCTGCGCAATCGATAAGGTATCTGAATATGCTGAGAGCCTTGACGGAGATATGAAGACTGGTGCGAGAATCGTAGTTAGAGCACTAGAGGAGCCAGTTAGACAGATTGCCGAGAATGCAGGCTATGAAGGCAGCGTAATCGTTGCTAAGGTTAAGGAGTCCAAGAAGGGCGTCGGATTTAACGCAGCAACAGAGGAGTACGTAGACATGATTGAAGCTGGAATCGTTGACCCAGTTAAGGTTACAAGATCTGCACTTCAGAACGCTTCAAGTGTAGCAGGTATGCTTCTCACTACAGAGGCAGGGATTTCAGAGATTAAGGAAGATATGCCAGCTGCACCTGCTATGCCTGCAGGCGGCGGAATGGGCATGATGTAATAGGCGAGGAACATGGCAGCAAGAGCATCATCAAAGACTGATAGAGTAATAGCTGAACGCCTCATGGTGAGCCCGCTTTTTGAGAATATGACGGTAGATGACGTGCACAACTGCTTTACATGCAGTGGTGCACTCTGCCTATCATTCAAGAAAGGGGACATGATATTCACTGAAGAGGATGAACCAACTAAGCTCCACATCCTCCTAGAGGGTGGAGTGAGGATCGGTTACGATTCCTTCGACGGCAACAGGAGAGTCATCGGAAACTTTACTGATACGGGAGAGGTGTTTGGTGATATCCTGCTGTTTCTCGGCAAAGAGAAGTATGGGGTATTCGCACAGGCAACCTGCGATTCGAAGGTCGTATCGCTTCCGCGCGACTTCATGTCCGGAACGTGCGGCAATGACTGTGGCTACCACAATCAGATGATTAATAACATGCTGATGAGCTTTGCGAGAAATGCTTACGCTCTAAATATGAGGCTCAGGATACTTTCTTGTCCGACGCTCCGTCAGAAAATCGCCAAGATGCTACTCGTATATAACGACAGGGATATGAGCAAGCCCATCAATATGACGAGGGAAGGATTAGCTGAGTTCCTGGGAGTGACGAGACCGTCAGTTTCCAGAGAGCTGATGAAGATGCAGGACGATGGTTTAATCGAGATAAAGGGGCGCAAGATTTACGTCCTTGATCCTGCAGAAATCGAGGCTCTTAACTGATAATCCAAATATAATTGACGCAATTTAAATGTATCAATTGAAAAACAATGCAAAAAGGATAGAACTGTAACATTAGTTACAGATTCTGTCCTTTTTTAATGATATGCTTGTGGCACAAACTTAAAGCAAACATTAATTAAAGCAAAAAACAAATGGACGTTATATAAGAGTTGAAAGGAGAAAACAGATGGAAAACCGTATGTTTTGTTATCAGTGCCAGGAGACAGCAAAGGGCACAGGTTGTACTATGAGAGGTGTCTGTGGCAAGCTTCCAGAGACAGCAGGATTACAGGATCTGCTCGTATACGTAACTAAGGGGCTTTCTGCAGTAACCACACAGCTAAGAGCTGAGGGCAAGGAAGTAAGCGAGCAGGTTAACCACCTAGTATCGCTTAACCTATTCACAACTATCACTAATGCTAACTTCGATGACGAAGCAATCACAGCAAAGATTGTTGAGACACTTACATGTAAGGAGCAGTTACTAAAGCAGCTTGACGATACAAGCAAGCTTCCAGAGGCTGCTAAGTGGAACGGATGCGTTGGTGAGTTCGCTGCAAAGGCTGCTAGCCCAGAGGTTGGAGTACTCGCAACAGAGAACGAGGACGTAAGATCTCTAAGAGAGCTTATCACTTACGGACTAAAGGGACTTTCCGCATACAGCAAGCACGCAAATGCTCTACTTAAGGATAACGTAGATGTTGATGCTTTCATGCAGAAGGCTCTAGCGCTTACACTAGACGATTCTCTATCCGTAGATGACCTAGTTGCACTTACACTAGAGACAGGTAAGTATGGTGTAGATGGTATGGCTCTACTAGATGAGGCAAACACATCCGCTTACGGAAACCCAGAGATCACAAAGGTAGATATCGGTGTTAGAAAGAATCCAGGAATCCTGATTTCTGGTCACGACCTAAAGGACCTCGAAATGCTTCTAGAACAGACAGAGGGAACAGGAGTAGACGTATATACACACTCCGAGATGCTTGCAGGACAGTACTACCCAGCATTCAAGAAGTACGATCACTTCGCTGGTAACTACGGAAATGCATGGTGGAAGCAGAAGGAAGAGTTCGAGAGCTTCAACGGACCAATCCTGATGACAACAAACTGTATCGTGCCACCAGCAGATAGCTACAAGGACAGAATATTTACAACAGGTGCAGCAGGATACCCAGGATGCAAGCACATCGACGGCAAGTACGGTGAGACTAAGGACTTCTCCGAGATCATCGAGCTAGCTAAGAAGTGCCCTGCACCAACAGAGATCGAGACAGGTGAAATCGTGGGTGGATTTGCACACGAGCAGGTATTTGCACTAGCAGATACAGTAGTTGAGGCAGTTAAGTCTGGAGCTATCAAGAAGTTCTTCGTAATGGCTGGCTGCGACGGCAGAATGAAGTCAAGAGACTACTACACAGAGTTTGCAAAGGCTCTACCTAAGGATACAGTAATCCTCACAGCAGGATGCGCTAAGTACAAGTACAACAAGCTAGACCTAGGAGACATCGGCGGAATTCCACGTGTACTCGACGCAGGACAGTGTAACGATTCATACTCACTAGCACTTATCGCGCTCAAGCTCAAGGAAGTATTTGGACTAGACGACGTTAACGAGCTACCAATCGCTTACAACATCGCTTGGTATGAGCAGAAGGCTGTAATCGTTCTTCTCGCACTTCTATACCTCGGTGTTAAGAACATCCACCTAGGACCAACACTACCAGGATTCCTCTCACCAAACGTTGCAAACGTACTCGTTGAGAACTTCGGAATCGCAGGAATCGGATCAGTAGATGACGATATAGAGCTATTCCTTGGTAAATAGGAGGTAACGATGAGTTTATTTCTAGGACCTATACATCAGTGGCTATATGACAAAATCATATTTCAGGAAGACCTCACAGACGCACTGATCGATGCTGGAAAGGCAGAGGGATGGAGCGAGCTGACAGAGGAGCTTGCAAATGAGTGTCACAGCTACGATAGACGTCCGCTTGAAGAGGCGGTTGACCCTGACAACATTCACGGCAGCCTTCAGGCAAGAATTGCAGATGCAGAGAGCAGATATGCGAAGCTAGTTCAGACTATCACAGCTGCAAACCCTGCAAGAGTAGAGGACCTAAAGCAGGCGGCTAGACGCTTCGGCGAGCTAAATGCGGTGCCAACTGGTACTAAGGCAGATGTAGCTTTCGGATACCTCAATAACACACTGCTCGACGGTATGCCATGCGACAATGTAAATGAAATGATTGGTCAGACAGACGACTCCATCACATGGAGACGTAACATGGACATTCACGCTCAGCACTGGGCTAATGAAGAGGATGAACTCTACTACGTGCTCAGAACAGAAATCGTAAAGGGAATGTTCGAGCCTGCAGGTCTATCATACGATGAGCCACAGGAAGGAACATACGAGATTAGAGCGTAACCGCAGCTAGTGATTACATAAAAATTAAATCATAGAGTTGTGGCTGGGCGATTCGCTCGGCCACAGCTTTTTTTATTATATTTTCCGCTCCAACCACTACCGAAAACCACCCTATTGTGCTATAATTTTCAATTAATATCTTAACTTACAATTTGATTTTCATATATAGAAAGAGAGAGGTGCAAAATGGCAATCGTTCTAACAGAACCATCAAGAACATTTAGCGAGTACCTTCTAGTGCCTGGATATTCTAGCGCAGATGCTAGGCCTGAGAATGTGTCGCTCGCGACTCCGATTACTAAATTCAAGAAAGGCGAGGAGCCTAAGATCAAGGCAAATATTCCACTTGTTTCCGCAGTAATGCAGGCTGTTTCTGATGACGGGATGGCGGTTGCATTAGCGAAGGAGGGTGGAATTTCTTTCATCTTCGGTTCTCAGTCAATCGAGAGCCAAGCGGCAATGGTCAAGAAGGTTAAGTCCTACAAGGCAGGCTTCGTACCAAGTGATACCAACGTAAAGCCTGACAGCACACTTGCTGACGTTCTCGCAATCAAAAAGAATTCTGGACACTCGACAGTAGCGGTTACAGATGACGGTACAGGACACGGCAAGCTAGTCGGCCTCGTTACAAGCAAGGACTACAGAGTGAGCAGACTTAGCACAGACACTAAAGTTTCTGAGTTCATGACACCTCTCGAGAGCATCGTGTATGGCAATGCAGGAATCACTCTATCCGAGGCTAACGACATCATCTGGGAGAACAAGGTAAACCAGCTGCCAATCGTGGACAAGGACGGATGCCTAGTAGCATTTGTATTTAGAAAAGACTACGACTCTCACAAGCAGAATCCAAACGAGCTTCTCGACGACAACAAGAGCTTCATCGTAGGTGCAGGAATCAACACTCGTGATTACGAGAAGAGAATCCCAGCGCTCGTAGAGGCAGGCGTAGACGTGCTCACAATAGACTCCTCCGAGGGATATTCAGAGTGGCAGGCTAGAACTCTCAAGTGGGTTAAGGAAAAGTACGGCGACACAGTTAAAATCGGTGCTGGTAACGTCGTAGATAAGGAAGGCTTCGACTTCCTAGCTAAGAGCGGCGCAGACTTCATCAAGGTCGGAATCGGTGGCGGATCCATCTGTATCACTAGAGAGCAGAAGGGAATCGGACGCGGACAAGCATCTGCTGTGCTCGAAGTTGCAGCAGCAAGAGACGAGTGGTTCGAGAAGACAGGTGAGTACATTCCAATCTGCTCCGACGGCGGAATCGTGTACGACTACCACATGACACTAGCACTCGCTATGGGCGCGGACTTCATCATGCTAGGCAGATATTTTGCAAGATTTGACGAGTCGCCATCCGCTAAGGTTATGGTAAATGGCAACTACATGAAGGAGTACTGGGGCGAAGGTTCTGCGAGAGCTCGTAACTGGCAGAGATACGACCTCGGCGGCGATAGTAAACTCAAGTTCGAGGAAGGTGTTGACTCCTACGTTCCATATGCAGGATCGCTGCACGACAACGTAAACCTCTCTCTAGACAAGGTTAAGTCGACAATGTGCAACTGCGGAGTTCTATCTATTCCAGAGCTACAGCAGAATGCAAAGCTTACACTCGTATCGGCAACAAGCATCATCGAGGGTGGAGCGCACGACGTTGTACTCAAGGACAATAGCGTAGCAACAGTAAGACGTTAGGAGCGATAATGGCTAACAAGATATTAATTATTGATTTTGGCGGACAGTACAACCAACTCATCGCCCGTAGGGTTCGTGAGCTCGGCGTGTACTCGGAAGTTCATAATTTCGAAAATGTAACAGTAGATAAGGTCAAGGAATTTGACCCATGTGGCATCATATTCACTGGCGGACCACAGTCCGCATACGGAGAGGGTGCACCAGCAATCGATAGAGGAGTGTTCGAGCTAGGACTCCCGATACTCGGCATCTGTTACGGCGCACAGCTGATGGCACACGAGCTAGGCGGCAAGATCGGAACAGCCCCAACGAGCGAGTACGGCCGCACCGACACAGTGGTTGACTGCAAGGAAGGCCTCTTTGCAGGACTCAGCGACGAAACAGTAACATGGATGAGCCACACTGACTATATCAGCGAGGTACCAGAAGGCTTCAAGATTACCGCGCATACAGAAAACTGCCCAGTTGCAGGTATGGAAGACAGGGAGAGGGGCTACTACGCAGTGCAGTTCCACCCAGAGGTAAATCATACGGCAGAGGGCACAGAGCTGCTTAGCAACTTCATACTGGGCGTGTGTAAGTGCGAGCAGGACTGGAAGATGGATTCCTTTGCTGAAAAGGAAATCGCAGAGATCCGCGAGAAGGTGGGAGACGGCAAGGTGCTACTTGCGCTCTCTGGCGGCGTTGATTCCAGCGTAGTTGCGGCACTTCTGGCAAAGGCAATCGGAAAGCAGCTGACCTGCGTGTTCGTAGACCACGGACTACTCCGTAAGGACGAGGGCGACCAGGTCGAAGAGATATTTGGCAGCAAGGGTGAGTACGACCTCAACTTCGTGCGTGTAAATGCTCAGGAGAGATACTACGCAAAGCTCGCTGGCGTGACAGACCCTGAGACGAAGCGTAAGATCATCGGTGAGGAGTTTATCCGCGTATTTGAAGAAGAAGCCAAGAAGATAGGCGCAGTTGATTTCCTAGCTCAGGGAACAATCTACGCAGATATCATCGAGAGCGGTCTCGGCAAGTCGGCAGTTATCAAGTCGCACCACAATGTGGGCGGACTGCCAGACCACGTTGATTTTAAGGAAATCATCGAGCCACTCCGCATGCTGTTCAAGGACGAAGTGCGAGCACTAGGAAGAGAGCTAGGCCTCCCAGACTATCTGGTTGACCGTCAGCCATTCCCAGGACCAGGCCTCGGCATAAGAATCATCGGTGAAGTTACAGCTGAGAAGGTCAAGATAGTGCAGGAAGCGGATGCAATCTACCGCGAGGAGATAGCAAAGGCGGGCTTCGAAGGCTCAATTAGCCAGTACTTCGCAGCCCTAACTAATATGAGATCAGTCGGCGTAATGGGCGACTTCCGTACTTACGATTATGCGGTTGCAATCCGTGCGGTCGAGACAGTTGACTTCATGACAGCAGAGGCGGTGGAAATCCCGTGGTCAGTGCTGCAGAAGGTGATGAATAGAATAATAAATGAGGTGGATCACGTGAATAGGGTGTTCTACGATCTGACCTCTAAGCCACCGGGAACGGTTGAGTTTGAGTAGCCTAAGTACTAATTGAAACCATTGATATTACTGATTATTCTAAGGTTTCAAGTGGTTAGCTGAAGTATTTTTTTCATACTTGAATTGTCAAGCTAAGTGCAACACAGTTGAATAACAAACTTCATATGGTGTTTTGAACCCAAGGCATTTCCGTAGTCGTTTGTTCATTTCATCCACTTTGCTTTGTATGTACACTTCTGGCACATCATCAAGGTCATAACTTTTAGGAAAATACTCTCTGAACAGTCCATTTGTATTTTCTTTTGCCCCCCGTTGCCAAGGATGATGTGGCAGTGGAAAATAAAACTTACCCTTTTCGAGTGCAGCAGAAAATTCATCATGTTTGGCAAATTCCATGCATCTATCCGGCGTAATTGAATGACATGGTTGTCCCTTGAGACACGAAATCATAGTGTATTTTACAGATAAATAATCTTTCTTCGTGGCTTTAGACCTTAGAAGAAACCGACTCTTCCTATCGATAAGAGTAACAAGGCAGGCTCCGCTCCTCTTGCCAATAACTGTATCAGTTTCCCAGTACCATATATGGGTTCGGTTATTAGCTTCCTGAGGTCTGTCTGAAATATTGTTGCTGATTGGAATTTTACCGCGTCTTTCAATGTAAGTCTTGGTATGTCGGGATTTTCCACGATGATGAAGTTTGCGGATAGCACCACGATTGCTATTCAAAGAATGCTCTTTGTCAGTGCCAAATATTCCTGAATATATAGCACGATATATTGTTGTATAACTAACATACAGCTCTGATTGCTCCAGCTTTAGCCGACCGCATATTTGCTCAGGTGACCATTTTAATATCAGAAACTTATCTCTAACATATTTGAATATTTCAGGATTAGAGAGCTTAAGTTTGGGTTTGCGATTGATACGAGTTCTAAATATTTAGTATGAGCTGCACTAGGTGAATAAGTCCCATTACAGCAATTGCATGCTATTTCTCTTGAAACTGTAGATTTATCACGATGAATAGTTTCTGCTATATAGCTTAATGTTTTGTTTTGAGAGTGACGAAGAAATATCTTTTCTCTCTCAATTGGTGTAAGATGTTTGTAATGACTCATAGTTCCTCCTTGGATATTGGATGTCTTAGCAAACACCATTATACCAAGGATATGGGTCATTATTTAATTGTTGCATTTGAATGTAAATTCAAGAGATAAAAAAACCTAAGTTCTTATTAGCAGAAAATGTTAAAGGAACGATGGCGAAAAGGCATAATAGTGCTGTTGAAAATATTGTTTCTCAATTTGAAGAAGATGGCTACGATGTTTTTATTCATTTGTTAAATGCTAGTGATTATGGTGTTCCTCAGGACAGAAAAAGAGTTTTCTATATTGGATTTAGGAAGTATTTAAACATCAAATTTGAACCACCTAAACCATACGAGTCAAAGTTGACTTTTAAAGATGCGATATTTGATTAAAAAGATTTGGCAATTCAGCTTTGGAATTCACAGTGCGTCTACAAAAGTTGAACCGAGTCTGAAGCTTGATATACAAATATAGGTATGACAACAACTATAATTTCGATAGATTGCAGATGGTCAGGAGATATGTAATATGGAAAGTTATTTTGAACCCACAGGCAGACTTATAATGTCAATTGGTAAAGATTTAATTAAAGATCTTCCAGCAGCTATAGTTGAACTTGTGAAAAATTCATATGATGCAGATGCTACTTATGTAAAAATCACATATAGGAAAGATAATAATATATTAAAAATTATTGTTGAGGATGATGGACATGGTATGAGTCAAAAAACTGTCTTAGGGGCATGGATGGTACCATCAACTGATTATAAATTGAAAAAGAAAAAGAGTCCTAAAGGAAGAGTATATCAAGGTAGAAAAGGAATTGGGCGGTATGCGGTATCATTGCTTGGTAATAAACTGGAATTAATTACCATAAAAGATTCTATCAAAACATCGGCATTTTTTGATTGGAATGAATTTAATTCAGAAAAGAAACTTAGTGAAATACCAATTACGATTACTACTTGTAAAACGGTTGATCATAGTGGAACTAAGCTCATTATTACAAATGAATATAACAATGGGCTTGTTGATAAGATTAATGAGTCTGATGTGAAAAAAATTGAAAAGGAACTATCTAAACTTCTATCAAATATAGATGATTTTAGGATAGAAGTTTGTTATGAGGATTTTTACATTGATAGCACTAAAAATATGTGCAAAATAATTTCACAATTAGAGTTTGATAATGCTTGGCATTATAGATTAACTGGTAAGGTAAATGCTGATTTTAGTTATGAATTAACATATTATAATTTTTATACAAAAGAAGAAAAATCATTCAATAGTAGCTTTGCAGATGACAAGATTTTAATGAAAAATTCAGCATCTTGTGGAGGTGTATACATTGATTATAGGGTTTATGATAAAGATCCTCATGGAATAGAAGTAATAATGAATTTCATCAATGGGAATCAAAATACAAAACTATCAAAAACTGATGTAAGGAATATGTTAATAGACCAATCAGGTATAAGTATATTCAGAAGCGACTTTAGAATAAGACCATATGGAGATAAGGGATTTGACTGGTTAAATTTAGATTCTAAACGTGTTCAGAATCCGAGTATGTCAATTGGTTCTGAACAAATTAATGGTAGGATTAGTATAGAATCTGAGGAAAATTCAGGATTGAAAGAAAAAAGTGCGAGAGACGGATTGTATGAAAATACTAACTACCATGCTTTGCAGAGAGTTGCAAATTTGAGTCTTAATATATTACAGAGAGAAAGATTTAATTATAGACAAAAGACTTCTAAGAAGAAGCCTGAAGCAATCGATAGACTCTTTGATTTCAGTCATACTAATGAAAAGATGGAAAAAGCAGTTGAAAAAGCTTATAAAAATTTAAAAAAGTATCCTGATAAAACTGATGAACACATCAGTATATTGAATCAAGAAATAAGCAAAGAGATACAAGCATTAGAAAAGGAGAAGGAGGTAGAGTTTTTAGAGGTAAAGAAAACTATAGCTATATATCAAAAGCAAACAACATTAGGTAATGTTATCAGTGTAGTGTTACATGAAGGAAGAAAACCTCTCACATGGTACACCAACAAATTACCACAAATGAATCGTAAACTAAAAAAATTAGAAGACAAGAAAGAAATCAGTGCTATTGTTTATGAAGATTTGTCAAGTGACATTAATAAATTAGACTGTGAAGCAAGACAAATGAGCGGTTTTTTCGATCGATTAGATCCATTAGCATCTAACAAAAGAAAGAAAAAGAGAAAAGTTAATGTTGATGAAAAAATAAAAGCGGTGGTTGGTATATTTGAATCGAAAATAGAGGAAGAAAACATAACTATTGAATATGACCTAGATAAAAATATTATGTTGGATGTAATTGAAGAAGATTTATATATGGCGTTAACAAATATTATAGATAATGCTGTATTTTGGGTTCAACATACTAAGTGTAATAATAAAGTGATAAAAATAAAATTGTACGGTAGTTCGGATGATGTAACTATAGAAATTGGTGATAATGGACCGGGTATTCCTACAGAAGATATAATAGATAATTTATTATTTTTGCCAGGATATTCAAGGAAATACACTGTATTAGAAGAAAACGGTACTGGATTAGGTCTTTCTATTGCGGGAGAAGCTGTCCAACGAAATCAGGGTAGTTTAGAAGCTATAGATTCCACAAATGGTGCATTATTTAGAATAAGCTTCAGAAAGGAGACTAATAATACTGATGAGTAATATTAACTTTTTATTAATTGATGATGAATCAGAACAGGAAGAGATATTTAAAAGTGCTATTGACGAAATAAATGCAGAGAATACTTCAAATAACTTAACATATAAAGCAGTAAAAACGCCTGAAGAAGCTATGGTAGAGTTATATAAGAATTATTTTCAAGCAATAATAATGGATTTGAAATTAACAAATGATGATAATACAAGCAATGATGACGAACAAATATCAGGAAATATTTTGTTAAATCAAATAATACAAAAAGAGATAATCCCGATTGTGGTCAGAACTGGATTTCCAAGTAAAGTAAGCGATAATATTAACCAAAGAATAGTTAAAGTTTTATCTAAAGATGTACCTTTATATGATGTAATCAAGGAATTGATAGAAAAGTATAGTGACTCAGTTTTTAAAATTTTTGGTTCAAGAGGAGAAATTAACAATAATATAAAGGAGTTGTTTTGGGAAGTAATGCCTATTTACTTTGCCAATGAAGATAATGATATATCACCATTACCGCAGGATAAACAAGAAACTGTAATAATAAGATATATCTCAAGCTGGTTTTCTAATAAATATATGTTTGATGAGAAGTATATTGATGTTGAACCTATAGAAATGTATATGTTTCCAAATCCCATTTTGCAAGTGTGTACATGCGACATTTATAAGAAGAATATCAGTGAAGATAATTATGAGTATTTTATTGTGTTAACACCGTCATGCGATCTTGCTAATAAAAAGGTGGATGAGGTGATATTGTGTAAAATAAAAAAGCATGATGAAATACAGTCGTTTGTAGACCAATTGAATTGTTATAATAATGAGTCAAACAAAAATTCTAAAAAAGCAAAAAATGCAAAGTTATCCTTAGCTAAGTGGTTTAGGAATTCCCACCCTGAATCAATGCGGTATCATTTTTTACCTAAAGTTAATAATTTTACTGGAGGGTTTGTGGATTTTCGATCTATAATATCTCTAAAATATGATAAAGATAGTGGAGAGATTAATAACGAAGAATATTCAAAAGTTGGTGTAATAACTGAAAGTTTTAAGAGAGATATAGTATCAAGATTTAGCGCATATTATCAAAGACAAGGGCAACCTACATTTAATACTGATAGTATATTGGAAAAATATTTTTAATTTGAATTTTTAGAAAGGAGGTGTGGTTATGCTAAATATAGTAGATGTGTTTTCGGGAGCAGGTGGATTAACCGAAGGGTTTAGGTATAAAGACTATTATAATTTTATTTGTCATATAGAAATGGACAAAGATGCTTGCTCTTCTTTAGAATTAAGAAACATATATTACTGTTTAAAAAAAGAAAATAACCTATCTCCATATTTTGAATATATTCAAGGTAAAATCTCAAGATCTGATTTGTATTCAATTATACCAAGAGATCTAACTAAAGATATATTGAATAAGGAAATCAGTAAAGATACCATCCCCTCGATTTTTGAATTTATTGACCAAAAATTAGGCAATAATGATTTAGATGGTATTATTGGTGGACCGCCATGTCAGGCATATTCTACAATTGGTAGAGCCAATAACAAGTCGAAGAAATCTACTGATAAAAGAATTTATCTATATAAACATTATTTAGATTTTCTGGATAAATATAAACCAAAGTTCTTTGTTTTTGAAAATGTTAAAGGGTTACTTTCTTTTAAAGATTTATCAGGAGAGTTACTCCTGCCAAAAATAATTTACGAATTCGATAAGTGCGGATATGAGGTAGAATATCAAATAATAGATGCAAGTAACTATGGTGTAGTACAAAAAAGAGAACGTTTAATTCTTGTAGGATATCGAAAAGATTTAGTATTCGATAACTCGTTCTTTGACTGCTTGGCTGAATATGTTGAGCCTACCCCAACTATAAAAGAATTATTTGAGGACTTGCCAAGTATAAAGTCTGGAGAAAGTTCTCATAAGTATCGTTGTGATGTTTCAAGCCAGTTTGTTGAAAAATATATTCGTAAAAAAGATGATGTTTTAACACAACATGCCGCAAGACCTCATAATGAAAATGATTTGAAGATATATAAATTGGTATTAAAGGTTAAGAAAAAAGGCACTAATTTAAGATATACCGATATTCCAGAAGAATTGCAAACACATTCTAATACGACATCTTTTTTAGATAGATATAAAGCTTTGGATTATAATTCCGTCAGTCATACGGTTGTTGCTCATATTGCAAAGGATGGACATTATTATATTCATCCAAATTCAAGACAGAATCGTTCAATTACAGTAAGAGAAGCAGCTAGAATACAAGGCTTTCCAGATGATTTTTATTTTGAAAATTCACGAACAGCTGCATTTAAACAAATAGGAAATGCCGTTCCGCCAATTCTATCTAAAAAAATTGCAATGGCCATAGTAGATTTTTTGAGAGGGATAAAAGAGAATATTTGAATTATCCCTCATCTCGTTGCCCATATATTTATCATAATTTTTCTGATTTGATACAGTTGTTTCTGATTAGATTTTGCAGAAGAATACTCTTGTATTAGGGTATTATTTTTGGTCTATAATTTTATCACTTGTCAAGCAGAAATGACGGTTTGCTAATATCGGTGGTAAGAAAAGACGATATCATCAAAGTTTATTAGGTTCTTACGAAAAATAGTTACAGAAGCCTTCCATCATTTTGGTGGGAGGCTTTTGGTGGGTCATCAAAGTTTTTTAGGGGCAAATTTTAGAGTCTGGTTTTAGGGTCTTACGAAATGTAAATGGATTGGGCAGTTTGCCCAATCCATTTTGCATGGGAAAGCATTAGTGGTTTGATTACTAGCCTTTGTAAATTGGATTCTTGCGAGTAGCAAAAAGGAACCGATTTCTCATGTGTTCGAAGTTTCGAAATCCTCCTCCTAGTCGCTTTAGGTCTTTTGTTTTGCGATTTAAAGATTCAATTGGACCATTAGAAAGACTGCTGTTATATATGCCATCTGGTCCGAGCCTATCCACCATTATGAATGAGTTAATAATGGGATTCTTGTATTTACGTAGTAAATTTCAAAATTCAACGAATATCTGGTATTTACTACTGCAGTATTTGTGTATTAGGGAATCTATTTCTTCAGCAGCTTTTAAGGGGTTACCAGCATTTCTAGAATTAAATCTTACGTATTCTTCTTTTAAATCTCTGAAGACCTTGATATATGGGTGAAGAGCTAGAAATTTTTCCTCTTATCCAAAAGTGTATATGAAATACCTAAAGTGTCTGTCATATCTAGGTTCTAAGTGATATTTTAAATGCTATTGATTCTTAAGAAGCAACCACCGATACTTCTTAAGAAGATATACTTCATCTGAAATAGGAGTTCTTTGCTGATGCCCGTATTTTGAAAAATTTGCACATCGTTTAGATTCATCTCGTACTTTATATTCCATTTTGTAGGTTACGAAGAAACATGTCAAGAGAATGAATGATCCATTGCATTACATGGAAAGAATCCACTACAGATACAGCATTAGGGAAGTATTTTTTTACATAACTTAAATAAGGGTTATACATATCTGAAATTAGATACTTAACATTAGCACGTTCTTTTAAAGAAATATTTGAGAAATATGGTTCAGTAACTCTATCTAATCTGCTGTGAATAATATTAGAAATGTCGCCAGCTTTGATTTATTATAAGATCTACATGTATTGGAATAAGTGCACATATGTGATAAATTACTTATATATCGTGAGTTTAAGGTTATTTGGATTGATAACCATTCTATATTTTATAACCAAGGAAATTAAACATAGTTGATTATATATACACTTAACAAACGAAAAGCCTTTCATCATTTTGGATTTTGTGGAAAATAGCTAATCGTATAGTTGAAGCTGGGGAGGAGTTGTAAAATATGGGATTTTGGATATTTATGTTCATCATCACATTATTCATACCTGCTGCGTTATTATTAACTTGGTATTTATGCCCGAAGCTCAAAACGATTAATAATGCAAGTGGGTATAGAACGAAGCAGTCTATGAAAAATCAAGATACATGGGATTTTGCACAAAAACATTGTGCAAAAATATCGCTATATATGTTTTTTCCTTCGTTAATATTGGCAATTGCAATTATGCCTAGAGTTATTAATATGTCAATAGATAGGATAGGCTGGATAGGGCTTGGTATTACAATAATTCAAATGATAAGTTTTGTTGTAATTATTATATCTACTGAAAAATCATTAAAGAATACCTTTGATGAAAGTGGAAACAGAGTGTAAAGAACAGCCTACTTAAAGGTAGAGATAAATTCCAGTTTCGTTTAAATTATCGAACAGTATAAAAGACAAAGCACATGACTTTAAGATAATAAAATAGGACATCAAAGTTTTTAGGGTCTGGTTTTATAGTCTTACGAAAAATGTTCGCAGAAGCCTTCCAGCATTTTGGGTGGTCTTTTGTAGAAAAGTAGCGATATAGAAAAAAGACTTTTAGGAGGTACAGCATGCTAACAATAAATGATATTCTAAATGAGAACTTTGAGTGGGATGAAGTTATAATTGATGAAGATGAATTTGAGGAATTAAGCACAGAGCTTATTATTGATTTTCTTAAGAAAAATACTCCGAAAGAAAGGCAGCTATTAGCAATAAGTTGGAACTTTGATAATTCTAAAAAAGTAATCCAGTGGATTGTTGAGCAGCCGGATACTGACAGAGGCACAATCCTTTATTTGTACTGGTACATGGCACCTAGTTTTTACAAAGAGAACTGTGCAGACAGAAAAGAGTGCGAAGAAAAATATTCATGGGGTTTAGAAGATTATGACATCATAAGTACCATTGAGACAAACTATCTTTCGGATTTCTATAATGCACAAATTTATGCATTCAATCCTACTAACGATTTATATTCTGATGGATATGATTGGACAAAAGAATATGACGAAAGTAAAGCAAAAGTAAAGATACCTGATGTAATGTTTAAGGCATTAGAAGGTGAAATTCTTGAAAATCCAGGTTGGGATGAAGGAATTCCAACTGATCTTTCTGAAATTATGGACAAACTTTACAGCGCTTTGGATGAATAGAAAATTTCCAATTTATCTAGCTCATTCGAAATATGCTTACATAAGCCTTCCATCATTTTGGTGGGAGGCTTTTAGGTAATAGCGGATGACAAATACGAAGTTGTAGAGGAATAAAATGAAACCTTGGAGTAAACTTCAAATACAAATATTATATTAAAGCTCAAGCGAGGGATTATGGAAACATATAAAATTGCACATTTTGGAACTTTTGATGCATCTCAGTTGGACTTGGAAATAATAGCAATTTATAACAACGATTTAGAAGCATTGAAAAAACTGCTCGGGAAAAGGATTAATAAGATTATTAAAATAAATGGAGCATATCCCGAGCCTTTTACGCCGCTTGAAGTAGCACTGTACTTAAACAAAAAAGGTATTATCAAATATTTATTTGATAACAATGCATCCCACAAAGGAAAATTCCATCCGAAGCCGATTGAAATTGCGGTAAGGTGTTGTGATGCCGAAACAGTGCGGATGTTTCAAAATGATTTGGAAAGTTTGGACGAAGAGAAAAAAGCTGAGCTTTTAAAAACGGCTTTTTGGGGAGATCATACGGCTGAAAACATAGACGCTTTAGAGAGTCTCGGTATCACCATCGCCAAATACGGCGGACTTATGCTAAGATATTCAGCTTTTAATAATGATATTGAAACGGTGAGACTTTTCTTAGAAAAGGGCGCCGATGTAAATTATCACAAAGCGGACTCGGTATTTAACGATACAAGTACACCAATATTGGAAGCTGTGAGATGCAGTAACCTTGAAATTGTTCGTTTGCTTGTCGAGCATGGAGCGGACACAAGTATCAAAAATAAGCGCGGAGAAAGACCATATTCTCTTGCCGTTAAGAATGGTAACAGAGAAATAATAGAGTTTTTAGCAAAATACGAATCAAAAGATTCGCATAATATAGATAGCAAGAATACAGAACTACATAAGTATAACTTACCGAATAGTCTGGTCGATTTTCTAAAAGGTGACAAACTCACGATAAAATTTACCAATGACAAGTATTGCAAGTTTATACGTTTTTACTCATATCTCGATACTGTAGAAAAGAAATGGAAAAGAAAAAAAGTGCTGTCATTGGTTGCGGAAGTAGACAATTACAGCGCTGTGGATATCGTTTGGCAACCTAATAAACAAATGATTTGTGCTATTGACGAGGAACAATGTATCTTTACTCCACTTACCTCTTGGGAGGAGTTTTATATGAATATGGAAAGATATGTTTTGGCATACTTGAATGGAGAATATGAATAAAAACTCAATTAATTTAAATACACATAAAGAAATGATAAATAAATTGTCCTAATATTTTATAATCTAAAACACACGGAGACCAACAATGACCACCACAACCCAAGAAAAATACGAACTAACCATCACTGCCGACAATCTAATTTCAACGGATACAAGGTTTGATGAAGACAATCTAAACCTAGGTGACAACTACGAACCAATAGATGCATATTTCGTTTCCGCTAATAACGAAAAGATATACAGGCAGAGAAATAAAGGCGAGATGCGAATTTCTAACCAAACTCTTCCACGACTAGCTTGTCAGATTTTTGAAAGACAGATTTTTGATTTATCAGACTTAGATAAAAAAGAATTTCCTGTATGCAAATATAGTCCTAAACAAACCCTGATTCGTGGTATTTTTCCAGACAAAGAAGCATATAGAGATTACAAGAAATCTATGGAGTTCTTAATCTATAGGAGAGAAGGTGGTCCGCAGTTTGTCATTTATTCATGGAATATTTTTTCAACACTTGTATTCGTGCAGGAATGTTTAAAGCGGTTTGGAAAACCTGATGATAAGTTTATTCTTATATACAGGGAGAAATCCAAAGGTGATGGACCTACAGATGACGACGGTGGTGGTAACCCTGTATCGGATTGTAAGATTCATTACTCAAAATTGCTACTCGAATCGAAAAATCTAATTTTCAGAGGTGCCCCAGGCACTGGTAAATCGTATCTTGCCAAGCAGATTGCCGCCGACATAATAAGTAATGGATATACAGACAAATGGGCTGATCTAACAGAAGAGCAGAGAAGACAAGTAGAGTTTGTACAGTTCCATCCAAGCTACGATTATTCAGATTTCGTTGAAGGTCTAAGACCTAAAATGAATGAAGATGGAAGCATGGGATTCGAATTAAAAGACGGTATATTTAAAAGCTTTGTAGATAGAGCAAGACGAAACTTCGAGGATTCTCAGAAGCCTATAGATGTAAGAGAGAAAGAGATGTCTTCTAACACCGCTCTCGAGGAATTCTTTGCAGATATTGAGTTCGGAGAAGAAGAATTTAAAACTATAAAGGGAAATAAATTTACTATCACCAATATGGATGATAAGCACATTTACCTTGCAATACCAGGCAATGAAACAGTAAATAAACTAAGCCTAAATATAGATGAATTACGAAAGATGCTCGAGTCTGGACTCGAATTCAATAAAGTAAGCGATATTACTAAGTTCTTCGGTAAGCAATTCGGCACGCAGAACTACTCATACGATTTTGCATTATTTAAAGCCATCAAAGAAGCAGGGAAGACTAACCAAAAGGCAAAAGTCGAAGCAGAGCCTTTAAAGAAATTCATCTTCATCATCGATGAGATAAACCGTGGAGAGATTTCAAAAATCCTCGGTGAGCTATTCTTTGCGATAGATCCAGGATACCGTGGACAGGCTGGTGAAGTGGCAACACAGTACTCAAATATGCATGTTAACCCAGATGAGAAGTTCTACATCCCTGAGAATGTATATATCATAGGCACTATGAACGATATAGACAGGTCTGTAGATAGCTTTGATTTTGCTATGCGTAGAAGGTTTAGGTTCGTTGAGGTGAGAGCTGAATCTACACAGGATATGCTCGATACAATAGCAGATGAAGATATTAAGAATGAGGCAATTGCAAGGATGGATAGACTGAATGCTGAGATTCTCAAAGTAGAGGGCCTAAACGATAACTATCAGATTGGTGCTTCGTATTTCCTTAAGCTAAAGTATCTGGATTTCGATGACTTTTGGACTGACTACCTTGAGCCACTACTACAAGAGTATGTGCGTGGCCTATATGATGAAAAGGGCATCATGAAGAGGTTTGCTAGAGCATATGGATATTCTGCCCTAGATGAAGGTGCTACAGATGAAGCAGCTCAAAATTAAGGATAATCAATACCTGCCAAAGGAGGATTTTTATCAAGTAAAATCCATAGTATCGCACGTTTCCGACAAAACGTTAGAGCAGCTAGAGCGAGAGGGTGTATTCGTATTTCCTGAGATTATCAAGGATGCGGAAGACATAACCAAGGATCAGATGATTCTACAAAGCTGTAACGATATGTATTGCTCTGGAAACGTCATGGGATTCCTCGGATCGGGCGATGAACGCCTGGTAATCGAATCTAGATTTGGCCTTGGCGATAATGACTATTTCTTCCAGTACCTATTAGAAAAGGTGCTGGATTTTCCTAATTTTATAAGTCTGGATACCAATGCTAACCAGGAGGAGCGGATGTTTAATCTGCTTCTATTTCTATTCCCTCACTATCTCAAAGTCGCTGCTAGAAAAGGTGCTTTCAAGACATACATACACAATAAATACAATGATGGCAACGTAAGAGGAACGATAGATATTGCAAGGTATATCAAGAGTAATATTCCCTTTGTAGGTAATATTGCATACAACCAGAGGGAATACTCATTTGATAACTATCTCATGGAGCTAATAAGGCACACTATCGAGCACATCAAGAGTAAATCATACGGATACAACCTTCTTAATAAAGTAAAGGATGAGGTAAAGCTCGTTATAGACGCCACTCCTAAATACAGGGCGACAGATAGAAGGCGAGTTCTCGAAGCAAACAGGAAGAACACAATTCGCCATGCGTACTATCACGAATATAGGGATCTGCAGAGGCTTTGTATATTAATCCTTCAAAATCAGAAGCACAAGTTCGGCGACGGTCACCGAAAAGTATACGGCATACTGTTCGATGGTGCGTGGCTATGGGAGGAATACATTAATTCCCTTATCGGCGATATGTTCTATCATCCAATGAATAAGTCTGGCACCGGCGCACAGAGGCTATTTGACGGCGGTGTAGGCTTGATATATCCAGACTTCATAGGTAAGAATCCAGCTGATAGAGTCATTGCCGATGCTAAATACAAGCCAATTGATAATATCGGGAACAAAGACTATCTGCAGGTGCTTGCCTATATGTTCAGGTTCGATTCTAAACGCGGATATTATATCTATCCAGATTCAATTGAGTCGGGCAGTAAATGCCTAATGATGAATGAGGGTTCAACGTACGAAGGAAATGTGTCAGCTAGAAAAGATGTGCGCATAACCAAGCTTGGGCTGAGGATTCCGGGGGAATCAATGGATTATAAGGATTTTACTAAACAGATTAATCATAGCGAAAAAGAATTTATAAATGCGATAAAAAAAGCATATTAAAAACAATATATTTTTATAAATATGATAGAATACTAAATAATATAGAAATTCTTAGCATAATTAAAGAAAGGCAACTCTAATGGCAAAGAAGAACAATACTAATATCGGCTTTGAAAAACAGATTTGGGATGCAGCTTGTGTTCTTTGGGGACATATTCCTGCTGCTGAATATAGGAAGGTAATTGTAGGTCTTATTTTTCTTCGTTACATTTCTAGTGCATTCGAAAAACGTTATGAGGAACTTTTAAATGAAGGTGATGGATTTGAGAATGACAGAGATGCGTATGTAGAAGAAAATATTTTCTTTGTACCAGAAGAAGCTCGATGGAGTAAGATTTCATCTGCCGCACACACACCTGAAATCGGTACAGTAATTGATGATGCTATGAGGGCAATTGAAAAAGAAAATACAAGCTTGAAGAATGTATTGCCTAAAAATTATGCTAGCCCAGATTTGGATAAAAGAGTACTGGGTGAAGTTGTAGACCTATTTACAAATGAAGTAAAAATGGATGGAACCGAGGCAAATAAAGATTTACTTGGTAGGACATATGAGTATTGTATTGCGCAGTTTGCTGCTTATGAAGGAACTAAGGGTGGTGAATTTTATACACCTTCAAGCATTGTAAAAACAATTGTTTCTATACTAAAACCGTTTAATAACTGCCGTGTATATGATCCCTGTTGTGGAAGTGGTGGCATGTTTGTGCAAAGTGAAAAATTTGTACAGGCTCATAGCGATAATCGGGGTAATATTTCTGTATATGGGCAGGAATCAAATGCAGATACATGGAAGATGGCGAAAATGAATATGGCAATAAGAGGAATTGATGCTAATTTTGGGTCTTATCATGCGGATACCTTTTTTAATGATATTCATAAGACACTTAAGTCAGATTTCATAATGGCAAATCCACCATTTAACCTTTCTAATTGGGGTGCAGATAAATTAAAGGACGATGTTAGATGGAAATATGGAATGCCTCCATCAGGCAATGCAAACTATGCATGGATACAGCATATGATTCATCACTTAGCACCGAACGGAAAAATAGGGTTGGTTCTTGCTAATGGAGCATTATCATCACAGTCTTCTGGTGAAGGAGAAATAAGAAAAAAGATTATAGAAGATGATCTTGTGGAAGGAATTGTAGCCTTGCCAACTCAGTTGTTTTATAGTGTTACAATTCCTGTAACATTGTGGTTTATTACTAAAAATAAAAAGCAAAAAGGAAAGACACTGTTTATAGATGCCAGAAAAATGGGTTTCATGGTCGATAGAAAGCACCGAGATTTTACTGAAGGCATCCAAGAGGATGGAAGTCTTGGAGATATCGATTTACTAGCAAAAACATTCGAAGATTTTCAGAATGGAGAATTAGAGGAGAAAAAAGGATTTTCTGCTATAGCAACAATAGACGATATAGCAAAACAAGACTATATCTTAACTCCCGGTCGATATGTGGGTATTGAAGAGCAAGAAGATGATGGAGAACCGTTTGAAGAGAAGATGAAGAGACTAACATCGGAGCTTTCTGATATGTTCAAAAAATCTCACGAATTGGAAGATGAAATCAGAAAGAAACTGGAGGCGATTGGATATGAAGTGTAATTGGCGTGTAAAAAAACTATCCGGAATTGCTCATATCAATCCCAAAGAAAGTATTGGTAAAGGCATTATGGCAAAAAAAGTACCAATGGATAAATTGCAACCGTTTTGTAGGGATATTCCAGAATTCATTTTGGAGGAGTATAAGGGTGGAACTAAATTTAGAAATAATGACACGATAATGGCAAGAATAACACCTTGTCTGGAGAATGGTAAAATTTCAAAAGTTTCTATTTTGGATGATGATGAAGTTGGTTTTGGATCAACTGAATATATTGTGTTTCGTGCTATCGAAGGTGTTAGTGATGCTGATTTTCTGTATTATTTGATTTGTAGCCCATTGGTTCGTAATCCAGCAATTAAATCTATGGTGGGGTCATCGGGTCGCCAAAGAGTACAAACTGATGTAGTTGCTGATTTGGATATAGAGTTGCCTAATATTGAAGAGCAAAGGAAAATCGGAAGCATACTAAAGGCTCTTGATGACAAAATAGCGTCGAATAATACGATAAACAATAATTTAGTAGCTTAAAGGTCGATTTTTGAGACATCCAGTTCGCCGGACATAAGCTGTGGTAGCAGACTATCTCTGGTATTTGCAAGAGTCTCGTTTTCAAACTCATTAGCTTGTATTGTTTCGGTAAGTGTCTTGAAAATTGGCATGTATTGAGCAAAAGTTTCGTTGTTATATATGAATTCGAACTTTGCAAGATCATTCATTACGATATAAGGAATTGCAGATCCTCGTGTTCCGCCCATAATTTTCTTACTTAATTCTAACTTGACGAACCAATAAAGCGGGAAGATATAGTCTGGATTGATATTATCAAGCAATGTACAAGCATATGTTCGCTGGTAGAGATCAAACCTTCCGTTATAAAAACGCGTGCGACCTGTGTATGCTCCATTACCTGAAACTATTATGGCATTGCCGTCATATATGTAACTATCAATCTGCAGAGCATCAGGAGCGCAAGTAAAAAATTTATACTGGCCGCAGTCAACAGATGCATTGGCATTCTTCTTTCCGGTAAAGATTGAGCAATACTCATCAAGGGTAGCTATTTTTCCTTGTGTCCCTGATTTAGGAGAAAAGAATTCCTGATAAAGAGCATCCGCATGCTGCTCTAAATTATTGTTTAGCATATAACATACCCATAACTTCTGTGGGTGGCAGAAGTTAATATCAGGGGACTTCCGCCCCATAGTCGTTCTCTAAGCTTAAATAAAGGAGGATTGACTGTGAAACAAGATTTAATCAAAGATATTGTTCAGGAAATGTTGCCATACTTGAACAATGCACAATGCGAAAAGCTACAAGAGATTTTGAAAAACACTCTTATAAGTTATGATGTAACAGAAAACAAGCAATATGAGAATAACTCAAAACAGAACTTTGTAGAATTGTTCTTATCAGCCAAACGTATAGAGGGTTGTTCCGAAAGATCTCTTAAATATTACAAAGCTACTATTGAAGCTATGCTTGATGAACTTAAAATAGATGTCAAGCACATAGTTACAGATGATATAAGAGGATATTTAACAGAATATCAGAAAAAGAAAAAATCAAGTAAGGTTACAATAGACAATATACGACGCATTCTTTCAAGTTTCTTCTCTTGGCTGGAAGATGAGGACTACATACTGAAAAGTCCAGTAAGACGCATACATAAAATTAAAACCGGCATAAGCATAAAGGAAACTTATTCCGATGAAGCATTGGAACTTATGAGGGATAATTGTACGGAACTGAGAGATTTGGCAATTATAGATATGCTTTCTTCAACGGGTATGCGCGTTGGAGAATTGGTACTGATTAACCGAAATGATATTGATTTCAATGAAAGAGAATGTATTGTTTTCGGAAAGGGTAGTAAAGAAAGAGTTGTTTATTTTGATGCAAGAACAAAGATTCATTTACAGAACTATCTTAACAGTAGAAAAGATGATAATCCTGCTCTGTTCGTATCATTAAAATCACCGCACGAAAGACTGAAAATTGGCGGTATAGAAACAAGACTTCGAGATTTTGGAAAACAATTAGGACTGCATAAGGTACACCCACATAAATTCAGGCGTACTCTTGCAACTATGGCAATAGATAAAGGTATGCCTATAGAGCAATTGCAGAAGCTTTTAGGACACAGTAAGATAGATACAACCTTGCAATATGCAATGGTAAAACAAAGCAACGTGAAAATTGCTCATCGAAAGTATATCGGATAGAGAGGAAAGTGAATATGGCTGAATGGATTGAATGTAAAATATCTGACATTGGTACGGTTATTGGTGGAGCTACTCCATCGACAAAGAAACCTGAGAATTATGAAAACGGAACTATTTCTTGGATAACACCGAAAGATTTATCCACATTCACTAGACGCTATATTCAGCGTGGCGAAAGAAATATTACTGAAATAGGATTGAAAAGCTGTTCTACGCAGTTGTTACCAAAGCATGCTGTATTGTTTTCCTCAAGAGCGCCTATTGGATATGTGGCTATTGCCGCAAATGAAGTTTGTACCAATCAGGGTTTTAAGAGTGTTGTTCCGAATGAAAATATCGACCCACTTTTCTTATATTATCTACTTAAATACAACAAAGATAAAATCGAGGGTATGGGAAGTGGAACAACATTCAAAGAAGTATCAGGAAACACAATGAAAAATATTGTTGTTTCTGTTCCAACAGCTAAGAAAGTGCAAGAGAGGATATCATCTATACTTGGTTCTATTGATGATAAAATCGAAGTAAATGAGAGCATAAACAATAATTTAGAGCAGCAAGCATCAGCACTTTATGAATCTTGGTTTGAAAATTTTGACCATACAAATGGTGTTTGTCCTGGTAATTGGAGCAATCAGATGCTTTCAACGATTGCTGATATTTCAAGTGGTAAGCGCCCACCTATAAAATCGGAAGTTTATAGTCAAGAAACACCTATTTCTATTGTTGGTGCTGCTTCTGTGATGGGTTTTACTTCTGAAGCAAACCATACAGATAAAATCCTTGTCACTGGTCGAGTTGGAACACACGGTGTCATTCAAAGATTTACTACTCCTTGCTGGACTTCAGATAACACTCTTGTGATAAAAAGTCCTTTTTACGAATTTACTAATCAAATTCTGCACAGAATTGATTATTCATCAATGAATCGAGGTTCAACACAGCCTCTTATCACACAGGGAGATATGAAAAATGTAGTTGTGTTAGTTCCAGACGAAGAAATACTTGCAAAATTTGAGGCACTTGCAGGTTCGCTGATGGCTCAATGGGAGGCAAATAACAACGAAAATGTTAAACTTACTTATTTAAGAGATATGCTTTTACCTAAATTAATCTCCGGCGAGCTTGATGTCTCCGAAATTGACCTCTAAGCCGTTAAATTATTGTTTATTATAGGAGGTAATGAATGAAATTTAGTGAAATAAAAAAGAATGCCTGCCCTCCTTTTGAAGAAGAAGATAGAGAATTACTACTGCTGTTTAGTTTCTTTCTCCATAAAGCACCTACAATTGACAGCAACCTTGCCCTAAAGAGTTATAAGGACAGTATAAAATGGAATAATTATATCCGAAATTGGAAAGAAAGCACATACAAGTTTTATGCTTCATAATTTCCTAAAGATAATGTTTTAAAGGATTACAAACTAGTGGAAACTGCTAAAATAAGCAATAAATATAGAACTTTTATTTGTGTAAAAAAAGATAAGGGAGAAAGCGATTATGAGTGTTTTGTAAGGCACGTAAGAAATTCAATTGCTCATGGATATGTCTACATTAATAAGCAAAAGAATAGAGTATATATATTACTAGAGGATTATAATTCAAATAAAAATAAACAAGCTATTATATTAGTTTCAAAAACGGACTTAATTAAATTAAAAAAAGAAATTGAAAAGGAAATATAAATGTTTACAGAAGCAGATTATGAAAATTCAATAATTGAGCTATTTCAAAATGAATTGGAATATGATTATGTTTATGGTCCTGATATTGAAAGAGACTTTAGCAGTCCACTATATGACGATGTTTTGATGGAATCTCTATATCGTTTGAATAGAGGACTACCTGATGATGCTATCCAGGATGCTATATTCAAACTAAAAAACTTTGAAAATGGGGAACTTGTTCAGAAGAACACTGTCTTTATGGATTATCTGCAAAACGGTATTCCTGTAAGATATTTTTCAGACGGAAAAGAATTTTTCTCTATCGTTTATCTTGCTGATTACAAAAATCCATATAATAACTCATTCATAGTAGCTAACCAATGGACATTTATTGAAAATAGTAACAAGCGTCCAGATATAATTTTATTCTTAAATGGTTTGCCAATTGTGTTAGTTGAGCTCAAATCTCCTTCGCGTGAAGAGACGGATGCTTCAGAAGCGTATAGACAGATTCGCAACTACATGAAGGAAATTCCATCTATGTTTGTTTACAATGCTATTTGCGTCATGAGTGATCAAGTGACATCAAAAGCGGGTACGATTACATCTGGTGAAGATCGTTTTATGGAGTGGAAGACAAAGAATGGAGACTACGAGGAGACTAAGTATGCGCAGTTCGATACTTTCTTTGAAGGTATGTTTCAAAAAGAAAGATTGCTTGATTTAATTAAAAACTTCATCTGCTTCTCTAACGAGGGAATTAAAACATTTAAAATTCTTGCAGGATATCATCAATATTTTGCTGTAAGAAAAGCAATTGAATCAACAAAACGAGCAACCATTACCGACGGTAAAGGTGGTGTATTTTGGCATACACAGGGGAGTGGCAAATCGCTTTCAATGGTTTTTTATGCTCGCTTATTGCAGGATGCATTGGATAGCCCAACATTAGTGGTATTAACTGATAGAAATGATCTTGATGATCAGCTTTATAGTCAGTTTTCTAAATGCAAGGATTTCTTAAGACAAGTGCCGGTGCAAGCAGAAAGCAGGGAGAACCTCAAAAGCTTACTTGCAGGGAGACAGGCAAATGGTATTATCTTTACCACAATGCAGAAATTTGAAGAATCATATGAACCTCTATCTGAACGTCATAATATCATAGTTATGGCTGATGAGGCGCATAGAAGTCAATATGGACTCACTGAGAAAATTAAGATTACAAAAAATAAAGATGGCGAAGAAGTTGCTAAATGTATTGTTGGCACTGCAAGAACTATACGAAATACACTTCCTAATGCTACATATATTGGATTTACGGGTACTCCTATTTCGTCTAAAGATCGAAATACACGTGAAGTGTTTGGAGATTATATAGATATATACGATATGACACAGGCAGTTGAGGATGGTGCAACTCGCCCTGTTTATTATGAGAGTCGTGTAATAAAATTAAACCTCGATCAAGCTACATTAGATTTAATTGATGCAGAATATGATCTTATGGCACTTCACTCGGATGAGAGAGTGATTTCTAAGAGCAAACGTGATTTAGGTAAAATGGAAGTGCTTCTGGGAAATGACAATACAATCAACTCTCTTGTTTGTGATATTCTAAATCACTATGAAAATAATCGTGAGAACTTGCTTACTGGCAAGGCGATGATTGTTGCATATTCGCGTCCAATAGCAATGAAAATATATAAGCGGATACTAGAACTTAGACCCGGCTGGTCAGAAAAAGTTGGGCTTATTATGACGTCTGCAAACAAGGACCCTGAAGAATGGAGACAAATTATTGGAAATAAGCGCCACAAAGAAGAGCTTGCAAAAGAGTTTAAAGATAATAATGGAAAAATGAAGATCGCCGTAGTTGTCGATATGTGGCTTACGGGTTTCGATGTACCATCTCTTGCTACCATGTATGTATATAAGCCAATGGTCGGACATAATCTTATGCAAGCAATTGCACGGGTTAATCGTGTTTTTCGTGATAAAGAAGGTGGGCTAATTGTTGATTACGTTGGAATTGCTACTGCTTTGAAACAAGCGATGAATGAGTATACTGCTCGTGATCAAAAGAACTACGGCGATACTGACATTGCAAAGGTCGCATATCCTAAATTTTTGGAGAAGCTGTCTATTTGTCGTGATAAGTTTCATGGATATGATTACTCAAAATTTATAAATGGAACAGATCTTGAGCGCGCAAAAGCCATAACGGGTGCAGTTAACTTTATTATGGGCAGAGAAAAAGTTGATGATAAAGATTCTTTTGTAAAAGAAGCACTTATGCTTCATCAAGCACTCTCACTGTGTTCATCGATAGTGGATGAAGGTGGTAGGTTTGAAGCGGCATTTTTTGAGGCAGTACGTGTAGTAGTTCTCAGATTGAGTAATAGTGGCACAGACCAGAAGCTCCCATTACATGAAATAAACAAAAGAATAAGTGAACTTTTGCAGCAGAGTATTAAAAGCGATGGGGTGATAAACTTATTTTCAGATATCAAAGAGGAGTTCTCTCTATTTGATCCAAAATTTCTACAAGAAGTAGCAAATATGAAAGAAAAAAATCTAGCAATTGAACTGCTGAAGAAGTTGATTGCGGAACAAATATCTGTGTATCTCAGAACAAATATTGTAAAAGCTGAAAAGTTTAGTGAAATTCTAAAGAAATCACTAAATGCTTATCTTAATGGAATGATTACAAACGAATCTGTAATTGAAGAGCTTCTTAATTTAGCTAAACAGATTGCAAAATCACAAAATGAAGGAGAAGAGCTAGGTCTTACAGCTGATGAACTTGCTTTCTATGATGCATTGACAAAACCTCAGGCAATTAAAGACTTTTATGAAAACGAGGAACTTATAGCAATTACAAAAGAGCTTGCAGATGCATTACGAAAGAATAATACAATTGACTGGCAAAAGAGAGAATCTGCAAGGGCAACAATGCGTATGCAGATAAAGAGGCTGCTAAAAAAACATAGATATCCTCCTGAAGGAATGGAAGATGCGGTACAGACGGTTATGACACAGTGTGAACTGTGGACAGATAATTTTGATTATGGAGAGGATTTAAATCACTATGTAATAAGTGATAGCAAAGAAAAAGTGTTATCGTTAGTAGCAGAAAATACGGAAATATATAATTAATAAATACAATTGAACTAATCAAGGACAAGGGAAAAAGAACAGTGATTTTGTTTTCGTTTGACTTTGATTATAATGATTAGACGTTTAAAAAAAGGAGAATACATTGGACAAAAAACAGTTAAAATCTATTGGCAATACAATTCTAGGTCTTTCAGTAGTTTTGATAGGTGGATATTTTATTTTTCGTATCTTCATAGCATCAATAAGTAGTATTAGAAACTTTATTACTACGTTAAGCAACATGGATGCAGTTGTCATTGTAGCGCTAATAACCGGTAGTCTATCGTTTCTAAGCGTTTTCATAAGTTCTATCGTTTCTAAAATCTTAGAATACAAACAAAATACGAAAAGATATTTATATGAGAAAAAAGAAGCACCATATTCAGAATTTATTGATATGGTTTATAGAATTCAGGCTAATATTGATAATGAAGAATATAATAACGAAGGGTTAGTGGACGATGTATATAGTTTTTCTAAAAAATTAACATTATGGGGATCGAATGAAGTAATAAAAAAGTGGCTTGAATTTCGCGAACTAAGCTTAAATCAGGAAGATGATAGTGATAATGAAAATAATAATCTTATTAAACTTGAAGAGATAATATTTGAAATCAGAAAAGATATGGGCCAAAAACAGCGTGGCCTAAAGCAAGGTGATATATTAAAATTTTTTATAACAGATGTCGATTATTATATTGGTGAGAATAAAAAAGACAAATAGAGACTGTATCCTTACCCAAATGTAAACTTTCTGAAATACTAACCACACAAGAAAATTCTTATTTCAAAAACAACTGATTTTTTGAAATAAGAATGAGATATTCTCAAGTAAAAATAGAATCCAATATTAAAGGATTGGATTCTATAAAATATTGTGAATTTAAATTAGTAGGTTTTACTTTATATTTTTAGAAAGCAGGGCTAATAATGCATCGTTATCATTTGAGCCATCAACTTTGACTAACCCCGTGTCAACTCTGCTAAATAGTGCATTCATTATTATTAATCTCTCATCTTTGTCTATATCTGTTCCTGCATACGTCAACGACTGATAGAATCTGGTCAAAGCTGCTTTCTGACGGTACTCAGTAGCTAAATGATGATTTGATAGTACAATTTTTATCAACACTCTTACTACATAAATGAAGAATGATATTACTGAAACAAGTATAAATGATCTAGATATAAAAGGTGCTTCCTTGAGATTTCCTAGTGAATAATCGTGTAGTACGATAATGAACCGCGATGAAGCAATAATTAAAGCTACTGAAGTTAAAATCAGGCCCACTGACCAATAAGTTGCACTTTTTTTATGCTCTTCTGCACGATCTCTCCAAAGCTGCTCTGGTGCCTCTAACTTTAACTTGTTTTTATATGTTTCTTCCAAATCGTTGATTTTTTTCTCTTTGTCATCATTCCAAGTTTCAATAGCGTTTTGAAATTCATTTAGTTCATGAACCTTATCATCAAACAGTTTCTGAATTTCATTATGTTTTTTTTCTGCAAGTATTGTAATGTCTTCATATTGCTTATTAGCATCGCATTCAATTTCATGTAATCTATTAGATAATGGAGTTATTTTATTTGATTCAAAATCCGAAAAATCATCAGCTATATTTGAAAAAATTTGCCACATATAATACAAGGCAGGGAAGTACGAATAAGGTGTAGAATTTGGAAGATGGGTTCCAACTTTATAAGGATTGTTACAAATATCTATATATGTACTTACTGCTAATACTAAATTTTCTTTATATTGACTTACATAAAAAGAAACGAAATCTTTAATTTTACAAAATTCTTTATCTTCGTCTATAGGGGATTCAAGCGAAATTATGTAAACTGTTTTTCCTGGTTCTCGTTCTTCTCTCGAAGATGTTAGTGTGCTACATAGATGTGAATTTACTTCATTTATCTCTAAAGTCTCAGCATTAGAAAAGTAATCCCTAACTGAATTAATTTTATCATTCAAATCTTTCCATAATATGAAAAATGTATTTGAGTCATCTTCAGATATTGATTTCCAATAATTGAAATTTCGCTTAACTATTCTTTCTAACTCGTCAAATTTATATACCGATGTATATGTATCAAAAGAAATCGTGTAGTTATCACTTATTAAAAATCTGAAGGAGATACTTGGATTTATTCGAATAGATATCTGTTTATGTGATAAACTCATTATCCACCTCACTTTTAAAAAATTAAAATTTAATTGTTTTATACATTAACTGTGCTTATGAAAATATAAAACTAATTATGAGCTCTATTGTATATAACTACACCCCCTACTCACACATCGCCATCTCAACACTATCGAGATACTGACATAGTGACTTATTAAACTTCTCATAATCAGCATACGCAAATTCCTCAGTAGCCTGCGCGATATTGACATACACAGTCTTAGACTGGTTATAAAAAGTAATCATCAGTGGCAGCTTGAATACCGTCGAAAATCCTCTAACAGTTAGATAGCTAGCTTCCTCTATATTCATGATGTCATCCTTCGAATGAGCACCTGTCAGATGATCATCCGTTAATATCTGAGCTGGCATCTCCTTGCTATCATAGTAATCGTACATCTTGGCAGCAGCCTTGCAGATTCCCTCCCAGCCGGTAGCATACGTAAGATTCCACTGCGACAATAGCCAGTTCCCATCCGCTCTTACTCCGATTAATAGCATCTTAACCTCCTGACCCATACCACTAGGTATGTATCCAATATTTGCTGACTATAGAGTAAACCCATTATCATTCATTTTCAACCATCTAGTGCAAATAACTCTTCGCATGCATATATACACGACAATCCGCATAGTTTCACTTTGCCCTGTAATTTTAGTATAATACTATGTAATAGACATAGAGATTACAGAACATAGGATATTACCTACTTAAAGATACTAGTGATATTCGCTAGAAATTGCATACCGTTTGTACATAACAGAGCGAGCACCAAAAGGAGGAAAACTATGAATACCAAGATGAAGCTAAGATCAGCGATTGCGATTTTACTATCCGCATTGCTCATCTTATCTATCGCAGGCTGCAGCAAGAAGTCGCCTAAGAAAGAGGAGAAGAAGACGTCGAAGCCGAAAGTCACTGAGAAGCAAGAGAAGAATAGGAAAGCTGCGTATAGCGCATATAAGAACGTCATCGAGCAAAACGCTACGGCGATAAAAGCCTACTCGTGGCAGACCGTTCCAGGGAAGGAGACGTATAATACTAGAGGCATAGATAGGCCCATATCGCTTTGCGACATAGATGGTGACAAGATACCAGAGCTTTTCTTCTTTGCATCACAGAATCAGGGAATCGCGAGGTTGCACATATACACCTTTAATGGCAAAGAAGCAGTAGAACTCAGTTACGCCGGATTTGATGACGGTGTTAATGGCAGCAAGCTGTCTGACATAATGGCTGGTGCTGGTACTTCTTATGTCGTGTATAAGGGCAAAGAGTCAAATACTCTATACATATATGATTCAAACGGCGATGAT
The DNA here is from genome assembly GCF_938028775.1 of Mogibacterium diversum. GTDB lineage: Bacteria > Bacillota > Clostridia > Peptostreptococcales > Anaerovoracaceae > Mogibacterium > Mogibacterium diversum_A. The sequence goes on from NZ_CALIZG010000017.1 coordinate 78,728, forward strand.
TACATGCAGTATAATATCCATAGATACGTGATGAAGAATTCAAAGCTTGAGCTTGTTGAAATTCTATCTAACCGCGTTGGACAAGATGATTCGGGAAATACTTCGGATATATATAAGAGAAACGGTAAAACCGTGCCAGGTGCACAAGGAGCCAAATCTTTTACAACTTCGTTCGCACAGTTTGATAAGGCCATTATATTTAGCACCTATAGAGAAGAGAACAACGTATCTCTATGGAAGAAGTTCAGCTTCGATGGGGCACTCTGCATCTCGTATGATCAGGCGATAGCTAAGCTGAGTAAATAAGCCTTTGCAAGCTTAAATATTATCTAAGAGAGGCAGTGCCTCTCTTTTTCATTTCTTCATTCTATGAAATTCTGTTAAATTATCTACTATATATGCTACAATAATCATTACCGCGCTGGTATACGTCTCTGTGATATGAAATTATAGGAAAAGAGAATTTATGATTAAGAACGGAGCTATTTTCATCATGCTTTCCGGCACCCTCTGGGGCACGACCGGAATTTATTCACATCTATATAGAGCGTACGGCATCCCACCAGTGACGATGTCAATCCTGAGAGTGTTATGTGCAATGCTCGTCATCCTGCCGTTCATGATCATGAAAGGGCGAAAGAGTTTTAAACTCAGTAGGCGTGGTTTCAAGATAGCCTGCGTGCAGGGCGTAATCACACAGGCTGTGTTCAACGTGGCGTACTTCACAGCTATTGGTAAACTCGGCATGGCTAGCGCAGTCGTGCTCGTCTACACATCCCCGATAATCGTGGCGATTATGTCGTACTTTATATTTAAGGAAAAGCCTACCCTGAGAAAAGCCATCGCCATGTGCGTGACCATCATGGGAGTTGCATTCACGGCGACAGGGGGAGTGTTCGACCCAGGGAAGCTGTCTCTTTATGGCATATTCATGGGACTTATATGCGGATTCTGCTTTGCAAGTCTAGCGATTACTAGTAGACTTGGCGGAAAGTCGGAAGATACGACAGCGATGACATTCTATACGATGGTATTTGGGCTCATCGCTCTTTTGATATACGGATCCATAGTTGGGATTGGTGAATTTCATGCGGACGGAAAGATGGCGCTGATAAGTATAATCAATGGCTCGACATCTGTTGCCCTCCCATACTTCATGTACGGCTTCGCGATAACGAGGCTTAAGCACGTATCGTACGCACCGATATTATCCTCGGTGGAAAATGTCGCAGCGACGCTATTTGGCACACTGCTATTCGGGGAAGAGCTCGGCCCATGGAGGGTTGTTGGTATCGTGCTGGTTATTACATCGATAGCGATGATTAACATGCCAGAAAGCTCAAAATGCACCCTAAAATCACCTGGATGCGAATAACGCAAGGCTAAAAAGTACCCCAAAACGGAAAAAATTTGCACAATTTTTGATTTAATATTCACTATTTCCGAAAACATGCAGACAAAGTATAAAAATAAGGTTATACTACCTACATGAGAACTATAAAACTTATCACGCAGTAAACCTCTCGCACCTGCAAGCATGGTAGTGAGATGAGAATAAGTGAGGAGACCCTTATGATCAGCATCTTTGATACCGATATTGTGACTTTCGAAAAGCCTAAGTACACATTAGAGATTCGTAGTGACGGCTTCACCTACACGCATAAGAAGAAGGGTGTGCTGAACGTTAGTTTTGACGATATACTGACCATTATCACGACGAACTACTTCAATTCCAATGGCAGCTATATTATTAATCTGGTTAGTGTAGATCCTAAGCAGAAGATGATAGATATAACCTTGGATGAGGATTATGGCTATGAGACTCATAATATCAAGGAGACTAAGACTCTTCTTACTGCCTTTGCTGCACATAAGCTCACCAAGGACTTTCCTAATAACATCGGTGAGTTAGACCTCACACTTGGCACATCTCTCAAGGAGAAGCAGATAAAGCTCCGCGGTAACAAGATTATAGGTGCCAAGCACGAGATAGATATCAATGATATTAAGCGAGTAGTATGCGTAGTAGGTGCAGTTGGTAGTTTCGGAGTATACACTAGCGAGACCAAGAAGGGCTTGTTCGATAAGCCGGACATTTCAGTTCCGATTAACTCTGTAACAGCTCCACTCCTAGAGTCGATAGTTACTAAGAATACAGGCAAAGGAATAGATTTCAGCAGGGGTAATAACTGGGATCAGAAGAACTCTGAATTCATAATTATTCGCTTTATGGAACCAGGCTTCTTCCTTACTGATAGGGATTCTATCAAGGAAGAGTGGCAGAAGATTGCCTTTGATAGAGTAGTCAAGTATGGATATTTCATCAATGGCGATATGTAATTAATTTGCTATTATCATTCTTTCAGATACACACTGTTAAAGGGACGAGCCACAGGCTCGTCCCTTTAATTGCTCTACTATTTTGTTCTAAAACCCTATAAATATCCTTAAATAAGTAAAATTATTGGTTCAAAAAAATATTGCATGTTTGTGCAATTTGCATTAAAATACAATATACATTAGTTCAATTTAACTAACTTTTGTAAAATATATCTAACTTATTTAAAATTTTCATACTCATTCATAGGAGGAAAGATGAAGACAAATGGTTTCAAGGGAGTGTTGTCCTTTGTCGTAGCTGTGGCTGTTACCGCCGCTATGGCTTATTCGGCTGTTACGGTCGTAGAGAAGAACAATGCTGCCAAAGAGAAGGCTGCCAAGGAAGCTCAGGCAATTGGGTCAGAGGTTTCCACTGAAGGTCTTAAGGATGGAGAATACGAGGGTACTGCAACCGGTTACGGTGGACCCCTTACTGTTCGCATCACCGTTAAGGGTGGAAAGCTGACAGATATCAAGGTTGTATCCCAGACAGAAACGCCAGAGTATTTTAACAGGGCGAAAGCTGTCATAGGCAAGATACTGAGCAGTGGCAATGTAAATGTTGACTCTGTTTCAGGAGCGACTATCTCTTCGAATGCGATTAAGAAGGCAGTTGCTGATGCTCTAAGCAAGGCTGGATCGAAGCAACAGGCGAAGGTAACGCCAGTCAAGAAAGATGCTAGATCTGCGAAGGGAAGAAAGGGTAATGCAGCAGGAACTTTTTCAATCGGAAGTGCTAACCTGAACGACGGTGTGTACACTGGTTCGGGTCAGGGCTACAATGGTCCGATAAGAGTTCGCGTAACCGTTTCTGGCGGTAATATTACTAATGTTGAAATACTTTCAAATAGTGATGATGCCCCATTCTTTAATCGTGCAAAGGCGGTAATCGGTAGATTGCTCGGAAGTCCAGGCAAGAGCGTGGATACTGTTTCTGGTGCTACATACTCTAGCCGCGGTATTATCGATGCCGTGAGAAATGCACTTTCAGGTGCAGGCAAGACTAGTGTTGCTAACACCAGCAGTAGCACAAACACACCTGCTGCGCCGGATAATAAGCCAAGCGAGGACAATGTATCTCCAGCGGTTAACCCTGAGACAGGAGATCCTGCATATGTAGATGCAGCGCTTCGTAAGCATTATCCAGGAGATAAGCTAAAGGATGGAGACTATACTGGAATCGGTATCGGATATCTCAATCCAGGTGGAATCAAGACTTATATTACGGTAAAGGATGGCGAGATATCGTCTCTAAGGGTCGGCGTAGGTGACGATTACCGCGATGACATGGGACCATTTAGAAGCCAGGCGGAGAACGTGATACCGTTCCTGCAGGGTAAGGACGGTCGCTGGAATATCGCGAAGCTGGGATTATACCGTGAGTACTTTGAAGCTATAAGGAAGAGCGCTGATCCTAAAGCTAAGGTCAAGGAGCTCCTTGGCGATAAGTATGTCGGCATGCTAAATGGTCTATCTGGAAATAACACAGTGTCTGACCTAACGCTCATGTCGCGCGCTGTAAAGGCTTACATGAACGACCGCTATGAGGGCAAAAAGATGTTCGATAGCGTGAGTGGTGCAACGATTAGTGCGAGTGGAATTTCGGCTGCTACCAAGGAAGCTAGCAACAAATCAGCAAACGATTACATGACTAACTCTGGGATTAAGGAGATTTCAATTGTATCTCCTAAGTCGAAAGCGGTAGAAGTAAATACAGGTAGCCCAGTCGACTTCTCGAATCTTAAGGTTAAGGTCGTTAAGCGAGACGGAACAGAATCGGAAGTAGCATGGAATGATTTTGAAGCAAACGGATTCAGCATCACAGATGAGGACGGAAATGCAATCGAGAACGGTAGCGACCTCAAGGCTTACGGTGATAAGAAGGTCATCAAGGCAAAGGTTATTCATAAGCAGTCGCTCTCATACGATAACTTCAGAATCCTCGTTGGTCGCTATAGCAAGGACTACATCATTGGACTCGAGTACAGCAAGGACGGATCAAAGTGGTATAAGGCTGATACCTTAAATAAGGACTCTATAGATAGCAACAAGATCGATGATCAGCAGGTTATCGATGCACCTACTTCGTTTGAGTTTGAGAATGTAAAGGTGCGCCTAGTATCCAAGGAAGGTCACCGCTACGAGTACACAGCGGATCAGACACCTGTCAGCAAAAAGGTAAGATATGCAGTGGTTAAGGATGAGAATCCTAATGCACCGCAGGCGCTGTTCGTAACGTTCAAGCTATCTGGTACAGAAGCAGATAAGCAGCTCGTAGAGAATAATAGTGGAAATACTGAAAACCCAGAACCTACTGAGAATCTCCCAGAGGTTAAGGTAGACAGCAAGGTAATCGAGACAGTACTCGATGAGCCAGGCAGGCCTAAGTGGACACAGGGTGTTCCAATTAAGCCAGCTACAGTTACAAGCCTCGACAAGGATGCAGAGATGGTAGCTTCGATCGAGGGGCTGCCTAAGGGTCTATCCTTTGACGGAACAACAATCACTGGCACACCAGTCGTGGATGACGACAACTGGGATGGCGATGACGGAATGTTTAAGACAGTAACTATGAAGTTTAAAGCTAAGAAGAACGGCAAACTTCTAGTTAGAGAATACAAGTACTGGATTTATAGAGATAAAGACCACGACGGAATCGCGGATGATGACGAGGATGGCGGAACATCATTTACACCGCAGAGAGTAAATGCAAAACCTATCGACGTAGATGGAAAAGCACCTACACTCGAAGATTACAAGGCTAAGTTCAGCAACATCCCAGCGGACGGTTCTGTGAAGGTTAAACTATTACAGAAGCCTGACCTGTCAAAGAAGGGCATGACCAAGGCGGTGCTCGAGTTCTCAGTTGATGGAATCGACAAGAAGAGCAAGGCATTCGTTATGGTGAATGTTAAAACACCGGTTTCTAGTGCGACAACATCAGCCGTTACGAGTGGAACAACTAGCACGAGAAGTGCAGTAACTGCTGCGATCTCTGGAAATTCTAGCGTAGAGACTAGAGATAGCGGAAAGGCTAACAAGAGAGAAGATATACAGAAGCCAGCAGAGAGCAAGGTAGTAGCAGAAAACTCTGCTGCGGCTGAGACGGAAAGGACGGTATCGTGAACTTAATATTTGGAATCGCAGTGACTGTCATATTCTATATTCTGACAGCAGATGCAATTAAGAAGCACCCAGGGGCTTTTTATCTAGGCATATACGTATGGTGCGGAGCGGTAGTTCTATATTACAACTACGGTTATGTTCAAAAGTTCCCAGAGTGGTTTAACGTGTACTTTATGGACATGTTCGTTAGAGGTATATTCACTACGGCTACATTTATGGTAGTTATGTACCTTGGTGTAATCACTAAGCACAACAAGCTCTCTCGTAAGCTGATGAGTGTGCGCGGAGAGATTTCTATCATCGGAAGCTTGCTAACATTAAGCCACAACGTGGTTTTCGGAGTTCATTACTTCCCGATGCTGTTTACAAATCCAAAGGCTATGCCTACTAGAGAGCTAATCGCATCATCAATCACTCTGTGCCTGCTAGCTATGCTTATTCCTCTCTTCATCACCTCATTTAAGGTGGTTCGTCGCAAGATGAGTGGTAAGACTTGGAAAAAGATTCAGCGCATGGCATATCCGTTTTTCATCGGAATCTATGTACATATAATGGTGCTGTACTCGGCAGATGTGAAGTCTCATATAACCGGAATAGTTGTTTATACATTGATTTACGGTAGTTACGTAGTACTAAGGCTCAGAAAGGCAGCGCTAAAGAGCAGAAAGCTCAAGGCGGCTACAGCATAAATACGATAGCTTTCATAGTCTATACATAAAATAAAGTATCAAACAGGGGCTGGTCTCATTTGAGACCAGCCCTGTGATGTTTCATATTATTAATACTTGTAACTAGGCACAAGTTCCTTAAGCGTAGGCATGATGCCTATATTGCCAGGAGTCTGCCCTGGTAGCTGCCAGAAATCGTGAGCGCAGTACACGTTGCCCTCGATGATAGCAGGCCCAGTAGGAGTAACAGCGACGTCCCATCCAACGTATCTGATCTGTGGAACCTCCATAGCTGCTTTAAGAATCATTTCCTTGGCCTCCTTGAAAAGAGGTGTCTTAAAACCTACTAGCTTCTCATGTGTGTTAGGATGCTCAGTGTATAGTCCCTCAGCCTTAGTATCCCCAGAGTGTGCAGGGAATAGGAACTCACCAGTCTCTAGGTCAACTGGTCCATGAACTCCGTAGTTATCTACAACTCTGCCATTGATACCGAACTTCTGTACTGCGTAAATAAGGTGTGGCTTGCCGTCATCACCGATAATCGTGATCATACGCATCGTATTGGCACTGCCGGAATATACCTTGTCGAGATCAGGATGATTCTCAATTACACCCTCGAGAGTACCAAATCCCTTTTCCTTGATATATGAATAGAATGCGTCGAAATTCTCAAAGTCAGAAGTAACAAGTCTCTCGCAGCCTATGCCGCATTCGAGATCCTTCATCTTGCAGAAAACCTTGTCTTTTCTGTTGAAATACGCCTCTACCTCGTCCTTAGTCGCAGTCTCGAGTTCGATGAAGTCACGACCGATGTATTCCTTGAACTTCTCATTAAATTCATCCTTGTTATCAAAGAAATGTGCGTAAGCAGGGTCATTCATCTGAGATACAAGCTTCTTGCTTCTGAATCTCGTGAGATAAGTGTCTCTCTCTGCATCGGTTTTGTCCCAGAACTGGAAAATCACATAATCATAATAACCAGCATCGAATTTTCTCATGCAGTGTACGATGTCCATTGCGCACGCAAGCTTGTTCTTCCCAGAGATTCTGTGTGCTTCGTTGACACAGTCTGTGAACTTCTTGAAGCTCGCATTCTTTAGTACTCTTAGTCCGTACTTTAGTTTGCTTTCGCCCATATAAATTCCTCGTTTCATAAATCGTAAATTTTTAGTTTATCTTTAATATTTTATATCAGGTAATAGTTATAAATCAAATGTTTATTGGGCAAATTCATGAACCGCAAAATGTCCAATGCCTATCGGTCTATGGTATCATAAGCATATTGAATTTAAGATAAAGAAGTTAATAAGATTATGCAGTTAATAAGATTATGCAGTTAAAAGAAATTGATAACGGCACTGCAATCGATAGCAGCACTGCGAGAGTCGTGGGCATCATGACTTTACAACATAATAGATAGATGAAAAGGGCTTAGGAGATATGACTAGACAGAGATACCCGGGACAAGGATACAGGGGATATAGTAGAGTGAATAAGAAGATGGAGAAAATGGTTGCGACATTAGTGATCGCTGCGGCTGTTTTCGTCCTTAATCAGATGGGGATAGATATAGGGGGGTCAGGTAGCTCAGGCAGCAAAGTAAAGCCGCTAAAGGAAAAGAGTGTAGAGCAGCTACTCGATGAAGTGAGGGTGGCTTCGCCAGATGAATACGCTGATTATGACAGGGACTCCTATACAGAGCCATATAAGAAAATCGAGTATAAAGGCAGAAAGTATTCGCTGAGAAAGTTCGCATTTGTGACGAGTAAGCACTACAAGGATGGCGATTATATAGACCCATATACGGGCGATGAACTCTCTCTTGATGACAGCAATTTCGACCATATCATTCCGCTTAACTATGTGAATAAGCATGGGGGCGCCAAATGGAGTCATTCTAAGAAGCATCAGTACGCGACAGATGTGCGTGTTGGAGTAGATGTAGATGGGGCGGTAAATCGCGATAAGTCAGATAAGGGATCGAGCGATTGGCTGCCAGAGACGAATGTTGATGACTACTGCTATACTTGGCTGGTCATCGCTGTGAGCTACGATATACCGCTTTCGCCAGAAGACGTCAAAGTTATTAGGGATCATATCGGAAATAATCCAAAGCTGATAAATCCATATAATTAAAGGAGTGCTACTATGTACGTGTATTATTACGACTCACCGATGGGTGTTATGAAGCTTTGCGCTGATGAAGAGAGCCTTCTCGGTGTATGGTTCGATGAAGAGCGGATAGCAGAGGCCTCTTTAGATATCGAAGCAATCGAGAATCTCCATGATAATAAACATATAAGCGATGCAGTTTGCTGGCTTGACGAATACTTTGCAGGAAATGTTCCAAGCTTTACTCCGAAGCTAAAGCTGCAGGGGTCAGAATTCAGAAAGACCGTATCAGAGATAATGCTCAAGATTCCTTATGGCGAGCTTAGCACATATGGTGAAATCGCAAGGGAAGTCATGATAAGACTTGGCAAAGAGCGCATGTCAGCTCAGGCTGTGGGAGGCGCAGTCGGTAGCAATGAGTTTTCAATCATTGTACCTTGTCACCGGGTGGTTGGAAAGGACGGAAAACTCACGGGCTACGCAGGAGGCATGGATAAGAAGGTTTATCTGCTTCACCATGAGGGGGTTGATTTCGAAGGGCATAATTTAAGGATATAATACTTGTATTTCACCTCATAGTATCATATTATGATACTATGAGGTGTAGATATGATAAAAACATACAATATGATTATTCATGAGTTACATGATTACAGAAACCCTAAGACAAAACTTGGAAGATTAGTTAAGGAAGGCGTGTACACGCCTGTTATCAGGGGGCTTTACGAAACAGATCCTAATACGGCAGGGTATCTTTTGGCTGGAAGCATCTATGGTCCATCCTATTTGTCGTTTGATTTTGCTCTTTCATATTACGGAATGATTCCAGAAATTGTTCATACAGTGACATGTGCAACATATAATAAAAAGAAAAAGCGTATATATGAAACTGAATTTGGCAACTTTATATACAGAGATGTTCCAGTTAAAGCATATCCAATAGGAATAATTATTAAGAATGAAGGTGATTACTCATTCCAAATTGCAACGAAAGAAAAAGCTTTGAGCGATAAGCTTTATTCAATGAAACCTATTTCTAATCAAAAAGAACTAGAGACCGTACTTGTTGATGATCTTAGAATTGATATGGATGAAGTAATTAGGTTGGATGAGAATGATCTTCGTGAAATTTCAGAAGCATATCATTCAACGAATGTGAGTCTTTTGTATAGGCTGGTTAAGAGAAGGACGATGAAAAATGAAAAACGTGATTGAACAGATGCTTGCAAAATATGAATTGAACTCCGATTATGATAGGGTTAACGCTCTTAAAGAGATTATTCAGGAGATTACTTTAAGTGGACTTAGCCGTGGCGGTTTTTTTAAGAAAGCTGCATTTTATGGTGGTACCGCTCTGAGAGTTTTTTATGGGTTAGATAGGTTCTCAGAAGATTTAGATTTTTCGCTCATAGAAAAAGATGAGAAGTTTGACTTATCAAAATGGTTTGCAGCAATTGAAAATGAAGCCGCTGCTTATGGGCTTAAATTATCCGTAGAACAGAAAGTTAAGACGACTGATTCGGCAATAAAGTCAGCATTTTTAAAAGGTAATACTAGGGAGCATCTTCTCATTTTTTATGATGATTCTGGTATGTTAAATCATTTTCATGGAAATGAATTAATTAAGATAAAGTTTGAAATTGATACAGATCCACCTAAAGGAGCGTTTTTCGAAAAGAAGTATCGATTACTTCCTGCACCATATGAAGTCAATATATATGATGAAGCTTCGTTGTTTGCTGGGAAAATACATGCAGTTATATGTAGAAAGTGGAAAAACAGAATTAAAGGAAGAGATCTTTACGATTATGTGTTTTATTTAGGCAGAGAAACCAAAGTCAATATGACACATTTAAGAGCTAGACTTATAGAGTCAGGAGTTATTAGAGAGAATGAAGTTTGCGAAATAAATGATATTAAAAAATTGTTGAATGATAGGTTTGAGAATATAGATTATAAACAAGCCAAAGAAGATGTTATTCCATTTATAAAAGAACCTTCAAAAATGGATATGTGGAGTACAGAGTTTTTTAAGCAAATCACAGAAGGCTTAACGGACTTAAAATAGCGATTTAATCTGAAAATACAAATTAGCACAAAGGAGCTATAATCAATATTGATATTTTGGTTAATACTAATCAATAGGATTATCCCCTGATAGATTAACAATAATAGCAGGCAGAGCTACGCTCTTTGCCTGCTGTTTTCGTTTGATTTTAGAATTACTTTTCCACCTACCGTCCAGTTGATAGCGCTTGTAGGACATATGCTCCTGCACTTGCCACAGCGAATACATTCAGCGCTGTTGATGTTATCTAGAACCTTGACCTGCATATCGCAATGGATTTCGCATTTCATGCAGTTAATACATGTACCTCTATCCACTTCCATCTGAAGTACGCTAAAGCGGTTAAAAAACGAATATATCGCGCCTAGAGGGCATATGTATTTACAGAAAGGTCTGTAGATCATCGTCGAAAGTATGACAGTGATAATCAGAAGAATCATCTTCCAGTCGAACAAGATGCCCATCATGGTTCGCAGAGATTCGTTCTTAATGAGGAGAGGTATGCCGGCCTCGATAGTGCCAGCTGGACAGATGTACTTGCAGAAGAACGGCTCTCCGATCCCAAAATCATTTGATATTGCAATCGGAAGTGCAAATACGAATACCGCAAGTATAACATATTTGAGATATCTGAGCGCTTTATCCATCTTCGCAGGTATCCTTCGCTTCTTCACTCTGATCTTGTAGAGCAAGTCCTGAAAGAATCCAAACGGGCACAAAAATCCGCAGACGAACCTACCGAGAAATGCTCCAGTAATAAGCAAAAAACCCATCACGTAGTATGAGATGTGGTATTTGTTACCGTTTTCGACCGACTGCAGTGCTCCGATAGGGCACGCTGCGCCGGCTGCCGGGCAAGAATAACAGTTTAGGCCAGGTGAGCAGAAACTTTTACTCTTTCCTTTGTATATTGTACCGTCGGTGAAATTCGAGACGTGAGGATTGGTCATGAACGTCGCTATGAGCTGCACTAGATGACGCCTCGGGTTGTTAGTCTTCATGGCGCCTCCTATCCGATGCCTATGCATTCGAGACAGACGGTGGCAGCCTTGCTGAAGACCGTCATTATCTCACCTCTACCGACACCTATTATTAACATAACGATACCAGCCGCGATGAGCGCAGCCGGTATCAACCTTTTATACTTCTTAGACATAATCTATTCCTGATAATCCCTGCCTATGACAATTTCTTAAGACGAGAATTTACTTCGTTCATATAGAGTTCTGTAATCGCATCAGTATCATGTGTTGAGAACGCTCCAACCTTTGGATCACCGATTTGCTTTCCATTCTTATCAAAGAACACGGTGGTAGGAGTGCCGCTTACGTACTGAAGAAGTCCTTCGTTCAAAGAATCGCTTGGAACTAGCGTCTTTGCCGTTAATCCTTGCTTAGAGAGAATCTCTTTTGCTGTATCTGGTGAAGCTTCTCCGTCGAGACAAATAGATACAAACTGTACGTTTGAAGGAAGCTGATTCTTGAGCTTCTCAAGTGCAGGCATCTCATCGATGCAGTAGCCACAAGTCGTCGACCACACGTTAACCACGGTGAGGTCGTAATCCTTCAGATTATCCTGTGTGAATTTTTCACCGTCAAGTGTAGTGGTTTCAAAGCTTTTAAGGCTTGCCTTTGGACCATGAGAGCCTTTTGATTCTGAATTTGAACTATCCTTACCGCAGCCTGTGAATGATATTGCGAGTGCTAGCAAAAATGCCGCAAGCAGTGTAAACCGTTTAATGTGTAGTTTTTTCTTCATAATATTCCCCAATATTCCTTATTTATCGCAATTAAACAAAAACATAATGTATTATAATCTTACGATATGGGTTTAGTATAACATCTAAGTGACGAAATTAATCATTATAAAAATCTTAATTTAAATTGTGCACTATCAAAAATATTGATGAATGCGATATATTGACCGAAGAGGTAGCGATACTAAAATGTTACGATATGGAAAAGGAGAATAAGGATATGAATATTACAGTTTACTGCGGATCTCGATTCGGTGAGAAGTCCGTGTTTAAGGATAAAGCAATTGAGCTCGGAAACTGGATTGTAGAAGGTGGACACAGCCTCGTGTACGGCGGCGGAAATGTAGGACTCATGGGAACCGTTGCAAATACAGTTTTAGAAGGCGGCGCCAAGGTCTACGGTATCATCCCAGAGTTTCTGCTCGACCAGGAGAAGGGACACGAGGGCCTCTACACACTTGAGATCGTAAAGTCTATGCCAGAGCGCAAGACTCGTATGATCAATCTTGGTGATGCTTTTATTGCACTCCCAGGTGGGCCTGGCACACTCGAAGAGATTTCAGAGATAATCTCGCTAAGAAGACTAAACAGAACTGAGAAGCCTTGCATTTTATACAATATCGAAGGCTTTTATGAGCCTCTAAGAAAGCTGCTTGAGGAGATGGTAGTTGCCGACTTCCTGCCAGCTGAAGATCTAGATAAGGTTGTCTTTGCGAGCAATCTGGATGAGATTAAGGCTGCGCTAGGCGAGGAATAAAAGTAATAAGGGAAGATAATATTGCTTATGAGAAAACCCTGCAAGTGATGGAATTCATGCTTGCAGGGTTTTTGGTGCACAAATTTACATGTAATTCATTATAAGGATTATCTATACAAATGGCAGAAGTATAGATATAAGCAATTGTTAGAATTTTGATAGACTAGCTAGAATAATAAGGAATGTTATTCCCCAAAACATAAAATATAAAAGGAGGAACTATGAAGTTCAAGAGCAAGAGCTCAAGAAGTCTAGTAAAGGTCCTAGCGCTATCGATGATACTATCGACAGCACCATTACTTGCCTTTGCAGACGATTCTGCAGCTACTGAAAAAACAGAAACTGCAAGTGTTTCAACCGAGGCCAAAGCTGAAAAGGGTGATGCTACACCGGCTACAAGTAGCGTATCACAGCCAGCTAACCCAAGACACGGATCAGGATTCCGTGCAGCAGAGCCTTCCAAGACTGGTCCTTATAAGGAGTCGGATTTTGCACTTCTATATAAGACGGAGAAGGCAACACTTAGGAACATGCCTGTAATTGACAAGGCAACAGGTAAAGCGCTAACTAAACCAATTAAGTTCAAGGTTTGGAATGCAACACTTCAGAGATTTGAAAAGGAAGTTACTTCATCTAACGGTGTGTTTCCAGATGTTGAATTAATCAAGGAGCATCATTACATCATTTTTGCACAGGATAAAGAGTATAACTTCAAAAATAACGCATACATAATTATCAAGGAAACTGGAAGTGTCGTATATAATGACAGAACTCCAATTACAACGAGCCATCCAGGACAAGATGAAAAAATCACATCATTCGTCCTAGAGAAGAGGGCTACACCGATTACGGATGCTACAAAGGCAAATCGCGTAAAGATTGATCTACAGCTCTTCTATATGGAGAAAGTTGGCAGAAACTATCTACCGAGTGACGATAGTTTTGACTGGGAGGGAACTAATTCAACCCTAGTTCTGACAAGCCCGTTCGAGACAATTAGAGTTCCAATCAAGGACAGCACAGTTGAAGTTGAACTCATGGAAGATGATGTATACACAGTAAGTGTTGAGAGTGAGCAGCTCGGCATGTATACGTTTCCGCTAACTGTTAAAGACCACTCAGAGCGTGGTGCTGACAAGCTTGCGTATAACCATCTCAGCTGCACAAACAAGGATACTATCATACTTTTTGACAAAGATGGTCAGATTGAGAAGAAGTATCTTGATGCACTAACAAGCGTAAGTGGAAAGACTAAAGTAGAAGGACTAAACTTCAACAGCAGAATTTTACCAAGATGGTTCGAACAGTATAACGATAGCGTAAGATACACTATGAATGAAAAGCTTCTCGATAAGGCTGTTGCAAAAGGTCTAAAGGGAGATTTTGACGTAATAGATATTCACTCTATCAATATGGCTAGAACTGAGCGTTCACGTCTCATGCTTGCTGAAGGTCAGTTCTTTAATTACACTACTGAAGTTCAGTCTGGTAAAAATGTGGGAAAGGTTTCATACATAGACAGCAATGGCAAGCTAAAGCCACTATCGTTCACTCAGACTGGTAATAAAATCAAGTTCAATATGAATTCCCTGTCCGTATATCCGATAGTGGTTCAGTACGTATCAGATAGCAGCGTTCAGTATGTAGCAACTGAAGGTGACGGATTATCATTTGAGAAGGGTGATGACGTTGATGTAAAGGCTGTATTTAAGTCTACCTCTTCAGTGGACAAGAGCTTTGAAAACTTCAGCGGAGTGGAAGTTGATAACGAAAGGCTCGAGGATTCTGACTACACTGTCACTAAGGGAAGTACAGTTATTAGACTTAATAAGAGTTTTGTGGACAGACTATCTGCTGGTAGACACACACTTACTGCATACTTCGATGCCGACACAAAGTCATCTTCGATTACGTTTACAATTAAGCCTGCAGCAGTGCATAGCAACAATAGTGCTGTAAATAATGCAAGTTCAAATAGTAGCGCACCGAGAGTTTCTAACTCTACAGCTCGTAGGAGCGATGTTACATATGGCAAGACTGCTAAGGTAAGAGCAGGTAGAGTTGTAAAGACTGGTGACACAGGAAATTACGCTCTGTATGCTGTGCTATTAATTTCATCAATATCCTCACTATCTATTTTACTTAAGAGACGTAAGGAGAATTAGAGGGGAAGATACTGGAAAGGAATATGAGAGAGATTAATAAGCTATTTATGTTAAAAAAGCTTTCTTTGGTGATAATAATAGCTGTTTCTCTATCAGTGATTTTATCAGGCTGCACTGAACAGACAAGAAAACAAGCGCTTGAAACAGTCAATGGCATTAAGATAGAATCATACATGGTAGAGGAGCAACCAATAGTCAAAGACCTTAAGAAGGAATTCTCGAAAGAAATTGATAAGGCTAAAGATGATAAATCTATCAAAAAACTACTAAAGGATTTTAAGTCTCAGATTAAGTCTATCTCAACTAGAGAGGATAAAATAAAGGCTTGTAAAAGGCTTCTGAAAGAGCAGATTGATGCAATGGATGGGAGCAAAGCTGAAGAAGCACGTAAAATTCTGAAGTCATATGAGAGGAAGTTCAATAAGGTAAAGAGTGACAGTGATCTTACTCTGCTAACCAATGAAATCGGTCAGAAGATTGCAGAGAAAAGTGGTACGTCGTTTGACGTAAGTGCGACGACAAATCTAATCGAAAAGGAAAATGAGACTAGCGAAAAGCTGTCTAAGCAAAAGAGTTTATCTAGCAGTGGTTCTACAAAAAGCAGCTCATCGAGTACAAGCACAACTAGCCAGAGCAGTAGCGATGGTGGCAAGAAAAAACGCTGGGTACCTGCAGTTACTAAGACTATAACGCATCCAGAAACTACTAAAGAGAAACGATATATTGTTAGCTATGTATGTCAATGCGGAAGATCATTCCCAAATCTTTCAGCATGGCAAGCTCATAAACCAAATCCTTGAGATGGGAACCATGTGTACTACAATCCGGTCTGGGGGACTAAGACTGTAAAAGTACCTGCATGGACTGAAACCGTGGTTGTTTCAGAAGGTCACTGGGAATAGGTGAAAAGATGAAGAGAAAGATATTACCGATTATTATGATTCTGGCTATAAGTACTGCACTACTAGCCGGCTGCACTAAGAAGGGTGCAGATGACAAGAAGAATAAGGACGGATATACGCATATCTCTGGTAAGGAGGCAGCTAAATTCGTTGAAAATGCTGAAACGGATGACGCTAAAATCATCGATGTACGAGGCAAGGTTGCCTGGGGAATGGGTCATATTCCGAAGTCCATTCCTGTATGGTATGAAGACTTCGATAAGGGGGAAGTAAAGGAACTCCCTGATAAGAATCAGAAAATCCTACTTTACTGCGATTACGGTGGTCTGAGCAAGAGGGTTGCAAAGCGTCTTGTGAAGCAGGGATATACCAACGTATATGAGTTTAATGGACTCAAGGTATGGAAGGGCAAGGTTATAGTAGAGGAGGAGTACAAAGACCTCCAAGAAGGTGAGAGCAACTAAGCCTATGCCGTACAGGCAATATTCTATAAAACAATAACAGCGAGGGTTTACGCCCTTGCTGTTCTATTGCAGTAATACTATTGTCTAATATTCTTCCTGTTCAACACCTACGATGTTGTAACGACCATCTCATGTGTTACCCTGTGATAACCATGCCTGCCTTGCAGCTGCAATCTGCCCAGTTGAGTAGTAGCGACCTGCTCTAGTTATATACACAGTTCTCGTTCTCTTGGCAGCAGGTTGCTGCGGCTGAGAGTGCGATGCTGAACCAGAAGAACTGCTCGAGCCTGAAGACGAATGAGATGAGGATGAGCTTGATCCTGATGAAGAGGAAGAACTCTTGCTACTTGACGCATCTTTCTTGGTCTTGTCATCCTTCTTATCCTTCTTGTCATCGCTTCCCTTGCTCGTTTCGGATGAAGCCGCTGCAGAATCGTCTGATCCAGTGCTACAGCTGTCTGATGATGCCTCTATCTGTTTTTCATTTTTCGTTTTTGCTTTCTTATCCTTACTAGACTTTGAACTTCCGCTCATGTTTAAACTCACAGCAACTATTAGTGCAGCAACGGCTATTACAAGCAGTAGCCCGAGCGCCTTTTGCATGAGACTCATTTGTTTTATTCTGTTCATCGATAAATTAATCCTATTTCCCTATTCCCATTTTTTTAAAAATTTTACTTTTCGTTTCTAATTCCACGTATGTTACTTTTTGACGGTGAGCTTCCACGATTTGTTATCCTGCTTGTCGAAGTCTAGAACTTCATGATTGAGCTCTTGGATCCACGTACGTACATAAACCACGCGCCAAACCAGATTCCAAGTGCGATGAATAGCAGTGCCAGCCAGGCTCTTGTCGCAAGCTGGGAAGTTGCGACCAAACCGTTACCGATAAGGCAGCCCTTTGCCCATATAGCACCTATTCCCATGAGCATGCTTCCAATTACAGTTCTTATTACGATTCTCTTATCTGTCTTGACTATTGAAAATTCTTTGCTAGTGAAAGCGGTGAAGAATGAACCTAGGATTATTCCTAAGATCACTAAGTTATCCCAACCGACACCGTCGGTTCTGTTATAGACAACTCATCCGATGGGTTCTGAATGAGTGCCTGTTATCATGTTGAACCACGATAATACCGGGTCTGAAATTGAGATTCCGCCATTTCTACCAGTGAGGTTGCTGAAGTAGAATGCAGCAGCCATCAGCACTCCGATCAGTATTACAGTTATCTCGCGACTCCAAATCTTCTCGCAGAAGACGTGGCGCAGACCTGTGTAGGTTTGCGGCAGCTTGTATTTGGGCTTGTGCGCTCTGTAATGACGAAACATTAGGATATATAGTAGCACTGCCACTGGCGCAAATATTAGTATCGGAGAGAAGGGCATATCGAACAAATCTATGTCGTATACCTCCTGTAGCCCCATAACCTTCTGCGTAAATGGCTTAAAAATCCACTTGTTAGTAAAAAATTCAGTCGTTGCAAAAACTATAAGCGATAATATTCCGATGATTCGCCCGTCTCCGACCTTGACGAGAGTACTCGTAACGCAGCCATTGGTGAGCACCGCTCCGATTCCGAAGATGAATCCACCTATAGGAACTGCAACCATAGAGTAACAGCCAAAGAATGGTGACGGTATAGTCATGCTGCCTACTAGCATGTGATATAGCAAACCTTCGGTGGCGATTATTGCTAGGATAAGAACTGCGTTATAGTAATTCTTCTCAAGATAAATATCTCGTATCGTTCCAGTAGGACAGAATCGTCCGCGCTTGAGTAGAAAGCCGAACAGCAAGCCTATAAACAAACCGGATATATTAAGTAGCAAAACAGCCTCCTTTTATATGAATTCCAATTAATAATTATATTTCTTTATGCAAAGCCTTAAAATATGTATACGGATAATCAATACATAATTATTCTAAATAGAGATTATCAATGCATTAAAATACGTGTAACCATTGTGATACGCGGATGATGAGGAAATAAGAGGACAGTATTAACTAAAAAATATTGACTAGCGCGGAGGATAAGAATATAATCATTAACATTAGAAATAGTTAACAATGTTAATTATTAACACAGATAAATAATATGCTGAATTTAAACTATTTTGATAATAAATTGAAATGGAGAATTAGATGAAAGAATACCAATTGAATTTTCTTCACAAGGTGCATAGCTTTCACAAGGTTAATTTCTTGAAGCTTGTACCAGAGCTTAATCCAAGTGAGCACATGCTTATAAATGCGCTGCTAGATTGTGAGTTCGGGAAGTGCGCTAACTTTACAGAAGGATTTGATATTAATACTAATGAAACTAAAGGTGTAAAGGTATCTGAATTAGCCAAATCTATTCATATGACTATGCCTGGAGTATCAAGGATGCTATCAAGTCTTGAAGATAAGGGAATCATTGAGAGACGAATTGACCCTAGTGATAGAAGGAATACGCTGGTTTTTATTACAAAAGATGGGGCAGATAAGATAAAGGGTTATAAACAAAGGCTTGATGCATATTTAGATATAGTCTTTGAAAGATTTGGCGAGGAAAATGTCGTAAAGCTTATAGAATTGATAACACTGATAACAGAAATCTCTGAAGAGGAACTTAATGTGGCACTATCGAAAGTAGACATATAATAGTGGAAGAAAGGAAAGGTAGCAGATGACAAAGCTTTTTAAAAATTTAAAGCCGTATAAGCTATCTATAGTGATACTCCTTGCTGTGCTTGTAGTTCAGGCGTTTGGAGACATTTCGATACCTAGCTATATGCAGAAGCTGATTGACACGGGAATTCAGAATAAGGGTATCGAGCATATATTGCCTAGCAAGGTTACTGCAGATGAATATAGCGAGGCCCAGATATTCATGACCGATGATGAGAAAGAAATCTGGGCATCTTCGTACAAGAAGATGGGAGATACGTATACTCTTAAGGTTAAAGATGAGAAAAAACTTGAGAAGCTTGATAATAAACTGCTTAAGCCAATCGTATTGAGCTATCAGCTCGGACACATGACTGTTAAACAGTTTAAGAATACTGTCAAGGAGCAGTTAACTTCGAGAGCAGAGACAGAAGCGCTTGCTGACCGCATAGATGATATGTCGGTTTCCGAGATTGCAGCTCTCATGAATGCTGATATCAAGTCATTTAGAGCGAAGGATCAGAATGGCAAGATGCATACTTATGTGGATATGCGCCCAATGATTCAGGCAAGAATAGCCAGCGGTCACATGGATAAATCGACAATCAGCAAGCCTAAGGAAGAGATGGATAAGACGCTCTCTTCAGTGGGTGATAGGACTCTCAAGTCGATGGGTATTGCTTATGCGACGAACGCGGCTAAATCGGCTGGGGTAAATATAGACAAAGTGCAGAAATCGTATCTATGGAATACCGCATTCAAGATGATGTTCGTTACACTGCTGATGATTGCCGCTGCAGTAATCGCATCCTACATATCTTCCAAGGTGGGAGCGAAGATAGGTATGACGCTTAGGAAGGAAGTATTCGAGAAGGTTATGAGCTTCTCGAATGCTGAGATGGATAGTTTCCAGACATCTTCTCTGATTACTAGGGCGACTAATGATGTACAGCAGGTTCAGATGACTCTGACCATAATGCTTCGAATGGTTCTCTATGCGCCTGTGCTCGCAGTATGGGGAATCTTTAAAGTGGTTCAGACGGGTGCTCATATGAGCTATGTCATTGCATTGGGAGTATTAGCAGTAGTGATTCTTGTCGTAATTCTGATGATTATCGCATTGCCAAAATTTCGCATCATGCAGGAACTCGTGGACTCTCTAAATAGCGTTTCTCGATCGATACTAACCGGCATTTCAGTAATTCGTGCATTTGGCAGAGAGAGTTTTGCTGAGAAGCGTTTTGACAAGGCGAACAATGAACTTAAGAGTACACAGCTATTTACGAATAGAGTCATGACATTTATGCAGCCTCTGCTGATGCTACTTATGAATTTCCTTGGGGTAGCCATAGTGTGGGTTGCTTCGCACAGAATTGATACTGGGGACATGCAGGTAGGCTCTATGACGGCATTTCTAACGTACTCTATGATGATTGTAATGTCATTTATGATTCTGACAGTAATGTCAATCCTAATACCAAGAGCTGGTGTAGCTGCTAGCCGAATTGATGAGGTTATCATGTCGGAATCATCAGTGCTAGACAGTGCGAATGCAATCGAGATTAACGAAAGTACTGGTAGACTCGAATTTGATAACGTCTCATTTAGATATGCAAATGCTGAAGAGGATGTAATATCAGATATATCGTTCACTGCGGAGCCTGGTGAAACTACGGCGATTATCGGAAGTACAGGCGCGGGTAAGAGTACGATAGTCAATCTGATTCCTAGATTCTTTGATGTAACTGCTGGAAGCATCAAGCTTGATGGAGTCGATATAAGAGATATAAGTATGAAATCACTTAGAAAACAGATAGGCTTCGTGCCTCAGAAGGGCGTACTGTTCTCAGGAACGATTGATTCAAATATAAGATTTGGAAATGAAGATGCTACACCTGAAGAGGTGCATGAAGCTGCGGAAATCGCGCAGGCACTCGAGTTTATCGAGGAGAAAGAAGATAAATTTGAAAGCAATATCGCTCAGGGCGGTTCTAATGTATCGGGTGGACAGAAACAGAGACTTTCGATAGCGAGAGCGATTGCCAAGAATCCTAAGATTATGGTATTTGACGATAGCTTCTCAGCTCTAGATATGAAGACTGATGCAAAACTCCGGAGAGTGCTAACAAAATACGAAAAAGATGCGACTAAAATAATCGTTGCCCAACGCGTTGGAACGATTATGGATGCTGAGCAGATTATAGTGCTTGATGACGGTAAAATCGTCGGAAAGGGTAGGCATAGAGAGCTTCTCAAGAATTGCGAAGTATATAGACAGATTGCTGAGTCGCAGTTATCTAAGAGCGAATTGGAGGTGGAATAATGACAGACGATAAGAATAAGAAACCAGCTCCAGAAAAGCAGAAAGGCCATGGACCAGGAGTAGGGGCAGCAACCGAGAAACCAAAAAATTTTGGTAAGTCGATGAAGCAGATATTGAAGTATAGTGGAAATTACAAATATGCATTTATAGTGGTGATATTCTTTGCGATTGCAGGTACTGTATTTCAGGTAGCTGGACCGAAAGTAATGGGTCGTGCGACTACTGTGCTCGCAGAAGGATTAATGTACAAGATTAAAGGTACAGGAACTATTGATTTTGCTGCTATTGGTAAGATTCTAGCTCTTACAGCTTTCCTCTACGCGCTTAGTGCCATATTCAGTTTCATTGAGGGCTGGATTATGACTGGTATAACACAGAAAATAGTGTACAAGATGCGTCGTGACATCTCGGAGAAGATAAATCGCATGCCGATGAAGTATTTTGAGAGTCATCAATATGGCGACATACTGTCCAGAATTACGAATGACGTTGACACTCTCGGAACGGGACTCAATCAGAGCATAACCACGATTATTACATCTATAGCCACTATTATCGGTGTAATAGTTATGATGCTAACCATATCGCCAATTATGACTTTAATTGCTGCTACTACAATTCCAATTTCTATCGTGTTACTCGGTTTCATCATCAAGATGTCGCAGAAATATTTTAAAACGCAGCAGGAGTACCTCGGAAATATCAACGGGCAGATAGAAGAAAACTTTGCAGGGCAGCTGGTAATCAAGGCGTTTAACAAAGAAGCATCGATGGAGAAGACCTTCAACGAAACGAATGAAGTTCTCTATGAATCCGCTTGGAAGTCGCAGTTTATATCAGGCGTCATGCTGCCAGTTATGATGTTCGTAGGAAACCTCGGATACGCTGGTGTAGCGATATCTGGTGCAATGCTGGCTATTAAGAATGTGATTGGAATAGGAGATATCCAGGCGTTCATCCAGTATGTTCGCACGCTCACTCAGCCACTATCGCAAGTCGCTCAGGTTATGAATCAGGTACAGTCTATGGGTGCTGCAGGAGAGCGAGTATTTGAGTTTCTGGCAGAAGAGGAGGAGTCTCCTGACCTAGAGAATAGTGCATCTCAAATCGATGTTCAAGGATTTGTTGAGTTTGAACATGTGAAATTCGGATATGATCCAGAGAAGGTTATAATCAAGGATTTTAGTGCGAACGTTAAGCCAGGTCAGAAGATAGCTATAGTTGGACCAACTGGTGCAGGCAAGACGACTATCGTCAAGCTGCTTATGCGCTTCTACGATGTAAATGCAGGTGCGATTAAAATTGACGGTGTAGATATCCGCAGTATGAGCCGTCACGGGCTTAGGAACAACATCGCCATGGTACTTCAGGACACGTGGTTATATTCCGACACGATTATGGAAAACATAAGATACGGAAATCAGAATGCTACAGATGAAGAGGTTATTGCGGCGGCCAAAGCGGCAAGAGCAGATCGATTTATAAAGACTCTGCCTGGTGGATATGACATGGTTCTAAACGAAGATGCGACCAATATCTCCGAAGGGCAGAAGCAGCTCCTTACAATTGCGAGAGCGATTTTGGCAGATCGCAAGCTGTTAATTCTCGACGAGGCGACTTCATCGGTAGACACGAGAACAGAGGTCAGAATTCAAGAGGCTATGGATAATCTGATGAAGGGACGCACGACATTTGTAATCGCTCACAGATTATCGACTATCAGAGATGCTGATCTTATACTCGTGATGAACCACGGTGATATAATAGAGCAAGGAACTCACGATGAACTGCTCGCACAGGGCGGTACATATGCTGATCTCTATAACTCTCAGTTTGACGAAGTGGAGGCATCGTAATGGGTAGGGCAAGACTTAGCACACTGTGTTATATAGAAAATAATGATAAGTATCTTATGCTACATCGCATCATCAAAGCAAATGATATCAACCATAATAAATGGATTGGTGTAGGAGGCCATTTCGAAAATAGAGAGAGTCCCGATGACTGCCTACTTCGTGAAGTACGTGAAGAGACGGGTTACACGCTTACAGACTACAAGTTTCGAGGCATAGTTACCTTTATCTACGGAAGCGGTGAAAAAGAGATGATCGAGTACATGCACCTCTTTACGGCGACTGGATTTAAAGGGGAACCGATTCCTTGCGATGAAGGTGTACTTGAGTGGGTGTCTAAAGATAAGTTACTAGACCTCGAGCTGTGGGAAGGAGATAAGATATTTCTCAGACTCCTAAGTGAGCGAGATGATTTCTTTTCGCTTAAGCTAGTTTATAACGATAAAGATGAACTGATAGAAGTGGTCCTTGATGGGAAAGTACTATAAAAGTTAATAGAAATACCAAAGACCTAGGAAGTGGAATTTTCCAAATCCTAGGTCTTTTATTATCTATTCATGATTGTGCTAAGATAAATTAGATTCTGATCTTTGCGATGTAATGTGCGTTTTCAGGAAGCTTTAGATCTCTACCTGCCTCGTCGAAACTCCACATCTTTACACCAGCTCTGGTCGAGTCAAGAACAGCATAGAAATTAAACATCGCAATTCCGTAGTTGAGAAGCTGGTCTTCAGCAGTTGTGAGCTCGTCATCTAGACCAATTAGCGATACGATATCGTCATCAACGATTACTCTGTATGGCTGACGATTGAAGAATGACTGTGCAACAGCAATTGATAGCAGTGCATCTTCAAGCTCAGTGTACAGAAGCTCCATGTTAACTGGCTCTCCGTATACCTTGTAAGATAGAAGGTCCTGCATGCTAATCTTAGGTGCAACCTTCTTCTCGCAAGATACCATCGTAACGTTGGATGGGCTCTTGATATCGAGACGAACGTCCTTTTTAGCCTTGTTGCCGTGTCCAAATGCGATAAATACTGCAAGAGTCTTATCTGTATCAACGCCGAGTGCGCCCTTAGCTGCTTCTGCATCGTTTACAGTTAGCCAGCAAGCATCGAATCCAAGCTGTGTGAGCTTAAGTGTTAGACCCTGTGCGATAAATCCTGCATTCTCTAGATAATGAGGTGCTTCCTCTGAGTAAAGCGCTAAGTAGTTAGGTGCCTTTACAGTAAAGCCGTTATATCCTACGCTGCTTCCTAGGAAATCCACCACATCGCCACCGAAGAAATGAATCTCGGTAGAAATCTCAGGAAGTAGCTTTGGCACTACTTCTTTATAAGCTTTAATTTCCTCAACTGAAGCAGCATCAACTACTGTATCTGCGAAATCGCGGCACGACTGGCGGCGAGAAACAATCTCATCATAATATCTTAGGTATTCCATAAAGTTCTCCTTTCAAGTCCATACATAAGAACATAATATCAATTTTGCACAATTAGTACAAGACGGATAATCAATATATTTCTTAAAAACTATAAAAAAACGATAGCTCTGACAGGGCAAACGGGTGCGCAATAGCCACATCGCACGCACTTTTCAACGCTGATTTCGGCTAGACCACTATCATTCCAGGATATAGCTTGACTGACGCAGCGGGCCTTACATGCTCCGCAGCCCTCGCAGTCACTCTGGTCTACCATCATGCGTTTCTTGCTGATATCGGGTCTGTAATCGCTGCCGAGATTTCCTTCAAAGTAACTGACTGCAGTGTCGACTTCATCCAGACTTCCCATGCCAATCATCACAGCATCTACACCCTCGAGTGAAGTTACGTAATCCAGACATTCTACATAATCCTCAATGATATTTCCTCCACCGAAAGCCTTCATGGTGAATACTCCAACGCCATGATTTGAACAGAGCTTTATCGCTTCCGCCATATCATATCGTGTACCAGGACCCTCCCCGTCTCTGATCCCCATGCCAGCTTTGTTTATCAGTGGGAATACCACATCACACGAGTCTAAGTTCGCCGCTTCAAGGCATGCATCAACATGATGCGTCGATATTCCAATCGCCCTAATTAAGCCGGAGGTTTTTTTGTCCCTAAGCGCCCTCCAAGCCTCACTTCTCTCATGAAGGTCGACAACTCCTCGAACTTCGTGAAGTAGGAAAATATCTATCTTCTCGAGATTAAGTTCAGAAAGGCATTCGTCGACTGCAGCTGATGCACTCTCGTAGTCAATTTCGAGAGTCTTGCTACAGACAACCGGAATATCTAAGTTTTCATCTGATTTAATTGTATCTAGCGCAGGTCTAAGATATCTATAGGTGTCATAATACTGCGCAGTATCAAGAAAGTTAATACCGCTCTTTACCGCATGCACGATGATGCGAGCACCTTCGTCGGTGGAAAGATTCTTTTGCGAGAAACCCATCGTAAGCGTTCCCATACCTACAGCTGAAACCTCTATACCCGATAATCCTAATCTATTTCTATTCATATCATAATTTTAACACGCAACTGATGTATAATACACACTAAAGTTTATGATGAGGGTGTACGTTTTGCTACAAAGTGACGTACGAAATAGGGGAGATAGATGTCGCTAAAAGGGTATGATTTACATTTTTTAAAAAAAGATATTCCTGCCGGAATCATCGTTGCGCTAGTATCCATTCCGATTTCCATCGGGTATGCATTAGTTGCAGGGCTTCCGCCAATTTATGGTCTATATGGATCACTGCTCCCTATATTGGTGTACGGATTGATAACGAGTTCTCCGAGATTCGTTTTCGGGGTTGATGCTGCGCCAGCTGCACTTGTTGGTGGCATGCTATATTCGATGGGCATTGCATATCAATCGCAAGATGCAGTGAGGATAATCCCTGTAATAACACTTTTTACTGCTGCCTGGATACTGATAGCACGCTTAGTCGGACTCGGTAGGCTGGTGAAATTCATCTCATCACCGGTAATGGGAGGCTTCATAACGGGTATCTGCTGCACGATTATATTGATGCAGATCCCTAAGCTGTATGGCGGTGATTCAGGCAGAGGAGAACTCCACGAACTCCTAATACACATTTACAAAACAGCGAGTGCTGGAGTCCAAATTCCGTCACTTGTGCTTGGGCTCGGTACGATCATCATAATCTTGGGATCTAAGAAATTTATCCCAGCGGTACCAATGAGTGCAGTTATGATGTTCGTTGGGGCGGGGCTGAACTATGCTATGGACCTTGGACAATACGGAGTTAAAATGCTTCCGGAGGTGAAGGCAGGGCTGCCGCCTCTGGCTATCCCTGACATTTCGCTGGTTCATGGAAATGTTAGAACTATGATGCTTCAAACGCTTATCATAGCAATCGTAATCATCGCTGAGACTCTTCTTGCAACCAATAACTTCGCACTTAAGTACGATGATAAAATCGATAATAACAGGGAGATTCTCGCCTACGCGATGAGTAATCTAGCTGGTGGTCTCGTTGGCTGCTGCCCTGTAAATGGAAGTGTTTCGAGGAGCAACATAGCTGATCAGTTCGGCGTGAAGTCACAGGTGATGTCGATATCTGCGGCAGCTACGATGATGATAATTCTAATCTTCGGTACAAGTTTTATACATATGCTTCCAGTACCGGTTCTCACTGCAATAGTAATTTCTGCACTCATCAGCAGCACTGAATTTGACCTCGCCGCTAAGTTGCGCAAGGTTGATAGAACCGAGTGGAAGATATTCTATGTGGTTATGTTCACAGTCTTAATATTTGGAACGATATATGGCGTGCTTATCGGAATTATCCTCTCCTTTGTGACAGTAATCATCAGAGCATCCAATCCCCCTAGAAGTAGACTCGGGTATATTCCTGAGAAAGATCAGTTCTATCCCGTCGACAGGACTACAGGTACTCGCGAGATTAAAGGAGTTCTCATATACAGATTCGGAGGAGCGTTGTTCTTTGCTAATGCGAATACGATTAAAGATGAAATTGATGATTTAGTAACCGACGACATGAAAGCCGTAATCATTGATGCCAGTGGCATCACGAGCATCGATGTCACAGCTGTAGATCGGTTGATGATTTTATATAAAAAATATAAAGAGCGTGGCATAAAGCTCTTTCTTACCGAGCACTCTGGAAATTTAAATGATCAACTGCGTGCTTTCGGAGCGGAGCAGATGTTCAAAGACTACGCTATAGTTCCGCATATTTATCAAGCTCTAAAGTCGGTGGGAATAAACAAGCCATATGAACTAGGTGATTGCGAGGGCGATGTCTGTTATATATCCATCAATGGCTCGGCTGGAAGCTCTCAGATTGCTGAGTTTGAATGGGCATATGGTGATCAAGCAGAAGCTAGGATGGAAGAGGTTGCTAATTCGCTCGCAGATAAACTTATTAGTCTTGAAAGAGTAGATGAGGATATGATTCGCGAGGCTGAGCGTAATGCGCTTGGCAGTAACTGGAGTGAGATTGACGAGGAGAAATTCTTAGATTTCCTTGAATTCCAACTTGCGCATCTTCTCGAACTCGGCAAGATAAATCTCGAAAAATTTCAACGAGTACGCGAGAAGATTCTGTTATATCACGCAAAGCTTGACATGCAGATTAACGATAGAAATTCCGAGGAACTCGATGAAATCATCAGGACGAGAATTGTCCGTGAAGAACAATTTAGAAGTAGATTCCCTGATGCATATAATGCTTTTGCAGAAGAGAGAGCTAGGCACAGAGAAATCCTGAAGACTGATTATCCTGAAATCTGGGAGAGAATCATGAAGATTCGCCGAGAGGGAGAAGATAAGGACAAACTCCGAGATAAGGTTCGGGTTCAGATTCATGATAAGCATTTGTTTCCGGGGCTTGATGAGATTGAACATATAGTTGATGGTGTAAAAGATTATTTTCATAGAAAGAAATGATGATAGCTTGTCCATCAAGGTAAGTGCGTCGAGACGATGTACATAAAGAAGCAATTAGGCTGCATATTACTAATATATTAAAATAGAAAGGTTAATTCGTTATGAGGCTGTATATTCTTAGACATGGGCAGACCGACCTAAATAGCGAGAAGCGTTTTCAGGGTCATATGCAAACAGAACTGAATAATGTTGGGATTGCTCAGTCAGAGAAGGTTGGAGAGCTGCTACGCGAGCGTGGCATTAAGTTCGACAAGATTTATTGTAGCCCTCTAGAGAGAGCGATCAAAACAGCAGAAATTGCTACCTCGGAGACTAGAGATAAGTTTATAATAGACGATGATCTCACAGAAATTGACTTCGGGATAAATGAAGGACGAAAGTATGAAGAACTTCAGGGTGGTAAGAACAATATATTTTTGTCTCCGGGCAATTACATGCCTCCAGAAGGTGGCGAGTCACTAGAGACTCTTAAATTCAGGGTAAAGAGGTTCCTTGAGAGGGTGCGAGATGAGAACGATGAAGGAAATATACTGGCGGTATCTCACGGAACGGCAATTCACATGATGCTTCTATATATGAGAGGCATGGAATTCGGTGATTTATGGACGGAACACGTCGGAAACTGCAATGTAACAGTAGTCGATATTGAAGGATGGGAACTTAAAATCAGGGATGACCTTCAGATCGAAACTGATAAATATGTAAAATAGAGAACTTTTTATATAAAAGGGGGTAAGACATGAGAGGTGTTATAGATGTTGGTGGCGGTACACGCGATATATTTGGAGCAGGAGTGTTCGATTATTTTTTAGAGCACGGAATAACTTTTGATAAGTGTTACGGTGTATCGGCAGGCTGTGCGAATATATCGTCCTTTCTTGCTGGACAGCAGCATAGGAATTATGAGTTTTATACGGAGTATTCGATGCGTAAGCAATATATGAGCTTTGATAATTTCTTTAAGACGGGCTCATATGTGGATCTCGATTACGTTTCAGGTGAACTTTCAAACAGTAGCGGTGAGTATCCGCTTGACTACGAGAAGCTGAAGGCTAATCCTGCAGACTTTACATTAGTGGCTGCAGAAGCAAACACAGGTAAGACGAAGTACTTTACGAAAGATGATCTGAGTTTGAATAACTATGATCCGATAAATGCTTCTAGCTCGGTGCCTGTTGTCAATAAACCGTATGAAATAGATGGAGTTGAATATTTTGATGGAGGGCTTGCGGACCCTATTCCTTACCAGAAGGCATTAGACGATGGATGCGATGAGCTTGTGATAATACTCACTAGACCTAAGGATGGATATCGAGTGGATACTAATGACAAGCGGATGGCGCAGATACTTGCCAGGCAATATCCTAAGGCGGCGGAGCTTCTTGAGCATAGAGCTGAAACCTACAATGCTCAGCTAGATGCTATTAAAAAGCTTGAGGAAGAAGGCGTCGCAAAAATCATTGCACCTGAGAGCATTGGGAAACTCAAGACTCTGACTAGAGATGTGAATATGCTTAAGTCACTATATAGAAAGGGCCTTGTTGCGGCAAAAAATGCTGACATAAAGTAGCAAAATTATATTAATTGATATTAGATTAAGTGGATCAAAGTCAAGGCATCACGATTATAGATATATACTCGAAAATTAGCTGATTATGAAAATAGGCAGGAGCATTCGCTCCTGCCTATTTCTTTGATGTTGTTCAATGTAAGCGCCTGAACTCGCTCTTACTGCTCGATTGTATTCATGAAATTATGAAGTAGTTTGAACAGTGCTGCAGCTTCGTCGTCAGTAAGACTAACACATGAACGAATCTCCTGTGGTACGGCAAGCGCTTCCTCACGGAGAGCCATACCCTTGTCCGTAATCTTGATGATTAGATTGCGTTCATCCTTTACCGAACGATTTCTAGTTAGATAACCCTTAGATTCAAGCTTCTTGAGAAGTGGAGTTAGAGTGCCGGAATCAAGGAAAAGTTTATCTCCGAGTTCCTTAACACTCAGCTCGCGAGTCTCCCATAGTACCATCATAGTGATGTACTGTGTATATGTGAGATCCAGCTTGCTCAGAAATGGCTTATATCTGCGAGTTATCTCCTTAGAGCATGCGTACAGCGGAAAGCATAGTTGATTTTCTAGCTTTAGGCTATCGTACTTGTCCATCAGTTTTCCTCCCAGTTGTGCATATACTGTATGCAATTCTCTAAATATACATATTGTTGCATACAATTTAATTTGATTTTAGCCTAATGCAATATATGTGTCAACAATTGTTTGTACAAACGTTCAAAAAATCAAGTATTTTCTTTTGTTGTTATAATATTTCATTGTGTTAAAATATCTAGTGGGGGATTAGAAAAATGACTGAAGTTATGCGACTAGCACGCAAGCTTGTTGAAGACGGGCTTTTGGAACATAACGAATATGTGGAGCTACTTGCAGATAGAGATGATGAGGTTCGTGAGTATCTACGCAGTACAGCACAGGGCATCGCAGTTAGTAACTATGGTCACGATATATTTTTGCGAGGACTCATAGAGTATTCCAACACGTGCAAAAATGACTGCTATTACTGCGGTATTAGACGGAGCAATGATAACGTTGAGAGATATAGGCTTAGTCTTGAAGAAATCCTAAGCTGCTGTGAGATAGGATATCAGATAGGGCTTAGAACATTCGTGCTACAAGGTGGAGAGGATCCATATTTTACGGATGATATGATGTGTGAAATTATCTCTTCGATTAAGTCGCACTATCCCGACTGTGCGTTAACTCTTTCGATTGGAGAAAAGGGGCGCGAGAGCTACGAGCGATATTTCGCGGCCGGTGCAGATAGATACCTGCTGAGGCATGAAACTGCTGATACTGATCATTATAGGCGCCTTCATCCAGAGTCACTTTCGCTAGAGAATCGCATGAGATGTCTCGAAGTACTGAAGGATATTGGGTTTCAAATCGGAGCTGGCTTCATGGTTGGTTCACCGGGGCAGACCTATGATACGATGGCAAGCGATTTTGAGTATTTAAAGAAGCTGAATCCCCATATGATAGGAATCGGACCATTTATACACCATAAGGATACACCGTTTAGGAACGAGGCCGACGGAACACTTGAGCTCACACTTTATTGCCTTAGTATAATGAGGATAATGTTCCCTAAAGCGCTGCTACCAGCGACAACAGCACTAGGTACCATCGATAAGACGGGGCGTGAAAAGGGTGTGCTTGCAGGCGCGAATGTAATAATGCCGAGTCTCTCCCCGGAAAATGCCAGAAGTAAATACCTTCTGTATGAGGGCAAGGTAGGGGTTAAAGACAAGGCAGCGGAAGGTCGCCAGTTGCTCGATGAGAGATTAGCGGAGATCGGGTATAGGACGGTGACAGCGCGTGGAGACTACAAGGGTTGGGATAGAACGTGATTTTCGTATCAACTCAGCTGGTTTGTGTTGATTTATAAAGAATGAAATCAGGCGTTATCATTTGATTATCGACTGATTCACAATATATTGCAGTATGTTTTATTCATTGTGGAGGTGCTTAATGGATAAAGAAACTCGTCCGTATATAGCTTGGGATATTGTGCAGGATTTTATGGTAAAAGCATTTACAGAACTCGGAGTTCCTGAGGCTGATGCCGAGATCTGTGCTGAAGTTCTAATGGAGAGTGATAGGAGAGGTATCGAAAGTCATGGAGTAAATAGATTCAAGCCTATTTACGTTGACCGCATCAACAAAGGTATCCTTAATCCAGTTACAGAGGTTGATATTATCAGAGAATCTCCTACGACCGCAGTGCTTGATGCTAACGATGGCATGGGAATGGTTGCTAGTAAGATGGCTATGGATATGGCTATCGAGAAGGCAAAGAAGTACGGAACTGCCTGCGTTGCCGTTCGTAACTCATCGCACTACGGTATCGCTGGATACTGGACTTCTATGGCGACTGATGAAGGCATGATAGGGATCACGGGAACTAATGCAAGACCTTCAATAGCACCGACATTCGGTGTGGAAAATATGCTTGGAACAAATCCGCTTACGATTGGAATTCCTACGGATGAAGGATATCCATTCTTGATTGACTGTGCGACATCTATAACACAGAGAGGAAAGCTAGAGTTTTACGAGCGCATCGGCAAGGATACTCCGGCAGGAATGGTTATCGGAAGAGACGGTTCAGCTCTGACTGATACATCTTACATCTTGAAAGCACTGAATAATAGGGAAGCTGCGCTGGCTCCACTCGGCGGAATAGGCGAGGAGCTTGGCGGATATAAAGGTTACAGTTATGCGACAGCCGTTGAACTGCTATCGGCAGCGCTTTCTGGAGGTATGTTCCTCAAGAACTTGACGTGTGTAGGCGAAAACGGAGAACTAAGACCTTATCACCTCGGACATTTCTTCATCGTAATTGATCCTGAAGCGATGATTGGCAGAGAGGTGTGTGAGAAGACTGCAGGCGATATACTCAGAGCTCTTAGAGCGTCTCAGAAAGCGCCTGGTCATGACAGAATATACACTGCTGGAGAGAAGGAGTGGGATATAAAAGAATTCCGCAAAGACAAAGGCGTTCCAATGGGAGAGGATGTACAGCGTGAGTTTATCGAGGTGCGTGACTCGCTAGGCATGGATTTCAAATTCCCGTTTGAATAGATAAATTACAACTAAATACGTGTTAAAGGGGGCTATATATGATTAGATTAGCTATCAATGGATTTGGTCGTATAGGTAGACTAGCATTCAGACGTGTCATGGAGATGGAAGAATTCGAAGTTGTTGCAATCAACGATCTAACATCTCCCGATATGCTGGCATACCTGCTAAAATACGATAGTGTACAGGGAACTTATATGGGACATACTGTGGAAAATGACGATGAGTCGATCACAGTTGATGGTAAGAATATCACTATTTACAAGGAATCAGATGCTAGGAAGCTACCTTGGGGAGAATTAGAAATAGATGTCGTGCTTGAATGCACAGGGTTCTACACATCTAAGGAGAAGTCGAAGGCACATCTGGATGCAGGTGCCAAGAAGGTCCTGATTTCAGCACCTGCTGGAAATGATCTAAAGACCATCGTATATGGCGTTAATCACGAGATCCTGACTTCTGAAGACAGAATAGTTTCAGGGGCGTCTTGTACGACGAACTGCCTCGCTCCAATGGCAAAAGCGCTCGCTGATTATAGAGAATTGCGTACAGGATTTATGACGACCATACATGCTTATACTGGCAATCAGAAGATACTCGATGCACCGGATAAGGGGTCTAAATTCAGGAGGTCGAGAGCAGCGGCAATCAATATCGTTCCTACTACCACAGGGGCAGCGCAAGCGATTGGAAATGTAATTCCGGAGCTTGCAGGAAAGCTCATTGGATCTGCGCAACGAGTTCCAGTAGCTACTGGATCCATTACTATCCTAGATGCTACCCTCAAGGACGAGACTGATTCAGTATCAGTAGAAGGCATCAATGCAGCAATGAAAGCCACGCAGGATGCATCGTTTGGTTACAACGAGGATGAAATAGTATCGACAGATGTTATCGGGATGAGCTATGGCTCATTGTTTGATGCAACTCAGACGCTAGCTCAGAAGTGCGGAACGCATATCTACGAAGTCAGAGTAGTTGCATGGTATGACAATGAGATGAGCTATGTAAGCCAGCTGATAAGAACTCTAAGCTACATGGCGAAGCTATAAGGTTATTTCAAAGCAGGAGGGGATTATTAAAATGGAAGTAAAAGAAGCAAGACAATACGTCGTAGACAAACTAGAGTACGCATTTAAGCCAAACTCAATCGCTGTAATAGGGGCTAGCCGTAATGAGACTAAGGTTGGGTTTAAGGTAATCCAGGGACTGAGAAAGTGTGGATATGAGGGAGAGCTTTACCCTATCAATGTTAAGGCTACAGAAGTTGCTGGAATTCCAGCATATCAGAATATAAAGGATGTTCCTGGTGATGTTGACCTAGCATTCGTATCGCTACCAGCAACTGGTGTTTTCGATGCTCTAAAAGACTGCGTTGAGAAAAACGTTAAGATAGCGGTAGTTTCATCATCTGGTTTTAAGGAAGTTGGAAACGGTGACCTGCAAAATGAGATAACCGAGTTCTGTCGCGGACACGAACTTCCGCTGATTGGACCAAACCTAGTAGGTATTGGAACTCCGTACCACGATTTCAACTGCGGATTCATTCCATATCTACCTAACAAGGGACCAGTTGCATTAATCTCACAGTCAGGATCTAACCTACTAGCTGCGCTAGGCTCATCTCAGATTGACCACTTTGGAATCAGCATGTTCGTAGGACTTGGTAACAAGGCTGATGTTGATTTCTGCGAGATGATTAAGTATGCAGACAAAGAGCCTAATACGAAGTGCATCGCAGTTTACATCGAAGCTCTCGATAGCCCTGAAGCATTTAAAAAAGCTTGCCTTGAGTGCGAGAAGCCGATTACTGCAATAAAGGTTGGTTCTTCTGAAATAGGTGTTAAAGCTGCATTTGCTCATACTGCATCTGAGAATCAGGGCCATTCAAATGCTGAGTACGATAAGTTATTCGAGGAATCAGGTGTTCTCCGCGAGAAGACATGGCAGGAGTTCTTAGATACTTCACTCGCTTTAGGTAACTGCCCTCCGCTGAGAGGTGACAATGTAGTTATCATCACAAATGGAGGTGGTGCAGGACTTCTAGCAGCTGACCATTTTGAGAGACTGGGCATGCCTTTAAAGGAGCTAAAGGATATCTCATCAGACCTTAGAGAGAATATCAGAAATTACATGCCTGCATTCGGTTCGCCTCTCAACCCTGTTGATATCAGCGGAACAGCAACCTCTGATATGTATGGTGGTGCACTTAAAACGGCATATAGAGATGAGCACGTTGATGGAATTTTGATTTCCGTTTGCCCAACTGCAGTAACTGATGTTGAGGCTATTACTGAGACTGTAATTAATATTCACAGACAGTACAAGAATCTCGGAAAGCCATTCATAATGGAGTGCCAGGGTGGAAATGAGTGCAGAGAAGCTATCATGAAACTAAGAGACAAAGGAATCCCTGCTTACTCTACACCTGAGCAGGCGGTGAATGCTATGGTTGCACTAAGAAAATATAGCCATATCATGAACAAGAAAGAGAAGCTAATAAAAAATATTTAATGACTCTAATACAGTCTAATTTTAAAAGTGAGATAATGCGTTGTGTTTGAGTGATGCAGGTGTTCCTGCATCACTCTTATAAGGAATGAGTATGAACGGAGACAAACTTTTCAGAATTCTTATGGCCCTATGCCTGGCTATGGGCATTATGGGAATCACCGTCGGGAAATTTATTTTAGGTGGTATTTTCGTCGGACTTGCAGTGGCAATATGGCTGACGACAGGCGGAAAGCACTACAATGATCGTAACCTATATGACAAAATCGTTGAGGGCTGTGAAGATATCACTATAGAGCATATCTATGAATGTCTAAGCTCTGTTGACACATGTTTAGGATGTCCGTGGATGGGGAGCAACACTTTTACGAGTGGAGATGCTATCATGTTTGGACCAAGTCCATTCAAAGACTATATTACGATTTATAAGGATAAAAAAAATAATATTATCGTTAAAAGTGGCACGGAACTCAGTCATATCGTGAGAAATGCGGATAATGAAATCCATTTTAAAGATGTCCTGGACACGAAGAGCATGACGGTTAATCCTAAAACTTATTCGCATTTTGCTAGCTGGAAGCTGATGAGTGCTGTTTTGGTTGACGATTTAACGGAAATAATAAAAAAAATCAAAGCTGGCGACAATTCAGCTGTTAAGTCACTGGGCAAATTTAAATTTTTCTATGCAAATAGCACGGACTGTTTGTATAGAGATGGTGATGATAATGAGTATACCTATGTG
This sequence comes from Mogibacterium diversum, assembly GCF_938028775.1. Classification (GTDB taxonomy): domain Bacteria; phylum Bacillota; class Clostridia; order Peptostreptococcales; family Anaerovoracaceae; genus Mogibacterium; species Mogibacterium diversum_A. Next base: position 114,781 of record NZ_CALIZG010000017.1, read on the forward strand.
AGAACGATAAATGAGCCTCTCGATGTGAGAATCTACGAGATACCTGAAGGTGATGAATCAATTGAAGAAACTGGTGAAATGCTCGCTCAGGTTACAGGATCTGCAAAAGCCGAAAAGAACGGATTTAAGTTCTATATGTCAGGTGAAGAATATGGAACTCTGTACAGAGACACTGAAAGCGATAGTGATTCATACTTTCTTGAGACGAGCGATGGACGTGTTTATATAGAGGGATTTAGAGCTGTGCGAAAGGCAAATCTTAGCTGTAATTACATCATCACGATAGATAGTGTGAGGAAGGCCGTGATTGCAGGAAATGCGAGAATTGCTTTCGAAGAAGATGTGCTCACTGAAAATAGCCTAATCTGCAGTCTGGATGACGAATACCTGCTGTTATATATGGCTATTCAGGAGATGATAATGACCAAAAACAAGTGGCTGAAATAGTTTAGCCACCCTTTAGTTTGATTTTAATATCGCTAAAATGTATAATTAATTTGTATATTTAAATGGGATATTAATGCACTTATTAGAAAGTAGTAAGGGTGATTTGATGAAGAGAATTCTTGTGCCAGTTGATGGTTCACCTAGGAGTTTAATAGCGCTTGAGCAGCTTAAAACCACGTTTTCGCCGAAGGCTTTCGAGGTTGTGCTCGTTATGGTGCGTGAAAATACAGGATATGCGCTCTCTCTCGGTGAGGAAGCAGAGATTCGAGAGGAGCTCGACAAGAAACTCAATTCTATTGCCAGGACAATAGATAAATATAGTGTCATAACGAGATCTGCAGTAGGTCGTGCCGGAGCTAGAGTTATCGAAGCGGCAAAGGAATTTGGCGCAGAGATGATTGTCATGACAAAATCTACGAAGCCAGGCGCAGGTAGCACTATAGGGCTTACGGCATCATACATCATTAGGCATGCACAGTGCGATGTGATGATAGTCAAAGAGTCGGAGACAAAAAAGATTCAAGAGTATAGAGGTGCTATTTATAAGAGAGCAAAGGGGACTGTTGCTCTTCGTGGGCAGCTCAGCCTAAAGCAGAGCGAATGCTTAATTCCTAGTGTAAAGGGTGATGTGATATATCACATCGATGTTAAGAGAGGAAGAGTTAGATTCCTTCATAGGTCGTTTAATGCTGTTACTAAGGAGTGGGATTTACCACCAACAAACGGTCAACAAGAGGTATATGAGATCGAAGCAGGGGTATCGATTCAGATTCCAGTCAATGCTACTGGAGATGGCAAGATGGCCGATAGAATCAGAATATTAAATCGTAGCATGAAGACTGAAGCTGTGTTCGACTATGAGATTACAGCTGATAAGAGAGCTCTAAACTCACATTCTGCATCTGAATCAAGCGAGATTCAGGACAGAACGGATGTCGATAAGACTGATAATGACAAATCTTCTGATGTAAAAGAAGCTTTGGTATCCAATGCCGATGCCGTTACTGACGAATCGGTTCTTGAAAAAGTGCCTGGGGCGGAAGTATCAAATGATTCTAGCGTGAACGCGGAGGAAGCTACCGAGATTCTTAACTCTGCAGATTCAGTTGAATCTGCAGAAGCTGAACATGTAGAGGTAACTGAACCAGAGGCGAATGAATCGAAAGTAGCTGAACTAGATGCTGATGAATCAGAAGCAACTGAATCAGAGGCTGGTGCATCTGAGCAAGCTGAATCAGAAACAACTGAATTAGTGGTTTCAGAAGAAGCGGTCGAGACATCTGAATCTGAAGATAGAACAGGTGCAGATAGTGTAGAAACTGAAGAAACCGAAGAAACTGAAGAAAGTTCAGAAACTTTAGACTTGAGTGATCTAGAGAAAGAGCTTGAATCTACACCTAAAGGTTCAAAGGACACGATTGCAGCTATCGAGAAACTTTGTGCTACAGGTGCCATTGATGCAGTTGAGCTCATCAAGGCGCTTGATGAACTTGAAGCGAAGTCCGAAGAATCTCAGGAGTAAGTAATAAAGATAAATATATACTTTCAAAATCAGAGTATATTCAGAAGTATGATTATGAAATGCAAATAACTGTGTCAGGATTGACAGTTTTAAGCGTATTTGATATTCTATAACGAGTAATTAGGAGGATAACGTAATGAGCAGAATTAAGACAATTTCAACAAGAAATATGGCAAAGTCAACACTTTCTGGTGGATGCGGTGAGTGCCAGACATCTTGCCAGTCCGCAAGCAAGACTTCATGCAGCGTTGCTAATCAGCATTGCGAGCAGGCTAAGAACAAATAGTAACTGAAAGCGCTGCTTATTGCAGCGCTTTTTTATTGTTTGAGCTATTTCCCCGATTATTGAAGATTAACGAAATGAATTTTATAAGGTATGGTACAAGAGTAAATGATACATCAGTATAAATTAAACGGATATAACATAGTGATGGATGTGAATAGCGGAGCTGTTCACTCTGTAGATGAGGTAGCCTACGATATAATCGCCTTGTATGACAAAGGTGTGCCTAGAGAGGAAATCATAGATGAGATAAAAGCTAAGTACGGTTCAGTTGCAGATAGTGATGTCGATGAGACAATAGCTGATATCGAGGAACTTAAGGCGGAGAAGCTGCTTTTCTCAGATGACCCATTTGAGGAGATTGCGGGCGATTTAAAAGCTAAACAGTCTGTGCTCAAAGCAATCTGTCTCCACGTCGCACATGGATGTAATATGGACTGCAAATACTGTTTTGCGGGTAAAGGTGAGTACAGTGGCAAAGCGGGAATCATGTCTCTTGAAGTTGGTAAGCAGGCACTTGACTTCCTGGTCGAAAATTCCGGAAGCCGTAAGAATCTTGAAGTTGATTTCTTTGGTGGCGAGCCACTTTTGAACTGGGACGTATGCAAAGAACTCGTTGCGTATGGAAGAGAGCTCGAGAAGACGCATAACAAGCACTTTAATTTTACGCTTACTACAAATGGTGTACTGATTGATGACGATGTAATCGAATTCGCAGATAGAGAATGTAGCAATGTTGTTCTGAGCATGGACGGACGCCGAAAGACACACGACTTCATGCGTACGAGCAAAGATGGCAAAGGTACGTATGACAAGATTATAGAAAAATTTAAGAGCCTGGCTGAGGATAGGGGACAGAAACAGTATTATATGCGTGGAACGTATACTGCACATAATAAGGATTTTGCTGAAGATGTGCTAGCTATGGCGGATCTTGGATTTAAAGAAACCAGTATAGAGCCTGTTGTCAGCGATCCTAGCACCGATTATGCTCTTCATGAGGAAGATCTGGATATCTTGAAGGCGCAGTATGAGAAACTAGCCATTGAGATGCTAGAGAGAGAAAAGAGAGGCGAGGGGTTTAACTTCTATCATTACACAGTGGATCTTACGGGAGGACCTTGTATTTATAAGCGCGTTAGCGGATGCGGTGTAGGTACGGAATACCTTGCAGTTACACCGTCTGGAGACCTTTATCCGTGTCATCAGTTCGTGGGAGATGATGATTACAAGGTCGGAAATGTCTATGATGGGATAGAAAAGCAGGAAATAATAGACGGTTTTAGATACAATAACAACCTATACACTAGAGATAAGTGCCGTGGTTGTTTTGCCAAGTTATATTGCTCTGGTGGATGTGCAGCGAATAATCTTCATACTAATGGAGATATCAACAAGGTTTACGACTTTGGGTGTGAGCTTCACAAAAAGAGAATTGAGTGTGCGCTCATGCTAAAGGTAGCCGAAGAAGAGCTCGGCATCGACAGAATATCAGAATAAGTGACCGATAACTATAATCCATACTGGAAGTGTAATCATCGACATCATCGTGGACATGGCAACGGCTTCTGACATAAGTTTAGTGTCCTTGTGTTCAGCAGCCGCTAAAGCTACACTGAGAACAGCGCTAGGATATGTAAATGAAAGAGCTATAGTGAGTTTTAAGACGTTAGCTAGCGGTAAAAACCAAATTGTGACAATCGCCAGTGCTGGCTCTAGCACTAGACATACGAGGCTAGAAACAATTAACTCTTTGTCTGTGATAAGACCTCTGAGTTTGCAATCGCCGAGTTGGATACCGATTATAATCATGGATAACGGAACAGTTGTTTCTCCGATAGATGATAGGAAATTCATGGCAGGGGCAGGAATCCTGATACCAGAAAATAGAACAATTACGGAACAGATTGAGACGATTGTCACGACGTTTTTGAACGGCTTGATAATTGTCTCTTTGCTTATAGCTCTAATCTTACCAGAGCCATCTTTGCTTTCACCTAGGTTCATCTGAATCATGCAGCCTATAAATAGGTATAAGTTACATGCGATATTCTGGACTACTGAATAATAAAGCACAACTTGACCAAATACTGAGCGAGCGATAGGAAAGCCCATAAAACCTGAATTGCAGGTAACCATAGCTACCGATAAGACATTTTGCTGATCGTTGTTTTTCTTGCTAAATAATCTGGAGATTCTAACCGATATTGCACCAAAAACAATGAACATAAATATTGAGAGAATTATAATAATAATCGTGTTTGAAAGTGTATCAGGGCATATAGATTGACCGCAGATTGAATAAATCAAAAGGCATGGAGTCGTAATGTTCAAAACTAGTGAAATCAAGTGATTTATTGAGTCTGTTCCTAATATACGAAGCTTATTTGCAGCAAAACCTATAGCTATATATAAAAATATAACAAAAACTTTTGAAGCTATTAATTGCATAGCGCTATTGTCCTTTCTTTTACAAGTAATATAATACCAAAAATTCGTCATTAACAAAATACGCCGTGTTTTATTTGTGAACCAAGATAAAATACATAAATAAGCAGTTCGTTATGGTATAATTACTATGATTTTTGAGAATAAGAGACCGAGGCTTCTTAGGTGAATCGGACTTTTATTTCAAAAAAATGGGTATTGTTAAGGAGATGTAGATGGACAAAGTGATTTTGGCGACGCAGAACGAAGGGAAAATTCGTGAGATGCGCGACATATTCTCTAAGTTTGGCATGGTTGTTATCTCGCGTGATGAGATGGGCTTGCCAAAGGATGAAATAGAAGAAACTGGCACAACTTTTGAAGAAAACTCTTACATAAAGGCTTCTGCGATTGCTAAACAGTGCGACGGGATAGTAGTTGCAGATGATAGCGGTATAGCCGTTGATTGCATTGGAGGAAAGCCGGGTGTTTATTCAGCGCGATTTGCTGGTGAAGGCTGTACTCCGCATGACAACAATGTAAAACTACTTCAATTAATGGACGGTATCCCAACTGAAGAAAGAGGGGCTCGTTTTGTGTCAGTGATTACGCTTATATATCCAGATGGAACTAAGCTTGTAGCTCGTGGAGAGTGCGAAGGTTCCATTTCTGAGGAGATGCGTGGCGAGAATGGCTTCGGGTACGATCCGATATTTATTCCAAAAGGATATAATCAGACTTTTGGTGAGCTGCCTGCAGAGCTCAAGAACAGAATTAGCCATAGGGCTAAGTCGCTTCTGAAGCTAGAGGAACTTATCAATGAACAAAGAGACAGAAAATAATTCAAATATTATTGACAAGGAGAAGAAAAAGAAAGTTCGCCTGAATAAAGACAATTTTATTAAAATTGTCTTTCACATATTCAGACAGTTCGACGACCAGTATTATGCGGGTTTTGCCGCACAGGTTGCGTATTACTTCTTCATGGCCAGCGTTCCAACACTCATAGTGCTTTCACAGGTACTAGGAGTTTTTGACTTATCATTAGATATTATAAAGAACTGGCTCAATCATAATGTTGATTCGCAGCTTAGCGGGTTCGTAATGGGGCTATTTTCCGCTTCATCTGTGAGGCTAGGTAACTTCATCATGATTTTCTTAGCGCTTTGGTCAGCTTCTGCCTTGGAGTTCTCGCTCTCTAGATTGACGAGTTATACGCTGACTGAAGGTGCTTATAAATTCAACTTCTTTGCAGAGAGGCTGAAAGCTGTTCCCACAGCCGCAATTACTATTTTTGCAGTAGCATTTACACTTGTCGTATTCGTATATGGAGAAGATATATTTTACAAGTTATTTAATGGTGGTATCCTTGCAAGAGCTCTTATTGCACTAAAGCTGCCGATTGTAGCAATATCTTTCTTCGCCATGATTACTTTAAATTATTATATATTACCACTTGTAAGAGTACCGATTAGAGCGATACTTCCGGGGGCAGTGTTCTCGTCATTCGGACTTTTGATTGCGACCACGATATATGCGAATTACATCAGTTACTCGGTAAATTACGACATTCTGTACGGTGCATTCGCGTCGATTGTCGCTCTGATGCTGTGGTTCTATATAATTTCGTGGATACTGTGCGTCGGGATGATGTTCAATAAGGCATGGGATGAAGTCATGCAGCGGAATAGACTGAGTCATGAAAAGATGATTGAGTATATAGAGAAGAAGTCGATGCTACTTGGAGAGGAAAAATCAAAGAGATACATTATATCGGGTGATGATAATTGCGGCGCTGAACTAGAAACAATTGCAGTTAAGTTAAGCCGTAAATTTGTCAAAGGCTACGAAGAAGAGCTTCGTAAAGAAAAGCAGCGAAAGGCGCACCGCAAGCTGTAGCTTGTGTGTACTGGTGATATAATTCTTATAAATTGGTGGGGCTATAGTCTCAGGTTAACTTGAGGTGAACGATATGGAAGGATTTAATATTATTGAAACTATCGATAGAAAGAAACTGCTATTTATTCTAAATCCTCGTGCAGGCACTATGCAGGCGAGCAAGAATTTAAGTGATATCCTGCAGATATTTTCTGATGCCGGGTGTTTAACCAGTGTGCTGGTGACAACAAAATCAGGTGACGCAAGAGAATTTGCACATCTATACGCCAATGATTACGATGTGGTTGCTTGTGCAGGTGGAGATGGTACTTATAACGAGATGATCGATGGCATTATATCTTCGGGGGCTAAGTGCAAGGTCGGATATATTCCTGCTGGTAGCACTAATGACTTTGGGGCTAGCATCGGATTGTCGAAGAATATCATTGGAGCAGCAAAAGCTATTGCAAATGATGAGTCGATTACGCTTGATGTAGGTTCGTTTAATGGGCGCTACTTCTCATATGTGGCCTCGTTTGGAGCTTTTACAAGCACATCTTATTCAGTGCCGCAGAACCTTAAGAATATACTTGGGCACACTGCATATGTGCTACAAGGAATCAAGGACATAGTTAATATTAAATCCCAACATGTAAAGGTTATCACAGACGAGGGACTTCCGACTGAACGCGTTATTGAAGAGGACCTGGTATTTGGTGCTGTATGCAATGCGACATCTGTAGGCGGAGTGCTTAAGCTCGATTCATTCAGAGTAGATATGAATGACGGACTGATGGAGGTGCTGCTAATCAAGTCACCTAAAAACCTGTTAGATGTGAATTCGATTGCAAGGTCACTGCTGGCAAATGATTTAGACACTAAGGATATTGCATTCTATAGCGCAAAGACTGTCCGGTTTGAGATGAGCTCCGACATTCCGTGGACTCTCGACGGAGAGTATAAGGAGGGCGAAAGTGATATCAAGATTGAGACAATCTGTGATGCGGTAAATATTTTGGTTTAGAGATTGATTTCTGGAAGAGGTTCTTAATTTTTGGAACCTCTTTTTTACGCAATTAGACTTGATAGGTGATCGAATACACAGAGACGGTTGTTAGGTGCACTTTAGGTCAAGAAGAAAGGGAAGTAATGGCAGCAGAAGCAGTTGATAAAATAAAGAAGGACATAAATGACGAAAAAACTCGTCGTAGTAACCTTACAAGGGCAGATTTAGAAAAATCCTATATTGAGTTGGAAAGTAATAATTTCGATTCCGGCATGAGGATAAAATTCGCAGCCGACTTAGCAGAAAGTAATGAAATTTCATATCACTATGAACTTATTATCAAAGACTGGGAACAGAATTTAAATCTATATCTTGAAAATGGTTTTTATAAACATGACAGAGAAGGGATAGTACTTTTATTTGGGAAACTGGATGAAAATATAGATGAAAAAGTAAAAGTATACACAGCTTATCTATTGGCAAAAGCATTATCGCAATTAAAGCATAGAGAATTTTATCTACCGTTTTGTAATAAAGCCTGTGATATTCTTGTTTCGCTTTTAGATACAAATGATGATAACCTTCGTTGTAAAGTCATCATTGCCATTGGCTTTATAGGAGCATCGAATGAAATTGAACTGCTTGCGCATCAGTTGCTCTGTGATGAGGAAGCTCTTTGCCGAGCGTGGTCTGCATCTAGCCTTATGCAGATGATGTTTCATCGTGTTAAAATAGAAGAGTTACAGGAAAGAACTATATTATCATTTCTCGAAGGGATTTCTAGTGAAATGGATTTATATACCTTGGGAATTATGATAGAAGCGGCGCAAACCATATTTGGAAAAAGATGGATATCTTCATCCGCTGTAGAAAGTGAAGAAACTGCAGCAATCGAGAAAGCGAGAAAAACAGCTGTGCGTTTTTTACGGAAGTAATCAAAATTACTAATCTGATTAAGAATTTAAAACTGCTGGCAGATGCGTTACACATCTGCCAGCAGTTTGTGTTGGTTCTGCTTTAGCAGTGGATTCGCCAAGCGATAGCGAGGTGAATCAATAAACCACCGGCTATGCCGGTGTGATTAGGATAGCTTTAGCTTCAAGAAAAAACCCTCCAATGTTATCATGATGTTGGTTCGCCAACCATATCAAATAACAAAGGAGGTTGCCGTCATGGACGACAAAAATACTCTAGCACATACAAGCTGGGATTTTGAAGCCGATCAGAAAAGATTATGTCTTTCAAGAATTGGTAAATCCTATTTATAATCGCAAGGATAATCAAGTCACGGTATCACTGGCAGTAAAGTATCTCGACCAGCAGACCAAAGCAACGCAAGTATCTCAATTTGATTTGGTGCTAGAAAAGGTAGGAAATAACTGGAAGATTATAAAATAACTTTTAGTACATGGTTATAGCTATTTGTAACTGCTATTTTGTAACCACGTTCTCCTTTGACAAAAAATCGGATATATCTTTACAAATGTACTCTTATGTGCTAATGTTAATGTAAGTATATAAAAGGAGTTAATAAATATGCGGCAAGGTATTCTTAAATAAACTGTCAATTTGATAGTGGGAACAAATAATTAGATGTCCCTTTTTAGGAGGGGTTAGTTTTTTGTGCCCAGTTTAAGAATACTTTTATCATGTGATTATGAAGTATACAGAAAATATCTGTATGCTTATGATTGTGCATTTATTTCCCAGTGATAAGAGTATCTGTCACTGGGATTTTTTATGCCTTTTTGGCTTTTGAATGGAGGAAAATCACATGAAAATTATTAATATAGGTGTTTTAGCTCATGTTGACGCAGGAAAAACTACTTTGACAGAAAGCTTACTATATACTAGTGGAGCGATTGCGGAGTCAGGAAGCGTGGATAGAGGCACAACAAGAACGGATACTACATTTTTAGAACGTCAGCGAGGAATTACAATTCAGACAGCAGTAACCTCTTTTCAGTGGAAAGATATTAAGGTAAACATCATAGATACTCCAGGACATATGGATTTTTTAGCAGAAGTATATCGCTCGTTATCAGTTTTAGATGGGGCAATCCTACTAATTTCTGCGAGAGATGGAGTACAAGCACAAACTCGGATATTATTTCATGCACTAAATAAAATGGGTATTCCCACAATCTTTTTTATCAATAAGATTGACCAAAATGGGATTGATTTATCAACGGTTTATCAAGATATTAAAGAGAAACTTTCTATGGAAATTATAATCAAACAGAAAGTAGAACTGCACCCTAATATGTGTGTGATGAGCTGTACGGAATCTGAACAATGGGATACGGTAATAGAAGGAAATGATTACCTTTTGGAGAAATATATACTTGGGAAATCATTAGAAGCATTGGAACTCGAACAAGAGGAAATCAGAAGATTTCAGAATTGCTCCTTGTACCCTGTTTATCACGGAAGTGCAAAAAGCAATATAGGGATTGAGCAGCTTATAGAAGTGATAACAAATAAATTTTATTCATCAACATACAGAAAGAAGTCTGAACTTTGCGGAAATGTCTTCAAAATTGAATATTCGGAAGAAAGACAACGTCTTGCATATGTACGCCTTTATGGCGGTGTCCTGCATTTGCGGGATTCGGTTAGAATATCGGAAAAGGAAAAAATAAAAATTACAGAAATGTATACTT
>NZ_CALIZG010000018.1:0-126286 GCF_938028775.1 Mogibacterium diversum
ATCGAGTAATCATAGATTACGAGGGAATACCACCAGATAACTAATGACAGGGGCGCATGCGCCCCTGTTTTTATGTGTTCAAATACATATAACATGTGGTATTCTATTATATAAACGATTTATAGTAATAAAATGATATGGGAGAATTTGAACCTTCAATATAGATCGAGCTAAGGAGAACTTTAAAATGCATAGTGGACCGATGAAAAGATCGCCGATGAAAAGATTTTTTAAGGCCATTTTTATAATCGTATTGATTGTAGCTATTGCCTTTGCAGGACTTATAGCATTTATATCTTTAACTGAATATAAGCCTGATAAGGTTGAAGGAGTAAGAATTTATGGGGATTCGTCTAAAGGAGTAAAAAAAGGCGATTCAATAAAGGTGATGTCTTGGAATATAGGATATGGAGCACTAGGTGACAATGCAGACTTCTTTATGGACGGAGGCAATCATGTTTTAACTTCTAGTAAAAATCGCGTTAAGAAAAATATTAAATCAATTTCTGGCGAGATACGTAAACAATCTCCGGATATAACCATGATTCAGGAAGTGGATAAGGATTCAAGACGTTCATATCACATCAATCAAGTTGAAAAGCTTGGGAAAGCCATGGAAGGAAGCGAATACTCCTATGCTAGGAATTATAAAGCGGCTTTTGTGCCATACCCGATACCGCCTCTTGGCAAAATGGATAGCGGCATAATGACTATTTCAAGATTTAAAGATAATTCTGCAAAGCGTGTGAGTCTGCCTGTTTCGTTTACTTGGCCAGTAAGAACGGTAAACCTCAAGCGCTGCCTACTCATATCCAGAACTAAGGTCAAGGGAACCGGCAAGGAACTTGTATATATTAATCTGCATTTAGAAGCATATGACAAAGGCGCAGGCAAAAAGGCGCAGACTAGAGCGTTGAACAGGGTACTTAAGCAGGAAGCTGCGAAAGGCAATTACGTAATCGCTGCGGGTGATTTCAATCAGACGTTTAATAATGTGGATGTAAACGAATATAAAGTAAAAAAAGGATTATGGAAACCAGGTATAATAGATATTAGTGAGTATGATTCCTCGTTAAACTTCGTTATGGATAGTACCACGCCTACATGCAGATCCTTGGATAGACCGCTAAAAGGTGCTAACAAATCAAAGTTCCAGTACTATGTAATTGACGGAATGATTTATTCTTCTAACATAGAGATGATTTATTGCAAAACGGCGGATCTTGGTTTTAAAAATAGCGATCATAATCCAGTAGTTGCCGAGATAAAGCTAAAATAAAGGAGGACACAATGTTACTACTTAATGAACAAGACATAAGAAAAGTTTTCGACATGAACGATGCTATAGATTCAAATATCGAGGCATATAAGATTTTTTCTAGTGGGAACGCAGTTGTACCGCTTCGTCAAGTTATCGCTGCTGATGAAGGAAGAGGCAACTTTGCGTTTATGCCAGCTTATAGCTCAAAGCTTGGAGCGGCGGGCATTAAAATCGTAAACATATTTCCGGGTAATAGAGAGCGTGGTGAATCAACAACTATTGGGCAGGTGCTACTCATGGATGACAAGAATGGGGAAGTATTAGCTCTGATGGATGGTAGCTTTATCACTAAGTTCCGCACAGGAGCAGCGTCGGGTGCAGCTTTTAAACTATTTGCAAGAAACGATGCAAAGATTGGCTGTCTTATTGGAACTGGTGGCCAGGCGGACTGCCAGCTTGAAGCTATGCTGGCGGCATGTAATCTAGATGAGGTTAGAATTGTAGCTAGAGACTTTGCCAAGACGGAGAAGTTCGCTGAAGAGATGTCTGAGAGATTCAAAGACAGCAGCGCTAAGCTGATTGCATACGATGATGCAAACGAAGCTGTAGATGGTGCCGATGTTATAGTAGTAGTGACTGTTTCTACGGAGCCAGTATTCGATGCTAATAGAGTAAAGAAGGGGGCTGTGGTGAGCGGCGTGGGGTCGTATACAGCTGAAATGAATGAGATTGATCCAAAGCTTTTTAAGCTAGCGGATAAGATATACTTCGACTCTAAGGATGCTTGTATTGCTGAGTCAGCAGATATCCAAATCCCTCTTAGGGAAGGATTAGTTTCATTAGAGGGACTTACGGGAGATATAGGAGAGTATGCGCTAGGGGAGATAAGCGGCAGAGAGGCTGACGATGAGATTATTATATTTAAGAATGTAGGGCTTGGAATACTTGATCTTGTAATCGCAAAGCTAATCTATGAAAAAGCAAAAAATAGAAAAATTGGCTACCAGTGGGGATAATTTATAAATAAAATAGTAAATATTACAATAACAAAGCGGTGGTACACATTAAGTTTGTGAAAATGTACAAATGAATTGTTGACAATTGAAATGCAGTCTACTATAATCATCTTGTCAATAAGTGAAAAGGGTTGAAATACAGATTTTAAGTATCAGGAATAGGGGAGTTCTTGATACATCTGAAAACGTTCGTTGTAGCCATTGCGAACAAAGCCGAAGGCGTAGCCTTCGGCTTATTTATTTGCTGACAATTTGCTCATTTCGTTGCCATACTTTTGGCACTAATATATAATTAAACCTTGGAGGCATTATGGCTAATTTTATTGAAGTAAAAGACTTAGTATATATATATTCTAAGGAGCAGGGCGATGATAATCTATGCCCTGCAATTGATCATGTTTCTATTGAAATTAAGCGCGGTGAATACATCGCTATAGCTGGATCTAATGGTTCCGGAAAATCCACATTTGCAAGATGCCTTAATGGGCTTCTACTACCGACTGAAGGCGAGATCCTTGTCGATGGGATGGATACTAATGATGATGATCTAATTTGGGACATTAGAAAGAAAATAGGAATGGTGTTTCAGAATCCTGATAATCAGATTGTATCATCCATGGTTGAAGATGAAGTGGCATTCGGTCCTGAAAACATAGGGATCGAGAATCCAGAGCTACGAAAAAGAGTAGATAATGCACTGAAATCAGTGGGCATGTACGAATACCGAAATCGTGAAGCTCATAAACTCTCTGGAGGACAGAAACAGCGAATTGCAATTGCTGGAGCTGTAGCTATGAGGCCAGATTGTATAGTTTTCGATGAGCCTACTGCAATGCTCGATCCCAAAGGGCGAAATCAGGTTATGAAGGTAATCAGAGAACTGAATGACCAGGGGATTACGATTATATTAATTACGCATTTTATGGAAGAGGTAGCAGAAGCAGATCGAGTGCTAGTCATGAAGTCTGGAAAGCTACTCGCTGACAGTGTGCCGGAAGATGTATTTGCCGATACGAACCTAATTGAGTCGGCAGGACTCGAGATTCCAGCTGCTGTCTTACTGAGAAATAAACTCATTGAGAATGGAATTAGTCTGTCGCATGAGGTTATAAATAAGGACGATTTGGTGGACGCTTTATGTCGATAATTGCAAGACATCTAACACATATATATTCAAAAGGACTCCCAGGGGAGACAGTAGCGCTGGATGATGTTTCGTTTGAAATTGCCAGTGGAGAATGCATAGGCATAATTGGACATACCGGGTCTGGAAAGTCGACGCTCCTTCAGCATATGAACGGATTGCTGAAGCCTCATTCGGGGGAAATAATTGTCTCTGACATGAATATCGGAGACGGTTCAGTCAAGAAGGTTGATATAAGCAAAAATGTAGGGCTTGTATTTCAGTATCCTGAGTATCAGCTCTTTGAGGAAACAGTTGCAAAAGACGTGGCTTTTGGACCGAGAAACCTCGGCGTGCCCGAAGATGAGATTCCTGGCATAGTAAGGGAGTCTATCGAATTGCTCGGACTCGACTACGATGCTGTGGCTGAGAAATCACCATTTGAGTTATCCGGTGGGCAGAAACGTAGAGTTGCCATCGCTGGTGTACTAGCGATGAAGCCAAAGGTTCTTATACTAGATGAACCAACGGCTGGGCTCGACCCCGCATCCAAGCATGATATGCTTGAAGTGATTAAGAGGCTTAGACAGGAAAGAAACTTAATTGTGGTATTCGTCTCACATAACATGAAAGATATAGCCGAACTATCTGACCGTATCATCGTTATGAATGGCGGAAAACTGGTGATGAACGGGAGCCCTAATGAAGTATTTGCAAGGGCTAGTGAATTAAAGAGCATGGGGCTTAGTGTACCGCCTGTGACAGAGATTCTATACGAAGTGTCGGAGAAGCTAGGGCTTGAGTTTAAGCCTATTTTTGAAGAGAGAGAAGCTGCTAAGTACATCGCGGAGCAGTTAAAGGAGAGGCAAAGGTAGTATGATTAAAGACATAACGCTTGGTCAGTATTATCCGGTGGAATCTCCGATTCATAGGCTGGAGGCGCGCACTAAGGTGCTCGGTGTATTTGCGTATCTCGTGGGCCTTTTTCTGGTAAATAAGCTTTGGGGATTTGCAGTTGCGGCGGTTGCAGTTGGAATAGTAATTAAGCTGTCGCGTGTTCCGTTCTCGTACATGGTGCGAGGGCTTAAGGCGATAGTGTTAATCATTGCATTCACTATGATTCTTAACATATTTATGATGGATGGAACCATACTTTGGCAGTGGAAATTCCTGAGGATTACCTATGAGGGACTATATAGGGCTGCATTTATGGGCATAAGACTAGTGCTGCTGATTATAGGCACTTCGCTTCTGACATTTTGCACAAAACCGACTGAATTAACAGATGGCATTGAGAAGCTCCTCAGTCCGTTCTCTAGACTTGGTCTTCCTGCACATGAGATCGCACTGATGATGACAATTGCGCTCAGATTCATCCCTGTATTAATGGACGAGGCGGATAAAATCATGAAGGCGCAGCAATCGAGAGGTGCGGACTTCGAATCTGGGAACATTATCCAGAGGGCTAAGAGTATGATTCCGATAATAGTGCCACTTTTCGTGAGTTCGTTTAGGATTGCGGGAGACCTTGCGCTAGCTATGGAGGCAAGGTGTTACCGAGGTGGTAACGGTAGGACGAAACTTAATGAGACTAGATTTGAGAAACGTGATGTAGTGGCGGCACTGATGCTGATAATATTCCTCGGGGTGCTTGTTGCCAGCAGGTTTTTAACCATATAATCTATATAAAACAGGAGAATATATGAGACAGAGAAAAGTGAAAAATCTGGAAGAGAAATACGCCAGATTCGAAGATATATTGGTATATAATCCAGCAGAGATACGCGGAAAATGGGCAGAGCGCGCTGGTGATAGCAAAGGGATTTATATGGAAGTGGGATGTGGTAAAGGTAGATTTATCTCTAAGCTTGCTTCCCGTGAACCAAATAATTTCTTCATCGCTGTAGAAGGTCATAAGAGCGTGCTACTCCGCGCAATGGAAAAAGTGCATGAGCTTGGACTGACTAATGTCGTGTTCATTCCAGAGTTTATCGAGAACCTGCACGAATGGTTTATCGATAGCGAACTTGACGGAATTTATCTTAATTTCAGTGATCCACTACCAAAGAACTACTCCGCCAAGAAGAGGTTAACTTACCGTGGCAAGCTCAGGCAGTATTTCGATGTGCTCAAGGAAGATGGGGTCGTTAGGTTCAAGACCGACAACACCGATTTATTCAACTACTCGATAAATGAAGTAATTGCATCGAATTTAAGAATCCGAGAGTTCACTAGGGACTTGCATGCTTCGCCTTATAATGAGGACAATATCATGACTGAGTATGAGGAGAAGTTTAGCGATAAGGGGTTCAATATAAAGATGATGGAGATTGGACGTATACGAAGGAAAGGGGAAAAGATGGGTTTAGCAGCACTAAATGGCAGAGAGATTCCGAAGCAAGATAAGGTATTCGGAATTAGTGGCAGAGCGAAAGCAGCTATAAAGGAGAAAGGACACGAAAATGTTGCGAATGCAACAATTGGAGCTTTGTTAGATGATGATGGGGGGTTAATAGTGCTATCTTCTGTAGATGAGGCGGTGAAGAGCCTTGAACCATCACAGTACGCTGAATATGCTCCAATTGCAGGAACTCCAGGGTTTAAGGAGGCGGCAATACAGGCAGCACTCGGTGGTTATGAAACATCTAGACATATAGGGATAGTTTCAACGCCAGGAGGTACAGGCTCGCTTAGAAATGCCATTGCGAATTATTCTTGTCCAGGAGATAAGATTTTGACTCACAACTGGTGCTGGCCGAACTACAAGAATATTGCGGCAGAGCAGGGACGTGGTTTTGAGACTTTTGAAATGTTCGATGAGGATGGTAAATTTAATCTAGCTGATTTCGAATATAAGGTGAACAAGCTGCTGCGTATACAGGATAGATTAGTTCTGATTCTCAATACTCCTGCGAATAACCCTACGGGATATTCGCTTTCTCTTGAAGAATGGAAGAGTGTAATTGAGATTCTTAACAAGGTGCCAGATGACAAAGTAGTGGCATTAGTTGTAGACATAGCATATATCGATTTTGCTGGGGATGAGAAGAAGGTTAGAGAGTTTATTCCAGAGCTTGAAAAGCTTAAAAGTAACGTGCTACCACTACTTGCATACAGCACTTCAAAGACGTTCACCTTCTACGGATTTAGGTGTGCGGCACTGATTTGTCTAGCTGACAGTGAAGAAATCGCTGATGAGTTCGTAAAGGTATGCTCGTATTCAAGCAGATCCACCTGGTCAAACTCACCTCGTGGACCACAGGAAGTAATCGCAAAGATTTACAGTGATAAAGAACTTCTGGCGAAGGTAGACGAAGAACGCAAGGAATTCCGTGATATGCTGCTGGCGCGCGGAAGAGCTTTTGAAGAGGAAGCTAAGAAAGTTAATCTCAAAATAGTACCGTTTAGAGCAGGCTTTTTCGTATCTATTCCATGCGAAAATCCAGATGCATTAAGTGCAAAGCTTGAGGAGAGTGATGTGTACTGCGTACCGATGGATAAGGGTGTGAGAGTGTCGATTGCATCCATATCTGAGGCTAAGTGCAGAAAGCTACCTGAAATTATTAAGCATGCACTTGAGAGCTTATAGCCTACAAAGTGAGGATTGTTAGTAAATAAAATAATATTCGGTTACCAATGTATTGAAATGCATACACCGCTGATATATAATTATTAGGTAAACAAGAGAATATAACGAGCAAGGGGAGCGGTATCGCTGAGAGGTGATGTTGAAATACATTACGACTCTGAACCTGATTTGGATAATGCCAACGTAGGGAGAGTGCTGAATTACATGTGTAATACCCAAGCTAGGGTGTTACACATTTTTTATTACACGAAATATCATAGCATTACATTAGGAGTTAAAACTATGAAAAAAACGGTTAAACAAGGATTAAGTAAGTCGTCCTTGCACGAAAAGCTTAGACTATATGGAATACTCGGAGGTGAAACTCTGCAGGGTATCACATATAGAGATGCCGCTATGCAAGCGATTGATGGCGGTATGACGTGTATGCAGGTTAGAGAAAAGCATTTAGATAAAGAACAGATACTAGATGTGATTTCGGAGATTAAGCCCATCTGTGACGAAGCAGGAGTTCCACTGATAATTAACGATGATCTGGAAATCTGCATAGCATCAGATGCAGATGGTGTCCATCTAGGACTGAGTGATGGGTCAATAGCTGAGGCAAGGAAACTTCTTGGCGATGAAAAGATTATCGGTGCAACTGCACACAATCTTAAGGAAGCACTAGCTGCAGAAGCTGAAGGTGCGGATTACGTAGGGGTAGGGGCAGCTTTTGGCTCTAATTCAAAGGGTAATGCTATAAAACTTCCAAGTCTTGAAGTATACGATCAGATAACCAGTTCTGTAAAAATCCCTGTCATCGCAATCGGTGGCATCAATGTCAATAATATCGGTACACTAGCAGGTCGTCATCTTGCTGGAGTCGCAGCTATTTCGGCTCTGTTCGGGACGCAGGATGTCAAGAAAAGCGCAGAGGATTTAAGAAACATGGCTGATAAGCTGCAGCACGAAAAGGTGAGGTCGGGGATATGAAAATTCCGACCGTTCTATCAATCGCAGGCAGTGATCCAAGCGGCGGAGCGGGTATTCAGGGAGATATAAAGACCATATTTGCAGAAGACTGCTACGGGATGGGGGTAGTCACCGGGCTTACGGTACAAAACACGCTTGGTGTATCTGATGTTATGCCAGTTCCGGCTGACTTCTTATATAGACAGATTGATGAGATTCTATGCGATATAAGACCGGATGCAATAAAGGTGGGCATGATTGTTTCGGCCGAGCAGATTGATGTAGTAGTGAAGTTAATTGAGCGGCATGGTCTTGAAAATATAATCGTCGACCCCGTAATCGCTCCGACTAGTGGAGTAGAATTTGCGGGTGATAAAGTGTTAAAAGCTTTGATAGAAAAGCTCTTTCCTTTATCGACTCTAGTGACACCCAACCTGCCGGAAGCTAAGAGAATATGCGAGATTATAGGATGTCAAAACCTTAAGTTAGAAGGTAATGGGCAGATGCAAGCTCAAGCTAAATCTAAATTTCTATCTCAAATTAAAACGCAAGTTCAGTCTCAATCCCAGTTCCAGTCTCAAACGCCGATTCATGGAAATTCAGCAAATCTATCAGCGCCCGAGCTAGCATGCTTCATAGGTCAAAGCTGTGGCTGTAATGTACTCATCAAAGGCGGTCATGCTGAAGATTACCATGCTACAGATTATCTGTGGACTGCTAGTGATGAGAATAGGATAGGATGCATGGTTGAATTTAAAGGCGAGAGGATAGATGCAACAAGTTCGCACGGGACAGGATGTGCTCTATCTAGCTCAATAGCAGCAAATATGGCGAAAGGGCTAACGCTTGAAGCAGCTATTGATAGAGGCAAGGAATACGTGACAGCAGCTCTTAAGAGTGATATGCACATAGGAACAAGTAATGGCTCGGTAGATCACGGAGCGCTCGTGAGACAATGAAAGATATTTTAAGGGGAATGGGAAAAGGGAAATTTATAATTGCAATTAATGGTCTGAAAAAGGCGGAAAAGAGGAAGAAATGACAAGAACTTATTCGACACAAATAGAAGCAGCAAGAATGGGAATAGTTACACCAGAGCTTGAAACTGTTGCGGCAAAAGAAAATCGATCGGTAGATGAACTGCTACCACTGCTTGCAGAGGGCAAGATGGTTATACCAGCAAATATACATCACACATCAATCGATCCAAATGGTGTTGGAGGAATGCTGAGGACGAAGGTGAATGTTAACCTCGGCATAAGCAGGGACTGCAAGGACTACAATATTGAAATGAAGAAGGTTATGAGCGCGGTTGAGCTCGGTGCGGAATCAATCATGGATTTATCAAGTCATGGTGACACGCAGCCCTTTAGAAGGAAACTCTGCACCGAGTGTCCAGCGATGATCGGAACAGTTCCGGTATACGATTCTGTAATCCATTATCAGAGAGATTTAAATACTCTCACTGCACAGGATTTCCTAGATGTCATCAGGATGCATGCTGAAGACGGAGTTGATTTTGTAACTCTGCACTGCGGAATAACACGCAAGACGATTGAGCAGATTAAGAACGGTACTCGAGAGATGAATATAGTCAGCAGAGGCGGAAGCCTTGTATTTGCATGGATGACCATGACGGGTGAAGAAAATCCATTCTATGAGTACTTCGATGAAATCGTAGAAATTTGTCGTGAACACGATGTAACGATAAGCCTTGGGGATGCATGTAGACCGGGATGCCTCGCTGATGCAACGGATAACTGTCAGATTGAGGAATTGATTAGACTTGGTGAGCTGACAGATAGAGCATGGGCTAGGGACGTACAGGTTATGATTGAGGGTCCAGGCCATGTGCCAATGGACCAGATTGAGGCGAACATGAAGATTCAGGAAACTTTGTGTAAGGGTGCGCCATTTTATGTGCTCGGACCTCTCGTTACAGATATTGCACCAGGATATGACCACATCACTGCTGCTATAGGTGGTGCTATTGCTGCCTGGTCTGGTGCTGCGTTCCTATGTTACGTTACACCGGCAGAACACCTTGCGCTGCCAAATGTAGATGACGTTCATGACGGTATCATCGCTAGTAAAATAGCTGCTCATGCCGCAGATATTGCCAAGGGGATTCCTGGAGCCCGTGACCAGGACGATAGAATGGCGAAGGCTAGAAGAAAGCTCGACTGGGATGCACAGTGGCTCGAGGCGCTTGATCCAGAGACTGCAAAAGCAATAAGAGAGTCAAGAATGCCAGAGGAAGACCACTCCGATACTTGCAGTATGTGCGGAAAATTCTGTGCGGTTAGAAGTATGAATAAAGCGCTTTCTGGTGAGGTAATAGACATCCTATAAGACCAAGCTCTATATAAATTACATCCTAAATAGTCATAAATATAAAAGAAGTGAGCTTAAATGCTCACTTCTTTTATCTGGTGGCTGCTTTTCTCAGTTTACCAAAGCTAGGTCGTTCAAAGCTGATAGGTATTAATTTAATTCTTAAATCACCAGCTTTGATATCATCACCGATAAACACACAACCTCGCTTTGACTCTGGTTCCGCCTGAGAAATAGCATAGTTACCATCGGAGACATCGAATCTGATCAAGGTGTCCGAAACAACCATAGTACCTTTGGCACGAATGATATTCCCGTATCTTTTTCTAATCAAATCCTCTAGGAATAATACAGCATTGCCAATATAAGGCAACTCTGCGTTTGAAACACTGATACTCTCGAACTCAGTTTCTTCCTGGGGTTCAGGAATCTCAATGCTGCCATCTCTCTTTCGAAGCAGAAACTCTTCCCATGCGGTGTGAGGCAGACTGCTGTAATGCTTGCTGATAATATTTGCATCAGCGTTAATAGCTTTTACCTCAGAGACAACAGTCTCTATATCAACATCGACCGACTTATCACACTTTGATAAAATAATAGTATCTGCACATTTTATCTGGTCGGTAAGCAGTTCGTGATATTCACGCATATGCTCGAAAAACTTATTTGGATCGATAATAGTAATCGGTGCTAGCATTTCAATCTGCTCATATTCAATCTGCGAAATGTTGTTTATTACATTAGAAAGGTAGCCGACGCCAGTAGGTTCAACGATGAGATATTCTGGGGCAATGGAATTCGCAATTGTAAGGATGTTTAAGGCAAAATCGGTCTTGCCAGTGCAGCAAATGCACTTTTCGGTGAGTTCCCATACACTAAGTCCCGATTCTTCTTTTAAAATATCTTCATCAATGTTAAGCGATGCATATTCGTTCTCGAGTATTACGAAATCTCGATTTAATGTATTTGACATCGCCTTGATAAACGTGGTCTTCCCAGCTCCTAGAAAGCCAGAAATAATCAGTACCTTCATAAAAATACAATCCTCTTCGCAATAGTTTCCGCTTCGAATATATTAAACCCCCGGCCGCAGGGGAAATGCCCTAAGACATCCATCAGGGCCGGGGAATTCAGCTCTATTTGCCGATATTAACAACTGGCTTGATTAGGTCAGCAGGCTTATCCTTCATGAGCATAAGCGCATCCTCAACATGCTCAAAGCCATCAAATCTGTGTGTGATTAGGTGTCTAACATCGAGCTTACCAACTTCGATTAGGCTAGCGAGCTTCTCGAGTCTTAGTCTACCACCAGGCATTAGTCCACCTGTGATCATCTTGTGACCCATTCCGCATCCCCACTCAACTCGAGGAATTGTTACGTAGGTGCCGGAACCCAGGTAGTTTACGTTACCAATCTTTCCACCTGGCTTAAGAGCCTTGATGATAGGATCAAAGGATTCAACTCCGCCACCAGCAACGATAGCCTTGTCTACTCCTTTGCCACCAGTTAGTTCAAGAACCTGCTCATCGATTGAGCCTTCCTTGTAGCTGATAAAATCAGTTGCACCGTATTTCTTAGCAGCTTCTCTGCAAGCAGGTCTTGTTCCTACACAGATAATTCTTGAAGCGCCCTTTAGGTTTGCTCCAGCAACACTCATCAGACCAACAGGACCAATTCCGTTTACTAGTACAGTGTCACCGAACTGAATATCTGCAAGCTCAACACCGTGGAATCCAGTAGGAACCATGTCAGATAACATACAAGCTTCTTCTGGAGAAACAGCCTCTGGCATATGTGCGAGGTTTCCGTCTGCATCATTTACATGGAAATACTCACCGAATACACCGTCTTTGAAGTTCGAGAACTTCCAGCCTGATAGCATTCCGCCAGAATGCATAGGGTATCCACCCTGAGCTTCTAGCGAAGACCAATCTGGAGTGATAGCAGCAACCATTACACGGTCACCAACCTTAAAATCTTTAACGAGCTCACCAACTTCTTCGACAACTCCACAGCCTTCGTGACCTAGAATCATGTTGTGTCTGTCTCCTAGTGCGCCTTCCCATACGGTGTGAATATCAGAAGTGCAAGGGGATAAAGCTAGCGGTTTGATAATAGCATCAAGCGGTCCGCACTTTGGACGTTCCTTTTCAATCCAACCAGTCTTACCAATTTCTAGCATTGCAAAGCCTTTCATCGTGTTACCTCCAGTTTTTAAATTTTGTTACTTTCATTAAGAATTTTATGTGCAAGCATTCTCTAAAAGTGAGAATACCTGCTATTTGTTAATATATTGACATGAATTTGAAAAGAAAGCAACAAGATTATATTGTAAACAAAATCTAAAAATATTGGAATTTTAAGGGTTATAAAGAGCGACAGAAGGCGATAAGTCTTATATACAAATGAATACATAGGTTATAAAATAAATTTAAATCTTGATATTGATAATTATCTATCAATATCATATATAACTTTAATCGTTAAAATCATCAATTAAAATGAGCAGGTAGAGTGATATTTGGCACTAATAGGTAGATATAGATGTATGAACTATGCAAAATGAATGATGAATATCGATAGCGTGATATATAATTGCGTAATCTAAAAAAGGGATTGACATTCACGATATCAAAGGTTATATTGTGAGTAAGAGAGGACTAACTCTCATAAAAATATTTCTGCATTTAAAGACAGGTATGTAATTCACAGCCTGCCTTTTGAAAAATGCATGAGTTAGATAGAACTAACTAAATAAAGGAGGATATTGGTATGTCTTTAATTAATAAAGAAGTAGCGGATTTTTCAGCTCAGGCTTATGTGAATGATGAGTTTAAAACTATTACCAAAGCGGATATATTAGGAAAGTGGAGCGTTTTCTTTTTCTACCCAGCTGATTTTACTTTCGTGTGCCCAACGGAGCTCGAGGATCTTCAGCTAAAGTATTCAGAGTTCCAGAAAGCTGGATGCGAGGTATATTCAGTATCTTGCGATACTCACTTTGTGCACAAGGCATGGCACGATAATTCGGAGAGTATTGGCAAGATTACTTATCCGATGCTCGCCGACCCTACACAGGCTCTCGCAAGAGACTTTGAAGTTCTAATCGAAGATCAAGGCATTGCAGAAAGAGGAAGCTTCATAGTGAATCCTGAGGGAAAGATTGTAGTATATGAAGTGAATGCAGGAAATGTTGGAAGAAATGCAGAAGAGCTGTTAAGAAAGCTTCAAGCCAGCCAGTTCGTAGCTGAGCATGGTGATCAGGTTTGCCCGGCTAGATGGGCTCCGGGTGCAGCAACACTGAAGCCTGGAATTGATCTAGTAGGGGCTCTATAGATATAGCTAGAGCAACTAAAGGGCAACTAGGTTGACTAAGAATTAGCTAGAGCGGATAAGTGATAACTAGAGTGATTAAGAGATAGCTAAAGCACCTGTAGATCACATATAGGCCACATGAGTAGCAAATCGTAACGAAAAAAAGTGGGGATGCTAATGCATCCCCACTTTTTTAATATTTGGTGGTATATCTCCGATTATCAGAGCTTATACAATGCCCTGCATCATCATAGCTTCTGCAACTCTCTCGAATCCAGCGATGTTAGCACCAGCTACGAGGTTTTCACCGAGGTTGTACTTAGCACAAGCTTCCTCTGTGATCTTGAAGATGTGAACCATGATGTTCTCTAGCTCAGCGTATACTCTCTCCTTGTTCCAGATGAGGTGCTCAGCATTCTGTGCCATCTCGAGGCAAGAGCAAGCAACTCCACCAGCATTAGCAGCCTTGGAAGGAGCAACTACGCAACCATTCTCCATGAGGTACTGAACAGCCTCGTTTGTTGTAGGCATGTTAGCTCCCTCGATGAGGTATCTAGCTCCGTTAGCAACCATTTCCTTAGCCCAATCCATAGTGATGTCGTTCTGCATAGCGCAAGGTAGGTATAGATCAGCCTTAACTTCCCAAGGTCTCTTTCCAGGGATGAACTTAGCGTTAGGGAACTTCTCTACGTAAGGTGCACAAACGTTCTTTCCAGAGTTACGTAGCTCAAGAAGTGTATTAATCTTCTCTGGTGTTGTGATTCCTTCCTCGTCGAGGATGTATCCGTCTGGTCCAGAAATTGTGATTGGCTTTGCACCTAGTTCAACTAGCTTAGTGATTGTTCCCCAAGATACGTTACCGAATCCGGAAACAACTGCAGTCTTTCCTTCAAGGGAATCACCGAAGTGGTTGAGGACCTCTCTAGCGAAGAATACGATACCGAAACCAGTAGCTTCTGTTCTTCCGTTTAGTCCGCCGTTTGTAGTTCCCTTACCAGTCCATGTTCCGTCATACTGGTTAGTCATTCTCTTGTACTGACCCATCATGAAACCGATTTCTCTGCCGCCTACACCCATGTCTCCAGCAGGTACGTCAGTGTTAGGTCCGATGTGCTTGTAGAGCTCTGTTACGAAGCTCTGGCAGAATCTCATAACTTCTGCATCCGACTTTCCAGCTGGATCGAAGTCAGAACCACCCTTACCACCTCCGATTGGAAGTCCTGTTAGGGAATTCTTGAAAATCTGCTCAAATCCGAGGAACTTAAGGATTCCTGGATAAACATTAGCCTGGAATCTTAGACCACCCTTATATGGTCCTAGAGCGCTGTTGAACTGCACTCTGTATCCTCTGTTAACCTGAACTTCACCATTATCATCAACCCAAGGAACTCTGAACGAAATCATTCTTTCAGGCTCGATAAGTCTCTTTACAAGACCAGCCTTCTCATACTCAGGATGAGCTTCAAGAACTGGCTCGATTGATAGTAGAACTTCTTCTACAGTCTGAAGGAACTCAGGCTCGTTTGGATAGTTCTTCTTAGCGATGTCGATGTACTTTTGTGAAATATTAGCCATTTTAAACTCCTTACAAAAAATACAATATAAAAATATATAAATTCTGGTGCCTATGCACCATATAGTTGAATTTTAGCACTCTGATAATACGCTGTCAACGTGTATACAATATGCAGAAATGCGCTATAAATAAAGTCAGAATGATGATTATTCAATACTTTGACAGATTTTTAATATTAGATTAATGCAGGGCACTATGATAAAATTAAAAGTAATTATTTTATGGAAGAAAGTTGAGAAAAATGGATCTGAGCAGACTTAATAAAGAGCAACAAGAAGCGGTAAAGCATATGGAGGGACCACTGCTGATTTTGGCAGGTGCTGGAAGCGGTAAGACCACTATGATGACTCACCGTATAGCATACATGCTAGAAAATGGGGTGAGCCCTTATAATATCTTGGCTGTTACATTTACAAATAAAGCTGCCGGGGAGATGAAGGATAGAATTGAGTCGCTGACTGGAGGTACTCGAGGCATGTGGGTGATGACATTTCACGCCATGTGTGTTCGCATACTCAGAAATCATGGAGAGGTTCTAGGATTTAAAAACGGATTTTCGATATACGATGAGTCAGATAAGAAGGCTCTTCTCAAAAGAATCGTCAAAGACCTTAAGATTGATGAGAAGATTTATCCGGTTTCTTACCTTGGGAGTGTAATAAGCTCTTGTAAGGAGGCTGAGGAAGATCCCGACGATTATATAGAGAACAACTCTATGAATTTCAAAGCCGAGACGGTCGCAAAGGTATACGCGAGATACATGGAAGATCTACAGCAGAATAACGCTATGGATTTTGATGACCTCCTCTGGAATGCAGTCAAGCTGTTTGAAGCGAGTAGCGAGGTTCTTTCGTATTACCAAGAGAGATTTAAATATATAATGGTAGATGAGTATCAGGATACAAATTATCTTCAGTACAAACTCATACATGCTTTGGCCGAGAAGAGCCATAATCTATGCGTGGTCGGTGATGACGACCAATGTATATATCAATGGAGAGGTGCAGATATTAGGAATATTCTCGACTTCGAGAAGGATTTTCCTGAAACCAAGGTCATCAAACTAGAGCAGAACTACAGGTCCGATGCCAACATACTAGATTTAGCTAACTCTGTCATTGCTAACAATAGAAACCGTAAGGCGAAAGAGCTTTGGACGGACAGGAATGAAGGCAGCAAGATAACGTACCGAAGACTCGAGGATGAACAGCGAGAGGCTTGGTATGTAGGCGGTGAAATTCAGCGTTTGCATGATGAAGAGGGTATTCCGTTTAACGATATGGCCATCCTGTACCGAAAGAATGCACAGTCTAGACCGTTCGAAGAAAAGTTTTCATTTAGAGGCATCCCGTACAGGGTTTTAGGCGGCACTAGATTTTACGACCGCAAGGAAATCAAAGATGTGATGTCATACATGCACCTCGTCGAAAATCCCAGTGATGATGTGGCTATGGCGAGGATAATAAACGAGCCTAAGAGGGGACTAGGGCCGAAGAGCCTCGGCGGAATAGTTTCATATGCCAAGGCATACAAACTAAGCATATTTGAAGCACTCAAGGAGCAGGAGGTTCTGGGTTCGCTGTCAAGGAAATCGAGAGCTGCAGTAGAAGATTTAGTTACGATGCTCGATGAACTAGGAACTGAACAGGATAATATGGAGCTTTCAGATATATATGACAATCTGATTAGACGCTCAGGTTATCTGACAGCACTCGAAGCAGAAAATACAGTAGAAGCGGATGCGAGGATAGAGAACATCCTGGAGCTGCGCTCGGTGATAGTAGAATTCGAGGAAAAAGCAGCAGGCTCAGTGCTGACAGATGAAGAAGACGAGTTCAGAGAGGAGAGAGATAGGTTAAGAGAAGATGGATTTGATGTAAAAGAACCCACCTTGCTCCAGTCATTCCTCGAGAGAATCGCACTGCTATCGGACATAGATAATAGAGATGAGAGCGAAGATGCGGTTGTGATGATGACACTGCATAGCTCTAAGGGACTTGAATTTCCAGTGGTTTTCATGCCGGGTATGGAAAACGGTTTGTTCCCAGGGTCAGCATCTATGGATGATCCAAGCAAGATGGAGGAGGAGCGCAGGCTCTGTTACGTTGGAATTACAAGAGCTATGAGAAAGCTTTACCTAACAGGTGCGCAGACTAGGATGCTCTACGGTAGGACGGACTTCACGATTGAATCGGAATTCATGAGAGAGATGGACACAGATCTCCTAGATGGTGATCCGACAGTAGCAGAGAGGTCGGCTAATGCAGGCGGAATCTGCGGAGACGGCGGAATACTCGGAATGAGAGAATTCAAGGGGAGATATGAAGGTAGTGCAGATGGCTATGATGCCAGCTTCTCTAAACCATTTGATGCACTGAAATTCGCTAAGAAACAGGCTTCCAAGGGTATAAGCAACGAAGGCTTTGAGGCAGGAGACAGGATTCGCCATCCGAAGTTCGGAGAAGGTCTGCTCATAGATCAGGATGCTAAAACGCTGACTATTGCCTTTGATTCCGTTGGGATTAAAAAGCTTGGCAAGGGCTTCGTCAAGCTAACTAAAGTCGAGTAGTTACTACCTAGGCAATGGGATTTACAGGAACGAATTCACTAACAGTAAGAGAATTAAATAGGGGACATTATGAATCTTGATGACAAGAAGAGAAGGATAGAGGAGTTAATAGAAACTCTTAACGAGGCTTCGGCAGCGTACTATGACGAGGCTAGTGAGATTATGAGCAATTACGAATACGATGCGCTGTACGATGAGCTTGAATCACTTGAGAAGGAGACGGGGTATACTCCTCTTAATAGTCCGACTAAGAATGTAGGATACACAGTTCAGTCGGAGCTCCCTAAGGAAAGGCACAGAAGCCGTATGCTTAGCCTTGATAAGACTAAGAGCCGTGAGGAGCTCGCGGCTTGGCTTGGAGATCATGAAGGACTTTTATCGTGGAAGCTTGACGGTTTAACTGTAGTTCTCACATACGAGGGAGGAGAGCTAGTTAAGGCCGTGACACGTGGAAACGGGGATATTGGTGAGGTTATCACGCCTAATGCACGGGTGTTTGTCAATGTACCAAAGCACATTCCTTACAAAGGACATGTCGTAATTCGTGGTGAGGCGGTTATCACCTATGAGGAATTTGATAGAATCAATGAGGCGATTGACGACGCAGATGCAAAGTATAAGAATCCGAGAAACCTATGCAGCGGTAGCGTAAGGCAGCTAAATAGCAAAATTACAGCTGAGAGAAATGTTAGGTTCTATGCTTTCACGCTCAGCGAAGCGGATGGCGTTGATTATGAAGGGCTGAGATCCAACCAGATGAAATGGATGGCGGAGCAAGGCTTCGACGTGGTTGAATTCGTGAAAGTGGATAACAAGAATATTTTCGAAGCGATAGACAATTATGCAGAGAGAGTGCATAGTTTCGAGATTCCGTCTGATGGTCTCGTACTGACATTAGAGGATTTAGAATATGCGGCTACACTTGGAACGACCGCGAAATTTCCGCGTGATTCTCTGGCTTTCAAGTGGGCAGATCAGCAAGCGGAGACAATTCTCCGTGAAATCGAATGGAGCCCATCGAGAACTGGTCTGCTAAATCCAATTGCTATATTTGACCCGGTAGAACTCGAAGGAACCACAGTTAAGAGAGCATCGGTTCATAATCTTAATATAATGGAAACCCTGAAGCTAGGCATCGGTGATACTATCACCGTATACAAGGCGAATATGATAATACCGCAGATTGGCGATAACCTTACTAAGAGTGGGAATATTGAGCTTCCTAGCCATTGTCCAGTGTGCGATGGTGCTACAGAGATAAAGCTTATGACAGGCACAAAGGTGCTTACATGCACAAATCCAAATTGCCTGGCTAAGCAGGTGAAGAGATTTTCCCTATTCGTATCGAGGGATGCGCTTAATATCGAGGGACTATCTGAACAGACCTTGCTAAAGTTCATAGGACTCGGTTATATCAAGTCTTTCGCTGATATATTCCGACTAGAGAATCATAGGGATGAAATCGTAGAATTAGATGGTTTCGGTAAAAAGTCATATGATAAATTATCATCATCGATAGAGAAGTCTCGCCATACAGTACCAGCTAGGATTCTTGTTGCACTTGGTATACCTGGAGTTGGTGTTACTACTGCAGCGCAGATTGCGAGAGCGTATGAGAATAAATGGGCTAAAATTTCTTCGCTCACTTACGATGAACTTATATCCGTAAGTGGCATCGGAGAAGTTATGGCTAGAGACTATGAGGCTTTTTTTGCAGATGAACACAACAAGTCTGTCGTTTTGGATCTAGTGGGCGAACTCGACATCGATGAGAGCTATGAGCAGGTGGGGACAGCTTTATCGGGTGAAACCTTTGTTATAACTGGCAGCCTTGAGCATTATAAGAGCCGCACCGAACTCAAGAAGGAGATTGAGACGCAGGGAGGGAAGGTTGCAGGAAGCGTTAGTAAAAACACTAGCTATCTCGTGACCAACAATCCTGAATCAGGTTCGTCAAAGAACAAGGCAGCGGCGGAACTCGGTGTAAAAATCATAACAGAAGACGAAATTCGTATGATGCTCGGATATTAGGGGTTATCGAAAAGACTATTTCGATATATAATGAATATTCGCAGTACTAAATTATAGAATGAGGAGGAGGCCAGTGGAAAATACAAACTTGATTGACCAGGAACAGGCTTTTGAAGAAAGCAAAGAAAAGATATTCGAACTCCTCGAAGAAAAGAAATATTTCCGTTGTAGGGATGAACTGTTAAAATTCAACGCAGTAGATATTGCTGAGCTACTCGAAGAAGTGATGCGAAAGTATAGCATGCAGACAGCTATCATACTGTTTCGCACGCTTCCAAAAGATATATCGGTTGAGGTATTCGCACACTTTGATGTTGACGATCAGGTTGAGATTATCAACATTATCACTGATCCCGAGATCAAATACATAATCGATGCTCTGGACTTCGACGATATGATCGACGTGCTCGAAGAACTTCCAGCCAACATCGTAGATAAGATTTTAGATAAGACGCCTAAGAACGAGCGTAGGCAGATAAATACATTCCTTATGTACAAGGAGTATAGTGCTGGCTCGCTGATGACTCCGGATTATATAAATTTGCGCAAGAATATGACTAAGCGTGAGGCTCTCGACCATATTCGTGATGTGGGAATGAATTCGGAGACGATTTACTCCTGTTACGTTCTCGATGGTGGTCGTAAGCTAGTCGGAGTAGTTTCGCTCAGAAGCTTGGTGCTCGCAGATGAGAATACTAAGGTCTCCGATATTATGAAAGAAGACATCATCTTCGCTCATGTTGATGATGACCAGGAAGAAGTATCTGAACTATTTAAGAAATACGGATTTATCGCGATACCGGTAGTTGATAATGAAGACAGATTGGTCGGAATCATCACTTTCGACGATATCCTCGACGTAATCGAAGAAGAGAACACCGAGGATATGGAGCGTATGGGAGGTGTCATCGATAACACAGACAAGGACTACCTCGATACACCCGTCCTTATGCACGTCAAGGCTAGACTGCCATGGCTACTAGTGCTCATGGTATCTTATGTATTTACCGGAGGCATGATTGCTAGTTTTGAGAAATCACTTTCTGCAGTAATCGCGCTAGTAGCTTATATGCCGATGCTAATGGGCACTGGTGGTAACTCAGGAACTCAGTCGTCTACAGTAATTATCACAGGTATGGCTACGGGAGACCTCGAGTTATCGGATGTTCTTAGAGTTCTATGGAAGGAATTTCGCATAGGAATTATAGTCGGCATATGTGTCAGCATATTGAACTACATGAGGATAGTGGCATTTGACCATAACGGCTCTTTGGTAGCGCTTACGGTGTGCCTGTCGATGGTATTAATCGTTATCATCGCAAAATGCATCGGTGCTCTACTGCCTATGATTGCTAAGAAAATCGGCATTGACCCGGCTCTTATTGCTGGCCCGATGATGGCTTCACTTACCGACATGGTCGCGCTCGGCACGTATTTTACGATGGCAAGGCTGGTGCTTAAAATCTAGAGATGAAAGCGACTGCCTTACATACCGGGAAGACAATTTCAACGACGACTACAACAATTAAATTATCAATAACAAATAATATATAAAAAGCTTCAAGATATTTCTATTTAAATATAAACACAAATAACACAATTAGTTTTCAAAATTTCATTGTAGGAGGATATGGTGAATACTAACAACTATGCTGAGCTCGCTGAAAAAGCGCGCAGAATCAGAATCAATGCTCTAAAGGCAATTCATGCCGCAAAGTCAGGTCATCCGGGAGGTTCATTATCTTCTGCTGATATTCTTGCAACGCTATATTTTGGTGAGCTAAATATCGACCCAAAGAATCCGAAGATGGCAGATAGAGATAAATTTGTGTTATCCAAGGGACATGCGGTTCCTGCGCTTTATGCAGCACTCGGGGAGAGAGGCTTTTACGAAGTAAACGAAATGATGACGCTCAGACAGGTGGGCAGCAAATTCCAAGGACATCCTAATATGAGCAAGGTTCCTGGGATTGAGATGTCGACAGGCTCGCTCGGACAGGGATTTTCTGCTGCAGTAGGAATGGCTATCGCAGGTAAGATTGATAAAAATCCTGGTAGAGTGTATGCGCTCACTGGTGACGGAGAACTTCAAGAGGGAATCGTGTGGGAGGCTGCGATGCAAGCGGCTCATAGGAAACTCGACAACTTAGTTGCAATCGTTGATCTGAATGGACTTCAGATTGATGGCAAGGTAAGCGATGTAAAGTGCGTGTGCCCGGTAGACGAGAAGTTTAGGAGCTTTGGGTGGAACGTGATAAACGTAGATGGTCATAATTTTGAAGAACTGACCACGGCATTTGATGAAGCAAAGAAGTGCGGTGGAGTTCCAACTGCAATTATCGCTCATACACATAAGGGGAAGGGTGTATCATTTATGGAAGATAATGCTGGCTGGCATGGTAAGGCGCCAAGCGACGAGGAGCTAGCTGCTGCGATAAAAGAACTTGGAGGTGACAACTAATGGCTGATAAGATTGCAACTAGGGCTGCATACGGAGAATTCCTGGTGGAAAAGGGCAGGGAGCGCGAGGATCTTATCGTTATGGATGCAGACCTATCTGGTTCGACCAAGACTAAGGGATTTGCACAAGCTTATCCTGAAAGATTCGTAAACTGCGGCATTGCTGAACAGGATTTAATGGCTGAGGCAGCGGGAATTGCTCTTTCAGGGCATGTTGTGTGTGCTAGTACATTCGCTATGTTCGCTGCAGGCAGGGCATATGAAATTATAAGAAATTCAATTGGTTATACAAATGCAAATGTAAAGGTGTGCGCAACTCACGCAGGTATTACAGTAGGAGAGGATGGTGCGAGCCATCAGACTTTTGAAGATATCGCGCTTATGAGGGAGATTCCTGGTATGCTCGTTGTAAATCCTGCTGATGCTGTAAGCGCCAAGAAACTATTAAATGAAGTGGTTGATACAGAGGGCCCTGCGTACGTTAGACTGGGCAGATCTGGTGTACCAGTGATTTATGATGAGAGTTCTGATATCAAGATTGGGAAGGCAAATGTAATTCGGGAAGGCAGCGATGTGACGATCATTGCAACTGGAATCATGGTATCAGATGCGCTTGAAGCGGCTGAAGAGCTTGCTGGTGAAGGAGTCTATGCTCGTGTAATCGATATGCATACCATCAAGCCGATTGATGAGGCGGCGATTATAAGCGCAGCCAAGGAGAATGGTCCGATTGTAACTGCAGAAGAACATTCAATTATAGGTGGACTCGGTTGTGCAGTGGCAGAAGTCGTTGTTAAGAATAAACCTGTGAGAGTTGAAATGGTAGGTCAGAAGGATACTTTTGGAGAATCGGGAAAGCCTGCTGAGCTCAGAGAAAAATACGGACTTACAAAGGCTGATATCGTTAAAGCCGTTAAGAAAGTAATCGCGTAAAGATTAAAAATAATAAAAGAACTTGAAATTATAAAAAAATAGCAACTCTTTTAGTGAATTATTCTTCACACAAGGGTTGCTTTTTCTTTTGCAAATACTAAGGTTCAGAGTGGATTTTGTTTTTAGCTAGTAAAAATTTAACAAAATAATATGAAATTAGTACAAATTCAATTTACAATGTGATGAATAAGTGATATAGTATGAATTGTTTTATAACATATGGACTCGAGGGAATTGGGTTCAAGAGCAATTGGCGAAACGTATTATATTAATACCTAATATATATTCGTTACTTGCAATTATATTTTTATTACTTTAGGAGGTTTGAAAAAATGGAAGCTACATCAAGAAAACTCCCTTTTGGGTTTTATGTATGCGCCCTCTCTTTTTCGTTTGAGAGACTTGCGTACTATGCAGCTAAATGGGGAATGGTGGTTTTTGCCGTTTTGAAAGTGGCAGAAGGAGGTCTTGGACTCACTAAGGGTGAAGGTGCACTTTTACAGTCATGGTTGGTTGCCTTCACATATATTACACCGCTAATTGGCGGCTGGATTGCTGACAGATGGATAAGTCCTAGAATACTTGTACCAGTTGGAGAACTATTGATGGGTGCAGGATACTTTGTTGCATGGCAAGCAAATAGTAAAACGAGCTTAATACTGTGCATTGCTTTGGTAGCGATTGGAACAGGATTTTTTAAGGGTGTATTGTCTGGCGTAAACGGAAGACAATTTGAAGGAGAAGATCAATTACTTATCAAGGTATTTAGTTGGCAGTATTCATTTGTTAACATTGGCTCATTCTGTGGAACGACATTCCTGTCTTTGATTGCATTAAAGTACGGATACAGAAGTCTATTCCTTGCGTGTGGAATATTTATGGTTATAGATACACTCTGGTGGATTTTCGGAGTTAGATTTTTAAAGAATGATGCAGGAAAGAGACCATTCAAAGTCGATAATAGATCCGAAGAAACAAATGAAACTGTGGAGAAGACTGCTGAACCACTTACTTTAAGAGAAAAGAAACGTGTTGCAGCAATCGTTATAGTAACTGTATTTTCTGGAATTTTCTGGCTCATATGGTATATGGTATACATGCCTGTATACTATGAGTTTGGACCAGCTGGACAAGGCGGTAGAGGATGGGCTGATTGGACTATAGGTAATTTCACTATGCCTACAGCGTGGTTTGATTCTGCGAACGGTCTATTCTGTATAATTCTTTGTCCAATATTTGCGACTATTTGGTATAAGATGTCCAAACGCGCTAAAGGTGACTGGAGTATGTGGAAGAAGACTGCAATAGGTATTCTGCTGCTAGGATTCTGTATACTTTTCATGGTATTTGCTGCTATGCTAGCTAAGGAAGGTAAGGGTACTCCTGTTGGAATCTGGATTATCATATTAGCTGCTTTATCTATGACCGTAGGAGAAGTTGTATTTTCTCCTCTTGGAAATGCGTTCATTAATGAGTATGCACCTAAGCAGTTGCTAGGGACACTTTTAGGTGTTTGGCCGTTTGTAATTTTCTTTGCGGGTCTTGGATATGGACCACTGTATAATTTCCTTGAGAGATTTTCGTTTATTAAGGCTTATGGTGTAGTTGCTGCTTTAATCCTTGCATGCGGTTTTGTTATGCTGGCATTTGATAAGCGTTTCATGAGACTTGTAAATGACGAGGATGAGAAGTAGGTTTATATATTGATGTCTAATTTGAAAAAGAGATTTTTCAAATTAGAGTGCAATGTAGGTTTTTAGAGAAAATATGTTGATGCTAACCGCTACATCTGTTGGAATTTCAACGGATGTAGCGGTTATATATTTTTTGAAAGAAGATACAGGGTGGACAAACAGAGTTGGTGAAAATGCTTGTAACTCTTGAAATTTCAAGGTGTATTGGGGTTATTTACTCCATAGAAATAGTATTCTGTGAGAATTGTAAACTGTGTGATATCTGTATATATTTTTTGATAGCGCGTTCAAGAAATATATACATAAGATGTTGAAACAAAAGCTATATTATATATTGCAGTTTATTAATTAAAAAAATAATACAATCAATCAAAATATATATTGACAATAAATTGTCACAGTGATAAATTTTAGACAAATAGAAACGAGTTATTTAAACAGTAATTGATAGGTGAGACGTTTGAAACCAAGTATAAGACCAGGTCAAATAAGCAAAAGTATAATATTATCAGTTTCCGAAGTTCTGAAGCATAGCAAAATCTTTATATTTTTGACTTATATAGTCATGATAATTAGTGGAATAGCACCAATTATATCGATAAAAATTATACAAAGGTTAATGAATAATTTGCAAGATGTACATGGATCATTCAGAAGCATAGTAGTATTGCTAATTGTATATTGTATTGTCAATTTAACATTAGGGCTGATACTTAGTATGTATAACTATTACAGTTCTTTATTTGAACAGGAGTTTAATAAGTCGTTAAGTATTAAGATGTTAAAAAAAACAGATGAATTTAATCTTAAAGATTATGAAAATCCTGATACATATAACTTGATTACAAGAGCGCAAAGTCAAAATGGGACAGCAATCATTTCAGTTGTAAGAAGAACTGGTTCTATAGTTAGAGATTTTGTTTCAATAATAGGAGCCGTATCGATATTAATAAGCTTTAGGTGGTGGATTATTATCCCTTGCGTGGGAGTCCC
This sequence comes from Mogibacterium diversum, assembly GCF_938028775.1. Classification (GTDB taxonomy): domain Bacteria; phylum Bacillota; class Clostridia; order Peptostreptococcales; family Anaerovoracaceae; genus Mogibacterium; species Mogibacterium diversum_A. Next base: position 25,850 of record NZ_CALIZG010000018.1, read on the forward strand.
AGTATCAAAAGCATTTGTTTCATATAAAATAGATAAAAAAAGATTTATTATTCATTTTAATCGAACAATAGAAGAGCGAAAGGCTTGGTATATAAAATATTTATTAATGATGGGACGCGGTATCAAGGATATTAAATTTCTAAATTTAAGTAGATACTTTGTGAATAAATATGATGATTTTCAGACTAAATTTAATGAACAAGATCGATATATATATCGAAGCAATTTATTAATAAGCATCTTGTTTGATGGAGTTTCATGGGTTTTAAATGGATGTATACTCTTATTTATTATCGTAAAAACCTTTTTGCGCGAATTGATGATAGGTGATTTTAGTGCGTATGTTGACTGTGTAAGTAATATATTTGATAGTACAGAAAATATATGTGATGGAGTGGAAGAACTAGCGAGTGAAGCACTGTATGTTTCAATGTTGTTTGATTATCTGAATTATGATTTAGATAACAGTACTGTGCAGTCACAACGTGATATCAATTTAAAAGATATTAATTCTATTGAATGTATTGAGCTGGAAAATGTTTCTTATAAATATGGGGATATTGTTGTACTGAGTAATTTAAATGCAAAGATTAAAAAAGGAGAACATGTGAGAATACAGGGCTGTAATGGCTCTGGCAAAACAACATTGATTAAAATATTATCGGGACTATACACTGACTATGAAGGAACTATAAAAATCAATGGTATTGACTTGAAATTTATAAATTTAGATACATATAGAAAATGTATAAGTTGTGTTTTTCAAGATTATGCTAAATTTGAATCAAGTTTTTTAGACAATGTAACATATTCAAATATTTATTCGACTATTGATTACGATAGAATATTTGACACTTTAGTCAAAGTGCAATTAAATGATAAAGTTCAGGACATAGGTATAAACACATTAATTGGAAGTTGGTTTGGAGAGACAGATTTATCAGGAGGAGAATGGCAACGACTGGCCATTGCAAGAGCATTATATAGAAAGGCTGATGTTTATATTTTTGATGAAATCGATGCATCCTTGGATGAAGAAGCTCGAAAATCAATTAGGAATTATGCTATAGATTCAGTAAAGGAAAAAATAATTATAGAAGTATCTCACAGAGAAAGTGCATATGATCAAATTACTAATGAAATTTATCTAAAATATGTGTAGGAGACTATGTGGAGGCCGTATGTATGGTTAACAAAAGGAAAAACATACCATTTATTCACGTTTTCAGAACATCCGTAGGAAATTATTTTTACGATGTAAATAAAAATGAAATAGTAAGAATATCAGAAGAGGTATTTGAAATTCTTTACAAATGTGAAAATAATAATACGATAGATGAGAGGTTTTACTGCAATAGTGAAATTAAGCATCTGATAAATCGTGGATATTTGAGAAGTGATAAAGTCATGTTATCAAAACATCCTGATTTAGATTATATTCAATTTTTCTTACAGAACCATTTAGATACACTTTTGCTTCAAGTTTCTCAAGGATGTAATCTTAGATGCGGATATTGCATATATTCTGGAGGATATGATAATAGGACACATCAGAATAATATGATGAGTTGGGATACGGCAAAAAGGTCTATAGATTTTATTGTGGAGCGATCTGCAGATTGTAAGACACTTTACTTTGGGTTTTATGGAGGAGAACCATTATGTAACTTTAGTTTGATTAAAAGATGTATAGAGTATATTAAGCAAGTATGTACAGACAAAGCATTGTATTTAAATATTACAACAAATGGCACTCTTTTATCAGAAGATATTTCTGATTATTTTGTTAAAAATAATGTTTCGATAATGGTGAGTTTAGATGGACCAAGAGATGTTCACGATGCTTCACGACGATATGCTATTTCAAATAAAGGAAGTTTCGATGATGTGTGGAATAATATTAAATACTTATATGAAAATCATCCTGAATATTATCGAGAAATGGTTCATTTTAACACTGTTTTAAATAGCGAAGGATACAAAACAGTTGAGGAGTTCTTTTCCAATGAACCAATGTTATCTGATTCGGTTATAACTTCTAGCTTTATTTCTAACAATTATAGTAAAAAAGCTAATAGTGTTTCTAATAAATTTATGGGGGAGTATTCTTATAATGAATTTGTTTGCTTTTTATCTAGATTAGGTCTAATAAATGAAATCCCACATAAATTATTAGATTTAAAGTTTTTAAGAATTTGTGAACTAGATGAACGGTTAGGAGGAAGGGAATTTTTACCTTGTGAGGGGCATAGAGCCGGAGGATGCATTCCTGGTGTTCAGAAGCTTTTTGTAACAGTTGAAGGTAAATTTTATCCATGTGAACGTGTCAGTGAAATTTACGATACAACGAATATTGGTAATATAGATACTGGACTAGATATTGATAAAATAAAAGCACTTTCCAATATACAAGACTACACGTTTGAAATCTGTAGAGAGTGTTGGGCATATTCTTTTTGTGAGATATGTTTAACAGGAGTAGAAGATGCGGATGGTATTTCTTCGAAAAAAATTCTTAATAAGTGCAAGGCAACAAGATGTTCAATTGAAGATACATTTAAAGATTACACAGTCTTAAAGCATGTGGGATTCAATCTAGATAAGGAAAACAGAAAAAATTTTTGTTTAAATTATGATTTTGACAATATCGATTCCATGAATTATGAAGTAGAAAGTCAAGAACTTTATAGTATTTCAACTCCAATTGTGTTCGTAACAGGACTTTTTAACGGACTGGATACAAATGCAACGATTAGGATGTTACATAAGTCCTTAATTGAAAAAGGGTACAAAGTAACTTCCTTTGTTTGTGATTTTGAGGATAATGACAATAAAGTATTTTCGATTAAGCATTTAAACAAAATATGGGAGATTCCAACTAGTTTAGGATTAGTATTAAATATTAATCATGCGATTAAATTTGTAGAATATACCCAAGATGTAGATTTAATTTTACTAGAAATACCAAGTGGTATAACTCAGATGACAAATAAAGTTGTGAAGTGTATGGATGATTATTTATTCAATGCAATAAGGGCAGTAAATCCTGATTGTATTACAGTAAATATTCCGTTTAACAACTATCTTGATTGCGATATTGATTACATCATCAAAGATCTTAGTGAAAGATATGGGAAAACATTTGATGTATGCAATGTAACAAATAAAAAAGTTTGCTTGGAAGAATCAGAAAGATATAATGAAGCAACATATCTCAGTATAGATAGAGAATTTGTAAAGACCAACTTAAACGAAATCGTGCAAAAGAATAGTAAAGTGGTGTTTGATAACGGCAAGGATGGTGACAGCTTAGCAGATGCTATAATAGGTATATTGCATGGTTTTTATTTGGAGGAAATTAGCGATGAGTAATAATTCATCAATACATGAAATATTAATAAAAATATTTCAAAAGCGGGTAAATATAAATTTTGATGAAAGACAAGATTTGAGATGTCACAGTCTTTTTGATGAGACACTGCAAATTCCGATTAGAGAACTTGTTCTTGTAGTAATTGATATTAAAGAAAAATTAAATTATGAATTTACAGATAACGATTTGAAAAAAGGGAGCTTTGAAAATTTTGAATCAGTAGAGCAAACCATTATACAGAATTCTTTATCAACATAATATGTTGACAAATATATAGAAAGAAAGGAGGTGTGTATAATGTTAGAACTAGCGAAGAAGAGTGTAGGATCCAGAGAGATTACACCTATGTCACAATGCTTATTAATTTGTGTTTCTGGTTGTAAGAGTGGAGCAATAGCACAATGCAAATGCTCAAAGAAGAGAAGTAAAGCTAAGAGTTATGGCTCAAAATATAACTCGTTCCACCTTTATATGCTAAGTCCAGATGGAGGTTAGACACCTAAATAGTTCTATTTGTTTTTGATATACAAGTATTGTATAAGAGAACGTTTAGAATTAAAACAGATGATAATCATTCGATAAATGCCCTCTTTACTAAGGAATTAGGTAAGGAGGGTATTTTTAATATAGTGTATTTGTTCCCTAGATTCATCTCGTCTTTTATATTCCTTTTTGTAAGTTTCTAAGAAATATGTCAAGAGAATGAATGAGCCATTGCATTACGTGAAAAGAATCTACTACTGATACAATATTTGGGAAAGGCATTGTCTTCTATGTCAAGTAAAGATGTGATAATATTCATATGAATTCCTTTCTCAGATGTTTACCCAAAAACATATTATGAGAAAGTGAAAAGCGGGGCAAGAGTAAAAATTGCCTCGCTTTTCATATACAAAATTTGCCCCTAAAATATCTAGCCCCTAAAAAACTTTGCTCACCTTGCAGAAGGTGAGTTTTTTATTCATATGAGAAATTATGCACGCCCATTTATCTGCATAAATATACTAATATACTAAAATAAATACAATAAATTATTGATTTACAGATAAAATGGTGTTACTATATTCATATCGTTAAATGATTATAGAAAGTAAGGAATCAAAATGGATGCTTATATCACAGGTTTTCTAGTTTCATGTAAGGGAATTCCCGCAACTGTATTTGTAAGCGTATTATCAGTTGCCATAGGCTCGGTAGTCGGACTACTGATTGCTCTCATGAGAACATCAAAGAATAGATTTTTAAGTGGGATCTCAAAGCTATATGTCGATATAGTTAGGGGTACCCCTATGCTCGTGCAGGCGCTTATATTCGCCTATGGAATACCGGAGTTCATACAAACACATCTGTTTTACTTCAAATGGGCAAACCTAATCATACCTGCTATAATCGTTTGTGGGCTTAATAGTGCCGCATATATGTCTGAGGTAATTCGCAGCGGAATCCAGGCTGTGGATAAAGGACAGATGGAAGCAGCGAGGTCGCTCGGTATGAGTAAGACTATGGCTATGAGACTTATCATCATTCCGCAGGCTGTTAAGATTATACTTCCAGCGGTTGGAAATGAGTTTGTAACACTTATCAAGGAGACATCTGTTCTGAGTTATGTAGGAGTACATGAGATTTTGCGTAAGGGTACACTGCTTAGCGCAGCAACATTTGAAGCGTTTCCAGCATACATAGGCGTAGCGTTAGCTTATCTGTTACTAACACTGCCTCTTTCTAAGCTAATCGCTGTTCTTGAGCGACGTGGCAAGGGAAGTGAGAAGAAGATAGGGGAAGAGAAAAACAAACCAGTGCTCGAGGGAGGAGCAGCATAATGATAGAGATTAAGAAGCTATATAAATCATATGGAGATAATGAAGTGCTAAAGGGCATCGATCAGACAGTAAGCGAGGCGGAGGTGCTCTGCATAGTAGGACCTTCAGGCTCTGGAAAATCCACGATGCTTAGATGCATCAATTTACTTGAAATTCCTACATCCGGAGAAGTATACATCGATGGAGAACTCGTGACGAGCCAGAATATCAATGAAATCAGAACTAAGATGGGTATGGTGTTCCAGAACTTCAACCTCTTCCCGCATATGACAGTACTCGAGAACGTGACCTGTGCACCTATCAATGTTAAAGGTGTGAGCAAGGCTGATGCTGAAGCAAAAGCCATGGAGCTTCTTACGCGAGTTGGACTTGATAACAAAGCTAATGCCTATCCGCGCTCCCTATCAGGAGGTCAGCAGCAGCGTGTTGCGATAGCCAGAGCTCTAGCTATGGATCCTGAGATAATGCTCTTTGACGAGCCTACATCTGCACTTGATCCTGAGATGGTAGGAGAGGTTCTAGATGTAATGAAGGACTTAGCCAAGGAAGGGTTGGCGATGATTGTGGTCACTCACGAGATGGGGTTTGCCAAGGAGGTAGCTGATAAGGTCATATTCATGGATGATGGCGTTATCGTCGAGCAGGGAACACCCGAAGAGGTTCTTGTAAATCCGTCAGAGGAGAGAACGAAGAACTTCTTATCCAAGGTTTTAAGTTAATATTACGCAATTCAGATAATGCATAAAAGCTATGGTGGTTGTTAAATGCTGATATGTAGTGGCTCTCGAAGTACGCACAACAATATTTTGCGCTATTCAGTTTTTGTGTGAAGATTTGCGATTGAATTTGTTGAAAAATGGCACGGTATAGTGACTCTGTACCGTGCTTTTGTAGTGCCTTTTGTTTATTTTTCAGCGTTTTTGGTGTATAATACTACAATCTGTTGGTGTATCTAGGAGGTCATATGATCGAATTTAAGAATGTTACTAAACATTATGGCAACAACGTAGGACTAGAGAACGCAACTGTTCGTATTGAGAAAGGTGATTTCGTCTTCCTCGTTGGACCGAGTGGTGCGGGCAAGACAACCTTTGTAAGGCTTATACTCAATGAAATTAGCACAGACAAGGGAACCATTGTAGTTGCCGGTAAGGATATAACAAGATTGTCCAGAAGGGAGATCCCAGAACTGAGGCAGAAGATTGGAATGGTGTTCCAGGATTTCAGACTTCTTGAAAAGAAGACAGTGTATGAAAACGTCGCTTTTGCTATGGAAGTAGTACATGCTAAGCGCAAGGATATCAGGAGACAGGTCCCATACGTACTTGACCTAGTCGGCATTCTTGATAAGCAGGATAGATATCCTAATGAGCTCAGTGCTGGTGAGCAGCAGCGTGTCGGCATCGCTAGAGCGATTGTCAATAATCCTAGAGTACTTATCGCCGACGAGCCAACTGGAAATCTTGACCCTATTACGGCCATGGAAATTATGGAAATCCTGGATAAGATTAATCTTCGTGGTACCACAATCCTCATGGTTACGCATGCGAAGGACATCGTTGACCAGATGAATAAGCGTGTAGTAGCGATTGAAGATGGTCATATTGTCCGTGATGAGCAGGGGCAATATGGATTCTATAACGAAGAAGAATACTACGATTACGATGAGGGGGTAGATAAATATGTTTTCTAGAGCAAAGTACACTCTCAAGCAGTCGGTTTCGCAGATTGGTCGTAACAAGGGTATGAATATCACTGCCGTACTTGCTATTTCGGCGATGATGCTTATCCTCGGATTATTCTTCGTAGCATTTGTAAACGTTGACCTTTTTGCCAATGTTATCAAACAGGATTACAATATCGTTGAGGTCTTCTTAAACGATAACAATACAGATGCTGTAAATAATGATATCGGGAGCAAACTTAAGTCCACAGAAGGTGTGGACAAGGTTGAGTTCAGATCTAAGGCAGATGCGATAAAGATCATGAAGAAACGCTGGGGAGATAACGGTTATCTTCTCGATAGCCTTGCGGATAACCCGCTACCTAACTCATATCTCGTGTATGTTAAGGATAAGTCGGTAGCAGATAAGCTTTCCAAGAGTGCAACATCCATTTCTGGTGTTGAAGATATTAAGTACTATCAGGATACAGTTGAGAAGCTGCAGAGGATAACGAATTTCATTCAGACAGCGTCGATTATTACAATGATTTTCCTTATAATCGTATCGGTTATCATCGTTGCTAATACTATTAAGCTAACTGTATTTGCACGTTCTAAAGAGATAAGCATAATGAAATACCTTGGAGCGACGGACTGGTTCGTAAGAGGACCGTTCTTGTTTGAGGGGATTATTCTCGGGTTTGTGTCTGCGACCATTTCAACGGCGCTAATGTTTGTTATATATTCGAGACTCATCGGAGTAGTTGGACCTGATATCATGAGGATGCTATCGGTGCCTGTAGTCCCAACAGGATACCTGATTCCTAACGTAATGCTCATATTCATTGCGCTTGGAGTAGGAGTAGGTACCTGTGGCAGTATAATCTCGATAAGAAGGTTCTTAGATAGATAAGGAGGAGACGAATGACTAGGGTGAATAAAACAAAGTGTGTAGTGGTTTCGCTGCTCGCCTTAACTATGGTTGTATCGGCATTTGTAACATCTGTGCCGTCATATGCAACTAGCGCTGCTCAAAAGAAGAAGGAAGCGGCAGCAGCAGGAGCGAAGTCTGAAGAGTTTAGTGCTAAAGTCGGTGAAGCGACTAAGAAGGTAGAAGAACTAGAAGCTAATATCAATAATGCGCAAGCGGAGATCAATGCGACGCAGGCAAAGCTCGAAGCAAAGAAGGCTGCTGTAAGCAAGCAAACGGAAGCTCTAAATTCAAGGCTTAGAGCTATGTATAAGACGGGTACAGCAGGCTTTATCAATGTAATCTTGAGTTCAGGCAATGTTAGCGAACTGATAACAAACGTTAGTATGGTGCAGAGGGTGCTCTCTAGTGACAAGAAGCTTCTCAGCACACTTCAGAAGGACTATAAAGAGATTGAATCGCTTCAGGATCAGCAGATTAAACAGGAAAAGATTCTGGAGAAGAACAAAAAGGAAGTCGAAGCAACTCGTGAAAAGTACAAGGGGCTTGCGGATGAATATTCTAAACAGCAGGATCAGCTAAATGCTGAGGGCGATAAGCTAGCAGCAGAGGCAGCAGCAGCTCAGGCAGCAGCAGAGGAAAAGCTTAGAAGACAGCAGGCTGCACAGGCTCAGAGCCAGTCTTCTTCGAGTAGCTCGAGCAGTTCAAGCAGTTCAAGCTCAAGCTCAAGTTCGAGCAGCTCAAGCAGCTCGAGCTCAAGCCGACCAAGTGCGCCAACTACTTCAAGCGGATATCAGTGGCCAGTAAGTGGTGGAACTATAACTTCTCCTTTCGGATGGAGAGTTCATCCAATATTCAAGACAAAGAAGTATCACGATGGTGTAGATGTATCAGGTCTGAGAACGGGTACACCTATTAGAGCTATCGCTAACGGTTACGTTACCAAGGCATCGTACTATGGTGGCTACGGTAACTGCGTTATGATTTCAATCGGAAACGGATATACCACCCTATACGGACATATGAGTGGATTTGCGGTATCCAATGGGCAGTATGTAACTAAGGGGCAAGTTGTTGGATACATTGGAAGTACGGGTTGGTCAACAGGTCCGCATCTTCATTTCAGTTTAATCAAGAACGGCACGTATATTAACCCAATGAGTTTATTCTAATTATATGAATATAGATATTTTTAAAAGCACTCCAGTGCTGAGTGAATTATTAAGAAAAAGAGGGATTGAAGGAGATGCGGAGCTCGAAGAGTTCCTTTCTCCGAGTCCTAAGCTCGCATATGATCCATTCCTGCTAGCAAACATGCATGCGGGAGTGGATTTGTTGTTAGATGCTATATACAGCGGATCTAAAATAGTTATATATGGTGATTATGACTGTGATGGCGTAACTTCGACAGCTCTTCTGATGAAGGTTATCGGCTCTCTCACAGACAATGTGACTTACTATATACCTTCCAGACTTGATGAGGGCTATGGACTTAATAAGTCAGCCATAGACCAGATATATCAGGACGAAGGCGAGGTTATCGTCACAGTCGACTGTGGGTCTGTGTCAGCCGAAGAGGTTGCGTATGCGAATAGCCTTGGCATCGAGACAATTGTGACTGATCACCATACTATAAAAGATGTGATTGCGCCAGGAATCGTCATTAATCCCAAGGCGCCAGAAGATGCTTATCCCTTTAAGGGCCTTGCAGGGGTAGGGGTAGCATATAAACTTGCATTAGCACTTAGTCGTAACTGTGAAATCCCTCGCAGCCTTATTACAGAAGTGCTCGAACTCGTTGCGGTTGGAACTATCGGAGATGTAATGCCGCTCACAGATGAGAACCGCTCGCTTGTAAAGTATGGTCTAAGACTCATGAGACTTGGATTTAAGAACAAGGGACTAAGAAGGCTTGCAGAACTATCAGGTGTAGATTACAACAATATTACTTCTACGAACGTTGCTTTTTCGTTAGTTCCTAGGATTAATGCTGCGGGTAGACTTGGTGATGCCTCGCTTGGAGTTAGAGCATTGCTATCTGATGACGATGATGAAGTAGAGCGTCTATGCACAAAGCTTATGGAGACAAATGCGAAGCGACGTGAGTTACAGCAGGAAGCTTTTGAAAACTGCATAAGTCTTGTGGATGATGAACTCGAAAAGGGTGATTTCGTAATGATTGAGGCCGACCATGCTCACGAGGGAATCCTGGGAATTGTAGCTGGAAATCTCAAAGAGCGCTACAATAGACCAGTTGTTATTGTGTCACCAAACGATGGGCTCCTCAAAGGAACTGGCAGATCTATCGAGGGGATAGACTTGTATTCTCTGCTGAATCGTCATTCAGAGTATTTTGTGAAGTTCGGTGGGCATAAGGCTGCTTGCGGATTCACGATGGAGACTGAGAATCTTGAAAAGCTCAGGACTTCGTTAAATGAAGATGTGGCCGGACTGCTTGCGGATAATGAAAAGTTATTTGACAAGACGATAGAGGCGGACATGGATATAATAGTTCCGGATACAAGTATAGAGCTTGCGCGAGCGCTAGAGCTTTTTGCACCGTTCGGAGCAGGAAATCTAGAACCAGTGTTCAGATTCGAGAAGGCGCAGGTTGTAGACTTAAAATTCCTATCGGATAATAAACATGCGAGATTTTCTGTGATGCAGCACGGAAGTGCTATTCAGTGCATAATGTTCAACAAAGCGATGGACGCGTATAGCCTGATTGCTAGCAATAAACCTCTGACAGTTTACGGAGTGATGGACATAAATAGGTGGAAGGACAGAGAGAATGTTCAAATCAGAGTCCTCGATATTGAGGAGGCATAGAACATTATTAATCGCATTTGCCGCAGGGTTTGGAACTGCGGTGGTTTGCGCTGTGATTTTCATGCATATTGTGCTTGGGGGGAGACTGATATCTCAGTACAAGCTCGACCAATATGAGGCCTTAGATGATGAGTTCGGCAAGTACTATGACATTCAGAAAATAATCAATAACAAGGCATACTACAAGCAAGACACCGACGAAGTCGATAAAGCTGTAGCACTTGGTATGCTAAAGACGCTAGATGATAAATACGCCGAATATATGACGGAGAAAGAGTACGAGGCATTTGAACGCAGGTATTTAACATCATATTCTGGCGTCGGAGTAGCTCTTAAGCTTGATGAAAATAATAAAATCGTGGTTAATAGGGTCCTATCTGGAAGCGATGCAGAACAATCAGGGATTCTAGCGGGGGACGAACTCCTTAAAATTAATGGCAAGAATGTAAAGAGCCTAAACGATGCAGCCGAGCTAATGGAAGGCGGCGGAGACAACGATGTCGAATTTACTATCTCGCGAGGGGGAGTCGTTAAGAAGTACAAGCTCACTCGTTCTAAAGTTGAAGATGATGGCGTGACTTATGAGGTGAAGGATTCATCAAAACACATAGGATATATACGCATCAGTACATTTAGAAAGGGAACTTCAAAATCATTCAAAAACGCTATAGAGATGCTTAAAACCGAGGATTGCAATAAGATCATCGTTGATATACGCGGCAATACCGGAGGGGTAGTCGAAGAAGCATTTGGTTCAGCAGACGAGGTTCTTAAAAAAGCGAAGCTTGGCAAGATAGTTTCCAAGAAAAAGACCAAGAAATACACTTCGGATGACAGTTCGGCTGATGTAAAGCTTGCAGTCCTTGTAGATCAAGATACAGCAAGTGCGGCGGAGATATTTGCGGCTGCACTAAAAGCAAACGATGTGAAAATAATTGGAACTAAGACGTACGGAAAAGGTGTAATACAGACGATTTTTAAGCTTAAGGGTGGATCTGTGGTGAAACTGACGACTGCAGAGTATATCGATCCAAATGGCAAAAAGATAAATGAAAAAGGCGTAATGCCTAATGTGGAAGCAAAGTCTGGAGATGTAGCAATCAAGGAAGCGATGAAGCTGTTTGAGAGCAAGTAGGGGGCTCGCAATGTATTTATTCTATACAAATGAATACAAGAGGAATTCTGCGCATAGTAGAGAACTCCTTGCAAGGAGTATTAGAAAGCTTGCTGGGAGTGGGTGTAAATTAGATGTTCTTCCTGAATTAGCTACACGTACAGATGGAGAGCTTCTAGGTTATATATCGGATAATATCGAGTTCAATAAAAATGGAAAGCCTCATATCGCTGGGATTCCAGACTATTCGATCTCTCATAGCGAGAATACTTGGGCAATCATTTTTTCAGATGCACCATGCGGCCTCGATATACAGTATAATAAAAAAGCGAAGCTCGAGAAGATTGCTGTAAAGTTATATCAGGAAGATGAGCAGGAGAGCGCAAATAGACTAGGGATAGATGAGTTCTTCCGCATATGGTCAAGGAGAGAGGCGCTTATCAAAGCTGCCGGAAGCTCTGTCTTCTACGATGCTCCTAGCACAATGTGGGGAAGCGCTTCATATGAAGGCTATCTATGGCGCATCTATGATGTTTCGCTAGGCGCTGAGATATGCAGTGCTGATAATGCGGAGACTATACATAGCGATAAGCAGTGCAAGAGAGAGGGACTACCTCATGTAGCAGTAGCGGTAAGAGATGATTCTGCATTTGGAGGAACTAATAATCTGCAGGTATCTACGCTTGATTAATAAACATGGGTGATATATTAGCGCCTAAGGTGCACGGTAGCAAGTATACTTACGTAAAATATATTACCGATAGGAGTATATGGGGATATGAGCAAGAAACGCGGCGTCGGTGATGAGGCTATGAGATACCTATCGCACCGCATGAGAACTGAGCAGGAGATGCGTCAGCACCTCAAGGAAAAGGAATATGAGGACTCCGAGATAGAGGGCGCAATTGATGACCTTAAGGCTCACCACTACATAGATGACTATGAATACGCGCTTGCTTTCTACAGGAATTCCTTTGAGAAGCTTAGGGGCGGTATGAGAGCGAAGCGTGAACTTGAGCAGAAGGGTGTCGATGTTCTAACTGCAGAAAATGCTTTAGAAGATTATAAGTACGAAGCGGGCGTAAATGAGCTTGCAAATGCCAGGCGAATAGCGGTAGAGAGCATATACGGTTCCGAAGCGATGAGAGGGTACGAGAACTCGGTAGAAACCGTGCTACTGGATCCTTCATATAGCGAAGAGGCAGAATATCTGGATGAACGCAAGATAGCATCTATGGCTAGAAAGCTAGAGAACAGAGGATATACCAGCGGTGTTATCTATAAGATAATCTCCGAGATGCGTAGCTGGAAGGTCAAAGCAAAAAGGTAAAGCAATAAATATATGAATACTATTATGATATTGTTATTAATTATTTGTCTAGGGTCGATGCTCATGAGCATCCTCGTTCTGATGCGCACGAAAGGCAATGAGGAGCGAATGGATACGTATTTTAAGGCGTACGGCGATGCTATTGCCAAGAGTCAGATGACGATGTCCGAGCATCAGGATTTGAGGCTCAAAGAGCTCAATGACAGCATGGCGAGGCTTCGTGCTGAGAATAACACGCAAATCGAAAACATACGCCATACGGTCGACGAGAAACTGCAGACGACTCTGGATACAAGGCTCACAAAGTCATTTGGATTAGTGAACGAGAGACTAGAGCAAGTGTACCGAGGACTCGGCGAGATGCAGTCAGTTGCACAGGGAGTTGGTGACCTCAGAAAGATACTGTCTAATGTAAAGACTCGCGGTATTCTCGGCGAGGTGCAGCTTGGGTCTATTCTCGAGCAGATGCTTCCGCCTAGTCACTACGTTAAGAACGCGAGGCTTAAGGAGAACAGCAGGGAGAATGTCGAGTTTGCGATTAGACTTCCTGGAACGGACGATCACGATGTGTTCCTCCCTATCGATGCGAAGTTCCCTGGAGATGCTTATAACGCACTGCTTGAAGCGTATGACCTAGGGGAGAAAGAGGCGATTAGCGAGGCGAAGAAGAAGCTCGTTAATAGAATCGAGAGTGAAGCCAAAGACATCAACTCGAAGTATATCAATCCACCGATTACAACGGATTTTGCAATACTCTTCCTTCCGTTCGAAGGACTGTATTCTGAAGCGATTAATGCTGGACTCATCGAACCACTGCAGAGGAAGTACAAGGTAACCATTGCTGGACCGACCACGATGGCAGCACTTCTTAATAGTCTTCAGATGGGCTTCAACACTTTAGCGATAGAGAAGAAGAGCAGTGAAGTGTGGGAGCTACTGCACGCTGTACAGAAGGAATTTGAAAGATTTGAGGTGGTTCTAGCCAAGTCGCAAGGGCACTTAAAGCAAGCTAGTGATGATATCGATGAGCTGGCAGGCGTGCGCATGCGCCAGATGAAAAGGGCGCTTCAGAGAGTAAATAATATTGAAGGCGAAGAGGAATAAGTATGAAAATATACGCCATTGCGGATCTTCATCTTTCCTTTGATGAGAGAATAGATAAGCCGATGGACGTCTTTGGACCTGGCTGGGGAGACCATGCAGAGCGAGTAAAATCCGCTTGGACTGAGCTGGTTACAGACGATGACATTGTAATAATTGCAGGAGATATATCGTGGGGGCTGAAGCTAGACGAGGCGATGGCTGACCTGGAATGGATTCATGAGCTGCCTGGTCAGAAAGTGCTCCTGCGCGGAAATCATGATCTATGGTGGTGCAGGATTCAGTACCTGAGGACACTCTACGACGATATGCATTTTCTGCAAAATGACTGCTACTATGTAGAGGAACTAGACCTTGCTATTTGCGGCTCACGCGGCTGGCCGACACCTGACGCTGCTACGTATACCGAGCATGATGAAAAGATGTATTTGCGTGAGCAAGGCAGACTTAGAAATAGCCTAGTAGAGGCGAAGAAAAAGGGCGCATCGAGAATTATCATGGCGATGCACTATCCGCCGGCTAAGATGGAAGAGACGGAATTTACCAGGATTATGCAGGAATACGGTGTTATGCAGTGCGTCTATGGTCACCTTCACGGCATGGTCGCGTGGACCAATGGTATCAAGGGCGAGCATGGTGGTATAGACTATAAACTCGTTTCACTAGACTACCTCGGTGCGAAACCAAAGCTAATTTATGATAGTGAACAGGAAATGTAACGATAAATTAAAAAAGAGGGCATTTATAAGTGAAATATGCATTTATCATTAATCCGATTGCTGGAAATGGCAAGAAGGCAGACAAGCTGTGCAAAGAAATCAGTGCAGCGGCGCTAGATTCGGAATTCGACATTGAGCTACATTATACGACTGGACCAGGTTCTGCGACGCACATCGCAGATAAGGTAGCGACCGCAGCAGAGCGTGATGGTGAGGAAGTCAGAATCTATGCATGCGGTGGAGATGGTACTGTAAATGAAGTTGCAAATGGCGTCTATGGCCATGTAAACGCAGCACTCGGAGTTATCCCGATTGGCAGTGGAAATGACCTTATCCGTAACTTCGGGGGCGCTAAAGCTACGGATTATAAAGATCTCATGTCCCAGCTTTTGGCTGAGGAGGAAGTAATTGATGTTATGTCGTACTCATACAATAGAGACGGAGAGAACTATAACAGAATCGGACTCAATGCGTTTAATATCGGTTTTGACGGGAACGTTGCGATATTGGCGACTTATTTTAATAAAAAGACTTTTATCGGTGGATCGTTGTCATACGGACTGTCGATTTTTCTAAACCTCATCGAGAAGTCGGGACAAAATCTACAGGTTACTATAGATGGAGAGCAGCTTTTTAAGGGCCCACTTATGATGTGCACCATTGGAAACGGTAGGTTTTGTGGTGGCGGAATTGAGAGCAGCCCAAAGGCGAAGCTAGATGATGGACTTCTAGATGTGCTGGTCGTGCATAGGATTCCAAGGCGTACTGTGCTGAAGGTTCTACCAAAATTCTCAAAAGGAAAGCTTAATGAGATAAAGGGAATAGAGAAGATTACTGAGTTTAAGCAAGGAAGAAAGATTGATATCATCCCTAGAAGTGGACACATGAAGTTTGTCGTAGATGGCGAGATAGCGGAGACTGACGAGCTTAAGATAGAGGTTAAGGATAGGGCTATGCGGGTGCTAGTGCCGTATCTTCAGGTTTAGCTGAAGGTCTAAGGAGCTGATTGAGCGCATCGCTTCGATGCACATCAGTAAAGAAAAATCTTGATTGGAGATTAGAGATGAAAGCATGGGATAATCTCAGGAAGAGTTTTAAAATAGCGATATTGACGGTGCTGTGCATAACTATGGTCTTCAGCACCGGTTTATTATGTATATTTTCATATGGTGCTAGCGATAAAAGCTCATCTAAATCTTCGCAGCAAACGGAATCAGCTAAGAAGTCAAACGAAGCCAAGAAGGTGCATGAACCTGAGATAAATGCAAAGAGTGCGGTTTTATACAGCGAGAATACGAATACTGTGGTGTTCTCGAAGAATAAGGATGAACGCGTAGCTCCATTTAGCACTACGAAGCTGATGACGGCGCTACTAGTCGTTAAGCACATCAAAAATCTTGATCAGAAAGTCACGATATCGAAGGAAGCAGCTGCCCTCGGTGGTTCTTCAATGGAGCTAAAAGAGGGTGAAGTTGTAACGGTTAGGCAGCTTCTGTATGGACTGATGATATTGTCGGGGAACGATGCCGCGTATAGCCTCGCAGAGGTCGTATCGAACGGT
The DNA here is from genome assembly GCF_938028775.1 of Mogibacterium diversum. GTDB lineage: Bacteria > Bacillota > Clostridia > Peptostreptococcales > Anaerovoracaceae > Mogibacterium > Mogibacterium diversum_A. The sequence continues at coordinate 42,291 of NZ_CALIZG010000018.1, forward strand.
AATGTCGATGAATTCGTTAAGATGATGAATGACGAAGCAAAGGCTTTAGGCTGTAAGGATACTAATTTTGTAAATCCGAACGGGATGAAAGAAGAAAATCATTATACTACAGCTAGCGATTATATGAAGATTGCTAGGGCAGCGCTTAAGAACAAACAGGTCTATAAATTTGCAAGCACTAAAAAATACGAGATGGGAGCGACCAACCTAAACGAAGCGCGCGTCATGAAATCCCATACCGACCTGATCAACACCAGGAACTCGGGTGTAGTTGCTGGCAAAACTGGTTTCTGGAACGGTGAAGCTTCGATTGTGCTCGCTTATGATAAGAAAGATCTGAAGATGCTACTCGTGATGTTCGGTGATGATAAGGAAAATCGTCCGAAGGATGCAAAAGCGATTTTTGAATATGCATACAAATATTTAAAGGTGAATAAGCCTGTCGCAAAAGGTAAGAAGGTCACAAAGGTTCTAGTTCGCGGTGGTAAGAACACCATAGTCGATGCCTATGCAAGTGAGACGGCTTACGCGTATACCGAGAAGGGTGATCGTGCAAAGGTAACTGTAAAAATAAAGCGCGATTGGTCCGTCAAGGCTCCGCTAAGGAAGGGAGATCAGGTGGCGGTTGCAAAGGTGTATGTCGATGGTAAGTATGTGTCTGATGCACCTCTTATCGTGAAGCAGAATGTGACTAAGGGCTGGATTACATCCGAAGCCTACATCTCTAATCTAGGCGCAATGGTATTAGGACCAACTCTAGTTGTTCTAATCGTGATTGCTTGCCTAGTTAAAAGGCGCAGAAAGAAAGCTGCAGTGCCAATTGGGAAGCATGATAAGGGCAGGGATAAGTAGCTAAGCGCATCGTTGCGTCGCTTGCGACTACTTGCGTGCACCATAAGCCTATGCTATAATGACCTTCGCGGTATCCTGCAGAAGCTTCCGCCCCCGTCTTGGGCTTAGTTTCTGGTTGAGGCTTTTGACCCTTATTGGTCGTTAGTCTCCAGGATATTATTTGTGGAGAGGTACCCAAGAGGCTGAAGGGACTGGCTTCGAATACCAGCAGGCGGGTAACTCCCGTGCGAGGGTTCAAATCCCTCTCTCTCCGCCATAAAAAATAGGTAGCACTTTATGTGCTACCTATTTTTTATGTAAAGACAGGGATTTGAATCCCTAGGGGTTCTGCGGATGTTGGACAGTCCGAAGTGGCAAGGCGAAAAGCATTGAAAACAGGACTATCTCAAAAAATACTAATGCAGACACAACTAATAAGTTGATATGGAGGATTTTTACAGTGGTTTGTATTATAATAAGAAATATAAAACTTCTGTAAAGGAGATAAACTATGGCACTTAGCTATAAACCCTTAGTAGATACTTATCTTGATTTAGGAACATTTTTAGCTAAAAAATTTGATTCTGTAGATGCTGTTCCTAATAACGGTTACATTGAATTATGATAGCGATAACCATAATTATGGCTATTAACATAGTGGCATTGTTGTTTGTGCCTTTCTCACCTTTGGTTTTTTTATCAACATTGTTAATAGCAAAAAAATATAAAAATAATGACTATGGTGATTTGTTGTCAAAGAAAAATCGTATCGTGAGCTTTGTGGTAACAGTTGCAATAGGAGTAGCATGTGTGGTGTTGGCATACATACTGCCGTATCATGAATATTATCCCAACATTATTAGAAGATTGTGTGAAACAATTGGAACAATAAATATATATTTCGCAATAAATATATTTATTACAAAGAAATCGGTGAGAAGATATTAGTAGGCATGAATTATGGGAAGTAAGTACAGGTATGTTCTATCAATACTACAAATAGTAGTTGGAATACTTGCCGCAATGGTTTTTATTAAAACTATTGTATATGGAGGCAAAGTGGAATTGAAACTAATATCGCTAATGGCAATGATATTAGGTGTAGCAAATGGAGTTCGAGGTATACGTGAAATAAATAAACATTGATAACAATGATTATTGCAACTCATGATGATAGACTATCCTAATCATGCAACAAGATAATTTCAATGTAAATATAACGAAATATTTATAAATAATTCAAAAGGCTATTTATCTATTAAAGATATTTAGCTTTTTGTATTTTATAAAATTTGAAAGGAGAATTAAAAATGAAAGAATTAGAAAAAGTAATGGAACAATAGTGAAGATTAAAAATAAAGATTAGACAGGTGGCTTTTATGAAAACTAAATATATTAATTCGCATCGAAATTAAGAAGTTTTTCCTTTTCTAACCTTTATTGTCAAATTATGCTTATAATAATATAAGACGATAAATAAAAAAGCAGCAACAAGGCTGAAATACTTAACCTCATCACTGCAACTATCAATTTGATAGCTTCACTAGCTACATTGATTATAGCAATAAGGTATGGTTAAGGCAAGGGGGATAACAATGACTAGCTTTTATCTAAACTAGCTAAGCCTATTAGATTAACATGTGGGAGGTCTAAACTACCTACCACACAGTTGATCCCTAAAATAATCCTTCTGACTTTCGAACATCTTTACAGCCCTGTCGTAGAGACTTGTACCTCCAAACACATCCTCGATAGTAATCGGTAGATGAATCAATGCGATATCAACACATAGCTCATAATATCCCATTTTGTCGAGATCCTTTTTAATTTCATCGACCATCCAAATGTATAAAGCGTAGTCAATGCCGCGGTCGACGCAGTTTCTTTCAAATCTTGCTCCCGCTTTAGTATTCTTTTTGAGTTTAGTTACTTCATCAGCAGCCAACTGGCGCTTGTGATATGTGTTACTATCGATAGCCCAAACTACGAAGAATAATATAGGCAGACCGAAAATCGTAAATAAAACTATACCCTTTGAAGCGTAGTCAACTATTACGGCTCCTATACCATCACCATAATGAACCCATTCAGGAACTTGATTGCTCATATAAAAGTTCTCCAGTCTGTAAAGGTAAAATCTAACTATATTTTAAATCTTTTGACCGTAATTTGATGCATTTTAATTGTATTTATACTCCACATACATCCTGCAATAACTTTAATTCCAATCGCTTATAATGTATCATATTAAGTACTTATGAAGAGCGTTATCGGAGGACGGCACATGTATAGAGAAGAGATCGCAGCTATTTCGAATGGAGCAGAAGCTAAGGTTAGACTTCTTAGAGAAAACCCTGGCGGATATATTATTATGTCACTACTCGGAGGAATATACATAGGCTTCGGAGTGCTGATTTCGTATACTCTAGGCGGGCAGCTCCAGGGCCAGCCGTATGCTAAGCTCGTCATGGCTATATTCTTTAGCGTAGCTCTCAGCCTTATAATAATCGCTGGTGCAGAACTCTTTACAGGCAACAATATGGTTCTTGCTGTCGGGTATATGAAGCGTAAAGTGACGATATTGGATGTCATCAAGATATTTGTCATCTGCTGGCTAGGCAACGTTATAGGTTCGGCACTTCTCGCTGGACTGTTTAATTTGACCGGTCTATATATAGATGGTACTCAGGCAGCGGTAGTCGGTGCAGCAGCGGTAAAAATGAACCTTTCGCCTATTGCGCTTCTTACGAGAGGTGTGCTTTGTAACTTCCTCGTGTGTCTTGCGGTGTGGTGCAGCTTTAGATGCAAGACCGATGAAGGCAAGCTCATCATGGTATTCTGGTGCATCGTTGCGTTCTTTGCCACTGGGTTTGAGCACAGCGTAGCTAATATGACGATTCTTGCTCTTGCACTTATTAATAATGGTGGGAATGAAGCTGTTACTGTCGGTGGATACTGGTATAATCTCGGGCTAGTGTCGCTTGGGAATATGATAGGTGGAGTGCTATTTGTAGCAGTTCCGTATATCGTGGCATCTAAAGAGAAATCCAAGTAAATTCATGAGGCGACAAGTAAATTCATAAAATAGGATAAAATAAAGTTAGCGTTAATAGACTAAAAGAGGGGTGGCTTGCCATCCCTCTTATCGCATTTAAAGTTTTTAATTATAAGGTTGTGCTACTCTTCATCATCAAGCAGAGCAAATTCCCCGTAAACTGGTCTATATAGTTTGTAGTGGCTCGATGCTATTAATTTTCCGGTGCTCTGTTCGTACATCTTAACCTCATATTCTTCGACGGTATATACAGCTCTGAAACCGATATACTGTACCTTTCCTTTTTCGCCATTTAACACGACTGGAGCAGTTCCTTTATTATTAATGTCATTAACAAATAAAGGCGTATAAGGTATATTACCAGTCATACGTTTATTAAGCGCATCAAGGGTATTTCTGTTCGTAAAACAGTTATCTATAGAAGCTTTATTCTTCACACGGTAACCAAGCGTATCGCCAGTTACGTATGCACGAAAAGTCACAGCCCTATCTGGTGTAATTGGGGCACCATCTACAGCACTCTTTGCGTTGCTAGATGAGCGTTTATAGGAGCTGTAATGTTTGTATTTTCTTATTAGCGTATTTCTGTAATAAACTCCATGGTACTGTTCAGACTTAGTGACATGTTCGTTTGAATGTCCAAGCTTAGCGTTACCATAAATTGAAAGTACAGGCAGAGCTAAAACAATAGCAATCGCTATAGCTAATGCTTTTGATTTCTTCATAATTCTACCTCCAGTGCTTAAAGTGCATTTAAAATATAGAGGTGTTAACTGCTTGTACCATATAATTACCATATAAACTGATTAGTGTAAATGGGGGGTAGAAAAAACAATTTAATACAAAAAAGCAGCAATTACTGCTGCTCATTTTTGTACTGCTTTAGCGCTTTGGAAAGCTGGTCCGGACATGATGTATCTTTGAATCCGCATTTTATACCCTCTAGTCTTTCGATTACATCATCGACCGGCATTCCTTTTACTAGACTGGCTAGTCCCTGGGTGTTTCCAGCGCAGCCACCTATAAATTCAACTGATTTTACTATGCCGTCCTCGATATCAAGATTCAAGAGCTGGGCACAGACACCTTCTGGCTTATATATCATACTTTCTTCCTTTCTTCCGTTCTTTCTCGTCTCAGTTTCAGCCTACGCTTCACTATTAGCTGATAAGCGGCAGCTGTTGCAACGTCTTCAATTACTCTAAAATAATCCTGGGCAGGTTTGGTGTGAGAGATGCTGTCTGCATATGTCGCATCAATCGCAGCCTCAAGTGTACTGCAGTACAGGTCGTAAGATTTGGAAATCTCATATCCGAGGCTATTGTCATCATCGATAGCTGAAATCAGCTCGGCGATCTCTTGCACGTTAAATATAGACTTGAGCGTGACAATTACGAAAAGCCGCGAGATGGCCTCCTTGCCGTACCTACGCTTTACAGGAGAGGGGACAACCCCAAGCTTAACGTAATTATTAACCATAGTGCTAGTCAGCAAATAGCTATCACCGTATGTGTCTTGAAAATGAGGATTTATCAGCGATAGCACCTGATCCATATATAGCGATATATCTGGCAGCTCATCCCAGCGCGGGAGGTGAAGCCTTGTGCTGTCCTGCATCATTTCTCTTTGTTCCATAAGTTCCTTCCAGTTGTGCTTCTATATAGGATAGTATCACAGCTCGCCGTGAGCTTCAAATTTCTGATAACTTGTATTTTTCAACCATTTGCACATGTATGCCTGTATAAAAATCAAATTAAATATTGCTAAATCGTGCTAAATGGAGTATCATACAGCATATACCTAGATTATAATACTAAATAATATAGTTTTCAAAACTATTTTATAATTTTTTCGCAAATCGTGCTCCCTCGGCATGCCGGAACACTACGCTCTAGTGGATTTTGGTGGACGGTGTTTTTGTAAGGGGCAGGTGACAGTCGGATAAACGGAGGTAATTTTGGAGAATATTAGAGAGATAATGGAAGCTGCTGTTAGCGAGTACGGGGCTAACAAGGCGTTCACACTCAAGCTTGGTGATGGAGAGTATCGTGATATTTCCTACAGCAGATACTATGAGGAGATTAGATGTCTCGGAGAGGCGCTACTATGTAGAGGCTTCTCGAATACTAGAATCGTTATCATCGGCAAGAATAGCTACAACTGGTATCTCGCCAATATGGCAACTTTGTTAACAGGCAACATAACTGTGCCGCTCGATAAAGAGCTAAAGTACGATGAGTTTGAAAGCTCGCTCATTCGTAGTGAAGCAGAAGTTATCTTCTATGATGAGAAGGAGTCGGAGTCCGTCACTAAAGCAATTTCTAGTGGTAAGACTCGTATTAAGGCTGCATTTCCGCTATTCAAAGTCTCTGACAAGACGGATATATATGACCTCACAGTAGAAGGTAGGGAACTCGTTGATGGAGGCTCTCGCAAGTATGATGATGTTGTAATCAATCCAGATGCTATGTCGTTCATGATTTTTACATCTGGAACGACTTCACAGTCCAAGATTGTAATGCTTTCGCAACGTAATGTTGCTTCTAATGTTGTCAATACTATCGCCTCTGAGCAGATTTATGATACAGATGTCAATATTTCGCTTCTACCATATCACCACACCTTCGGTCTTACATGTCAGATTATCATGTTTGCTGCGGGTGCGTCGACTGTTTTCTGTGATGGGCTTAAGTATATCCAGCAGAACTTCAAAGAGTATGGAGTTTCCATCTTCGTAGGAGTACCGCTTCTCATCGAGACTATGTATAGCCGTATACTTAAGAAGGCTGAGAAGGAAGGCCTTTCTGGCAGGCTCAAAACAATGGGGAAGGTTGTAAGGGTTCTTGGAAAGGCACATATAGACATCAGAAGAACTGTATTTAAGGGAATTCTCGAGGCGTTCGGTGGAAAGCTTCGCATGGTAATCCTCGGAGCCGCGGCTGCTGATCCAGAGTGCATTAAGGGCTGGAATGACTTCGGAGTTATATGTCTACAGGGATATGGTCTAACTGAGACCTCGCCAGTACTTTCTGCAGAGAGACCTGCGTATAGAAGACCTGGGTCCGTAGGAATTCCAATCGAAGGTGTTGGAATGGACATCTACGAGCCTGATGAGAACGGCATCGGAGAGATAATCGCTCGCGGCGAGAACATCATGCTCGGTTACTACGAGAATGAAGAAGCTACGAACGAGTGCATTTACGATGGATGGTTCCACACAGGAGACCTCGGATATAAGGATAAGGACGGATACTTTTATATCACAGGCCGCAAGAAGAACGTAATCGTACTGATGAATGGAAAGAACGTATTCCCTGAGGAAATCGAGCAGGAGCTAAATGTACTTCCATACAAAGAAGAGGCGATTATCGTCGGTATTCCGAGTGCTGAGGATGAGCGTGACCTAGTAGTTACACTAAAGCTCGTGTATAACCCAGAAGGATTTGAGGGCAAGACGCCTGAAGAAATCAATGCGATAGTAAAGGCTGATGTTGAGAAAATCAATGACAAACTTCCTCCGTACAAGAGAATCAAGAGAGTATACACAACTGATGAACCTATGGAGAAGACAAGTACCCAGAAGGTAAAGAGATTCGTTGAGACTCAGAAGATTATCGATGAGGAGAAGGCTGAAAAGCTACGCAGGGAAGAGGCTAAGTCTGAAGAGGCATAATGGTCTCAATCTTAGAAATGCAAAAGATTTAATAATAGCAGCGGGGATATTTGTTGCTATTGTAGGAGTAGCTTTTTTCTATAACTATATAAAGCAGGAGGACATGCGGCATAGCGCTGTCCTCCTGCTTTGTCTTTTGTTTATTGAATTCTTGTATCGCTCAGCTTTAAAGCTCTGTTCTAGGCATCGATCAGCAGCTCAGCAATCTGCACTGCGTTAGTTGCAGCACCCTTACGAACCTGGTCTCCTGCGCACCATAGGTTGATACCGTTCTCGCATACAAGATCACGTCTGATGCGTCCAACAAATACGATATCCTGATCGCTAGTATCGATTGGCATTGGGTAGCTAAGTGATTCAGGATCATCTACGAGCTTACAGCCTTTAGCACTTGCGATAGCCTTTCTAACGTCATCAAGCTCTAGTCTATCTTCTGTGATTACGTTTACAGAGATTGAGTGCGAACGTTCAACAGGAACTCTTACGCATGTGCAAGATACCTTTAGCTCAGGAAGGTGAAGGATCTTACGACCTTCGTTCTGAAGCTTCATTTCCTCAGATGTGTATAGGTTGTCTCCAAAACCTCCAATCTGCGGAATTAGATTAAAAGCGATCTGGTGCTGGAATACCTTTGGCTCTATTGAGCTACTCTCTCCATCTAGTACCTGCTTCGTCTGCTCGAATAATTCAATCGGTCCACCTGCACCAGCTCCGCTCACTGCCTGGTAAGTCGAGGCATAGAGCCCCTTGATAGGGGAGAGCTTATTGATTGCGTTTATAGCAACAAGTGTGATTATAGTCGAGCAGTTTGGGTTCGCAATAATTCCACTATGCTTAAAGGCGTCCTCTGGATTGATCTCTGGAACAACTAGAGGTACGTTATCATCGAGCCTATATGCGCTAGAATTATCAATATACGTAGCCCCTGAAGCCTTAATTGCATCGGTAAATCTAATTGAAATATCGTTCTCCGCAGCACCGAGCACGAAGTCTAGTCCTGCAAATGCGTCATCAGTTGCCTCCTGAATCACGACTGTTCCGTACTTCTCAGTTTGAACTTCCTTGCCAGCACTTCTCTTGCTAGCGAGTAGTCTGAGCTCTGATAGAGGGAAGTCTTTCTCTTGAAGTACCTTTAGCATCTCTTGTCCAACGGCACCAGTAGCACCGAGTATTCCTAATCTGTATTCTTTCATATCTTATCTACTGGAATCTGACCGATCCCAAACCCCTTTCTTGCTACTTTGCAAAGCTTTCGTATAACACGCGAATCGCTTTTTCAAAATCTTCGTTAAACACACCAATCATTATATTGATTTCATCCGCACACTGCTCAATGATACGAATGTTGATCTTGTTAACACCTAGCGCTCCGAATAGCTTGCCGGAAATTCCTGTCTTGTATGCCATCTGTCTGCCGACGATAGCAATCATGCTGATACCCTGGTCAATCTCGGCATCGATGCCACATTCTTTCTTGATAGCCGAAAGCACATCGTATTTGCACTGCTCGAGCTTGGATGATGGAGTGATGATTGAGAAGCTGTCAACACCGCTAGGAATCTGCGATATAGGCACATCGTGCTGCTCGCATATGTTGAGAACCTTACGGAGTGTATTTAGATTCTCTCCGATATTTCCCTTTGTTATCTTGATTAATGAGAAATCACGTTTGCCGGTAATTCCCGTGATGAATCTGTTGCTCTCCTCTGGGCTATCTTCGCCGAAGCTCTCGCGGATTATAGTACCTGGATTATCAGGCTCGTTGGTATTCCTGATGTTGAGCGGAATATCCTTAGCTCGTACAGGAAAGACTGTGTCTTCATGGAGAACAGCAGCTCCCATATAAGAAAGCTCTCTGAGCTCTGCGTATGTAACGCGGGCGATGCTCTTTGGGTTTTCAACTATGCGAGGATCTACCATCAGGATGCCGCTGACATCGGTCCAGTTCTCGTACACATCTGCGTCTAGTGAAGCCGCTGCGATAGCCCCTGATACGTCGGAGCCTCCTCGGGAAAATACTTTGATATCGCCATTTGGAAGGCTTCCGTAGAATCCCGGAATTACGATTTTGTTATATACATCAAAGATTTCTTTGAAGTTCTGTTCTGTCTTCTCCATATCTACATCGCCGTTGTATTTGAAACTGATGAGAGCTGCAGAGTCCACAAATTGGTATCCAAGATACTCAGCCATAAGCTTAGCATTGAGAAATTCACCCCGAGATGCTAAGTAGTCCATGGAGATATTTTTATCTAGCTTACTTCTGATAATCTCAAACTCCTGATCGAGGTCGAGTGAAAGGTCACATTCAGAGCGGATGTCCATGTAGCGCTGTTCAATCATCTCAAATATACTGTCATAAGATACATCATATTTGATGTGTGCTTTCACTAGGTATAGAAGGTCTGTCACCTTGTTGTCGTCCGAAGTGCGGCGACCTGGTGCCGAAACCACTACCACTCTGCGACTAGGGTCCTGTTCAATTATATTTTTTACTTTGGCAAACTGCGCACCATCACTGAGCGATGAGCCGCCAAACTTTGCAACTTTAATCATTAGTATATATCTACTCCCTTATTCCTGCCATGAAGAAATGCTCGTCGCTGCTCTCGGAGGCTAATCTGTGTGCCTCGGTAACGCTTAGTGGCCCTGTAATCTTGCATGAACCGTATTCCCTTACGTAATATCTATGAGCTTCAAGTCCGTTGTCAACAGATACATCGTTCTTCTCACTCTTGCCTGAGAACTTCCAGCCGTTTTCAATGTCTAGCACATCCTGAATCACTGAAGTTCCGGTAGGGTACTTGCCAGCACCTTGTCCGTAGAAACTGAGTGTACCGATGTGATTTCCCGTCAGGCTGATGAGGTTGTTATTCGCTGGAACGCTGGACTCGAGTGCGCCTCTACTAACAAGGGTAGGCTCAACATATGCGTAAGCACCAGCATCGGTCTGACCTGCATTCATGAGCAGCTTACAAGTGTATCCGTGTTCATTGAAATACTTGATGTCCCCAGCTGTGATATTCTGAATTCCGAACACAGGTACATCTTCTTCGGAAATACTTGTGCCAAAGGCGAGGTTCGCTGAAATCACGCACTTGCGCTGTGTATCGAAACCTCCGATATCTGCAGTCGGATCCTTCTCCGCATATCCGAGCTCTTGCGCCTTTGCAAGGATCTCTGCAAAATCAACTGGCTCGTTATGCATAGTATCCAGAATGTAGTTGCATGTGCCGTTAACGATACCGTTTATAGATAAAATCTCATCACTTCTCGACTGGCGCCTTAGATTGAAAAGCCATGGGATGCCGCCACCAGCAGAAGCTGTGTAGCGGAATTCAGCTCCATGCTCTCTAGCGAGATCGTGTAGTTCGTCCCAGTATGCTGCAACCAGATTCTTGTTAGGTGTTACTACGTGCTTGCCACTCTTAAGAGCAGCAGATACATATTCGTATGCTGGGTGGAGACCACCTATGCATTCTGCAACTAGCTCAATCTCCTCATCATTCAAAATATCTTCGTACTCAGTAGTTACGATATCTCCGAGTTCATCTATCGGCCTCTTGTAGAGCACGCGTTTTACTTCTATATTATGAGCAGCTTGCGCGACTTCGTATGCGCCGCTTCCGACTACTCCGTATCCGAGAATTGCAATCTTCATATTTATATACTCTTTAATCCTCTCCGTGTCCATTTTTGTATGTCGTGTCCTTGTATGAAAAACACTTGTATTCCTATGAGGAATAATGTATCATAAAAACACAAAATACGCAACAGAAAAGAGAGATAAAATGTTGAATTATATAAGTACAAGAGATGTGAATCACAAGGTTTCTTCGTCACAGGCAGTACTCGATGGACTTGCTAAAGACGGGGGACTTTACGTTCCAGAAGACTTAGCCGAACTAAAGCTGGATTATAAAGAGGTAATAGCCGAGGACTACCGTGGTATGGCTAAGAAGGTGTTCGGGAAGTTCTTTCCTGATTATGGAGAAGAATTGATAGATTCTATCGTCACGAGAAGCTACAAGGATAAGTTCACAGCAGAAGAAATTACTCCTCTAGTAAGCGTAGATGGTAGATATATACTAGAACTCTTCTGCGGGCCTACTTGTGCGTTTAAGGATGTCGCGCTCTCTGCGCTTCCTAACCTAATGTCAGAGGCAGCAAAGCTCAATGATTTTAAGGATGAGATCTTAATACTGACAGCTACTAGCGGAGATACGGGCAGCGCTGCACTTCATGGATTTTCAGATGTTCCAGGGATTAGAATAGCAGTATTCTATCCGGATAAAGGTATATCTGAGACTCAGCGCCTTCAGATGGTAACTCAATCAGGCGCTAATACCAAGGCGTTCGGAGTGAGAGGAAACTTCGACGATGCTCAGACAGGGGTTAAGAGATTATTCCAGGAGATTCCGAGACCTTGTGAAGGAGTTTCGCTGTCGAGCGCTAACTCCATCAATATAGGAAGGCTAGTTCCGCAGGTGGTATATTACTTCGCAGCTTATAAGAGTCTTGCGGATGCAGGCGAGATTAAGCTAGGTGATGCAGTTGATTACACAGTTCCTACTGGAAACTTTGGAGACATCATGGCTGGATACCTCGCTAAGCAGATGGGGCTCCCGGTTGGAAAGTTAGTTTGCGCCTCCAATAAGAACGATGTTCTTACAGAATTCCTCGAGACGGGCCATTACAATAAGAAAAGGGAATTTTACAAGACATCATCACCGTCAATGGACATTCTCGTATCAAGTAACCTTGAGAGGCTACTATTCTTCGTGTGCGGTGCCGACAAGACTAAGGAGTACATGAAGTCTCTTGCTGAAACTGGAGAGTATCAGATAAGCGAAGATGAGCTATCTGAGATCAAGAGAGATTTTGTAGGCTATGCATGCTCGGATGAAGAGGGGGCAGCTGCTATTGGTAGACTGTTTAAGGATGCGAGCTACGTCATGGATACACACACTGCCATCGCCTGGGCTGCATCAGACAAGTATTTGAGAGATGGTGGGCTACAAACAAAGAATGTGATTCTATCAACCGCTTCTCCATATAAGTTTACGGGTTCAGTGCTTGCGGCACTCGGAGAAGAAGCATCAGGAGATGATAAGGCAGACATGGAGAAATTGTCTGAAATTACTGGTACAGAGATTCCTAGCCCACTTCGTGCGATATTTGAAAAGGAAGTTAAGCACAGGGATATCATCGATGTGGATGAGATGATGGATGAAGTTAAAAAGTACGCTAGTGAAGGCAAGGAGTAGAAGGTGGATAGCAGGTATCTAATAGTAGATAAAAAAATTCTTCCTGAATACTTTGAGAAGGTTGTTGAGGCTAGCAGACTGCTTGCAGAAGGCGAGGTCCCAGATATAAGTGAAGCTGTGCGCACTGTGGGAATTTCACGAAGTACGTACTATAAGTACAAGGATTACGTGATGGAACTCAGCGCCAAGAAGACCAGCAAGAGGGCGATAATCTCTATGCAGCTACGACACGAAACTGGCGTGCTGGAGAAGCTGATCCGCGTGATTGCTAGTCACTCATACAGTATATGGACGATAAATCAGAGCCCGCCTGTAAATAACATTGCGACTATCATGATAGCCCTCAACATGGATGATGCAACATGTGGTCTTGAGCAACTAATACTCGACATGAGGGAGACGGAAGGTATAAAAAAAGCTAATCTTATCGGTGTAGAATAGAATTTTTCAATAGCAAACCCGTATATAATGCTGTTTGTTTGACACGATATTGCAAATAATATACTATTTAGAATAGCTAACAGGAGTGTTTCATTAGCGAGGCGCTCCTTTTTATTTAAGGGTTAGTGGAGGAAAGATGGATTTTAAGCAAATTGAAGCTTTTGTAAATGTTGTTAGGTTTAAGAGCTTTAGTCGTGCAGCAGATGCGACATTCTTTACCCAGCCGACTATCAGTACACATATAAGCTCTCTTGAGAAGGAGCTCAACACTAAGCTGCTCGATAGAAAGGGCAGAACTGTTGAGATGACGCCTCACGGTCAGAAGTTCTATCAGTATGCTGTTGAGATGGTGAATGCTAGAGCGCAAGCAATCGAAGCGCTTGATAATGGCGACGATAATCTGGACGGAGTTTTAGAGCTTCAGACTTCGACAGTGCCAGGGATCGCATTCCTGCCTGAGATTATCCGCAAGTTCACAGATGCTCATCCTTTTACCCAGTTCTATATTGAGATGAATGACAGCAAGGCAACAGTTGAAAGCCTTCTTGAGAGACGTGGTGAGATTGGTTTTGTAGGAGAGTACGTTGCAGAACCAGGTATTGAAGTGCATGAAATCTTCCATGACCGCCCAGTACTGCTAGTTCCTGGTACTTATGAAACTGATAAGGATACGATTACCCTAGAGGAGATGTCGAAGCTCCCGCTTATCTGGAGAGAAAACGGATCTGCTACCCGTAAGTCTTTCGAGGACACGGTTGCCTCTAAGGGTTTTGATAAGAATAACTTTAGAGTTATTTCTAGAACTAATGACCTTAACATGATAATGCGTCTCGTTGCAAATAATGTTGGTGCATCGATACTTTCCGAGAAAACCGTTAACAAGGTTGTGAGGTCAGACGAATTTAAGGTTCTTAAGATTGATGGCTTCGACAAGCTTCGCAGCTTCTATATGATTACACTCAAAAACGTATTTCTTTCACCAGTTGCCGAGGCGTTTAGGAAGTTCGTACTTGAGAATGCGGAGCAGCACAAGTAGGTTGCTTTGAAACATATTAATTAATAAAGAAATCAAATTAGAAAAAAGCAGGAAGACGATGAAATTCGCTTCCTGCTTTTTTATGTCTTGAGCTTGTCTACTAAGTCCTGAACGTAGGTAGCATCAGAGCTACTTGTTCAGAATTTCAATATAGTGTGAAGTACGCTTCTTGAACCTTCCGATTATGGCGTTCTCACAGCCTTTCTCTCCGAGTTGGTACTGGAGTCTTTCAAGCTCAGGTTCCTTAACAGCTAGGAGCAGGCCTCCAGAAGTCTGTGGATCGTAGAGCATGTCAAGCTGAGCCTGTTTTAATCCGACACTGTAGTCGATTACATCCTTCTCTAGGTATGTCATATTGTTATGAGCGCCACCAGGAAGAATTCCCTGTGACGCGAACTCAAGTGCATGATCCATCAGAGGTACTCTCTCCGTAAAAATCTCAAGTGTCACATCGCCTGACTTAGCCATCTCAGCACCGTGACCGATTAATCCGAAGCCGGTGATGTCTGTGCAGCCGTTAACCTTTACACCAGCAGTAGCTTCAAAGGCGTATCTGTTAAGCTCTGCCATAGTATCGCTGAGGGCTTTGCTCTCTGCTTCGCTCAGTAGGCTTACCTTATCAGCACTTGTGAGTACACCAGAACCAATTTTCTTGGTAATTACGAGGTAGTCACCCTCAGAAGCACTGTTGCTCAGGATATCGTCAGGATGTGCAAATCCTGTTACGCTGAGTCCGTACTTAGGTTCTTTATCGTTTATGCTATGCCCACCAGTTGTCATAGCTCCAGCTTCATTCACTTTATCGTTTCCGCCTTCAAGAATAGCTTCAACAGCTGCTATTGGAAGCTTTTCGGGGAAGGTGAGTAGGTTCATCGCTAGCTTAGGGGTTCCACCCATCGCATATATATCGCTGAGTGAGTTAGCTGCGGCGATCTGACCAAACATATATGGGTCATCGACAATCGGTGGGAAGAAGTCGATGCTATTGATGATAGCGAGATCATCACTTGCTTTGTACACGCAAGCATCGTCGCTGCTATCAAATCCGACCAGAACCCTCTCATCTCGAATCTTAGGTAGCTTAGATAATATGTCGCTTAGGACTCCCGGCCCTACTTTAGCTCCTCATCCGCCAGCGGCAGTCATCTCTGTAAGTCTAACATCTTCTAGTGCCATAGGCATGGCACAGCAAGATTTCTTTTCGTTATCTCCCATTATCCTTTTCCTCTTTCTGTTATTGAATCTAATTAAGTCATACTATGGTAAAAATCAAAATGCATTAAAATATCTATACGTTGCTCGCCAGCGCAAGTTCCTCAATCGCCTTAAGAGCTGTGTCAATTTCATCCTCGGTGTTAAATGGTCCGATCGAGAATCGAACAGTTCCTTCTGGAAACGTATGTAGAGACTCGTGCGCAAGCGGTGCACAGTGTAGTCCAACTCTTGTGTTAATCCCGTACGTATGCTCAAGGTTGAACGCACAGATACCATTGTCTTCCTCTGTAAAATCGATGGAGACAACGCTTACTCTGCCGTCTGTATTGGGAATTCCAGCAAGACGTACACCTTTTATATTAGCGATTCCACCTAGCATCCTCGCGGTAAGCTTCTCTTCATGTGTACGAACCTCGTCAAAATGCTCTTGAACCCACTTGAGAGCCGCATGAAGCCCGAAGATTCCTGGTAAGTTGAGAGTGCCGCTCTCGAATCTGTCCGGAAGTTCTGAAGGCATATCAGCCATATCAGAGTGACTACCGGTACCCCCTGAAATTATAGGGATGATGTCATCTTTGATCGCTGGGTTGATGAGCATAACGCCAATACCCTGTGGACCGAGAAGTGATTTGTGGCCTGGAACAGTAAGTCCGTCAATATGGCATTTCTGCATATCAATAGGGGTGTTTCCTGCTGTTTGCGCTGCATCTACTATGAAGAGCACACCTTCCTCGTGACATTTTCTTCCTATATCTTCGATGGGAAGTATGGTGCCACTCACATTAGAAGCGTGAAGCATGACAACAGCCTTGATATCTGGAGTGATCATATCCAGAGCTTTATCAAGATCGAGCTGTCCAAGTTCGTTACAAGGCATGCATTCATACTCAATTACACCATCTTCCTGAAGCTGGTGCAGCGGTCTATAGACTGCATTATGTTCCATGTGACTAGTGAGGAATTTATCTCCTGTTCGAGCTAAACCCTTTATTAAAAAGTTGAGCGCATAAGTGTTGCCAGGTGTAAATATTGCATTGCGCGCGCCATATCCATTCATCATCGAGTCGATCATCTCTCTGGTCTCGAGGACTACTTCGGCAGCCGAATAAGCTTTTTCATAACCTCCTCGGTTGATATTGCTTCCAACCTTAGTCATATATTCATAGACTGCATCAGCAACTTCCTGTGGTTTAGGGAAGGAAGTGGCTCCATTATCTAGATAAATCATCAAAAGCCTCCCACGAAATAATAGTTCCATTATTAGAAATGAATGTTTCTTATTATATCATAAAGAGGTTACATAGTTGATGTGGTGCTTATTAATATACATGCGAATCTTTATAAAAAGCGATGATAAATGAGTTATGCGCTAATAAAAAATTCTGTTATAGTATCCGCAAATGGCGCATATCCTATCAACTATCTGTTGATAGGCTTTAGCTTTGATGATATAATGACAAAGTATGTAACTTGGGGGTGGATAGGTGCTGGTGTGCCTTACGGTCTTCAAAACCGATATGAGGAGCTGATACCTTCTCGGGTGGGTTCGATTCCCACGCACTCCCGCCATTTAAGTTTGCATGGGAGTAATAATATGAAAAGAAATGAAGTTTTACGGCAGATTCCGAAGATAGATGAGGTGCTTAAAGAGCACCTCTTTTCTAATGCCTTCGAGAAAAGTGGAAGAGATGTTGTAACATCTATGGCCAGAAAGGTTATAGATGGGGTGCGTGCTGAAATTCTTGCTCTAAGCGATGATGAACTAGAGAATTATGACGTAATGAAACTAAGCATCTCGTATATCGCTGATGAGATTAAGGATAGACTCGAAGCTGACGAAGTGAATCATCTGCACGGAATAATTAACGCGACAGGAACCATCTTGCACACGAATCTTGGCAGAGCACCACTCTGTGAAGATGCAGTGCGCAATGTAGAGATGGTTTCACGAGGATATTCGAATCTCGAATATGATGTTAAGCTAGGAAAGCGTGGTTCAAGACATGATATTCTGCAGGAACTCATGGTTGAACTTACCGGTGCTGAGGATGTCATGATCGTCAACAACAACGCATCTGCTACGATGCTTGTGCTTTCTGCTATGGCGGAGGGCCATGAGGTCGTGGTATCGAGAGGTGAGCTAGTCGAAATCGGAGGAGCTTTTAGAATTCCTGATATCATGGAGCAGAGTGGCGCGACTCTACATGAGGTTGGAACTACCAACAAGACTAAGCCTAGTGATTATGAGAAGGCGATAAATGAAAACACTGGCGCCCTCATGAAGGTCCACACCAGCAATTATAAAATCATGGGATTTACTGAAGAGGCTGAACTCGATGATTTAGTTGATATTGGCAAGGAGCACGATATCCCGGTTATCTTCGATATGGGTAATGGACTCATGGTGAACCTCGCTGAATATGGACTTGATGAGCCTAATGTTCCTGCCTCTCTAGATACGGGAATCGATGTCATTCTATTCAGTGGTGATAAGCTGCTTGGTGGTCCTCAGGCTGGGATTATCGCTGGAAAGCGAAAGTTTATCGAGAAGATGAAGAAGCATCCTCTGGCACGTGCACTTAGAGTGGATAAGATGACTTTTGCAGCGATGGAAGAGACGTTAAAGAAATATAGGGATACAAAAGTTGCGATGCGTGATATCCCGGTGCTCCGCATGATTACGACAACTCACGAAGTTCTGCTCGAAAGAGCTGAGAGTTTAGCCGACAAGATCCGTACGGCGAATAGCAAGCTCAATGTTAAAATTGTTGATGCAGATGACCAGATTGGTGGTGGTTCTGCGCCAATGGTATTCCTACCAGGGGTTGCGGTAGCTGTAACGTCTACGGAGACTACGACAAAGGGACTTGAGAGGGCACTTAGAAAACATGAAATTCCTGTAATCGCAAGAATTCACGAGGATGAACTGCTGTTCTCGGTAAGAACTGTGCTTGACCGCGAGCTTGAAGATATCGCAGCAGCGCTAAGGGAAGTGGAATAGATGAAGAACGTAATTATTGGCACAGCTGGTCACGTCGATCACGGCAAGACTCAGCTGATTAAAGCTCTTTCTGGCATCGATACAGATAGACTATCCGAAGAGAAAAAGCGTGGAATTACCATCGAACTCGGTTTTGCTCACATAGATAATGATGCAGGCTATAATATCGGTGTAATTGATGTGCCAGGGCATGAGAAATTTATCAAAAATATGCTTGCTGGAATCGGTGGTGTTGACTTCGTGCTATTTGTAGTTGCAGCAGATGAAGGTATCATGCCACAGACTAAAGAGCATTTTGAAATATTGCAAGCGCTCGGAATCGATGATGGCATCATCGCAATCACCAAAAAGGATATGGTGGACGAGGAGTGGCTTGAAATGCTAGTCGAGGATGTAAAGGATTATTTTAAGGGCTCTTTTCTTGAGGGAAAACCCATGATAGCTGTTTCGTCTAAAACTGGAGAAAATATTGATGCGCTAAGAGATGAAATAATAAAGAAGTGCGACCGTGAGTCAAAGAGGCGCGAGGAGCCGGAGCTATTCAGACTGCCTATAGATAGAGTTTTTTCTATGCAGGGATTTGGAACTGTAGTCACAGGAACTCTAGTGGATGGTGTGTTAAAACTGAATGATGATTTGAATATATATCCTGAGGAATTACCTGTGAAGGTAAGAGGAATCCAGACTTATGGCAACGATACTGATGAGGCGGTTGCTGGACAGCGAACGGCTGTGAACCTATCTGGTGTCAAGAAGGAAAATGTGCTTAGAGGCTCTGTATTAGCTGCATCAGGTGCGGTTACTGTGACCAATATGCTCGACGTGGAAATGAGCATTTTTAATAGCAGTGATAGGCAGATACTTAATAACAGCAGAGTTCATCTTTACACTGGTAGTAAGGAGGTTTTAGCTAAGGTCATTATCATGGACCGCGATGTTATGGTGAGTGGGGACAAGGCCTTTGTGCAGTTAAGACTCGAAGAACCTATAGCGGTTAGGAGAGGAGATAAGTTCATTATCAGATTTTACTCACCAGTAATTACAGTTGGTGGTGGTAGAGTGCTTGATGCAAATCCAGAGAAGCATAAGAGAAATCGTGACGATGTGCTTGCTGACTTTGAGATACTTGCTGCTGGCGATATAGGGGATATCATTCATCTAAAGACCGGAAGGTGGAAGTATTATAAAGAGTGTGAGCTTGGGCAGGAGCTTGGACTCACGGCTGCCGAAATAAAACAAGCTATTAAATCACTCGCAGGCCAAGGCAGGGTGGTAATACTTGCAGATGGCTCTATCGTAAACGAGGATAAGTTAAAAATACTCGAGGATACTGTTTCAAAGATAATCGAAGAGTATCATAGCCAGAATCCTATGGTAGATGGAATCCCTAAGAGAGAGCTGCTAAGCAGGATTAAGGAGTATCGCCATATCGAGGATGATAAGCTAGGACAGGCGATTATTTCTAAGTTCTTAGATTCGGGAATGCTTGAGGACAAGGAGAAGACGATTTCGGTTGCAGGTTTCAAGGTTGAGTTCTCAGATGAGCAGCTTGCCCTGATGGATGAGATTAAGAAAATGTATGATAAAGCTGGCGTCGAGACGATTAAAAATGAAGATATATATGAATTCGCAGGTAACAAAGATATTGCTAGCGCCATTCAAAATGAGCTCGTGTCACGAGGGGAGATCTTTAAACTCGATGCAAGCTACTATATCGATACCAAAGCATGGGATATAGCAACTGCAGCTGTACGTGAACTTGGAACTGAAAAGCCAGAAGGATTTACCCTCGCTGATTATCGAGATAAGCTTGAAATTTCAAGGAAATACGCCTCTATCTTATTATCCGCACTTGACAAGTACGGTATAACAGTGTTTAATGGAGAGTGCCGAAAGGCGATAAAATAGTCACGAAAGGGAGAACTATAATGAAGAAAAAGACACTACTTATTGTGAGCATGCTTGTACTAGTTATGTTTGCGCTAACAGCTTGTGGCAGCAAGTCACCTAAGAGCGTTGTAGAGGATAACCTCAAGCAGATTAAGACTGAGAAGACTTCTTCGAACGTTTCTAAGCTATTCAACGACAAGACTCTAGAGCAGAAGTATGGAAAAGAGTATGACAAGTTCATCAAGAAGGTTCAGGACTTCGATTATGAAGTAAAGGACGAGAAGGTTGATGGAAAGAAAGCGACTGTAAAGGTTGAGATTAAGACATACGACTTCGGTGCAGCTTACAAGACTACTTATGATACCGTAGTAGCTGACGCTAAGAGCGGAAAGATCACTGCAACAACAGATGTTAAAGACTATGTTTACAATCTGATGTTCCAGAACCTAAACAGCGTAAAGGATAAGTCTTACAAGAAGACAGTTACTATCAACTGTACAAAGAACGACAAGGGCGAGTGGACAACTGATATTAATAGTAACGTTGACTTCCTAGATGCAATGATGGGTGGAATGTTCACAGCAATCAAGTCTGTTCAGGCAGGACAGGCAGCACAGTAGCACCTGCTTATCGGCTATCCGATAGATTAAGCGAATAATAAAGACCGTGGCTGCAAAGCCACGGTCTTGTTTTACATAGAGATTGTGTGTTTGGATTTAGCATTAAAAGTGCAAGTCCCTGCTGTCATGATATTACTTGACAGGGGAAGCAGCTTACTTCATGAGCTTACAGATCCTCTCTCCAAATGCTAGCGGATCTTCAACTGGCATACCTTCGAGTACAAGCGCCTGATCATACAGGAGATTTGCATAGTCATTCACTTTGTCACTATCTCCGGCTTCTACGGCCTTCTTAATAGCATCAAAGAACGGTAGGTCGCCGTTAAGCTCAAGGACTTTATCTGCTTCAACGCCTGATAGTTCTTTGTTACCAGACATTGCTGCTTGAGCTTTGAGGATCTTCTCCATCTCAATAGACACTCCGTCAGATGTTGCGAAGCATACAGGGTGATTCTTGAGTCTGGTCGATAGGATTACAGATGATACCTTATCGCCTAGGGCTTCTTTGATCGCACCCAGTGTACTCTTCGCTGCTTCGTTTTTATCCGCTTGAGCTTTTACCTCTTCTTCAGTTTTCTCAAATCCTAAATCCTTGTCGGATATATTCTTGAACTCTTTGCCATCGTATTCTCTCATCGCCATAAATGCGAATTCGTCAATATTATCAGTACAATAAAGAACTTCATAGCCCTTATCTTCAAAGAGGTCCATCTGCGGCATCATCTTAATTTTACTTCTCGACTCACCAGCAGCATAGTATATGTATTTCTGGTCGTCAGCCATCCTGGAGACATAGTCTTTCAGCGTAGTCATGCTTTCGGTGGTACTACTATAGTATAGAAGCAAGTCTTTAAGCTTATCCTTATCTGCTCCGAAGTTATCATATACTCCATATTTGAGCTGTATTCCAAAGTTCTCAAAGAACTTTTCATACTTCTCGCTTTCTTTATCTCGTATCTCTCCGAAAGTCTGTAGCAGTTTCTTCTCTAGCCTCTGTGCGATAGCACGAAGTTGTCTATCTTGCTGGAGCATCTCTCTTGAGATATTTAGCGATAAATCAGGAGAATCAACTAGACCGCTGATAAATCCAAAGTAACTTGGTAGAAGATCCTCACATTTATCCATGATTAGGACGCCACTCGAGTATAGCTGAAGTCCTGATTTAAAGTCTTTGTTATAGTAATTAAAAGGCACGTCGCTAGGCACAAATAGCAGTGCATCATATGATATTACCCCCTCAACATTAGTGTGAATCACCTTTAGGGGATCGCTCCATGCCATGTATGTCTTTTTGTAGAAGTCACTATACTGTTCATCCGTTATTTCGCTTTTTTTCATCCTCCATAGAGGCACCATGCTGTTGAGCTTTTCGTCCTCAGTATAAGTCTCGTACTCAGGCTTATAATCCTCAGAATTCATCTCATCCTCGGAGGCTGGTTTCTGTCGCTGCTTTGTGACGTTCATTACGATCGGGTAACGGATGTAGTCGGAATACTGCTTAATGATGCTTTTAATCCTAAACTCGTCTAGGAACTCGGAGTATTTATCGTCTTCAGTGTCATCCCTTAGATATATGATTATGTCAGTTCCGACATCTGTACGCTCTGTCTTGTCGATTGTGAAGCCTTCAGCACCCTCGCTCTCCCACATATATGCCTGGTCGGAACCATAGGCCTTAGAGATTACTTGAATTTTCTTCGCAACCATAAATGCGCTATAGAAGCCGACACCAAATTGACCAATGATATCTACATCCTTCATAGATTCAGCGTTATCTGCTTTAAATTTAAGCGAACCGCTATTAGCAATTATTCCTAGGTTATTTTCAAGTTCCTCTTTGCTCATACCGATTCCGTTATCTGAGATGGTTAGAGTTCTTGCGTCTTTATCAACTGCAATTCTGATTTCGTAATCATCTCTAGATTTTCCTGTGCAGCCATCTTCGGCTTCCTTATAATAACGTTTATCAATCGCATCGCTCGCATTGCTGACAAGCTCTCTCATAAATATCTCGCGGTTGGTGTAGATAGAGTTGATCATCATATCTAAGAGCCGCTGCGACTCTGCTTTAAATTTCATTTTTTCCATATCAAAACCTTCTTTCATAAGATTATTTATCCTGCTATTAGCACTCTCTAGTGATGTCTGCTAATAATATACTACTAGTCGTCAGATAATTCAAGAATTTATCATAAAAATGATATAGTTCTAAACTATAAAATTAGATTGCGCAAAATTAAAAATCACAGAATTTTCATAATCCGTAAAGTTCATGAGGTATAATGAACTTAAGATGATAACGGTGTGCTATAGGTTCATCGTAAGAATACATACATAAGGAATCAATTATACGGAGGTACTAGAGATGGGAAAGAAGTATGATGTTGCAATTATTGGCGGAGGACCAGCCGGCCTTACTGCAGGAATATATGCAGCTAGAGCTGGCAAGTCAACTGCAGTTATCGAGCGTGGACTTATAGGAGGACAGATTACCTTTACTGATTCTATAGATAATTTTCCTGCTGCGCCGGGAATGAATGGTGCAGAGTACGCGATGAAGATTCAGTCGCAGGCTGAATCGTTCGGCGCAGAAATCATCATGGATGAAATAACTGAAGTAGCCGCTCCTGAGACTGAGGGAGGAACGTTCAAGATTAAGGGTAATAGCGACGAGTATGAAGCTACTGCTGTTGTGCTTGCCACTGGACTTGATAATAGAAAGATGGGAATTTCTGGTGAAGATGGTCTAATCAGCAGAGGCATTTCTTTCTGCGCAGTGTGTGACGGTGCGTTCTTCAGAAACAAGGAAGTCGCAGTATACGGCGGGGGAAATACAGCTGTAGAAGATGCGGTATTTCTCGTTAATATCTGTTCGAAGGTCACTATAATTCATAGAAGAGACAGATTTAGAGCAGAGCAGGCAGTTATCGATGAACTCAAGGCACATGATAACGTAGAATTTGTCATGAGCAGCAACGTAGTAGGGGTAAACGGCGATAAGGCGCTAGAGTCAATTACTGTTAAAAACAATGAGACAGGTGAAACTAGGGATATCGCTGTCAGTGCTCTCTTCGTAGCTATCGGTAAGATTCCAAATGGAAAGCCTTTTGCAAACCTAGTTGCTACCGATGAAGCGGGATACTTCGAAATCGGCGAGTCTTGTGAAGCAGGAACTCCTGGAGTATTCGTAGCTGGAGATGGCAGAGCTAAGGAATTAAAACAGCTGACTACCGCAGTATCTGACGGATCCATTGCTGCAACGAAGGCTTGTCACTACGTTGATAGGATGAACGGACAGGAATACGTTTAGGAATTTGTGAATTTGTAGTACAATAAATGAGCACGATTAACATATAAGTAATTGGATATATAGGAGGAATGAAATGGCAGATAATATGCAGACACCTGAATCCTGCAGCCATGATTGTTCAAGCTGCGGGTCAAGCTGCCCATCAAGAGAAGGCGGTGCGCATGGTGGTCATGAGAAGCTAAATGAGCACAGCAGTGTTAAGAAGGTTATAGCCGTTGTCAGTGGTAAGGGTGGCGTTGGTAAATCGATGGTTACCGCATTATCAGCTGTAACGGCTAATAGAAACGGATGCAAGGTTGGAGTTATGGATGCTGACATCACAGGACCTTCAATTCCAAAGATGTTCGGTATACATGAGAAAGCTTACGGAAGTGAGATTGGTATTATTCCAGGTAAGAGTGCATCAGAGATTAAAGTTATGTCGCTCAATTTGCTCACAGAAAACGAAAGTGACCCAGTAGTGTGGAGAGGCCCTGTAATCGCAGGGGCTGTAACACAGTTCTGGACAGATGTAGCATGGGGGGACCTCGATGTGATGTTCATCGATATGCCACCAGGAACAGGAGACGTACCGCTGACAGTGTTCCAGTCACTTCCAATCGATGGAATCATCGTAGTTACATCACCACAGGAGCTTGTATCTATGATAGTTGAGAAGGCAGTCAAGATGGCGAAGATGATGAATGTTCCTATTCTCGGACTCGTTGAGAACATGAGTTACTTTGAGTGCCCGGATAACGGCAAGAAGTACGAGATCTTTGGAAAGAGCCATGTAGACGAAATTGCATCAGAGAATGGGCTCAAGGTGCTTGCAAAGCTCCCAATCAATCCTGATCTAGCTACACTGAGCGATCAGGGACGAATCGAGTTTGCTGACACGACAGCTCTCGACGAGTCTATAATGCAAATGCTGCACGATATTGAGAAGTAGTGTCACGCATCTTTATTGATACTACATATAGAAAAAAAGCCTCAGAAATCTCGAGAGAGAGGACTGGGGCTCTTTATTTGTCTAGATACGTTGTTTAATATATTGAGATTTATGATTAATATATTGACACTGTAGTTAATGTGATTATAATAGTGATGTTGGTTTACAAATACTAAACTAATTATTTATTATAATGCATAGCAGTAAATAATATTACAAGACATTTTTATGTGGATATACTGCAAATACAAAGCATTTAGATTGGACGATAGATGGAAATCGGAGAGAAAATTAAAGAGCTTAGAATAGAACGGGGACTCACTCAGGAGGAACTCGCAGATAGAGCAGAACTATCTAAGGGGTTTATTTCACAGGTGGAGAGAGATCTGACCTCTCCATCGATTGCGACACTAGAGGACATCGTTATATCTCTTGGCACAGACCTCACGTCGTTCTTCTCAGAGAAGGAGAGACCGCAGGTCGTATTTAACAGAGAGGATTACTTCGTTAAGGAAGATGAGCGTCACAAAAGTACTATAGAATGGATTGTTCCCAATGCACAGAAGAACAATATGGAGCCTATCAGAGTGACCATAGGTGCTGGTGGCACCACGATACCTGATAACCCTCATGAAGGCGAGGAATTCGGATACGTCATCAAAGGTAGTATAGATGTGCATATAGGTAGTGACGCATATCATGTGGGAAAGGGCGAGTCGTTCTATATATACCCAGAGCAAGAGCATTATATAAGCTCTGGTAAGGGTGCGGAGATTATATGGGTGAGTTCGCCACCTAGTTTCTAGAACTTAATGATAATGCTTATAACAGCAACATTGGAGGAAGATTTTGAACGAGTTAATCAGACTTGATAACATAGGGAAGAGCTACGGCGACCACGAGGTGCTAAGCGATATCTCGCTCTCAATCAAGGAGAACGAATTTGTAACACTGCTAGGACCATCGGGATGTGGCAAGACCACTACCCTGCGTATCATCGGAGGATTTGAGACTCCTGATATAGGGAAAGTAATTTTTGACGGCAAGGATATAACCAATGTCCCACCGAATCAGCGTAATGTAAATACAGTATTTCAGAACTATGCGTTGTTCCCGCACATGACAGTGCAGGAGAACATCGCTTTTGGGCTGCATGTAAGCGGTAAATCCGAACAGTACATAAAGGATAAAATCGCATACGGACTTAAGCTCGTTAATCTCGACGGTTATGGAAATAGAAGAGTCGACAAGATGTCAGGTGGTCAGCAGCAGAGGGTTGCTATGGCGCGTGCGATAGTTAATGAACCTAGAGTTCTGCTACTAGATGAGCCACTAGGTGCTCTTGATCTTAAGCTCAGACAGGAGATGCAGTACGAGCTCGTTAGACTCAAGAAGGAACTAGGCATTACATTTATATTCGTTACTCATGATCAGGAAGAAGCCCTAACGATGTCAGACACTGTCATCGTTATGAACAATGGCTACATTCAGCAGATGGGAACACCTGAAGAGATTTATAATGAGCCTGAAAATGCTTTTGTAGCAGACTTCATCGGAGATAGCAATATCGTCGATGCCAAGATGGTTGATGATAAGCTCGTTGAGATAGACGGGCATGTATTTAAATGTATTGATGGCAGGGAAAATGGATTTAATGTCGGTCAGCCTGTCGATGCGGTAATTAGACCTGAGGATATAGAGATTCGCGAGTATGGAGAAGGCATTATGAACGGCAAGATTATCAGCAAACTGTTCATCGGCGTTCACTACGAGATGCTCGTACAGAGTGAGGACGGTAAGGTGGAGTGGCTACTCCAGAATTATGATTCACATGAAGTTGGTGAGACGATAGGTATGTATGTGCGACCGGAGAACATTCAGATAATGCACAAGCCTACATCAGAGGACGAGGAGGCACAGGAAGTTGATATCTAAAAAAGGATATACAGCACCTTTTGTTATCTGGATAATCGCAGGGACTATAATCCCGATTTTGACAATTGCGTATTACGGAATAACCGATAGAAACGGTGCCTTTACATTTGAAAATATCACGGCGATGT
This sequence comes from Mogibacterium diversum, assembly GCF_938028775.1. GTDB lineage: Bacteria > Bacillota > Clostridia > Peptostreptococcales > Anaerovoracaceae > Mogibacterium > Mogibacterium diversum_A. The sequence goes on from NZ_CALIZG010000018.1 coordinate 69,624, forward strand.
TTAATTCGCAGCACCTAGAGGCGCTCGCCATGTCGCTGCTGCTCTCAGTTGTGAGCACGGTGGTATGTCTTGTACTGGCTTTTCCTATGGCTTTAATTTTGAGGGAAAGCAGGTTTGGCAAGCAAGGTTTCATGATATTTGTCTTTATACTTCCTATGTGGATGAATTTCCTGCTCAGAACTATGGCATGGCAAGTTCTCCTCGAGAGACAGGGAGTAATCAATTCTGTACTCACATCCATAGGACTAAATAGACAGGAGATGATGGGAACACCCGGAGCAGTGGTGCTCGGTATGGTATACGACTTCCTGCCATTTATGGTGCTTCCTATTTATAACGTCGTATCCAAGATCGATAACCGCCTGATTGAGGCAGCATATGACCTTGGAGCAGGCAAATTCTACGTGTTTAGAAGGGTTATCTTCCCGCTAAGTATCCCTGGAATTGCAAGTGGAGTGACTATGGTCTTTATCCCAGCACTCACTACATTCGTAATATCTAACATGCTTGGAGGTGGCAAGGTTAATCTAATCGGAAATATTATAGAACAGGAATTCACTGTGAACTCAAACTGGTATCTAGGCTCTGGACTTTCACTAGTCATGATGGTATTTATCATCGTCAGCATGCTTATAGTCCAGAAGTTTGGCGGTGGAGAGGAGGATCATTTATTATGAAGAAAATCTTCGGAAATATGTATTTGATAATAATAATGCTCTTCCTGTATCTGCCGATTCTAACGCTCATATTCCTATCATTCAACGAGAGCCGTTCGATGTCGGTATTTACGAGATTTTCGCTTAAGTGGTACCAGGAGATGTTTCACAGCAGACTCATACTGGGAGCTATTGTAAATACATTTTCGATAGCTATCTTAGCTTCCCTTATCGCAACTGTAATCGGTACTTTGGCAGTGCTCGGAATTGAGTCGCTAAGACCTGGTGCGCAGCAGACTCTCCTTGCAGTGAACAACATACCTATGCTTAACGCTGATATCGTAACTGGTATCTCGCTGATGCTATCGTTCCTGCTATTTGGAGTATCGCTTGGCTATATGACTATACTATTCTCGCACGTTACGTTCTGTATACCGTACGTGATACTTTCTGTTCGGCCGAGACTTAACAAGAGGACGGATACACTCTTTGAAGCAGCGATGGACCTCGGGGCTTCACGTTCATATGCTTTTAGAAAGGTCGTTCTTCCTGAACTCATGCCGGGAATACTATCTGGTGCACTTCTTTCGTTTACGATGTCAGTAGACGACTTCGTAGTTACACACTTTACCAGGGGTGCAGGTATCAACACTATATCGACACTCATATATAGTGAGGTTAAGATCGGCATCAGGCCGTCGCTATATGCGCTATCTACGATTATATTTTTGATAGCTCTAATAGCACTATTGATCGTCAATGTGAATAGGGATAAGGAGCCAAAAAGAGCATGAAAAAGTTGATAATGGGCTCTCTGTTACTGCTGCTACTTCTTACAATGACAGGGTGTAGAAGTGGCGAAAATGGAGAGGTTTATGTATACAGCTATGGAGATTACTACGACCCGGAGGTTGTTGCTGATTTTGAAGCTGATACTGGGATAAGAGTAATTCAAGATACGTATGATACTGCAGAGGAGATGTACCCTATAATAAAGAATGGCTCTGCGAACTACGATGTGGTGTGCACGTCAGATTATATGATAAGCAAGATGAGGGACGAGAATCTGCTGCAGAAATTGGACAAAAAGAATATCAGAAACATTAAAAATCTTGATGAAGACTACATGAGAAAAGCCGAGGAGTATGATCCAGGCAATGAATATTCTGTTCCATATCTGGTTGGTGTATCGGGGATTCTATACAATAAGAAGATGGTGAAGGGCAAGACGGTAGACTCGTGGAACGTATTATGGGACCCTGATTTTAAGAACAACATAGTCATGCAGGATAGTGTACGCGATGCTTTTGCAATCTCGCTCCTCAGACTTGGTTATTCACCTAACACCACAAATCCTAAGGAAATTGAAGAGGCGAAGAATGCACTTAAGGAGCAGAAGAAGCTAGTATATAAATACGCAAATGATTCGGCAAGAGATCTGCTAGCAGATAAATCAGCTGCAATTGGCGTTGTGTGGAATGGTGAATACAACTATACGCACGATCTCAATAAAGATATTGAATTTGTGGTTCCTAAGGAAGGGTCGGAGTTCTTTATCGATTCTTGGGTTGTACCTAAGAGTGCTCGCAACAAGCGAAATGCTGAAAGATTCATAAACTACATGTGCAAAGCGAAAGTGGCTAAGCGAAATTTTGACTACATATATTATACGACGCCGAACACTGCAGCGATTAAGATGATTCCCTCAAAGTACGTTTCAAACCCTGCGCTATTTCCTAGCAAAGAGACGATTGCTCGCTGTACGCTGTTAAGGAATCTCGATCCTGATACGACTAAGTTATATAGCGATAGTTGGAAGGAAGTAAAGTCAAAATAGGATACACATAAAGCGGAGATAGACGATGAACGATAGACAGATAAAAGCTTTTGTAGAAGCAGCAAGGCTTCTTAATTTCACAAAGGCCGCTGATAAGCTATACGTGCCACAATCTCAAGTCAGTCGTGCGATTAAGGGACTTGAGGATGAACTAGGGGTTATATTATTTAACAGGGAAAACTCTAGAAGCATAAAGCTATCACTCGCTGGTGAGAAATACTATAGTCTTTTTAAGAGGTTCGATGCTGAACTTGCCAAAACGAGAGAGTCACTTAGGGATGAGACGCATGAGCTGAGGCTCGGATACAACATCGGGTGGAATATATCACATTTTCTCCCACAAGTAATAGATAAATGCCGTAAGACATACGATGATTTCTCGGTTAGAATTGAATGCCTTAGCTTCGAGACACTCATGAACAAGCTTCAGTCAGGACAACTAGATGCGGTGTTATCACTGGATGATTATATGCAGGGCACTTCGGAATTGGGAATCAAATACGAAGTCGTGACCGAGGTTAATCGTTCTATAATATATTCGCATAAACTTCTAGATAAGAAGGTTACTAGTCCAAAGGAGCTAAAGGGTGTAAAGATGTTTGTCGCTGAAGATCCAAAGCTGCGTGAAATTATCTCACTCATAGGGTTTAATCTTAGGCCGTACAACTTCATACCAGAGATTGAAGTGGTCCCTAATCTTGAGTCGATGTTTGCAAATGTGCAAAATGCAAGAGGTATCATGCTGGCAGACGAATGGGTAGCTATGGGAGGCGGAACGGAAATTCACTCGATTGGGATAAGCAGTAAAGCAAATGTCGCCTTGGCTTGGCACGAAAACGCATTGAACAGAGAGGTTGCATTATTTAAAGAAGAGCTACAGGAATACTTTAAAGATTAGATATTCATAGAATATAAATAGCAAAAATGTTGATGTATGATAGATATCAATGCAAAATACGCATTGATATCTATTCGTTTTTTGTGGGTTCTAATAGATCGACTTAGGTGATAGTCTATAGTCATTAATTAGTTAAGTATGAGATTTATATATAAAATATAAGGAGGGTAACATGTCTAGAAGAGAAGAGATGCTTTTTAAAAACACTGAGTTCGTAGGTTATTCGGATTTGAACAAGAAACCTGGTTTTCAGATGGGAATGCACCGTACTAAGGATGGCAGATATTATCTTTATACCGCTTGCTTCCGTGACAATGGGTTTAACATCGTAGATGTTACAGATCCTGCAAATCCAGTTGCAAAGTGGGTTGAGGGAGACTGGGTTGGTGAAGTTCATGACGGGCAGAGTCTTGCTAAGCTGCAGGTAGCTGATGGCAAATTGATCGCTTGCTATGGTGGTACTATGAGAGTTCTACATGGTACTCACGAGCAACCATATTGGGGTGGGTTCAAGATTTACGACATAGAGTCGGATCCTTTAAATCCTAAGCTGCTCGGACAGTTTGAGTGCGAAGATGGACCAGGAGTTCATCGTAGCTTCTACAATGGTGGAGACTACGCATATATTATGGGTAGTAAACGTAACTTCAGAGGGTATATCCTAAGAATTGTAGATATCTCGGACCCAACTAATCCAACTGAAGTAGGAAGCTGGTGGGCAGATGGACAGTATCTCGGTAACAAGAAGGCATCTGACATGCCGGAGGTTGGGACTGAACCATTTATGAAGCTCCCTAATGGACATGCAATAACGGTAAAAGATGATGTCGTATATGCAGCTTTTCCTAATGTAGGATTTTGCATGATCGATGTGCACGACAAGAGTAGACCTAGACTTCTTGGAAACGTCTCTCTAAATCCTCCATTCAGTAACGGTCAGTCGGGAGCAGCTGTGCATACAGCAATGCCTCTTGGGGATAGACCATTTGCCATTGTTACCACAGAAGGCGAGAGAACATGGTATTTCGATAACAATAGAGAAGAAGGGATGTTCCATAAGATTACTAGTCAGCCTATGAATATCATTGGAATGATTGAGACATCTGATAAAGAGAACCCAGCACTCATCTCGGTATTTCCATACCCAGAGGTACCAGAAGCGTATAAGAAGTGTCACGGCGAGAACTTCAACATCATCGATGGTCAGAGGGTGGTATTTGGACCACATAACATGTTCGATGCGTTCGGACAGGACTGCCTCGAGAGCAGAGATGACAGAGTGTATAACTGCCACTTCCAGGCAGGTCTTCGTATTTATGATGTTTCAGATCCGTTCGTACCAAAGGAGATTGCCTACTTCATGCCACCAGATCCAGAAGGTACTTGGTTTGATATCGATGAAGGTACGCTATTCCCTGGACCACATGTTGGACATGCTGAGGACTGTATAGTAGATGATAGAGGATACATCTACGTAGATACATATCAGGATGGACTCTATATCGTTCGCTGTACGGTATAGATATAGATTAAAAAATCTTAACTTACCGATAAGGATAACCGTGTGATTAAAATTTGGCGACTTCCACTATTAGGAGGTCGCTATTTTTTGTTACTTTTATTTGGTAAAGTGTCCGAAATAAAAAGGTATTGATTATTTTTATTTTAAGCCAGATAAATCATAGTAATAATTGAAGTTATTAATATAGCTAAAATTCTTTAGGTATTTAGAGTATTATTTGATACGATAGTCAAGAATGTATCACAAGGATGATACGTTTGAAGGTATGATTGGAGGTAACAAAATGAAAGTAAATGCAAAATCTATCGATTTAGCGAAGGTACAGGCTGAGGCTGAAGAGTCATATCGCAAGGGATTCTTCTGCTGTGAGGCAGTTATGGAAGTTATTATGGATAACTTTGAGCTAGATGTTCCACATGAGATTATCAAGATGGCATCTGGTATGGCAATCGGTGTTGGTAAATCTGGATGTATCTGTGGTGCTCTCAACGGTGGTGTGCTAGCAATAAGCATGTTCTTCGGTAGAGATGAGCAAAGGGGACCTAAGGATCCAGAGGTTGTAAAATGCATGAGCATGACAAATGAACTTCACGACTGGTTTAGAGAGAATAACACAAAGAAGGCAGCATGTTGCCGTGTTCTTACAAGAGAATTTGATATGAGCCAGGGTGGTCATAAGTCGCAGTGCATCTACTATACAGGAATGTGCGCTGCAAAGACCGCAGAAATACTCGCTCGTGAGCTTGGGATTGAGACCACTGGGGAAATCAAAGTCCTTTCTCATGACGACTATCTCAAGACTAGAACTACGCCACTTGAAGCTTAAAAATGTTTTGTAGAGAACGGAGAATGTGATTATGATTAAGAAAGTACCTTTTCCCATATGTGGTGTGATGCTTGGAACAGCTGCCCTCGGAAATCTACTGCAGAGTTATTCGGATACGGTTCGAAATGTCTGTGGAATCTTGGCGGCATTTTTGCTGGTTTTAATACTGATAAAGCTCATAAAATATCCGAGTACAATAAAAGAAGATTTGGATACTCCTGTAATGGCTGGAGTAGCAGCAACTTTTCCAATGGCGCTGATGATACTCAGTACATACGTTAAACCATTTATAGGGCAAGGCGCATACTTTGTCTGGATATTCGCTATAGTATTACATATTATACTTATCGTATATTTTACAGTGAAGTTCGTATTGAAGTACGATCAGAAAAAGGTCTTCACGACTTGGTTCATCGTATATGTAGGAATTGCAGTTGCAGGAGTAACTGCACCTGCGTATGAAAAGACTGGGTTTGGAGTAGCGACATTCTGGTTCGGCCTAATTATACTAATCCCACTTCTCATGATAGTTATCAAGAGGTATACAGTGCATCCACTGCCGGACCCCGTTAAACCGCTTACTGGAATATTTGCAGCGCCTATGAGTCTTTGTATCGCGGCATACATTCAGTCAGTTCAAGTTAAGAACTATACGCTGCTTATGGGGATGTTCGTAGTAGCAACAGTACTGTATGTATATTCTCTAGTTGTCTCTCTTGGATTACTGAAGAAGTTCTATCCGAGCTTTGCGGGATTCACTTTTCCTTTTGTAATCAGTGCGATTGCTACTAAGCAGACGATGGCGTGTTCTGCTCTCATGGGGCACCCGCTTCCATGGTTAAACAATGTCGTCCTAGCTGAAACGGTTATAGCAACAGCATTTGTAGCATTTGTTTATGTGAAGTACATGGTGTTTATATTTGCTGGAAATGCACGTCATGAAGGCAATTAGTGAAATCGCATCAATAAACAAAACTGTTGCAAAATGCAAGGAAACAAGATTTTCAAAAGAAGGATCTAATATGAAAATTGATAGACCTCGGACTATGTCAGAGGTCTATTTTAGTGTGAACATATACTGATGTGTACTTCACGAAAAAAACATATAGTAATCCATTTTATGTGTTGACACATTGAGTAAGTAATAGTAGACTATGTGTAGTGATTAGCACTCCATATTAATGAGTGCTAACAAAAATCTTGAGGACAGGAGGGAGAGCATTGGATATAAGTGAGAGAAAACTTCAGATCCTCCAGGCAATCATTACTGATTATGTTAAAAGTGCGGAACCTGTCGGCTCGCGGTCACTTGCTAAGAAGTATGGACTAGGCGTCAGCCCAGCTACGATTAGAAATGAAATGGCTGATTTAGAAGAGCTTGGTTACCTGACCCATCCTCACACTTCGGCAGGTCGTGTACCTTCTGACAAGGCTTACAGACTCTATGTTAATAATCTCATGAGTAAGCACGATCTTTCGCCAGAGGAAAAAGAGATTATTAACGAGAGAATGCAGGTGAGTGTGGCTGAGTTTAATCAGACACTTCAGCAGGCCGCAGAGCTTCTATCTGATATTACAAAACTTGCATCCTTTGCGATGACACCATCAGCAAGCTGCGACACGTTAAAGTTCATAAGGCTGCTTCCAGTAGATGAAGCCACAATCGTGTTAATGATAGTTTCGGATACAGGTAATGTTAACAATACTACGCTTAAAGTGGATGTTCCATATACACCTGAGTCTTTAGAGGTTTTGAGCAAGTCGATGACGTATAACTATAAGGGGACTACGATAGATGAGGCCCTTAAGAAATCGATTATCGCAGATTTCAATTCTGACCTTGAGGCGATGAGTCCGCTAGCAAGCAAGATTATGCCTAACTTTATGAAGACGCTTGAGGATATGCTCAATGTCAATCTATACATGGAAGGCTTGACCAATATATTCAATATTCCTGAGTACAGCAGCATTGATAAGGCAAAAGCTTTTATCGAGCTAGTTAGCAAGAAGGATGAATTTGCGAAGGACATGCTCCAGCGTGACGATGGAATAATCGTGACTATAGGAGATGAAAATACCGATTCTTCGATGAAAGATTGCTCGCTTGTAACAGCGACATACCATGTAGATGGTAAATTGATAGGAAAGATCGGTGTAATTGGACCGACACGTATGAACTACAGCGAGGTAACTTCAATTATGGAGTATCTGACAGAGAACCTCAGTAAATCGTTCTTGCTAAGTGAGGGAAAGGAAATTAAGGATGACTGAAGAGAAAAAGATTAATGGCGATCAAGCTGAAGCTCAGACGAAAGCGACAGAAGAGCTTAAGACTGAAACTTCAGATTCAATAGATAACAATATGGAAAATGAAACAATATCAAAAGAAGATGAGCAGCCTGAATCCTCCGAAGGTTCCGAGGATAATGCTTCGGAGGCCACTGCCGAAGATAATAGCAAGAAAGCGGAAGCTGAAGAAAATGGCGATGCAAAATACCTTAGACTGATGGCAGAGTTTCAGAATTATAAGAAGCGAGTTGCAAAGGAGAAGTCCGATATACATTCTTATGCAAATGAAAAGATTGTAACTGAACTGCTCGAGGTGCTTGATAATTTCGAGAGAGCGCTCGCGACTGATAATTCCACAGATGTAGAAGGTTATGCACAGGGCATGAAACTTATCTTTGATCAATTGCTCGGAGTGCTCACGAAGTCTGGACTTGTGGAAGTGAAGGCTCTTGGTGAAGAGTTTGATCCTAACATGCATAACGCAGTTATGACAGCAGATAGTGAAGAGTACGACAGCAATAAGGTTTGTAGCGTGCTCCAGAAGGGATATACCCTTAACGGAAAGGTCATTAGACCTTCAATGGTTACTGTCGCAAAGTAGTGCGGTAGCACAAAAGGCGAGTACATAAAATTAGTAAATTAAGATTTCTTATATGAAAGGAAGTAAATAAAATGAGTAAGATTATTGGAATTGATTTAGGAACAACAAATAGCTGTGTAGCCGTTCTAGAGGGCGGAGAACCAGTGGTAATCGCAAATGCGGAGGGTGCAAGAACGACTCCATCTGTAGTTGCATTCACAAAGAATGGTGAGAGACTAGTAGGAGAGACTGCTAAGAGACAGGCTATAACTAACCCAGATAGAACAATCGCTTCTATCAAGAGACACATGGGTGAGAACTACACTGTAGAGATTGATGGCAAGAGCTACACTCCACAGGATATCTCAGCTATGATATTAGGAAAGCTTAAGGCAGATGCTGAAGCTTATCTCGGAGAGAAGGTTTCAGAGGCTGTAATCACAGTTCCTGCATACTTCTCCGATGCACAGAAGCAGGCTACAAAGGATGCTGGTAAGATTGCAGGACTCGATGTAAAGAGAATCATCAATGAGCCAACAGCTGCATCGCTAGCTTACGGACTAGATAAGGCTGACGGATCACAGAAGATTCTCGTATACGACCTAGGTGGCGGTACATTCGATGTATCTGTACTTGAACTAGGAGACGGAGTATTTGAGGTACTAGCTACAAACGGAGATACACATCTCGGCGGAGATGACTTCGATAACGCAGTTCTAAACTTCCTAGCTGACTCCTTCATGGCAGAGCATGGAATAGATCTTAGAAAAGACAACATGGCTCTACAGAGACTAAAGGAAGCTGCAGAGAAGGCTAAGAAAGAGCTATCAAGTGCTCAGACAACTAAGATTAATCTGCCATTCATCACAGTTTCTGAAGCTGGCCCACTTCACATGGATATGGATCTTACAAGAGCTAGATTTGATCAGCTCACTAGCGATTTAGTGGATAGAAGTATTGAGCCTATGAAGAAGGCTATGGCAGATGCTGGAGTAACTAACGCTGACATCTCTAAGGTAATCCTCGTTGGTGGTTCAACTCGTATTCCAGCAGTTCAGGCAGCAGTTCAGAAGGTAACCGGTAAAGAACCATTTAAGGGAATCAACCCTGACGAGTGCGTTGCAGTAGGTGCTGCGATTCAGGCTGGAGTACTCACAGGTGAGGTAAATGACGTGCTTCTGCTCGACGTTACTCCACTATCACTTTCAATTGAGACACTAGGTGGTGTAGCAACAAAGCTGATCGAGAGAAATACTACTATTCCAACTAAGAAGAGTCAGATTTTCTCGACAGCAGCAGACAATCAGACAGCGGTAGATGTTCACGTAATGCAGGGTGAAAGAGAGATGGCTGCCGACAATATCACACTGGGCAGATTCCAGCTCACAGGTATCGCTCCAGCTCCTCGTGGAATTCCACAGATTGAGGTTACATTTGACATCGATGCCAACGGTATCGTAAATGTAAGTGCTAAGGACCTAGGAACTGGAAAAGAGCAGCAGATCACGATCACGTCTTCAACTAAGCTTTCTGAGGATGAGATTAACGCTAAGATCAAGGAAGCTGAGCAGTATGCTGAAGAGGATAAGAAGAAGAAGGAAGAAGTCGAGGTTAAGAACCAGGCTGAAGGAATGCTCTTCGAGACCGAAAAGCAGATGAATGAACTCGGTGACAAGGTTACAGCTGATGAGAAGTCTAAAGTTGATGCTGCAAGGGAAGACCTTAAGAAGGCAGTAGAAGCTAACGATGTTGAAGATATCAAGGCTAAGATTGAGGCTCTAACACAGGCATTCTATCCAATTTCATCGAGAATCTATCAGGAAGCTCAGCAGGCTCAGGCAAGTGCTGCAGGATCTGGTGAGCAGGCACAGGACAGCGCACAGAGTGCAGGTCCAAATGGCAACACTGTAGATGCTGACTATGAAGTGGTAGACGAAGACAAATAAGTCTAAATACAGCAGGTGATTACTGCCGGCACCTAGTGCCGGCAGTTCACTGATTTAATAAATTTATCGTTGGAAGGAAATAATATGGCAGAAAAAAGAGATTATTATGAGGTGCTGGGCATCCAGAAAGGTGCTTCCGAAGACGAAATCAAGAAAGCATATCGTAAGATGGCGATGAAATATCATCCTGATAAGAATCCAGGAGATAAGGAAGCTGAAGAAAAATTCAAGGAAGCCAATGAAGCATACGCTGTATTGTCGGATCCTGATAAAAAGAATAAGTATGACAGATTTGGACACGCAGGAGTAGATCCAAATGCAGGCTTTGGCGGTGGTGGCGCAGGAGCAGGCTTTGGTGGCTTCGGTGGCTTTGAAGATATATTTGATATGTTCGGCGGTGGCTTTGGTGGTTTCGGCGGACGCAGTGCTAGGAGGAATGGTCCTCGCAAGGGTAATGACCTGCAGAAGTCGATTACAATCGAGTTTACAGAAGCGATATTTGGCTGCAGAAAAGAAATCAAGCTAACCAAAGAAGTTAAATGTAAAACCTGTAATGGCGAAGGAACGGCCCCAGGAACACATAAGCATACTTGTGAGAAGTGCGGTGGAACTGGTCAGGTATCTAGCGTATCGCAGACTCCTTTTGGTACTTTCCAAAATGTGACTACTTGTGATGCGTGTGGTGGAACTGGTCAGGTAATAGACAAGCCTTGTCCTGATTGCCACGGCAAAGGTTCAGTTAGAAAGACTGTTACACTTAAAATTGATATTCCGGCAGGAGTTGATAGCGATAGCATAATTCCTATTCGCGGAGAGGGTGAACCTGGTGTAAATGGAGGTCCGTCCGGAGATCTGTATATTGTTATCAACGTAAAGCCACACAAGATTTACAAGAGACGTGGCGATGACCTATATCTGACGATGCCTATTTCATATGATCAGGCAGTTCTCGGTGACAAGGTTAAAGTTCCGGGTTTCAATGAAACCTATTCATACACGTTGGCTCCAGGAACTCAGACTGGATCCAACTTCAGGCTGAAGGGTAAGGGTGTTAAGAACCCTAGAACTGGCAGATATGGCGACCTCTATGTAAAGGTAAATATTGAGGTTCCGACCAAGCTCAGCGCTAAGGAGAAAAAAGCGATTAAGAACATGGCCGAGACATTCTCTGAGGATTCATATCCGCGCAAGAAGGAGTTTAGCAAACTCAAGTTTGATAAATAGTAATGAAATAGCTACAAGGCATGCCTTGTAGCTATTTTTTCTGACATTTAAATTGTATTTCAGCAGATTTTATCGGGTCGATGCATCTACTGTAGCGCCTCATCCAGCACATCCTTGATGTGACCTTTGCACTCCTCGTAGCTTTCAAATAGATGAGCCTCATACTTCTTCTCCCCATCGATAAACATCGAAGGTGTAGCATAGTAATCGTAGTTTGCGATGATCTCAGGATGTTCATTCTCCTCAATCCATTCGATTTCAACCTTGCCGTACTCTGGATTCTCTTCGATGAGATCAGCTAGAGCCTTTTTTCCTTGCACACAGTATGGGCATCCTGCATATTCAAATGCTGTAATCTTTTTCATAACTTTTTCCTTTCTTCTTTTGTATAAATATTAGCGTTAGTTTTAATTAAATAGCTTGATTTTCAAGTATTTTCATCATAAGTATATTTTTACTATCTAAATTATCATTGTACAATCGTTAATGTGGGAGCACATATATTGTGGCCACCAATGCTATTCAAGTACCAAGGAGACGGGGCAGTGGTCGCTGCCGTACACATCAGTTAATATAGAAGCCTCTTTGATTTTAGGTTCTAGCCGATTAGACACGATAAAGTAGTCTATGCGCCAACCAGCGTTGTTGGCACGGGCGTTGAAGCGGTATGACCACCAGGAGTACATGCCTGTCGTTTCAGGCTGTAGGTATCTAAATGTGTCAGTAAATCCCGCCTCCAGCAGTTCTGTCATCTTGCCGCGCTCCTCATCGGAGAAGCCAGCACTACCGCGATTGCTCTTTGGATTCTTGAGGTCGATTTCCTGATGTGCAACGTTGAGGTCGCCGCAGTATACGACAGGCTTCACTTTGTCTAGCTCAGTCATATAAGCTCGCAGGTCATCCTCGTATTCCATCCTGTAGTCAATGCGCTTCAGCTCGTTCTGAGCGTTTGGCACATATGCGCATATAAGGTAAAAATCATCATACTCAAGCGTGATTACACGACCTTCGTCATTATGCTTTCCCTCGATTCCGTATGCAACACTTAGCGGCTCTTCTTTTGCGAAAATCGCAGTTCCTGAGTAACCTTTTTTTTCAGCATAGCTGTAATATTCGTAATAACCCTCGGGGTGGAAGTCAGCTTGTCCTTCCTGCATCTTGGTTTCTTGAATACAGAAAAAGTCAGCATCGAGTTCATTAAAAATCTCTTCAAAGCCTTTCTTTAGAACAGCTCTGAAACCATTTACGTTCCATGATATAAATTTCATTTTACAATCTTCCTTTACCTTAACTGGTATATGCATATCTCATACAATTATAGAAGATCTGCATATGAGGTCTTGAGTCATCATAATAGCTTTTTGATTTTGAAGCTAGTCATGACTGAATCTTTATATTTTCCTATCCCTGTAACTATAGCATATCCAGTGCCTGGAGATGTGTTCTTAATGTATGCAACTCTATAATCTTTATCTTCGCTAAGTTCCTTGCCGTGGTCGTAAACAACGATACCAGGCTTAACAGCAAATCCGAGATACCTTGAACTATGGCTTTTAAGCTGCACATTGCATCTTTCAATTGACTTTTTGCCAATAGCTTTAGAACTTAAAGAGTGATATGTCTCCTTTGGATTTAGATACATGAAGTTAAGATCCACGTTCTTGCTTATGCCTGGAACAGTAGCTTTATCTGTACTCTGCCACATCATGTATTTACCTTTGTAGGTGGCCTTCGTATGATACTGGGCGAGCCAGATATTTGTACTCTTGGATAGCTCGTACCCACTCGCGTAGTGCATAAGGAAATCATAGTTTCCGTAGACCATTGTTTCGTAGCCACGCCCCCAGCCTCTCTTTGCAAATGCTAAAGCGTTCCTATTTATACCTGAAGTTCCAAGTGAGCCTGAGCTTATCGCTCGAGCGAGCCTGCCACCGTTATATAGCTCGTAGTCCATCACTAGTGGTAAATCTATGTGATATTTGTCTGCTAAGTCAGCTAGATAATCGGCTTCGGCTGCTGCTTCTTCAGTCGTTGTAGCTTGTGAGTATATATATACTCCGACCATTAGTCCTGCATCGTAGGCCCCTTTAATGTTCTTCTCAAACTTTGCATCTTTGTGAAGGTTTCCCTTTGACGCATCTCTGAAACCAGCACGTATATATACGAAATCAACACCTGACTTTTTAACTTTATGCCAATCGATATTATCTCCCTGTGCATATGAAACATCAATCCCCGTGGATATCACGTATCCTTTAAATCTAGCATCGTGCGTAAAATTGCCGTATTCGAATGGAGTGCCACGCATAGAGTGGAGAATAATCACAATCAAAATCGCTAAAAGCCCGATAATAGAAAATGTCACCTTGAACTTGTTTTTCTTTATCTTGCGCATAGCCTTGCGCTTAAATGAGCTCCATTTTCGTTTCCAATATTTCTTAATCCTTGATCGTAGTCCATCTCGTTTTCTCGTAGATTTTCTGCGTTTTTGTCTTGATGAACTAGTTTGTCTGTGCCTCATTTTAATCCTCGTCAATCCCGATATCGTTTCCGATCACGTGCGCAAACTTTATCGATGATTTCCCAAATTTATCCCTTATCTCATCCATCGCTTTAGCTATATTTTCATCTTTTTCACTTCTCTGTTTCTCGTCTGTGGTAGCACCCATCGTAAATATGGTGAGCTGACCATCGTCCGGAAAATCTGTCAAATCTATCGCTGTTACAGTAAGAAGTCTTATTGGCTTATTCGTATAATTCAGCTCGCTAATTAGCTCTACTGCAGTATTTCTAAATGCTGCAGGGCTACTGATTGGGCTCGGTAATCGCTTTTGTCTCGAGAGCCTTTTAAATTCAGGCGTAGTGATCTCTATTTTGACACCTCGTGCCCATTTACCATGCCTTCTTAAGCGAGTGCTGACTTTGTCTGTTAATTCTGTCAAGGCAATCCCTACGTCGTCGGCACCCTTTAGATTGCGCCTAAATGTCATGCCGTGTCCAACTGACTTAATATCATCTCGATTGTCATATGCTCTAACGGGGTCATCATCTAACCCATTTGCATACTTGTAGAGATTTACGCCATGTACTCCAAAAGTCTTGGAAAGCAGCAATTTGTCTGCATGAGCTAAGTCGCCGATGGTGTGAATTCCAAGACTGCTTAGCTTAGTAGCCGTCGATCTACCTACAAAGAACATTTCAGAAACAGCCATCGGCCATAATAATTCCTTAAAGTTATTTCTTGAAATAACCGTAGTCGCGTTAGGTTTCTTGTAATCGCTTCCCATCTTTGCAAATATCTTATTGAACGAAACTCCTGCAGAAAGTGTGAGACCAAGTTCACGGTACACGCGCTTTCTGATATTGTCCGCTATAATCTTCGCCTCGCCGAGCAGCATTTCGCTAGCGGTCACATCTAGCCATGATTCATCAACACTGAATGGTTCCACAAGATCTGTATACTCCAAATATATCGAGTTAAGCATATGACTATACTCACGATATTTGTCGTGATGGGGAGGTATTGTTATAAGTTCTGGACATTTTCTCTTTGCAGACTGAATAGTCTCGGCTGTTACAATACCAAACTTTTTTGCAAGTTCATTCTTGGCTAAAATTATTCCGTGCCTACTATCTGGGTCTCCTGCGACTGCAACGGGTTTCTCTTTTATATCGGGGAGTGATAAAAGCTCGACAGAAGCATAGAAGCTATTCATATCACAATGTAGTATTCGTCTATCTGAGTTCATCCCAAAACCCTCTCGTAATTTGCTGTTATACTATTATAAACGATTTTTGAAGTATGCGAACAGGCGTTTTTAAATATAACAAAGGCGAGCTCAAATGAGCTCGCCTGATATTTTTATTCAATACACTACTTATAATAAAGTCAACTTAATGAAATCCAATTCCAGCAATTAGTGTGCCGATTCTAAGTGCGAAGAGGGCGAAGGAAATCCACATTACTGGGGAAACCTCCTTAATCTTTCCACCGATAACCTTAAGTAGCACCCAAGAAATCATACCGAACATGATTCCGTTTGCTATGGAATAAGTGAAAGGCATGAAGGTGATTGCGCAGAATGCAGCAGCAGTATCAGCGATATCAGAGTCAAAGTCGATATTCTTGATAGATGATACCATCAATAACCCTACATACATAAGTGCTGGAGTTGTAGCAAATCCAGGGATAGCTAGGAATACTGGTGAGAAGAATAGTGCTACTGCGAACATAACAGCAGATGTGACGGCAGTAAGACCGGTTCTACCTCCAGCAGCTACACCGGCACTTGATTCAACATATGAAGTTACTGTTGAGGTTCCCACGATAGCTCCGAATATTGTACCGAATGCGTCAGCGAGAAGAGCACCTTTAGCACGAGGGAGGTTTCCGTTTTCGTCGAGAAGATTTCCCTTAGATGCAACTCCGATAAGTGTTCCTACGGTATCAAATAAGTCAACGAACAGGAATGAGAATGTGATAACTAAGAAGTTAATCAGATTCTGCGATATCCAAGCGAAGTCAAACTGCCCGATGTGCGGTGCGGATGGAATACTGAAAATCTTTGCAGGTACTAGTGAGAATGCGCCAGCAGCAGGATCTACGTGGTACCAACCAGTCTTTTCAGCGATAATTCCGAGAATCCATGTGATGAGGATGCCCCATAGAACTGCACCAGGGATATTCTTGCGAACCATAGCACATATGCAGAAGAATCCGATCATAGCGAGGACAAACTGAGGTGTTCCAACATGACCGAGATCAACAAGTGTTGCAGTGCTGCTGATTACAATACCTGCGCCTTTGAGTCCGACGAGTACGATAAACAATCCTATACCAGCTGTGATTCCGTACTTTAGGTTAGCAGGTACTTCGTTAACAAGCTTTTCACGGAAGCTAGTTAGTGAAAGGAGAACGAATACTATACCTTCTATAAGTACTGCGGCAAGTGCGATTTTCCATGGGTCATTAATTCCAGCCTTTGCCATTGGAATGCAGACAGAGAATGCGAAGTATGCATTAAGTCCCATTCCTGAAGCTAGGGCAACAGGGTAGTTTGCGAAGAATGCCATGAATAGAGTAGCTACGGTTGCAGAAATTGCAGTAGCTGTAAATACAGCAGCTCCATCCATACCTGCTGCAGATAGGATGTTAGGATTTACTGCCAGAATATATACCATCGATAGGAACGTGGTAATTCCGGCGATAATTTCAGTACTTGTGGTAGTACCATGTTCTTTAAGTTTAAAAAACTTTTCCATAAAGATAACTCCTTCTAGTGATAAATAATTTCTTTTAGATATTTGAATAGCTCATATAATAGCCTATTCGTGATAGAATAATTATAGGTTGCATAAAGACCGACTTCAAGAAAGGTTCACACAAATTAGTGGCCTAAAATGATATATCAGTCATAAAAAATGATTTTTCCGAACTTTGCAATGTGTAAAGTGGTGGAATGTTCAAGATAACGGCGAATGTTATCAGGATACCATGTATTTGTTTTAACTATATAATAGACTTTGGTATTGAGAAAATCTATAATGTATCACCATAAGCAATTTTAGAGGTTATTTATACGGTATTGAGGTTGGAAAAATGTCAGATATTAATATTGATAACAAAGCTTATAAGAAAAAAATTCTGCTCACTGGTGGCGCCGGGTATATTGGCAGTCATGTTGCTGTTGCGCTTCTCGAATCGGGATTCGATATCGTAATAGCTGATAACCTTAGCAATTCCAGTGAAGAATCGCTCTCGGGAATTCGAAAAATTACGGGAAGAGATTTTTCGTTCTATAATATAGATGTTTGCGATAAGTCACTCCTTGTGGATTTATTTGAAAGAGAAGAGTTAGATGCTACTATACATCTAGCTGGATACAAGGCTGTCGGAGATGCGGTTAAGTCACCGCTTAAATATTACCGAAACAACATTGCGTCTACCACATCATTGCTCGAGGTGATGGATAATTACGGTGTGCGCAAGATTATACTTAGCTCATCCGCAAATGTATATGGCGAGTCAAGCGTTGTGCCAGTTACCGAGGGTTGTGAGACTGGTAATTGTACAAATCCCTATGGTAGGACTAAGTGGGTACAAGAGGAGATGCTAAGGGATTTATTCACCGCTGACGATAGGTGGAATATAGTGATTCTCAGATATTTCAATCCGGCAGGCGCCCATGAGAGTGGCCTGATTGGAGAGATGTATGGAAAGTTTCCAAGCAATATCGTCCCATCGCTTGCTCTTGCAGCAAATGGAGACATTCCGTACTTTAGAGTGCTAGGCACTGGCTATAATACACCTGATGGTACAGGCGTTAGAGATTATATTCATATAACGGATTTAGCTAATGGACACGTTATGGCTATAAAAAAACTTTATAGCCAGCCGAATGTATATACATATAATCTTGGAACTGGTCGTGGATACAGTGTGTTAGAAACCATTAAGGCTTTTGAAAAAGCCTCAGGGAGAGAGATCCCATACAAGATAGAAGCTGCAAGAGATGGTGATATCGCAGAAATGTATGCTTGCAGCGACAAGGCTAGAGAGGAGCTTGGATGGACTGCAAAGTACGGGATAGAGGATATCTGTAGATCGGCTTGGAATTGGCACAATAAAATATATTAATTTAAATTAATAAATCTACAGGTGGTGTATGAAAATAAATACATGCATCACCTTTTAAAATGGAATATTGCGTGTAGACTTTAAGTCTAACAGGCTGTAAAATTAGTCTAACAAATTACTCGTTAAGTTTTAGCGGCAGAGTATTGCTGCTTTTTTAATAGAAGGAGGAGAATTAAGATGAAGGCAAAGAGATTGTCTAAGAAGCTTCATGCGCTAATAGTCGTTGCTGCGATGATGGTTGCTCAGCTTGCTGCTGTGCTTCCAACGTCTGCTGCAAGCAACGTGTTACCTGTTGCGCAATATGTTACACAAGTAGGAAGTTCTACTGGTGGAGCAGGTGGTAACAGTTCGACTTATAACGGAACTGTGAAGCTAAAGATTCCAATGTCAAAGGTTCTTGAACCTAATGAGACAGAGATGGCAAACGCAGCTGCAAATGGTCTGTACCCACACGGAAGAGAGGGGAAAAATAGAATAGCTTACATCGAGTACAATGTGACTTTTCCTGAAGATGTGAACCTCGGCAACATATCTGTAGCAAACTCTGTATCATACATCAACAGTAACAGAATAGTTAAGACTGTTAATGGCAGGACTGTAAACTTCAAGATGTATCTGAACGATGTTAACTGGCAGGGCATCTATAATGCATATCTTGCAGATAAGGCGAATCCAAATGCTCATACTGTAGATATCAGCATTCCTTATAGTGTTACAGCTAACGATAAGGCATCAGCTGCTAGAATGGAGGGAGAGCGCATCGTTGGAAAGGGTGATTTCTCGTTCTATCCATCTGGCTTTTTGGCATTGATTGGTTCTGGTCTTGAGACATACAACACTGACGTAGCAAACGTTGGTTTTACAAGCAATCTAACACAGTATTTTCCTCAGGATTTGACTAATACAGGAAATCTCGAGGGAGACATCCTTGTTGGCAATGAGACTGAACACAGTGCCGTGTATGTGGCAGAGAAGGATGATACTATCGACTTCACAGGAAACCTCAATGTAAAGCCTATCAAGGATGAACTCACAAGACTTGAGAATCAGTTTAACGGAGCTGTGGCTGCTGGAATTAATGTTGAAAATATCGACACAACCTTTAATGCTTCAATTGAACTTCCTTCTGGAATGAAGTTCAAAGATGCGAACCCAGCTGTCCAGCTACTTGGAGCAAATGGCAAGTTTGAAATTACTAATTCTTCGTTAAATGGTAATAAGGTTGATGTTACCATTAAGCTTAAGAATTCTAATAACATTAGAACTTACAACGAACTAAAGAGTGCGGTGTCCGCAGTGGACGACAACTTAAAGGTTGTTGTTAAGGGTGCACAGTTCACATCTGCTGCAACTGCAAACACAAACTATACGGTAATTGGAAAGGTTAGTGGAAGTTTCAAAGCAAAGGCTACCAATACAGTAAGCAACAAAGTAATAAACTTTAACTATGCATGGAACGGGAAGCAAAGTGCAGCAGGTTCAGATGCAACTAACCCATCTGACCTAAGCAGGATATCTTTCACTCTTAAATATAAGCAAGCGCCTACAGTTGTAACAGACGTTAGAGACCTTGAGGGCGATATACTCATCGGAAATGAAACAGAGCACAATCAGGTATATGTATCAGGTAGAAATGACACGCATGAGGTCACTGGTCTGCTAAGAGTGAAGCCTGTAAAGGATCAGATGACTCAGATTGAGAACAACTATAGCAACCCTATTGCTAATCAAATCAGTCTCGAGGATGTAGATACAACCTTTACTGCAAGCCTTGAATTGCCAAATGAAATGACATTTGGTAGCGGCACTCCAAGTGCAGCTCTTGAAGGCGGTAATAATGTGTTCAAAATCACTGATGTTACTCGCACAGGCAACAAGGTTGTCGTTACTATCAAGCTTGCAAAGAATTACACTAACTATGAAGATCTAGCTAGAGATATCAGATCCGTAAGCGATGATCTAAAGGTGAAAGTCGGTGGAGTTAAGTTTACAAATGCAGCATTTGTAAACACCAACTATACGATGAGAGGCGAAGTCGGTGGAGTATTTAAGGCAAAGGCAACTCATATACCTACTGGCAAGATTGTAAACTTTAATCTAAAGTGGAACGGTAAGCAAACTGCAGATGGAGCGGATGCGATTGCCCCAACAGATCTCAGCAAGATTACATTTACTCTAAAGTATGCTCCAGAGACGACTCCTGTTACACCAGTGAAGCCAAATAAGCCTGCTAAGCTTGGCAAAGTTGTTAAGACTGGCGATGCTTCAGATGTTATGCTGTATATGCTCATAATGGGTGGTGCGTTAGCAGGTATTGCCGGTGCAGCTGGACTCAAGAGAAGAGAAGAGAGATAATTAATCATAAGATTTCTCAAAACAATTTAATAGTGACAAAGACGCCGATTAGTCGGCGTCTTTTTGTCTGCATATTTATTTAATTAGTATCTATATAAATTTTTAAACATAAGCGGATAGGTATATGCATAATCAATCAATTACCAAGGTGGTCAGCAACCTTTGGTGGATGTTTATTAACGCCTTATACTAGAAGTAATAATATTTTTCTTGAAAATTTAGTGTGACATATGAATATTAATATGCTACATTTGTAATGATGACAAAATAGGTCAACAATGTGCGTATTTTTATAAGGAGGAAATTATGAATGCGAGATTTAAAGCCATAACTAAGAAGCTTATTGTAGTTGTCTTGTCATGCATCATGCTACTCGGCATAATGCCGATTATGGGAAAAGCTTTTGCAGAGAGCTATCATAATGATGTAATCACGGATGTAAAACTTACCAAGGCGGATTTAGTTACGCCGGCAACGTGGGCTGATGTAACAACAAGGATGCAGCTAGTAGTTAAGTTTGCTTTGAATAATAGAGTTCATGCGGGAGACAAGACTATTATCCATGTCCCTAATGAATTTGAAATCGTGAAGAGAGAGTCTTTTGCTATCAAGAGCCCTTCAGGCGAGACTATCGCTAATGCGGTTACTGACCCTGATGCGAAGACAGTTACGATTACATATGCCAATTATGTAGATAGTCACTCTGATATATCTGGCTCACTCCATGTCACCGTAAAAATTGATACAGATGTCGTTACATCTGGTCAGACGATGAGACTCCGCTTAGTTATGGACGGTGGACGTGGCTTTGACATCAATCCATTTGTATATGCTGGCGTTCGTGGAGATAATCCGGATGAACACCTGTATAAGAGAAGCTACTTCGATAACAACGATCCTACAATTGTTCGCACCAGAATCCGCGTGAATGGTAAGGGTGGTAATTTTCAGAAACTCACTGTAAAAGACACTATTGAAACTCCTGCAGTTTCCTATTCAAAGGATAGCTTTAGGATTACGAAGGGAAAGTGGGAGATTGGGGCGGATGGATACTTTACTCTAAAAAATGAGATTGATGTAACTAATCAGTTCCCAATCAACTTTGACGGCAATAGCTTCACTATTGATTTCAACAATGTGCAGGGAGAAGGCTACTACATCAAGTATGATATGAAGCTTTCATATAGACCTGTCAATCAGGAAATTGTCAACAATAGAATCAGCGGCTATAACGATGCCCAGGTAATTATGGATGAGGTAATCAGAGCTGTATATCAGGAGTCTGGCGGTGAGGCAAACGGCTACCACTTTACTATCAAGATCCACAAGGAAAATGAAAATGGTGATAGTTTGAGTGGTGCTGTTTTCGAAGTTATCAGAGAGTCTTCGGGCGTTAAAGTTGGGGAGATTACTACAGATAGCAATGGTAATGGCAGCCTTGGCGGACTGCTGAAGGATAAGTATACGATTAAAGAGAAAAAAGCTCCAGAAGGATATATGCTATCCGCGGATGCTGTAAGAGTAGCGCCTGAAGAATTCGGACCAGATAAGTCTGTTACGAAGACAATTAAGAACAGCTACGCTCCAGACGAGACTAGCGTAACGGTGACGAAACGCTGGGATGACGGGAACGATAAGGATAAACTGAGACCGGAAAGTGTCAAAGTGCAGTTATATGCTAACGGAGTGAAAAAGGGCGCTGAAGTAACTCTTAAAAAGTCTGAAAACTGGACTTATACATGGAATAACTTGCCTGAAAAGAAGAGCGGACAGAAAATAAAGTATACAGTGAAGGAAGTAAACAGGCTTCCAGGTTACGTAGCGAGCGTTGATGATGCTAATCATGGAAATATTATAATCACTAACACTCATACACCTAAGGAGACACCTAAGAAAGACATTCATAAAAAAGGCAATAGTCCTAAGACTGGCGATTCAAGCAAACCTGTTCAATCTGCATTTGTGCTATGTGCCTCTTCGGTTATGCTCGCAGTAGTTGCAGCTAAAAAAAGACGTAAAAATATTCAGTAGCAAGTTCGGTAATAAGACCATTGAACTTTTACAATGATGAATAGCTATGCAAGCAGGTGCTCGAATACTTACGAGTTATGAAATAAGGTGGCAATCAACTAGATGTTAGATGATTGCCATTTTTTTATATACAGGCTTGAAAAATAATCATATATACTTGCAATAATAAGGCTCGTGACCTATAATATATAGGCATCTTTGTGTTCAAATGCATGGATGTAGTAAGTAATAATCACATCGTGAAGTTGCCGCGGTGCCTATTGAAGGTTGAAGGCTAGTGTTCACGGTGGAAGTAACAACCGGAGGTTAATTATGTCAGTAGTATCAATGAAACAGCTTTTAGAAGCAGGTGTTCATTTTGGACACCAGACTAGAAGATGGAACCCTAAGATGGCTCCATATATCTTCACAGAGAGAAATGGAATCTACATCATCGATCTTCAGCAGACTATTCAGAGAATCGACGATGCTTATGATTTCATCAGAAAAGTAGCAGCAGATGGAGAGCCAATCCTGTTTGTAGGAACAAAGAAGCAGGCTCAGGCTGCTATTAAGGACGAGGCACTACGTTCAGGAATGTACTTCGTTAACGAGAGATGGCTCGGTGGTATGCTCACAAACTACAAGACTATCAGCAAGAGAATTGCTAGACTAGCTGAGATTCGTGAGATGGAAGCCGACGGCACTATCGATAAGTATGCTAAGAAGGAAGCTCTCAAGATTAGACAGGAAGCTGATAAGCTAGAGAAGTTCCTCGGCGGAATCAAGGACATGAAGGGCATGCCTGGTGCAATGTTCGTAGTAGATCCTAAGAAGGAAAAGATTGCTGTTAAGGAAGCAAGAACACTTGGAATTCCAGTTGTAGGTATCGTAGATACAAACTGTGATCCAGATGATGTTGATTACATCATCCCTGCTAATGATGATGCTATCAGAGCTGTTAAGCTAATCACTTCTGCAATGGCAGATGCTGTAATCGAGGCAAAGCAGGGCGAGAGCTTCGATGCTAGCGAGGTTCCAGCTGAGGAAGCTGAGACTGAAGCAGAAGCATAAATTAAAGAGATTTTTATAAACGCATAATATAACAAGTGAATGCCGTCCGGACCGAGAACTAACCCGGCTCGGGCGGTTATTTAGTAAGGAGGACACAATGGCTGTAACAGCTGCACTAGTCAAGGAGCTTCGTGAACTTACAGGTTCCGGAATGATGGATTGCAAGAAAGCACTAGTTGAGACAGAAGGAGACATAGATAAGGCAGTAGACTGGCTTCGTGAGAAGGGAATCATGAAGGCACAGAAGAAATCTGGCAGAATTGCTGCTGAAGGACTCGTAAGAATTGCTTTTGGCGAAGGCAACAAGGTTGCTGCAATCGCTGAGGTTAACTCTGAGACTGACTTCGTATCAAAGAACGAAGAGTTCGTTGAATTTGTTGAAGCAATTGCTGCTGAAGCACTTGTAAAGGGTGACCTAGATATGGATGTTTTCTTAGAAGAGCCATTCCAGGGATCTACTGTTAAGGAAGTTCTGACAGCAAAGGTTGCTAAGATCGGAGAGAATCTTAACATCAGAAGATATACTAGAGTTGAGGAAGATGGCGTTGTTTACACCGGCTACATCCATGGTGGCGGCAGAATCGGTGTTGTTATTGGAATCAAAACTGATGCTACACCTGCAGAGGTAGAAGCTTGCGGCAGAGACGTTGCTATGCAGGTTGCTTCTATGAACCCTAAGTTTGTAGATGAAGATGGTGTTGATCCTGAGTACATCGAGAACGAGAAGAAAATCCTCACTGAGCAGGTTCTAAACGAAGGTAAGAAACCTGAGATGGTTGAGAAGATTGTTGCTGGCAAAATCAAGAAGGAACTCAAGGAAGTTTGCCTTGTTGACCAGCCTTTCGTTAAGGACAGTGACCTAAGCGTAGGACAGTATGTTGAGAAGTGCGCTAAGGAAATCGGCAAGGATATGAAGGTTGTATCCATGGTAAGATTCGAAGTTGGCGAAGGAATCGAGAAGAAGGAAGATGACTTTGCTGCTGAAGTTGCTGCAGCTGTTCAGGGCTAACCTATACTCGTAGCAAGCACTATACAAATAGAATTAAATTCTCGATGTTCGTGATATGTCGGGTAATGACACAGCGTGGCCAATGGCTGCGCTGTTTTTTATGAATAATTTATAATTCATAGACAATAATCTGCAAAATGACAATTGTAGACGAATCATATTGAACTTGTATGCACAAATATTTATAATTGTTTTTGTATATAGTACATAAATCTACGATTATGACATTATGGAGGTTTTCAATGAGTGACGTAAGCAAGCTAGCACCACAGGAAGTGTTTAGATATTTCAAGGAAATCAGTGATGTTCCTCGTGCATCAGCGCACACAGAGAAGATTAGCGCATACCTCGTTAATTTTGCTAAGGAACACAGTCTGGAATACTATCAGGACGAATCTGGGAATGTGATTATCTGGAAGGATGGAACTCCTGGGTATGAAAACTCTGACACGGTTATGATTCAGGGTCACATGGATATCGTTGCAGAGAAGACCGAGGACAGCACTCATGATTTCCAGAATGATCCATTAGAGCTAATTGTTGATGGTGATACTCTAACTGCTAACAAGACTACGCTTGGAGCTGATGACGGGGCTGCTATTGCAATGGGACTCGCTCTCCTTGATTCGACAGATATACCTCATCCACCACTAGAATTCATCGCTACTGTTGATGAAGAGATAGGTATGCTAGGTGCGTACGCGCTGGATGGATCGAAGATTAGATCTCGTAAGGTAATTAACATTGACTCTGAGGAAGAAGGTATAATCACTGTTGGATGTGCAGGTGCAGTGGATATCTTTACAAGTTTCCCTGCGGATAAAAAGCTTGTTAATGGCGTTAAGTACAAGTATGTAGTTGATGGACTCCTTGCAGGTCACTCTGGACTAGACATTCATCAGGAACGTGCTAATGCTGGTCAGATTGTCGCTAGATTATTCCTCGACGCTAGAGAGAAGGCTGAACTTAACATCGTATCAATCAATGGCGGAAGAGCTACTAACGTAATCCTCGGAAAGGTAGAGGGTGAAGTAATAGTTGCTACATCGGATGCTAAAGCATTTGAAGAAAGCATTGAAGCATCTACTGAGGAAATTAAGGCTGAATACCGCACCTCGGACCCAGGAATCACTGTATCTATAGAGGCTATAGGTGAAGCGTCGGAAGAGGCTGTAGATACTGTATGCCAGGATAATTTCTTTAAGTTCTTAGTTGCTTGTCCGACAGGAGTGGAACACTATAGTGTAGAGCTCAAGGGACTTGTTGAGACATCTCACTCAATCGGTATCGTAAAGCTTGAGGACGGCAGATTAATCACTAAGTCTATGTCACGTTCAAGCGTGAACTCGCGAAATAGATTGCTCGCAAGAAAGATTGGAATCCTTGCAGAAGCTCTTGGAGCAGAGGTTGAACATGGTAGCTCGTACGGAGCATGGGAATTCAACAATAAATCAGATCTCCTAGATGTGTGCATAGCTGCATATAAGGAGCAGTATGGTGAAGAGCCAGTGGTAAGCGCAATGCACGCTGGAATTGAGTGCGGAATCTGGGCTGAAAAGGTAGGAAAGGTCGATGCTGTTTCTATCGGTCCAGACATGACAGGCGTACACTCGGTGAATGAGGAACTTTCAATCCCTTCGACAGAGAGAACTTGGCAGTATCTAAAGCTAATCCTATCTCACTGCAAGTAATTGCTAGGGGATAATTGAATTAAAAAGCCGTATTGAATCGTTAAATAAATAGTGATATATTAATAAAGACAGGAATAGTTGCATGATTATTCCTGTTTTTTAAACCAGCTGAGTTAGATGAACCTAACTCGCGCTTATCAAATAATGCTCACTAATTAATGAGGAAAGCAGAGGATAGAACATGTATCTTAAGATTGACAACATTAAGAAAAGCTATGGCACAGGGGACAGCCGTGTAGATGTTCTAAAAGGGATAAATTGTGGCGTTAATAAGGGAGAAATATGTGTACTTTTAGGTCCGTCAGGGTCTGGAAAGTCGACACTACTAAACATACTCGGCGGCATCGATAAGGCTGACAGCGGGTCTGTTACAATCGGGGAAGATAAAATCGAAAACTTTAATGATAAACAGCTCTCTCAATATAGGCGCAAACATCTCGGCTATATATTCCAGTCATATAACCTTGTTCCTAATTTAACTGTGAGAGAAAATATTGAAGTAGGAGCGTATCTCAGTGACAAACCGCTTCCTATAGATGAATTGATTGAGCTGCTTGGCCTTGAAGCACATAAGAACAAGAAACCGAACCAGCTCTCAGGAGGTCAGCAGCAGCGCACCTCCATAGGCAGAGCTATTGTAAAAAATCCAGATTTATTGCTCTGCGATGAACCTACAGGTGCACTTGATTACAATACCTCTAAGGAGATACTTAAGCTCATTGAAGATATTAACAACAAGTATGGTAGCACTATAGTTATAGTTACACATAATGTCGCAATCAGCCAGATGGCCCATCAAGTCATTAATCTCCACGACGGTCGGATCAGAAGCGATGAGAAGAACAATAACAGGCTAGCTGCAGAACTTATAGAATGGTAGGTGCGGCTATGAAGAACCCAATTTACAAGAGAGTCTTTAGAGAACTTTGGGCCGAGAAGGCAAAGTATTTAGTGCTGTTTCTTTTTCTTGTGTTCTCTATCGGTTTCACGAGCGGATATCTTGTTGCCGATGGTAGCATGATACGCACATACAACAAGAGCTTCGACAAATACGCTGTTGAAAACGGGCATTTTAATATCGCTATGAAGCCAGGTTCAGACTTTAACAAGATAATTAATAATCTTGAACAGAATCAAAAAATCACTGTACAGGAACAGTTCTACAAAGAACAGGAAGTGACAGCAGGAAGGCACAAGGGAGATACATTCCGAATTTATAAGGACAGGAAAACTCTAAACAAGATATCTGTTTTATCGGGACACCTACCTAAACACGATAATGAAATTGCTATAGATCGTTTGTATGCCGAGAATAACGATATTAAAATCGGTGATGCAATATACGTTAACGGGCGAAAATTCAAGGTTTCTGGCCTCAGCGCATTTTCCGACTACAGTGCGATGTTCAGGAACAATGCGGATATGATGTTTGATGCGCAGAACTTTTCCGTCGTAGTTGTAACAGGCAAAGCTTGGGATAAACTCGGAGATAATGGAATCTTCTATTCTTATGCGTGGAGAAATAAAAATCAAAAGCTGTCTGAAAAAGCGCAAAAGGACAAAGCCGTAGATGTAAAGAACGAACTTCTGGACGAGCATGTAATGCTGACAGATATAGTCGCTAGACCGGATAATAATGCGATTATGTTTACTGGAAATGACTTTGGAAACGATATGGCAAGCATGCAGATGATGCTTTATATAATAATGGCTGTTATAGCATTCATTTTCGCAATTAGCGCTAGAAATGGGATTGAGAAGGAATCAAAAACTATTGGTACGCTAAGAGCTACCGGCTACAAGAGGAGAGAGCTTCTGTCGTACTATTTAATGCTGCCGATGATAGTATCCCTGGTGGCTGCGGTCACTGGAAATATCCTCGGATATTCATATCTAAAGGGAATTATCGCAAAAGCATATTATCATAGTTATTCGCTCCCGATGTATACGACTTATTGGAATAGTGAAGCGTTCATCAAGACAACTCTCGTTCCAATAGTGATAGTATTTATCGTAAACGTCGTTGTACTGACACTAGCTCTTAGAACAGAGCCTCTGCAGCTACTGCGAGGTGAAGTGAAGAGCAAGGTGGGTACCAGAAATCCGGTGCAATTACCGAACTGGAAGTTTATCTCAAGGTTTAGAGCGCGAATTATTCTTCATAACATAGGTGCATATATCACACTCGCGATAGGAATATTGATGGCGAGCATATTGATGATATATGGAACTATGTTCGGTCCGATGCTGACTCACTTTAAAACGGATGTGCAGAAAAGTCAGATTGCTAAGTATCAGTACGTTCTTAAAGCTCCATTCGATGTTAAGTACGATAAGGCGGAGAAATACGCATACTCTACGCTTAAAAACAATAGAGATGAAGATGTGTCGATATATGGAATCGAAGATAACTCAAGATATTTTAAGGGAAAGCTAGTAAACATAGATACTAATAAAGTTGATACTGCTGATTCAACAAGTTCCAAAGCAAAGTACAATCGCGGAAAGAAGGAAATAGAAGTACTCGCAGCAAGCGGATATATGGAGAAATACAGACTAAAAGATGGGGCCAAGATTAAGCTTCATGATAAGTTTGGGGATGGCAAATACACATTCGTACTGAAGAGGACATATAAATACCCTTCGTCACTGACACTCTTTATGCCTATAGGCGCATATAATAAAGTATTTGGAAAGGATGCAGGGAATTACACGGGCTACTTCGCAGATAAGAAGCTGGATGAGATAAATAAGGATTACATTGCATCGATTATTACGAAGCAAGATCTCACCCTTGCTGCCAACCAGCTAGAGTCATCTATGGGTGAAATCTTCAAGATGTTCGGTGCGTTTGCCTGCACACTATATTTGCTATTTCTTTATTTACTTGCCAGATCAACAATCGAGAAGAGCGTTAATTCAATCTCGCTCGTCAAGATACTTGGCTACTCGGACGGTGAAATAGGAAAATTGTACAATTATGCAACAGGGATTGTGGCGATATCCTCGCTGGTGATTTCAGCATTCTTAGGAGAGCGAATCATTAGAGAACTGTTTTATTACATGATGCTTGGGTATAGTGGATGCCTCGAATATTACATAGAACCAAAGGTTTATATTGAATTTCTCGCTATTGGTATAATTGGGTATCTCTTGATATCAAATGTGTTAATGCGTCAGATTAAGAAAATTCCAATGGCGATTGCTCTAAAGCAAGCGGAATAACGCTATATACCTTATACAAATAACTAGCCTCATTAGTGCATAGGAAAAGCCGTACATCAATTGAAATTTCAGTTGACGTATCGGCTTTTCTGCTATGTTATAAAATTTTAGATAGCATTATTAAAAGTCAAAATTTTCATAAAAGCACTTTATTTTCGAACGAGGTCCATAATATCAATACTCTATAATAGTTGCTGCGAGCTTTTTCTCCTCAGAAATTATCAAAGCACAAGAACTCTTACTTCCGCCCCTAGGGTTAGTGAGGCTGCCGGGATTGATAAACCTTATACCAGAAGAAACTTCGTTTACAGGAACGTGCGTGTGACCGAAGCAGACAGCTACACATTTATGCTGCATGGCGAGATACTTTAGGTTCATGAGCGAAAATTTTACATTTTCCATATGACCATGAGTGATCATGATTTTACCAGCAGGACTATCGATAATCTCGAAATTCTCTTTGTTACAGCCATCGCAGTTGCCCGGCACAGAGCTAACAGGGATGCCAGTTTGAGCTTCAATCTCATGGGCATCCTTAATGAAATCACCGCAGTGGATGATGCGGTCTATTATGCAAATCGAAGTCGATATGCGCTCGTACATCTCGAGTGCGCGGTCTAACTCGCCATGTGTATCACTTAAAACTAAAATATTCATAGTAATATTGTAATACACTAGATATATCTCATATACTTGTTTTGAATGTCATCAGGAATTAAAATATATGGTAATAAAGCTTATTGGAGGAATATCGTGATTACACGTGGAGTTACGATTAGAGAGGGATCGCTCGCAATACACGGAAGGTGGTATATGGATGGGCGCGAGGAGAAGCAACCTACCATCATAATTTGCCATGAGTTCGGAACAAATATGAGGTTTACAAGCAGGTATGCTCAGATGCTGTGCAAGCAAGGGTATGCCGTATTTATATTTGATTTCTGTGGATCTGAAAGCGGGACTAGTAGAGGCAGAAAGTCGACTGAAATGAGCGTAACGACTGAGGTGATTGACCTCCTCGTGGTGCTTGACTATGTGCAAGACCGTCCATTTGTGAATAAGAATGCTGTATTTCTCATGGGCTGCTCGCAGGGTGGGCTCGTCGCTTCACTTGCTGCCGAGAAGCGAAAGAATGAAGTTAAGAAGCTCGTACTTTATTATCCCGCATTGTCCATACCGGATGATGCTCGTAAAGGCTCTATGCTAGGGGCGGAGTTTAGCGGGGAGGAAATTCCTGATAGCTTTAAAGTTATGAACGATAAGTTTAGAGTTGGTAAAAGATATGTTGCTGATGCTATTGTGCTCAGCGAGTGGCGCGAAATGATGCGGTACAAGAATCCTGTGCTCATAGTACATGGAACGGATGATGAGCTTGTGGATATCGATTACGCACGTAAGGCTGCAAAGATATTCCCAAATGCTAAGCTCGTAGAAATCAAAGGCGGTAAACACTTATTTCCGTCACTTGAGGAAAGAAAAATTGCTGTTGCCGAGACGATAAGATTCCTTTGGGAGTAGCGAGACGCGTCAAATGGTGATACAATCTATAGGTACAGATTTTTAAGCTGTTTAAAACGCTAGGAGGAAGCAAAATGCAAGAGTTTAAACCTTTTAAGGCTGGTAAGGTAAGAGAGATTTACGATAATGGTGACAACCTAATCATGGTTGCTACAGATAGAATTTCAGCATTTGATCACATTCTTAAGAATGATATAGTTGACAAGGGTGCAATTCTCACACAGATTTCTAAGTTCTGGTTTGATCTGACTGAGGATATTGTTCCAAATCACTTGATTTCGGTTGATAATGATGACATGCCGGAGTTCTTCAGAAGCGAGAAGTTTGCTCGTCGATGCACTATGTGCCGTAAGCTAGATATGCTACCTTTAGAGTGCATCGTTAGAGGGTACATTACCGGTAGTGGATGGGCTAGCTATCAGAAGACCGGTGAGGTTTGCGGAATCAAATTACCGGAAGGGCTTAGAGAGTCTGAGAAACTTCCTGAGGCTATTTATACACCTAGTACAAAGGCGGAGATAGGCGATCACGATGAGAATATCTCATATGAAAAGAGCGTTGAAGTTTTAGAGAAATCATACCCTGGAAGAGGTGAAGAGCTAGCTCAGAAGGCGAAGGAGCTAACACTCGCTGTATATAAGAAGTGTGCAGATTATGCGCTCGAGAGAGGTATTATAATCGCCGATACTAAGTTTGAATTCGGACTCGATGAAGAGGGTAATGTTGTACTTGCTGATGAGGTTCTTACACCTGACAGCTCAAGATTTTGGCCGGTAGAGGGATATGAAGTAGGTAAGTCACAGCCTTCTTATGATAAGCAGTTTGTAAGGGATTGGCTGAAGGCAAATCCTGATAGCGATTATAAGCTTCCTGACGATGTAATCGATAAGACAATCGAGAAGTATAAGGAAGCATATAAGCTTTTGACAGGTAAGGACTTCTAGGCTGTTGCAATATGATTTTCTATGGGAGCCGTGATTACGGCTCTCATATTATGTGGGACAATTATGAACTTGATTTTTATTATTGCTAGCATACTTCTAGGTGTTGGTCTTGCGATGGATGCATTTGCGATATCAATCGCCAATGGCATAAGTAGACCAGATGCTGAGTGTAGATATGTAATGAAAGTTACAGCGGTATATGCATTCTTTCAATTTGCAATGCCAATGATAGGGTGGGTTATGGTGCACGAAGCGGCAAAGGCTCTTGGCGTTTTCAACAAACTCGTTCCATGGATTGCTTTGGTATCGTTAGCCTTTCTTGGTGGTCGCATGATCCTCGAAGGCGTTAGATGCGGAAAATCAAGAGCAAAAGTCTGTAGTGATAGTGGAATGGTGAAGGCTAGTGATACAGAGGTCTGTAGAATGAGTGAACTTTCAGAAGTAAGTGAAACTAATCCAGCCAATCTTACAGGCATGACTCTGTTTATGCAGGGAGTTGCGACCTCTATTGATGCTTTATCGGTGGGATTTACTATTTCTAGCTATGATGCAGAAGCCGCCATAGTCTGTTCGAGTATCATTGCAGCAGTCACGTGGATTATGTGCTTTATTGGCATGCGTATAGGTGCGAAGGTCGGTGAATTGTTTTCTGCTCATGCTGCAATTGTTGGGGGTGTAATTCTTGTAATTATTGGCATAGAAGTGTTTGCAAAAGATGTATTACTGTAATAGAATTACACTGCATGGGTATTACATTCTAAAGACGAAATATTTAATGTAAGGAGATATCAGATTGGAGATTTTCTTTAAAATCGTGAGTCTGCTCGGCGGACTAGCAATGTTCCTATATGGAATGCGCATCATGGGTGACGGCCTTAAGTCAACATCTGGAGGTGCAATGAAGGCTGCTCTTGCAAGGGTTACGGATAAGCCTTTTAAAGGTTTTTTACTTGGGCTTATAGTAACGTGTATGATTCAGAGCTCAACGGCAGCCATCGTACTCACTGTGGGTCTTGTTGGAGCCGGATTCCTGACATTCAGACAGTCAATCGGAATCGTGCTTGGTGCCAACGTAGGAACTACGATTACAGCACAGATTATCAGATTGATGGACGTAAAAGCAGGGTCTACAAGTTTCCTGTCTTTCTTCAAATCAGACAACTTAGCGCCTATGGCACTTGTTATAGGTATTATTCTGATAATGTTTGTAAGCTCGAGAGCTGCACATACCGTGGGAACAATCCTGATGGGATTCGGAACACTTTTCGTGGGGCTTATGAACATGAGCGCAGCAGTTTCTCACATGGGTGATACTCTCAGCAGACTGCTCGTTTCTTTTGAAGGGAACCCGGTGCTAGGATTTTTCTCTGGTGTATTCGTTACAGGAATCATCCAGAGTTCATCGGCCGTAGTCGGAATACTGCAGTCAATTGCAAGTACTATAGGAATTAAATTCTGCGGAGTATTCGCAGTAATCATCGGTATAGATATTGGTGACTGCTTGACCACATATCTGGTATGCCGAATAGGTGCAAAGCCTGAGCAGATAAGGACTGCACTCGTACATATTCTTTATAATTTTACAGCATCTACACTTCTATTTATAGCCGTAGGTGTGCTTAGAGGTACAGGTGTTATCGATGATCATATATGGTATATGACGCTCCGCGCAGGTGGTGTTGCTAATGTTCACGGACTATTTAAGTTAATACCAGCGCTATTATTGCTTCCTTGTGCTGGGATTTTTGCAAAGGTTGCAGAGAGGCTCGTTCCAGACCAGCCAGAGGATCCAGAGGATACGATGATCAAAGAGAGTATAAAGCAGCTTGACCTCAGACTCATCAACAATCCTCGTATCGCACTTGGAGAGACACACTCGATGACGAGCAACATGTTCGAGGTTGCGCTCCACAATTATACAGCTTGTATACAGCAGATGTATGAGTATGATCCAAAGCGTAACGAACGTATGAATCAGCGAGAAGATATGATTGACAAGATGACAGACGTTGCTGATAAGTATGTAGTCGAGATTTCACCGCATATCACATTGGATTATGATGACAGATTCCAGAGTTTCCTCATGAAAGGATTAGTAAGCATTGAAAGAATCGGCGATCTGGCAATTAACATCATGGACGCTATTAAGAATATGAGGGAAGAAGATGTTGAATTCTCAAGGGCTGCTATGGCTGAACTAAGGGTACTGCTGACGGCCGTAAACGATATACTCGAACTGACGGCTGATGCGTATAAGGAGAGTAGCTACGAAAAGGCTCAGAGGATTGAGCCTCTTGAGGAAGTTATAGACGAGCTTGTGGATGAAGTTAGACGTAGACACATGTGGAGAATGAAGCACAATCTGTGCGATGTAGTTAAGGGCATAAGTTTCCAGAATATCTTACAGAACCTTGAACGTATCTCCGATCAGTGCTCCGACCTTGGTGTTAATATACTTGGTATCGAAGATGATAATATCTATGGAAATGAGCACCAGTACTTACGTGATATTCATCACTCTGACGATGATCTATATAATCAGCTATTTGAAAGATTTAAGGCTAAGTATATGGGCGTGCTTGACTCGATGTCAGCAGACTCTACAGAGCATGATGATTCGGATGTGGAGAGACAGCTTCAGGTCGATGTTGTAAATTAATAAAGCGTGTATGAAAACAACTAACAAACTGATTTTTGAATTAAAGGACGGAGTGTACGATTCGCTTCTCAAAGATGCGGCAAGCTCTGATGATATTACGAGGCAGAGAGGGAGACTCTGTGATGCCATCAGTGGATTTGAGACGGATTTCGGTCAGATGGAGGTTTCCGTATATTGTGCTCCGTTTACGATTCCGCTGCTCGGAGACTTCACGGAAGCTCAGAATGGTGCGGTGCTTAGTGCGGCCATAAATAGCGAGCTTGTAGTTGTTATATGTGAATCTGAGGACAAGATGGTCCATGTGTATTCTGAGGCAGAAGGCATACTCGAGTTAGATCCTTGGGGGCTTAGGCGAAATGAGAATGAAATACATACCCTGAAGGGGCTCGTTAGAGGCATACTCGCGGAGCTGAAACTGAGGGGGTATGAGATAGGTGGATTTAATGCCTATGTTCTAGGACATGCACCTTTTGAGCTCGATGATATATATGTGCCAACCTTTGAAGTCTTGATGACGAGAGCTATATTTGAGATATTTAATCATGGTGAGCTTAACAAGTATGAACTAGCCGAGATAGGTCAATGTGCATCGAACTCACATTATGATGTACCTAGCGGTACTTCGAGGCAGCTCGCTTCATGTATGGGTGGATTTAGCTTTGCGGATTTCAAAAAACCAGGTGTTCCTATTTCTAGCAAAGTCATCGGTGAGGTGCTGCCGAGAGATTACAGATTAGTGCTCACTAAGCTTTATCCAAAGGCGATTCTAAGTGAGCGAACTGATATCGCAGCACTTGGAGATATCGTCCATGAGCTCAGGCAAGTTGCAGGGATTATCGGAGCGAGAGTGCTTAGAGATGTAAATAGCGATGTGCTATTAGAGCATGCGGAGCAGATAAGAGATGAGCTCGGCGATAGGGCACTTCTCAGAGCATTCTGCTATATGGGCGAGATCATCAGGACGCTAGAGGCTAGTAGTTACATAATTACTGATGACATAGAGAGGTTTATAAACACTTTTAAATCTGCAAGTGACTCAAGATTTAAATACCTTCAATCTTATGGGGTTGTAGGTGCGCCGACATTCGAA
Organism: Mogibacterium diversum; assembly: GCF_938028775.1. Classification (GTDB taxonomy): domain Bacteria; phylum Bacillota; class Clostridia; order Peptostreptococcales; family Anaerovoracaceae; genus Mogibacterium; species Mogibacterium diversum_A. Next base: position 105,614 of record NZ_CALIZG010000018.1, read on the forward strand.
GAGCTTGCGATTGCAATATCCGTGAGTGATGAGCTTCTCTACGACAGCGGTGCTACTGCTATCATAGGTGATGGAAGACAGGGCATATCTGCTGCTATTGCAGCGATGGGAAGAGTAGAATCGTATATCAAGTCTATGCAGAAGATATTTGGTGATGATGCTGGAACTGAGATATCTGAGATATATGAGTTCAGTAAGACCAGGCAGTTTAGGTTGATTTAGCGACAGACACAAATATACAGACAAATAAAAGAGCTCCAAGTAGATTTTATCTACCTTGGAGCTTTTCTGCTATAGTAGCCTTGATTCATAACAGGATAGATAACCGGCTTCCTGCCAAATTTAATATTGCTGCCGAGTTTTCCGGAAATTATTCTATATACTTCAGTATCGCAAGATAGTTTGTACGGCGTATAATAATAAATTCCAACCAGACCAAATGTAACGAGGCTTCCAATATACCAACCTATGAACGACAAGTCATAGTTAAACATTTTTTCTTTATTACCATGCATCATATCTTCTGAAAGTTTTAGAGCTGCATGAGTGTCAATATCTGGGTTTTCAGCTAGAATATAAGGTACCATTCTGTATTTGTATGCCTTAACAATTCCTGGGATGATGAATAAAATTGACCAACTAAGAATCCGAATGTTCCTTGCGAACATAGTCTTAACAATATTGATGTAGCTGCTCTTAAATCCATCTATAAGGTGTAGTCCGTAATGGTCACCTGCTGCATTATTCAGAAAAAAAGATCTAACGCTGATATTGAGCGGGTTAATGAAGAATATTTTTACCGCTATCAATAGAAGCAGTACTAATATCATTGCGATAATTGGAAGTGAAGTAAGACGCGTGTAGAATGGGTCTTGTGCGAAGGAGTAGTCAATAAGATTATTTCCGCCAAAATCAGTAGTAACCATCTCAAAGCGATGGGCTAATGATAGTAAACCTCCAGCAATGAACATCCTGTAGATTATTCCGATCATTACCTTATTCCAATAACTTGGATTATGTCTAAATTTTATTTTGTATTTGAGCGCTAATGCATCTATGTACATAATTTGTTCCATAAGTTAAGTTTCCTTCTTTAATTGATGATTCATTATAGAATATAGTTTAATGCTAGTAATGTCAAATTTACTCTCATAAATATTGATAACACAAAATATCCATTAGACTAGAAATATTAATACAACTTAGTACAGAAAAAAGACCTCCTTATATATGAAGGAGGTCTTTTAATGTGCTTGTTTAAAAGCTATGCACTGCACCTAAGCGCTATTCGCCAGGTTTATATTCGATAGTATCCTCTTCAGATACGACACCATCTGACTTTGTTTCACTAGAATGTGAAGAAGTTGATGGGGTGCTGCTTGAAGCCTGCTCTCTTGTTGCTGCCGAATCATTTCTGCCAAATCCAGGTGCGTAGTATGACGGCTCTTCGTAGCCTGAAGGACCTGCGCCAGTTCCCTCAACTCCAAAGCTGTAGTCCTCGCCACTCTTTCCTGCTAATAGCCTATACAGCTCTGCGTCGCACGAGAGCTTGTATGGCCAAACCCAGAAAACTGGAAGTATTCCGTAGGTGAATATGCTAAGAATGTACCAACCTATAAAGGAAAGATCATATATAAATGTTTCCCATTTATTACCACGCATTAGCTGCTCAGAACGCATTAGCGCCTCGTTGGTATCGATATCAGGATTCTCTGCGAGTATGTATGGAACCAGTCTATAGGAGTAAGACTTTATTATGCCTGGAACGATAAATAAAAGCATCCACAGCAGTATCCATAAATTCATAAAGAACATGGTCTTTACAACATTAAGATAGTTGTACTTGAATCCATCGCCCAGGTGGAATCCTTCAGCCTCGCCGGATGAGTTGCGAAGGAAGAATGTCTGGACGCCAACATTTATTGGATTAATAACAAATATAGCAAAAGCAAATCCAACTGCAACAGCTATCAATATCACACCAATTGCGAGACCAGTAATCCACTGCAAAGTTGGGTCATCAGCAAGCGAGTAGCTAGCATTGTAAGAAAAGCTGCTGTTTGTCGTCGTTGTGGTAGTATTAAAACGGCGTGAAATAGTTACAGCACCTCCATTAAGTAGAAAATATACTAATGCTACTAGTACCGCATGCCAGTAATTAGCTCGGAATCTAAAGCTGCCCCGATGCTTTAATTCTCCTCTGTTAATATACATAGTAATCTCCTTATGTCTCAAAATCTTCAAGTAAATGGTTTAGTATAGGATAAAATGTAATAATTATAATGTCAAATTATCGCGAAAACTTTAAGAAAATATTAAAAGGCGAGCTAAGGTAGTGCTCGATATCCGATGCAGAACCGTAGCTCGCAAGAGTTGTGTAGTGAATATATATTATATTTTGTTCAATAGCTTATTTGCCAATATATCTACTTTCGATATAGTAGCGCTTCTCGTTAGCTTCTCCCATCGAGAAAGTCTTTCTTGGAAGAGCACCATCGGATGCAACTGCTGGGAAGAGCATGAACTTATCCATGGCTGGAAGTGCGAAACCTGCATTGCCAGCTTCAGCGGATAGAGATTCTAGAGCCTTTGTTCCGTGGATGTAGTCTATATCTACGGATTTTCTCTCCTTAACCATTACGTCTAGTGCATTCTGTAGCACTCCCACCTCTAGCTGAGCGGAAGGACCTTCAACGATGATAGTTCCTCTCTGTTCCCCAGCTAGGCAAGGAATAGCGAAGCCTCCCTCAGGAGCAGCAGTTCCCTCTGGAGCGATGTAAGCCTTTTCGTTTTGATCGTCTAGTAGAGCGACAGCTTCCTTAACTAGTTCTTCACCAGACTGCCCGTTCTTAGCGAAGATTACACGATGAATTGGCTCAAATACGATGCCCTCATCATGAATGTTTTCAATCTCACAGAGAGCGTATCTAGCCGGGTGGGTAGCAGCTTCCTCTGGTGAGAGATTCTTCTTGATGTTTTCCCAGTTAGTCTTAGCAGTAGCAAGTGAGTGATTTCCGTCTCCCATCGCCTGGAAGATGACATTGCCTTCTCCGTACTTCTCTACTGCCTTATCAAATAATTCAGATAGAGCATCCTTAGCACCATCAAGATCTTTCTCTTCGATGAAGCATCCGGTGATGTGCCCTCCTTCGAGCATTAGGTCTGTATCGTAAATCTGCTTCATAGGAGCATTTACCAATGGCTCAATTACACTCTTCTCTGGATCATCGATAAGAATCAAAATGTGTGGTAGCTCGATAGGAGCACCTTCTCTTATTCTTAGTCTTGGCGGGATTCTCTCTACTACAGTTCCCTCAGTTGCTCTTGTAAGGGATTTAGAGCCCTTGTTGAAATCATATGCTTCAAGATCAGTAGCTAATACAAGCCCAAGGCGAGTGCGTCCTTCAGCAGTTCTTTTAACAAGCATGCATCCTGGAGCAAGAGTTTCAAGTGTTCCGTCAGCCATGTACTTATCCATCGTCTCACGGATATCCTTGATTCTTTCAGCTTCACCTTCCTTATCTAGGAAAATCTCTGGTAGCATAAGTCGGAGTGTAGATGGTGCATCACCAACGATTTCTTCTACCTTTTCCCAGTATTCCGGTTCTGAAGTATACTGGTCACATGCAACTACAGCCCACTTGCTGTAATCAGTGCCAACCTTAGGTACCATTATTTCAGGGATGTGAAAACCAAATTTATCCCAATTGTACTTTGCCATTGCTTTAATACCTCCTATGGTCATTACAATCAAATTCTCTTGATAATTCTATTATTTATTATCAGAGGACAAATTGCAATAATTCAATTTTATTTATGTTCAAAAACAAAAATTTTATTTGAACTCAGTAAAACTAACACAGGTTATTCGATAGAATTTGCTATTGATATTTGTTATAATTGAATAGGGCTTTTAGAGATTATTAATATAGGGGAAATTTTCAATCTATTAAGTCAACGTAGCGCGTCACTATGAGCGGAGGGATTGTATCTGTTTCCGTTTATGGGTGAGTGCGTTTTTTATTGGGAATATATAATGGGATCAGAAAATGGATGATTTTAACATTTTAGATAATGATAACGTGAAGATAAAAACTAACTACGTTATAGCAGTTACTATGCTCGCTGTTGGAGTTCTGATGCTAGTGTCGATTAAGACGAATATGGCATATGTCTTTATCTCCGCTGGAATATTGCTATTATACGTAGCTACTGCTAAGAGGCATGACCGTAAAAAGGAACTGGATAAGGTAAGAGATATGAAGGCGTTCCGTGCTGAGCTACAAAGAGGTTTTAAGTTCTACGGTCTGGGGCTGATGATTACGGAAGAATACGCTATAGTCGTAAGACCTTCGCTAAAGATATATGCATTTGATGGGATGGCTAAGTTCGAGGTAGGTATTGCAGAAGGCAAAGAGAAGGCGTTGTTCTTGACTGATAATGTTGGAGGTAGACACAGAATCGCTAGAACTGTAACTGGTGATGGTAAACAGTCAGACTTCGATGACGCGTATAGAATAGTTAAAAGCAAATTTGCCAGATAATGAAAGGAAGAATGATATGAAAATCGGATTTATTGGTCTCGGGATTATGGGACGACCTATGGCAAAACACCTTGTAAATGCAGGCTATGACGTGATGGTTACTGATTTAAATCAGGAGCTCGTAAGTGAGCTGGTTGGCATGGGTGCAGGTACTGGTAGCTACAGCGAAATCGGCTCACAGTGTGACATCGTGATGATGATTCTGCCAAATGCAGATATCGTTAAGTCTGTAATCTTTGATGAAGGTGGAATCGCTAGTTCGATGAAGAAAGGAAGCATCATAATCGATCACAGCTCGGTAACACCTGTTGAATCAAACGAATGCTACTACGAGCTTAAGGAGATGGGAATCAGTTTCCTGGACGCACCAGTTTCTGGCGGAGAGCCGGGGGCAATAGCTGGCACTCTAGCGATAATGGTTGGGGGAGACCAGGAAGCATTTGATGTAGCTGAGAAATATATGGATGCATATGCTTCTTCTATGATTTTGACAGGGCCAAGTGGTAGCGGCAGTGTTACGAAGCTTGCCAATCAGATAATTGTAAACAACAACATCGCAATCGTATCTGAGGCACTCGTATTTGCATCGAAAGCTGGAGCTGATCCAGAGAAGGTATACAAGGCGATTCGCTCTGGACTTGCAGGCAGTGCCGTGCTGGATGCAAAAGCCCCTATGATGATTGATAGAAACTTCGTGCCTGGAGGAACTATAAAGGTCAACCATAAGGATATAACCAATGTAGTTAAGACAGCACATTCGATTGATGCACCGATTCCATACAGCGCGCAGCTATATGAGATAATGCAGACTCTCAAGGTTCACGGCCATCTAGGTGACGACCATGCGGGAATCGTTCAGTATTTTGAAGCTCTTGCAGACTGCAAGGTTGAGAAGAAGGAGAACTAAGATGTCAATCAGCGCTGACGTTCTAAGGTCATACAGATCAATAGATGAAAAAACAGTAGACGAGCTACTGGCTCAAGAGATTAAGAATAATAATAAAAAGATAGTTGTTCTCGACGATGACCCAACGGGTGTGCAGACCGTTCACGACATATCTGTATATACTGGATGGGATGCTGATAGCCTAAGGGAAGCTTTTGCAGAAGAGAACAACCTGTTCTATATACTCACCAATTCTAGAGGCTTTACTGAGGAACAGACGAAGGCAGCTCATCTTGAGATTGCTGATGCTGTTGATAGGGCGGCTAAGGAAGCATCAAGGGATTATATATTTATAAGCCGAAGCGACAGCACGCTGCGTGGTCATTATCCTCTAGAGACGAAGCTACTTAAGGAATGCTATGAACGAAATACAGGTGTGAAACTAGATGGTGAGATTTTGTGCCCATTCTTCAAAGAGGGTGGAAGATATACGATAGGGGATGTACATTATGTAAAGTATGGTGATGAGCTTGTTCCCGCGCATGAAACTGAATTCGCTAAGGATAAAACATTTGGATATACAGCAGAGAATCTTCCAGATTATGTTGAAGAGAAGACTGCAGGTGAATATAAGGCAAAGGACGTAATCAGCATTTCGCTTGAAGATATTCGCAGCATGGATTTTGACAAGATTGAGTCGCAGCTGATGTCAGCTGAGAATTTCAATAAAATAATCGTTAATGCTATTGATTACTCTGACATCAAGGTGTTTGCCGTTGCCCTGTTTAGGGCGATGAATGCTGGCAAGATGTTCATGTTTAGAACAGCTGCCGCACTTGTAAAAGTGATGGGTGGGGTGTCTGATATGCCGTTATTAACCCGTTCAGATATGATAGTTAATGAGACCGAAAATGGTGGCATCATTGTCGTTGGTTCTCACACAGCAAAGACAACCTCTCAGTTAGAGTGTCTCAAGGAAATTGCAGACATAGAGTTTATCGAACTCGATGCAAATCTCGTCAGGGACGAAGAAGGATTTGCTAATGAAGTAGACAGATGCTTAGCACTTGAAGGGGAATATATTGAGTCCGGGAAGACAGTTTGCTGTTATACTTCAAGATCACTAGTTGTCGCTAACACTGGCGATAAGGAAGATGAACTCAGACTTTCTGTTAGAATTTCCGATGCGGTACAGTCGCTAGTGGGAAGACTCGCAGTTACGCCTAGCTTCGTAGTTGCCAAAGGTGGAATAACTTCGAGCGATGTTGGTGTAAAGGCTTTAAAGGTTAAGAGAGCCACAGTTCTAGGGCAGATTAAACCTGGAATCCCAGTATGGCAAACCGGTAGCGAGAGCAAGTTCCCTGATACCCCATACGTTATCTTCCCTGGTAATGTCGGTGAGGCGACTACTCTAAGAGAAGCTGTAGAAGAGCTGATGAACAAGAGATAAGGAGACAAAAATGTCAGAATGCGTAGTAATTGCTGATGATCTTACAGGTGGTAATGCGACTGGAGTATTGCTTAAAAAGATGAAATACAAAGCGCATACCGTGATCAACCTAGCCGCAATAGAACCAACTCAGCTCGCTGAATGTGATTGTGTGATTTACCCTACTAACAGCAGGGGACTTACATCTGAAGTGGCATATGACAAGGTGTATGAGGCATGTGCAGCACTAGCTACAGAAGGAACGACCCTGTATTCACACAGAATAGATAGCACACTAAGAGGTAATCTTGGAAGTGAAACGGATGCGATGCTAGATTTTCTCGGAGAGGACTATATAGCGATTTGTGCACCGTGCTTCCCCGCTACTGGTCGTATTGTCTGCGGTGGGTATATGCTTGTAGATGGGGTACCACTACATAAAACCAATATCGCTATCGACCCAAAGACGCCTGTAAAAATATCTGAGGTAGCCGAGCTATTCCGTCAACAGAGCAAGTATGGAGTGGTTTCAGTTAGGCTAAAGGAGCTTATGCACGGCAAGCATTATCTTGCAGATATTATAAATTCAAATGTAGAGCAGGGGAACCGGATAATCTGTTTTGACTGTATAAGCCAAGAGGATCTCGATTTGATTGCAGATGCCTGTATAACCAGCAAGAAGAAGATAGTGGCAGTTGATCCAGGCGTGTTTACAACGACACTTGCCAGAAAGCTAATCGTGCCGAAGGATCAACAGGTGGACAGCAGAATACTTGCAGTTGTAGGAAGTGTAAATCCAAATGCCAAGGTTCAGATGGAAAACTTATGGCTTGCTCAGCGTACGCATAGAGTCATGGTCGTTACCAAAAGGTTGCTCGAAAGCGAGGCTGCTCGAAAGCACGAGATTGAAAGAGTAATCAAAGAAGTCCTTATCGGCTGTAACAAGAGGCAGGTGACGACTGTAGTTGGGGACGGCATTTATCCCGAAAATCGCATAGATTTTAGACCCTATATGGATTTGCTTCAGTGCTCGATGGATGAAGTGTCTTGCATAATAAATGATTCTTTTGCAGAAATCGCTTATGAGGTGTTTAAGAAAGAGCCATCTTTTAGAGCCATGTATACAAGTGGAGGAGATATTACAGTTTCTGTCTGTGATAGGTTCAATACTGCGGGTCTTAGACTACGTGATGAAGTTCTGCCTCTTGCCGCTTATGGTAAATTCCTCGGTGGAGAATTCGACGGGGTTCACCTGATTACGAAGGGTGGAAGTCAAGGCGGACCTGACGCAATCAACTTATGTATAACGTATCTTAAGGAGAAGCTGTACATTTAAAAATAATATCTAAGAAAGGAAATATGTATATGGAAAAGCCAATTATTGCGGTTACGATGGGTGATCCAGCTGGAATCGGTCCAGAGATTGTTGCAAAGTCCATCGCTGACAAAGCAACATTTGATGTAGCTAGATGCATCGTAATTGGAGACAAGAAGGTCATGGAAAAGGCCATTGAAATCGTTGGGGCTGACCTCAAGGTTAATGTAGTTGAGAGTCCTGCAGATGGAGATTATTCTTACGGCGTTCTCAACATGATTGACCTAGATAATATAGATATGAGCAGGTTCGAATATGGCAAGATAAATGCTATGTGCGGACAGGCTGCATTTGACTACATCAAGAAAAGTATCGAGATTACTATGGATAAGCAGGCTGATGCGGTTGCAACGACTCCTATTAATAAGGAATCGCTACATGCTGCAGAAGTTGACTTTATTGGGCATACGGAGATATTTGGTGCCTTAACGGGCACAGCGGATCCGCTTACAATGTTCGAGACAAACGGGTTAAGGGTGTTCTTCCTCACAAGACATAAGTCTCTAAGAGACATGCTCGATGATATCAAGAAGGATAGAATTATAGATTATGTAGAGAGATGTACAGATGCACTGAGAAGGCTCGGTGTTAAGGAGGGTACGATGGCTGTTGCAGGTCTTAACCCTCATTCTGGTGAGCACGGGCTCTTCGGATGGGAAGAGGTCAAGGAAATTGCTCCAGCTGTTGAGGAATTAAAGGAGAGCGGATTTAATGTTGCAGGACCGGTTCCTGCTGATTCTGTATTCCATCAAGCAGCGCAGGGGAGATTTAACAGCGTCCTATCCCTATATCATGATCAGGGGCATATCGCTACTAAAACACTGGACTTTGACAGAACGATTTCTATCACTAACGGAATGCCAATTCTACGTACATCCGTAGACCATGGTACGGCATTCGATATTGCTGGCAAAGGCATTGCAGGTGCTGTCAGCATGGAAGAGGCTATTAGATTGGCTGCAAAATACGCACCATTCTTTAAGCAGTAATATATTATTTTCTTAAGGAGGACTATTATGATTAATGGCCTAGACGGGCAGAGGATGCTGATTGCACTTCTAATCGGTATTGCAATACTTATTATCCTCGTGCTTAAAACCAAGGTGCAGGCTTTCTTGGCACTTATTGTCACCACAGTTATCGTCGGAATAATCGGAGGGATGCCTCTAGCTACCGAGATGATTAAAGTCGATGGCGTCGAGAAGCCGTTTGGTATTGTAAATTCCATCACAACTGGATTCGGAGGTACCCTAGGTAACATCGGAATCATCATCGGGTTTGGAGTTATGATGGGAGAGATTTTCGAAGTCTCTGGAGCAGCGAAGCGAATGGCTTATTCGTTCCTAAGACTGTTTGGAAAGGGAAGAGAAGAGGAGGCGCTTGCGCTAACTGGATTTTTCGTATCGATTCCAATTTTCTGCGACTCAGGATTCATCGTACTTGCACCTATCGCAAAGGCTCTATCAGAGTCAACTAAAAAGTCTGTAATTGGACTAGGAGTTGCTCTAGCATCTGGACTTGTAATAACTCACTCGCTTGTACCACCTACACCAGGGCCTCTTGGTGTTGCAGGTATCTTCGGTATAGATGTCGGTAAGTTCATACTATTGACATTGGTTCTTGCGGTTCCAATGACATTTGCTTGTATCGCATACTCTCGAAAAGTTCTATCGAAGAAGTTCTATAGGCTAGTTAAGGAAGACGGAGTTATAGAAAAGGCTGAATATCAGGAGCCAGACTATGAGGCGGCATTTAACATGGATATGTCCGGTGTTCCTGGAACATTTGAATCATTTGCTCCACTGCTTCTACCTATCGTGCTCATACTTATCAACACAGTTGCGACTGCTATGGGCAAGACAGATGGTATAATGAAGGTCCTTATCTTCCTTGGACAGCCAATCGTTGCGGTTGGACTGGGCCTAATCGTTGCTATATTTACGCTAGGCAGACCTTTCAGCAGAGAGGAGCTTCTAGCTGCTATGGAGAGAGGTATGGCAAGTGCTGGTATTATCATGCTGGTAACTGGCGGTGGTGGTGCACTCGGTCAGATTATTAAGGATTCTGGACTTGGTACTTACATGGCTGATGGACTTGCAAAGGCTGCAGTTCCTATGATTATCCTACCACTAGTTATATCGACGGCAATGCGTTTCATTCAGGGATCTGGTACTGTTGCCATGACGACAGCTGCGAGCATTTCTGCACCAATCCTACTAGCGGCAGGTGTTAACCCAATGCTCGGAGCAATCGCATGCTGCGTAGGATCGTTATTCTTCGGATACTTCAACGACAGCTATTTCTGGGTAGTTAACAGGACACTCGGAGTTTCAGAGGCCAAGGAGCAGCTTCAGGTTTGGTCAATAACATCGACAATTGCATGGGCAGTTGGTGTTGTTGAAGTAATCGCACTCAGCTTCTTTATGTAATTCATTGCATATAATGGGATGAGGATATACAATAGAATAAGTAAATCACAGGCACCGTATCATTCGGTGCCTGTGTTATTTAGTCTAGATGAAGCTGTTTCGAAACGGATAAAGGGGTATAAGATATGAGTTTAGTGACTATGGACATGCTTGTTAAGCGTGCATGGGCAGATGGAAGCTGTATTCCTGCATTTAATGTAGGCAGCCTAGAGATGATTCGTGGTGCAATTAGAGCGGCAGAGGAACTTGATAAGCCGATAATCATACAGATTGCCGAAAGGCTACTTAAGTATTCTCCGCTCGAGTACATAGGACCAGCGATGGTGAATGCAGCTAAGGCGGCCAAAGTTGATGTGGCCGTTAATATGGATCACAGCAGCAGTTTTGATGTGATAGAGAAGGCACTAGAACTTGGGTTTACGTCGGTAATGTACGACGGTTCGACTGATCCATATGAAGATAATATAATTGGAACCCGTAGGGCATATGAACTCGCAAGTAAGTATGGTGCGTCAGTTGAAGGTGAGCTCGGACTAGTTGGAGGCAGCGAGGATGGTCTAAGTGACCACGGTATTAAGTGTACAAATCCTGATTTGGCACATGATTTCTGTGAGAAGACTGGTGTTTCTGCGCTTGCTATTGCAATTGGCAATGCTCACGGTGATTACCCTGTGGCTCCAGAACTTGCATTTGATATACTCGAAGAGATAAATCATAAGGCTGGGAAACCACTGGTGCTTCACGGTGGTTCAGGTCTTACAGATGATGATTTTAGGAAGGCCGTATCACTAGGGATTGCCAAGATTAATATTGGGACCGCTAGCTTTAAAAATGTTACAGGATTCGCAGCTAACTACCTTGCAAGCGAAGGAAAGCATGACTACTTCGGCCTAAATACTGCGATGACACAAGGAATGTATGAGAATGCACTTAGACATATCAAAGTGTTTACAGGGATTGAATAATATGTATATTGATAGGGAAAAACAGCAGGAATTATTTGCAAAATATAATACACCAGAACATGTACAGCGCCACTGTGACGAGGTGGCAAGGGTTTCTGTGCTTATTGCTGAAGAGCTTAATGAGCGTGGATTTGAGCTTAATATAGAAGAGCTGCGAGGAGCAGCGCTTGTGCATGATGTTCTTAGAACAGAGAAGGAGCATGATAGGCTGGGTGCTGAAGTTTTGATTAATATGGAGCTTCCTCATGAAGCGGAGCTTGTAAGGCGTCATATGACTTATCATCCGTTTAATCATGCTGATAGATTTGAGGAAATAGATGTACTTTGCTTAGCAGATCGCCTGGTGAAGGAGGACTGTTACGTTGGTCTTGATGAACGGATGCAGTACTTGATAGATAAGCCGGGCAAGACACCGGAGCGCACAGAGAGAATCCTAAAGGCAAAGGCTCATACACAAGATATCATTGATGAATTAGAGGGTGTTCTAGGAATGACACTAGATCAACTTTGCGGTAAAGAGCGTAGTATGGAACTGATTCACCAAGTGTAGCTCATACTAAATATTTAGAACCACGCAGCAATTGCAAACCCAAACTTAAGCTCTCTAATCCTAAAATATTCAAATATGTTAGAGATAAGTTTCTGGAATTAAAATGGTCACCTGAACAAATATGCGGTCGGTTAAAATTGGAGAAATCAGATCTGTATGTCAGTTATACGATAATATATCGTGTTATATATTCAGGAATATTTGATACTGACAAAGAGCGTTCTTCGAATGGTAATCGTGTGCTATCCGCAAACTTCGTCATCTGTAAAAGATACCATGATTTCCTGTCTTACGGAGCAACCTTGTGTCAAAAGAATATATACAAAACAAAGTGGATGAAATGAACAAGCGCCCACGAAAATGCCTTGGGTTCAAAACACCCTATGAAGTCTATTATTCAACTGTGTTGCACTTAGCTTGACAATTCAAGAATAAAAAATAAAGTGGAAGTAAGTTATTCAGAAATAGTGCTATCAAGGATTGATAATCTAAGATGGTACTATTTTTAAGTGAAAATGATTTTATTTTAGTTAGAGTGAAGGTGAAGTTACAGAAAAATGAGCGCATGAAAGGTGGGCAAAATCTACTGTTCAAAAAATTTGTAAGAGTTGATTCTACTTCGTTGATGGCTAAAAGTTGAATGCCTATCCTTCGTGTATGATTGATTATGAAACTTCTGAGTTATCTTCTTATAGTCGTTCTGTGCATCAAAGGCGGAGTATCGATATTTGTCATAACGACAAGAGCGATAGTTTCTACATCCGTTACAAGATCCTGGCGACTTGTGTCTGCGAGCACATTTGAAAGGGACATAATCGATACAATCTAGAGTACAGTAGTGTTCATGTTTACAGCGTTTGTAGTTAGCACACTCTAGAGGCAGATTAAATTTATATGTAAGGACACGATGTAATTTGATTTATTTTCCTACAGTAGATTTGTCTTTACCAAGGGTAGTAGCGATGACAAATGACCGCATATCATTTGACATTATTTAGGATTTCCTTTACAATAGGACACATTGTCGAAAGGAGTTAAATGATATGAAAAAGAAAATCAATACGATTGTAGGATCAATTGGAGCATTTGTTGGAATCTTCGTTTTCATCACTTATATCCCACAGATTATTGCAAACTTGAATGGTATAAAGGGACAACCACACCAACCACTTACAGCAGCTGTTTCATGCTTGATTTGGGTTATTTATGGTTGGACTAAGGAACCAAAGAAAGACTATATCTTAATTATCCCAAATGCATTTGGAGTTGTGTTAGGATTCTTAACATTCATTACAGCTCTATAATATGCATTATCCAGCGTATAAATTTTATACAACGTTATAGGACGACATCGGTGATTGATGTCGTTTTTTAATGATCATGTGAAATAGGGTGGTAGCCGAATTATTTTTTTCATATTACAATAGTACCGATAGAATAGGTGGTAATTATGAAGATATTGAGTATTGCCGTACCATGTTATAACTCACAGGATTATATGGAACACTGTGTAGAGACATTATTAACTGGTGGTGAAAAAGTTGAAATTATTATCGTAAATGATGGTTCAAAGGATGATACAGCTGCTATCGCTGATCGCCTTGCGGAACAATATCCGACGATTGTCAAAGCCGTACACCAAGAAAATGGTGGACATGGTGAAGCTGTAAATACAGGTATTAAGAATGCGACTGGTGTATTCTTCAAGGTTGTAGATAGTGATGACTGGGTTGGTGAAGAAGCACTTGCGACTTTACTTGAAAAGCTAGAAATGTTTAGTAATAGTGGTGAAGATGCTGTTAATGTTCCTGACTTAGTATTATGTAACTATATCTATGACAAGGTAGGTGTTAAGCATAAGAAGGTAATTAACTATAAGGGTTACTTACCACTCAATCGTACATTTACTTGGCAGGATGTAAAGAAGATGCCTCCAGGTAAGTATATGACCATGCATGCGTGCGTATATCGTACAGAAGTATTGCGTGAAAGTCAGTTGGTATTACCTAAGCATACATTCTATGTAGATAATATCTATGTATTCAAGCCTTTGCCATTTGTAAAAAAGCTCTATTACTTAGATATTAATCTATACCATTACTTTATTGGTCGTGATGATCAATCTGTAAATGAAAAGGTAATGATTAAGAGACTCGACCAACAGTTACGTGTAAACAAGATTATGATTGATACGTTAAGTGCTTATGATAAGTCTATTCCTAACTGCACGGAGTATATGTATTCTTACTTAGAGATTATCTCTGCAATTACTTCAGTGCTTGCGACATTATCTGGAACACCAGAACATCTAGCAATGAAGGAAGATTTATGGAAGTACATGCAGGAAACAGATGAAGAAATTTATCGGAAGGTGCGTTATTCCTTTGTTGGTAGAGCTGTTAACTTACCTGGTAAGTTTGGCCAAAGTGCATTACTTGCGATTTATAAGCTTGCTCAAAAACTATATGGATTTAACTAAGCGGATTATTTCCGCTTTTTTGAAAGCAGTAAACGTGCATCATAGTGAAATTAGAGTATAATAAACCACAGTTTTATTTGAATTAGATAGGAGTGTGATAAAGATGGATAAGACAGCAAAAATGATTATTGAACTAGTACCTGATGAGGTAATGCATAAGATTCCATTCTTTATAAGAGGACATGCCACAAAGGATACGGTGGCTAAGATTGCGAAGGAACATCCAGAGCTATATGCCCAAGCACAACAATGTGATGTATTAGAGGGTGAACTAAAGGAACAACTCAGCAAAATTATCAACGATATCTTCGACCAGAAGATGAGAAAACATGGATATAAATAAAAAAGGGGTAATCCCTTTTTTGCGTTGATAGGGTACAATAGTGGCAGAGATACATTAACAAACCAACCTGTGATAAAATAAAGGCGGTGATAATATGAAAAAAGTAATCGCAATCGTTGAAGACGAAAAAGATTTAAATGAATTAGTAAAAAGATATTTAGAAAAAGAAGAATACGAAGTACGTTCTTATTTAGATTTTGATGAGGCTTACTCTCATACATCTGATGAAGATATACATCTATGGATTCTTGACATTATGTTAGGCGATAAGAGTGGATTTGATCTTATTGAAGCAATCCGTTCATATCGTTCTGAAGTGCCTGTTATCTTTATGTCTGCACGTGATAAGGAATTTGACCGTATCATTGGACTTGAAAAGGGTAGTGATGACTATATCACAAAGCCATTCTCACCAAAGGAACTTGTATTACGTGTCAACAACCTGATTCGTCGTATTTATAAAGATGAAGCAGAACATATCAAGGTCGATGGCTATGAGATTGATGAAGCACAGAGAATTGTCATCGAAGATGATAAGCAGATTGATTTAACAACCAAAGAGTTTGAACTCTTGATGATGTTCGTAAATAATCGTGGTACTGCTTTCCCTCGTGAACAGATTCTATCTCAAGTTTGGGAAGAAAATTACTTTGGTAGCGACCGTGTCGTAGATGATACGTTACGTAGACTTAGAAAGAAAATGCCGAATTTAAGTATTCATACGATTTATGGATTCGGTTATAGGCTCGGATAATGAAGCGCATACGAATGTGGTTGCGTGAGTTAAGTTTGTCGCAACAGTTACTCAGTATGATCTTCCTTTTCATCATGATTTTTGCGATGTTCGTGATTATCTTTCTTTCGCCATCGATTGAACGATTTACCGAAGCGGAAATGTATAATCGCTTGCATAGTGCACAAGAAAGCTTAATTTTATATGCGGATCAAAATCCAGGACAGTCTTTAGACTTCGTACAGACAGATGGTGCAATCAGTGCATACTTGTTTGATCATGAGAAGAATACTTTCACTGTGATTTATGGAAGTAAGATGGATCAGACTTTAAAGGAAAGACTGAAGACAAATGCGAATGTTCCTTATTCGGGTACACTGGATTCTTTTTATACGCCAGAAGATCAATTAGATGGAACAAACACCCCTGTAGATAATACTGTTTTATATTCCAAGACATTATTAAATGATGGTCGTGAACTGGTTACTGTTATGTCTAACGCTGCCCAACAGCGCTTACGTGATAGTTTAATCAATGGTGTTGTGCTGTTGAACGTTAGTTTTGTAATCGGCTTTATGGTGATGTTGTTAATATGGGTAACGACTTTAATCTTACCGTTATCACAAATCAAGTATTATATTGCGAAAATTAAGAATGAAGAAGATGCAGAACTCGCTGTAAAACGTAATGATGAGATTGGCGAAGTTGCGGATGCACTTCGTGATATGAATGCCCAACTTAAGAAACAAAATCGTGAGAAAGAAGAAATGATTCAAAATATTTCTCATGACTTAAAGACACCAATTGCGACGATTAAGTCATATGGAGAATCGATTAAAGATGGTATCTATCCATATGAAACATTGGAGAAGTCTGTTGATGTCATCATTGAACATGCTAGCCGTTTAGAAAAGAAGGTTAAGAGTCTCATCATCCTCAATAAGATGGACTATCTAAAGGATACTGTTGAGGAAGGTAATCATCTCAATATGAATAAAATTATTGATAAAGCACTGTTATCTCTCAAGGTTGTTCGACCAGAGATTAGCTTTATCTGTGAACTGGATGAAGAGGTTTACTTCCATGGTGAAGAAGAGCCATGGCGTATTGTTGTGGAGAACTTGATCGATAATGCATTACGTTATTCTAAGAGTTATATCAAGGTGACATTACAAGAAAATGAGTTATGTGTAATCAATGATGGTAAGAATATTTCAAAAGACCGCTTGAGTACATTGTTCCATCGCTATGAAAAGGGAACAGATGGACAATTTGGTTTAGGTCTATCCATTGTTCACCGTGTAGTAACAACGTATGGATACCGTGTAGCAGCGGAAAATCTTACGGAAGGTGTATGCTTTAGAATTTGGCATGATGCTAAGACACAAAAACCAAAGAAAACAAATGAAAATACTCCTGCATAAACGTGTATTAATGGGTGAAAATTTCATCAATATCGATTAAAATATAAAGACATATGAAAAAAATAGAACAGATTTACGGTGTAAAAACAGCATATATCACAGAAGGCGAAGGACCAGATATGATTCTTTTGCACGGATGGGGTCAGAATAAGGAAATGATGCAGGCGATTTTTGATCACTACAAAGATCGCTATCGTGTTTTTGCGATTGATTTTCCTGGCTTTGGTGAAAGTGATAATCCACCAGTTGCTTGGGGTGTTCCTGATTATGAGGCATTCCTGGAAGACTTTATCGCAGTGAATCAAATTCAAAATCCTATTCTTGTTGGGCATTCCTTTGGTTGTCGTGTAGCGATTCGCTATGGTGCAAAGAACCCAGAGAATGTTAAAAAGATGTGTTTAACAGGTGCTGCGGGTATACGTCCAAAGCAATCCCTTGAAAGTAAGATTCGTGTCAAGTTGTTTAAAGCTGGTAAGTGGCTTTTAAAAGTGACTGGTCAAACTAAGAAATTAGAAGAACTTCAAAAGAATGCTGGATCAGAGGATTATCGTAATGCGCAGGGTATTATGAGACCTACATTTGTAAAGGTAGTGAATGATGATGTAACAGAGTTATTACCTTTGGTAAAATGTCCTGTATTACTTGTGTGGGGTGATTTAGATACAGCTGCACCACTATGGATGGGACAGCAGATGGAGAAGATGATGCCTGATGCAGGTCTTGCGATATTTGCAGGTGATGACCACTGGGCATATTGGCACCAAGCAGACCGTTTTAATCGCGTTCTAGATATATTCTTAAAGGAGACGGCTTAGTATGGAAAGATGGATACTTGCAGTTGTAACACTAGTTGCAATGTTGATACCAACAAAACATGCATTACATATGTTCCAGCAGAATCGCTATGAACTAGGTAGATATAGTAAGTGGCTTGCTGGAAATAAAAAGATGATACAGGGAATGTTGGTTACAACACTTTGCTATATCGTTGTTGCAGGATTATTAACATACTTTGCTGGATTTACAATCTTTGCATGGGTATGGGTAGGACTACTACTTGTATTTACAGGTATTAACTTTACGAGAGAGAAAAACAAGAAATATATTAAGCCACTTGTATATACTGGTCGTGTAAAGCGTCAAATCGCTGTGATGGCTTTATTAGAGATTGGTCTTGTATTCCTCAACTTTAAATTATTACCTAAGTATGCATGCATATCAACACTTGTAATTATTCTACCTTGGATTTTAATCTTCCTGGTCGGATGTATTACATCTCCAATTGAAGCACTCGTAAAACAATGGTTCATTGGTCAAGCAAAGAAGATTCTTCGTGAAGATAAAGATCTGATTAAGATTGGTATCACTGGTAGCTATGGCAAGACATCTACTAAAAATGTCATGCAGGCAATGATTGGTGAGCAGTTTAATACATTAATGACACCTGCGTCATACAATACACCAATGGGTATTACAATTACGATTCGTACTTTATTAAAGCCTATTCATCAAGTATTTGTATGTGAGATGGGTGCTGATCATGTTGGTGAAATTACTTCTCTAATGAAGTTTGTACAACCATCTATTGGTGTTGTAACATCAATTGGTCCACAACACTTAACAACCTTTGGTTCACAAGAGAACATTATCAAAGAGAAAATGCAGATGATGGAACTATTACCAAAGGATGGACTCGGAGTTCTTAACTATGATAACGATTTTATCCGTAACTATCATTTAAAGAATCCTGTTAAGACAGTGAGTTATGGTGTAAAGAGTAGAGACGTTGATTATTACGCAGATGATATTACTTACACGCGTATGGGTTCTTCTTTCACGGTTATTCATCGTGATGAACATGTACGTATCGAAACAAAGCTTCTAGGAGAGTTAAATATCCTGAATATTCTATCCGCTATCTGTGTCGCAAGACACCTCAATGTACCATGGCCAACAATCCAGCGTGCAGCGAAGAATATGAAGCAGGTTGAACATCGCTTAGAACTTAAGACAATTAATGGTTATCACTTTATTGATGATGCGTTTAACTCAAATCCAGTTGGTTCTGCAATGGCTCTAGAAGTACTTGCGATGATGCCAAATACGCGTTATGTTGTAACACCTGGAATGATTGATCTTGGCACTATTCAAAATGAAGCGAATAAAGAATTCGGACGTAAGATGAAGGGAAAGGCTGATGAGGTAATCCTTGTTGGCGAAATCCAAACAAAGCCAATCTACGAAGGTTTACAAGAAGTTGGATTTGATATGCAACGTGTTATTGTTGTTAAAACAGTGAAAGAAGCTTTTGACCATATTTATCGACATGCATTACCTTCCGATACAATCCTATTGGAAAATGATTTACCTGACGCATTTAGTCACTAAAAAAGTCCACATCAGTGGACTTTTATTTCGCTTTAATTGTTTTAATAAAGAAGAAGATACCTAATACGAAGAAGATTGCGATACTTCCTACACCAGCACTGATAGAACCTGTTACCTGTGATACAAGTGAGACAGATGCTGTACCTAGGAAGGCTGCACCTTTACCACAGATATCCATCAAACCAAAGTATTCACCAGACTGTTCTGCTGGGATAATCTTTGTAAAGTAGGAGCGTGATAAAGCTTGAATACCACCTTGGAATAATCCTACACATACCGCAAGAATCCAGAATTCAACTTGTGTATCTAAGAAGATTGCAAAGATTGCGATACCAAGATATGCAAAGATACAGATTAGAATGAGACGTGTTGTATC
Source organism: Mogibacterium diversum (assembly GCF_938028775.1). Classification (GTDB taxonomy): domain Bacteria; phylum Bacillota; class Clostridia; order Peptostreptococcales; family Anaerovoracaceae; genus Mogibacterium; species Mogibacterium diversum_A. The sequence goes on from NZ_CALIZG010000018.1 coordinate 125,535, forward strand.
GAACTTCTGTGCAAGACGTCCAAATGTAAGAGCAGCAGGGAAGGCAACAACCTGTGTCAGTAATAATGCAAGTAATAAACTTGTGCTATCTAGTCCTAAGGCTGTTCCATATGCAGTTGCAAGATCGATGATTGTATAAACACCATCAATATAGAAGAAGAATGAAATTAAGAACAAGAATATCTTCTTATGCTTTGTTGCATTCTTAAGCGTATTTCCTAAACGTTTAAAACTTTCTGCAATAGCGTTCTTTGTATTTTCAATATAATGTGTTTGTTTATATGTCTTTAATAAAGGTAATGAGAATACAAACCACCAAATTGCTGTGATCGTAAAGGCAATTGTCATTGCTAGACTTCCGGAGATACCAATATTTTTACCACCAAGAATTACAGCAAGTGATAATACAAATGGAATACAAGAACCAATATATCCCCATGCATATCCTAGAGAGGATACGCTATCGAGGCGCTCTTCAGTGGTGATATCTCCTAACATAGAATCATAGAAGATAATACTAGAAGAGTATACTGCCTTAGCGATAATGAAGAATATTAGAAACATTAACCAATGTGAGATAAATCCCATCATAAAGCAAAGAATTGATCCAACTAGTACAGAAATAAAGAAGATAGGTTTCTTAAATCCCTTGAAGTCTGTGATTGTACCAACAACCGGTCCTAGGAAGGCAACACATAGTGTTGCGGCTGATGCGGCATATCCCCAATATGCTAGATAGCTAACGGATGATA
>NZ_CALIZG010000019.1:0-2903 GCF_938028775.1 Mogibacterium diversum
GCAGGAATGCATAGTGAACTTTATCTTCTCGAATATAGATATTTGAGCGACGTGGGAGTAGGGTATGATATCCCCTAACTGTTTCACGAATTTTATCGGCTGCAGATGTACGCATACGTCTATTAACACGGTCACGATCTTGTTCTGCAGTTACATCGTATCTATCTGCAAGATAGCCTGTCATATAGCCCATTTCGAATGGAATCATATCGTTATAGTTGTATGGTTCAATTGCGTCCATAAATTCATCTGGCATTTTACTAGAGCCATCGGCAGGAACACGGTTAAACTGTACGGTTCCTTGACGTAAGATAGAATAGTTTTCTGTTACAGTTACTGTATAGTCGCCTTCACGGTGGGAATGTGAAATTGTACCACGGAAGGCCATATCTGCATCTGCTGTTCCATCATAGAGCCAGAATGGAACATAAACACCCTTGATTTCCTCAATATGATTACGTTCCTTGAATTCATTTGGTAATAATGGCTTACCGCCATAGAAGTCGGATAACTTCTTGATTGCCTCATCCTTATTCATCTTGAACGGAATCACATAGTCTGGTTTTAGTGCGCCACTAAACTGTGCTGGAACAATCGTAGGATTGCCACAGTATGGACAACTTGTTGCGGCAGTATTCTTGTCTGTGATTAACTGTGCTCCGCAAGAAGGACAGTTGTATGCACGCAAGTTTTGTGCATCTTCTTCGCTCCATTGTAGCGTGTCTTCAGCGCTATATTCTTTTTGTCCTTCTTCAACAGAAAGAGCCACTTGTTTGTCGTAGTGTTCTTCGATTTCAGCAGGAGCAAAAGTACTTCCGCAGTTACCACATTTTAGTTTCTGTAGCCCTGGGTCAAAGGTAAGAGGACCATTACAATTTGGACATTGGAAATTTGTTAATGCGTTATTTGCCATAATATTCCCCTTTCAATTGAGAAAAAGAACCCGATAGAACGGGTTCTTATCGTTTTGCTTGTTTATTCAGGTTTCTTTGTTCCGCAGTTAGAGCAGAAGTTGGAGTGGTTTTCATTACCGCAATCTGGGCAGAACCACTTGTCACCGCTATTAGCAGCCTTTTGAGCCTGACCTGCTTGGTATAGTGCGTTAGCATTTACACCACCAGCACTTTGTGCAGCGTTCATTCCCATGAAGCCCATCGCAGCACCATTAGCATTCTTAGCAGCATCTTGCATTGCTTGTGCTTGTGCACCAACAAGTGTAGCAGCAGCTAAGTTTGTATCTGTGTATGCAGCGTTACGTTGCATTTGCTTGAGCATTTCTTCATCAGCTTCATCAGCTTTGATAGAGGATACGCCGAAGTTTACGATTTCGATACCGCGTTTATCTCTCCACTTACTGCTGAGTTCTTCATTAAGAGCATCAGCTAATTCAGCTGTATGAGCTGGAATCTGAGAATAACGAATACCTTGTTCGCTTAACTTACCAAATGCTGGTTGTAAAGCAGTGAGTAATTCTGTACGTAACTGATCGTTAAGGTCACTTAACTTGTAGCTATGTGATACGTTTCCACATACATTTGTATAGAATAATACAGGATCACATACACGCAAGCTGTATTCACCAAAGCACTTCATTGATACATCGATATCGATACCTGCACGAGCATCAACAACTCTAAATGGAATTGGGGCAGGAGTACCATACTTCACACCAACTAATTCCTTTGTGTTTACATAGTAGATACGTTGATCTGTGGCTGGTGTTCCACCAAATGTGAAACGGCGACCGAATTCTGCAAACATTCTCTTAACACCTTCACCAAGGCTACCTGTAAATACAGATGGTTGTGTAGATGAGTCATATTTGAATTCACCAGGTTCAGCACAAATATCTACGATTTGTCCTTGTTCAACGATAATCATTGCTTGACCATCAGCAACAGCAATGATTGAACCGTCAGTAATGATGTTGTCGCTTCCGTTATTGCCACTGAAGAATCCCCCAGAGTTTCTCTTAACACCTTTTACAACAAATACATCAGCTGGAATAGCATCACAATAGAAATACTCTTTCCAAGAATCGCTAAGTGTTGAACTAGCGGATAATAAAGCAGTAGAAATGAGACCCATATAAGTTCCTCCTTATAGTCTTCTGACTGTACAATCATATACTAACATCAGTTTGACCGTCAGTCAATAAATAATTTCAAATATTTTAGAATAACTTTTCTGCAAATAATGAAAAAAAGGTGTTGCGATGATTATATAGAAATGGTAATATAGTCACGTGCCTTAATAGCTCAGTCGGCAGAGCGAGCGGCTGTTAACCGCTAGGTCACAGGTTCGAGCCCTGTTTAAGGCGCCATATATTGAAAAAGGTGTTTACAGTAATAATTGTAAGCACCTTTTTTGGTGTTTCCTAGATATTTTGGAAGGAGGGAAAGGTATGAAAAATCTTGTATTCCGAGAAGATGTTCTTGCATGGAATTATATGCTGGATGACGCAAGAAAGCTTGCTGAAGAAAGAAATGTAAAATTTAGTAAGAGACAGATCAGAATTGGTATCGATATGCCAGAATCTACTTTTGGAAAATATTGTACAGGAGAAGGCTTACGAATAAACTTCAGATATTATATGAAATATTGCAATTTTATGAAGAGAGACCCAGTTGAATTCTTTGAAAATCTTATAAAGAAGATACTGCAAGATAGAGAAGAACATCCTGAACTATATGATTATTAAATAAAAAAACCACCGAACGCTCAAGCTTGGCGGCAATGAGTTCTGTGATTAAGGGGAAAGAAGGTTAACCACCTTCAATATAGTGCATTAATAGAGGACTCAGATACTCAGATACTCAGATACCCTCAGTATGACCTCGGTATGATGACCTCTTTGCATATATAAATATATAAGATTTAAATAAAAAAATCAATTTTATAGT
>NZ_CALIZG010000020.1:0-19248 GCF_938028775.1 Mogibacterium diversum
ATTCCAAAGTATAAGAGAAATGGAGAGTGGCATGAGGGTATCAGCGAGATAAATGCTGATATTATCAAGGGATATGATCTCATACTAGTCGCAACTGCACACGATGCATACGACTATGAGATGATTAGAAAGAATGCAGTGGCAATTTTTGATACTCGCAACGCATTCAAGGACGTAGAAGAGAGAGATAATATCTCCCTTCTATAAGCTTGATACCTTGATACAATACAGATAATTAAGTGCTAAAATTCCGGAGGATATTTAAATGAAATATGCATTGATTGGATGCGGTAGAATCGCAACAAATCACGTGACTGCTGCAGTAAATAATAATCTAGAAATAGTTGCGGTATGCGACGTAGTGCCAGAAAAGATGGAAGCAATTCTAGAAAAACACAATTTAGCAGACGACAAGTCGATAAAGAGATATACCGACTACAAGAAGATGCTAGAGGAGAATGACCTAGAGCTTGTGAGCATTGCAACAGAGAGTGGAAAGCATGCAGCTATCGCACTTGATGCAATCGATGCTGGAGTCAACGTGATTATCGAGAAGCCTATGGCTATGAATATGGCTGATGCAGAGGAGATTATCAAGAGAGCTGCGGAGAAGCATGTAAAAGTATCAGCTTGTCATCAGAATAGATTTAACGTAGCTATTCAGGAAGTTAGAAAAGCTATTGAAGGAAATCGCTTCGGCAAGCTCTCGCACGCATCTATAAATGTTCGCTGGAATAGAAACAAGGGATATTACGATCAGGCGCCTTGGAGAGGAACCTGGGAAGAAGACGGCGGTTGCCTCATGAATCAGTGCATCCATGGGATTGACCTTCTCAGATGGATGATGGGGGATGAGGTTGTTGAAGTATATGGAGCAACTAGGCAGCAATTCCACGATTACCTAGAGGCTGAAGATGTTGGTGTAGCTGTTGTTAAGTTCAAGAATGGCGCAATAGGAACCATCGAAGGAACTACCAATGTATATCCTCAGAATCTCGAAGAGACTTTATATCTATTCGGAGAGAACGGTACTGTAAAGGTAGGCGGCAAATCTACCAACACGATAGATGTGTGGGATTTCAAAGACGAGACCTCTGAAGATCAGAAGAATAAAGGTCTTGAAGAAGAAACTAGCAACGTGTACGGTAACGGTCACACCAGCTTATTTGCCGATGTAATCGAAGCGATAAAGGAAGACAGGACTCCTTATGTAGACGGGGTCGCAGGAAGAAATGCACTCGAGATGGTTCTTGCAATTTACAAGAGCCAGAAGGAAGGAGCACCAGTTAGGCTTCCTTTAACAGACTTTGCAAGCACTGATATGCGAGGCGAATTCAAGTAGAGCGGAGGAAGATAATGGAGTTTAGAGATTTAAAGAAGCAGTATGCTGCACTTAAAAATGACATAGATCGCCAGATTGACGAAGTAATCGCTAGTAGCAGATTTATCGGGGGAAGTAAAGTTTCCGAGCTTGAAGAGAAGCTAGCTGCATACGTTGGTGTAAAGCACTGTGTAACCTGTGGAAATGGAACAGATGCGCTAGAATTAGCGCTTATGGCATGGGGAATTGGGGAAGGTGACGCTGTATTCGTTCCCGACTTCACTTTTTTCTCATCTGGAGAAGTGGTTGCAATTTTAGGTGCGACACCAGTTTTCGTTGATGTAAATGAGGATACTTTCAACATGGATGCCGCTTCGCTAGAAAAGGCAATTACAGGGGTAGTCGCTGATGGGAAGCTAAGACCGAGCGTAGTTGTACCCGTAGACTTATTTGGACTCCCAGCTAACTTCCCTGAGATTAGAAAGGTTGCAGATAAGTATGGCCTTAAGATTCTTGAGGATGGAGCCCAAGGCTTTGGCGGTGAAATCAATGGACAGAAGGCGTGCAGCTTCGGAGACATCTCGACAACTTCGTTCTTCCCAGCAAAGCCACTAGGGTGCTATGGAGATGGTGGAGCGATATTTACAAATGATGATGAAGCCGCAGAGCTAATCAAATCTTACTGTGTACACGGTAAGGGTAAGATGAAGTATGACAACGTGCGCATCGGAATGAATTCCAGACTCGACTCCATTCAGGCAGGAATCCTACTTCCTAAGCTAGCTGCATTTGCAGAGTATGAAGTAGCCGATGTTAACAGCGCAGCAGCTAAGTACACTGAACTTCTTAAGGGAACTGTTGCTACACCTGTGGTTCCAGAAGGATTTTTAAGCAGCTGGGCACAGTACACGATTAAGCTTGAAAACAGAGAGCAGAGAGATGCGCTACAGGCATGCCTCAAAGAGAGATCAATACCTTCAATGATTTACTATCCTAAGCAGATGCATAATCAGGAGGCGTTTAGTGGCGAAAACGACTATGGCGTTGACTATTCTGTTACTAATAGGCTGTGCGATACAGTTCTATCGCTACCAATTCACCCATATATCTCAGATGATGACGTGAATGAAGTGGTATCGGTTATCAAGGAGTTTTTAGGCCAGTAAGCATGCGGGATAAGATTAAATTCATATATCAGAAGGGCCTAGTTCATATAATGGGCTCGGGGCTTCTCAATAAGGTGTTTACGTTTATCGGGAATGTCTTTGTTGTAAGGTTCTTAACCAAACGCGAGTACGGAATTTTCGGATACGCTGACAATATAATGACCTTCTTCCTGATTCTGAATGGAATGGGTATCATATATGGAATGCTTCAGTTCTGTTCAGAACAGAGGCCGGAAGAGGAAAAAGAGGCCTACTATTGGTTTTCGCTCAAGTTCGGAATGGCGTTTAACTTCGCAATTGCAATAGGTGTATTCATATGTGCAATGTTTGCACCATTAAAGGTAGCTGAGGCGAGACATGTGTTGATGATATATTCATTATATCCATTGACATACTACATTTATCAATATTATTGCCTGCTGATGCGATGCAAGAGAGAGAATAAACGATATGCCCTGCTATCAAATCTCAATGCCTTTATTTATATGGCTGTTGAGATTGTCGGTGCGTATTACTTAAAAGCTAGTGGAATCATCATTGCGCTTTACCTTGCGACGATGATAACCTCTTTAGTTGGGATGAGGTATTACTCGATTAGGGCACTAAGAAATGCGAACTATCTCTCGAGGCATCAGAAGCTTGAGCTGATAAAATATTCCGCATATGTGTGTGCTAATACTATGATTTCGAACTTACTCATCTTGATGGATGTGTTCCTCATCGGTTACATCATAGTTAGTCCTGAAAAAATCGCTATATATAAGGTTGCGGCTACAATACCTGAAGCGTTGATTGTAATACCTAATAGTGTAGTGATTTTCGTGTATCCGTATTTTGCAGAGCACAACATGGAATACGACTGGATTAAGCAGAACACCAAACGTCTAATTGGAATCACCGCCATTATGAATTTTATTATTGCGGGGATGCTATTTATTCTAGCTCCGTGGATAATAAAATTATTGTGGGGTGTTAAGTATATGGGCGCCGTTACAGTGTTCAGAATACTTTCGGTTAACTACTTCGTATCGTCAACCCTCAGAGTTAACGTGAGCAACCTGCTTGCAAGCCTCAGAAAGGTGAAGCTTAACTTTTACATAAATATTGTTGCGGGTATAAGCAATATAGTTCTCGATGCTGTACTGATTAAGTACATGGGTATTGATGGTGCTGCATGGGCTACATTGACAGTCGTAGTGATTACAACTGCAATGCTGATGCCTGCACTTATACATAGCATACGTAGCCTAAAGAAAATTGAGTCAGAAAACAGTTAAAAGACTGGTAATTATAAGGAATGGAGCTTAAACAAATGAGTTATGCAAGAAACTATCGAAAAAGCAGATTCAATACGTTTACTAAAATATGGTCTTTGCTTTATCTAATAGCACTGCTGGTATTCGTATCAGCTATGCTGGTGTTAGACGTAGTACCTTCCAAGCTACTGCTTGGAGCATTTGTCGTACTTCTGATAATAAGTGCAGTATTCTTCGTGCAGCTATTCAGAGATAATATAAAAAGATCCAGAAAGGTTACAGCATTTATATTGAGCTTAATCTTAATGGTGGTTTACACTGTTGGAACGGCATATGCAGTTGCTACGCATGAGTTTCTAGGACAGGTTACTGCAAAGAAGAAAGCAGAGGATGCCGTAGATGTGACGAGCAAACCATTCAACATTTACATAAGTGGAATGGATACAACTGGAAAGATTACAGAAGAAGCTCGTAGCGATGTTAATATGATTATTACGGTAAATCCTAAGACTCACAAGGTTCTCATGACTTCAATCCCAAGAGATTATCTAGTTGAACTGCAGAATGGGGAGAAGGATAAGCTCACCCATACAGGTCTTATGGGTATAGATGAGACCACTTCGGATGTGGAAGACTTACTTGGTATTAAGATAAATTACTACGTAAAGGTTAACTACAATACGCTTAAGGATCTCGTAAATTCTATCGGAGGAATCACTATCAACTCTGACAAGGCATTTATCTCATACATCGGGAAATACCGCTTTGTAGAAGGTGAGAATAAGCTTGACGGTGCTAAGGCACTGGCATACGCGAGAGAGAGACATGCATATAGCGATGGCGACAACCATAGAGTTCGTAACCAGCAGGAAGTTCTCAAGGCTATCGTGAAAAAGCTTACGGGGTCGACGACACTGCTCACGAGATATAACAAAATCCTGAAGTACCTCGCTCCGACTATGGAGATGAACCTGACTAGATCGGAGGTTAAGGCCCTTGTAAAGTTCCAGCTAGGAAAGAATCCGAAGTGGAAGTTTGAATCCAATTCATTAGAAGGATTCGATGCATTTTCTACTGTATATTCAGCAGGAAACCAGCAGCTATATGTTATGAAACCTGATGAAGAAAGCATTAAGAAGGCTCGTCAGAAGATTAAAGAAATCGAGCATCCAAAGTCGAAATCAAAATCAAAATCAAAATCAAAGAACAAGAGCGATAACGATATTGAGAGTGAGAGCAGCGAAGATGACAACCTATAATGTAGATGCATTTCCAGAGATAAAGGACGTTCAGAGAGTTGAGCTAGATATACTCATAAAAGTCGCTAGGCTTTGTGAGGAAAGAGGGTTAACTTATTTTATCGAGAGCGGAACAGCTCTTGGTGCCGTTAGACATGGAGGCTTCATCCCTTGGGATGATGACATAGATATCGGCATGCCACGTCAGGATTATGAAAAATTTCTGGATATTGCGCAGGAGGAACTGGGCGATGAATACTTTGTGCAGACGAGAGAGACTGATCCCAACGCTCCTTTCTCATTTGCTAAGGTTAGGAAGAACGGTACAACGTTCATAGAATGGAATAAGCGCAACATTAAGATGCATCACGGTATTTATATAGATATATTTCCGTATGATGGACTTCCTATAGAAGGGCTCGATGAGCACATCGACAAATGCTTGAAACTCAATAAATTACAGTTTAAAAAATATATTCCAGATAGAGTAGGTGTTCCGCAGAAAAGCTTCAAGTGGAAGCTCGGAGCTGCCGCGAGAAGAATACAGTACTATCTTTTAAAGCTTTATCCGGAAAGCCTTCTTGAAGGAAAGATAAAAAAAGAGTACATGCGTTATGATACAAATCCAAATGAGCATGGATTTTGTACATGCTTCTCCTTTGTGGATAGAATCATTTTTCCAAATGAACTACTGTTCCCTCCTCAGAAGATTAATTTTGAGGGAGAGGAGTTCTATGCACCAGCTAAACTCGTAGAATACTTAACACTTATGTACGGTGATTACAACCAGCTTCCACCTGTAGAGGACCGCGTGGGGCACAGACCCGTGGAGGTCTCTGTGACGGAGGAGCTATTTACCCGCTAGTGTAGGGTAGCGAAAGGACTAGATTGTGCTAATTTTACTGTCGTGGATTTTGAATATAGTGCTCCTGATATATGAGTGGAGGAAGAAATCGCTGGGGATGGTTCTCTGGGCGATGTTATTTGTGGTATTCACAGTTCCTAACACGGCGCATGCATATTCAGGAGACTATTCCGACATAACAATTGCCAATGCTACCATGTTAGCAGTGCTATTTATGGCGCTGTATATGTTTACGAGATTCTTCTATTTTGCAAAGTTTAATGCGGAGAAGCTTGAGATGGAGGTTTCGGATTTTGAGGAGACCCCAGAGGCTCTTTTCAGGATGATTTTCTGCGTCTACTTGATTTGCTTCGTAATAGTGGCTGGAGGATTTTACGGCAGAGGATATTCACTTTTTAACTCAACGTGGACTCAGACGCTAAATATGGCACAGACACCTATAGAGATTATGGCAGGAAAAGTAATGGTTGCATTCTCAGGAATCGGATTTGCTTGCCTATGTAAGAAAAAGCGTCTGTGTTTCCTGATAGCGTTTATAATCTATTTATTTTGCGCACTTTATTCAAAATCTAGGTATAATCTTCTTGGCTTCATAACGCCTTTCATCATCTACTTTCTTTTTAACAAAAATAACAAGAAGGTTGCAGTAGGAGTATCGGCAGGAATAGTTCTTGTGTTTGCTGTGTTCGTATTCCAGCAGATTCGTTGGTTAGGAGATATATCTTTACTCCCTAAGGTCGGAATCGGAGAAATCTTTAAGAGATCTATCGACTATATGAGAAAGGGCGGAGGAGAGCTAGGACTTATCAAGGCATACTACTACTTTGTGGAGCATAATAATAACTTCCCCAAATTCGGTATGGGGCTAGGATACATGAGACTTGCATTGCTATTTGTTCCAGCGGCCATCGCCAAATTTAAGCCAAGGGATTTTGCTATAGATATGTATAAAGAGTGGATGCACGTCGATAATCCTCGAGGGACAATGCATCCAACGCTTTTCGGTGATGTGTTTGCTAATTTTGGATTCATGTGTTTCTTGTTGGGGATTGTATATGGAATCCTAGTGTCATTCGTAGATGAGTTTATCAAGGCTACGAAGGATCCAACTATGCGATGCATGAAAGCAAGTATGGTCTGCACGCTGTTTATTCTTATTGGAAGAGGTGCGACATACAATGCTATATTTAACTATATTATCGGTGCACTCGTGTTAGACATCATATACGCGGTTTACAAAATATGGAGGAGAGCAAGTGAAAATACTGTTCATCAGTGCAGCTAATAAAAATTTTGACGGCAGGACGAGGGCATTACTCGATGTCCTAAACTCATTTGCTGACGTCGTAGACATAACCACAACACAAGAAAGTGATTTTGTGGATAACAACTCGTATTACGTAAACTACAAGTCATACAAAGAGTTTATTCGCAAGACAGTAGAAATCGGCAAGGAGCATAAGGACGTGGACTTTATCTTCGCTGACAACAGGAAAGCAACTGTTCCGGCGCTCAAGTTAAATAAACTCCTTAAGCCTAAAGCTGTGATTTACGATGCGAGGGAGCTATATCTGCAGAGAGAAACTCATGGATTTGCTAGTAAGGTCGGCTGCTTTTTCGAGTCGAGGATGATTGCGAAAGCCGCACTGACCATCTGCGCAAATGAAGAGCGCAAGCAGGTTATGGAGAAAGAGTACGGCAAGATTGGAGCAATACTCGTGTTTGAAAACTTCCGAAAGCTATCGTATTCTAAGGAGTTTTCAGAGGAAGTAATGAAGCTGAAATTCGACTATCTGAACGGAGATGATTCATTTAAAATCGTATCAACAGCTGGTTGCGAAATCGAAAGAGGCACAAAGGAACTTATCGAAGCAGCAGCGAAGCTAAACTTCAATAATACATTGTACCTAGTTGGCTGCAAGGAAAATGCTGAAAAGCAGGAGATTGAAACATTCATCGAAGAGAATAAGCTCGAGAATGTGAAACTCGTACCTAGACTAAACCAGGATGAACTCAAATACTTCGTTTCTAAATGTGATGTTGGAATAGCGATGTATCACAAGAAGAATTCAAACAATCTCTACTGTTCGTCGGGGAAAATCTATGAATACGCATATGAAGGGATTGCTGTTGCAACGACTGATAATCCGCCGATGAAGAGAGTTTTGGACGAGTACGGAATCGGAGCATATGACAGCGATATTGGCAAAGCGCTGGTGAGTGTTCACGACAATATGGACGATATCAAGAAGAATATAGAAACATTTGTCGGAGATCGAGTAGTCGAAAAGAAACAGGAAGAATTTGCATTTGATTTAAGAAAGTGTATGGAGGACTTACAAGATGGGAAATAGCTTTGAGAAGAGGATTATCGAGCTAGTGAAGAAGTATGCGGTAGTAATGATTATATGCGTAGTAGTTTGCGCAGTTGGAATGGCTAAGATTGAAGGCTCCAAGGCTACAACTTCATACAAGGCGAAGCTAACCGTAGCAGTTACACCTGCTGAAGGATATCAGAAAAGCACCCTTGAGGATATCCAGAAGAATGAGGAGCTTGTTGGACTCTATGCAAAGATTTCGACATCATCTAAGACTCTCGACCGTGTAGCTCAGTACGCAGGGCTCGACGAAAAGGGCAGAATTGCACTTAATTCAAGAGTTGCAGTTGATTTTGATAAGGATGGTCAGTATGTAGATATTTACATTACTGCTGATACTGAAGATGAAGCCCTCAAGTTAGCAGATGCAGAAGCCAAAGCTGTTGTTGAAGTTAGCAAAGAGGTTAGAGGCGAAGACATACTAAAGGTGGTCTCGATGCCGAGCAAGCCACTCGAAGCGGAGAGTGTAAGTACGAAAGGTTACTATGCTACAGGTGGTGTTGCGGGTATCTTTGTGGGAATCATAGTAAGTGCACTACTGGAGATGAAAAGAAAGAAACATGTACGAAATTAAAACCTTAAATCATATGCTAGCCTTCATAGATAGGCTAGTCGGTAAGATTAGTATTAAAAAAGGACAAAATGCAATCATCTCGGTGTCTGCATTTGGAATGATGATGACATCTTTCTGTAAATTTTCATATTTTACGGAAAGATTATCACATTATGGAATCCATCAAAATATGGTGAATATTACTAGTAGCGTTATATTCTTCGTGTTCTTAATACTGATATTTGCTTCGTTGGATATGAGTGATAATAAGGATGTTAGGTTAAATGCATGGCTAGGGATACCTCTTTTTCTTGTCATCATATCCTATACGGTTACAGGAATAGTAGAGAAGGCACCAAAGCAGTTAGTTTGGGCCGTTATATACAGTTTGATATTCGTGCCGATTTCATATCGACTTGCAAGCAAGAAAAATAGGAAAATATTTATTGATGGAATTGCAATAGGAATTGCTATTTTTGGGGTGCTAATTTTATTTTTAAATATTATATTTTCACCTATGGTTGCCAAGACCTCATTTAGTATCGCTAGGTACACTGGTGTTCTAACAAATCCTACAATATTAGGGTTTTATCTGAATGTATTTATTGTTGTATATGCATATATTATTTATAAGATAGTTTTTGTTGAAAAGAATGTATTAAAGAACGTCTCAAACTTGATAGTTTTTTCAATAGCAGTTTGGGGTATGGGAATGTCGTGGTTTGCAATTCTTATGACAAAAAGTAGAGGATCTTTCCTTGGCATACTATCAATACTTTTGTTCTATACAATTATCGTAATGAAAGGTATTTTTAAATCGCATCTTACAATTAAAAATACCGCTATAATTTTTGTTATTACAGTGACTATGCTAGCCACTGCCTATAAAATTTCTGACAATATTTTAAAGAGAGACCTTAGGGCATTAAAGATTAAAGAGAATTATACAATTTCACAGATGATGTTCGGTCGAATAAAAGAAATGAGTAACTTCAAGGATGTCGATGAATACCACTTTGCTTACATGGAGCCGAAAAACTTGACAGAAGCACAGAGGAAAATATGGGGTGATTTAGACAAGCTTACAACGCATAGAATCTGGATCTGGTATATTTATTCGCAGCATTTAGGTTTTATCGGGCACAAGAGCAGGACGTTTATCATTCCTGGATATACGAAGGGCTTCGAGAGACAGTCGCACAATGCGATTCTGGAGGTTACATTTAACGGAGGATATATTGCTGGTTTTGGCTTCTTGCTTATTGAGATAACAACCGGAATTTATGCTTTGATAATATTGTTTAGGAAAAAAGAATATACTGACAACAATTTAGAGATGCTATTCTTGTCACTCGCGGCCATAGCATTTTGTGTAAATGGAATATTCTCGACGATAAATACACTTACGACTTATTCAATCACCATGATGTACTACATGGCACTTACGACAGTAGGTTTTAGAAAGAGTGACGAGTCACTAACCACTACTAAGCAGTAAATATGACTAATTTAGAGGTAATCATGAAAAAGGTTATGTTGGTCTTTGGGACAAGACCGGAAGCAATTAAAATGTGCCCACTTGTAAAGGAATTGAAAAAGAGACCTGGAATAGACACATGCGTTTGCGTTACTGGTCAGCATAGACAGATGCTCGATCAGGTTCTCGAAACCTTCCATGTGGTTCCAGATTACGATCTGTCTATAATGAAAGAGAAACAGACACTCTTTGATGTTACAACTAATATTCTTGAGAGAATCAGAGAAGTGCTTGTTAATGAAAATCCCGACGTAGTTCTCGTACACGGAGACACGACCACGACGTTCGTGACTGCGCTCGCTTGTTTCTACCTACAGATTCCTGTTGGACACGTGGAAGCAGGGCTTAGAACGTACAACATAAAGTCACCTTTCCCAGAGGAATTTAACAGGCAGGCTGTTGGGATTGTTGCAGAATATAATTTTGCGCCGACAGAGAAGAGCAAACTGAACCTAGTGAACGAAGGTAAGGATGCAGGGAAAATCTGGATTACAGGCAATACTGCCATTGATGCCCTGAGCACGACAGTAAAGGAAGATTATAGAAACGAGCATCTAGATTGGGCTTCTGACTCGAGACTTATTCTTATCACTGCTCATCGCAGAGAAAATCTCGGCGAGCCGATGCATAACATGTTTAGAGCTATTCGCCGAGTGATGGATGAAAACCCTGATGTTAAGGCGATTTATCCTATACATATGAACCCGGCTGTAAGACAGGCTGCAGAGGATGTATTTGGTGAGAGCTCACCGGGCGGCAAGGAAGAACGTATTAGAATCATAGAACCGCTCGATGTGCTTGATTTCCATAACTTCATGAACCAGAGTTATCTAATTCTGACCGATTCAGGTGGAATTCAGGAGGAGGCACCTAGCCTTGGGAAACCAGTTCTCGTAATGAGAGACACTACCGAACGCCCAGAGGGAATTCAGGCGGGTACACTAAAATTGGTCGGGACTGAAGAGGAAACGATATACAAAGAATTTTCAAGACTTCTTACCGATAAAGAGGAATACAAGGCTATGAGCAAGGCTTCAAATCCTTACGGCGATGGACATGCTAGCGAAAGGATAGCTGATGTGCTTGAGTTCGGCGAGATAAGAAGATAATAGCGCAAAGGCTTGCCATATCAAAATTTAACATGATACAATGAAATGACGCTAAAAGCGTCATTTTGTATATTACAAAAAATTTAAAAAAGGAGGGATGAAATGTTGAAAGAAAGTCAGGGAAACGGCATGGCTAAAATTAAGACGCTACGTCATCACCTGCTAGTAATGGCAACCTGCCTTGCTATGATGCTAGTTAGCTCATGCTTTGTAGCTAGTGCTACCGACGAGGATGTTTCAGCAAATGGGGCTGCTAATAACAAAGCCGTATCTACTGAAGAAAGCACTGATGCGGCATCGAACCAGAACGAAGATGCTACAGAAAATCGTCAAGATGCTAGTACGGTTGATTCTAACGCAACCGATCAGGCAGCAGATGACCAGTCTACAGGTTATGCGGCTCAGGCAAGAGCAGCAGCATATGATGTGAGTGATGACGAGTTATCTGCACCTGCTGTTTCTGGAACGTGGAAGAGCGAATCTGGCGGCTGGCGCTTCTATAACAGTGCTGGCGTAATGCAGAAGGGTCTATTCACTATCGACGGCAAGAAGTATTATCTAGGACCAGACGGCATCATGAAGACTGGCTGGCAGCAGATTGGTAGTCATTACTACTACTTCGGTTCAGATGGCTCCATGAGAACAGGCTGGCTCAGTGCGGGAAGCACTTGGTACTATCTACATTCAGATGGTTCGATGGCTTACGGACTAGAGGAGGTTGAAAAGCTACTCTACTTCTTCGGAGCGTCAAATGACGGAGCGATGAAGACTGGCTGGCACAAGATTTCAGACGCATATCACTATTTCGGATCTAGCGGCGCAGCTGTTAAAGGCTGGCAGAAAATCGGCGGCTACTGGTATTACTTCGACAAGATGGGAGTAATGCTTACAGGCAATCAGGTGTTAGATGGAAAGAGCTACTATCTAGGTGCTGCTAACGATGGAGCCATGAAGACGGGCTGGCAGATAGTTGGTGCAATCTATGAATCAAACAAAAAGATTGCCGACAGATGGGGATACTACGGAGCTGATGGAGCCGCTTTAAAGAACAACTGGCTAAAGTATGGCGGATATTGGTATCACTTCGACGAGGACGGTGTTATGGAGACCGACGTGGTGGAGATTGACGGTAAATACTACTACTTTGGCACGGAAAATGACGGCAGAATGAAAACAGGCTGGCAGAAGATAGATGATACCTGGGCATACTTAGGTGCTGACGGCGCTGCGAGAACTGGTTGGCAGAAAATCGATGGCTACTGGTATTACCTTGGAGAGTACGGTGAAATGGAGACTGACCTTAGAGATATAGCCGGCAACCTTTACTACCTAGGTGGCGACGGAGCCATGAGGACTGGCTGGCAGCAAGTTTCAGGTGACTGGTATTATTTCAATGCGTCTGGAGCAGCAGTATCTGGATGGCTACAGATCGGTAGCTATTGGTATTATTTCGGTGACGATCACAAGATGGTTAAGAACACCATCAAAGAGCTCGATGGCAAAAAATACGCATTCAATTCTGATGGTGTGATGCTGTCGGGCTATCTTTAAACTAAACGGTGAGACATACTTCGCAAATGCCTCTGGTGTGATTGCTAATCAGCTAAAGGGAGTGGATGTATCCGCATACCAGGACGATATTAACTGGCAGAAGGTAAAGGCTTCTGGAATAGACTTTGCTATCGTTAGAGCTGGATATCGTGGTAAGACCAATGGGGCTCTTGTAAAGGACTCTAAATTTGATAAGCATATATCGGGAGCAATATTAGCTGGTCTTAAGGCCGGAGCATACATGTTTACCGAAGCGAGAGATTACACAGAGGGTGCCGAAGAGGCGAAATTCCTCGTATCTCTCACCAAGGACTATGATGTGAAGCTCCCGCTGGTGATTGACACAGAGTATCAGAGCAATGCAAGGTCAAACGGAATCTCGGTTGCTGTGAGAACTGAAGCGATTAGGGGTTTCTGTGAGACGATAGAGTCGCTCGGATATACGCCTATGATCTATGCGAGCACCAGTTGGCTGAACAACAATCTAGACATGAGTAAGCTTAGCAAATATAAAGTTTGGGTAGCTCAGTACTACGACAGGGTTACATACAATGGAAGCTACGAAGTATGGCAGTATACCAGCAAGGGAAGAGTCGACGGAATAAACGGCAATGTTGATATGAACTACTGGTATAACAAATAACTAGCAAAGTTAGAAGTGAAGGAGGGTATTAATCACCTTCCTTTTTTATATTTCAGTGTTAAATACGTTTCCAATTGCTAAATGATTATTAATATCATGATATAATTAAACGGTTATTAAAACCCATAACCAACTCGGAGGAAACATGCTTTACGACATAGTCATAATAGGTGCAGGAATCACAGGCTCGATGCTCGCCAGAGAGCTTTCGAGGTATGAGCTCAAAATAGCGGTATTAGACAAGGAAAATGACATTGCAAATGGTGCAACGATGGCGAATTCCGCTATAGTTCACACGGGATATGACCCTGTAGATGGCACACTCAAGGCAGAGCTTAACGTGAAAGGTGCTCGTAAGTATCCTAAGATATGCGAGGATTTGCATTGCCATATCAAGAATACGGGTGCGTTCGTAGTTGCATGTGGTCACGAAGAGGAGAAACTTCTAGATGTACTGGCTGAAAGGGCAGTCTGTAGGGATATCCCTCATGAATTTCTTAGTGGAGATGAGGCACGTGCTGTAGAACCAAATCTCAGCGACAACATAACCAAGGTGCTGTCATTTCCGACGACATCTGTAATCTACCCTTGGGAGGTCGCTATTGCTTGTATGCAGGTTGCTGTAAACAATGGCGTAGATTTATTCCTAAACCACGAAGTGAGCACCATAGATAAGAATGACGATGACTACGTGATCAAAGCAGGCGGCGAGACATTCAATGCCAAGGTTGTTCTAAATGCTTCTGGAATAGGCGCTTCGGAGATCTGCCATATGGTGACAGAATGTGCAGGATTCGAGATAACTCCAAGGCGAGGCGAATACTATGTCATCAGTAACGACGAACATATAGTAAATAACATCATATTCCCAGTTCCAACTGCCAAGGGCAAGGGAGTACTCGCAATTCCGACGGTTTACGGGAATACGCTCATCGGTCCTAATAGCGAGGAATTAGAAGACAACATCACGACGGCAACTAGCACAGGTGGGGCAAGATACTTGCGCGAAAATATCGCCAAGATACTTAAGACAGTTCCGCTGCATAAGTCTATAAGGACATTTGCAGGGCTGAGGCCGAGTTCGACATCAAAGGATTTTATAATAGGCCCCTTAGATGACGAGAACCCAAACTTCATCAACATCGCTTCCATAGAGTCGCCCGGGTTAGCCAGTGCACCGGCGATTGCGGACTATGTGATAGAGAAGTTTATAGCGGATAGATTTTGCCTTAGGGAAAATCCAGATGCTGCGATGACAAGGGATAAGCCGATTGTCGTCTCGGAGCTAGCTGAAGAGGAGCGTGAGAAACTCGTGCGTGAAAATTCACAGTATGCAAATATAGTTTGTAGGTGTGAGACCATATCCGAGGGAGAGATAGTTTCTACAATACATGAAGTCTGTGGAGCCAGAAGTGTCAAGGGGATAAAGAAACGAGTTCGACCAGGGATGGGCAAGTGTCAGGGAGGATTCTGCGAGCCTAAGGTCGTAGAAATTCTAGCTAGAGAGCTAAAATGCTCACCTGTCGATATCGTTCAAGATGGGCAGTATTCAAAGATTTTAGAGAGGGAGAATCGCTAAGATGAGACATTGTCAGGCAGTGGTAATAGGTGGTGGCTGCGGCGGACTGGCTGCAGCTACGAAACTAAAGTTGGAAGGGCTTGAAGATGTCATCCTTATCGAGCGCGATATCGAGCTTGGCGGAGTGCTCAATCAGTGCATTCATAATGGGTTCGGGCTTACAACCTTCAAAGAGCAGCTTAGCGGACCCGCGTTTGCAGAGAGATATGAGCGAGAGGCGGTAGATATAGGTGTAGAAATCAAGCTGGGCACAATGGTTACACACATGAGTAGTGATCGTGTTATCGAGTATGTGAGTAAGGAAGAGGGATATCAGAAGCTCAAGGCAGATATCATCGTCCTTGCCGTTGGATGCTACGAGAGAAGCCGCGGTGCTCTTGGAATCCCTGGCGAGCGTCCGGCTGGAGTCTACACAGCGGGGCAGGCTCAGAGATATCTTAATATCGATGGCTACATGGTCGGAAAGCGGGTGTTCATACTTGGTTCAGGAGATATCGGACTCATAATGGCACGTCGCATGAGCCTAGAGGGAGCTGAAGTGCTCGGTGTTGCGGAGCTTATGCCGTACAGCAATGGGCTACCTCGTAACATGAAGCAGTGCCTCGACGACTTTGGGATTCCTCTATATCTATCTCATACTGTAACTAACATATATGGACGTGATAGGCTCGAACGCATTGAGCTCACCAAGGTAGATGATAAGAGACAGCCGATTAAGGGAAGCGAGATGTATTTCGACGTAGATACACTGCTCCTAAGCGTTGGACTGATTCCTGAAAACACTCTAGCTGAAGAGGCTGGAATTGAAATGGATCCGAGCATCCGTGGACCAATTGTCGACGAGAATTATATGACATCGGTTCCGGGAATATTCGCATGCGGAAACGGACTTCACGTGCATGACCTAGCAGACTTCGTTACGAAGCAGGCCGGTGAGGCGGCGGTAGGGGCTGCTAGATACTATGAAGCGCTAAAACAGAGAATAAAGGAAGCTCATGATGGTGATGAAGCTGAGACCTTCGGGTTATCTCCAGATGATGACAAGGAATCTTTAGCCAGTAATTCGTACTGTGAAGCTCACGCTGGAAATATGGTGAGCTACGTAGTTCCTGCGAAACTACACAAAAAGAGCCTGCCAAAGGCTGTGACACTTTACTTCCGCGTCCGGAAACCAATGAACGATGTCACGATAGAGATCTCGAAGGGTGATAAGCTGATGCGCTCCATCCACAAGGATGTGGTTATACCATCTGAGATGGAGCAGGTGGTAATAGCTGGTAAACACCTTGAAGAAGCCGATGGGGATCTCACGGTTCAGATAAAGGAGAATTAAGATGAGAGATGCAGAATTGATTTGCGTAAATTGTCCGAAAGGCTGCAGAGTTACTGTGCATCTCGAAGGTGATAAAATTATAGAAATTGAAGGGTACAGTTGTAAAGAAGGTCTTAGCTATGCAGAGCAGGAGATAACTCGCCCGATGAGGATTCTGACTTCGACGGTAAGAATCGATGGGGCGGTCAACCGCGTGCTGCCGGTAATTACCGAGAGCGAGATTCCACTGGACATTTGGCGCGAGGCGATGAGAGAAATCAAGAAACTTAGAGTGACAGCTCCTGTGGAGATAAATGATGTAATCGTTAGCGACTTTATGGGTACAGGCGTGAATCTGATTGCGAGCAGGAGTATGAGGTAAGCTTCTGTTGTCCTATCCATACCCAGATGGTATAATTATCAGTAAATACGGGGTAAGCAATCGTGCATACCCGGGTATTTGAGAAGAGAGATGTTTTATGAAGAAAAATAAAATCGGCAGTATTCTCGTAGCGGTTGCGATAATAGGTATAGTCATCGGGATTATCTTGATTTATTTCATCGGTTTCGAAATTATTCCCGGGGTACCGCTTGGCGTAAGAATAGTTGTAGCACTTATCTGTGCTGGCTTCATATACGGGGTGCTGCACATCTTGATCGAGAGAATCCGCGAGATTCAGAAAGGGGAAGACGATGATCTTAGTAACTACTAACGAAATCGAAGGCAGAAAAGTTCAGACTATCGGACTTGTAAAGGGAAGCACAATTCAGACAGTTAATGCTATCAGAGACTTTGGAGCTGGACTCAAGACTCTTGTTGGCGGAGAGCTCGTTAAGTATAACGAGATGATGAACAACGCAAGAGCTCTTGCGACTAAGAGAATGGTTGATGAGGCTGAGAGCGTTGGCGCTGACGCAGTAGTTGCTATTCGCTATTCATCCGCATCCATAATGCAGAGCGCTGCAGAGGTTATGGCATACGGAACAGCTGTTAAGTTCGTTGACTAATCTTAGATGACTTGGGTGCAAGCCAAAGTACTATAATTAATTGAATTTTGCCGGGCTAGAGATACCTCCGTTCAGATGAACACGTGTAGGGCCCGGTTTTCATTTGTTTTTGATTTATATACACGTTACTTCCTTGCATATATCACCTATGAGGGATATTATTATACCTATGCTTAAGGTTATTAAATGGATATTTAAGTTAATATTGATAGCTGTAGTCATAATCGTGGGAATCAATCTATTTGTTAAGTTCGAAGGAGAGCGAAGTCTTCGAAGCTTAGATCAGCTTCGCGGGCAATCGTACGACTGCATCATTGTGCTGGGCGCAGGGGTGTATGGCAATGGTGAGCCTACTAAGATTCTTAAGGACAGACTTGACCGTGGGATAGAGTTATATAATGCTGGGGCAGCACCGAAGCTGCTGCTGTCTGGAGATAACGGCAAGACCAATTACGACGAGGTGAAGGTCATGAAGAACTACTGCTTGAAGCACGGTGTTCCAGCAAAGGACATATTCCTCGACCACGCAGGTTTCTCAACGTATGAATCGATGTATCGCGCAAGGGATATATTCGGTGTAAAGTCAGCAGTAGTAGTTACACAGCATTATCACGAGGGTAGAGCGCTGTATACAGCAAAGCGACTTGGCATCAAAGCTGTAGGGGTAAGTGCGGCCGAGAAGCAGTATGATGGAGATGAGGCTCGTGCAATTAGGGAGTTCCTATCTAGAGAGAAAGCTTTTGTGCAGTGCCTTGTTAAACCAGAACCGACGTTCCTCGGAGACAAGATAGATATTACAGGCGATGGGCAGGTAAGCTGGTAAATTGATACTGGTCAAAAAAATATAAGATTAATTTAGTGAATTTTGCGCTGGGGTAGAAACTCTGGTGCCTTTTTATATACGTGAGGAGGACTCCTTAAAATGCATACAAGTATTTATATAAGTGCATCATGAATTGTTGACAAAATAATTTAGCACAATATAATTGTACATGTAAGGGGGAGTCTAAAAAAGGGAATTAGACTAGAGGATTAACGTAGTAACGAGAATGCCACGTGAAAATGGCATGTGGATTTTAAAGGGCTTTTCATAGGTCATAACAGGAGGTAATGGATATGGGATTTTATGATTATTCAGTTCCAGCTACAGACGGAAGCGAAGTATCAATGAAAGATTACGAGGGGAAAGTTGTCCTCGTTGTCAATACAGCAACAGGTTGCGGCTTCACGCCTCAGTATGAACCGATTGAAGAGATGTATGAAAAGTACCACGACAAGGGATTTGAAGTGCTAGATATTCCTTGCAATCAGTTTGCGGGGCAGACTCCTGGGACTGACGAGGAGATACATGATTTCTGCACTCTGCAGTACAACACGAAGTTCCCTCAGATGAAGAAGTCTGATGTTAACGGTGAGAATCAGCTAGCACTATATAAATTTCTCAAGGAAGAGAAGGGCTTTGAGGGCTTTGGTAAGGGTCTCAAGGCGACAGGACTTTCGCTAGTGGTTAAGAAGATGGACAATGACTATAAGAATAATCCTGATATCAAGTGGAATTTCACCAAATTCGTAGTTGATAGAAACGGCGATGTAGTTGCTAGATTTGAGCCTACTGCGAAGATGGAGGAAGTGGAGAAGTGCATAGCTTCTCTCATTTAAATCAGTTGTTCCAAGCCTACGGGCTGTAACATCCTTAATAATAAATATACTGCAATGGAGAAAGCGTGGCTGA
>NZ_CALIZG010000021.1:0-96434 GCF_938028775.1 Mogibacterium diversum
ATCGAGTAATCATAGATTACGAGGGAATACCACCAGATAACTAATGACAGGGGCGTATGCGCCCCTGTTTTTATGCTTTTAATTAGCGTCATTTGATTTTTCTATATTGAATCACTACAATAAATATATGACAGAAAGTATAATGAATATATTAGTGAAATCAGTATCCAGGCAAATTGTCGGGAGTATAACGAGGTGAAATATGTCTATAGAAAAGATTTACGATTATTTTAGAAGCTACGACAAAGAAACTTATCAGGTTTTCGCATGTGGAGATGACACGCCGTCAGAACAAGATATAGAAGCTTTTGAGAGCGAGTTCAATATAAAGCTACCGGAGGATTTCAAAGAGTTTACAATGTCTCCGCTTGGTGGTCTATACATGGAAGTAAGAGAAGAAATCTGGCCTATGGCACAGGAGTATGAAGTTGCACCATTCTGGGAGTTTTGCCGCGGAATCATGGTTTACGGCATCTCAAGCGAAGTCCCAGAGCACCTAGACTTACGTGCGAATACAAGGGCTTTCCATGAAAGTGGGCTATCTGACTGTATCCCGTTCTTCTCGGTAATAGGTGACGGCGAGCAGATATTCTGTTTCGATAGAGAAGGCAAGATAGTTGTTTTCGATGGCTATGAGATGCATGATGTTGAAGGCGATTTTGAGAGCTTTTTACTTGGTCAAATCGCTGAGCTAGAGGAACGTAAGGATAAGAAGGTTGAGAAGCTGAAGAATAGAGCTGGCAGATAAGAATTCAGACATTATAGCATCGGCGATAAGATGATACTAAAATTCAGCAGAAATCAGCGTTGAAAACACGTCATATATAAAAGTGGACTAAATTTAAAAGCTCAATCACATATAAAATAAAGGTGGGGGTTGCAAAGGCAAGCCCCCATTCTTACTAATATTAGATTTTTAAATTCTGTCCTATGAGATTCAGTGAAGTAGGTTGACGACTAATCCTCGGTATAGTAGTGGTGGTAATACGTATAAGCTAGCCTATATCCACCGCGTAAGTCGGCTGGTTTGAGGTCTAGTATTTTGTCAAAGATCATCATGCATTGGTCGATTACGTCATCTTCGCTACTACCTTCGGCTAACTCGATAGCTTTTTCAAGATTCCTTACAGCGGCTTTTTTCTTCTCATGGTGAGCGTTGCCTGCCTTTTTAGACTTAAGGGCATAAGAGTAGCCATAACGGCAATACCACATCGCATCACGACTAGCTTCTGGCACGCAATAAGTCTAGAGTCTGAATAGCAAGATCCTCTTGGTCTATATTGTTGTAAGCGCTTGCTAGCATGCCGAGAACATCTTCGCTATATGAACTAGCTTCGGCCTGCTCAAGGAGCTCTATCATGGCTCTAGAACCCTTCATGTTACGGAGCTTATTTAGAGCGAGCACTTGCTTCTCTGTATCGAGCTGCTTAAACTCTTCGATATCAGTAATCACCCTGTCGGATTCAATCTTGCATATGAACTCCTCAAAGTTATCTGCTAATATCTCTTGGCTGTAGTCATCTTCTTGATCAACTAATGTAACCATAGGTTCACCTTCTGGTCCGCACTCGCTATAATCTAGGAATACCATGTCGTGTCCACCGGAGATGGTGTCTGCAATTACAAGGCCAATTGCAGGATATCCCCACTCCTCAAGCCAGAACTCAGTTCCAAAATCACCACAAACGGAACACTCCTTATCCTTATCGATACCATAGATTCCAACCAGATGAACACACAGGTTGTCTGTTGTTACGATGTTATTTACAGGAATACCACCGTTTCGGTGCTTGATAAGCTCGATATAGGACTCTGGAAGCTTATATCCAGTCGCTTTTTCTATATCTAATATATCCCAGCCAGTAGGAGCCTTGCCTGCATAATCATCAGTATAGCCATCAGAATTGTCCCCAAATGATTTCCAGTCAAATTTCTCAAAAGGTTTCATAATATCGCCTCTTAATATTTTCACTTGCTAATAATTTAGAATCTCGTCTCTAGTCATACCCACTAGCTCGTTTACCCATAGTCCGAGAATATCCGAAATAATCCCGTCACATACAAACTCGTCTTCTCCATCTCCGAACTTGCATGTGAATGAAGGCTCTCTGCTGGCAGCTTCGTAAAATCTCGTTGCATACTCGGGGAGCTTACCAGGATCATACTCAAGCGATAACTTCCGCGCAAGCTCGCTTCTAATCTCGTCGAAATCAGTACCTTTCTCATTATATGACTTGCGTGATTTCTCGATGTAACCGCTGCAAAATGCGGATAACAGCTCATCGCTTTTGTAGATGTATTTACAGTTAAAATCCGAAATACATCCCGCATGAATTAGAAATTGAAGTAAATCCTCTATGCTTTCAGCAACTCTTCCGACGCTCCCTTCGCTGCTAATATATCCGATGCTGCCGTCTTCAAGCTTTACATATTCGCCGCCGCTTCCATCGGATGCAAATGTTTCGAACGAGGACGAATATACTTCACCATGCCCCGAATACTCAGTGCCCCTGGGCTTATCGCAGAAAAATATATCGCATTCTCGCATCAGGGCTTCATTTAAGCCTGCTGTTTTCATAATCGCATCCGCTAAATTAATCGTCATATATCTCCCTTAATAAATCGTAATAAGTGCATGTCCTCCGGCTTCGAGCACCTTCTTATAGAAGTCTCGAAGTCCTTCGATGTAATCAGCGATTTCTTCTATTAGCTCATCGACCAAGTCCTCATCATCTTCATCCCATATGTTTGGATACAGGCCAGCACTTGCACAATCTTCCATATTGAAATTTTCAAGAGCTTTTTCATAATCGAAACCCTCGAGCGCCGAAATTATTTCAGGAACACGGTCATTTTTTACACATGCGACGAATTGGCTTAAATCTTCAAATAAGTCTACGCCGATAACTGCCACGCTGAGGGGGTTAGTACTAGACCTCTCATCGGTGCTCACTCCTGTTAGAACGAAGTGCATCACATCCCACATCTTATCAGTATCAAGGAAAATTTCAGCTTCTTCGTTTAAATCTTCAATAGTTTCAAAAACTTCTTCTTTATCATCGAGATTCGCAAGGCGCAGAAGAACGTCGAGATTTGCGTCATCGATATATTGGTAGTTAGCAATCAATCCCATTGGTTTATCCTCCATCACAAGCTAATTACTGGTTGCTAGCTTAAGCTACAAGATTTACAATACATTTATTATTTAACTGAATTGTACACCTCGCGGGACGAGTTTGGAATACAAACTTTGTAGAATATTGCAAAGAGGTGTATATTTAGTATTGAAATAATTTATAAGGAAAACAGTCTGCGGCTAGAGGCTAAAGAAAATAGAAAGGCATCACATAAATAATATGGATAATAGAGAGGTAAAAAAGCTAGGGTTATACGATGATAGCGTATTCATAGCTGATGGTGTGCAGCTTAGCGGACCTGAGAATATTAAAATTGGTAAGGACGTGAATATCTGGTACAATTCTGTGCTGCGCTCTAGTGGCAAAGATATTGTAATCGGGGACAGAACCAATATCCAGGATGGCTCTATAATTCATATCGCGACAAATGGCGGGACATACATAGGAGCTGATGTGACAATAGGTCATATGTCGATTATTCACGGCTGTACGATAGGCGATTCGACGCTTATAGGTATGGGTTCGATAATAATGGATGATGCAAAAATCGGGTGTGAATGCATCGTCGGAGCGGGCTCTCTCGTCACTCAGGGTAAAGAATTCCCCGATGGCGTGCTCATAATGGGTCGTCCGGCCAAAGTGATTAGGGAACTCAGCTCTGCAGAAAGAGCGGGAATCGCTGGTGAAGCAGCTTCGTATGTGGAGACAGCTCGTAAAGAGATGAAAAGCATTCGTGATTAGAGAGCCTATGAAGAATCGAAATCGAGCAGTGATGACATGAAAAGCACATTTTTGTGTCATTCGGAACATAAAATGTGCATTTCATTACATCAACGAACTCTATGTGACATACTTATGCTAGTATTTAGACACAATAAGTGTGTTAAATATAAAACCGCCAAAGGGCGCTTAGGATCTCTACCGTGCAGAGGTCCTTTTAATTTTTTGCTTCTAAATTTTAATTCGCATCATAAAATCCGCATTAAAACTAATATTTCTAGGTCGCTCTAAATCGCATTATAAAAACTCTCATAAAAGGGATAATCTCGCTATTTATAGTGCACTTCTTGCATTGTTGTCAGCTCCACAGGAACCATATAATTTACATGAAAGTGAGGTGCGATAGCACCGTGTATAAATGGAAGGAGTTTTAAATGGCAACTAACAATGAAAGAAGTGTAACTTACAAGATTTTGGATCACATCGGGGTACTGGCTACCTATAAGAACAATTGGAGCAAGGAACTTAACCTAATTCAGTGGAACGACAGAACACCGAAGTTCGATATTCGTGACTGGGACTCTGATCACGAGCATATGAGCAGAGGGATTACTTTGCATGAGGATGAGGCTCGGGAACTCTCTAGGCTTCTTGCTGATAGGTTCGAGGATATGCCAGCTTCAGAAGATGAAGGCAATTAGAGCTGGATTTTGAGGTGAGCAATGAATATTAAACGTATTTATAATTGCATCGTCTCGATGCTATGTATAGTGATGCTTCTTGGAACATCACAGGTTTTTGCGCTAGGTTCAGGTAAAGCTCCTGATGGCAGTGTAAATATCATTCCGCCTGATACGGCTGCGAGACTTCAGCTCAAAGCAACTGGAAGTGGGGCGAAGCTTTCAGTTTTGAAGTCTGGGACTTCAGATACTACCAATCTATCAAATGGAGAGACTTTTGCCCAAAGTGCAAGGACGGGAGATGAGTACCAGATTAATTACAAGCTGGATAGAGGTGTAATTCTTGAAATTATAGCTCTTGATGGTGGAAAGAATGCGAGCGTGTACGGTGATGTGAATATGAAAGGAGACTCAGCTACTCACTTTGTAAATAAAAGTAGCGAGGGGAAATTCATCATTAAGCTGACAGGTGGTCATGCGAATTTCACCATCAAAGCGGTGAATAGCAACGAAGTTACAAGCGGAGCAGATTCATCTAATAGCGAGTCAGATGGTAATGTGCGTAGTGCCGATTCGAACATCGTAATGGAAGGCGAGTTTGATAACGAAGCAGGCAGAAGAGGAAATGTTCATAATACTAATACTTTAGAGAGAATACCAGAGTCTGCATCATATGACAATGTCAGTAGAAGAATGACTATGAGCGTAGGGGCAGCAACTCATAGAGGTGCCTCCTCGTTTAGGTCTGTGACAGCAAGTTCAGTGACTGAACCAACGAGAGGAACAGTAACATGGCATAAGCAGTACAAGGATAATAACCGTAATCATGCGAGTATATTCAAGGTGAATGTCGATGGGCTTATCCATGATGCGGCATGTGCAGATGGTAAGAACTTTAGAACTGCAGAAGCAGGGCAGGTCGTAACACTTACAAAGCAGGCATCTGATTCTCTGTTTACAAAATTCGCGTACCTTGCCAGTACAGATAAGTGGCAGAAGAGTAATTATGATGAGAAAGAGTATTACTTTGCATTAGTATGTGCCGCTAGAAGAGTTAATGGCAGACCTGCATATGAAAGAGTTAACTCAAGACCGCTAATCAATCGTATGATGCAGGATGCGAAAGCCTACAAGGGCGAAATTCCTGAAAATTTTAAATCATATCTAGCTTATCCAACGAATGGATCGCAGATGATGCTGGCATGGGGGCTAAAACCATATGGAAAGATCGAAGTTGTTAAATCCATCGGCAACAATATCAAGATTGCTGGAGAGTGCAAAGGTACATATTCTCTAGCTGGTGCAGTGTATACCGTCTACGATGAAGGAGGAACGGCAGTCGGAAAACTGACGACAGACGAAAAGGGTAGAACAGGAGCTTTGGAATTGAAGCCTGGTCGATACACTGTAAAGGAGACGACAGCACCTGTAGGCTATGAACTGGACAAGACTGTTTATAAGGTGGAGAGCAAGGCTGAGACTACGAGCACGGTACAGTCGTATGATTCGCCTGTGTTTGCTCCTGTCAAGATTTTCCTTGAGAAAAAAGCTAGTGGTGATAGTTACATGAATCCTAGTGACATGACTGGTGCTGAATTTGAAGTTAAGTATTACGATACTGTTGGACCTGTTGAAAATGCAAAGGTTGTTCGCACATGGAAGCTAAGAACGACTAAGGATGCTTCTGGTAAATACACTGCAGAGCTCAGAGATAAGAACATCGTAAAGGGCAGTGATCCTCTCTTTGTCACAGAACAGGGAGATGCTGTACTGCCTCGCGGAACAGTGACTATTCGCGAGACTAAGGCGCCAGCGGGATATCTTCTAGATAAGACTGTATACACCAAGAAAATCGATGGTGATGGTGCGGGAGCTGCGGTGTACTTCAACTCAGGAGAGCCATCTTCGCATGTCAACAATCCAGCCATCCCTAAAATCGGAACTAAAGCTATGGACGTTGCGACGGAGGATTCAATTGCAATGTACGGTCCAAAGACTAAGGTTAAGGATGTTGTGAGTTTCTCAAACCTGTATGAAGGTGAAACATATACTCTCGAAGGTGTGCTGATGGATAAGAGTACAGGAAAGCCTCTTGAACAGAATGGTAGCATGATTACCGCTCAGAAGGAGTTCACGGTTACTGCGCAGAATTCGACGATTTCTGACAGTATTGCAAGCGGAGATGTAGGTCTTGAGTTCACCTTTGATACTAATAAGCTAGCTGGAAAGGACACTGTTGTCTTTGAGACACTAAAGTATAAAGGCAAAGAGATTGCGAATCATCGCGATATAAACGATGACAACCAGACACTTCGCCATCCAGAAGTTAGAACGCAGGCACATTCAATTGAGTCCGGAACAAATACAGGTGCCCCGAGCAAGGAAGAGATAATCATCGACAAGGTTAAGTACAAGAACCTTATCATCGGCAAGAAATATAAGGTGACAGGAGTCCTAATGGACAAGGGTAAGAATAAACCTATCCTTGATAAGGATGACAAAGAGATTACTGCAGAAAAAGAATTTATAGCGGAGAACGCAGATGGAGAAATAGAGCTTGAATTCAGATACGACTCGACTCTCCGCCAGGATAAAGTGACCGTAGTGTTCGAAACACTAACTTATAGAAATATTCCCGTTGCAGTGCATGCTGATATCGACGATTCTGCACAGTCCATCTACTACCCAGCTATTGGAACCAAGATGACTGGTAAGGGAGGAGTGAAGATAATTTCAAAGGCAAAGAATGTATCGCTGGTTGACGCAGTGAGGTACGAGAATCTGATTTCGGGACATAGCTACACTGTAAGAGGTATCCTAATGGATAAGAAGGCTGGCAGGCCTTACGAAGAAGACGGAAAAGTTGTGACAGGAAGTACCACTTTTACAAGTGAAGGAAATGGCACAGCATCAGTATCATTTGAACTTAATACGTCCAAGATTGCAGGCAAGGAGCTCGTAGCATACGAAAAGGTGTATGACGATAAAGGGAAGCTCGTTGCAACACATGAAGATATAAATAACCGAGATCAAACAATCAGAGTTGCACATCCGTCAATTCCAAGAACTGGCGATGGTTCACTGCTATATATGTACCTTGGACTATTTATAATGTCATTCATCACCTTAGCTTCGTTGACCGCTATAAAGAGGTGTGTTAGACTTTAACCCATCATTGTAAAGGACGGGTAACACATATGAAGATTGCTTTTCATACGCTTGGGTGCAAGGTAAATCAATATGAGACAGAGGCTATGAAAGAAGAGTTCAGATCCCGCGGTGCAGAAATCGTGGGGGAAGATGAAGCTGCTGACGCCTATGTCATCAATACTTGCACTGTGACAAGCGTTGCTGATAGCAAGTCGCGAAAATATATAAGGCGAATGAAGAAGCTCAGCCCTGATTCCGTGATGGTGGTTACAGGATGCTATGCTCAGACCGCTAGCGAAGAGCTTGAGGCCATGCCTGATGTTGATATCGTTATTGGAAACAACCTTAAGTCTACTATCTGCGACGAGGTTATGAAGGCTATGGGGCTTAGGAAAGCTGGCAAAGAGACTGATACTGAAACCAGAGTGCTTCCTTTTAGTGAACTTGTCGGTTATGAGGAGACTGGCATTGTAATCTCAAGTGAGTCGCAGATGCAGAGAGCATACATAAAGATTGAAGAGGGCTGCAACCGATTCTGCTCCTACTGCAAGATTCCTTATGCAAGGGGGGCGGTCAGAAGCAGAGGGATAGAGGAGATTATTGCTGAGGCGAAAGCTCTTGTAGATAGAGGCTACAAGGAAATTGTGCTTACTGGCATCAATACCGCTCTATATGGAAGCGAAAAAGGTTTTACGTTTAAGAGACAGGATGATGAAGAAGGTCTTTCAGGAATTGAAGCGGTGCTGAAGAGGCTTGATGAGTTAGAAGGAGATTTCAGAGTAAGGCTGAGCTCACTTGAACCTAACGTTGTAGACAAGGAGCACGTTGAACGAATCGTCAAGTACAAGAGACTTTGCAGACATCTGCACCTATCTATACAAAGTGGCAGTAACAATGTTCTAAAGGGCATGAAACGCAGATACACTAGGGATGAGTACCTTGCGATTGTCGAGGCTATACGAAGCGTGGATCCGCTATACGGAATCACGACGGATATAATAGTTGGATTCCCTGGAGAGACAAAAGAAGATTTCGCAGACACTCTAGACGTCGTTAACAAAGCCTCGTTCGGCAGGGTTCATGCATTCAAATTCTCGCCTAGGCAGGGCACTGAGGCTGCGAAGTATAAGGAGACAGTAACGCCGGCAGACAAGACGGCTCGTGTAAATGAGCTGATTGACAGAGCGGAATACGTCGCGCAGGAGTTCCAGAAACGGAACTTTGGTGTAGTACACAGAGTGCTCGTGGAAACTTTTGAAGAAGATTACGCTACAGGATATACATCTAACTACATAAAGGTGTATATTAAGGATAAGGAGCGAAAGCTGACCTCAGGCGAATTCGTTGAGGTTCAGTTAATCTCTAATTACAAGGAAGGCTGCTTAGCTGAAGTGGTCTAGAAAGGAGGAGTCATATGGAAGATTGCATTTTCTGCAAGCTTGCAAAAGGTGAGATACCTACTGATATGGTATACGAGGATGACCTTATTTCGGTTTTCCGTGATGCTGCTCCAGAGGCACCTGTACATGTTTTGATGGTTCCCAAGAAGCACGTTGCATCTCTTAATGATTTAGAAGACGCAGATAGAGAGCTTATGGGACACATGATGCTTAAGATTAAGGATATCGCAGCTCAAGAAGGTCTAGATAATGGATATAGAACCGTTATCAATACTGGAGAAGATGGACAGCAAACTGTTCACCACCTGCACATTCATATTCTTGGGCGTAGAAAGATGACTTGGCCACCAGGTTAGAGGCTCGTTAGAGATATATAGAAGAGCAAGTAAACATAAGAAAGCATAAGCGGAAGGGCATCGCCTTCCGCTTATGCTTTTCTATGAAATCTGCAACCAATTGTTTTAATAAATCTGTATCAATCAGGACAAAGCTCCTGCGACTGAATAGTTTGTGGCATACACCTTGAACATGAAATATTAGTTCAATTCGTTAACCCAGAAACCGTGGATATTGCAATACTCGTATGCTGCTACAACTTTTTCTCCGTCCTGGATGGCAAATGTTGCAACAGGCTCTCCATCAACCTTTAAAGCTTTTCTTTGGAATCCTAGATTGGTTTCAAGGATTATGAACTGAATATGATGCTCCTCTGTCATAGGGTGAAGTGTGCTACCAACAGTAACCTTAACGAGATTGCCGTCGCACTCAACCACAGGAACGTGCTTTTCAGTAGCAGAATCAGCGGTCTTTGGCACAAGCTCTTCCATATCTTCCCCACAACATGCGAGAACTCCACCATCATCAAATACCTTGCCTACAATAGTACCGCAACTTTTACTCTTATATAACTTTTTCATTTTGTTAATACTCCTTTCAGAAATACTGAAACTCAATATCTTATAAGAGAATTGTATCATATATGTAGTCGTATAGTATCGATATGAGAATCAAATACATATAGAAACATAAAATATAAATAGACGATAAAAGACTACTAGGGCGTGTTTGGAAAATACCAACTGCTAAATAATGTATTTTTTATGTATTTTTGAGAAAACATATCAATTATTCATATTCGATCAGCTGAGTCAAATGAACGAAACGAACCCTAAAAGAGTGCAATTTATACAAAAAACATAAAAAAACGAATAGTTTTTGATGAAATATCAACACAAAGGAAACGCACGTAGCCGTGTTAGTGAAGGGCTGCCTGTAACACTTGAAAACACTGTAATTACTTTCGTAAAAAAGTGCAAAAAAGCCTTGCATTGTAAATTCTCGCCATGTATAATTTAAAAGCTTGTTTAAGGCGATGAAGCAGGAAGTTGCTGAGCTATCAGGTAATTTCTGCGGAGAATTGTCCTCGCTAGACGAGGGCGAGGGGGTTCGCCATTTTTGATTTGTGTAAACCTTTAGGAAACGCACGAAAGAGTGTAAGAGCTAAGGCGTAGCAAGTAAAAAACGGGCGAAGTCCTGTACAAGCATAGCGAAAACAGTACAAAACAAACAGGAGGAACTACTAATGAGCGAACTACAGAAAATCAGAATCAGACTGAAGGCTTATGACCATGCTCTATTGGATAAGTCGGCAGCAAAGATTGTTGAGACTGCTGAGAGAACAGGCGCTACAGTATCTGGCCCTATTCCGCTTCCAACAGAGAAGGAAGTCGTAACAATCATCAGAGCTGTTCACAAGTACAAGGACAGCAGAGAGCAGTTTGAGCAGAGAACACACAAGCGTCTTATCGACATCACTAATGCTTCGACTAAGACAACAGATGCTCTTGCTAAGCTCGATATGCCAGCAGGCATTGACATTGAAATCAAGCTCTAAGCTAGATTTTAGAAAGATCGCATGAGAGGGCAATTCGGCCAAACCAGGGCGATCCGCTGTAAGACACTAGGAGGAGAATTATGAAAACACTTTTAGGCAAGAAGATCGGCATGACACAGATCTTCGATGAGAACGGTGCTGTAGTACCAGTTACCGTAATCGAAGCCGGACCTGAGGTAGTAACACAGGTTAAGACAGTAGAGACCGACGGCTACAATGCTGTGCAGGTTGGCTACGAGGAGCAGAAGGCACACAGACTCAACAAGCCAGAGACTGGTCATTTTGAGAAGTGCGGAGTAGCTCCTAAGAAGCACCTCGCTGAGTTCAGAGTCGAAGATGGCGAGACTTACGAGGTAGGACAGGAAATCACAGTTGCTGATTTCGAAGAGGGAATGAAGCTTGACGTTACAGGCGTTTCCAAAGGTAAGGGAACTCAGGGTAACATCAAGAGACACGGACACCGCAGAGGTCCTATGACTCACGGTTCCAAGCATAAGAGACTTGCAGGTGCTCTTGCTGCTGGTACATACCCATCAAGAGTCTTCAAGGGCAACAAAGCCCCAGGAAGAATGGGTAGAGACACAGTTACAGTACAGAACATCGTTCTCGTAAAGGTTATTGCTGATCGCAACCTACTTCTCGTTAAGGGAGCTGTTCCTGGAAAGAAGGGCGGACTCCTTAAGGTTAAGGGTGCGGTAAAAGGACAGAATAAATAAGAGGCAGAAAGGAGGAATCACTAATGGCAAAAGTAAAGATGCTTAATATGGCCGGTGCTGAGGTTGGCGAAGTTACATTGAACGACGAAATCTTTGGAATCGAACCAAACGAAATCGCAGTACAGACTGTAGTCAAGAATTACTTGGCAAACCAGAGACAGGGAACCCAATCTGCCAAGACAAGAAGTGAAGTAAGAGGAGGCGGACGCAAGCCTTTCAGACAGAAGGGTACAGGTCGCCACAGACAGGGAAGCACAACAGATCCTACGCAGGTAGGTGGTGGAATTGTTTTCGCACCAAAGCCAAGGGACTACAGATATGCAGTTCCTAAGAAGGTAAAGAGACTTGCTCTTAAGTCCGTACTTTCTGCTAAGGTCGCTGATAAGGAAATCATCGTACTAGACGAGCTAAAGTTCGCTGAGCCAAAGACTAAGGAAATGGTTAAGGTTCTCGAGAACATCAAGGCTGATAAGAAGGCCCTCATCGTAATGGATGAGAAGGATGAGAACGTTGTTAGATCTGCTTCTAACATTCAGGGTGTGAGAACTGCACTTGTAAGCACAATGAATGTATATGAGATCATCAATCATTACAGCCTCGTGCTCACTAAGGCAGCAGCTGAGAGAATTGAGGAGGTATACGCATAATGAAGAGCGGTTACGACGTAATACTTAAGCCTATCATCACCGAGCAGAGCATGGACATGTCGGCTGACAAGAAGTATGTTTTCAAGGTTGCTGATACAGCTAACAAGACCGAGGTTAGACAGGCTGTCGAAGAAATCTTCGGAGTTGATGTTGCTAAGGTTAATATCATGAACGTTAATGGAAAAGTTAAGAGAATGGGAAGAACAGTAGGAAGAACAGCTTCTTATAAGAAAGCAATCGTTACTCTCACTGCGGATAGCAAAGAGATCGAAATCTTCCAGGGACTGTAAAATAGGAGGAGTAAATAATGGGAATTAAGAAGTATAATCCAACCACTCCTGGTCTGAGAGGCATGACTGTTTCGACTTTCGAGGAGATAACAGCTAGCAAGCCAGAAAAATCCCTTACTAAAACTCTGAAGAAGCATTCAGGAAGAAATGTAAGAGGTAAGATCACCGTTAGACATAGAGGTGGCGGATACAGACCTAAGTACAGAATTATCGACTTTAAGAGAACTAAAGACGGTATTCCAGCAACAGTTAAGACTATCGAGTACGATCCAAATAGAACAGCGAATATCGCTCTTCTAGTTTACGCAGATGGAGAGAAGAGATACATCGTTGCTCCTAACAAGCTGCGCGTTGGAGACGTAGTTGAATCTGGACCAGATTCGGATATCAAGGTAGGAAACGCACTGCCAATTGCGAATATCCCAGTAGGTACAATTATTCATAACATCGAGCTAAAGCCTGGAAAGGGTGCTCAGCTTGTAAGATCAGCTGGTAACGGCGCTCAGCTCATGGCTAAGGAAGGCAATTATGCTCAGGTAAGACTACCATCTGGCGAAGTAAGAATGGTAAGAATCAACTGCAGAGCTACAATCGGAGAAGTTGGCAACATTGACCACGCTAACATCCAGATTGGTAAGGCTGGTAGAAAGAGACATATGGGATGGAGACCTACAGTAAGAGGTTCCGTAATGAACCCTAACGATCACCCACACGGCGGTGGTGAAGGTAGAGCACCAGTTGGACGTAAGAGCCCAGTTACACCTTGGGGTAAACCAACTCTTGGTTACAAGACACGTAACAAGCACAAGGATTCCAACAAGTACATCGTTAGAAGAAGAAATGCTAAATAAGAAAGGAGCATATAATGGGAAGATCGCTTAAAAAGGGCCCTTTCGTCGAAAAGAAACTCATCAAGAGAATCGAAGCGATGAACGAGTCTAATGAAAAAAGTGTAATCAAGACATGGTCGAGACCATCGACGATTTTTCCTCAGATGGTTGGACATACGATCGCTGTTCACGACGGTCGTAAGCATGTTCCTGTATACATCACAGAAGATATGGTAGGTCACAGACTTGGAGAGTTCGCTCCAACTAGAACTTACAAGGGTCACGCTGGTGACAAGGCGAAATAAAGAAAGGAGAAGCTGATATGGAAGCAAAAGCAATTGCTAAATATGTAAGAATGTCTCCTAGCAAACTAAAGCCTGTTACTGACCTAGTAAGAGGAAAAGATTTGAACGAGGCATTAACAATCCTCAAGTTCACACCTGGAAAGGGTGCAGAGCTTGTAGAGAAGGTTGTTCAGTCCGCAGCAGCAAATGCTGAAAACAACTTTGACATGAACCGCGATGAGCTATATGTCGCAGAGGTTTATGCAAACCAGGGCCCTACAATGAAGAGATTCAGAGCAGGAGCTCAGGGTAGAGCATCCATGATCCTAAAGAGAACAAGCCACATTGGTGTAACTCTCAAGGAGAGAGAAGCTGTTAAGACAGTAGAAACAGTAGAAGGAGGTCAGCCAGATGGGTCAGAAGGTTAATCCACATGGATTCAGAGTTGGAGTCAACAAGAATTGGAACTCAAAGTGGTTTGCTGACAAGAGCAACTTCGCTGATTTCCTAGTTGAAGACAATAAGGTTAGAAACTACGTTAAGAAGAAGCTTTACGCTGCCGGCGTTGCAAGTGTCGTAATTGAGAGACCTGCAGCTGACAAGGTAAAGGTAATCATCGCAACAGCTAGACCAGGAATGGTAATCGGAAGATCTGGAGATGGAATTGACGAGCTAAAGAAGAACCTCGTTAAGCTAACAGGTAAGACTGTAGATATTTCCATCGAAGAGGTTAGAAGAGCTGAGCTTGATGCACAGCTAACAGCTGAGAGCATTGCACAGGCACTCGAGAGAAGAGTTTCTTTCAGAAGAGCTATGAAGTCCGCAATCCAGAGAACTATGAAGTCTGGAGCTAAGGGTATCAAGGTTCTTGTTTCCGGAAGACTTGGTGGTGCCGAGATCGCTAGAAGCGAGAAGTACAGCGAAGGAAATGTTCCTCTACACACTCTCAGAGCTGATATCGATTATGGATTTGCAGAGGCAGACACTACTTACGGAAAGATTGGTGTTAAGGTTTGGGTTAACCACGGCGAGATTCTAGATAAGGGTCTCAAGGAGGCTATTCCAGAGCAGTCCAGAAACGATAGAAGAGATCGTAAGCAGAGAAGAAACGATAAGAGAGATAAGAAGAGAAGCTTCGGAAACAGAAGAAATGATAACCGCGAAAGCAGACCAGAGGTTAAGCCAGCAACTACAAGAGTTAGAAAGGCTCCAAAGGTAACTGAGGCGGCTCCTGCTCCTGAAGTAGTTGAAACTGCACAGGGAACAGAAGAATAATCATAGAAAGGAGAGACTTGCCATGTTAATGCCAAAGCGCGTTAAACGCAGAAGAGTCCACAGAGGCAGAATGAAGGGTGTTGCAACAAAGGGTAACACCGTTACATATGGTCAGTTCGGTCTAGTTGCTGAAGAGCCAGCATGGATTGACTCAAAGCAGATCGAGGCTGCCAGAATCGCGATGACAAGATCCATCAAGAGAGGCGGAAAGGTTTACATCAAAATCTTCCCACACAAGCCAATCACAAAGAAACCAGCAGAAGTAAGAATGGGTTCCGGAAAAGGTTCACCTGAGTATTGGGTGGCAGTAGTTAAGCCGGGCAGAGTAATGTTCGAGCTTGAGGGCGTAACTGAAGCACAGGCTAAGGAGGCTTTGAGACTTGCTTCTCACAAGCTACCTGTAAGGTGTAAGTTCGTTGTCAAGAACCAGGAAGCAAAGGGTGGTGACGAATAATGGATCTGAATACAATAAGAAAAATGACTGATCAGGAGAGAACCGCCGAGCTCGCAAGAATGAAGCAGGAGCTATTCAATCTGAGATTCCAGCACGTTACCGGACAGCTCGACAACCCTGTGAAGATGAGAGAAATCAGAAGAGATATTGCCAGAGTTAAGACCATAATCAGGGAAATGGAAAAGCCTGAAGCTTAAAGGAAGGAGGATGTACAATGGAAAGAAATAGCAGAAAGACCAGAACTGGAGTAGTTGTAAGCGACAAGATGGATAAGACAATTGTTGTTGCTACAAAGGATTCAGTAAGACATTCTCTTTACGGTAAGGCTGTTAAGAGAACTAAGAAGTTCAAGGTTCACGACGAGAACAA
This sequence comes from Mogibacterium diversum, assembly GCF_938028775.1. Classification (GTDB taxonomy): domain Bacteria; phylum Bacillota; class Clostridia; order Peptostreptococcales; family Anaerovoracaceae; genus Mogibacterium; species Mogibacterium diversum_A. Next base: position 15,847 of record NZ_CALIZG010000021.1, read on the forward strand.
TGAGTGTGGCATCGGCGATAGAGTAAAGATTATGGAGACAAAGCCTCTTTCAAAGGATAAGAGATGGAGACTTGTCGAGATCGTTGAGAAAGCTAAATAGGGAGGCGACAAATCATGATACAGACAGAAACAAGATTGAGAGTTGCCGACAATTCCGGAGCGAAGGAGCTCCTTTGCATTCGTATCCTCGGTGGTACAGGCCGCAAGTATGCGAATATTGGAGACATCATCGTTTGCTCCGTTAAGGATGCTGCTCCAGGTGGAGTTGTTAAGAAAGGTGACGTTGTAAAGGCAGTAGTTGTTAGATCGAAGAGTGGCGCTAGAAGAGATGACGGTAGCTACGTAAAATTCGACCAGAATGCTGCTGTAATTATCAAAGACAGAAGCGATAAGAACCCTGTAGGAACACGTATCTTCGGACCTGTTGCTAGGGAACTTAGAGATAACGGCTTTATGAAGATTGTGTCTTTGGCACCGGAAGTATTATAGGGGGTGTACAAATGCAGATTAGAAAAGGCGATACAGTAGTAGTTATCTCGGGCAAGGATAAGGGCAAGGTAGGAACGGTTCTTAGAGCTATTCCTAAGGCTAACAAGGTTGTTGTTGAGGGTGTTAACGTGCAGACTAAGCACGCAAAGGCTACAAGAACATCCGCATCCGAGATTAAGCACGTAGAAGGTCCTATCGATGCATCAAATGTTATGTTCTACGAAAAGGAGAGCAAGCAGGGTGTAAGACTTGGAACTAAGATTGAGAACGGCAAGAAGGTTAGATACTCAAAGAAGACCAACGCCGTAGTAGACTAGGAAAGGAGGAGAGACAGTGGCAAATAGACTAAGAACAAAGTATGACGAGAGTGTTTTTGCAGCACTTAAGGAAAAGTTCAACTACTCCAACGCAATGGAAGTGCCAAAGCTGGAGAAGATCACAATCAACATGGGTCTTGGCGAAGCTAAGGATAATTCAAAGATCCTCGAGAGCGCTGTAAAGGAACTTTCACTCATCTCCGGACAGAGACCTGTTGTTACAAAGGCTAGAAAGTCCATCGCTAACTTCAAGGTTAGACAGGGAATGCCTGTAGGAGCTAAGGTTACTCTAAGAGGTGACAGAATGTATGCATTTGCAGATAAGTTCTTCAATCTTTCTCTTCCTAGAGTTAGAGACTTTAAGGGTGTAAGCAAGAATTCATTCGATGGAAGAGGTAACTACTCCATGGGAATTAGAGAGCAGCTCATCTTCCCAGAAATCGTTTACGATGATGTAGAGACCATCAAGGGAATGAACATTGTATTCACTACAACAGCTAAGACAGATGAGGAAGCACAGGCATTACTTGAGCTCCTCGGAATGCCTTTTGAGAAGTAATTTAGGAGGGGAACATGGCTAAGACTTCGCTGAAAGTTAAGCAGACCAGAAAGCCTAAGTATTCAACAAGGGCTTATACAAGATGCAAGATTTGTGGAAGACCACATTCGGTTCTGAAGAAGTATGGCATATGCCGTATCTGCTTCAGAGAGCTTGCTTACAAGGGTGAAATCCCAGGTGTAAGAAAAGCAAGCTGGTAGGTTATTTTGCGCAGGCCTGTCACGCATGAAGCGCGCAGGAACCACGTGGAGAAAGGAGAAAAACTGTAATGGCAATGACAGATCCAATAGCAGATATGCTAACTAGAATTAGAAATGCCAACACAGCCGGACACGCTAAGGTAGAAATCCCAGCGTCCAAGATGAAGAAGTCTATCGCAGAAATCCTTAAGAACGAGGGATTCATCAAGGACTTTTCAGTAGCTCAGGACAACGCACAGGGAACTATCACTGTAGAGCTAAAGTACGGCCCAAATAAGGAAAAGACAATCTACGGGATCAAGAAAATCTCGAAGCCAGGTCTCAGAGTTTATGCTAAGGCTGATCAGGTACCCAAGGTGCTTGGCGGTCTAGGAATCGCTATCGTTTCAACATCTAAGGGTGTTATAAGCGACAAAGAAGCTCGTAAGCTCGGAGTTGGCGGAGAAGTTATTTGTTACGTTTGGTAGGAGGTATAAAATATGTCAAGAATAGGCGTTAGACCAATTACAATCCCTGCCGGCGTAGAAGTAACGGTTGAGGATAATAATGTAATTAAGGTAAAAGGCCCTAAGGGCGAGCTGTGCCAGCCAATCGCTGAAAACCTAACTGTTGAGATTGAAGAAAACGTTCTAACAGTTAAGAGACCATCCGACTCAAAGCAGGATAAGTCTCAGCACGGACTCGGGAGAACACTTATCCACAATATGGTAGAGGGTGTTTCAAAGGGTTATGAAGTAAAGATGACAGTTAACGGTGTTGGATATACTGTTGCAAAGCAGGGAGACACACTCGTTATGAAGCTAGGTTTCTCGCACCCTGTAGAGATGAAGGACCCAGCAGGAATCACAACAGAGACTCCTGATGCTACAACAATCATCGTTAAGGGTTGCGACAAGGCAGAGGTAGGAAACTATGCTGCTAATATCAGAGCTTGGAGAAAGCCTGAGCCATATAAGGGCAAGGGTATCATCTACGATGGAGAAGTTGTGCACAAGAAGGAAGGAAAGAGCGGAGCTTCCGCATAGAGAAGGGAGGATTTGAGAAATGGCAAAAGCAAGCAGAAATGACAGAAGACTCAAGAGACATGCCAGAGTCAGAAAAGACGTTTTTGGAACTCCCGAGAAGCCAAGACTGTGCGTATTTAGATCGAACAGCAATATTTCAGCTCAGGTCATCGATGACGTTAACGGAACAACTCTTGTATCCGCATCGTCTCTCGATAAGGAACTTAAGGCAAGTATTGCAAACGGTGGAAATAAAGACGCAGCTAAGCAGGTAGGCAAAGCGGTAGGCGAAAAGGCTGTAGCTAAGGGCATCAAAGAGGTTTGCTTCGATAGAGGCGGATACCTTTATCATGGCAGAGTTAAGGAACTCGCTGATGGTGCACGTGAAGCAGGATTAGAATTCTAAGGGAGGATACAGAATGCGCACGAGAATAGATGCATCTAAGCTTGAACTTACTGAAACCATCGTTAACATCAGACGTGTTTCGAAGACTGTAAAGGGCGGAAAGAACATGAAGTTCTCCGTTACTCTCGTAGTTGGAGATGGCGCAGGCCACGTAGGTATTGGCCTTGGAAAGGCTCAGGAGATTCCTGAAGCTGTAAGAAAAGCAACTGAAGATGCTAAGAAGAAACTAATATTCGTACCTATGGTAGGAACAACCGTTCCTCACCAGACTGTAGGAATTTTCGGAGCAGGCAAAGTTTTAATCATGCCTTCAGCAGAAGGTACTGGAGTTATCGCAGGTTCATCTGTACGTACAGTACTAGAAGCTTGTGGACTCAAGGATGTTAGAGCTAAGTCGCTTGGTTCGAGTAACACAGGAAACATGGCACTTGCAACTCTAGAGGGACTGAGAAGTCTCACAACTGTAGAGGAAGTTGCTAAGCGTCGTGGTAAGACACCTGAAGAAATTTTAGGATAGGAGGAAGACGCAAATGGCAAAGGCATTAAAGATTACTTTAGTTAAGAGTGTTATTGGCGCAACTCCTAAGCAGAAGAAGACAGTAGAAGCTCTTGGCCTCAAGAAGCTACATCATTCGGTTGAGCTAGCTGATTCGTCCGCAACACGCGGCGCAATTGCTAAGGTTTCTCATCTTCTAGATGTAGAAGAGCTATAGGAGGTGCAGGACAATGAGACTTCACGAATTAAAGGCAGCTGAGGGTGCAACCAAAGCTCGCAAGAGAAGAGGTCGCGGTCAGGGTACTGGTCTCGGAACTACTGGCGGCAGAGGTATGAATGGTCAGAACTCCAGAAGCGGTGGCGGTGTTCGTCTAGGCTTCGAGGGTGGCCAGATGCCACTATACAGAAGAATTCCTAAGAGAGGATTTACAAATCGTTTCGCTAAGGAATATGCAGAAGTTAATATTGCAGATCTAAATAGATTTGAAGATGGAACAGTCGTAGACTTCGACCTAATGCTTCAGTCCGGGCTTGTTAAGCAGGTAAAGGATGGAGTTAAGGTTCTAGGAAACGGCGAACTAGAGAAGAAGCTAACTGTAAAGGCTGAGAAATTCAGCAAGAGCGCTGCTGAAAAGATTGAAAAGGCAGGCGGAAAGGCAGAGGTTATCTAATCATGGAACTTCTCAAGACACTCTCTAATGCATGGCATGTAAAGGAAATTCGTTCGAAAATTCTTTTTACACTCATGATAATGCTTGTTTTTAGAATTGGATCAAATATACCAGTTCCAGGAATCAATAGAGATTATCTTGCTCAGATGTTCCAGGGTCAAACAGGGCTTCTCGACTTGTTTGATTTATTTTCCGGAGGAGCATTCAGCAATTTCACAATATTTGCTTTGAGTATCACTCCGTATGTAACCGCTTCGATTATCGTACAGCTTCTTACAATAGCTTTTCCATACTTCGAAAGACTTTCGAAGGAAGGCAACGAAGGTCGTAAGAAAATGGCGACGATTACGAGATATTTAACCGTAGTGTTAGGATTGATTCAGGCAACAGGTTTGACGATTGGTCTTTTTAGAAGAGCAATTGTCAACCAGAATGCCTTTTCGATGATAGTAATCATAACAGTCCTAACAGCAGGAACCGCGTTCCTAATGTGGCTAGGAGAACAGATTAACGAATATGGTGTCGGAAACGGCATCTCGCTGATCATTTTCGGCGGCATTATCGCAAGAATTCCAACAGCAGTTAGAGGAATTCACACGCAGGTGAAAGAAGGAGCACTAAGTGTAGTTGCTGTTATTGCATTAATAGTTGTGGCAGTTTTAATCACTGTCGTAATCATACTGATGCAGCAGGGAACAAGAAAAATTCCAGTACAGTACGCAAAGCGTATGGTCGGAAGAAAGATGTATGGCGGCCAGTCAACCCATATTCCAATTAAGGTTAACCAGGCAGGAGTAATTCCTATTATCTTCTCGCTATCATTACTTCAGTTTCCATTGACGATAACTTACTTCGTTCCACAGTCTTCATTTGCTCAGTGGATGTCGAAGTACCTATCTCCATCAGGGAATCCAGGGATCTGGGTTTACGCAATACTAAATATCACGCTTACACTGTTCTTCACATACTTCTATACGGCTATCACATTTAAGCCAGAAGAAGTTGCAGACAATATGAGACAGAGTGGCGGTTTCGTTCCGGGAATTAGACCTGGTGCAGCAACTGAGGAGTACTTATCTAGAATTATGTCAAGACTATGCCTTGTAGGAGGAATATTTTTGGCAGGTGTAGCTACTATTCCAACTGTAGTCAGTGAATTTACACCGTTACAGCTTTCGTTCGGTGGAACATCACTTCTAATCGCAGTAGGCGTAGCGCTAGATACAGTGCAACAGATTGAGAATCAAATGCTCAATAGAAATTATCAAGGATTTCTTAAATAATCGTTTAGGAAAGGATGGCACATAACATGCTACGAGCTGTTTTACTTGGCCCTCCTGGAGCTGGTAAAGGCACGCAGGCGGCTAAGGTAATAGAAAAATACAATGTTCCACATATCTCAACAGGAGATATATTCCGCGCTAACATCAAGGAAGGAACAGAGCTTGGTAAAAAGGCAAAGGGATACATGGACGAGGGCAAGCTGGTACCGGATGAGCTAGTAGTTAATTTGGTTACAGACAGACTTCAGAAAGACGACTGTAAGGAGGGATTTCTCCTAGATGGCTTCCCAAGAACTATCTTCCAGGCCGAGCAGCTGGATAAATTCCTATCTGAAAACGGTCAAAAGCTAGATATAGTTCTTAACTTCAAAGTTAGAAAGGACGTTCTCATAGAGCGTATTGCAGGAAGACGAGTATGCAAATCCTGCGGTGCAAGCTTCCATGTAGTGAATGTTCCGCCTAAGAAGGAAGGAATATGCGATGTGTGCGGTGGAGAATTATTCCAGCGCAAGGACGATAATCGCGAAACTGTAGAAAACAGAATTAATGTGTACGAGAGCGAGACTGCTCCTCTCATTGGATACTATGAGAAGCAGAACGTGCTCGCCAACTTCGACGGAGAGAAAACTCATAACGAGGTTTTCGAAGATGTCGTAAAGGCAATTGAGGCGAAATAGTCATGATAATAATTAAGTCGAAAAGAGAAATTGACATCATGCGTGAAGCTGCCAAGGTTACAGGTGAGATCCTTCGAGATATCGAGGGATTCATCAAACCTGGCATGACAACACATGCAATCGATAATTTTGTAGAGGAGAGAATACTTCACTACAAGATGAAGCCAACCTTCAAAGGATATGGCGGATTTCCTGCTGCGGCTTGCGTATCTGTTAATGATGAGGTAGTACATGGAATCCCTTCTAGAGACAGAGTGCTCAAGGAAGGCGATATTGTAAGCGTTGATACAGGTTCAACATACAAGGGCTATTGTAGCGATGCAGCTAGAACATATGCTGTAGGCGAAATCAGTGACGAGGCTCGTAAACTGATTGACGTAACGAAGCAAAGCTTTTTTGAAGGCGTTAAATATGCGATGGTAGGATATAGACTGCATGACATAGGACACGCTGTTCAGGAATATGCTGAGTCCAATGGATTCGGTGTCATTAGAGAGTATTTAGGACACGGGATTGGACGTGATCTTCACGAAGACCCGCAAGTTCCTAATTATGGGGATGCTCACACTGGGCCACACCTCAAAGAGGGAATGGTTCTGGCAATTGAGCCGATGATTACACAAGGTTCCTACGGAACCAGAGTTCTCGGTAATGACTGGACGGTCGTTACTGACGATGGACTGCTGGCAGCTCACTATGAGAATACCGTAGTAATCACAGACGGAGAGCCTGAGCTGCTCACGTTGATATAAGGAGACTGAATTTATGTCGAAAAAGAATTCGATAGAAGTAATGGGCACGGTCATCGACGCACAGCCAAACGCAATGTTCAAGGTTAAGCTAGAGAACGGCTTCGAAGTCCTCGCCCACATTTCCGGCAAGATTAGGATGAACTACATCAGAATTCTGCCGGGTGACAAAGTAAAGGTAGAATTATCACCTTATGATTTAACACGTGGGAGGATCACGTGGCGTGATAAGAACTAATTAAAGGAGGAGCTAATATGAAAGTTAGAGCTTCAGTAAAGCCAATTTGCGAAAAGTGCAAGGTAATCAAGAGACATGGAAAAGTCATGGTAATCTGTGAAAATCCTAAGCATAAGCAGAGACAAGGCTAGTAAAATAGGTTATAATATTATGACGTGCTGTTTTGCCGGGAACTCAGTACAGCTTTATTAAATGTAACCCCTGTCTATATCACCCCCGGGTTGGTGACGGAAGATAGGAAAGGAGGAAGAAATGGCAAGAATTGCCGGAGTTGACCTACCTAGAGATAAGAGAATCGAAATCGGTCTTACTTATATCTATGGAATCGGTCTAGTAACATCCAAGGACATCCTAGCGAAAGCAGGAGTGGATGGTGACATCAGAGTAAGAGATCTTACAGAAGAAGATGCCGGAAAGATTAGAAAGGTCATTGAGACTGAGCATATCGTAGAAGGTGATCTAAGAAGAGAAGTTTCCCTCAACATCAAGAGACTGATGGAGATCGGAAGCTACAGAGGAATTAGACACAGAAGAGGTCTCCCAGTTAGAGGCCAGAAGACCAAGACAAACGCAAGAACTCGTAAGGGTCCTAAGCGTCTTGCTGGCAAGAAGAAATAAGGACAAGGAGGTAGAGAAATATGGCAGCTGTTAAGAAAACAGTTAGAAAGAAGAAAAGAGAACGTAAAAACGTTGAAAGAGGCCAGGCTCACATCCAGTCCACATTTAACAACACACTAGTTACTCTAACAGATATGGACGGAAACGCACTATCATGGTCAAGCGCTGGCTCAAATGGCTTCAGAGGTTCGAGAAAGTCGACACCTTTTGCTGCACAGAGCGCTGCTGAGGTTGCAGCAAAGGCAGCTATGGAGCATGGTCTAAAGACAGTAGAGGTATACGTAAAGGGTCCTGGTTCCGGTAGAGAAGCTGCTATCAGAGCACTTCAGACTGCTGGACTCAATGTAACAATGATTAAGGACATTACGCCAATTCCTCACAATGGATGCAGGCCACCTAAGAAGAGAAGAGTCTAAGCGGAAGGAGGAGTAACAATACATGGCTAGAAATAGAGAACCAGTACTGAAGAGAGCTAAGGCACTAGGCATTGAGCCACAGTACATGGGTATAAATAAGAAATCTAAGAGACAGGCTCAGCAGAGCAGAAGAAAGAAGAGCGAGTACGGTCTTCAGCTCAACGAGAAGCAGAAGGTTAAGTTCGTATACGGACTTCAGGAGAAACAGTTCAGAAATCTATATGCTAAGGCTGAAAAGAGACCTGGACAGGTTGGTACAAACCTTCTCGTAATGCTCGAGAGCAGATTCGACAACGTTGTATTCAGAATGGGTTTTGCAGCTACAAGAAGAGAGGCTAGACAGCTCGTTAACCACGGACACTTCCTAGTTAATGGCAAGAAGGCTAACATCCCTTCAATGGAACTCAAGGCTGGAGACGTAATCACTGTAAAGGAAAAGTCTCAGTCATCTCCTAAGTTCAAGGAGCTTAAGGATATGGTTATTACAACTCCACAGTGGATCAGCATCGATCTTAACAAGCTTGAGGGTAAAATCGTTACAGCACCAAGCCGTGAAGACATTGATCTACCGATCGCAGAGCACAGCATCGTTGAGTTCTACTCAAGATAGTCGCTCGATTAATTAATACGTTTGCATATATTGCACTAATTAATAATCGTCAGATCAGTAGATTTATGGGAGGAACAAAATGATTGAGATAGTAAAGCCAACAATTACTAAGGAAATCGATGAAAATGGACAGTACGGAAAGTTCGTTGTAGAACCTCTCGAGAGAGGATACGGTACAACGCTCGGAAACTGCATGAGAAGAATTCTTCTCAGCTCTTTACCAGGAGCAGCTATCACTTCTGTCAAGATTGACGGTGTACTCCATGAGTTCTCAACTATTCCAGGTGTCAAGGAAGATGTTACAGAGATTATCTTGAACCTCAAGAGACTCGCTGTAAGAATAAATGGCGACGAAGAGAAGAGAGCGATTATCAATGCTGTTGGTGCTAGAGAGGTAACAGCAGCGGATATCATCGTTGATTCCGATACGGAGATTTTCAATCCAGATTTACACATTGCAACTCTTGCAGAGAATGCAACTTTGGTAATGGAGATGAATATCGCTTCGGGAAGAGGATATGTACCTGCAGAGCAGAATAAGACAGATTCAACTCCTATAGCAGTTATTCCAGTAGACTCAATATTCACACCTGTTAAGAAGGTTAACTTCACAGTTGAGAATACAAGAGTTGGGCAGGTGACTGATTACGATAAGCTAACGCTTGAGCTTTGGACAGATGGTTCAATCACTCCAGAAGAGGGTGTTTCCATCGGTGCAAAGATCATGCTAGAGCACCTCAACCTATTCATTGGACTAGGCTCTGAGGTGAACGAGATGGACTTCATGGTTGAGAAGAGCGAAGCTCGCAAGGAGAAGGCGCTTGAGATGACAATTGAAGAGCTAGAGCTCTCAGTTCGTTCATTCAACTGCCTCAAGAGAGCTTCAATCAACACAGTTCAGGAGCTAACTCAGCGCACTGAAGAAGACATGATGAAGGTTAGAAACCTCGGAATGAAGTCGCTTGTAGAAGTAAAGAATAAGCTTACAGAGCTCGGATTGAGCCTTAAGCCTAATGACGAAAACTAACTGAAAGGAGTAGAGACTGATGAATGGTTACAAGAAGCTGGGCAGAAATTCTGCACACAGAAAATCCATGCTAAGAAACCTCGTAACCGATCTATTCAGAGAAGGTAGAATTACTACCACTCTAGATAGAGCGAAGGAAGCAGGTCGTGAGGCTGAGAAGCTAGTTACTCTAGCTAAACGTGGAGATCTTCATGCAAGAAGACAGGTTCTCGCATACGTTTTCGACGAAGATGTAGTTACAAAGCTCTTTGATGAGATCGCACCAGAGTACGCTGAGCGTAATGGCGGATACACAAGAGTTCTTAAGCTAGGACCTAGACAGGGAGATAATGCGGAGGTCGTATATCTCGAGCTCGTATAAGAGCAGTTGTCTAATCGATATAATTATAATAAAGGGTTCTCCGAGAGGAGGACTCTTTTTATGTTTAATTACAAGAAAATCACTATATTAGGATGAAAAATCACTATTTTTGCACAGGTATTGACACATAAGTAAATATAATGAGATAATACAATTATAAGAAATTTATGGTGTTTATGTGTTGGAATTTACATAAAACTGATTTTACACTATGCAATAGTGTTAATCAGAATTGTAAAATCCAGAATAGGTAGGGTAAAATTGAAAAAACGTACAATCACATCATTACTACTTGCTTTCATTCTTGTTACCTCGTTACTAGTAACAGGATGTTCAAAAGGAGGAAGTTCGAGCACAGAGAAGAGTTCGTCATCGAGTACTATTGCTATTGTCAATCAGGATATAGGTGTTGAGAGCTCGGGTAAGACTGTTAACTACTCAGAGGAATTTATCAAAACGCTTGATAAGAAAAAGTACAAAGTTGTTTCCAGTGCCTCTGCAGAGGAAGGTATCAAGAAGGGAACATATGCTGGCGCTATTTTCTTTCCATCTGACTTGTCGGCTAATATTCTAAATATTAACTACAAGAACCCACAGCCAATAAAGCTAGAGTATAAGATCAGTAACAAGCTGAACAAAGCATCTCATGATGGAACACAAGATCGTGTCTTTGAGACATACAAGAAATTCAACGATAAGCTTGCATACGCATACGTTAACGCGATACTTGATGAGGTGGAACTAGGACAGTACAACGTAAGTGCTATCTTTAATAATGATGGTAGCAACCTAGCAGCTGCGAGAAAGCTCGCATCTGGAAATTACAATGCAGATTTCAAAATGCCTAACATGCCTGAGCAGAATGTTAAATACAATAATCAGGACACACGCAGACTCGCTGAAAACGGAAAGGCATATGCTGCAGATTTAAACGCATTATATAAAGAGGCATATGCTAAAAATTACGATACAATACGTGGTGAACTATTATCGCCAACACTGTCTAATGCTATATATGAGAAACTCAATCTAGTAGAGCTTGATATCGATACTGCTGTAAATTACATTAACAATGTAAATAGGTATAAAGAAGCAGTAGCAAAGTACAAAGAGGAAGTAGATAAATATCTTGCTACAGGAGCAAACCGTGCTGATTTAGACGCGGCTAGAACAAAGGTCGATGATGCAGAGAGAATAGTTACGGATTCTGCTCCATCGTCATCCAATATAGCAAATCATAAAACTGATTTAGTAAACGCCGTTAGAAACTATCAAGGAACAATGGGTGACCTGTCCTCAAAGCTCAGTCCTGAAACTATGACAAGGAATAGTAATGCTGGAGTAAGCTCATCTGGAGCAACATACGAAAAGGCAATAAAGTATAGAATGGATGACTTCTTGCAGATTCTAAATAGCACAACAGAGCAGCTTAACAAGGTTCAGAATGAGAATGTTTCCAAGCTAACTGCGGCATATTCAGAAAATAGCAAATTCACAATGGATACTGTAAAGGTAATGAATGAAACGAATGCTAAGAACCATGCAGCGCTTGATGCATCGGTAAATGCATTCAATAGAACTGCTGAAGCAAACAGCCTTGATACAAAAACAAGACTCAAGGCATTTAGCGAAATTCTGTCCAATGCTAAGGTTGAAGGCAGAGTAAGCAGTGATGTTATAAAGTTTTTAATACAGCCAACAATGCTGGTTGAAAAGAAGTAAAGCAAAGTCACTAAGGAGGAAGACATGACACAGATTAGACTAAATGCAGAAGGCCTATCACAGGCATCTTCAACTCTCAGATCACAGGGTAATGAGCTCGAAGGGCTAATCACACAGATGCAGAACGTTATTAACGCTCTGCCTGATAGCTGGGAGGGTGCAGCTGCTAACGCATATGTCGAGCAGTTTGCCGGACTAAAGCCAGGACTAGATGAGACTAGAGCGCTAGTTGAGACAATCGCTAGACAGATTGATCAGTCTCTAGCTGCTGCACAGGAACTTGACGCAAACATCGCAGGACAGTTCATATAAGCATTGTTGTCCTTCGGCATCTTATGGTGCCGAAGGATTTTTTTGATGTTTAGGGGGTTAATATAACCGCTAATTAGAATTAAAAGGAAGGAATAATGAGCATTACTGATAAGGTAAAGGGTAGAGGTAATGTGAATCGTATCGTTTTAATCACAACGATACTTTTTCTGGTATTCACAGCATTCTCTTCCATATATGCATATGCAGATGGAGCTGGCATAGCACTAGATCCTGAGAGCATAAGTGGAGAGCATGGAAAAGAGGGAAATATTCTATCTCAATACGGATTCGCCGTCTTCACTGATGAAAGTATGGCGAGTATGAAGGATATTAAAGAAAAGAAAGAAGCGGACCAAAAGCAGATGGTTTCTAATCTTTTTGCCGTAGATTGGCAAGGGACAGGAAGCTATGATAGAGAGGTTCGAGATACTATAAATGAAGGCGAGCTATTTAGCAATGTAAATACTGGGACAGAAAGTACCTCGAAGACGAGCCACATCGGTATAGACACGATGAAAGTTATAGATGTATTGATCGTAGGAACTATGATGTGTATTATCTCGGTAATATTTATTAGGTGGAGAAGGAAGAAACATGAAAATATCCATAACAATAGCGCAAGGTGACACTGAAACGAGTGTAATTATAGATGACAGGAGAAGAATCTCCGATGTTATAAGTGAGCTTGCACGACAGGGGTATTTACCAAGAAATTGCAAAGCGTTCATGAGATCGGCTGTGCAGGAGCGAGTAATCAGCACTATTAATACCTTTCAGGAAGAAGGTATTTATTCGGGTGATAAAATTACGGAGATAGAGTAACGATGATGAAGATAAAAAAGAAAAAGAAAGCTGAGAGTAGTACAGCTATTAACATAGAAGAAGCTAGCAGCGATAAGAATTATACTATACGCCACCTGAAGACGGATTATCCCGTTGGAGAGGATAGAATTAAGCAACTTGCACTTACAAGCAAGAGGCTTGTTCCATGTGAGATAACTAGCGAAGATGACCACTACGTCTTTTCTTATGAGACTAAGGGACTTAAGACATTCGATAAGGTAAAAAGTGCAAGATTGATTGATAAATATGAGTTTTTGATCAACGTGAGCTTCTTGGAGGAGCTTGCTGATATATATTCATTTTCGCTAAATCCGAATAATTTAATGACAGACATAGGATTTAGAGCATATGTACTAGATAGAGAGTTCCAGACAAATGACAGTAGCTTTTTAGCCGAGTACAAGGCGCTTGCCGGAGCAGCGCTCGATGAGTCACATTCGTATGAAGATTTTTTGAAAGGGGGAAATGATCTATTTTCCCAGACGGATTTGCTAAGCAAGGTACTAACTGCAGATTCGGTAAACGGAGTAGTAAAAGCGGTAACTGAAGCGGCAGCTATTGAACATAAGAATTTAGATGAAAATTTCGTTACGGTGAAGAAAGAGGAATTAGTAAGACATAAGGTGCTACTACCAGTGTTATGCACCATCATGATTATCGCACTTGCGCTCCTAGGGTACGAATATTTATTTAAAGGCAGAACTAATAAAAAAATCTTGAATGCTACAGAACAGTATTTTGCTGAGGATTACGGTTCGGTTGGTAAGACGCTAACATCGATTAATGAAGGAAGAATGACTGATTCCACAAGATATATGGCAGCAGTTTCAGCTGTCAGAAGTAGTGGGCTTACGGCAGCGCAGAAGGATAATATTTTAAAGGCTATCAATAGATACAAGACGAACAAGGATTACCTAAACTACTGGGTAATGATTGGAAGAGGAGACTATATCGCTGCTGACGATTATGCTCAGAAGTTTGGAGATAATGAGCATCGCGTGTTTGCACTTGCTCAGAGACGCGCACAGGTGAGTAAGGATTCCTCAATGTCAGGTGCGAAGAAAACGGCGACGATTAATAAGTTAGATGAAGAGATTAAAAAGCTCCTTGAAGCAATTAAGGAAGACAAGTATGGTCTGACTAGCAAATCGGGAGATTCGGGGGCAGCGACACAATCAACTGCCGAGGCAAGTAGCTCTGGTGCGAACAACGCAAATTCAAGTGGTGATAATTCAAGTGACGAACCGAAGCTCCTTAATTAGGATCTTCGATCATAAATATATTGCAATAGGAAGATAATATGGATTACAGACTTTTATTATTCGAAGATGGCAAGTATACGGAGAGGGTAGTAGATGGAAAGTCACTAGGTGATGTGACGCCATTTTGTCGTGCCATTAATGAAGAGGGCGAGACAGAACTTGTACTTCCCAAACAGTATGAAGCACTTTCTATAAGAGGAAAGCAAGTTGTAAAAATAGGCAATGCGGCGTCATGTGTAATTCGTCCTAACTCCGAAACTCCTTACACCGTTATAACAGACAGAAGCCTCGAATCACATGGAGAAGTCTATGTTAATGGAGAAAAAGTTGCAGTGGCAGAGCTTACTCCAGGGGATAAGATTCTGATTGGCGAAACTGAATTCATATTCCACGAAGAGTGGATAGAAATATGTGGAGTTTGTGGAGAAACATACGAAACGGATCTCATTTCATATATCGGTAAACCAGAGCGTTTCGAAGATTTTCCAGTATACAAGCGTTCACCTAGAATAATCAAGACAGAGCCTTATGCTAAGATTCAGATTAAGACACCAGATAAAGAGGAGCGTCAGAAGAGAGGTGAACTCGTTAAGCGTATACTTCCTAGCTGCGTGATGATAATAGCTACGATTCTCATGAGCGTGTTCATGAGACGTGGTATGTTCATGATGGTTATGGTTGCGGCAACAGGAGCAACCATGATAATAACTATCGTTACGTATTTCGATGATAAGAAAGCTAAGGCTCAGGAGAACAAGGAGCGCACCGAGGCATACGAGGAGTACCTACTCAAGAAGAGGAAGGAGCTCTATGCTAGAACCGAGGAATTTAAGGAGTCAAAGAGGTACCACAACCTTAGCCTGGTGAAGATCGAAGATGAGGTAAACCACTATTCAAATAGGATTTACGAGAGGAATTTTAACGATGAGGACTTCTTAACCGTATCGCTAGGCACGGCACCGGGAGTACCTAGCTTCAAAATCGAGTGTGATGATGAAGGGTACGGTAGAGCTGGAGACAAGCTGTATGGTGAGATGCTTGATATATACAATAATTTCAAAGATGTTCAAGACATTCCATATGTCGTTGATCTCAAGAAGTCGCACCTTGGAATAGTTGGAAGACCCGACTACTGTAGAGCGAGGCTTAGAGATATCGTAACACAGACGTCATTTTTCCAGAGCTACCATGATGTCTGCATTGTTCCTGTTGTAGGTGAGACAAACAAGGCGGAGTATGACTGGATGCATTGGCTTCCTCATACGGAGATTAGGAGTATAAATGTTTCTGGTGTAATCACAGGAGAAAACCAGCGTGACCAAGTGCTAGGGCATATTGCAAGAGAACTCAAAGCGAGAAGTATGACCCGCGATGAGTCGAGGAAGGAAACTAGATTTACACCACACTATGTATTCATCATTGATGAGTCCAAGCTGATTATAAACCACAGCATCATGGAGCACCTCAAGGAGGAGGGAGCTGAGCTTGGATTTAGTCTAATTTATATAACGCAGACAGAGAAGAATCTGCCCGAGAATGTTAAGACGATATTAGAAGTAGAGGCTAAGAACGAGGGCAAGGTTCTCATGGACGAAGGGCATCTTATCAATAAGAAGCTCGAGTTTGACATGGCTAATATTGACTATGAGACATTTGCAAGACGCCTAAAACCGCTCATTCATAACAAAGGCGTCACCACGCAGATTCCAGAGAATATTTCGTTCCTTGAGTTATACGGCGTGAAATCACCTGCGGAAATCGATGTCAAGAATCTATGGAACAGCAACGCGACTCATAGATCGCTATCGGTACCGCTTGGTGTGCGTGGTAAAGGAGATATCGTAACTCTCGACCTTCACGAAAAGGCACATGGACCGCACGGACTTGTCGCAGGTACGACGGGCTCCGGAAAGTCGGAGATATTGCAGTCGTATATACTGTCTTTGGCATGCAACTTCCATCCGCACGATGTGGGATTCCTGCTCATAGACTACAAAGGCGGGGGAATGGCGAACCTATTCAAGAAGCTACCGCACCTCCTCGGAACAATTACGAACCTTGACGGGGCAGAGAGCATGAGAGCGCTCGCATCTATCAAGAGTGAGCTCAAGAGGCGTCAGGATGTATTTAATAGGAATGGCGTAAACAACATCAACAAGTACTCGGAGAAATTCAGAGCTGGTCAGGCGACGGAGCCTATGCCACACCTCTTTATAATCTCCGACGAGTTTGCTGAGCTCAAGAAGGAGCAACCTGAGTTTATGGCAGAGCTAGTGTCGACAGCGAGAGTCGGCCGAAGCCTCGGAGTACATCTCATACTTGCGACGCAGAAACCTACAGGTATAGTAGACGACCAGATATGGAGCAACTCCAGATTTAAGCTGTGCCTCAAGGTTCAGAACGAAGCGGACAGCCGCGAGCTTCTACACAGCGGGGATGCAGCTAATATCACAAATCCAGGACGTGCGTATTTGCAGGTAGGAAACAACGAGATATTTGAGCTCTTTCAATCCGCATATAGCGGAGGTGCATACAGCATTGAGAAAGAGCAGAGCGAAGCCGATGAAAGGATTTTCGTGCTCAATGAGCTCGGTCAGGGCAGGCTAATCAATGAAGATTTGAGCCTCGGCGAATCGAACGACATAACCAAGATTACGCAGCTCGATGCAGTTGTAGACCATATCAAGGCTATATACGAAGCAGAGCCATGCACAGAAGTGAAGAAGCCATGGCTGCCACCTCTAGCTGCGGAGATAATAAACCCTAATATTACTAATATCAAAGTTGGTGAACTACCTGATACCTCGTTTGATGTCGGCATTATTGACATGCCTGATAAGCAGAAGCAGGAAGTGTATACTCACGATTTCTCTAGGTCAGGAAATATGGCGATATTCGGCACATCCAAGGTCGGAAAGTCGACTGCCGCGACGAATGCGATTCTATCTCTTGCAGCTAAGAATTCGCCAAATACACTTAATATGTACATCGTGGACTTCGGTAACACGGCACTTTTTGCTCTTAAGGATTTGCCACAGGTTGCCGACTATATCTCCTTTGACGATACGGAGAAGTTCAGAAAGCTAAGGAATATTCTTTCAGATGAGATATCTGCGAGAAAGAAAACGTTCGCCCGTTATAATGTCACAACCCTAGAGATGTACAATGCTTCCGGCAGTGAAATCATGCCGGCGATTGTCGTAGTTATCGATAATTATGATGTCATCAAGGAGATTGATTATGATCTAGAGAACTACTTCACCCAGCTGACAAGAGATGGCGTCGGAGTAGGAATCTACACACTTGTGACGGCAACAAGAGCCAACGCTATGAAGTATGCGGTACTAAATAACTTCGGTGCTAGAATCTGCAACTTCATGTCCGATAGCAGCGAGATAGTGTCGCTCATCGGACGCAGCGAGTACAAGCTTTCGGATATTAAGGGCAGGGCGCTGGTGAGCAAGGATAATGTGTATTTGATGCAGGAGTTTTTGCCAGCAGATATTTCCGATGCTGTGAATTATAGGAATAGAATTAATGAAATGGTAGCAGCAATCACTGCTAGCCACACCGAGAGAGCAAAAGCTATACCAATGCTCCCTGAAAAGCTCGAGTTCTATGACCTACTCCAGAGGAAGGATAATAATAGAGGCATTGCGCTGGGTCTAGATAGCGAGGATGTGTCGGTGAAATATATTCCGGATGCTTCACCGTTCCTAATAGTTGGAGTAACTGGCACAGGCAAGACTAACATGCTTAGAGTGATATATAATCAAGTTAAGTCAGAAAATGTATTCCTCGTAGATTCTCGCTCAGAGGATTTCTATGATGTTGCAGGTGAACTATGTGATAAATACCTTAGCAAGGAATCTGAAATAGATGAATTTATGGATAGCCTTGGGGCATTAATAGAGGAGAGGGAGAAACTTTATGAAAATAGTGGTAAAACCATGAAGTCTAAAGATTTCTATGCGAAGCTGGAGCCAGCGTATCTGCTTATAGACGATGTTACTAGATTATCTCAAATGAAGGGCATTGAAGTTGCTCGAAACGTTTCAATCCTTGAAGCTGCAATCATGACAGGGATTAACATTGTTGCGACTATAGATGGTAGGCAGGGCTACACAACAAATTCAATCCTTAAGATTATAAAAAATACGGTAGACGGAATAATACTAGGGAATCCACAAAGCCAGCAGGTCTTCAATATCAGTGGAGGCAAGCTAAAAACAGCGACTGATTTAGGGTTTATATATAGTGGTGGATCTATGAATAGCGTTAAAATTCCATTAATAGAGAATTAGTTTGGAGGTGTGTGTTGAACAGATTAAATGAGAATAAAAAAGTAGTAGATGAAGGGCTTAAGCTGTATCCTAACTTAATTAGGATGCAGTGTTCTGATGCTGAAGATGCATTAACTAAAGAGATGGAGAAGCTAGATAGGGTTTTAGATTCAATTGATAGATTTGCAATTGATAATTCTAATTCAGGCAAAGCTATTGATGCGGTAAAAGCACACCTTAACGAATATAAGCTGGTGATTACTGCTCAGAAAAGTGCCTGCGAAGGTGACATCTTTGATTACAGGAAATTTAAAGAAGATGTAAAATCTGAGATACTGCTTGGCGATGAGATAAATGAGAAGTATAGATATGCGGCCCATATGTATAATGAAAATATGGAACGAGCTGAAAGTTATATGAAAAAATATCAAGATGGAATATCTCCATGTATGACATTATACTATAACCAATCAAAAGATTATGAGAATCTTGCAATTGTATATAAGAGACAGGCAGCCGTATGGGAAGAAAAAGGACAGGAACTTACTGAAATTAATGCATTGACCGCAGACCCAATTACCACAAGTAAAGCACTAAAAACTAAGGTTAAAAGCGGATTGAGTGCCCTAGGGCGTGCATTTGAGGGAAGCACATTCAAAAGCTGTATAGGAAGTGAATGGATTAACGGTATAAATTCCGATATGAAAACTATGGCACAAAAGATGGCCATCGGTAATGGTAAATTAGAGGGGAAAAGCGATGCTGAGATAGCACGCATATGCAAAAAGCCTTACGATGATATGACTACTCTTGAAAAAATGGAGTGGCAAAATATTGAGAATTACATCGTTAATTGCAATATCGATTCCCAGAAGAAGGTGGATTTTATAAATTTGGTTTTGAAGAGCTGTACATATAAGAAAGGAAGGCTAGCGAATTCTGCAATCGATGAATATGAATTCAATGATAAAATTCCTAGGATAAATAAAGCACTTTACTCTAATCTTACTGTTAATTCGCCTGATTCAAAGATACGAAATTCAATAGTCTGGGGGTATTTGCAAAAGACCAGCTCGATTTGTGGAATACCAAGAATTAAGATACGAGATGTTGGGTATGACGAGTATAAGGCAAAGGATTGCATAGATGTAACTGTATATGATAAGCGAACATTTTTTTCACCACAATACTCTAAAGAAAAACTTGAGTATACAATATTTCCATTAAGAAACATTAAACAAGAATCAGGGAGTGCAGATATAGAAAAACACTATAGCACCGCAAAGGGGGATCAGATAGAGAAAAAAATAAAAATAAACACTGCTGCAACGGCTTTGATGGGTGTGGGAGAACTGCCAGTTAAATATGGAATGACAATTCCATTTAGTATAGTAAGTACCTACTTCGATGAAAAGGCTAATGCTGAGACACATTATAATACTGCGAGATTTGTTGCAAGTTTATCAAATTTACCTAAGGGCAACTGCAAAGGCATGATTGTAGAAAATCCCAAATGTTATCCCCATTTAGAATTAATAAGCGATAAAGAACCAGATAGTGTTGTAAAATCCATAACGGGAAAGTTAAGTGATGGAATAGAAATAGTTGAAAAAGGAGTGAAACTGGTTGATGAAGATTAGAATTAGAAAAAAAATTATACATATGTCGAGTCTGGCAGTGGTCACAATAGCCATAATGGCAATCATAGCTTCAACATGGATTTCATTGGATAACTATGTACCCCAAAAACTGGGGAATAGCGTAAGCGCCGCTCTGAATAATCGATATGGCAGCTCGTGTTCTATTGTAGAAAATGATAAATATATCTTCTATGTGAATCGCGTAAAAGATTCGTTCCCTTTGATCCGCATAGATAAAAATAGCGGCGAAAAGAAGCTGCTAAAAAAAGATATTGGGGACGAGTATGGTTCGGCACTATTCATATATAAAAACACACTCATCTACACTAAATCAAAAGATTTGGGATATTCAAACAGTTATTATGATATCTATAGCTGTGATTTCGATGGTAAAAAAGAAAAGTTAATAAAAAAGGAATCACCAGTTCCTCATATGGTTATTGATGACTATATATACATACCTAACCTCGATAATGCATTGACTAGACTTTCGCTTATAAACGGTCGAAAAAGAACTCTTAATAAGGAGGAGTGCAATAATTTTGCAGGGGTTGATAAAAAAGGCAAGACTCTTTATTTTGAAACAGGTGCTTTAAAAATGGTAAAAGTAAAAATAAATAAAAGAAGAGCAAGCCTTTGGATAAAGAGTCCAACTGAAGCAATAGGTTTTGGAAGTATAAATGGAGAAGGGAAAAAAGCAAGCAAGATTTTAGGAATAGCAAATGGGAGCATATGGTTACGCGGACTAGATGTGGATTCAATATATGAAGTAGAAGAAATAAGGGGGGAATATAGGACCAAAAATGTATTCAAAAAAACAGGCAGCACTTTAATAGATAATTCTGTCATGGAAAAAGATAAAATCTACTATGTTTCTCCTGATAAAACTAAGCTTATTATGTTTGATATTAATACAGGAGAAGATAGAGAAATATACACAACCCCAAATAAAAATATTAAGATATTGGCTGCAATAGGGGATAATATTCTTATTTCGGAGTGGGTAAAAGACAATGAACATGTTAACTACTATGACGCTGTGAATGATAAATCAGCAAAAAATTACTACATCAATAACTCCGGCAAGGTTTTATACGAGCTAGATTAACAAAGGTAAAAGAATGGTAAAAACTAAAAAGTTATTAAAAATAGCAGTATTAGTGCTTCCTGTTGTAGCAGTAAGTACAATCATTTTAGCTGTTTGGATTTCACGCGACAACTATGTACCCCAAAAGCTGGGGAATAGCGTAAGCGCCGCTCTGAATAATCGATATGGCAGCTCGTGTTCTATTGTAGAAAATGATAAGTATATCTTCTATGTGAACTGCGTAAAGGATTCATTCCCCTTGGTGCGTATAGATAAAAATAGCGGCGAAAAGAAACTACTTAAAAAAAATATTGGAGATAGCGATGGGTCAGCATTATTTATATACAAAAACACACTTATCTACACTAAATCAAAAGATTTGGGATATTCAAACAGGTATTATGATATCTACAGATGCGATTTCGATGGGAAAAATGAAAAGTTAATAAAAAAGGAATCACCAGTTCCTCATATGGTTATTGATGACTACATATATGTACCTAATCGTGATAATGCTTTGACTAGAATCTCGCTTATAAATGGTCAAAAAAGAACTCTTAATAATAAAGAATGCAATAATTTCGTAGGGATTGATGAAAAAAGCAAGGCTTTATGTTTCGACACTGATTATCTAATGCTGGTAGAAGTAAAAATAAATAATAGAAGAGCAAATCTTGGAATAAGGAATTCCACCGAATTAATGCGCATAGGTTCTTGGAAGGGAGAAGCAAAGCACGGATTTGGAATTCTAGGGGTATCAAATGGGGCTATATGGTTTTCTGGAAAAAACAAAGACGAAGAACATGTATTGTGCAAAGCAGAAAAGGTAAACGGAAAGTGGCAGACGAAGATCATGAGTGGAAAAATTAAAGAGCTCATATTCGATCATAGTGCTGCAATGGAGAAAGACAAGATATACTACTTGTCTGATGATGAGACCAAAATTTGTATGTATGATATAAAGACTGGTGAAACTCAAAATATATATGAAAGACCAGATAGAAAGATAAAGATATTGGCTGCAATAGGTGATAATATTCTTATTTCAGAGTGGAATGAAGACGATAAACACGTGAACTACAGTAGTGCTGTTGATGACAAAGCAGTAAGACAATACTACATCAACAACTCTGGCAAGGTTTTATACGAGCTAGATTAATGGAGGCTTAAAATGAGTGAAGAAATTAAAATAAAAGAAGCAACTCTTAATAGCGTGGCGTCATCAATAATGAATATTACACAGGGTATAGGGTCAGAATCCATATCAAACCTTGATAATATGAGCACAATAGATGGTAACAAGGCTAGCATCAATTCTTACGATGAGATAAAGGAAAGCTTGAAAAATATCGGTAGTGCAATGCTATCTACTTCTCGCAACATAAGCGCTGTTGGATATTCATTTAAAGGGTATGATGCAGCTGCAAGTAATGTGTTTAAAAACAGGAAGAACTAGGCATATTGATAGAAGAACACTGGAGGATATAATGCCCGATTTTAAGAAGATGAATGAGAACGAGATACGTTCATATATCCGAGAGTCAGAAAGCGACATTGAAGAGATAGAACATAATTATCGTCAAGAAATAGAATACGAATCAGAGCAGGAAGCACAAATAGAGAGAGAATATTTCCAGTTACAAGCTTTGTTAGATTCTGCAAATGGTGATTCTAGATTGCAGGGGATTCTGTGCGAAGGACTTGATGTGATATCGAACATAAGACAACGACGATTTGAGCTCATGGATGATCTTTATAATGACAAACAGCGTAAAATTAGGGAGTCAGAAGAGAACATTCAGGAGGCTAGAAAGCAGATATATAGCTAAAAATAATCAATAGAAAGATATAGTAGGCATAGTTGCGAATATCAAGCTAACTATGCCTATATTTGCATAAACCTGCGAGCGTTCACAATGATAAGATGACTACCAACACAAACAAACTCAATTTGCAACATTGACACCACTTGCGGAACATTGCAGGATGCAGGTAAACCTCAATTCTGCAGCAAAGGAGCGAGCAGATATAGCTATTACGGCGCTGAACAATAAGATAAAGAAGATTGACGAGATTGAAAGTAATACGAACAATCTGTTTTTAGAATCCAAGTCAGCGCTCGCAGAGCTCAATAAGTGCATTTCAGAGCTAGATAAATCTGGAAAAGGTGGATTCACATACGACAGCATGCCAGCCTGGGCAGTGGCAATGAACAGTGATCTACTAGACAAGTATACGAAGAGTATGCTATCTAAAGGCAAACTAAATGAGGACTTCGTAAAGAAGTTTTCCAATCTGACCATAGCAGAGATGACTCCAGTCGAGAAAGTTATATACAATAAGTACGTTGACTTTTTGATTTTTGATGCAAATCCTGAGGATATGAATAAAGTTATAAAGCACTAATATAAAAAAACATGGTATGGAAACATGCAATGTAGAAAAAGTGCTTATGAATTAAAAGAACTGCTTGATATTCGAACTAATATGTACTGTATGACCTCGGCAGAAGGTGTTGATTCTAAAGTTCTTGAAAGATGTACAATATTAAAGATAGCTCTTTCAAGAGATGATACCTTTAAAGTTGGTAAAATTCACTTATCAAAAGGACATTACAAGTATACATATACAAAGCACACAATGTCATCATTAAACAATGCATCACCACTACCGGTCAAAGAGACATACACAACCTTTCATGTTTTCGAAACACCTTCCATTTGTGCAGATCAAGTATCTCGTGCTAAGGCAGAATATCTAAAAAATCTGTTAAGAAAAGACAATTCTGAAACTATAGCAAAGGGAGTAGTATCAGTGATAGAAAGTGGCATAAGCATAGGTATGCCAGAGATGGAAGTTGGCTGGAAAATATCAAATGAGATACTTAAAGCGTGTACTAAAAAAATCGCAGATTCATCGAAATATAAAGAGGATTTTGGCATCAACTCTAATGGAATTGCAACTATATCGAATAGCTTTGATTTAAGAGCATCACTAGCAACAGCAAAGACAAATGAAGGAGATTTAATATATAATCTATATCCAACAAAAGGGACACTAGACAAAATAAATTTCTATAACGAAGTCTTTAAAAACTACAATAAGAAGGAGATAGATTTAAATTATATATTGGAGAATCCTGAAAAGGTCAATAAAAAACTAACCAATCTTGAGGAAAAGATGAACTTAGAACCATATAAGTACAAAGATGAATTTTATAAGAACATAGATGATTTAGAAGATGAATACTATAAATCATTTAGGTTAAATAAATAATGGAGGAAGAAATGGATAGAATGCATTTAAAAATTGAAGCAAGCATTATTGCGTGTGTCATAATGATTCTTCTTTGCAGTTGCAATTTATTTGTTACAGATAAAGATAAGTTTTATTTGGATAAAGATTTAAACTACACTCTTTCAAGGATAGATATAAAAAAGACAGGACCGGATATAGTAATTCCTGAAAAAGTTGGGGATAGAACAGTATGGCGAATATATCTTGCAGACCCATACTATTCCAAAATTGATTCGTTAGATATTAGCAATGTAAAAGAACTCGAATCGTTTACGATAAAACTATTTGGTATGAACACAGGCACAAAGTTAAAAAAACTTGATTTTAGTAAAAATAAGAAACTAAAGTATATAGATATAAGTAAAACGACATCATTGAAAAAGGTTATATTTAATAACAAGTGTGAATACATTTATTTAAAAGGGACATCTATAAAGAGTGTAAACCTAAAGAACTTGAAAGAACTTGAAAGCTTTATATATCGTGACGGTCCTCTTGAGGAACTAGACACTTCAAACAATCCTAACCTTGAATCCATAAAGATTGCAGATACTAATATTAAAAGGCTTGATGTGACAAAAAATCCAAAATTGAAATACATAATTGTTGACGAAGGCACGCAAATAATTGGACCAACCAATGCGCAGATAGAGTATAACAAAAGGGCTGAGTAGTCTGTGAAGGAGACTTTAGGATAAAAATGTTATTTTCCTGGAGGAATAAATGAAAAGAGTGAACTTCAAAGCAATATATGTCACAGTCAGTTGCTTTATAATAACACTATTATGCAGTTGCAGCCTATTCGTTACAGATAAAGATAAATTCTATATAGATGAAAATTTAAACTACAGTCTTTCTCGGATAGATATAGAGAAGGCAGGAAAAGATATAGTAATACCTGCAAAGGTTGGTGATACAACTGTGAGGAGAATATATCTTGCAGACCCATACTATTCCAAAATTGATTCACTAGATGTCAGTCATGTTGAATATTTAGAATCATTTAAATTAGTGTTATATGCAGAGAATAATAAGTCTAAATTAAAGAAGCTTGATTTTAGTAAAAATAAGAAACTTAGATTTGTAGCGATAAGTGAGACTAAAGCGTTAGAAGAGGTTGTATTTAATAATAATTGCAAATCAATTCATCTAGATGGAACTTCTGTAAAGAAAGTCAACCTACAGTCACTGAAAAAGCTAGGAAATTTTGTATACCGCGACGGACCACTTGAGGAACTAGATGTTTCAAATAATCCATATCTTGAACAAATATGGATTGAAAATGCTAATATTAAAGTTTTGGATGTGTCAAAAAATCCAAAACTGAAAAATATAATCGTTGATGAAGGGACTCAAATAATTGGACCAACGAATGCACATATAAATTATAACAAAAGGACTGAATAATCCGATGGCATTAAAGTTGTTAAAGCAAAGATTTTACTTTCATGTCGACGAAGACCAAAGTAATCACTCTTATGTAGTACAGGCGTTATGTTCGAAAGAATTGGTATAAGGATATAGGCATAGCCCATGGAAGCTCATCAGTTATGCTCCAAGTTATACAAATGCGATAGCATTTGCAATGCTAATAGGATTATTTATGAGAAGTGGAGAGTTTGAAATAAGGTGAAAAAAATGAGAAAAGTGAGTTTTAGGGTAATATGTGTCACAGTCAGCTGTTTGATAATAACACTATTATGCGGCTGCAACTTATTCGTTACAGATAAAGATAAGTTTTACCTAAACAAAAATTTAGATTATGATCTTACATGGATCAATTTAGAAAAGGCAGGGACGGATATCATAATTCCTATAAAGGTGGGAGATAAAGAAATACGTGAAATATATCTAGCTGACCCATACTTTACATGGATTGATTCACTAGATGTCAGTAGAGTTAAAGAATTACGATCATTTCATTTAGAACTGTTCACCGATGAAAAGAAATCTAAATTAAGGAAACTTGACTTTAGTAAAAACAAGGAGTTGAGGGATATATTTATAAGCAAGACTAATGCTTTGAAAGAGGTTTCATTTAGTAATAATTGTAAATCGATTCATTTATCTGGTACTTCTGTAAAGAAAGTTAATCTAAGATCGTTAAAAAGGCTTAAATATTTTACATTTTACGATGGCCCTCTTGAGGAACTAGATATTTCAAAGAATCCACATCTTAAAGAGATAAGTGTTAAAAATGCTAATATTAAAGTGTTGGATGTATCAAAAAATCCAAAACTCGAAAATATAACCGTTGATGAAGGCACTCAAATAATCGGTCCAACAAATGCACGTATAGAATATAACAAAAGAACTGAATAGTCTTTGAATGGGGATTTTTAAAGGTATGATGTATATACAGAAAAGGATATCATAGTATAAAAGAAATACGGAGTGTAGTATAGTGCATTGGGGGATAACCTTACTATCAATGATTGGGCGTTTGATGTAAAGGGAGAGATATTTTACAAAAATAAGCACTATTACATCAATAACATCGGTAAGGTTTCTCATAACTATATCAATAAAGGTAGGAGAAATGATAAAAACTAACAAGTTATTTAAAATAGCAGCAGTAATGCTTTCTATTGTGGTAGTAAGCATAATCATTTTAGCAGTTTGGGTTTCACAAGATGACTATGCGCCTCAAAAATTGGGGAACAGTGTTAGTGCAGCACGAAACAATCAATCTATTAGTTCATGTTCTATCGTAGAAAATGATAAATATATCTTTTATGTGAATCGCGTAAAAGATTCGACCCCTTTGGTACGCATCGATAAAAATAGTGGCGAAAAGAAGCTGCTAAAAAAAGATGTTGGGGATAAGTACAGTTCAGCACTATTTATATATAAAAACACACTTATATATACTAATTCAAGAGACATACACTGTGATTACAAAGTTTGTGACATATACACATGTGATTTCGATGGGAAAAATGAAAAGATAATAGAAACGGAATCTCCAATTCCCCAAATGGTTATTGATGATTACATTTACATACCAAATTGCGATGGTGCTTTGTCTGAGATATCACTTATAGATGGTCAAAAGAGAACTCTTAATGATGAAGAGTGCAATCATTTCATAGGGATTGATAAAAAGAACAAGACTCTATATTTTGAGACAAATCTTGAAAAATTGATAGAAATAAAAGTTAACAAGAGAAGATCAAAATTAGGAATAAAAAATTCCACAGAATCAATGTATATAGATTCCTGGAAAGGGGAAGCAAGAGACGGATATGGAATTCTAGGAGTATCAAATGGGGTTATATGGTTTTCTGGAGAAAACGAAGATGAAGAACACTCACTGTGCAAAGCAGAAAAAGTAAACGGAAAGTGGCAGACGAAGATCATGAGTGGCAATATTAAAGAGCTCGTTTTCGACTATAGTGCTGCAATGGAGAAAGATAAGATATACTACCTGTCTGATGATGAGACCAAAATATATATGTATGATATAAAGACTGGTAAAACTAAAAATATATATGAAAAAGCGGGTAGAAATATAAAGATATTAGCTGCAATAGGAGATAATATTATTATTTCTGAATGGAATGGAAATGATAAATACGCGAACTACCAAGATGCTGTGGATGACAAAGCAGTACGACAATACTACATCAACAACTCTGGCAAAGTTTTATACGAGCTAGATTAATGGAGGCTTCAAATGAGTGAAGAAATTAAAATAAAAGAAGCAGCTCTTAACAGCGTGGCGTCATCAATAATGGACATTACACAGGGTCTAGGTTCTGAATCCATATCAAACCTTGATAATATGAGCACAATAGATGGTAACAAGGCAAGCGTAAATTCTTTCGATTGATGAGGTCTCAAGTACACCTACACTTGGTGTAGATAATCTATTGTAAAGCTACACACATTTCTGCACCATGTCTGATTGACACTAGTTAATATAGATAATATAATGTTTAGGTGCTCTTAGGCAGCTTGCGGTTTGTAGGGGGTCCTGCGCAATGGGATACTGTGAACCATGTCAGGTCCGAGAGGAAGCAGCATTAAGCGGGACATCTCATGTGCCGCAGATTCGCCTCCTACCGATCGCAAGGTGTCTAAGAGCTCGATTAATATATGGGGTTGCGTAATATAGGCGCACTAGGCTGCTAGAAGGAGGTACGATATGCATCTGGCACTATACAGGTCGGAGAGGCCGGAACGCTTTGACGAGATAATCGGACAGAAGCATATTGTGAAGATACTTCGCAATCAGATCAAGAAGGGCACGGTGAGCCAGTCGTATCTGTTTGCGGGAACTCGCGGCACAGGTAAGACGACGACTGCGAGGATTCTTGCAAAAGCTGTTAACTGCACCTGCAGTGATCCCAGCATAGACCTACCGTGTGGTGAGTGCGTTAATTGTAGGGCGATTACAGAGGGGAGATTTCTCGACGTAGTAGAGCTGGACGCAGCATCCAACAATGGTGTTGAGAGCCTGAGGCAGATTACTGAGTCTGTACAATATCCGCCAACCGTTGGGAAATACAAAGTATACATCATAGACGAGGCGCACATGCTCACCGATTCGGCGGAAAATGCATTTCTCAAGACGCTCGAAGAACCGCCGGCACACGTAATATTCATACTGGCGACAACCAATCCGGAGAAGATCAAAGCGACGATAAAATCAAGATGTCTAACGCTTAACTTCAGGCATGTCTCAGAAAATGATCTGCTGGACGGCATGAGAAGGATTTGCCAGAAGAAAGCGATTAACATAGAAGAAGATGCCCTAGCAGTTATTGCCCGCAAAGCAGACGGCTCCGTGCGAGATGCGCTCAGCTTGCTCGAGCAGTGTATCAATGCAGGTGATGAGCTGATAACCAGAGAGCTGGTTCTGGAGTACACGGGTGGCGCGGGAGATGATTTCTATATAGAGCTCACTGATGCGATTAGAGCAGGTGAAGCTGGAACTGCGCTCGCTGATATAGATAGTATGGTGAGGATAGGCAAGGATGCCAAGCAGCTGCTTGCGGATTGGCTACTGCATTATAGAAATCTCATGATTTGTAAGTATGTGCAGGATCCGTCAGAGCTTGTAAATGCTTCTGGCGAGAACACTGCGAGAATCGTCACACAGGCAAAAGCACTTAGCGATGAAGCGATAAACTATGGTATTCGCTTGCTTTCAGATACTGTCAATAAGGCGAAATTTTCGACCATGCCGAGGATTTTGCTAGAGACATGTGTTATTAAACTCATCGTAGGTGAGAGTGCGGAAGTCAAGACTGAAGCAGTTCGTATAAATGCGAATATCTCTATGGGTGCTAGGACTCCAAGGACCGAGGCAGGGACTGCACCAGCGGCGAGTAGTGCACAGCAGGTGAATATTAAGGCAGAGAACCATAGACTAGAATCAAGAAGGGTAGAAGCTTCGCAATCAGGAACACCAAAGGAAGAGCCGCAAGCTGCAAATGCTTACGAGAAGCAGGTTCAATCTTGTCCAAATGCCAGTGCGGAGAGAGCGAAGGATGTAGAGGAACCACAGCCTCTATTCGAACAGAAATTCAACCCGCTCGAGGGGGCACCACCAGATAGGCATATCGTGGAATTTGAAGCTAATCAAAACCTCGATGAGATGTGGGATAGAATCTGTGACCAGATGGCTAGAACAGATGCGATGTTCATGGCGATGGTTGCAAAGTACACGAGACTGGTCGATTTACACGGTAGCGAGCTAACTGTGGAAGTCAAGAAGACCAAGAGCCTGATGGCTGATGATGCTCTAAATGAACTGAACAGGATAACTAAGGCACTATATGGTGATAAGTTCTACATCACGCTTAGAGTTGTGGAGTATAATCCGGCGGATGCAAGGGAGCTTAGCCAAGTTGAAGAACCTGGACTTCAGAGGTTCGATGAGGAACTCATTGAGGCAGCAGAGGAAAAAGACGAAATAGCCAAGGAAGTGGCGAAGGATGTAGCTGACTTTTTTGGCGTAGATAAGATAGACATTAAATAGCACATATTGGAGGAGAAAATCATGGGCAAAGGTATGAGAGCAGGTAAGAAAAAGAAGGTTGGCGGTGGCGCTGGTAACATGCAGCAGCAGATGAAGCAGCTTCAGGCTATGCAGCGCGATATGGAGGCTGCGCAGGCTTCTATCGCTGAGCAGGAGACAACTGCAACTGCTGGCGGCGGTGCAGTTGAGGTTACTGTTAACGGTAACAAGGAGATTACAAAGCTCGTAATCGATAGAGACGTTGTTGATCCAGATGATGTAGAAATGCTTCAGGATCTCATCATGGCAGCTGTAAACGAGGGCATGCGCCAGATCGATGCAATCGCTGAGAACGAGATGGGCAAAGTAACAGGTGGGCTCAACATCCCTGGATTAGGACTGTAGAAAGGCGTTCAGATGAGGCAATATCCAAAGCCACTGAACAAGTTAATAAATGAGCTGTCTAAGCTGCCTGGAATTGGCGGCAAGACAGCACAGCGTCTAGCGTTCCACATTCTTGCGCTCGAGGAGAGCGAGGCGACATCTCTTGCAAATTCAATCGTGAATGCCAAGAGAAGCCTTCATTACTGCTCGGTGTGTGGCAATTTGACAGATACTGATCCATGCGAGATTTGCAGTGATGAATCGCGGGATAGGACCAAGGTATGTGTTGTCGAGACACCGCAGGATGTGATTGCGATGGAGCGGATAAGGGAATTTAAGGGACTATATCATGTGCTTCACGGTGCTATTTCACCGGTAGAGGGCATCGGTCCTAATGACATCAACCTCAAATCGCTGATTACTAGGCTCCAGCAGCATGATGAAATCGACGAGATAATCGTGGCAACGAACCCTAATATCGAGGGTGAGGCGACTGCCATGTACATAGCTAGGCTGCTAAAACCGTCTGGCATCAAGGTGACGAGAATTGCACACGGCATTCCTGTCGGTGGAGACCTAGAGTATGCCGATGAAGTCACGCTTCTCAAGGCGATGGAAGGAAGACGAGAGATATAACTGAAGATGAGTCGGTGCATGAGGCAGACTAAAGGCTGTGCACCGACTATTTTATTTGCATTATTTCACTCAGCGTGTATTATAATTAGTTTGAAAGGAGTAGCCAAGATGCCTGAACTAGTAGAGGTTGAAACTGCGAGAAGGATTCTCGCGCCACAGCTAAACGGCTGCACAATTGAAGATGTCGAGATTAGGCTTGCAAAGAGCATCAAGAATTACAGTCCCGAAGAGTTCAAGAAGCTGGTGCTTGGTAGTAGATTTGACACCGTACTGCGTCGTGGCAAATTCCTGATTTTCAACATGATCACACCGAAGCGTGAAGGGGCGCCAGAGGAACTTAAGCTCGTAGCTCACTACCGCATGACTGGCGTTCTATTGGTAACGCCACCTGGATATGAGGAACTCAAGCACACGCATATTGTGTTTAAGCTGCGAGATAATGATGGCACCGAGAAAGAGCTCCGCTATGTCGACCAGAGGCAGTTTGGCGGTATATGGGCTATAACGACAGGGGCTGAATTTAGAGCGACTGGTATCGGGCAGCTTGGAGCAGAGGCGACGGACGACACACTTGATGGAGAGTATCTAAAGAGTCATCTAGCGAAGAGAAAGTCTGCCATCAAGACGGGGCTCCTTGACCAAAGCGTTATCGCAGGTCTTGGAAATATCTACACCGACGAAGTCCTATACCGCTGCGGAATTACTCCGACTAGAGCTTGTAATTCGCTTACCGATGCTGATTGGCAGGCTCTCGCCAGTGAGATTCCGAAGATGATGGAGTTCATGATAGAAAAGAATCAGATTTCTGAAGAGGACTATTTGGCAGGAAAAGGGACGGACTATAGAAATACTCCGTTTCTGCAGGTATATAACCATGCTGGAGAGGAATGTCCAAAGTGCGGAAGCAAGCTTGAGAGAGCTGTAATTGCAGGCAGGAGCAGTGTGTACTGTCCTGAGTGTCAGGAGTGATTCTGGTGATATGGTTAAGGTTAGGAGCGATGAAATATGGACAAGGTTTACGAGATAGAATATATAAATCATAGGTTGGCAAATTTATTTATGATTCCACTAGGTGCAGCTGCACTTTTCGTTGCTGATAAATTACCTATAATTGAAAATTTATTGATTAATATGGCATGCAATATAATTTTTGTTTTGCTTGTTTGCATAATATTTAGTCTTATTTCAAATTTTTTCTTTCAAAAAAATGGAGTTGTAAAACTCACTAATAGTGAGCTAAAAGTCACTCTTGACAACAAAGAATACGATTATTATCTATCAGATATAAAAGAGATAATTATGGCTTATAGGAACCCTTTTGGGATAGGGTTATTAGGTAACTGCATTACTCTCATAATAAAACCTAAAGAGGGTAAATCACTAAGCATTATATCAGTTAGAAATTTTAATAAAAAAAGAATGGAAGACCATAAATATTCGAAAATATTTAATCATATAAAGGAACTTAATCCTACAATGGATTTTGAAGCATCCATAACGGGTAATTTTTTCGTATTAAAGAATCACTCGTGCAAATAAAAATATATGTTCAACGCGTAAATGCTGTCAGGGAGATTAAAGTGTGATATATCAAGATCGTGAAAATACTTTGATTCCCACAACAAAAGGTGGACCTAGCGTCCACCTTTTGTTCGTTTTCGTGAATCAAAGCCCGTGAGATCCTTTACGACTTCACTAGCTATTGCAAGCCCTGCAGCAGCAGGGACAAATGGAGTTGACCCGGGAGCTACTCTGCCTGCAGTTCCTTTGCTCTCAGCCTCTCCGCCCTCTGGTAGAATCGGCACGATAGGCTCCTCAGTGGAGCAGAGAACTTTTACACCTTTAATTCGCCTATCTTTGAGCCCTTTTCGTATAACCTTAGCCAGCGGATCCATCGATGTCTTGGCGATGTCCGTAATCGCTAGCTTCGTGGGATCAATGCGGTTACCACACCCCATACAGGAAATTATCGGAACTCTCACGCTTTTGCATCTTTCTATGATGTCGAGCTTTGCTGAAACAGTATCTACCGCATCTACAACGTAGTCGTACTCGGTGAAGTCAAAATGCTCAGCAGTATCAGGCAAGTAGAACATCTGGTGTCCGCGCACCTCGCAGTCTGGGTTCAGTATCTTAATTCGCGACTCACACACCGCTACCTTGCTTTCGCCGATAGTATCATGGGTAGCGATTATCTGTCTATTTATATTTGTCAGGCTGACATTGTCGTTATCGATGATGTCAAGAGCACCGATCCCAGCTCTAGCAAGAGACTCCACTACGTAGCCACCGACGCCGCCGACGCCAAAAACCGCAACTCGGCAGCCCTTCAGGGTCTCGAGTGCGTCTTTTCCATATATTAATTCACTTCTTGAAAATTGATTAATCATATGCTCGCAGGGGACTCGAACCCCTGTGCTTTATACCGAAATTTACAAAGCCAAATCAATAAAATATATTGCAATAAATCACTGAAATATCTTACATTATTATGCAAACAACGTCCAGTTAGTGATATAATTTCGTTCGTATGAACTGGAGGTTTTAACGATGTTTAAATATATTGCTGCTCCGCTGATTGGAGCACTTATAGGATATTGTACCAATTATATTGCGGTCAAGATGCTGTTCAGGCCGCGCCATGAGAAATACATCTTCGGCCACAAGGTGCCGCTGACACCTGGAGCTATTCCGAAGGGTAAGACGCGGCTTGCAAAGTCCGTCGGAGATGTGATATCGAATCACCTCGTCACGAGCGAAGATATCGAGGGCAAGGCGCTTAATGAAGAGACAGAAACAGCTGTTACAGAGCGAATGGTGCAGCTACTGAAATCAGATATAGATAATGGATTTAGAGCGATTTCATCCTCTGAAGAGGAGTATGAGGCTATTACGACGAATCTCGACTATGCGGTAACTCTACGAATGGCGGATGCGGTTAAGAGCATTAATTTTTCAGATATAATCAAGGTGAAGGGCGGTCAGATAATCGGAGAGCAGCTCGGCGGATCTATGATTGGGATGTTTATAAATCCGGAGATGATAGATGGCATTCTCGGTTCGATTTCGGATAATATCGGGAGATATGTTGATGATCACTGCTACAACTTCTTAGCACCTGAGGTTAGCCGTAGTATGGAGAAGCTGCGTGGTGATAACATTTACGACATGATAACGAATAATGGTGTGAGCGACGAGGAACTGAGGGCGAAGGTAAGAGAGGTTTATAGGAAAACTATCAAAGCTGTGATTCCAGAGCTTATCGCTAAAATGGATATCGCTAGTATGGTCAGTCAGAAAATCGAGGACATGGAAGTTGAACAGCTCGAGGACATGGTCATGGAGGTGATGTCGAAGGAGCTAACTACTATCGTCAATCTAGGTGCGCTAATTGGATTTATACTGGGCCTTATTAATCTTATTTTTTAGCTAAAAAATACCGAAAAAAAGCTAAAGAGTGATTATTTTTAAATAAAGCGTATTGTATCTTGCGGCTAACATTCGCATGATGTAAAATTAATAAAGTTGAACAAATTAGCATTTGATTTTTGTATAAAATGAAGGAGATATAGATGAAACATTTCGTAATTGAGATGGAAAACGGTGCTACTATGAGCGGTGAGCTCTACGAGGATATCGCACCTAAATCAGTCGAAAATTTCGTAGATCTTTGTGAGAAGGGCTTCTATGATGGTCTTATTTTCCACAGAGTTATTCCAGGCTTCATGATTCAGGGTGGATGCCCAGATGGAACTGGAATGGGTGGTCCTGGATACAGTATCCCAGGCGAGTTCTCATCCAACGGATTCAAGAACGACCTCAAGCATACTAGAGGGGTTCTCTCTATGGCTAGATCGATGAATCCTAATTCGGCTGGTTCACAGTTCTTCATCATGGTTGATGATGCTCCACATCTGGATGGACAGTATGCTGCATTTGGAAAGGTTACAGAAGGCATGGAAGAAGCAGACCGTATCGTTTCTGTTCCACGTAACATGATGGATAAGCCTAACGAAGATCAGGTAATCAAGACTATTACAATTAAGTAGTAATGCCTTCATATGCAGGTATCGGAGCATTTCGAACCGCTATATACGAAGATTCGCCGCACTCCTACGAGTGTGGCGTTCCCAATTTTTAAGATATCCGGAGGTGCCCGTGGAATCCGATAAGAAGATAATAATAATTGGACATAAGAATCCCGACACCGATTCTATTTGCTCAGCGATTGGCTATGCTGAGATTAAGAATCGAATTACGAATACCAATAATTACGTAGCTCGCCGCGCTGGTGAAATCAATGGAGAGACGGAATTTGTGCTGCAGAGATTTGGCATTAAAGTCCCTGAATACGTGGATAATGTCGCTACTCAGGTCAGAGATATGGAGATTAGGCACACCCCGGGAGTTCCTAAGGAGATGACTATCAAGGAAGCCTGGAGCATCATGGGTAAAAGTGAGGCTGTAACCCAGCCAATTACCGAGTCTGACAAGGTTATCGGGCTCATTACGAAGGGTGATATCGCACGTACGTTTATGGATGCTGAGAGCAGTGCCTTCCTTTCGAGCACATCGCCTAGGTTCAGCGATATTGCTGCTACGATTGACGGACACATTGTAGTCGGTGATGGAGAGCGTCACTTTGACAAGGGAAAGGTTCTGGTTGGAGCAGCGCTGGTCGAAAGGATGCAGGGCGTCGTTCAGGAGCACGATTTAGTAATCCTTGTTGACCGCAAGGAAAATCAAATTGGTGCGCTTGAGGCCGATGCAGGATGCATTATCCTGTGCCTAGGTGCGAAGGCCTCTAAGGAAGTCGCAGAACTTGCAAAAGCCAAGGGGGCAGTTATCATTGAAACTGATCTAGATACGTTCTCAGTATCGAGGGAAATCAACAAGAGCGTACCGCTAGAAGCATTCATGACATCTGATGGAATCGAAGGCTTTAAGCTAGATGACTATACGGACAGTGTAAAGGCGGAGATGGGAGCTACGAGGCATCGAGCGTTTCCCGTTACAGATAGCAAAGGCCGCTACATCGGAACAGTTTCGAGGCGTAATCTGCTCAATATCAGGAAGAAGCAGGTAATTCTCGTAGACCATAATGAGAAGTCACAGGCAGTGGACAATATCGATGATGCGGACATACTTGAGATTGTGGATCACCACAGACTAGGGACTATCCAGACGCTTCAGCCGATATTTTTCAATCTACAGCCAGTTGGTTGCACCGCTACAATCCTATACCAGATGTATATAGAGCGTGGTATCGATGTACCTAAGCACATTGCAGGACTATTATGTGCGGCAATCGTATCTGATACGCTTATGTTTAGATCGCCAACATGTACGACACAGGATAAGATGGCTGCTGGGGCACTCGCATTAATTGCGGGCATTGATATAGAGTCTTTTGCAACGGAGATGTTCGAGGCAGGATCAGACCTCAAGGACAAATCAGCAGAAGAAATTTTCTATCAGGATTACAAGAAATTCACATTCGGAAGCTCGAGCTTTGGAGTTGGACAGATAAGCTCGATGAACGAAGGGGAGCTGAGCAATATCAAGGAGATGTTACTTCCGCTTATGGAGAATGAGTGTGGCAAGAATAAAGTCTCGATGGTGTTCTTCCTACTTACTGACATCAAACACTCCTCGTCAGAGATGCTTTACGCCGGTGAACACGCTCGAGAGATGATAATGAATGCATTTCCAGGGGCCGTTCCGACAGATGGCGGATTTAAGATAGACGGGCTGCTATCTAGAAAGAAACAGCTCATACCAGCGTTTATGGACGCTATTCAAGGCGTTTAAATATTATTTTTTTAGGAAAGGAAAGAAATGGATTACAAGAGGATTCTTAAGGAAATTCTGAACATCGGCAGAGAGATGCTCCGTGCAGGCGCTGAGGTGAGCAGAGTTGAGGACAGTATGTACAGAATGTGCAAGAGCTATGGCTTCACACATGCAGATATCTGGGTTATCTACAGCAACATTCAGGCGACAGTTGAGACAGCGGAGGGTGATATCATAACGCAGATTAGACATATACCTTCTACTTCATCGAACTTTGATAAACTCGACTATCTCAACAATTTATCGAGACGCGTATGTCGTCAGACACCAAGCCCAGATGAGGTTGCAAACATGCTACAAGAGGTTCTGGACAGGACACCTCAGCCTGCATACCTAGAGTATCTGGCAGGAATTCTCGGGGGAACAGGATTCGGCGTGTTCTTCAACTGCGGGGTTAAGGATGCGATTATCGCTGCCATATCTTCGATAATCATTGTTTTCCTAGGCAGGAGATTGGCGAAGACAGAGAGTAATCCTCTGATTTCCAACTTCATTCAGTCATTTATCACAGAGGTATTCATCATTCTTTCTGTATATGTTGGATTTGCGGAAAAGTCAGGTAACATCACGGTCGGTGTAGTAATGCTCCTAGTCAGTGCGCTCGGATTTACGAATGGAATCAGCGACCTGCTTCACAAGGATACACTTGCTGGAATACTTAACATTTCAAATGCTATAATCGGAGCAGCGGGAATCGCCTTCGGAATAGCTTCAGCAATTCTATTATTCAAGGGGGTGTTCTAAGATGACCGAATTACATCCAAGTATAATAATACAATTTATTTCGTGTACCGCTGCCTGTGTGGGCTTCGGTCTATGGTTTAACGTTAAAGGCAAGCAGGTGCTCTTTTGCGGAATCGGGGCATTCTGCACATGGGGGATGTACGTAATTAGTGATGGAATTCTCCATAACTACTTCTTGGCGACACTTGTCAGCGCTATATTTGTAGCTGGCTACGCGCAGGTTATGGCGAGAGTCAATAAAGCACCTGCAACGATATTCCAGAGCGTATGCGCATTTCCACTAGTACCGGGAAACAACCTTTACTTCGTAATGTACGCTATGGTTATGGACATGCCTAAGGAGACCGCGAGTGAGGGCAAGCAGCTTGTACTGAACTGCCTCGGAATTGCGATGGGATTTATGGTAATAGAGATCGTGAATAAGTACGGAACTTTATTCTATCGCAAGCTCAAAAAGGCATAAAAAAATTCATGAATTAGATTAAAAAAAATAGCCACAAAAAGGTTGTATAGGTGGTACTATATAGTCTAAGGATTTTACCTGGAAGAGGAAATATGGCTAGAGTTAAGAATAATAATCGTGCTACAAATGTAGCAAAAGAATATATCAAAGACATGGATAAGAATAAAGTAGCAAGTATCATCTTGCTGCTTTTTCTTGTCGTTTTTTTATTCAACCTACTGAAGTTCAACCGCAAGGTTCCGGTAGGAAAGGATGAGATTGAGAGGAATAAGAAGAGCGTTGAGGCTATACAGAAGAGCTCTGTAACTAGCGTTGAAGAAGCTGTTTCGGCACTCGGCGGAGAGGTGTCTGCAAATGGGCAGAGCAACAAGGCGAGATACATGAGCAAGTTCAAGGGCAGTATCGTTGTCGGTGACTCGGTTACTGAGGGGCTCAGTGTGTATGGCTGGCTGAGTGATGATCAGGTATTTAGCAAGATTGGTTCAAGCGTAATGACTGGAGATGATTTATTCTCGAGTGCAGCGGGAACTTATCCAAGCACCGCATTCTTTGCTTTTGGTATGAACGACATGGGCAATTACAGAGGCGATGAAAAGGCATTTATCAAGAAGTATGAAGCAAGGTTAAAGGCTTTCCACAAGG
Organism: Mogibacterium diversum; assembly: GCF_938028775.1. Lineage (GTDB taxonomy): Bacteria > Bacillota > Clostridia > Peptostreptococcales > Anaerovoracaceae > Mogibacterium > Mogibacterium diversum_A. The sequence goes on from NZ_CALIZG010000021.1 coordinate 55,101, forward strand.
CTTCACCTAAGACGAAGATTTGTGTGTGTGGCATCTCGGCACCTACTGACTCAGCGATGGCTAAGAACAAGTCGATTAGTAATTATAAGAAATTTAACAGCGCTATCAAGAAGATGTGCGCTAAGAATAAGTACGTATATATTCCAACTGCGGATATTCTGCAGAAGCATCCAGAGCTATATGCAGGTGACGGTATTCACGCTCAGGCTACGTATTATCCGTACTGGCTGGATAGGATGATTGAGGAGGCAGAACTGTAGATGAATACTAAATCGCGTAGAGATGCTATAAGGTATGGAAGAATCCTAAAGTGTGTTCTCCTTATTATACTGCTTGCCTTCCTTGCTATAGTGTATAGCCGTGAAAATGCAAAGGATGTCTCGATGGACAAGATTGAGGCGCAGCTTATCAAGAAGACTAATATAGAGAAACTGCAGAAACAGAAACCTCGTGATCTCGTACAGTTCATAGGACTAGATGCTAATAATTATGAGGCTGTTCTGTATTACAAGAGCAAGGAAGCTCTTTCTGTTGACGAGGTTCTGGTCATCAAGGTCAAGAATAAGTCTGACGTTAAAGCTGTCAAAGATGCTGTAGAAAAGCGCATCACAAGCCAGATAGAGGCATTTGACAATTACGGACCTGAGCAGGTCAAGGAACTTAAGAACGCAATCGTGACTTCGAGGGGCAAGTACGTATTCTATGGAGTTGCCAAGGATCCAGATAAGTATGAGGAGGTGCTATTAAGTGTTATTTAGCAGTATTATCTTCATATTCTATTTCCTTCCGATAACGATGCTCGTGTACTATCTGATTCCTAAGGAGCAGACGGGAAAGCGCAACATTGTGCTGCTCGTTGCCAGCTTGTTCTTTTACAGCTGGGGAGAACCGGTATATCTATTCTTGATGCTATATAGTGCGTTCTTCAACTACTTCATGGCTATTCAGATTCATAATGAGCAGAAGTATGGAGGCACCGGTAGGAGGAATCTGCTGTTTACAGTGGTTGTAGACCTACTGATACTTGGTTTCTTCAAGTATTTCGGATTCCTAATGGATACGATAACCTCGATTACAGGATGGCATATTCATTACACGTCACTCGCACTGCCAATCGGAATTTCGTTCTACACCTTCCAGGCGATGTCATACGTATTTGACGTGTACAAGGGAAAGGTTGCACCGCAGTATAGCTTGCTCAAGTTCTCGTTATATCTGTCGTTCTTCCCTCAGCTCATCGCAGGACCAATCGTTAAGTATAGAGACGTTGAACTTCAGATAGATAATCGCGAAACCACACTCATTACATTTGGAGAGGGGTCATCGAGATTTATCCTTGGACTGGGCAAGAAGGTAATTCTTGCCAACGCGCTAGGTTCGCTCTATACAGAAATTTCGAGTCTGCCGCACGGTCAGATATCGGTGGTACTGTACTGGATCGGAATTGCGGCGTACACCTTACAAATTTACTTTGACTTTAGCGGATATTCCGACATGGCGATAGGTCTCGGTAAGATGTTCGGATTCGTGTTTGATGAGAACTTCAACTATCCGTATATTGCATCGACTATCACGGATTTCTGGCGCAGATGGCACATGTCGCTATCTACTTGGTTCCGTGAGTACGTGTACATTCCACTCGGAGGAAACAGAGTAAAGGTGCATAGACACATTTTAAACCTGCTAATAGTGTGGTCTCTGACTGGTCTATGGCACGGTGCGAGCTGGAACTTTGTGCTCTGGGGTGCATACTTCGGAGTGCTGCTGATACTCGAGAAGTATGTATATGGCAAATATCTAGAGAAGGCGCCAAATTGGTTTAGACACGCATATGCGATAGTCATAGTTATGGTGAGCTGGGTTTTCTTCAGCATCACAGATATCAGCAAGGCGCTTTCGTATCTCGCTGTCATGTTTGGACTCGGCAAGGTGTCGTTCATAAATGTTACAGCGATGTATTACATAAGAACGAATTTCATTATCCTTGCCGTTGGTTCGTGTGTGGCAACACCATATCCAATTGAGAAATTCAGAGAGCTATACAGGAAGAAACCGGCGGTAGGAACTGCGCTGGTGTTCGCAGTACTCATCGTTTCTGTCGCATATCTGGTATATGGTTCGTACAATCCGTTCCTGTACTTCAGATTCTAGCGTAGAGGAGTAAGTTTTGAAGAAGATTAACCGTTTTAGAAATGAAATAAAGGCCGAACTGAAGCAAAGTTCGGAGAACAAAATGGCAGCGTATACCGGTGTCATATTTGTATTTGTTCTTGCGGCTGTATTCCTTATAAATCTCATAGTTCCAGACAAGTCATTCTCGGCTTCTGAAAACCGCATGCTACAGGAATTCCCGAGCATATCTGTTTCGAACTATTTCGGCGGTAGGCTAGAATCCAAGATGGAGAGCTACGTGAACGATCAGTTCCTTATGCGTGGGTCTTTTATCAAGGTTAAGTCGGCTGTCGATGTGACTGAAGGAAAGCTCAAAGCTAACGGGGTGTATAGAGCTCGTGATGGATATCTGATCGAGGATATAGTGACTCCAGATCAAAAGACAATTAGCTCTGCTGAAACCGCGCTCAAGAATTTCAAGGCTAAGTATCCTAAGCTAAACATGACATTCCTCCTCGCTCCAAATGCAGGGAATATCATGTCCGACAAGCTGCCGCTAACTGTCAGTATGGCGGATCAGAACAAGAGCATTGATGCTTTTTACAAGAATATCAAGGCGTCGGGAATTAAGCCGATTGATGTGAGGAAGACTTTCAATAAGAAGAAAGAGGATGTACAGCTCTATTACAGGACTGACCACCACTGGACGAGCGACGGCGCTTACCTCGCATACAAGGCGATTGTGCCAGCACTGGGTGCAGGTATGCCGATGGAGTTTGAGAGTAAGGTTGTTAAGAACGACTTTGCGGGAACCATGTACTCGAAGAGCGGATTTACAGGCGGAAGATACGATAGTATCAAGATTAATCTGCCTAAGAATAAGAAAGCGGCCAAGCCTTCAGTCATCTACTATGGTGATACTAAGAAGAAGACTACTAAGTTCTATCAGCTTAAGAATCTAGATAAGAAGGATGCGTACACTGTATTCGGAGGCAGTAACCATCCGATGTACACGGTCAAGACTCCGACAGAGTCTAACAGGAGGCTGCTCCTGATTAAGGACTCGTATGCGAACAGTGTGATTCCAATGCTGGCGCAGCATTACCGCGAAATCGTGGTCGTGGATCCGAGATATTACTTTGATAATGTCGATGATTTGATTGCTTCAGAGGGGATAACTGATGTGCTGTTCCTTTATAATGCGAATACGTTCTTTGCGGATGATTCGCTTTCCATGATGTTCCAATAAAAAAGTGAAGCGTGAGCCTCTGCAAAGAGTCTCGTTTGCTTGACGAATTATATGAAAGCTGCGAAACTTGATTCGCTGAAACAATTCTCGCTTTCATTAATTCGTTACAGCGCAAACCTTGAACTTGCCGAAACCTCGCGCTTCACTTCTTTATTTCCACGACTCTTAGTTGTGATGCCTGGGTAAGCGGAAGTGAGCAGTTGGCAGCAGACTGCGTTTACTTGGCAGATTATACAAAGTCTGCGAGACTTGTAATGATAAAACAATTCCAGACTTTGTTAATCTGCTTCGGCGTAAACCGCGGATACTGCCAGAACCTCGCACTTTCTGCTATTTTATTCCAGGCGCTTGGGTTGTGATGACTACAGATGTAAATCGCAACATGTTTCATATACAGTACTTGCTAAAATATAATCATATATGATAAATTAATAAAAAATTTATATCTAATAAAAATTGGAGAAGTGTGTATCATGATAAAGAAGATTTCATCTATTGTTATTTTAGTCTGCATTATTTTATTTAATATCACACCGATCGTTATGGCAGCCGACTATGCCGAACTTGGTGATTCATCAGCGGCAAGCGGAAGCTTATCAGAAGAAACGGAACATCAAATTTAAAATGAAGAAGATAATAATAACATGCTTAATAACTTTACTTATAACTATAGGACTTGTACATCTATATGATAACTGGTATATCGACTACAACCTCAGAAAATACTCCGTTTACTATGCCCACAACATGGAGCATAAGGAGGGAACACACCCTGAGATGGCCATGGCATTAGAAAATATGGATGTTATCTATAAGCCTAACAAGAAGAATATACGGTATAGGGATGATGGCGGGTTTGCCATTTATAATAATTCTCCAGGTAGTGAACAATATATATTAAGTTGCGATCCAGGAGAAAACGAGCGTAAATATGTTTATTATAATTTTATGGAGGAAGACTACTATTTTAACGAGGCATTTAAACTAAATTATGGTTATAATGGCTCAACAGGATTATATAAAATAGACATCAAGACTGTAGATCAGAAAGCTCTTTACAAAGACATATACAAGAATTTCGGCTTCCTAGTCGAAGCCAACGTCAATCGCAAACCACAAATCAATCTGCAGAAAGATTTCAACAAGAAGTACTACAAGCGTTTCAACTAATGTCAAGGTGCGAATTTCGATGAAGAAGCTAAAAATTGCAACAATACTTATAATATTCATATCTTTCGGATGGTTTGCATATACAAATTTATATCCTGCTCAAAATCTCAGAAAATACTCAGTTTACTATGCTCACAACATGGTACATAAGAAGGGAACACACCCAGAAATGGCAATGGCATTAGAGAACATAAAGGTTATACGTACACCCGCGAGTAGAGGAATAAGTTATGACTATGATGGACTGGCGAAAGTGTATAACGATAGAAATAAAAAAAACGACATTGTGCCGTGGATTTGTGCAACTTATGCTCAGAAAAACACAGAATATCTTTACATAAGCTACGATAATAATAGGTATATTTTTAATGCTGATTTTACTCTAAAAATTGTTTATAATCGTGATTCAGCAAATCTGGATCCGGAGAAAAGTGATATCGACGAAGAAGAATTATATAAGGAGGTTTATAAAAACTTCGGCTTCCTAGTCGAAGCCAACGTCAATCGCAAACCACGAATCAACCTGCAGAAACAGTTCAACAAGAAATACTACAAGCGCTTCAACTAATGTAAGGTGTGAATTTCAATGAAGAAGAGAATTATAATTGGAACTGTGATAAGCATTTCTATGTGCTTTATATTCATAATTGCTAACCTATACATAGATTACAACCTCAGAAAATACTCCGTTTACTATGCCCACAACATGGAGCATAAGAAGGGAACACACCCAGAAATGGCAATGGCACTAGAAAATATGGACGTTATCTATAAGCCTAACAAGAAGAACATACGGTATAGGGACGATGGCGGTTTTATCATTTATAATACATTTTCAGATAGTGAGCGAGTTATCATAAAGTATGGTGTTTCAGAAGAAAAAAGTAGATATATATTTTATGACGTTGTGGATAAAGACTATTTTTTTGATGAAGCCTTCAGATTAGAATATGGATATGATAGCTCAACAGGGTTAGATGAAATAGATATCAAGACGGTAGATCAGGATGCTCTTTACAAAGACATATACAAGAACTTCGGCTTCATTGTCGAAGCCAATGTAAATCGCAAACCACGAATCAACCTACAGAAAGAATTCAACAAGAAATACTATAAGCGATTCAATTAGCTTCGAGGTCGCAACTTCAACGTCACAACCACAGCAATCGAAACCATGACAAAGTAGATTCCGCATATCACGAGTGCCGTATGCTCGAAGAACGACTGTGGTAGCAAGTTGATGAGGTCGCCCTCATTCGGGTTAAGCCTCCAGTAACTATTTGCAAATAGCACCTTATGAAATATCATAAATGCTTTATCGAAATTTACCGCCGCTATTCCGACTACCAGCAGGAAGGCGGCATTTGTAATTGTGCATGTATTGATGAATGTCTTGCAGATTGATGAACGGTAAGATGGTCTGCCTTTACAGTAAATAAAAATACAGATGAGAGAGATAAAGAATATTAGAGCGGCTATCAGCCTCACCAGATAAGCTTTGAGGAAGATGGCACGCACATCCTTAAGATGAGCCTTTTCGCGAGCAGTGTAAAACTCCTGCCGAGTACCATCGGCAGTTACCTCGATATTCAGATTAGAACGATTTCCGCGCAGATACTCCATCATCTCGCTAAACGCAGACATCACGTTGTCCATATCTATATTGCGGTTCAAGTCGCCGAGCACGTCTTTTTCTTCAAATTGGTGGCGATAATATCCTGGGATATGGTACATAGTTATATCTGCTGCAGTAAGCAGTGCAGCTACCATGAAGCTCAGTGCGCATATAATGGCAATGATTTTAATCTTCAATTCGAGGCTCCTTTCTACAGAGTCTAATGTATCATTGCTTTGTGATTCCTGCAAGCTCAGGGAACTATCGCGCCACAGAGGTGAAGCAAATAAACCGGAAAATGTTTTATATATAAAACACAAAATTACTTTACAATTAAATTAAATGTGATACAATCGATTTATAAACAATTGATTACAAAATTAGATTTAATTTTAGAGGAGGATATTGATATGCAGAAGTATGTATGTGACGTTTGTGGATACGTTTATGACCCAGCAGTTGGTGACCCAGATAACGGAATCGAGCCAGGAACTGCATTCGAGGATATACCAGATGATTGGGCTTGCCCTCTTTGCGACGTTAGCAAGGATATGTTTTCTGAGGCAGACGAATAATTAAATACTCAATATAAACATTTAACCACTAAAGTGCGATGAGTTATCTCGTCGCACTTTTTCTGTTCCGAAGATTTCGTGTCATGTGCTCGCACCGTACAAAATCGTTAACGGACTCTCAATTTCACTGTTTGAATTTAGCACGCTAAAGTGATAGTATAGATTCATATCTTATATTGAATTAAATCGAGGTATCGAACATGAATAAAGTTGAATCAAGATGGTTACAGAACTTTGTTGACGCGATTCTGTCGCTAGAGACTGAGGAGGAATGCATAAAGTTCTTCGAGGACATTTGTACGATTAAAGAATTTCAGGACTTAGCGCACAGACTTGAGGTAGCTAGACTTCTTACAGATGGCAAAGTCTTTAATGAGATCAGCAAACTTACCGGTGCAAGTTCCGCTACGATTACGAGGGTCAACAAATGCCTCATGTACGGAGAGGGCGGGTACAAAACTGTACTGGATAAAAATAATAATTTTAAAGAAAACGGAGATACAGAAGAACAGTAATAGTCATGAGCAGATTTATAAGAGAATTATACAAGGACTTCAAGTCATATACACCGGGCGAGCAGCCCAAGGATAGGAAATATCTCAAGCTCAACACCAACGAGTCGCCGTTCCCACCTGCACCTGCTGTGTACCAAGCGATGCGTGATGCTGACATGGAGCAGATGCGCCTTTATCCAGACCCGACAGGCAGGAAACTCAAGGTCAAGATGGCAGAGTTGTACGAAGTGCAGCCAGAGAATGTGTTCCTGTCAAATGGCTCAGATGATATTCTGAACTTCGCTTTCATGGCTTGGAACGGCACGAACGACAGTATTGTTATCCCCGATGTTACCTATAGCTTCTACGAGGTTGTGGCGCGTCTCCATGAGATAAATTATGAGATTAAGCCACTGCGTGATGACTTGACTCTTGATCTGGAAGGATACATAGGAATAGATAAGAATATAGTTTTACCTAATCCAAATGCTCCAACTGGAATCGCACTCACACGTACCCAGATAGAGGAGCTCGTTAGTTCAAATCCCGATAATGTAGTGATTATAGACGAGGCGTATGCAGGTTTCGGTGCTGAATCTGCTATTCCATTAACTCGCAAATACGACAACCTACTTGTCGTGCAGACTTTCTCGAAGTCGAGGAGCTTTGCAGGAGGAAGGCTTGGCTTTGCGGTAGGAGATGCTGCTCTAATCGAAGATCTGACCAAGATGCAGTATTCGACAAATCCTTATGCGGTTAACGCTATGTCACTTATTCTGGCAGAGGCGGCAGTTGATGCGGAGGACTACTACCAGGAGAACCTGCAGAGGATCATTGAGGCGAGGGACTATGCAGCGGATAAGCTGAAGAAACTAGGCTTTGATGTACTGCCATCTCAGGCAAATTTCCTTTACATGAAGCTGGACGGCTTCGGCGGCCGAGAGCTATACGAGAAGCTTAAGGATCGAGGGGTACTTGTGCGCCACTTTGCTAAACCTAGGATAGATGATTATATAAGAGTAACGATAGGAACCAAGGAGCAGATGGATGAGCTTGTAGAAGTTATAAAGGCGGTTTTGGGGGATAAGTAGCACGAGGAATTCCGATTAATAACAAGTTATAAGATAAGAAAGAGCTAGGTCTGATGACCTAGCTCCAGTATTTTTGCTTCGGTTATTATAGCTAAATGTGAACTGCACTACCACTCATACTTAAAACTATCCATATAGCGCAGCTTGAACAGATTGCGCTCGTGAAGCATGTCGATTCGCTCCTTAGTTTTAGGATTCTCGATTTCGCCAGTTCTGATATAGCGGTCGAGAACTTCGTAAGTGAAGCCGAGCTTATCCTCATCTGTCATTCCGCTAAGACCATCAGAAGGGACCTTCTCAATCAAGACTTCGGGTACTCCAAGCACGCGGCCCATTGCGCGGATTTCGGCAGTTGTAAAAGATGAAATCGGACTAAAGTCACCTGCCGCATCTCCGTATCTAGTTGAGTAGCCAACCCAGTCCTCGGAAAGGTTACAGGTGTTGGCAACCCTGCCATTTCTCGACTGACCGACAGCGTATAGAGTCGCCATTCTGAGGCGGGGAGCTAGATTGATAAGAGAATCCTTGCTTAGTTCGCCAATGGCACACTCTATATCCTTAACTGCACCATTGTAGGCCGCTTCTATATTGATGACATGGCTCTCTATACCGAGGTGGTTAATCAGGAGCAGTGCCATATCCATATCGCTCTGTTCGCCGTTAGGCATCATGATTCCGAGCACTCTCTCCTTGCCGAGGGCCTTAACCAGAAGGGCAGCAGTTATCGAGCTGTCCTTACCACCGCTGATACCTATTATTGCGTTGCAGCCGGGACCGTTCACCTTAAACCAATCTCTGATCCATTTTACGGTTGCATCGACAGCTTTTTTTGCATTAAAATCCATGATGTCCTCCTATATTCCAAACGGACAAATCGCCCTCTCAAGTATCCCGTTGCAGTATGCGATTACCATTCCGTAGTTCGCGATTGGGATGCCCTGTGTGTCTGCCTCACCGAGCCTATATTGCATCTCGCGCCTGTTTAGCATGCAAGCACCACAGTGAATTATAAGCTTATAACCGCTGAGGTCGCGTGGGTACTCGCCGCCTGAAGTCCAGTCGAATTCTACATCTGGCTGAATCATGCGGACCAGCTTAGGTATCTTGACGGTGCCGATATCGTTGCACTGGCGGTGGTGAGTACAGCCTTCGCTGATGAGAATTCTATCACCTGCCTCGAGTGCATAGAGTGCACGTGCGCCTTGAAGCTGCTGCGCTAGGTCGCCCTTCTGTCTTGCAAATATAATCGAAAAAGACGTAAGTGGCATATCAGATGGTATGTCGTTTGCCACTGACTTAAACGCCTGCGAGTCGGTGATTACTATATCTGGAGCCTTGCCGAGAGCAGTAATAGCAGCCTTGACTTCTGTCTCCTTGACCACAAGAGCCATTGCCCCCTTATCCAGGATATCTCGAATTACTTGCTGCTGAGGTAGAATCAATCTCCCCTTAGGTGCAGCAGAATCAATTGGAGTGACGAGTAGAACGACATCACCCTTATTGACGATTCCATCCGTTAAACCGATAGGAGAGTCATCCTGCTTTGCACATCTTATAATAGCCTGCTTAAGGTCTTCGATGCCTGAACCGCTGAGTGCATCTGTACAGACGATAGGGACGTCGGCAGGGATGTCAAAGCAATCTCTGTATGAAACATGACCTTCTATACTCTCGCATTTATTGACCACGACTATAGTAGGCATATTTCTCTTGCGAGACTCTCTAAGGAATTGTCCTGCCATCGCTGAGAATTTACCGTTTTGCCTGCTCGCATCGAGCACAAACAGCGCCAGGTCACACTTTCTGAGGGTTTCATATGACTTATTTACACGCTTTAGACCGAGCTCGCCTTCATCGTCAAGCCCTGCAGTATCTACGAACAAGACTGGTCCTATAGGTAGTAGCTCCATGCTCTTAGAGACGGGGTCTGTAGTAGTTCCCGCAACATCCGAGGTAAGCACTAAATCCTGCCCGAGAAGTTTATTTATAAGCGAAGATTTACCGACATTTCGCGGTCCGAATAATCCGATTGTATATCTATTTCCCGAAGGAGTATCATTTAATCCCATTTTCAAGCCCTCTCTTCATGATTTCTATAATTTTACCACATGTCCAAACTGCCCTCAATGGAGGGCGCGTGGTGTAGCGGCACCTAGAAAAGTGTTGTATAATCATAAGGTAAATTTAGGAGGTATACACATGAAAAATGTGAACGTAATAGATATAAAACCGAACACCAACATCACCGACTTCTTTATGATTAAAGCCACTTCGATTAAGGTTGGCTCGAACGGTAAGGAGTATCAGGATGTGGTGCTTACCGATGCGACAGGAGACCTCTCCGCCAAGAAGTGGGACGTGGATGAGAATAACATCGAATTCCTGAAGTCTCTCAAGGTCGGCGACCTCGTTAAGGTGAGAGGAGCTGTGACAGATTGGAAGGGACAGACTCAGCTGCGCATCAACCAGATCAGGCTTGCAACTGAAGAGGATGAGCTAGATATGAGTGATTTTGTGAAGTCTGCGCCTGAAAAGCCGATAGATATGTATGAATACATTATCGGTGAGATCAACGCTATGCAGGATGAGGATTTCAAGAAGCTATGTTTACATCTATATGAGGGCAATAAAGAGAAGCTCATGTACTATCCAGCGGCGATGTCCAACCATCACGCTGAGTATGGTGGTCTGCTCTATCACATCAAGCGCATGATGATGAGTGCTAACAAGCTGTGCGAGGTATACACGAATCTATCCAGAGACCTTCTGGTTGCTGGGGTTGCGATTCACGATATCGAGAAGCTTAATGAGATTCTGTCAGACAAGAACGGCATATCGCCAGGCTATTCGTTTAAGGGACAGATGCTCGGACATATTGTACAGGGAATTACTCTTGTAAATGACCTTTGCAAGGAACTCGGTATCAGCGAGGAAAAGGCGGTACTGCTCGAACACATGATACTCTCTCATCACTACGAACCCGAGTTTGGAAGCCCTAAGAAGCCGCTGTTCCCAGAGGCAGAGATGCTGCACTACCTGGACATTGTCGATGCGAGGATGTTCGATATGGAGGAAGGGCTCAAGGGAGTTTCAGATGGTGAGTTCGGTGACCGTGTGTGGCCACTCGATAATAGAAGGCTTTATAAGCGCACGTTTTAGGCAGTGTAATTAAAACGCGGCATTCGGGATAGGCGTCATAATTGCTTAGATGACTTGATTTAAAGAGCCCGATAGCTTGCGAATTAGGATGCGTTAATGGCAGTTACGGAAATCAAGATCGGTAAGATCACGCAAGTAATATACAATAATGAATCCAACGGCTTTGCGATATGCCTCTTCGAGACGGAAGATGAGCAGTTTAAAATCTCTGGGATGTTCCATGCGATAAATCCTGAGATAACGTACAAGCTGGAGGGGAGCTTCAAGATTCACCCGCGTTATGGTGAGCAGTTTAACGTGTCTGCGTATGAGGAACAGCTACCTGATGATGCGGAAGGGATAAGGGTATTTCTTGCATCTGGAGCTATCAGGGGAATAGGCCCTAATATGGCCAAGAGAATTGTCGATAAGTTCGGCAAAGACGCTCTTGATATAATCGAGGAAAATCCAGAGGCACTGCTATCCATAAATGGTCTAGGACCTAAGACAGTCGAGAAAATCGCAAAGTCATACAAGGAGTCGCGCGAATTTACCAAGATCTCACTCGGACTCGGAGAGTATGGAATTCAGCCGGCGCAGGCAGTTAAGATATACAAGCTATATGGAGATAAGTCGCTCGAGGTTGTAACAGAAAATCCCTACACACTAGTCGAAGACATATATGGTATCAGTTTTAATAAGGCGGATGAGATTGCGGATAGAATCGGAATAGAGGCGGAGAGCGAGTTCCGAATTCAGAGTGGTATCAAGTATGCGCTGTCGGTTTTTTCGAATAGCGGCAGCACTTATGTACCTAAGGATATTTTACTTGAGAGTGCAATAAAGCTACTCGACATCTCGAGTGAGTTAATCGAGGAAAACCTTACAACGCTTGCCTTTGCGGGAGAAATTGAGCTAGATTCGCTCGATGGTGTGCCTGTGGTGTACCAGCATTTCTTCTATCAAGCGGAGCAGAGCGTGACGTATCATATCAAGAGGATTATGAATGGCTATATGCCGCCACTTGCTGCTGACCCAGACAACCTTATCAACGCCGCAGAAGCGGATGAGAGGATTCAGCTATCCGGTGATCAGAGAAAGGCAATTCGTGCTGCTCTGACCAACAAGATTACTATTATTACAGGCGGACCTGGAACAGGTAAGACGACGATTATCAATCTCATAGTAAAGATTTTCAAGCTAATGGGCATTTCGGTAGCACTTGCTGCTCCGACAGGCCGTGCGGCCAAGCGTATAACCGAGACCTCTGGCGTGGAGGCGATGACTATACATAGGCTTCTTGAGTACGTGTACTCGGAGGATGAGAACGAGATGGAATTTGGCAGAAATGCAGAAAATCCACTCGAAGAGGATTCCTTCATAGTGGATGAGGCGTCGATGATTGACCTCATGCTGATGGATGGATTTCTGAGTGCTCTTGATGACGATAGTAGGCTTATAATAGTTGGAGATGCTGACCAGCTTCCTTCTGTTGGGGCAGGTAACGTGCTCTTAGATATGATTAATAGCGACTACGTTCCGACTATTAGGCTCGAGGAGATATTTAGACAGGCGAGTGAGAGCAGAATAGTTGTTAATGCCCACTCTATTAATAGTGGAGAATACCCTGAATCTGGAGGTAGAGATAGCGATTTCTTCTTTATGCACAGAAGAGGTGAAGAAGAAATCAGAGAGACGATTGAAGAACTTGTGACTGGAAGACTTGAAAGCTACTATGACTTCGTGAAGGGCAATGGTGATATTCAGGTGCTTACACCGACCAGAAAAGGTGGGCTTGGAACTGCGAGTCTTAACGAGATGTTGCAGAGCATAATCAATCCTGCTTCGGAAGAGCTAAATGAAAGGAAGTTTGGCTCCAAGGTTTTCCGTGAGGGTGACAAGGTCATGCAAATCAGAAACAACTACCAAATGGAATGGCAGCAGCTCGGAAGGCAGAGCGGACGCGGCATATTCAACGGTGACATGGGCGTAATCAATACTATAGATAATGATAATGCCAAGATGGTTGTGGATTTTGACGGCAGATTTGTGACCTACGATAGTGAGGAGCTCGATGAGCTTGAGCTTGCATATGCGGTAACTGTTCACAAAAGTCAGGGCTGTGAATTCCCTGTAGTAATTATGCCGATGTCAGGATTCCCACCGATGCTTGCGACGAGAAACCTACTATATACAGCGATTACTAGGGGTAAGAAGCTGGTGATCCTGGTTGGCTCAGAGGAGCGTATGCATAGGATGATTGATAACAACAGAATAGATGAACGCTATACTGGGCTTGAGGCGAGGCTCAGGGAAGTCGATATGGGCGGTCTTTTGTAAAAATTTAATATTATTTAATATAAAATAAGTATAGAAAATGGTATTTTATACTGTGCTATACTGTGCATAAATGTCATAAGTGCGTGCTTCACTTAAGTCGTTATATCCATCGAGTTACTTACAAGGAGACAAGGGATATGAATTACGATAGAAGAAATGAAGTTAATTTTTACAAAAAAATATCAATTATTTTAGGAACAATACTGGCTATTATAGTGGTGGGGTTGGGAGTGACATTCTATTTTGCTCAATGGAACCTGCATGGAGTTAGTAATATGCCACATTTTGACTGGACAAAGGACAGGTCTTTGGATTTGGTCGGAAAAGTTGAGGGAAAGAATGTTTACAAGTATGGAATTAGCGAAATGACATATTCAACATTTAGTGCTAATAAAATCACCGCTAAAAAGTATTATGAGAAAAGCTGGGTAACTGTTGATATGCTGACTGCCGGCGGATTAGAGACTTCAAGAGAGGGATATAGAACCTATCAGTATGATTGCTACTATATATTGCTTACAGATAAGGCTGTTGTATTTTGTAGCAATGATGTACCGATTAAAGAGGTTGTACAAGCCCTTGGAAAGTAAAACTCTGATTGCCACATATATAAATCTGTGCTGAAGGGAATTCCTTCTACGATATCATAGAATTAAAAGTGATATCGTAGGAGGTTTTTTTATTGATAGATACTTTGTTAGGACTCATATATCCGGACTCATTATATTGTATTTGCTGTGGGAGGCTAATCGACTCATCAGTCCCATACAGCCTGTGCAAGTCTTGTTCAGACAATATAAGCTGGGCGAATGTGCGAACCTGCGACAAATGTGGCAAGCTACTCGGGGACCACAATCCTCTCTCAATTTGTTACAACTGCAGGGAACACGGACACTCATTTGACAGAGGGTATACATGCACCGAGTACGGAATGTACGAGAAGGAGATTATATTCAACCTAAAGTATAAGCGCAAGACGTATATCGCACCGATAATAGCAGAGATTATGTATGACAGGCTTGAAGCTGCAGGTATAGAAGAGTATCCAGATATCATAGTCCCAGTTCCCATGTATGTGACTAAGGAACGAAAACGAGGTTTTAATCAAGCGGCACTTATCGCCAAGGAGCTGGCGAGGCTAATGGGGATAGAGTATAGAGCAGATGTTGTGATGCGGTGCAAAAGCACGGGGGTGATGAAGAGGCTTTCACCCGAGGAGCGCCTCAACAATGTGAGGTCTGCATTTGAGGTGTATGAAGGGATGAGGCGGAAAATTTTCGGGAAAAATATATTTATAGTCGATGATATTTACACGACTGGAGCAACTGTTGATTCAATCGCGAGGCTGCTCAAGGCGGCAGGGGTTAGTCGTGCTGACGTCATGACGTTTGCGGCGGGAGCAGACATGGTTAAGGCGGCAATATAAATGCTGTTTGTAAAGCGGTGTTTAAAATGGTATTCTAGCAAGTAGGATATGGCAAGGTCATGTTCGTGGTTGAAAGTCCAAGCCAGCTACGGGCAAAGGGATCCACGTAAGCTGCTGCGGAGACGGCAGTGATCATGGCGTAGCTTAGAAGTAAGTCCTCCGGGAAACTCGGGTCAAGGCAAGTGTGGGGTCAAAGACCAGGTCGAGTGGCATTGCCTATCCTCTATTTTGCAACTATTAATTCGAAAAGAGGCCTAAATGGAATACAGGATAGAACACGATACGATGGGCGAAGTAAAGGTGCCATCAGATAAACTGTGGGGCGCACAGACACAGCGCAGTTTAATGAACTTCAAGGTTGGTAAGCGTATGCCGATTGAGATTATCCGCGCATTTGCATATCTTAAAAATGCTGCTGCTTGTGCCAATATGGATCTCGGCAGGCTTGCGCCTGAGAAGGCTTCTTACATAATGATAGTATGCGACCAGATTCTGAACGGTGAGCTAGATGAGAACTTCCCGCTCGTCGTGTACCAGACTGGTAGTGGTACTCAGACAAATATGAATGTAAATGAGGTCATTGCAGGACGTGCAAAGGAGATGGCTGGCGTAGCGGTACTTCATCCAAATGATGATGTCAATATGTCTCAGAGCTCTAATGATACATTCCCAACTGCTATGAGTATCGCGTCAGTATTTGCACTCGAAGATAGAGTATTACCAGCGCTAAACACTATGATAGAGACGCTCAAATCACTCGAAGAGAAATACATGAAAGTCATCAAGACTGGAAGGACTCATCTACAGGATGCTGTTCCGATGACCTTTGGGCAGGAAATCAGCGGATGGCGTTCGATGCTTGAACATGACTACGATAACATCGAGAAGTCACTCGATGGATTAAGAGAGATCGCTCTCGGCGGAACGGCAGTGGGTACTGGGCTAAATGCACCAGATGGATTTGCTGAGCGAGCTGCCGAAGCGCTGACGAGCTTAACTAAGAAAGAATTTATCACAGCACCTAATAAGTTTCATTCTCTGAGCTCCAAGGATGCGTACGTATTTGCACACGGAGCACTGAAGGCCCTTGCTGCTGATGTGATGAAGCTGTCCAATGATATCAGATGGCTCTCAAGCGGACCTAGATGTGGGCTCGGAGAGATTCTAATTCCTGAGAACGAACCAGGAAGTTCAATCATGCCAGGCAAGGTAAACCCAACTCAGACAGAATCTGCGACGATGGTGGCTGTACGGGTAATGGGGAATGACACTGTAGTCGGACTGGCGGCCTCGCAGGGTAACTTTGAGCTCAACGTGTTCATGCCAGTGCTTATAGATGCATTTATAGAATCTGCGAATCTACTAGCTGATTCGCTAATTTCGCTCGAAGAAAAGTGCGTAAAAGGCATCACAGTGAATTCTGAAAAGATGGATGAAAACGTACACCGCTCGCTTATGGTAGCTGCCGCACTTAATCTACATATCGGTTATGAGAATGCTGCTAAGGTTGCAAAGAAGGCGCATGCAGATAATTCGACTCTTTGTGAAGCAGGGACTTCACTCGGACTGTTCACTGCTGAAGAATACGACACGTGGATAGATTTAATGGCGATGACAGGGGCGGAAAAGTAAGAATTTTAATTACTAAAAAGGCAAAAATATTTGAAAGCAGATACGTCGCCTGGTAAAGGCCACGCGGCTTATATGCATAGAAAGGTTAACATGGAAAACAACGAACGTGATATATATTATTGCCAGCTACCGATGGTAAAGATGCTCTGCAATAGATGGGCAGAAGCGCATCCTACACGAAGGAAGCAGAACAGCGCTGTAGGTGTGACTCTTATACTAGGGGCTGCAATAATTCTGGGAATGCTTTATTACACGATTAAGCATGCGAATGTTCCGCAGTGGTATCTACATGTGTCGATTTGGGTAGCAGCACTTATAATTTTCATGGCAGGAAGACAGCGCAACTTAATCAGCAATCCACCATTTAAGGGATTACTTAATGTTAGATATGAGATGAGCGATGAGGGAATTTATTACATCTATCAGGAAAAGCTTACGGTATACACCTTCTTCATCGCTGATGATGATATTGAGGAAATAATCTATGATGATGAGTTTCAGGTTCTACACATAATCGGAAAAGGCGAAGTGTCTGCTGAAACTCGTAAAGGTGTGACAGAGCCTACTCGTGTAAATGATTACTACTGCTTGCTTCCATATGATGAATTTGATATCGACGATATTCTTAATCCGTATGGAGATATGATAAAGAGAGTACACGGGGATCTGCGTAGAGATTTTCAGTCCAAGTAGATAATAATTCGTGCATAATAAATAAAAAACAGACGGGTGAACCGTCTGTCTAAAATGTAGACAAACTTGAATGGATAAAATTCTGAGGATGACATATGAAGGCGTTTGAAAACTTTGATTGGGATTCATTTTGGTATAACGATAGCAATAACGATAAGTTAACATACTTCAACGGTGGCGTGCTAAAAGAACAAGATGTAAAACGTGTTGAGGACGAATTTGGATATAAGCTTCCTGACTCATATATAGAATTGCTAAGTATCCAAAATGGAGGTGCACCTTTCTACTCTCTTTTCTACTATGAAGAAGATGAGGAGTTTGTACCTGTTTATCTCACCGCTATTTACGGTGTGGATTCCAAACTGGAGTATTCTATTTGCGGGGATAGTGGCGCAAAGATGATATGTAAGGAGTGGGGTTATCCGGACATTGGACTTCCTATTGCCTTAACCACAAGCGATTGTCATGAGGTGATATTCCTAGACTATAGCGAATGTGGAGCAAAGGGAGAGCCTAAGGTGGTTCTTATAGATCAGGTAAACGACTACAAGAAAACTTTGCTCGCAGAAAACTTTGAGAACTTTATAAAAGGACTTCGCAAATACATAACAATGGTAACGATTGATGAGTTTAAGAGCTTGGACGAAGATGAACAGGTTTTCTTCATAGATAGACTCAATGACGAATTCGAGATAAAACGTGTCATTGAATATCTTAATGCAGTGGGTATAGAGAATCTGAACAGCAGACTTCTTGGAGCCCTGGCACGTGCGTACAACAATGATAGAAAGTTTAAGAAAGCCATTGAAATCATGGATCTTATTCCGGAGTCAGATAGAGATGCAATTTGGTACTATAGATATGGATATACTTATACCTACAGGCGATTCCCAAACATTGAAAAATATATGCTAAAAGCACTTGAAATGTTTGATAAAGCAGTTGATATCACTAAGGATAAAAAAGTTGTAGATTGGTGTATAGAGCCTATAGAAAGTAGCGGTCTTGAAGGTTTTCTTATGGAACACAAAACCGAATTTCCTAGGATTTATAAGGAATACGTAAATTATAAAAAAACAAAGGTTGACAACTATGATGATTTTGATCCTGAGTACGAAAAAAGATGGCAGTATACAACCAGAGTGTCAAAGAAGCTCGCAGGCCACTACGATGTAAACTGGATATTTGATCAGCATAAATATTCTCGATATGCCTTTGCCGTGGAATTTGATGATGCCATGATAGAGAATTTCGGCGAAGACTGGCATGCCCAAGATGTTAATGCTCCTATAGATGCAGGGGAACTGCTTGTTGTATATAAGGCGTATATAAAGAGCACTAAGCAGCTTCATGAAAATGAAATTCTTTTTAATGATGCAGAGGTCTTAGAAGAAAAGCGAAATGATGGAATGTGGCAAGTAAAGATAATGGGATACCTTAAATCTGATGATGGAATATGTTTTAGTCTAGAGGAGTTAATGTTCAAAATTCATAACCTCATGGCGAATAAAGAACTTGGTGACCTTGTTAACTTTGAGGGATTTGACAATATAGGATTTTTTGATAAGCAGACAGGAAAAGAGGATAGAGATAATGGACTTCCAACTCTCTATGTGTGCTTAAAGAAGTAGAGTCTAAAAACGGTTCATGCGGCGAACCCGAAACCGCCCCCCTCTCCGATTATATGGCTTGCGTCTCGGGTTCAATTCCCACTTCGTTATATACAAAAAACAGACGGATGAACCGTCTGTTTTTGCATGGAGCAGGTGAAGGGAATATCCCGCTATCAAGGCCGCCTTCGGCGCCGCGCTGCGGGCTACGCACCTTGACAGTGGTTTTCTGGGTGTTTGCCTATGATAGGATACACCCAGATTCGCCCCCTCTCCGATTGTATAGCTTGCGTCTCGGGTTCAATTCCACACGAATAACAAAAAGGATGTGCATTTGCACCTCCTTTGCATGGAGCAGGTGAAGGGAATATCCCACTATCAAGGCCGCCTTCGGCGCCGCGCTGCGGGCTACGCACCTTGACAGCGGTTTTCTGGGTGTTTGCTTATGATAGGATACACCCAGATTCGCCCCCTCTCCGATTGTATGGCTTGCGTCTCGGGTTCAATTCCCACCTCATTATATGCAAAAAAACAGACGGATGAACCGTCTGCTATTTTGCATGGAGCAGGTGAAGGGAATTGAACCCTCGACGCAAGCTTGGGAAGCTCGAATTTTACCATTAAACTACACCTGCAGATGGATATTTGGTTGATGTATATGATTATACTGCGAATGGTAGAGTTGGTCAAATGAATGAATCATAATATTAACACAATACATATAATTAAGAATCGCATGCAATTATTAATAATCTATTAGCAATATATTAATGAATATGAATATTGTTGAAAACAATTACTTGCCCCATTAAAATCTGATTAAACAACAGGTGTTCTCTATTAAACCATGAGCACAGGAGGAACATATGTCACACATGATTGAGCTGCATAAGGTGTCCAAGTATTACACCAACAAGGATACTGTCAGTACAGGACTATCTAGAATAGATCTCAACCTTGACATGGGCGAGTTCGTTGCTATTACAGGGGAGAGTGGAAGCGGAAAATCCACTTTGCTTAACGTAATCTCTGGGCTAGACACTTACGAAGAAGGTGAAATGTTCGTTGGCGGACAGGACACAAGCGCCTTCAAGACGGAGGATTACGAGAGGTATAGGAAGACATTTATCGGTAATATTTTCCAGGATTTTAATCTTGTGAACAGTTATAGCGTGTATCAGAACATCGAACTATCGATGCTGATGTGCGGCATGAAGCACAGCGATTGCAAGGAACGTGTAAATGAACTTATCAAACTCGTAAATCTCGGTGAATACAGAAGGACTAAGGCGTCGAGACTTTCCGGCGGGCAGAAGCAGCGAGTGGCGATTGCGCGTGCGCTTGCCAAGGACGCACCTATCATAGTTGCGGACGAGCCAACAGGTAATCTAGATACGGCTTCAGCTGCAAAGGTTATTGAAACGCTTTACAGAATCTCCAAGGACAAGCTTGTAGTTATCGTAACTCATAACTACGAGCAGGTTGAAAAATTCGTCACCCGCAAAATAACAGTTCATGACGGAAAGATAATAGAGGATAAGAAGGTCAGAGAACGTCAAATAATAGAGTTTCATTCAGATAATGAGCAATTCCTCGATAACGAGCAACAGGGCTCCGGTGAACAGGCGGATACCAGGGTGCGACATAATCCAGAAATTAGTCAGAATACAGAGGCGAAAATCGATGCATTCGAACAAGAACTCATAATTCCAGGAGTCTCCGAAGGTGAGTTTGAAGCGGCAGATTCTGACGATTTTGAAGTGCCAGAAGATTCTAGATATTCCGATGTTGTAAATAGAATCACACGTGAAGAGATTGAGGACGATGAGATATCACCAGTCCCAATGCGTAGAGGTAGAGCAGCTAGAAATATGGAGAGAGAAGCTGAAGAAGTGGAGGCTTTAAAAAAGCAAGCCAAAGCAGAACGATCATATACTCCTGAGAGAGCTGAATCACGATCAGAAAGAGCTAAGCGTAATGCATCTAAATTGACTCGTCATGATGAGATGGGGCTTATGAACGAGTTAAGGCTTGGTGTCAGGAATACGTTCAATCTACCGACCAAGTTTATTCTATTGTTCATAATCTATATATTCGTTGCGACATCGGTGCTAGGACAGTATTCGTCCACGAAAGAGTCGCTGCACAGACAAGATATCAATAGCCTTGGCAATCAGTACTTTAGCAACACTAGTGCAGATCGGATAATCGTAAAGAAGTCAGATAACTCTGCGTTTACAGATGAGGATTATGCACAGATTGAAAAGCTAAAGCATGTCAAAAGCATCATCAAGGAAGATCCCGTTGTTGATGCGAGGATTACGCTCGATTCTAATATCTTTATGAATGGGCTTCTATATCCCGGGCAGAAGATAAAGACAAAGGATCTAACATACGGAAAGCTACCAGAGCAGGAAAATGACATAGTCGTTGTAACAGACAAGTCCACGATGACCTACGATGCGCTTAAGGGGAATAGAGATGAGCTCCTCGGCAAGGAATTTGACCTTATGGGAGACGAGGATGGAGAAACCCTTCAAGTTGGAAAGGTCAGAGTGACGGGTGTTATAGTTTATGATGATGCATTTAAATCTGGAATCAACCCAAGCACTGGAACCGTAAAGTACTACTGCAGCGATGCTCTTGCGAGAAAAGTAGTAATGAACACACTTAGCACAAAATCAAGTGCCGTAGTTGACTTCAGTGGTCAAAAGGTGAAAAAGGCCAATGCCAGGTCATTTATAGAATCGAATCCTAACGTACCAAAGGGTGAAGCATACATCTATGAAGATCAGACTAAGAACTACAAGGACGAAAAATGGCAGAATAAACCGCTTAACATCTCAATCTCAAATATATATTATTCCGCGGATATTGCACTCAAAACTACAAAGAGTGTGAGTAAGAGTAGCGCACAGAAGCTGCTCGGAATTTCGAAGGATGATTATGAGACAAAAAATGCGAGAGTATATATAAATCCTGAAGATTATGACACCTTATACAATCGAGGGAACTATCAGATAAGCGTATTTGCAGATAATGATCTCAATGCGAATGCTCTGGCTTCATCAATCGACAAGTTCGGCGTATACAAGACGTTTTCGATGAAGAAGATGATTACAAAGGATCCTTTACCACAGCTGTTCCTGGTAAAACTGGTTCAGGTTGTTTTCACGGCTATAGGATTTGTGGTGCTGTTCTTTATCGCCTATACGATAATAAGACTGATCATGAAATCGAGAAATTCGTACTATGCGACACTAAGAATTCTCGGTGGTACGAGGAAGAATACGAGTGCGATTCTGCGCATCGAATTGTTGATGATGATGGCAATTGCACTTGCGGTAGATTTCGTGGGCATTTATCTTGCCTCGAAGGGTCTGGTGAATGTAAAAGCGCTTAAAAATGCGCTATTATATCTAGAATTTAAGGATTACATCATTCTTACGGTAGCGCTTATGCTTATGTCGCTTCTGATAGCAAACAGATACTCGCGCAAAATTTTCAAGAAGTCGGCGATGAATATTTATAGAGAGGAGGACTAAAAATGATTAAGTTGCAACATGTAAATAAGTTTTTCAATAAGCGTAAAGCCAATGAAATACATGTAATTAACGACACCTCTCTGGAGTTACCGGAGACCGGCATTGTAGCGCTACTCGGACCATCTGGATGTGGCAAGACGACGCTTTTAAATGCTATCGGAGGACTTGATAAGGTTAATTCGGGCAAGATATTTATCGATGATGCGTGCATATCCAAGATGAGAGCATCGAAGGTAGACTCGATACGCAATGCTAAGATAGGGTACATTTTCCAGAACTTTAACCTGCTTGACAGGATGACGGTATTTGAAAATGTCGCAATTGCGCTTAGAATGATTGGGATCAAAGATAAGCATGTAATCAAAGAACGTGTTAATTACTGCCTAAAGTCAGTAGGAATCTATCAGTTTAGAAACAAGACGACTGATGCGCTCTCAGGAGGACAAAGACAGCGCGTCGCAATCGCGCGTGCCATTGTCAAGAATCCGCGCATCATCATAGCCGATGAGCCGACTGGAAACCTCGATAGTGCGAACACAATCGAGGTCATGAATATCATCAAGACTATTTCGAGGGACAGACTAGTTCTGCTCGTAACACACGAGAAGAAAATAGCGGAGTTCTATTCATCGAGAATCATAGACATGAAGGATGGAAAGGTCGTCGGCGATAGAGAAAACGATACTGATAACTATCTTGATTATCAACTAGAGAATAAGATATATCTCAAGGATATGCCTAAACATGATGCATATGGCAACCAAGATATTCAGGTTGATGTTTATAGCGATGGGCTTTCTGAGGCTGGTATAAAGCTAGTCCTTAGAGCTGGTAATCTGTACGTAGATACAGGTGGTAAATATAACGTTGTGGACGAGAATTCCAATATCGAACTAATCGATGACCATTACTCGGCGATGGATTCCAGTATATACGAGAATAATCGCTTCGAGTATGACAAGTATCTGCCTGAAGGATATAAGGCTAGGTACACCTCGCTGTACTCGCCAATCAAGATGTTTACTAACGGGTTCAAGACAGTTGCGAAGTTCAACAGACTCAAGAAACTGTTGCTCATAGGATTTATGTTCGCTTCGATATTCACATTTGTAGCTGTAAGCAATGTGCTCGGAGCTCTGGATATCAAAGAAAAAGACTTTCTCACCACTAATGCGAACTATATAACTGTTAATAACACCAAGAAGGACCCAACACTCGCCGAAACGCTTCGGAACACCAAGGGGGTGAGAGCCGCGTTTACAGGCAATACGCAGGTGATGCTGAGGATGCCATTTACCGAATATCTGCAGAGCTCAAATTACGAGATGCAGTTTGGCGCGTCGATAACACCGATGAGTGTGCTCAAGGAAGAAGAGCTGTATAAGGGCAAGCTTCCGACTGACGATAGAGGCATTGTCATAGATAAACTGCTTGTGGACAAGATGTTCAAGTCGAGAGTTGTTCAGGAAGTCGGTATAATCAAGACATCCGATCTAATTGGTCGAAAAATCAAAGTGAAAAACCTCGGAGAATTCACGATAACAGGGATTTCGAATTTAAATTCACCATCTGCTTTCTTTGCAGACAGCTACTGCCAGGATGTGCTCATGTATAGCCAGTCAACTTCGACACTCGATGCACCTTCTAGCATGCCAATAGAAAATGCGAATGAAGGATCCAATCAAGACAGCGATAATCCAATCACAGATTATGCTTATGCACCTTCGTCAATCAAGATCAAGAAGGGCAAGGCGCCAGCGAATGATTACGAGGTCGTAGTGCGAGATACTCATGAAGAGGATATGCCACTTAACAAAGAGATTTCCGCAAACATAAACAATCATAAGCTCAAGGTAGTCGGATACTACACGACAGATTCACAAGATGACGATGCGTACTACACGACTAATCACACAATCCTGCTAGGATATATATCAAAGCAGAGAGTTGTATCTGTGTACTCGGATGAACCAGGCTCGCTTGCTGACAAACTTACTGAGCAGGGTTATTCGGTGCAAATCAACTATGACCGTGATAAGGAGAAGTATAAACTTTCAGAAGCTCAGAACGTCAGAAGCACATTCACTGCAGCGGGGATTATCATCTTAGTTGCGCTAATAGAGCTCTTCTTGATGCTTAGGTCGTCATTCCTCTCTAGAATTAAGGAAGTTGGCACAATGAGAGCCATCGGGCTCAAGAAACGCGACATATATAAGATGTTCATAGGAGAGATTGCAGTAATCACGGCGATTACAGCTATTCCTGGTATAGCGGGCGCTTATTACGTGCTCAGCCATACAACCGCACTTCTAGGGGCGAAATTCTATATTGCTCCTTGGGTAGGCGTACTGTCATTCCTTGTTCTCATGCTGTTCAACCTAATAGTTGGATTGATGCCGGTCTTCCAGACGATGCGCAAGACGCCAGCAGCGATACTGGCAAGGGTGGATATCTAGACCACATAATCTACACAGTGTTTTTAGGGCTTATGAGTTGCTCCACCTTTTGAAAACTGCATGATTATGATATAATTTTAATAAAATTAACGCATTCGCCAAGTTGTGGACGCATCGGGTAACCGCGTGAAGGTTAGCGTTCGTGACTTGGCGAACATGCACTAAACTAAGCCGAGGAGGGCAATGATGGCTACCGATAAAGAGCATTCACCAGAAACTACGATGAGAAGCAATTTCATTCACAACATGATAGATGAGGATTTAGCGGAGGGTAAATACCAAGAGGTGTATACGAGATTTCCACCGGAACCTAATGGCTACCTGCATATTGGACACGCAAAATCCATTTGCCTTAACTTCGGAACTGCTAAGAAATACGGCGGAAAATGCAACCTCAGATACGACGATACCAATCCTGTAAAAGAGGATATGGAATACGTAAATTCAATCGAAGAGGATGTGCGTTGGCTCGGATTCGAGTGGGATGAGAAGAGGTGGGCTTCTGACTACTTCGACACTATGAATGATGCAGCGATTGAGCTCATCAAGAAGGGTAAGGCTTATGTCTGCGAGCTCACAGCTGAGCAGATGAAGGAGTACAGAGGTACGCTTACTGAGCCTGGTAAGGAAAGTCCATATAGAAATAGAACAGCTCAGGAGAACCTAGCTCTCTTTGAAGACATGAAAGCTGGAAAGTATGGTGATGGACAGGCGGTGCTTCGTGCCAAGATTGACATGAGTTCACCTAATATCAATATGAGGGATCCTATTATTTATAGAGTCGCACATGCCACTCATCACAACACCGGTGATAAATGGTGCATATACCCTATGTATGACTTCGCTCATCCGATTGAAGACGCGATTGAAGGGATTTCACATTCCATCTGTACGCTCGAGTTCGAGGACCACAGACCACTATACGATTGGGTACTTAATGAAGTTGGCTTTTGGAATCCACAACCAAGGCAGATTGAGTTCGCAAGGCTCAACATTACCAATATGCTTATGAGTAAGAGATATCTCAAGAAGCTCGTTGATGAAGGTGCTGTTTCAGGCTGGGATGATCCACGCATGCCTACAATTGCGGGCATTAGGAGACGTGGATATACACCTGAGGCAATCAGAAGCTTCTGCGATGATATCGGTGTAGCTAAGTCTAACTCGACAGTAGACTTTGCACAGCTCGAGACTAGCG
Organism: Mogibacterium diversum; assembly: GCF_938028775.1. Classification (GTDB taxonomy): domain Bacteria; phylum Bacillota; class Clostridia; order Peptostreptococcales; family Anaerovoracaceae; genus Mogibacterium; species Mogibacterium diversum_A. The sequence goes on from NZ_CALIZG010000021.1 coordinate 81,445, forward strand.
TGCGTGATGACCTTCAGTTCAAGGTTGCTGCTCGTAATGTCGTAATGAATCCGATTAAGGTAGTGATTACAAACTATCCGGAAGGGCAGATTGAGACTTGCGAGGTTGAGAATAACAGAAATGTTCCAGAGCTTGGAGTAAGAGAAATTCCGTTTGGTCGTGAACTATGGATAGACGGAGAGGATTTCATGGAAGTGCCTGTCAAGAAGTATTTCAGGCTGTTCCCTGGCAACGAGGTTAGACTTAAGGGTGGTTATTTTATCACGTGTAACGAGGTTGTTAAGAACGAAGATGGCTCCATCAAGGAACTTCTATGCTCTTACGATCCAGAGACTAAGAGTGGAACCGAAGGTGGAAATCGCAAGGTGAAGGGGACAATTCACTTCGTAGAAGCTTCTACGGCAGTGAAGATTAAGATACGAGAGTATCAGACACTTATGATTGAAAATGAAGATGGCAATCTAGAGCTCAATCCAGATTCGCTACATGAGACCTGGGGCTATGCTGAGCCATCAGTTTCCGATGTCAAGGCTGGCGAGAGATTCCAATTCTTCCGCAAAGGATATTATATTGCGGATAGCGAGTTAACGACAGATGACGAGAAGGTGTTTAACAGCATCGTAAGCCTCAAGAGCTCCTGGAAGAAATAGAGATTACTGTAAATGGGGTGGTGACCATAGATAGTTTATTTACATCCGTACTTACTTTTGTCGAGAATAATCCTATTTTCGCTAAATACATAACGACGGCATCAAGGTGGATCTTCGTAATTTTGGCAGTTTACATTCTTATGAGGTCCATCATGTCATTACTCTCAACTAGAGTGACGCCAGAAGTCTGGGGCTACCTATCTGTTGAGGATGGTGTTACACTTCCAATCACGCATTGGGAGAACATTATCGGCAGATCGTCATCTGTTGACCTGCGTATTGAACTCGATACAATTTCTAATACGCAGGCACTTTTGATTCGCCGCAAAGACGGAAAATGGATGTTTAAGGACCTGAATTCCAAGAATGGGACCATTATCAATGGTATCCAGCTAATTCCGCGTAAGAAATACATAATTAATCCTGGTGACGAAATCACGATGGGCGGTGCAAAGTGCACGCTCGCTGCGATAAGTGTTGAAGAGGAAAAGAATAATGATGCTATGCGCTCGATGGATAAGAAACCTGTCTCGCCATGGCCTCTTATGGTTGCAATCACCGCATTTCAGTTTCTGACGATGATACAGCTGATAATTGGCATGGGGACGAATCTTACTCCAGGGGCGCTTCTTTCAATTCCGCTGCTTTCTGCTACTATGTGGATTTATGTGATTCTTTTTAGAGCCATGGGTAGCAAAGGTTTTGAGATGGAGATGATAGCTTTCTTCATGTCGACTATAGGACTAGCGGTCACGACCTCTGCCAACCCTGCGCTTACAATGAAGCAGTATATTGCAACGCTTGTCGGGATCTTTATCTTCATATTCATGTGCATGTATATGCGAGATCTGAGGAGGACGGAGAAGATTAAGCCAGTGCTCGCTGTGCTCGCTATAGGGCTACTGCTGTTCAATGTAATATTCGGAACGACTAAATTCGGAGCTGCTAACTGGGTTACTGTCGGTGGCATCTCAATTCAGCCTTCTGAAATTGTCAAGCTTGCATTCATATGCATCGGTGCAGCAACCATGGAGAATCTCTTCAACAGGAAAAATCTCTATGGTTTCATGCTATTCTCCTTGTTCTGCCTGGCTTGCCTTGCCAAGATGGGAGACTTCGGAGGTGCGCTTATCTTCTTCGTAACATATCTGGTAATTTCGTTCCTAAGAAGTGGTGATTTTTCGAGGCTTATACTCACGATAGGTGCAGCCGGAATTATGGGCATACTTGTGCTCAGGTTCAAACCATATATACTGAGCAGATTCAATGCCTGGGGACACGTGTGGGAGCCAGATTTTATCAATGGCATGGGATACCAGCAGACTAGAACCATGTCTTATGCATCTGGTGGAGGTCTTCTAGGCCTTGGTGCTGGAAATGGGTCTCTAAAGACTGTCGCAGCCTCTAACACAGACCTTGTGTTTGGGTTTGTAACTGAAGAATGGGGACTTATAATATCAATTCTGCTTGTCCTATGTATCATTACCCTTTCGCTGTTTGCGGTAAATTCAATTGTAGCAGGAAGGTCAGCGTTTTACACGATAGCAGCGTGCGGCGCTGCGACAATGATGATTTTTCAGACCATGCTAAATATATTTGGAGCGGTAGACCTGTTTCCTCTAACTGGAGTTACTTTCCCATTTGTATCTACGGGTGGTACGAGTGCAATGTGTTCATGGGCAATGCTGGCATACTTTAAGGCTGCGGATATGCGTAAGGATGCAAGCCTTGCTATTAAGAGGAGACCGTGATGGGTGCGAAGACAAAAGGAGGTAGCGTATGCGGAAACTAGAGCGTAGAGCGAACATCTGTCTGCTACTCGCCGCGGCGCTGTTCATAGGGATATTGATTTTTACGTGGCGATTCGTAACCAAGGGGCAAGATTGGGCGAGCTTCTATGGAAATAGGCAGATATATACTAATGGTGAAGTCAATCGTGGTACTATTTACGACCGAAACGGTGTTATGCTTCTTAACTGTACCAAGGAGGGACTCGTATATCCTTCTGATGCTTCACTTAGAAAAGCAACTGTTCATGCGGTTGGGGATCCAAAGGGCAATATTGCGACGGGCGCAATCAACGTGTTTAGACCGCAGCTCATAGGGTACGACCTGCTGAACGGGACCTATGATACCACTAAGGATGGAAGCAAAATCAATTTAACCATAGATGCAAAGGCTAATTTAGCTGCATATAAGGCGCTCGGTAACCGCCAAGGGATGGTCGGAGTATACAACTATAAAACTGGAGAGATAATGGCGATGGTATGTACGCCATCGGTTGATCCTAAGGGGACACTTCCAACAAGTTCTAGTTCATCTGAATATTTCAATACATTCCTCTCGGGAAGGCTCACTCCAGGCTCAACATTTAAGACGGTAACCGCTGCAGCGGCAATTGATAATGTAGATGATATAGATGATTTCAGCTTTAACTGTACTGGTGTTACGTATGTAAATGGGTCACCGATAAAGTGCACAGAGCGACATGGGCATGTTGACTTCGAGATGGCACTCGCAAAGTCTTGTAATGGCGCATTTGGAGAAATCACTCGTAAGGTTGGTGCAAGCACCATGAGGGATTACGTCAAGAAGATTGGACTTACCAACTCGCTCGATATAAACGGAATTAAGACAGCAAAGGGCACATTCGTTTTTCCAAAAGATGACCCAATTAAACTTAGTTGGGCGGGTATCGGGCAGGCTGATGACCTCGTAAATCCTGCCTCGATGATGGTCTATATGGGCGCTATTGCAAATGGTGGCAAAGCTATAAATCCTTATATAATAGGCTCATCTAATTTCCTTAAAAAGGTTACTGGCGGTGATTCATTAGGTAATTACCTGAGCAGTGGCACCGCAGGTAAGATGAAGAGCATGATGAAAAATGACGTTAAGGTTACATATGGAGAGAGTAATTTCCGAGGGCTCGACATCTATGCAAAGTCTGGAACAGCAGAGACTGGGAGCGGAACACCTGATGCGTGGTTCGTTGGATTTATAGATGATGCAGATCATCCATATGCATTCGTGGCATGGGTTAAAAACGGTGGCACCGGCTATAAGGTTGCAGGACCTGTGGCTTATAAAACATTGCTTGCGCTAGTGCAGAACAACTAGGATACTAATGGTGCGGATTAGATGATGTATTTTATAGCTCTTATAATGATGTTAATAGGCTGGATGCTTATATCTGCAGGACGACTATCTTTATGCAAGGAGAAGGATATTAATGATCTAGTGGTAGATGGCACAAATGTACTTGAAACGGAAGGCTTCCTAAAGGTAATCGAGATTAGAAGCACAAGATATAGCTTCGAGTGTGACTGTGAGATTGCCTTCAAGAGTCAAAGTGGTAAAAGCCTCAGATATAGCAAAACGTTCTTTGGCTCAGATAGCAAGGCCTCATTTTTGAGAAAATGTGAGCACAAGGATGATATTCCCATCACTATAATTTACGACAAACATTCGCCTACAAGATTTTATATAAAGGAGTTAAATCCACAAGATGTAATTAATAATAGCAAGAAGGCGTACTGCATTATCGGAAGCATGTTCATCTTGCTAGGATTATTTATCGTAGCGGCTGCACTACATATAATCCCGTTTATGCAGCTCTGATCGATAAATGCAGAAAGGGAGCTATCACCACAGTAGTGATAGCTCCCTTTTTAGTCTTTTCAGCAAGGATAAAATATATTTTTTTCAAGGATTCATAGATAGTGTACTTCTTAACCCTGGGCAGTTGCAGTCTCAATAGCCTGAGCTTCGTCAACTACATACGAACCCGCTCTTCTCTTGAAGAAGCGCAGAACCATGTATAGAAGTACGAGACCTACCGCGAGCGCAACCCATGGCGATTCCATGATGCCAGCAATTACATAACATATAGCCGATACAGCGAGAACAGTCATAGCATAAGGTAGCTGAGTCTCAACGTGGCTGAGGTGTCTAACAGCTGCACCTGCAGATGACATGATTGTCGTATCTGAGATTGGCGAGCAGTGGTCGCCGCAAACTCCACCAGCCATGCAGGAAGAGATGAGGACAATCATCATATCAGGTCTATTCGCAGTTACTGCAAGTGCTATAGGAATTAGTATTCCGAAAGTCCCCCACGATGTGCCAGACGCAAAACCTAGAGCGCAAGATACGAGGAAGAACATCGCAGGTATTATCATGATTAATCCGCCAGGAATCTTATCCATCATATTGGCAACGAATTGCGCTAGACCTAGAGAATCAGTCATGGTTTTTAGAGTCCATGCCATTGTCAGAACGAGAATTGGTGAAACCATTGATTTGAATCCCTCTGGAACACATTCCATAAGCTCCGAGAAAGGAACGACTCTTCTAATCATGTAGTAGACAACTGTAATAACAAGTGAAACAACACTTCCGAGCACTAGCGAAGTGGATGCATCGCAACCTGCAAATGCAGTTACAAATGATTTTCCGCTCCAGAATCCTCCAGTATATAGCATGCCAGTGATGCAAGAGATGATGAGAATTATTACTGGGAACATCAAATCCATTACTATTCCTTGATGCACTGTCTCGGCAGCACTGTCATTCTTCAATGCTGCAGTATCTTGCACTGTGAATAGGTCGCCGTTTTCTACGGCATTTTTCTCATAAACTGCCATTTTTCCATAGTCGAAGTTCATAGTTATAATCATGAACATCATGGCGATGGTGAGAAGTGCGTAGAAGTTATAAGGGATAGCCTGAATAAATATACTTAGACCATTTTTTCCCTCTACAAAACCGCTTACAGCTGCAGCCCAAGATGAAATAGGAGCTAAAATGCAGACTGGTGCTGCAGTTGCATCTATTAAATATGCGAGCTTAGCTCTCGATATGTTGTATTTGTCAGTAAGTGGCTTCATAACACTACCAACAGTTAGACAGTTGAAGTAGTCGTCTACGAAAATGAGAATTCCTAGAGTAACGGTCGAGTACTGTGCACCACGGCGAGTTTTTATCCTCTGAGCTGCCCAATTTCCGAAAGCAGCGGAACCGCCTGATAGATTCATCATAGCTACGAGCATACCGAGTATAACTAAGAAAACTAGGATCCCTACATTTCCCGCTGAAGACAGTGATGAAACGAATCCATCTATCATCACATGATTCATGAATTTAGGGAAATTCATTCCAGAATATATAAGTCCTCCTGCAAGAATTCCGATGAACAGCGAGCTGTATACTTCTTTTGTGATGAGGGCTAGTCCGATAGCGACGATAGGCGGTAGTACAGCCCATATCGTTGCATACATTGCAGGCTTACTGTCAGCAGCCATTGCTACAATCGGCACAGCCGCTATGAAGAGCGCGGTAAGCCCGAACACGTACATAATTCTACTTTTGTTAATGCGTATCATTTTAAAACCTCCGTATAAATAAAATAGCCATGAATAACGTCTGAAACGTATCCATGGTTCGTACGTAAGCAATGCAAAAATACGCATTAGCTTTATACCATTGATAGCGCTCCACATTTTACGATGTGACAGTTCGGCGCATATTCTGCACCGACCCAGAAAATATCATTGGGGTGATATTCTCTTCGGCGGATTTCCCTTTCCCTAGCAGCAGCTTCCCACGCTGTAGCTGTCAGGTACTCTTGAGCTCCGCGACCTCTATCGAGTCAGTCTTATTCAAAAGCTGGTTCTATATTAATACCAACTTTGGTCTAAAGTCAAGGAAAAATCCAAAAATGTTAAATTTCTTTGTGAAATCACACAACAATAGTAGGGAGAATAAATATATAAGTTTTATGATTTTGTATTTCGTATTATTGTGCACATTTCTATAGTACACCCCTTCACACCCCCTCTCGGTAGTTTAAAACACAGCGATAAGTGATATAATTCAGTTAGAGGGTAGCTTCATGATTTCTGTAATATCAATATTCTCCTGCATTTTAAATGTTTTAATGTATGTGTGATATATAAGTGGGCAATTGTCATGATACATGTGTATAGGAGTGTTAATCTGCCAACTTTGATAAAAAAGGCATAGAAATGCATGGTAAGAACTAGAAATATAACAAGAAACTGAGGAGAAGAAGGTTAATGAATAAAGCATTCACATCAGATGAGTTTAAAAATTTAATAATAGATAGAGATAAAGCCGATAGACTCATAGTGGAGGAAAGCATCATCAGTGATACAGATCTCGAAGGATTTGACATGACAAATATCACGTTTAAGCTCTGCAGCTTTGAGAACTGCAACCTCATAGGCGCAGACTTCAGCGGATCCAGCATATCGGGCACACTCTTTCGAGAGTGCCCGATGCACGGATGCAGGTTCGTAGGTTCCGATATGACCGAAGCCATCTTCCGCGATATCGACCTCTCGGACAGCGACCTAAGCGGAGCAAATCTGTATGCCGCAGTCCTCGAGGGCGCCAATCTCGATGGCATCATCGTAGATGAAAATACCAAATGGTACAGGATGGTGCCTCCGGAGGAAGGTGCATTTATAGCATGGAAATGCTGCTCCGAGCTCAGAGTAGTTCAGCTCCTAGTTCCAAGAGAGGCACGGCGAGTCTCGGCTACGCGGGAAACCTGCAGATGCGACAAGGCCAAGGTACTATCAATTAAGAGCATAGATGAGACTATCAGCTACGACTGGGCTCAGTCCACAGTCGATCCAGATTTCTACTATGAACGAGGGAAATGGGTAGAGCTAGCTAACGGATTCGAGCCAGATCGGTGGAAGGATTCATCACGAGGAATACATTTTTTTATGGAAAGAGAACAGTGCATAGCATATCAAACTGTATAATTTGTAAACGGATATTATTCGCTAAATTATTTTCAGCTAAAATGTAAAATTCTTACAAAAATATAATCATAGTCGCATAAATAAAGGCTAGACAAACAAAAACTGTAGTATGACCACATATAATTTTGTCAAAAAGCTACAAAATAGCAAAAAAATAGCAAAAAGACATTGTTTGACGAGCAATATATTCATTTGTATAATTCAATTATATTTATGACAAGTTTAATGCGGTTAAACTTAAGGAGGTAAGTAGATGAAAGTAATTATGTCGGGCAACGAAGCTATTGCTCGCGGCGCATATGAAGGCGGCTGCCAGTTTGCTTCGGCTTATCCCGGTACTCCAAGCACCGAGATCCTCGAGAACATGCCTCAGTACAAGGATGATGTGTACTCAGAGTGGGCTCCTAACGAGAAGGTAGCTGCAGAAGCTGCTATCGGTGCATCAATTGCAGGTGTTAGATCGTTCTGCGCTATGAAGCACGTAGGTGTTAACGTTGCAGCAGACCCTATCTTCACAATCGCATATACTGGAGTTACAGGTGGATTTGTTATCGTATCCGCTGACGATCCAGGTCAGCACAGCTCCCAGAACGAGCAGGACAACAGAAACTACGCAAAGGCAGCAAGACTGCTCATGCTAGAGCCAGCCAACTCGCAGGAGTGTAAGGATTACATGAAGATGGCGTTCGGTCTTTCCGAGAGATTCGATGCTCCAGTTCTTTTCCATGTAACAACTAGAGTCTGTCACTCAAAGGGAATCGTAGAACTCGGCGATAGAGAAGAGCATGAGTACGTTCCTTACAAGAAGCAGATTGAAAAGTATGTTTCCGCACCAGCTAATGCTAAGAAGATGAGAGTTAATCTCGAGACTAAGCTAGCTAACATGGAAGCTTATGCAAATGAAGCAGAGATTAACCAACCTGAGTGGCACTCGACTAAGATCGGTGTTGTTACATCTGGTATTTCTTATCAGTATGCTAAGGAAACATTTGGCGAGGATGCTTCATACCTCAAGCTAGGAATGACATTCCCTCTACCTACAGACCTAATCAAGGATTTCTGCAGCAAGGTAGATAAGGTATATGTAATCGAAGAGATGGACCCATATCTACAGGAGTTCCTCGAGATTCACGGAATTGAGTGCATTGGAAATCAGCAGATTCCAAAGTTTGACGAGCTCAACACAGATATCGTTAGAGAGGCGCTCACAGGAGTTAAGCCTGAATCTTATGATTCAGAACTTCAGTCTGTTGTACGTCCTCCAACGCTATGTGCAGGATGTCCTCACAGAGGATTCTTCCAGGCAATCAAGAAGAAGAAGGGGCTCATGATCAACGGAGACATCGGTTGCTATACACTCGGAGCTAACGCACCTCTAAGCGCACTTGATACAGCTATTTGTATGGGAGCTTCCCTTTCAATGGCTCACGGTGCTGCTCAGGCTTACAAGGTTGCAGGAGCAAAGACTAAAGCTGTAGGTGTGCTCGGAGACTCCACATTCTTCCACAGCGGTATCACAAGCTTGATGGATGCGGTATACAATCAGAGTGATAGTATCAGCGTTATCCTCGACAACAGAATTACTGGTATGACTGGTCACCAGGAGAACCCTGGAACAGGATTCACTCTGATGGGCAAACCAGCTCCAGAAGTTGATATTCCTGCTCTAGTTAAGGCAGTAGGAATCAAGGAAGAGAACATTTACACAGTAAATCCTCTACACCTTGACGAAGTTGATAAGGTTCTTGATGCTTGCATCGCTAGCGAGGAACCAACAGTTATCATTACAAGATGGCCATGCGTACTAAAGAAGTTCAGCCAGCAGGATCTTGATGAGTTCAAGGGACTACACCAGACTCAGTGTCACATCATTCAGGACAAGTGCAGAAACTGTAAGGCTTGCGTAAGAACAGGTTGCCCAGCTCTCATGTCTTCAAAGGATGATGTTGTTATCGATGTTAATAGCTGCGTAGGCTGTACAGTCTGCAAGCAGGTATGCCCATTTGATGCTATTGAGGAGGTGCAGAGATAATGAGTGATGTTAAGAATATTCTCCTCGTAGGAGTAGGTGGACAGGGAACAATCCTTGCAAGTAAGATTCTTACGAGCGGCCTAATGGAAGCTGGTTACGATGTTAAGATGAGTGAGATTCACGGAATGTCACAGCGTGGCGGAAGTGTAAGCACTCAGGTAAGATATGGTAAAGAAGTTCTTTCCCCAATCGTAGGAAAGGGATCTGCAGACGTAATCGTAGCATTTGAGAGAATGGAAGCCCTAAGATGGCTCGAGTACCTCAAGGTTGGCGGTAAGATGGTAGTTAACGACTTCAAAATCAACCCTGCTCCAGTAAACCTAGGTAAAGCAGAGTATCCAGATGATATCATTGAGGATTTAAAGTCAAAGTGCCAGGTAACTGCTGTTAAGGCTGGAGAAATCGCTACAGATCTTGGAAATGCTAAGGCTATGAACGTGGTACTCCTCGGAGCACTAGTTAAGGCTATAGGTTCTCTAGACGATGTAGATTGGGATGCTCAGATTGAGAAGAACGTAAAGCCTAAGTTCGTTGAACTAAACAAGAAAGCATTCAAGGCAGGATACGATCTATAAAGAATCCGTAGCTATCAGGACTAATTCCCATTAGTCGTGCTGATGGATGTTTAATAAGATGATTAAGGAGAGGGGTGACCTTCTCCTTTTTTATAAAGGTGCTAAAAACCGCATGGATTATAACGTTAATAGACATATAACTAATGTAATGAGCCGTCTTTATGCTATAATATAGGAGCTTAAGGAAATAACAAGTCCACGGCAGACATACAAAGTAATTGTTATGTTATTTAAGGAGGTAATGTATGTTAAAGAATTTTGCAGAAATGGCAGAAATGGTTAGAAGTAATCCTGTCAAGAAGAGAATTGTCCTAGCTTGCGCTCACGACGAGCACTCTCTTGAGGCTGTAAATGAGGCAGTTAAGGAAGGCATCGTTGAGGCAGTTCTCGTTGGTAAAGAGGATATGATTAGAGAGATTATTAAAGAACATGGTCTAGCTCTAGAAGATGCAACAATCTACAATGCAGATGACGACGTTGAAATCGCTAAGATTGCTGTAAGACTTATCAACGAAGGCAAGGGCGACTTCCTTATGAAGGGTAAGATGCAGACATCTGATCTTCTCAAGCAGGTTGTAAATAAAGAAACTGGTCTCAACATGGGCAAGGTAATGTCTCACGTAGGACTATTCGAAGTTCCTAACTACCACAAGCTAGTGGTTCTGACAGACGGAGGAATGCTCCTTCACCCAACACTAGAACAGAAGGCTCAGATTGTTGAGAATGCAGTTGGAGCTCTTAACAACATGGGATATGAGAACCCTAAGGTTGCAGCACTTTGTGCAGCTGAAAAGCTTAACGAGAAAGCGCCTGAGTCAGTAGACGCAGCAGCTCTCAAGGAAATGAACGAGAAGGGCGAAATAAAGGACTGCGTAATAGAGGGGCCAATCTCTTACGATATCGCACTAAGCAAGGAAATAGCTGACTTCAAGGGATTCGAGAGCCCAGTAGCAGGTGATGCGGACGTTCTACTCGTTCCAGATATGGCTGCAGGAAACTTCATCGGAAAGTCTTGGGTAATTCAGGGCGGTGGTAGAATGACAGGTCTTGTCGTTGGCGCAAAGGCTCCAATCGTACTCACTTCACGTGGTTCCGGTGCTGACGAGAAGTTCTATTCAATTGTATTCGCAGCTGCAGCATCAAAGTAAGGTTTTCATCAGATGTTCGAACAATTTAAGGACAAGTTAATATGCGACTATAGCACTCGAAATGGCGGGGTGAGCACGGGGTGTTACGACTCGATGAATCTGAGTCTAACGACAGATGATGCCATTGCAAATATCCTCGAAAATTACAAGCTATGGTGCGGTTCACTTGGAATTGACACGCGTCAGCTTGTCATGCTTCACCAGACGCATAGTAGCGAGGTAATCCGCGTAGATGAGGAAAACTGCGGTGAAGGACTGTATAAGCCAAGGCGGGCAGGTATAGATGGGATGGTGACAAATTCTAAGGGCGTTGCACTAATTACGTCGCATGCAGACTGTGCGCCAATCTATATCTATGATCCCGTTAACGAGGCTATAGGGCTGAGTCATGCTGGCTGGAGAGGAACAACCCTCGAGATTGCAAGGCGTACAGTGGGGAAGATGAAGGAAGAGTTCGATTCAAACCCTGCCGATTTATACGCTGCAATTGGTCCGTGCATTTCAATGAAATACTTCGAGTGCGGTGAAGATGTAATATCGGCGATTTCGGATATGAGCGTAAAGGATATTCCTGGCGCGTATACGTACAATCCAGATCGAGGCAAGTTCTATGTCTCGCTGCCGATAGTCAATAAGGCTGTTCTTATGAGTGCGGGCATCCCTGAATCACAGATAGAGATTGATGGTAGATGCACGTTTGCTGAGAGAGAAAAGTATTTCTCTCACAGAAGAGATGGACTCAAACGAGGTGGCCAGATGGCGGTGCTGATGCTTAAGTAGAATATCTGATGTATAGGCAATATAGCAAAACCGATTAAGGAAAAAAGCAAATATAACAGAAGTGCCTTGCGGCACATAAATAAAAAAGCTTGGGGCATCACCCCAAGCTTTTCGTTTCTATCTGTAGCTGCACAAAGCTTTTGTCTATATTAAATATATATAGTTAATATTCATCGAGAATATCAAAATAAATATCTCACTTAATATGGAAAACACCCTGCTAGATGCTTAATAAGTAAATGAAGATAATCATTCATAATTCAAGGTTTCAGTAGATATAGGCTTGAATCAATCAAAATTACTTAATGTTGAGAATCTTCTTTTCGCCTCTTTTTCTGTACTCATGAAGTTCAGCTGTTGCCGTTAGCAGAACATCTGTAGATGAGTTCAGTGCAGTCTCGCAAGAGTCCTGAATTACTCCGCAGATAAATCCAACACCAACAACCTGCATTGAAATGTCTGCAGGTAGCCCAAATAGTGAGCATGCTAGTGGAATTAGCAGCAGTGAGCCTCCTGCAACTCCGGAAGCGCCAGCTGCACTAATTGCAGTCAAGAATACCAGCAAGATCGCAGAAGGGATATCAACCTTTACACCCATAGTATTACAAGCTGCTAATGACATGACTGCGATGGTAACAGCTGCACCAGCCATGTTTATGGTTGCTCCTAGTGGAATTGAAATTGGATATGTGTTCACATCTAGACCGAGGTCTTCGCATAGCTCTAAATTAACTGGAATATTAGCAGCGGAGCTTCGCGTAAAGAATGCCGTTATACCGCTGTTACTTAGACACTTAAATACAAGTGGATAAGGGTTCTGGTGCGATGCCAAAAATACAATAAGCGGATTAATTACAAGAGCTATAAATACCATAGTTCCAACGAGGAGTAGAATAAGTGATGCGTATTTTGCAAGTGCTCCTATACCGCTAGTAGAAATGGAGTTAAATACTAGCCCCATTACACCGATAGGCGCAAACTGGATGATCCAACGAACACACTTAGTAATCGCATCAGATAGATCTGATAAAAGACCCTTAGTGGAGTCAGATGCCGACCTAAGAGCGACGCCGATTATGATCGCCCATGCTAGAACGCCGAGGAAGTTTGTGTTAACAATTGCGTTGATCGGGTTGTCAATGGCATTTAGAAGCACGGTCTTAAGGACTGATATGATATTGTCAGGTGCAGCAACCTTTTCAGCAGACTTCGCAAGAATAAGAGTCTGTGGGAATAAGAAGCTGGCAACGACAGCACAGAGTCCTGCGGAAAGTGTACCAACAATATATAGGACAATAACTGTAGACATATTAGTTTTCGTTCCGGATTTATGCTGGGCGATAGCAGCCATTACAAGGATAAAAACCATCAGAGGAGCAATCGCTTTGAGTGCACCAACGAATAGATCGCCGAATAGCGTTAAAAATGCGAGTTGCTTCGGTGCTATAACGGCAAGCGAAATGCCGATAACAAGACCGATGATAATTTGCACAATTAAGCTTAGTTTGTTCCAAGCTTTAAAAATGGATTTCATATAGAACCCCCTCAATTAAATAAAATATTTCGTACCGTTATTTATACTACAAATAGCAACGTGCTGCAATTAAAACAATTTTATGACAAATATTTTGTGATAAAAAACAGTCTTAAAAAGAGCTGGCTCGAAACCAAGTTATGCATGAATGCAAAGGTTCATTGCGGCAAAATACCGAGTGTGATAAACTTAATAAGTTAAGAAACGATTAGGAGGTGCTAGATGAGATTATTAGCTATGATTTCTAGTGCAATAATGGTAATAGTAGGTACGTTCTGCGTTGCCAATTCAACGGCAGCCTTTACTTCGGTTGCATTTGTTGTAGGTATCGCGCTGCTTATCATGGGAATATTAGAACTCGTCGTGTTCAGAAATGTTGGATATGAAGAGAACATGATAACTAAGACGTACGTTGTTCAGGCAGTAATCTCTGCATTTTTAGGGGTAATGTTCTTGTCTGGACAGGTGAGTGAGGACGTAGCTGTAACAGCAATCTTTGCTATGATGCTCATGACCAGCGGACTGGCAGCAGATTTTAGTATAAATATCGATATAAAGACAAATTCTTTAAGTGAAAAAAGGACTTTCGTTCTCGGCACAGCCATGACGTTGCTCGGTGCGTACATGTTCTTCAACAAGAGCGTGTTAAACCTACATGTTATGCTACTTATTGGAATTGCAGCCATTCTCATTGGAATAGATAGATTTAGAATCGGCATGAGTTTAGACTATAACAAGCCAGAGTTCTTAAGTAAAAATGAAGAAAAGCTTGAAAGAGCAAAAAGAGAAGAAAAGAGGAATACAAGAATAGCTATCGAAGCTACACGCCGATCGAGAGAGCAGCGCAACAAAATTAAGCAGCTTGAAGAGGAAATCTCGAAAGAAAGGTCAAGACGCGAGAGTATAGCTGGAGCAAGAAGAAATAAGAAGTAAAATTTATAGTGTTAAGTGCTAAGTGCTAAGTGCTAAGTGCTAAGTGCTAAGTGCTAAGTGCCAAGCGAGGCTGACGCAAATGATGAAAAAGAACAGGCAAATTTTGATGAAAATGCAAAGCTATACAGAAAAGGAATGTACATATAAGAATATGAAGAGAACTAGGGCGTGGAGAAAATCCTCGCCTTTCTACATTTTTAGCTAAAAAAAGAAAAAATACATATATATAGGTAAGTGCGTAAGTAAAGGCAGTATATATAGAATAAAATGTGCAGCACACATGAAAGCTATAATAATCAACAGTATATATATAGGTGAAATATAGATAAGTTATACATATATATAGATGTGAAGATACAAAATAGATAATAATAAAACATGTAGTAATTTAAAGTGCAAAAAGCTATTGACCAATAGTGTTATATTTCCTATAATAACAACACTCGTTGTTTTAATTATGTGACGAGTGAGCGAGCCAGGGCGTGGCAAGCAAGAAATCTTAAAAAAGATGAAAAAAGTGCTTGACGAGTCAAAAATGGTGCGC
>NZ_CALIZG010000022.1:0-94180 GCF_938028775.1 Mogibacterium diversum
CGAAGCATTACGAATTTCAATAGATATTGTACACTGTCTCCTCAAAAAAATTCTAAATGCTTATTTTGCTATCCCAATAACATTACGAGACATTTCGGAACATTATTTTTTCCATACTGATATCCGATACACAAGCAATCTCTACTAATAGTTCATGAAGACAGTTCCTTTGTCCCCCAAGAATGTTCCTTAAATGTTGAATACTTATAGGCCTTTGCGAAACACCAAAAGCCGTATAAATACGACACTTTTTTGTTACTGAATATAAAAATCTCCTCTAGATCTGTGATATAATGGAGTTGCACAAAACCATAAACCACATCCCTAAAGGAGACATTACTATGATATCACAAAAACAACTATCTTTGGCAGATATTTTTGAAGATTGTAAAGATATTTTTGAATCTGACAAACCTCAGTTTCTTACTCTGCTCGAAAATCACATTGACCTTGATGAAATTATTCCGTTTTCTTTTTACAATCATTATTATGCAGCCACAGGTAGAAATCGAAAATATCCTTTGACTGCTATGCTTTGGGCTTTGATCATTCAACGCCTGTTTTCTATTCCTACAGATTCTCTTTTACTGGTCTTCCTTCATTATCCTGACATCTTAGAGAATTCTGCGGTTTTACCAAAGTTCCGTATGTTTCTAAAATCACTCACTTTAAACAAGATTTTTTATTGGACTTACAATCTGTTTTTGATAAGCTTGTAAAAAATTTATTTTTTTATTTTTTCTACTTACTCAGCGAACTGAAAAACCGTATATTAAAGACAACAGTACTGTAATCAATATACGAATTATAATATGAGACAATTGTAAATTTCCAACTATATAACCGGTAAAAATTACCAATGGAATCATTAACACTAAGGAAAGATATACAAGCCATGGTAGATTCGTGACTGTAGCCGAAATCAACAAAATAGCTCCGATAAAATATAGCAAGTGAATGCTTTGAAAACCTATCTCTTTCATTTCCACAATCACTGCAATAAGAGTCAAAATTGCATACAATGCGATAAATGCTCTAGAAAAAATATTAAGTACAATTTTCAATTTTCTTCCTCCTTTTGAATAAAATTATAAGCAAAACTTTTATATCTTAACAGTTCGATTGTAATTAAACTAAGTTATTTGAGATGATTTATATATATAGGTAACATTATCATCATATATGAAATTGAATTATATCCTATATGAGCAAGGATACAAGAAAATATAGAATCAGTATAAAAATAAAGCAAACCTAAAATTATGCCACATATAAATGAAGGTACTATTTGAGCGATATTAAAATGAAGTATTGAAAAAAGTGCGGCAGATATAAGTAAGGCAACAATTTTCCCATAGTTTGTGGAAAGACCATCAAGCAAGAATCCTCTCATTAAAACTCCCTCAAGAATAGGTGCAAGGATGCAAAAATAGAGAAAACTGACAATCGGCGATATCTTTATTAAACGGATAATTTGTTGATAGTTTTCTTTACTTGATGGAAATAAATCTTCAAATATGGGATCTAATCCCTTATCTAAAAGAAAATAAAATAATACAGAACACCCTAACACTAATGTTATTCCTATAAAGGAAATATTTGAAAACAATTGTAGTTTGAAACTTGTTTTATTCTAATTTCCAGCTACCAAGCTCAATTTTAATCAACTCTGGAAATTTCTTACTAATATCCCTTAAAACATTTCCAACTGATTTTCTCACATATTCGCTTACATCTTCTTTTAAGTTGGCAATTCTTTCAATAGCTTCATTCGGATTATCTTTGAAATATGGTCTACTTGTCCATATTCTTAACCCCTCTGTAACTGCTCTCCTTGTATTAGGATTATTGT
Organism: Mogibacterium diversum; assembly: GCF_938028775.1. Taxonomy (GTDB): domain Bacteria; phylum Bacillota; class Clostridia; order Peptostreptococcales; family Anaerovoracaceae; genus Mogibacterium; species Mogibacterium diversum_A. The sequence continues at coordinate 1,853 of NZ_CALIZG010000022.1, forward strand.
TTTTTAACCATTCATCAATTATTGGAAGTGCTTTTTCATATCCTTTTTTCTTGCAGAATTCATCAAATGCCTTTGCCAATACTTCCTGAACTCTCCAATTATCATCTTTGGAAACTTCATCTCTCATAAATACTAAAATATCATCTTGTTCTGATAAATATCCAAAAAGAAATACACCGTACATCCTTACTTGATAAGTAACAGATTTATATGCTAAAAATGCCAAATTCTTAGCATATTCATTATCATTAGATTTATAATCGGTTAACGCTCTTTTCTCTTCCTCTTTGAAACCATTTTCTATCAAAGAAAATTCTTTTTCTAAACTCGCAATATATTCTTTCAAGTTGCCTCTCCTCCTCATAAAATATCTATTTTCCTACAACGCTTTAATCTTCTCATTTATCAATTCAATAAATGCTATCACAGTCGCTCCTATCATCGGAAGCCCATAAGGACTAAATAAAAAACCAATGACCAAGCCCGATATGAGCTCAACTTCTGTTTTATCCGTCCATCTAAGACCTTCTTCAGTTAGGAAGCTATCGTCCGTAAGATTCTCTCCTATCAAATCAATTTTGATATTCTTAAAATAGTCAGTCATTCACATCTACCGCATCTTTCTCATACACGAGTATATCTCCAGGCTCACAATCCAGATATGCACACATTTTATCTAGTGTTGTAAACCGAATAGCTCTTGCACGATTATTTTTTAATATTGAAATATTAGCTGGCGTGATATCGATTGCCTCAGATAGTTCACGAATAGTTATATTTCGGCTGTCGAGGATACTGTCTAAATTTATTTTGATTGACATATTTTATATTCCCGCTGTCTATACTGTTAACTTGTTATCTTCTTGCAGTTCAACGTAGTTGAGTATTAGTTTTCCTACCGACATAAATGCAAATGCACATAGAAGAAATACTATCATCAAAATTGATACTTTTACATTAAATATCTCAAATATACGCTCGCCTTTATTTGATAGTACCCCATGAATTAGCTCGCATGCGAATTCAAATAGAAAGATGTTAGCAATAGATTTGCAAGTCTTTGCTTCTTTTAAGGAAAATCCCTCATTTATACTTGGCAACATCCACAGTTTAGCTATCACGGTAACTATCCCCACTGTAATAATGATCCCATATAAAGCTTCTGTTATAGCTGCAAAGTTTGTAAATCGTGTTGTCAAAATATCTATGCTCCCTAGTGCAACTGCTAGCATAGTTGCTAATGTAAAAACTACCAATATTGATCTTGTTAGCTTAAAAGTTATATTATCCTTATTCATATTGGTGCTCCTTTCGTCTTACGAATGTTACACAGTTAATTTCGAAATGCATTTCCTTACACCTTTAATTTATCTATATCTTACTTCGGAGCATATCGAAAAACAATATGTTTTTGTTTTGAAAATTGTTCTAAATAAATACATATACTTAGATTCTTTTCTATGTAGCCCCGTTAATTCCCACAAAGACAATGGCTCCAAAATTAACTTGGAGCCATTGTTTTTATAAATATATTTACCTTTGCCATTTACTCTAAAGAAATTGTTTTATAAATATGACCATTATAAATAAATGTTATTGCCTTTATTTCTTTAAGTTTCTCTTTAGTAATTGGAAGTTCAGTAATTGGAATTGAAATTTTTTCATTGTGCTTGAATGAAAATTTTGTAAATAAAGAAACTTCTAAAGTATTATTATTAACATCCATATAATATCCACCAATACTTTTATATATAGGCAAATCTGTTTTTATATATAACTTTTCATTAGATATGTATGCACCTACAATTTCTTTTTTATTTGAGATATCATTTATATTACTGAAATAAATCACAACTGACAAAAGAATTATTAATAAAATAAAAATTAAGAAATATAGTATTTTATTTCTCTTACTTATCTTTTTTCTAATAATCGTATCTTCAGAAAGTCTATTCACAATATCACTTTCCTCCTGCAATAGCTCCTTCAGTGGAATCTCCAAAATATTTGAGATATTAACTATTAGCTTTATATCTGGATAATTTCTATTAATCTCCCAATTTGAAATAGTAGATCTTGAAACGTGTAATTTTTTAGCTAAGTCTTCTTGTGTTAGTCCTGATTTAGTACGCTTCTCTTTAATAATTGTTCCAATTTTCACTGGGTCTCCTCCTTTCCTTAATTCTATTTTAAAAAATTATAATATAGCATCCTAGCGTATCACCAATACAAATCCAAAAGAAATTGCCACAATTACTGACATTAGCACCTTTGTGGTTAATATCATAAATTTTTCCCTAGCTTATATGACAAACTTTTAAATACGATATTCAACATTCCCCTTCTTACTAAGCAGTGTGCTTTCTGCATGTGTTGGCACTTAAAAACCCCCAGATTAGATATGCGTCCAGGATTCTGGGCACATATCTTATCTGAGGGTACTGTTATGTTTAGTCAAAATTTATACTGAACCACTAATTAAATCTTTTATGGTACTTTTTATTAAAAAGCCACTGCAAATTAATCTTTGGCTTTTTATCATTGGCCTTTATAAGGAATCCGAAATACTTATACAGCTCATCACTGATAGCTTTCTCATCTATCGTATGTATATCTATTTCATCGTAACTATCATCGTCGTATGCGCTTCTCAATTTAAAAGACTCATCAAATTCATATCTTATCCCTCTATTATCAATATAGATATAGGCATGTTCATCACCAGTCCCTAAGTAAAGTTCTGGTACTTTACCGTCAATAGAGTATGCCTTATTAAAAATAAAAACTCTACCACTAAATGCTCCATCTTTTCCACTTTCCGGCCTGTATACAACCTTGTTTACCTTTGGTTGCTTAATTCTTTCCATATTGTCAATCACTATTGCAAAATCTGGATGTGTCCCTTTGGCATGTTCAATATGCATCGCATAGTAAACTGCGTGTTGCATAAGGTTTCTTTTAACATACCATCTTATAAAGACTACCCCTACTCCCACGAGTAAGCAGCAAGTTATGACAAGAGCCTTCCTTAGTAGTTTATTTTGCATAATCTAATCCTTCATATTTCTTCTGAAAAAAGAAGGCCTATCACCAATTCAGACCTTCTTTTCATTTATCACATACTATTTTTATTTTTATTAATATTTCTCATCATACGTATGCTCTTCTATCGCCAGCTTAATCAAACTATCGAGCAGTGTCGGCTGGTCTATGCCCATGGCTTCCCACAGCTGTGGATACATACTGATATTCGTGAATCCTGGCAGGGTATTAATCTCATTAAACACAACTCTGCCGTCTTCTGTGTAGAAGAAATCCACCCTCGATAGGCCGCGGCAATCCATCGCCTTGAATATCTCGACAGCGTTGTTTCTAATCTCCTTCTGCTTGCTCATCGGGATATCATCGACAACTCTCGTCTGTGATTCAGGATTGTTATACTTCGCATCGTAATCGTAGAATTCACCAGCGGATAGAATCTCTCCCACGCACGATGCCTTCGGATTGTGATTACCGAGAACCGCAACTTCCATCTCTCTGCCGACAATCATCTCCTCTACGAGAACTTTGTCATCATACTTAAATGCATTTTCAATAGCCCCTTCGAGCTCCGACTTCTTCTCGACCTTGGAAGCTCCAACCGAGGATCCCGCCGAAGATGGCTTAACGAACAGCGGTAGCTTTCCGTCATTCGTGCTAAGAGCATTCATTATTTCGCCCTCTCGGTCATCGGCAAAATCCTTCTTCTTAATCACACAGTACTTCGCCTGAGTGATGCCAGTCTCACCCACGATAATCTTGGTAAATGATTTATCCATTCCATTAGCAGAAGCCTTTACTCCAGGACCAACGTAAGGAATTTCAGCAAGCTCAAAGAGACCCTGTACCGTTCCGTCTTCTCCATTATCTCCGTGTAGCACTGGTATTATGCAGTCTATGCGCTTTGCGGTCGCTCTATCCTCTTCATCGAAAACGAGGATTCCGTGTACCGTCGGATCCGCAGGGATGCACGCCTGTCTGTTATCAGGTCTATTTTCCCAAGCATCGCTAGCGATTTCATCTGTACTTGCCTCAGTCAGATACCATCTGCCATCTTTAGTTATTCCAATTTTAGTAATTTCGTAGCGGTCAGAATCGAGTCCCTTGATGACATTTACCGCTGAACTTCGCGACACCTCATGCTCATCGGACCTTCCTCCAAATATAACTGCAATATTCATCATTAACCTCCCACATCTGGTGAATGGCTAAGTTATCCGCACACGTTCTATACTACGGGTAGCTTGCCTTAAAATATTTACTTTTCTTCTGCCTTTTTTTTCCCTGCTATCACGACTCTATTCATTCCTGCCAAATCCTTAATAATCGCGGCTGGTTTATAATAGTGCGTTCTCTCTAGCAGGAATGAAACCGCCTCACCTTGATCGTAGCCTATCTCTAGGGCGAGTACTCCGCCGTCCTTGAGGTGAGCAGCAGCGTTATTTGCGATAACCTTATATGCATCAAGGCCGTCCTCTCCACCATCTAGCGCAAGCCTTGGCTCATGATCCTTCACCTCTGGATCGAGCGTCTCGATAATCTCTGACTTGATGTAAGGTGGGTTGCTGACGATTAGGTCGAACTTTTCATCTCCATCAAGTGAAGAGAACATGTTGCCGAGTGCAAAACTTACCCTATCCAGTACATCGTTAATTTCCGCATTCTTTCTCGCTGTTTCGAGTGCCTTCTCGCTGATATCCGCCAGCTTGACGCGAGCACCTGGTGCTAGCCTCGCAATCGAAATTCCAATCGCACCGCTACCTGTGCACATATCAAGCACCGCTGGATTCTCTAGTTCCATACCGCTGATGATGCCAAGCACCTGATCAACCAATACTTCCGTGTCGAGTCTAGGAATGAGAACATTCTCATTTACACAGAATGGCAGACCCATGAACTCCTGTACCTTAGTGATGTACTGGAGTGGAATGCCCGATGCACGCTGTCCGATTCGCTCGATATATGCCTCGACATCCGCGGTGTCGAGAAGCTCTGTGTCTCTTGTTATTATCTCGTTATGGGTAAATCCAGTTACGTAGCAGAATATATCATCCGCATCTCCGTTCGGATTGCTGATACCGGCCTCTTGAAGTTTCGCTCTCCCCGCTCGAACTAGGTTCTTTACCATAGTTTCATCTTCGCTATACCTCTTATCTTCGAGATTATCGAAAATCGAATCGAGTGCTTCCTCTTCATATGCATCATCTAAGTCGTCACTAACATCTTCATTCTGCTTGCTGATTACACCTGGTTCGAGTTCACCGAGCACAGCCTTTAGCGAAGCAATTGCAACCTCTAGCTGTTCTTCGTCTGGCTCTCTAGTGGTTAGCTTCTGCATCATGAGTCCTGGCCAGCTCAGCACTTTAACTAATGCGCTGTCACTTCTGCCCGCCCACCTTAGGAGCTCATAACTGAGGCCTGCAATTACTGGCATCAGAAGAAGCCTAGATATGATTCGCCATGCTAGATTTGGCCATCCGAGAAATGAGAACAGCACAAGGCTGATAATCATTACGAACATGAGGAAACTAGTCCCGCAGCGAGGATGAAGCGTGTAAAACTCCTTGGCATTTGCAGGAGTTAGCTCAAGACCATTCTCAAAGCAGTGAATCGTCTCATGCTCCGCACCGTGATACTGAAAAAGTCTCTTGACGTCGTTCATCTTAGAAATCGCTAGAACATACACTACGAAAATCACCAGCCTCAGTACACCTTCCGCGAGGTTGAGCAGTATTGTGTTCTTGGTAACGTGCTTTAGCAGGTTTACACTATATGTCGGCATGATTACGAACACAACAATTGTGATGAGCAGCGATATCGCCACCGAGATGCCAATCATGACATTCCACACGGTCTTAGGACTAAACTTATTCTCCAGCCACTGATCGAACTTGCTCGGATCCTCTATCTCCTCTTCAGGCATTGCTTCTTCGAGGATTTCGGATGAACGCATCAGCGTCTTCATGCCCGATATTAGTGAAGAGAAAAAACTAACTATTCCTCTTATAAACGGAATTTTCGTCACCTTAGAAGGTGGCTTGATATCCTCTATCTCTAGCTTTATATCACCATTAGGAAGTCTGACCGCAAGCGACTGTTTGTCTGCACCGCGCATCATTACGCCTTCCATTACCGCCTGACCGCCAATCTTGGTCGGCTTAGCGTCCTTGATGAAAATCTTACTATAATCCATCTTTCCTCCGACTGCTAGAAATTCAGCTCCTTGAGCATCACATCTACGAAGTCCTTATTGCACTTGGTATGGCTCAGGTTGTCAAGTACCTTCTCCGCGACGTCAGCAGGATTTCCTGCCGCCATCTCACGCCTCATCATGTTCATCACGAGATATTCGTTATCATCTAAGAGTAGCTCTTCCTTTCTCGTGCTAGACTTTGCCAAGTCGATCGCAGGGAAAATTCTGCGCTCACTTAGCTGTCTATCGAGGTGAAGCTCCATGTTGCCGGTACCTTTGAATTCCTCATATATTACATCGTCCATCCTGCTCCCCGTATCTACGAGAGCAGTTGCGAGTATCGTTATACTGCCGCCCTCCTCGAGGTTTCTTGCCGCACCAAAAAATTTCTTTGGAGCATGAAGAGCCCCAGGATCAAGTCCACCAGATAACGTTCTTCCCGACGATGGCGTCTCCATGTTATATGCGCGCGCGAGCCTTGTGATGCTGTCCAGTAGAATGACTACGTCTTTTCCCTCTTCTGCTAGGCGCTTTGCTCTCTGAATTACCATCTCTGCTACCTTGACGTGGTGTGCAGGCAGCTCGTCGAATGTCGAATATATTACCTCTGAGCGAGTGAGTGCCCTCTTCATATCCGTAACCTCTTCAGGCCTCTCGTCTACGAGGAGTACAATCATCTCAATCTCTGGATATTTCTTCTCGATACTAGCTGCTATTTGTTTGAGCAGAACCGTTTTACCCGCCTTAGGCTGAGCTACGATAAGACCTCTCTGACCCTTGCCGATAGGTGCGACTAAGTCCATGGCTCTCATCGCCAGCTTGATACTAGTGTCCTCGAGCACGATTCTCTCATTCGGGAATATCGGTGTCAGTCTGTCAAAATGAGGTCTTCTCCTCGCACTAATCGGCGTCTCTCCGTTTACTTCTTTCACATATAGAAGTGCTCCGAATCTCTCACCCTGATTAGGATGCCTCGAGATACAGCGAATCTTGTCACCAGTTCTAAGACCGAACCTTCTTATCTGAGTCTGAGATACGTAGATATCCTTCTCAGATGTTAAGAAATTATTGAATCTGAGGAATCCAAATCCCGCTTCTGCGATATCGAGGATTCCCTCGACCTCTGGACGCTCTTGTTCGATTTCTGTTACTTTTGCTTCGTCTGAGGCATCTGAGGACTCTTCATTCGCTCCTGCCTCAGCCTCTTCAGCCTTAACGGCTTTGTCTTTTAGCGTTTCAGTTTCGCTCGAAGCGAAAGCTTCACCTACTGAGGAAGCCTCTGCAGAGTCATATACTTCAGTGCTTTCACGAGCTTCCGCAACTAGAGCCTCTTCAGGCACTTCAGACTTCTTTATTTTTACTGCCACTTTCTTGGCTCTAGTAGCTTTAGCAGGGGCTGCCTCCTCCCCTGCTTCGCTCGTTTTTGATCTAGCCCTTTTAGCTGTTATTTTATCTTTTTTAACTTCTGATGCCTTTGTGGTCTTTTTAGCTTTCGTAGCCACTGCTGACTCCGTAGCTGTGCTTTTCTTTTCTTTTTCCATTGTTCCTCCCAGGACTATAGCTCCTCATTGCCGCCTATCGTTGATAAGATCGTCTCGTCTTTGGAGTCAATCTGGCTCACTCGTAGCTTCTTAACGTCCTTTTGGTCGATTTTTTCACTGAGGCCGAGCAACGTCGGACTTAGATATACTGTCTTTAGCACTTTTCCATCTAGGCTGACTGTACTGTGCTCCGTGAAATTCTGTCCTTTTATGTAGTATTTCTTGCCGATTGAGATTATGCCATCAATCTTGATTTTCTTGTATCCCATGCGCATCTTTGTCCGCTTATATGGATTCTTACCGCCAAATACATAGTTCTTTCCATATAGCATGTCATAAGCGAGCGCTTTTAGGTTCTTTTCGTAGTCTTTAGAGTTCTTGTCCGCAGTCTGTTCGTAATCAAAGATTACCCCTTGATGACCTAGCCCGACATTCTTAAGAATATCCGCAGTAACTTCGTATGACGTGATATCCTTGTCCTTCTTTTTAAGACCGATGTTGTCCCATATTACATATCTAGTCTGGTAGAGGTCTCCTGTACCGTACTCAGACTCCTTGATATCGAGTGCAGGGATGTGGTCTCCGTAGATTAGCACGACGGTAGGCTCGCCAGATTCTTCTATCTTCTTTAACAAGTCCCCTGTAAATTCATCCATCTCGTGGAGTTCATTCACGTAGTATTCGTACTTCCACTTAGTAGCTTCATCCTTTGCAGTTACCGTTGTATATGGATCCTTGAACACTCGCTCCGTCGGATATGCACCATGTCCTTGTACTGAGATGATATGCAGTAGATCTCTCGTATCTGACCTCTTAATTATATTCATGATATCGTCGGTCATGACCTTATCCTTCGCCCATCCAGTTGGCGTTTTGACGATGTTATTCATGTATTCGAGCGATGTGAAGTTATCAAATCCGAGCGATGCGTAGACTTCATTACGATTATAGAACAATGCTCTGTGGTCGTGCATTGCGTGCGTATCATAGCCATGACTCTTTAACACATATCCGAGACTCTCGAGAGATTGCTCACGGAGCTTGCCCTTATATGGATATTCTCCCGGTCCAAAGAACCTAGAGCTGATACCTGTTAGCACTTCAAACTCCGTGTTAGCAGTTCCCGCTCCGCATGCCGGAACTTTAAACCAACCTGTAGAGTAGTTCTTCATTAGATTAGTGAAGTTAGGCGTTGGATCATTTGAAACCTTGATATTCTTATAATCCTGTGCATAAGAGAATGACTCTAGCTGCAAAATGATAATATTAGGATATTTCTTTGCATCATTTTTCTGCACTAGTGTGGTATTTGTACCATTCTTAGTGTAATTTTCAAGGATTGATTGAATTTCTTTCTTTGAGTAATGGTTTGGCTTCCTGATTCCTTTATTGACAGAGGTATTTAAGAAACAGTACGCAAACCCATAATCTCTATACGCATAGTTGAGGTTACCGAAGAACGTGCTTAGCGCCTTAGTCTCAATCAGACCGAAAGTGCCACCAAAGCATGTTGCAATTGCTACAACGATTATACCTAGCTCTTTCTTGTAATTTAAGTTCGTCCACTTATAGCAATTTATGTAATAAAGCACGACTATGAGCAGCGCAACACCAATAATCGCAGCCCCTAGAGTTATCTGCGCCTTCGAATAATATGTGGTGAGTAGGGAGAAGCCGTCCTTAGTGTTTTGCAAGTCATATAGTGTGAATGGGGTCATTCGCTTGAGCAAGATGACACCGTTGACAGTTCCTAGAATCCCCCAGACTGTACATAGAATCAGAAATGCAAAGCCACGCTTTCTGAACATAAGTGCGAGGCACATCGTTGTAAAGATAATCAAACAGTTATATAAGAAAATGATCGGATGCTTGAATAAAAACATAACGCCATCGAAGACACCACTCGTAATTCGTGCAAATGTCTCGATGTATAAGTTCATTAAAATTGATGCAATTGCAAGCTTTAAAATAAACTTTCGATCATGTAGCTTTCCGTCATTTAATTTCGGCACCTTCTTCGGAAATCTCGCACGGTACTTGTCGTGCACCTTGTGTGCGCCACCCTTTATCTTTGCCAGAACCTCTCTACAGAAATTCTTAACTTTCATATTAAGTTACTCCTTCCAAATGGAATTGGATAATTCCGCAAATTCTTCCATCGTAAGCGTCTCCGCCCTGCGCGATGGGTCTATATTAGCACTCTCAAGTGCATGCTTTATGACGTCTTTGTTAACATCATCTAGTGCTTGTAGGGAATTTAGAAGCGTCTTACGCCTCATCGAAAAACCGGCTTTTATGCACCTAAAGAAATTGTTTTCATCGTTAACTTCTAGCGCTAGCTCATCTCTCATATTGAGCCTAAGCACCACCGAATCCACTTTTGGCACCGGATAGAATGATTCGCGTGAAACATCGCAAATCTTATCCACTGTACACCTATAATGAACCGCATAGGTAATCGCCCCGGCTAGCTTCGTTCCTGGATCGGCTGCAATTCTATCGCCTACCTCCTTTTGCATCATAACAGTAAGGCTTTCAAATCTCGCCTTAGACTCAATCAGCTTAGTGATTATCGGCGTCGTTATGTAGTATGGTAGGTTTCCGACTATTCTAGTCTTCGTAAGACCATGGGCTCTCATGCTTTCGTCCACAATTGATTTGATATCAACTTTTAGAATATCCTCGTGGATAACTTCAAAGTTATCATGCAATGCAAACTTAGTGCGCAGGATAGGGATTAGCCTATTATCAAGCTCTATTGCGATAACGTAGCCAGCAGCATCTATGAGCTCGGTTGTAAGAGCACCTTCACCCGGCCCAATTTCGACAACCAAAGTCTGCTCATCTATTTCACTACCCTCTACTATGTCGTCTATTACGTTTTGGTCATTTAGGAAGTTCTGTCCGAGACTCTTCGCGTGCTTAAAGCCATGCGGTGCCCGTCCACTACCGGAGTTATACTTCCCTTTGTGTTTCGATTTATTTCCCAATTTTTTCTCGCTATTTCTCAGTTTTATGCATTAGTATTTAAATTTTCTGCCTCGACCTTTATAAGTGCTACTTCGAGATCTGTTTTAGATATTCCAAATCCGTTTAGCTTTCTTAGAAATGCTTTTCCGTTTCCATACCCTATTCCGAGCTCTGCCCCCACATGTTCACGAAGCACCGAAGCCTGCTGTCCTCCGACGAGCTCCAGTTCATTAAGATCGTCCATAGTGATGTTGTCTAGCTTGGCACTCTTGGTGATGCCATGAACTTTAGTTAACGCCTGTCTGATGGCATCTGGTGCAGCATTTTCAACTCCGATATCATCGTCCCTAATTGCCTCTGCTTTTGGTAAATATGCATGCAGTGCTTTCGGAAATTTTGCCGTTAACTTTCGCCTTATTTCCTCACCAGAATAGTCGGGATCAGTCAAGATAATAATACCTTTTTCGTTATATGCTTTCTCGATCAGTCCCCAGGTCCCACTCGTTATTCCAAATCCATGCGTTGCAATAATTAGCGCATCGCAGGCTTTTGCTACAGCATCGACATCGTCACGACCTTCTACGACTATCGCCTCGTTTATGATCAGCCTATCCGCTCTCTCCAAATTATTTGTCTTTTGCATTATCCTTATCCTTCTCATTAGGAAATACAAATAGGATTTCATCTGGATCAACAAGCCTTAGCTGCTTTCGAGCCTGTTCCTCTATATACTCCTTGCTGTTTACATTCCTGAGCTCAATTTTGAGTTCTTTTCTCTGTTCTATGAGCTCTTTCTGCTTATGCTTAAGCCTTCTATTCTCGAGCTCAAGTTTGACTATGTTGCGAACTGACGCTGCGAGCAATAGCAAAACCACAGCCACAATTATCAAATTGCGCCTGTTTGCAGGTTTTGAAAAAATCCCTCTTATGCCGGATTTCTTCTTTTTCTGTTTTTTCCTAGTCGTCTTCCAAGTTTCTCTGCTTTCAGTTGAGGCTGCGGCCACCCTATCGGATGACCTCAGCTCTCTGTTCTTCTTTCTGCTTTTGCTCATTAAAATCTGTCGTCCCTGTAATTAGAATATGTAGCTCCATGGATCCACAGCCTTTCCTCCGACATGAACCTCGAAGTGAAGGTGGGCGCCCGTGCTTCGACCTGTATTTCCTACGTTTGCGATTACTTGTCCCTTATATACCTTATCACCGACGCTTACGTTTATCTTGCTGCAGTGTCCATATAGTGTTTCCTGTCCATTATCATGCTTGATAATTACACAGTTTCCGTAGCCACCGAACGTACCGGCCTTAGTAATAGTTCCCCCATCGGCAGCATAAATAGGTGTTCCTGTTGGGCAAGAGAAGTCTAATCCTTCGTGCATTCTTCCCCATCTGCTTCCGAACTTTCCGTTGCTATTGATAACGTAATTGTTCTTTATAGGCACTGCATACGAGCCACTCGATGAAGTTTTAGGTTTATCATTGATTCCGACCTTAACGATTTTCTTAATCGGCTGAACAACTACCTCTTTGTGCTTGATATTTCTCTTTATTTCCTTACCGTTTACTTTAGTAATCGTTCCGCTGATTATCTGTCTTCCGTTAACACCTTCCTGTGCGACTAGAGACTCGCCTTTGTAGAGATCCTTAGTCTCCTGTTTCTCTGTCTCATATGGGATTTCTTCTGACATCTTTCCAGTCTCAACGGTTCTAACTTCAAGCGGCGAAACCTTCTTTTCCATATTTACAAGGTCTCCCGGCTTAAGGTCATTCACGGATTGCTCGCTATTCTTGCCACTCATGTCCTTGACATTTACATCATACTTCCTAGCGACGCTGTTTATGTTCTCGCCTTCTTTTATGATGTGGCTCATGTTAATATTTCCGCCGTTAAGAAGCTGCTCCGAAGCCTGCTTTTTACTCTGAACGCTAGTAAGCATTACATCCAGCTGCTTAACCTCTACCTTCTTAGCGAACTTAATCTGCTCAAGCTTCATGCCCTTTGCAGTTTTTTTATAGTGAGCAAGAGTTTCCTTAACTAGGGAATCCGCTGTTCCCCTCGTCTCTACAACCGTCAGAAGTTTGCCGTCCTGGTAGATGCCATACGCAGAAACCTCAATATCCGTCATATATGTCAGCTTATTCATAACAGTGTCAGCATCATCTAAATCCTTTTCTGCTGCTGAAACCTTCCTAAATGTCACATTATTGCCAGCGATAAACTTGATGCGTGCACCATTGTTATTCGATGACATATGGTCTCCTGCAACGTCCAAAAGCCCGACGACACTATCTTCGGATTTTACATATCCGAGTACACGCCCGTTATATGCATATTCATAGACTGTGTAATGCTGCATCGTCAGTAACACACCACAGACCATGATAATCAAAGCAAAAAGCCCGCTCACCATCTTGGCTCCACTTCCCTTATATCTGACACGCATGTCATGATACTCTGTAGCTAGACTGAACCCACATCCAATGAAGAACCTGTCGGAAGCATCTTGGATCCTGTCATGCAGATAGATTGGTGCAGCAGCAGTTGTGGCTATCGCAGAACCAATTTTATTCCATACGGTAGGCCCCTTCGCTGCCCTTGCGGCCTTCTTAGCAGCCCTGGCTTCGTTTTTCTTCTGCTCTATGGCTCTGACCTTATCCTGCTTAGCTTGCTTCTTCGCCTTCTTGGCAGCTTCGGCTTTCTCCTTCTTAGCTTCTTTTGCCTGCTTACCAGCAGCTTTTTGTGCTGCCTTCTTCTCTGCCTTAGACGGAGCCATCTGCTTTTTCTCCATATTCTCTACATTCTGTAAATTGTTATCTTTATTGTCTACTTTATTTGCCTGTCTTTGTTCCATCTATAAGCCTCATCTGCTCTCTCTTTAACGCAAGAGCAGCGCATTCCATCGTCCATAATTCCGTGGTCCTTACATATCGGACACTTGTATTTAACTTCTAAATAATCCTCCGGATACCCGTTCACCGCAAGGAACTCTTTCTTTTGCTCGATAAGCTCCTTCTGTCTCTGCAGCAATTCCGTCCGTTTTTCCTTGCCTATACTTCCAAGTCCAGCGAGTAGCTTTTCTTTGATATCCGCCTCAATACTTGCAAATTTCTGCATTATAGGCATTTCTGTTTCAAGCCTCTGCTGTTTCTCCTTCTGATCATGCACAGCCTTTTCTCTGAGGTACTTATAATACTCCTCTAGAACTCGCTTACTGACGTTTACACTGCCTTCCGAGTTTGTACTTCCTATCTTTTCTACTTGCATCGACTTATCGCCTGCAGATCTAGTTCCTTGGGTACCGTTCTGATTATTGGTTTTGTAGCTAGGCTCAATCCCTCCAGCTTTGCGATATTTGTTTTCCAAGACGGCATCGACGTATCTAAGTGATGGCTCACGCTTTCCTGCAGTGAGCTTCACAGCCTCAAGAACTTCCTCTATATTGTATCCAAACTTGTCGAACCAGCGATCCATCATCTCGCAGTCCCCGGAATTCCATTGGCGATTAAATCCAATCTCCTTGAATATCCTGCCATATAGGTATCTTCGTTTCGCGTCCTTATCCAGAAGCGCCTTTACGTCTGCCTCGGTATTGCATCCTTCCTTGTGCCAATTAATAGCGACTTTGTTTATATAACGAACATCGTTATGACCGTTATCACTGCTGTATTTTATCGCATAAGCGTACACCTCTGGCGAAACCCCGAATGTACCAATGGTATCGGCTATCTTGCGGGCATCGCTAGAAGGTATGCTTCTTCCGCTCGCACTCTCGTAAGTGTCATATAGGTGCTTTAGATCGAGATTTACAAGGCGCGAATCCTGTTCTTCTGACTCACTTCCAGAGCTTCTACTTTTCTTGTTTCCGTAAAATCTTGAAATCTGGCTTAAAAAAACCACTCTATATGAGTCGTCCGGCATATAGTCTCGTCTTATAACGCCAACGCTCTCCCAGTAGTCCCACGCCGCATCGATTTCGTCTGGAGTTATGCCAAGAACATTTGCAGTCTTACTTCTGTCCTCTACTATCCCGTGTTTTGCACGCATCAAACCAAGCAAATACACTTTTACATAGTCACCGTTCGCACTGGTAAAGAACTCGTTTATCATGAGGTTCTCGACTTCCGTGCTAAACAGGTAGACGTCTTTATTCTGTTCTGTAACAAACTCAGTGTTGTTCATGGTTCTCCTTGAAAAACTTATTTTATACAAATCTATACTGTGTACTCGAGGTTTCCGAACTTCGTGTACCTTGCAATCCAAGCCAGGTTAACGGTTCCCGTAGGACCACTCCTGTGCTTGGCAATAATTACTTCACATGTGTTCCCTGATGAAGTATCAGCCTCTTCATCCTCATTTTGATAGTAGTCATCCCTTTTTAGGAATACTACGATATCTGCATCCTGCTCGATTGAGCCAGACTCTCTGAGGTCAGACAGCATCGGACGATGATCCTTACGCTGCTCAGAAGCACGGGAAAGCTGCGATAACAGGATTACGCATACGTCAAGCTCCTTTGCAAGAATCTTGATGCTTCTGGTAATCGCACTTATTTCATTAGTTCTGTTATCTCCGCCATAGCCGAGGGACATGAGCTGCAAGTAATCAATGATTACGAGGTCAAGCCCACTCTTCTCCTTTAGTCTTCGGCACTTGTTCTTCATCTCGAGAATCGAGATCTGCGCTGTATCGTCGATATTGAGATTCACACTCTCGAATTTCTCCTGAGCTGTGTCGATACTGAACCATTCGTCGTCTTCGATAGTTCCGTTCTTGATGTGCTCCATATCGACTCTTGCTGACATGGCGAGCATTCTCTGTCCCAGCTGTTCCTTGGACATCTCCATGCTGAACACGAGCACCGAATGACCTGCCATCGCCGCATTTTCTGCTACGTTAAGCGCAAACGCAGTCTTTCCCATACCAGGTCTAGCTGCAAGCACAACAAGGTCGGTCTTCTTGAGACCGCCGAGCATTTTATCAATATCTCTAAATCCAGTTGTAATACCAGGAAGCTGCCCCTTGTTCCTCACCAGCTCATTTATCTGGAGAATATTAGTCTGCAGCACTTCCTGAATAGGGGAGTAGTTCTTGCGCTGTGAAGCCTGTGCGATTGAAAAAATTTCCTTTTCTGCCTCGTCGAGAATCCGTTCACTATCCATGCTTCCATCGTATGCGTTCTTTCGCATAGTGTCAGCAGACTTGATGAGCTTTCGCATCTTCGATTTATCAACGACGGTGAGTGCATAGAACTTTGCATTTGAAGGGTTAATCGCATCACCTGACAGTCTGCTCAGATATGTCATACCACCGACTAGCTCAAGTTGATGTACCTTGTTAAGCTCCGCTCTCGTCGTCATAAGATCAATAGTTATGCTTCTTCTGAACATACTCATGAACATCTTATATATCTCTTGATGTTCCTTGAGGTAAAAATCCTCTGGCTTAAGTATGTCCACGACGTCCTGAACGGCATCGTCGCTTAGCATCATCGACCCTAGAACCGCCTTCTCCGCTTCTATGTCTTTCGGAGGCTCTAGGGCCTCCGAAAGTTGACTGTTTATTTCATTTGGCATTTTTATTCCTCGGTGACAGCCACCTTGATGCGAGCTGTAATATCTGTGTATAGCTTAATATCGACTTCATGTTCACCGATTTCCTTAATTGGCTTTATCAGCACTATTTTCTTCTTGTCGACATCGAGCTTTGTCTGCTCCTTGATTGCATTAGCAATATCCATCGAGGTAATCGATCCGAATAGCTTTCCGCCCTCACCAACCTTAGTCTTAAGCTTGATAACCTCTCCTTCGAGCACCTTTTTCACCTGATTAGCTTCTGCCTTATCTAGTGCAATCTGCTCTTCGCGGTTAGCCTTATCTCTCTTAACTTTCGTGAGATTTGAAGGAGTAGCCTCAATTGCAAATCCACCTGGAATTAAGCGATTTCTTGCATAACCGTCACTTACCTTAACAACGTCTCCGGCTTTACCCGTTCCTTTAACGTCTTTCTTTAAAATAATCTGCATATTGCCCTCCTTTTTCTTCTGTGCAATTTCCTGTCGCCTTTATTTTACTAATTCTCGTCGCTTAGATTCTTGTTGTTCTTGTAAATCCTTTTTTATTTTACTAACACATTTTCAATCTTATATACATTCCTCGCCTATTTGGACACTTCCGAAGCTCTATCCCTTACTCCTGTCCGTAAGCATCCGATTCTTCGCCATCTGTTCCCAAATACTCTGGTACTATCTTCTTAAGTTCCGCTATTACTTCTTCTGGCTCCATGTCAGTTTGAGCACCTGCTGAATTAAGATGCCCTCCTCCATTGAATCTCTCCATAATCAACTGAACATTGACTTCCCCGAGAGATCTCGCGCTTATCACTGTCTTGCCCTTATCATTCTTGCCCGCAGCAAACGAAGCTTTCACTCCTTTAACCATTAATAGCTCGTCCGCAACCTGCGCATTGATAATCTGTGCATCTGTCGAATATCCCTGAGAAATCGAAAGCGCAACACCTTCGTCCATATATTCAGCATTGGCAACTGCCTCTGCTCTCATCTGGAACGACGTAACCTCCGACTGAAAAAACCTCTTAACTTCAGTAGTATCAGCACCTACACGCCTTAACCACGCAGAGGCTTCAAATGTCCTTACCCCAGTCTTAATAGAGTACCTATTCGTATCTACCGTTATTCCAGCTAACAAAGCTTCTGCTTCGAACTTGTTGACAATCTTCTTGTTAGAAGTGTACTGGATAATCTCCGTCATAAGTTCACTCGCTGAGGACGCATATGATTCAACATATGATAGTATCGCATTGTCTATCGAATCATCGGACAGTCTATGGTGGTCGATAACGACAATTTTATCAGCCTTCTCAAGGATTTCAGGACATTCAACCATTCCAGGTCTATGTGTATCGACAACAATTACAAGGGTCTTCTCCTCGCAAAGCTCTATCGCTTTTTCCCTATTCACAATCTCGTAGTCATCGGTCTCAACAGCTTGCTTGTAGATAGCTTGCAAAGCCTCGTTGTACTCCTCGATCACAATTGCAACATCCTTCTCCATGTGCTTTGCAATTTTATAAGCCCCTATTCCAGAACCAAAGCAGTCCATATCCGGCCAACGATGCCCCATTACGATTACATTTGAGCTCTCTCTAACTAACTGCTTTAGCGCATGTGCGATAATTCTCGATTTTCCTTTGTTGTTTTTCTCCATCGACTGGAGCTTTCCGCCATAGTAATGAGTTCTATCACCGTTCTTGACTACCGCCTGGTCTCCACCACGTCCCATAGCGAGATCAAGTGCTGCTTCCGCAAGCTCTGTGGCATCCTGCAGGTTTCGTACTCCCATTCCAACGCCTATACTTAGACTAACTGGAAAATCGTCTTTGGGCTGGATGGCTCTAATTGTATCCAAAATGGAGAATCTTCCTTCGATCAAGTTATCAACGTCTCGCCTGTAAAGTGTAGCAAGATACGTATCCTCGCTGATACTTTCTATAGCGGCGTTGTTAGATTCTGCCCATTTACTTAGAATCTTATCCACCTCCGCTGGAACTGTCATCTTACTGTCTGAAGGCGAATTTGAAATCAGTTCATCGTAGTTATCTAGGCTGATGTACATCTGGCACACATGTTCATCTCTGTAGTTTGAACGAAGTGTCTCGCGTTCAGTTACATTGTTGAAGAAAACTGTTATTATTCCGTCTTCTCGCTCCTCGCGAGTTGTGTTTAACACAAAAATCTGCTCGTTACGCTTTATCTTCACTTCTGTGCCTGTATCTCGAGCCTCTTCTAAATCTTCAAGCTTACTTCCCGTAAGCGCAAAGAAATTTCCATCCACTATGTCATCATATGCAAACACGTTTTTTATGAGCGAATTCGCATATACAACGACTCCTTCTTTATTGACCATACACGCCGGCACTGGCAAGCTCTCAAGAAACTCTGCGCCTGCTATATTTCCTGCGTTTTTGTTCATAAATCTTCTACTCCTAACTTTGGCTACTCTATACTTCTAAGCATGTCTATCAACCTGTTCAATTCATCTACACTGTAATATTCAATCTCAATCTTTCCAGTTGACGCCTTGCCATTTATGTTGACTTTTGTGCCAAATATCTTTCTTAATTCATCCTCTACTGCTACAATTTCCGCATTGACACATGGCTTTCTCTTCTTACGCTCAGGTCTTGCGTCATCCTTTATCTTCTCGGTAAGCCTTTCTGCTGCTCTCACAGATAGTCCATTTCTAATTATCTTGTCACAAACCTCTATCTGTTTCTTTTCATCCTTGATTGTGATAATCGTTCTACCGTGTGCAGCTGAAATCCGTCCCTCGATAATCATGTTCTGTATTTTTTCAGGTAGCTTCAGAAGTCTAAGTGAGTTTGCTATATATGCTCTGCTCTTTCCTAAAGCATTTGATACCTGCTCTTGTGTGAACTCGAATCGCTTGATCATCTCATTAAGACCAAGTGCTTCTTCAATAGGGTCGAGATTTTCTCGCTGCATATTTTCTATGATAGCGACTATCATGTTCTGCTTTTCGTCAAAATTCCTTATTATACAAGGAACCTTCTTGATTTCAGCAATCCTAGCTGCTCGCCATCTTCTTTCACCAGCAACAAGCTCGTAACCATTCTGTGCTTTTCTGATGATTAAAGGTTGAATCACCCCATTCTCCTTGATGGAGTTCGCAAGGTCTTTTAGTTTTTCTTCATTGAAGGTCTTTCGTGGTTGGTCTTTATTTGGTTTGATGTCATTAATATCGATATATAAAACCCTATCTTCATCAACCTCGATTTTCGCTGAAGCTGTTTGCGTTTGGGAAGTTTCACCTTTTGAATCTTTTATATTTCTTTCTTCTAACTGAACGGCATGTTCTCTTGAAGTCTTGTCTTCTTTGGTGCTGCTCAAGCTATTTCCTTTTGCTTCGTCTCTATCTGATTTTGTCTTATGCTTTTTGTTGCTCTTAGCCTTACTTTTCGAATCAAAACGTTCTCTGCTCTTATCTCCTGTTACATCGTCGATGATATCTAGCAGTTTCGTGTCTATATCTTCTTCCTCGTTTTGTTCCAAGTCTTCTTCAAACAGAGGAGCTGCATCTGCGAAGAGTGCATCGAGCCCTCTTCCTAGACCACCTTTTCTTTTAGCCATTTTTCTTCTTTCTCCTCTTTTCTCTATCTAGGAACTCTAGTGCAAATTTGTTATAAGCTTTTGCACCTGCCGATGAAGGATCATACTTAACAATAGGCATCCCATAGCTTGGCGCCTCTGCGAGCCTTACGTTTCTTGGGATTACAGTTGAAAATACATATTTACCAAAGTACTTCTTAACTTCTTGTACTACCTGAATTGCTAGGTTCGTTCTACCATCAAACATGCTAAGGATTACTCCTTCAATTTGAAGGTCTGGGTTCATATTCTTTTTCACTAGCTCAACAGTGCTCATAAGCTGACTGACCCCTTCTAATGCGTAAAATTCACACTGAATTGGTATTAGTACGCTGTCAACTGCCGTCAGCGAGTTAATTGTTAATAATCCAAGTGATGGAGGGCAGTCTATGAATATGTAATCATATTCTCCTCTAACCTGCTCGATTGCTTTCTTGAGTCTTCTCTCTCTTCCCTCAATATTTACTAGCTCAATTTCAGCTCCAGCCAAATCTACACTCGCAGGAATAATATCCAGATTGGCTGTCTTCGTTTGAAGGATAGCTTTGTGGACATCGTAATCTTTATTAACCAATACATCATATAATGTATCAGTTAATTTTCTTTTCTTAATTCCTATTCCACTAGTTGTATTACCCTGTGGATCTATATCGATTACTAGAACCTTTTTGCCTTGTACAGCGAGGCAGGCACTCAGGTTTATATTGGTAGTTGTTTTACCAACTCCACCCTTTTGATTAAATATTGCTATTGCCTTTCCCATATAAGTCTCCTTTTCGAGATTTCACTAGTGTAATTATATAATATTATGGCTTTCCTATCCACAATTCTCGTCTATTTCTTCTTATATTTGCGTGAGTTTTTAGTGAAAAGACTTCTCATTGTTTCACGTGAAACAATATGTAGTGGGTAGTTAAAATGTTTCACGTGAAACATTTTAACTACCCACTACTACAATTTAATCTATTACATTATAGGATTAAGTCTTTTTAACGTATAGGGCTCTTTTTCGCAATTCCCGGCTTGCGTGGAAACCTCTTCGGGGTACTATTGTACTTTCTTATAAAAATGAGCCTATGTCCAGATATAGCGTTCTTATCCTCTGAAGGATTCTCTATCTTTTCAACATTGCCACCAAGAACCTTAATAGCAGCATCAGCAGAAGCAATTTCATCTTCCGCACTTTCCCCCTTATACGGAATAAAATAACCCCCTTTTTTCACTAGCGGAAGACACCATTCAGATAATATATCAAGAGAAGCAACTGCACGAGATACGCACACATCTACCTTCTCTCGATACTTAATATTGTGCCCCATATCCTCAGCTCTCATATGAATAAGTTCAATATTGTTAATCCCTATCTCCTCAGCAACTTGACCTATTACTTTAAGTCGCTTGTTTAGGGAATCTACCAGAATGAACTTTTTATCTGGATTTGTTACAGCAAGCGGAATGCCCGGAAATCCACCACCTGTCCCCATGTCAACAACAAACTTAGCTCTCTGAAATTCCTCATAATCGTTGCAAGCTAGAGAATCAACAATATGCTTCTCAAGAAATTCATCCTCTACCCTAACTGCCGTAAGGTTGATATTTTCATTAATTTCAAGGATTCTTTGCATGTATCTGACTAGCTTATCGGTATTATCGCTCCCATATCTACTATTCAGTTCTGAGATTAACTTATCCTTCATACTCATTCCTCTCGCTTCGCTCATTACTTCTTCTTTCCTTCTCTAAGTAAATCAGAAGTACATTTATATCCGCCGGAGAAACTCCGCTAATCCTACTCGCTTGACCAATGCTAATTGGATTAATCTCAGAAAGCTTCTGCCTAGCTTCAAGTCTGAGGCCATTGATTTCATTATAATTGATATTTTCTGGAAGCTTCTTATTCTCGAGCTTTCTCATTTTTTCAACTTGCGCTAGCTGCTTATCGATATAGCCTGCATACTTAATTCTAACTTCAACTTCGTATCTCTCAGCTCTATTAAGCTCTGGTCTAGTTTCATCATCTATTGCCTTTAATGCTTCGTAGGAAATTTCTGGCCTTCTTAGGAGATCATAAAAAGTAATATTGTTATTCGTTGCCTCATGACTGCCTTGAGATACTAAAAATTCATTAAGTTTACTAAATTCAGCATACTTATTTCTCAGTCTCTCTATCTCTCCATCTACAAGTTTTTTCTTCGCGATAAACTTAGAATATCTCTCATCAGAAACTAGTCCATACTCATATCCAATCTCTGTCAGACGTCGATCTGCGTTATCTTGTCTCAGAATAAGCCTAAATTCCGCTCTAGACGTCATTATTCTATAAGGTTCCATAGTACCTTTAGTCACTAAATCGTCGATTAGAACGCCAATATAAGCCTCGTTTCTTCCGAGCACTAGAGGATTTTCACCATTAATCTTACGCGCAGCGTTAATTCCAGCTATAAGACCCTGCGCAGCTGCTTCCTCATATCCAGAGCTTCCATTAAACTGTCCAGCACAGAACATATTATCTATAAGCTTGCTCTCAAGACTAGGCTTCAGAGTTGTTGGATCAACACAATCGTACTCTATGGCATAAGCTGGTCTGACAATTTCAGCATTTTCAAGTCCAGGAATAGTGTGATAAAACTCTTCCTGAATATCTTCTGGTAAACTAGAAGACATACCTTGTATATACATCTCATCAGTATCCAGACCCTCTGGCTCAACGAATAACTGATGTCTATCCCTATCCTTAAATCTCGAAACCTTATCTTCAATAGAAGGACAATATCTGGGACCGACACCTACAATGTTGCCGGAGTACATCGCCGAACGCTCTATATTTTCAAGGATAATCCTATGCGTTTCACTATTTGTATAAGAGAGCCAGCACGATATCTGATTTCTTCCAAGTTCCTTACCTTCATTCATAAATGAAAAAGGAATAATCTCTTCATCTCCATCCTGCTGCTTCATTTTGTCATAATCAAGTGTCGAGGCAAGCATGCGAGCAGGGGTCCCAGTCTTGAATCTACGCATCGGGAGACCATATTCGTGCAGCTTGTCCGCAAGCTCCATCGAAGGAGCTAGACCACTCGGACCACTGTAATACGCACTTTCGCCTATAAATACCTTACCAGCCAGAAATGTTCCTGTACACATAATGACCGCTTTAGACAAATAAATGGAGTTGGTTCTCGTTACTACTCCGCACACCGCACCATCATCGATGATAAGATCAACAACCTCCGCCTGCTTAAGACTTAGTCTTTCTTCATTCTCGATGGTCTTTTTCATCTCGAGATGATATCTCGTCTTATCCGCCTGCGCACGGAGAGAATGAACAGCTGGTCCTTTAGATGTGTTAAGCATCTTGCTCTGTATAAAGGTCTTATCGATATTAAGCCCCATCTCTCCACCGAGAGCATCTATCTCACACACGAGGTGACCCTTGCCAGTTCCTCCAATAGAAGGATTACAAGGCATCATCGCTACAGATTCGAGGTTCATGGAGAGAAGGAGTGTCTCACATCCGATTCTTGCAGAAGCAAGACCAGCCTCACAACCTGCGTGTCCAGCACCTACGACAACTACATCGTATTCACCCATCATACTATATTTATTTGAATTTTTAATTTCCTGCAAATTCATACTTATTTTCCCAAACAAAACTTAGAGAAAACCGTATCGAGAATCTCTTCACTCGCGGTTTCTCCGATTATCTCTCCTAATATCTGAAAGGTATCTCGCACCTCTATTTCAGCAATTTCAAGTGGTTCACACATTTCTAAAAGGTCTATACCTTGAGCTAATGACTCACTTGCTCTCACGAGAGCATCTTTGTGCCTCTCATTTGTGACTATATTTCCTCCATCACTCTTAACAAATCCTTCTGTAAAAATTTTTTCTATCGCCTCACGCACTCTCCCGATTCCCTCGATAGTCTTTACAGTTGCATAAACTATACCTGTGCAGTTAAGTATGCTTTTAATCCTTTCAATTTCACTTTCAGATATATTAACTCCAAGGTCTTCTTTATTTACAACCAGAAGTACCTGTTTCCCTTCTATATGCTTGGCAATTTCAAAATCCTCGTCTTCGAGACTACTACTGCCATCGATAACCATAATCACAAAATCAGCAATATCAATCTGATTCTTAGATCTTTCAATGCCAATCTGCTCTATTACATCATCAGTGTCTCTAATTCCGGCAGTATCAACAATCACAATCGGATATCCACCGATTGTTGCACTCTCCTCGATCGTATCACGCGTAGTTCCCGGGATATTAGTTACTATCGCTCTATCCTCTCCTAACAATCCATTCATAAGAGATGATTTCCCAACGTTTGTACGACCAACGAGCGCTAATTTTATCCCTTCTCTTGCAAGCTTGCCAAATTCAGCAGATTTAATAAGCTTACCTAACCTACCTTGTTGCTTCATAAGTTCTGCTAAGAACTCATCATAAGAAACTTGCTCTATGTCTTCATCTGGAAAATCTATATTCACAGCCATCTGAGCTAGCACGTCTTTAATATGATTACGAATATCTATAATTTCCTGACCTAGGCTACCATTAAGCTGCTCAGAAGCAATGCTAAGTGGTTTCTCACTTCTCGCTTTTATAAGATCAATCACAGCTTCTGCTTGAGATAGGTCTAGCCTACCATTAAGAAAGGCATTTTTAGTAAACTCACCTGGATCTGCAAGTCTTGCCCCAGAGGAGATTACACTTCTTAGGATAAGCTTTAGAGATACATTGCTTCCATGCGCCTGAAATTCAACCACATCATCACCTGTAAAGGTATGAGGTGCTTTCATGTATATCGATACCATGTCATCTATAACTGTTCCGTTATTATCGATAGCATGACCATAGTAAACGTGACGAGGGATTACCTCATCAGGACATTCACGATATATGCTTTTCATAATGGATAGTGAATTAGGTCCACTCACACGAACTATACCTACTCCACCCTCCCCTAGAGGCGTTGCAATTGCAGCAATAGTATCTGCCATAAATTCTCCTATTGACGAAAAGAGCCCATCATAGATGGGCTCTCAGTGTTATTTCTTCTCGATTATAACTCTTCTATAAGGGTCTTTACCCTCACTCCTAGTCGTTACACTTGGATGGTTCTGAAGTGTTGAATGAATAACCTTACGCTCGTAAGGATTCATTGGTTCAAGAGTAATCTTTCTCTCGGAACGCTCCACCTTACCAGCTAGTCTATTTGCAAGACTTACGAGAGTCTGTTCTCTCTTAGCTCTGTAATTCTCAGCGTCCATAACCACTCTTGTGTATCCACCATTTTCCTTGTTAACTACAAGGCTAGCTAGATACTGAACAGCATCGAGTGTCTGTCCTCTCTTGCCGATGATTGTACCAGTGTCTGCACCAGTAACATTTACATAGATAAGATCCTTGCCTTCCTTAACTTCGAAATCGAGGTCAATGCCCATCTCTTTTGTGATTTCTTTTAGGAATGCTTCAACTGGATGATCCTGCACTGGTGTTAGCTTATCGACATCAAGAAGTAGAGTTGCTTCAAAATTACCATGATTTTTTTTGTTTCTCTCTCTACTCTTCTTAGGTCTAGAAGATTTTCTCTTCTCGCCTTGTCTAGCACGCTCGCTTGCACGAGCATCCTCAAGCTCTTCCTCTTCGTACTTATCATAGTCTTTTCTGATCTCATCAGGAACAACAACAGTGTTATTCTCAGGAAGACCAGCGAGGATTCTGTCTATATCATCGAAAGTTGCTTTTTCTTTATGTGCTTTATCAGCACCGTCATTCTTGGGAGTAACTCTCACTTTAGCAAGTTTAGATCCTATACCGAGGAATCCTTTGCTCGATTCCTCAAGGATTTCAACGTTGACTTCATCTCTGGTGAGTTTGAGTTCCTGAAGCGCAAGCTCTACGGCTGTGTCGACATCAACTCCCCATTTTTCTGAAGCTTTCATCATTATCCTTTCATCCTTGCTTTCTTCATCTTCTCAAGCTGTTTCTCAGCACGTCTTCTCTTTTCTTCAAGTTCCTGCTCTTCCTTGAGCTTAGAGCGGAACTTATTCATTCTGATGTTCAAGAAAATCTGAATGAACTGTCCACCTGCCCAATATATAGCAAGTCCAGCTGGGTAAGCTCTAGCAAGCCATAAGATGCTGAGTGGGAAAAAATACTTCATTATCATGTTCATTGATTTTCCCTGGCCACCCATCATTTCATTCTGACCTGTAAGCTGCTGTGTCATCGCAAAAGAGATGTATGTTGAAACAGCTGCAGCAATTGGAAGAATCCAAAGGTCAGGCTGTCCGAGGTCTTTAATCCATAGGAACGACTGATGAACAGCGAAAATCATATTCTCATCAGCTATATACCTCATAGGATTTCTGAGAAGCGTGAAAAGCCCCATAATTATAGGTACCTGGATAAGCATCGGAAGACAACCACCCATCGGATTAAAATTCTCTTCCTTATAGAGCTTAGCCATCTCTTCATTCATCTTCTCTTTGTCGTTCTTATACTTCTCCTGAATAGCCTTCATCTTAGGCTGAAGCGAAGACATCGAAGCTGTCGATTTAATCTGTTTGAAGTAGAGAGGATAGAGGAGCAGCTTAACGAGTACCGTTAGTATTATTAGTGAAATACCGTAGTTACCAACTAATTTGTAGATAAACGTTAGTAGATAACCCAAAGGCACCGCAATAAATCCCATATTCTGTCCTTTCTTATCTTAGAGGATCATATCCTCCGGGGTTTCCCGGATGACATCTAAGTATTCTCTTTATTCCTAAATAAGTTCCTTTAAAAGGGCCGTACTTCTCGAGCGCCTGTATAAAATACGTGCTGCATGTAGGATAGAATCTACACGTTGAAGGGAATAAAGGCGAAATAAATTTCTGATATCCTCTGATGATAATTATCAATATGCGTTTAATAATGTTCTTTAAAAGCTTTATCATTGTAAAAGCCCTTACTTGTCTAGAAGGTGTTCCGAACGAAGAACCCCGTACATTGACCTTCTAACTTCTTCACACTTGTGATCATTTATAGAATTTCTAGCTATAAAAATAACGTCGTACCCGTTCTTAACTTCGCAGCCTAGTAATCTATAAGCCTCTCTCATGAGTCTTCTCGATCTGTTGCGTCTAACGCTGTTTCCAACCTTTTTACTAGAAACATAAGCTAATCGCGAATACTTAAGCCCGTTCTTTTTGTAGATAATTACCATGAATCTCGAGACTTTAGATTTGCCTTTGTTATAGACAACCTTAAAGTCAAGCTGATTCCTTAGCGTTGATTCCTTGAGCATGATCACTTTACCTTCTATCAGCTATTAAGCTGTAAGGCTCTTTCTACCTCTAGCTCTTCTTCTCTTGAGAACCTTTCTGCCACTTGCAGTTGCCATTCTCTTTCTGAAGCCGTGCTCCTTAAGTCTCTGCCTCTTTTTAGGCTGGTAAGTTCTTTTCATTGTTAGTTTCTCCTTCCATATCAACGTTTGATATAATCTAATATAGTTGTGTCTTCTAAATTCCAAAGGCACATACATCACGATATTATACTTTCAAACCATAACAAAGTCAATGTATACGCCATTTTGAAGGTGTTCTTTAGGAAAAAAATAATTTAAATTTTTTTAAAATTTTATCACATACTACATTTAGTGGTAGCTTTAACTTATTAACAAAGTTATCCACAACATGTGTATAACTTTATTTTTGTTAAGTGCTAATACAGTGATTTTATAGGATTCAGCATTATTGCTGTTGTGGATTTATTTGTGTAGAATATGTTTATTCACCTAGGAGGCTGTACATTGGACACTAACAAGATATGGGATTCGTTCATAGAGGAAATCAAAAAGTCTACAAGCAAGCTAAGCTTCGACATGTTCTTTTCTGATTTATCTCTTTACAAGCTCGATGTCGATAATAAGATAATTTATATCCAGCTCGAAGACATCAGCATTATCAAATTTCTTAGAGAGAAATACATTGTTCAAATCGAAGATATATTCTCGAGAATGCTCGGGGATGATTTTCAAGTTATCATAAAGTCAAAGGATGAGTATAAGAGTAACAAGATTGATAAGAAGAAAAAAGTAAGAAAGTCGCTTTATAAGGATAATTCTAAGCTTTTTAATCCTAAATTTAATTTTGAAAACTTCGTTGTTGGAGGTAATAATAGATTCGCATATGCCGCATCACTCGCTGTTGCAGAGTCACCTGCGGAAGCTTACAACCCTCTTTTCCTATATGGAGGATCCGGACTAGGTAAGACTCACCTCATGCAGGCAATTGGAATTCAGGTTATAAAGAATGATCCTACTTCAAATGTTCTGTATATATCATCCGAGACTTTCACGAATGAACTTATAGAGGCGATAAATACTCAGAATACCAATCAGTTCAAAGAAAAATATAGAAATATAGATATACTACTTATAGATGATATCCAGTTTTTGGAAGGTAAGGAAGCTACTCAGGAAGAGTTCTTCCATACATTTAACACTCTATACGAGAACAACAAACAGATTGTAATATCTAGTGACAGACCACCGAGCAACCTACAGAAGCTCGATGAAAGACTTACTACTAGATTTGGATTTGGAATAACGGCTGACGTTCAGCCTGCTGATTTTGAAACAAGAGTAGCGATTCTTAAGAAAAAGATAGAACTTGCTGATATAGAACTGGATAGTGATATTGAAGAGGTATGTAATCTAATCGCTGAGAAAATCAAGTATAATATCAGAGAGCTAGAAGGTGCTATGAACCGCATGATAAGCTTCTCCGAGATTATGAACAATAAGATTGATCTTGATTTTGCTAAGATAGTTCTCAAGGATATCTATAGAGATACAGATAAGGCAATCGCTCCAGAGAGAATTAGATCAACAGTAGCTTCTTACTACGATATCAAGGTTTCAGACCTCGACTCTAAGCGTAGAACTGCTGAAATTGCACTTGCTAGGCAGGTTGCTATGTATCTATGTAGAGAGAGTACTGATTTCTCGTTTTCTAAGATAGGTGAGATATTTGGTGGCAGAGACCACTCGACTGTAATGAGTAATTGTAATAAAATACAGAATCTGTACCATGAAGATGAGTTAATCAAATATGATATAGATGAGATTAACAAGAAACTTAAAAAGCATGATTTATAGGTGTGAACAACTAATTTTTCATGAAGTTTAATTATCCATATTTTACTAACTAGTTATCATCAGGGGTTATCAATATACTTTTTGAACTAGATGCGAGATAATATAAGCAAAAAGAAAGTTATCCACATTATCAACAGCCCCTACTATTATTACTAAATATATAATATATAAAGAAAGGGAATTTCTATGAAAATATACTGCACAAGAAATGAACTTAATAGAGCTATTAACAATGTATCTCACTCAATTCCAACAAGAACGCCTTCACCTATATTAGAAGGAATACTTATTGAGACTAAGGGTGATAGAATGTATCTGACAGCAACAGACACTAACATGACTATCGAGTCGAATATTCCTGTTGATAGTGAAGGTGATGTTTCATTTGTTATAGAAGAAAAGAATTTTGCCAACATCGTTAATAAGCTTCCTGAAGAGGAAGTACTGATGGACTACAATCATGAAAAGAATCAGATCAAGATTAACAGTGGCAAATCTTCATCTACATTTAATTGTTTCTCAGCAGATGAATTTCCAAGATTCAATATTGGAGAAGGTCAGAAGATTATTCTCTCCAAGAAAGATATAAAAAACTTAATTCGCAAGACTTCGTTCTCTGCAAGCGCTGACGAGCTTAACGGAGTACTTACGGGTATCCTCATCGAGCTTGGTGATGGAAACCTTCGCATGGTAGCAGTGGATACATTTAGAATGGCTATTTACAATGCAAAGGTAGATACTGATGAAAAACTCAGCATCGTGGTTCCTGCGAAGCTTCTAGGGGAAGTGTCAAAGATTATAAGTGACGATGATAATGATGAACAGCTATTCATGGAGATTGTGGATAACAAGGTAGTAATGCTCTTCGATAACAACAGAGTAATTTTAAACACACTCAATGGAAAATATATAGATTACAATAGAATTATCAAGGCTGAGAGCAGCATCAAGATAAGAACTAGCAGAATAGAGCTTATGAAGAGCATCGATAGAGCTGCTATCATCGCTTCTGCTCAGAATAATAATCTCATAAAGATGAAAATCGAGGATGATCAGATTGAAATAACTTCTCTCTCTGAGAAGAGCAGCATAAAAGAAATGGTTGAGATTATGAAAGAGGGAGATAACCTCGAGATTGGATTCAACTCAAGATACATGATGGATGTGCTAAAAGTGATCGACGATGAAGAAATCATCCTAAGCATGAGCGATAGTGTAAAGCCATGCATCATAACTCCACTAAAGGGAGACACTTATCTATATCTGGTGCTTCCTGTAAGAATTAGCTAGTAATAGGAAACTGTGGATGAGAGTAAATAGTTTAAAGTTAAAAAATTTCAGAAACTATGGCGAGCTTGAGGTAGAGTTCGACCATAAAAGAAATATAATAATAGGTGAAAACGCGCAGGGTAAGACAAACCTCATAGAGGCCATATATCTCTGCGCGTTTGCGCGTTCTTTTCGTACGAGCAATTCTACGGATCTCATCAAGATTGGAGAGGAGAACTGTAACGTATCCGTCGAAGCAGTTAGCGAAGATATAGATAAGAAAATTAGTATTACCATCAATAATAGTGGTAAAAAGATGATTAAGAAGGATAATAAATTTCTCAGTAGAACTGCAGAACTATTAAATAATCTCGTAGTTGTGGTTTTCTCGCCAGATGATTTAAGAATAATAAAAGACAGCCCAGAAAAGCGCAGAAATTTCATAGATAAAGAGATTAGTCAGCTTAGACCTAGCTACTTCGAAGCGCTACGTAACTATAAAGATGTTCTTAAGCAGAAGAATTCACTTATCAAGCAGTTAAAAGCAAATGGTAGTGAAACTAAGATGAGAGATATGCTTGAAATCTACGATATGCAGCTTGCAAAATACGGAAGTGAAATTATCAAAATTCGCCGTGAATTTGTGGAGATGCTATCGGAGAAAGCTTCCAAGATACAGAACAACATCTCAAAAGGTCGAGAAACTTTGGAGATAAAATATGTTGAATCGGTAGCAGCTGAGAATATCCTAGATGAAATTATAAATTCCCGTGAACGAGATATTTACAATGGTCACTGCAGTATAGGACCTCATAGAGATGACCTTGATTTTTATATCAATGGAATAGATGCCAAGAAGTTTGGCTCACAAGGTCAGCAGAGGACCGTTGCTCTATCTCTAAAGCTTGCTGAAATTCAGCTCGCAGAGATGATTTTGGGTGAGAACGCAGTCTTGCTTCTGGATGATGTATTATCTGAACTCGACAGAGAGAGACAGAGTTATCTGCTAAATGAGATAGAAGATGTTCAGTTATTTCTTACGTCGACCGAGGTTAATTCGGAACTCCTTCATGGTATGAAAGAAGGAAAGATATTTAACGTAAAAAGTGGCTCACTTGTATAATTTTGGAACAAAATTTAGAATAAATGAGTTATAAAATATAAAAATATCGAAAAATAAGCGATTTAAGGTAGTTTTATTCTGTAAAAGGGTGAAACTACCTTTATTGATATTTTAAAGCCTCTATGCTAAAATAAATGGGTTAGAAATATAAAAAGGAAGGTCAATATGAGCGCAGAAAATAAGCAAAATAAATATGATGCCTCCCAGATTACCGTACTTGAGGGACTAGAACCTGTAAGGGTTAGACCTGGTATGTACATAGGTAGTACTGGACCTGCAGGACTCCATCATCTCGTATATGAGATTGTTGACAACTCTGTCGATGAAGCACTCGCTGGGTATTGTAAGCACATCACTGTTACGATAAATGAAGATAACTCAATAACCGTTACCGATGATGGACGAGGAATGCCAGTAGATATTCACCCTAAGCTTGGAATTCCTGCAGTTGAAGTTATTCATACTCAGCTGCACGCAGGTGGTAAATTTGGAGATGGCGGATATAAGGTTTCTGGAGGTCTTCACGGAGTAGGTGCATCTGTAGTTAATGCACTTTCTACTCATATGATTGTAGAGGTTAAGAGAAATGGTAATCTCTATAAGCAGGAGTATAAGAGAGGAAAGACAGTTACTGAGCTAGAGATTATTGGAACTTCAAAGGATACAGGATCCAAAACAACTTTCTGGCCAGATGCAGAAATATTTGATGAAACTGTCTTTGATTACGATACACTTCAGAGACGTATGCGTGAGATGGCTTTCCTCAACAAGGGTCTAAGAATTTCTATCGAGGATAAGAGAGAAGGTAGAAAGAAGAAAGAGAGTTTCCACTACGAAGGTGGAATCATAGAGTTCGTTCAGTATCTCAACAAGAATAAGGGATTAATCAACAACAAGATTTTTTACTTTGAATATGAGAATGACGGATACGAGGTAGAGGTTGCTATGCAGTACACCGACAGGTATAGTGAGCTCACACTTTCTTATGCAAATAATATAAACACTATCGAAGGTGGTTTCCACTTAGTTGGGTTTAGAGCTGCTCTCACTAGAACTATCAACGATTATGCGAGAAGAACTAAGCTTCTTAAAGATAACGATGATTCTCTTCAGGGTGAAGACGTTAGAGAAGGTCTGACAGCAATTGTAAGTGTTAAGCTGACAAATCCTCAGTTTGAAGGACAGACTAAGGCTAAGCTAGGAAATAGCGAGGTTAGAGGATTCGTTGAGAGCAACATGAACGAGAATCTGTCTTTCTTCCTCGATGAGAATCCAAAGGAAGCAAAGCTAATCGTAGATAAGTGCCTCAAGGCTGCTCGTGCGAGAGAGGCTGCTAGAAAGGCTAGAGAGATTACTCGTAAGACTTCGGTACTCGAGACAACTTCTCTACCTGGTAAGCTAGCTGATTGTTCGGAGAAAGACCCAGCTCTGTCAGAGATTTTCCTAGTAGAGGGAGATTCTGCCGGCGGTAGCGCTAAGTCTGGAAGAGACCGTAATCGTCAGGCTGTACTTCCGCTAAGAGGTAAGATTCTCAACGTTGAGAAGGCAAGAGAAGATAAGATTCTTAATTCAGATGAGATTAAGAACATGATAACTGCATTTGGATGCGGAGTGGGAAGCAACTTCGATATCACAAAGCTCAGATATCACAAGATTATCATAATGACTGATGCCGATGTCGATGGTGCTCATATCAGAACGCTGCTTCTTACATTCTTCTACAGATTCATGACACCTCTTATCGAAGGCGGATATGTGTACGCAGCTCAACCACCTTTATTTAGAGTTAAGCAGGGAAAAGAAATTCACTACACTTATTCAGATGCTGAACAGGATAAATTACTCGCTGAGTTAAAAGCTAAAAACAAGAATGCTAAGATTGAAATACAGCGATACAAGGGTCTTGGTGAGATGGACTTCAATCAGCTATGGGAGACTACTATGGATTATAACCACAGAACTCTTGTGCAGATTAAGATTGATGATGCAACAGCTGCAGACGAAATCTTCACAACTCTGATGGGAGATAAGGTTCCGCCAAGAAAGAAGTTCATTGAAGACAACGCAAGATACGCAACACTAGATATTTAATGGACATTAAGGAGATATAATGACTACGCTTTTAGAAGATAGCAAAATCATCACTCATGAAATATATGATGAGATGAAGAATTCTTATATCGACTACGCGATGAGCGTTATTGTCGGACGTGCACTCCCAGATGTTCGTGACGGACTCAAGCCAGTACACAGAAGAATTCTATATGGAATGAGCATCCTAGGTATTACTCCTGACAAGCCGCACAAGAAATCGGCGCGTATTGTCGGAGAAGTAATGGGTAAATATCACCCTCACGGTGACAGCTCAATTTACGATGCCATGGTTAAGATGGCACAGGATTTCTCGACGAGATATCCGCTAGTAGACGGACATGGTAACTTCGGTTCTGTTGACGGAGACGGAGCGGCTGCGATGCGTTATACGGAGGCTAGAATGTCACCGTTCTCGCTACAGATGGTTCGCGACATTGAGAAAGACACTGTTGATTTTACAGATAACTTCGACGGTGAGGAGAAGGAACCAGTTGTTCTCCCTTCGAGAGTACCTAATCTGCTTATAAATGGATCTAACGGTATCGCCGTGGGTATGGCGACTTCCATTCCTCCTCATAACTTAAGCGACACAATCGATGCTTGTATTAAGAGAATCGACGATGAGAATTGTAGTAATGATGAGCTCATTAAGATTATAAAGGCACCAGATTTTCCAACGGGTGCAAGCATTCTCGGAAGGGATGCGGCTAGAGAAGCTTATGAGACAGGAACAGGTAAGATTACAGTAAGATCCAAGAGTGAGATTGAGGAAACTGCTCGCGGTAGGATGAGAATAGTAATCACTGAGATTCCTTTCCAGGTTAACAAGGCGAGACTCATCGAATCTATGGCTGACCTCGTTAGAAATAAGAAAATCGATGGAATTTCCGCTATTAGAGATGAATCTAACAGAGAGGGAATGAGAATTGTAATCGAGCTCAAGAAGGATACAAATCCTAATGTAATCCTCAACAGACTATATAAGCATACTCAATTGCAGTGTACTTACAGCATGATTATGCTCGCTCTAGTTAATGGTGAGCCTAAGATTCTCAAGCTGCACGAGATTATCGATGAGTATCTAAAGCATCAGAAGATTGTAATTACCAGAAGAACGAAGTTCGACCTCGCTAAGGCTGAGGCTAGAGCACACATCTTAGAAGGCCTACTGATTGCGCTCGACAATATAGACGAAGTAATCAAGGTAATCCGTTCCAGCTACAATGATGCTAAGGAAAAGCTGATGGTGAGATTCGGTCTAAGTGAGATTCAGGCTCAGGCTATCCTAGACATGAGACTAGCTAGACTGCAGGGTCTGGAACGTGAGAAGATTGAGAACGAGCATAACGAACTCATGCAGAAGATCGCTTACTATAAATCAATCCTCGCTGACGAGCACAAGCTGATGGGTGTTATCAAGGATGAGCTTACCGAAATCAAGCAGAAGTACGGTGATGGCAGAAGAACCAAAATCGTTGCTGATGATGGCGGAATAGATGAGGAATACTTGATAGATGAAGAGGATGTTGCAGTTACGCTCACACATCTCGGATATATCAAGAGAGTTCCTGAGAATACTTACAAGGCACAGCGCCGCGGTGGAAAGGGAATAGTGGGACTCACGACTAGAGACTCTGACTTTGTAAAGGATCTCATAATTACGTCGACTCACGACTATCTGATGTTCTTTACTGACCTCGGTAAGGTATACAAGATTAAGGCTTACGAGATTCCTGAAGCATCGAGGACTGCGAAGGGAACTCCAGTTATTAACTTCCTCAACCTCGATCAGGGCGAGCGAGTAACTGCGGTTATACCGGTTAAGGAATTTGCAGACGATAATTACTTAATCATGGTTACTAGAAATGGAACTATCAAGAAGACTCCTATGTCTCAGTTCGATACTAACCGTAAGACTGGACTCATCGCTATTACGCTTAAGGATGATGACAAGCTCATCTCGGTAAGCCAGTCTAGTGGTGAAGAAAGTGTATACGTGGTGACCAAGAAGGGTAAGTCAATCACATTCCACGAGGATGATGTCAGAAGCATGGGAAGAAGTGCCGGTGGTGTAAGAGCTATCACCTTAGATAAGGATGATGAAGTTGTATCGATGGAGCTCGACAGCACAGGTGAGCGCGAACTGCTTGTAATGACTAAGAAGGGCTTCGGTAAGAGAACGAGCCTCGACGAGTATAGACTTCAGACCAGAGGTGGAAAGGGAGTTTCGACTTATGATAAGACTAAGTTCTCTAAGACTGGAGAACTAGTTGGTGCAACGCTCGTAAGCAAGGATGATGAGATTATGCTGATCAATTCGAACGGTGTAATTATCAGAATAAGAGCTAACGAGATATCAAAGTCAGGCAGAACAACTCAGGGTGTTAAGATCATGAAGGTTGAGTCTGGTGACGAAATCGTATCATTTGCAAAGGTCCTCGATGAGGACGATGCTTCTAAGCCTATGACCAAGAAGGAAAAGGCTGAAAGCGAGCAGATGACGCTGGTATAAAACAATTATAATTTTGTAATGGCTGAGAGAGAATCTCAGCCATTTTTTAATGAAAAAATAGCGATTTTAGGGTAATTCACAATTTTTTTTAATAGAATGAAAAATTTACTGCATGTTTAAAAAAACAAAATTTTATGACTTGAAATGACCCGTCTATGGGTATATACCAAACCCGTAAAAAGTTATTAGTGATTTAAAACAATTCGAATTGTATTTACTAATTATCTGTTATGAAGATTTTGGACAGAAAGGAGAATTGTTATGAGTAATAGAGATCTGAATAAGAAAAAAGCGATTCATCAGCTTGGGGTCTTTGGATTTTTCGCAATGACTGCTTCGATGGTCATGACTGTGTATGAATATCCGTCATTTGCATCTTCGGGGTTTAAGCTGGTTTTCTTCCTAGTTGTTGGTGGTTTGCTTTGGTTTTTACCTGTTTCACTTTGTGCAGCTGAGATGGCAACCGTTGAAGGCTGGGAGAAAGGCGGCATATATTCTTGGGTAGGAAATACCCTGGGCCAGCGATGGGGATTTTCGGCTCTGTTCTTTCAATGGTTCCAGATAACAGTTGGATTTGTAACAATGTGCTTCTTCATCCTTGCTGCTTTAGCCTATGTATTTAAGGTAGATGCTTTATATAAAAATCCATTAGCAATGTTCATCGGCGTTGCGGTTATCGTGTGGGTTTTGACATTTGCTCAGCTTGGAGGAACGAAGTACACTGAGAAGATTTCTAAGATTGGATTGATTGGAGGAATTGCAGTTCCTATCCTAATTTTGAATATAGGCTTAGTTGCCTACTTCATGACTGGTGGAAAATCGCAAATAGATTTAAGCGTTAAATCGTTAGTACCTGATTTTTCCGATGTCAAGACGCTTGTAATATTTGCTTCATTCATCCTCGCTTATATGGGTGTTGAAGCATCTGCATCACACGTTCATGAACTTAAGGAGCCAAACAAAATGTATCCTGAAGTCATGATTATGCTTACGGTACTTACTATCTGTTTGGATGCCGTTGGTGGTCTAGCAGTTGCAACTACTCTTCCAGCTAAGACTTTAAATGGAAATCTCTCCTATGGTGTAATTGAGACTTTTGAGAATATCTATGTAAATCATTTTGGAGAACAGTATAGATGGATCGTATTTGTAGTTGCACTCTTGCTTGCACTTGGAGTATTTGCGGAGATTTCTGCATGGATTGTAGGACCATCAAAGGCACTCTTAGAAGCCGCTGATGATGGAATTTTACCAGCAAGATTTGAAGAGACTAATAAGAACGGCGTATCTGTATTCACGATAATGCTTCAGGCTGTAATTGTTACAATATGGGATGCTGTGTTATGCGGTTCGATTGCACTCGCTGGAGGTTCTGATTCATCAGTCGGATACTTAACAGCGATTGGTCTTACGGTTGTAATTTATCTAGCTGCGTACGTGCTCTTCTTCCTAGGTTACTTTGTATTAATTCTAAGAAAGGGGGATATGAAGCGTGAATTCCATATTCCTGGAGGACGCGCGGTAAAGATCGTCGTTGCTGCAGTTGGACTATTTATGACTGTTGTAACTTTAATCATTTCATTTTTCCCTTCATCGAAGCTTACTGCTGCAGATAACAGGGTATATCAAATAGTGTTGATAGTATGCTTTATCGTTTCGATGGCTGCACCATTGATTATCTATTCAAATAGGCATAGATGGTCGTCGAGCGGAAAAGCTACAGGTGATGAAAAGTAACCATTTATCAGTAGATATGGTGTATTCAAATAAAAGATAGTAAAATGTTTTAAACCATTGTCAATTAATGATGAAAAGAGGTAAGGAAATGAGAAATTCGGAAAATAACGAAGTAAAACTGAATGATAGTCTATCTTCTTTGAATGATGATACGGGTTACCGCACACCTATTTTCGGTACAGAGACTAGCGGTGCTGCAATGCCAAAGGATAAGATAAACGATGAGCCAGTTGCACCAGGAGTAGCTGCAGAGATGATCAGACAGTATCTGAGTGTTGAGGGTAATGCGACCCAGAACCTTGCGACATTCTGCCAGACATATATGGAACCAGAAGCAACAAAGCTGATGGCGGAGAATTTCGAGAAAAATGCGATTGATAAGGATGAATATCCTATGACTGCGGACCTTGAAAATCGCTGTGTAGATATTATTGGAAAGCTGTGGAATGTAGATAAAAAGGAAGAGCCACTCGGAACTTCCACGGTTGGATCATCTGAAGCGTGCATGCTCGGTGGACTAGCAATGCTATTTAGATGGAAAAAGCTGGCAGATGCAGCTGGTGTAGATAGATTTACCAAGAGAAGACCGAATCTCGTAATCTCATCGGCTTATCAGGTGTGCTGGGAGAAGTTCTGTCGCTACTGGGATATCGAGATGAGAACTGTGCCAATCGACCTTGATCATCTATCTCTTAATATGGATACAGTTATAGATTATGTTGATGAATACACTATCGGAATAGTGGCTATACTGGGCATAACTTATACTGGAAAGTATGACGATGTTAAGGCACTCGATAACCTTGTTGAGAAATACAATAAAGAGCATACTGATATGCCAATTCGGATTCACGTAGACGCTGCTTCCGGTGGTATGGTCGCTCCATTTATCGATCCAGAACTAGAGTGGGATTTCCGACTTAAGAACGTGTGGTCGATAAGTACTTCTGGACATAAGTACGGACTCGTATATCCAGGAGTTGGCTGGGTAATCTGGCGCAGTAAGGAAGCTCTCCCTGAGGAATTAATATTCTGGGTAAGCTATCTCGGCGGAAAGGAAGCTACTATGGCGATTAACTTCTCTCACAGTGCTTCGCAAATTGTCGGACAATATTATATGCTGCTTAGAAATGGATTTAAGGGATACAAAGAAATCCATGAGCGGACCCTAGAGGTTGCTAGATACATGGCTTCCGAGATTGAGAAGATGGGAATCTTCGAGGTGCTTGAGGGCGCAGAACAGATTCCAATCATCTGTTGGAAGCTTAAGGACGATGTCGATGTGGAATGGACACTTTATGATCTGGCAGATCGTCTCCGTATGCAGGGCTGGATGGTACCTGCATACCCAATGCCAGAGAATATCAAGGATATCGATGTACAGAGACTAGTGCTCAGACAGGATTTCGGAATGAATCTAGCGATGCTCTGCATTAAGGACATGAAGAAGCAGATTGAGATTCTGAATAACTCCCGTGTAATCGTGCCAAATAACGGAAATGGTGATAATAACTATGTATCTAAGGGGTTCGATCATAGTGGGAGATGGTAAACGCTTTAGATATGTGTGAAACATCTTCTAAAAATTAAAGAGAAAACACTATAGCTCTAAGGGACATACAATATTAGAAAATAAATAAGCAAAAAGGATTGGTTCGTCCAATCCTTTTTAAGTGCGAAAATAATATTAATTTGATTAAGGTATTCTTTGATATGAGTGTAGTACTTTAAATCTGATTGTATATCAATGTATTAAATTACAAGTTAATAGAAAATTTTTATAGTATAAAAGGTTAAAATGTATTTAAATAGATACATAAATGCTATAATCAGACTACAGTATTATTTATTATTTTGTAGTATGGAGGAACTATGTTCTGTAAATTAAATATTACTCTAGAAAATAAAAGTGGATTAGAAAACGAAAACCCCGATAGGGGACGAAAACTTTATTAGTCTGGTCTTGAGAGATCTTGACTGCGTTATTTGAAAGAAATAGAGGTGGAAAGAGAAAATGAAGAAAAATCAAATGATGTTAACATGTAGCAGTATAATGCTTATACTACAATCAGTTGCCTACTATATAGTTTGGAGTTCTGGATATAGTGCAACCATGTTAAGGAGAATGCTACTAATTGAATTACTTACTTTAGCTTATCTGCTTCTCACTGTGCGTAGAATTGATTCAAATGCTGATGAAAGTATGGTTGGTTTTTGCATAGCTTATATTGTAGCGTTATTTATGCTATTTCCAGTATTAGGTATTTTACTTGTCTTGCAGTTTGAACTTATGCTAATAGAGCTACTTATCATAATTCTGGCTATAGTTGTAGCTGTAATTGATAAAAGAAAGAACAATGCATAAGTGCATGAGTCAAGCATCATACAAGAGCACATAGAAGCATATGACTATAGAGCGGCATTAGACGTTGCTAATAGTGTCAGAGATTACATTAGTAAGGATGCAATTTCCCTAATAGAAGCTGGTTCCGCTAGGCTAAAGCTTGATAAATCAAACTGTGAGAAGAAAGCAAAGTCTGTAAATTACGATATTTATCCAATTAAGCAAGGCGACCATTGGAACATCTTTGAATATCTTATGATTATGAGAATCAAACTAGAGAAAGAGGAATTCGCGGATTATATTAGATCTATTTCACCCGTGTTTCTAAAGCTACTGGAGATGATAATCAAGAAAACGCAAATTGTTGATTTAAATTCATTAGTCAGATTTGACAAGAGGTCTGGATCAGCATGGGTAAAAGAAACCAATAAATATGTAAAGTCATTTGATTATATTGCAATTATTGATGAAAATGGCAAGGGTGGAATCGACTTAAGTATAAAAAATATTATTTACAAAATCAGAGATATAGAGGAGAGCGTTCGTAATCGTGCGGCTCATAATATTACTTGCATAACAGACGAATCGATATGCAATTTGGAAGGGAAAAATTCAAAAGATATATTTAAAATGCTGTGTGAACTTGCTAGATATGCAGGTATAAAAATAACAGACGAAGATTTAAAAACTTATGACAGGCTTAACGATAGAATTATAGAACTTCTATAATGAAAATGAATGAATATTGAGTTAATTTCCTCTATCCGACATTCATATTGAAATAATCTATTTAAAATATTTATAAGCGGATGGTAAACTAAAAGCTCAAAGCTCTTAATCCAAGATTGCTTATTAAAGTAGTCAATGATTAAGAGCTTTTTAGTTACTACTATTAATTAAGAGGGAAGCTAGGAGAATAAATGACTTATTTAAGAAAGAATTTAACCAAAGTCATAGTTACTCTGATGACCTTAATGCTTGTCTTTACAATGATGCCAGCGACTATGTGGACAGTAGCTGCAGAGGATAAGGCGAGGACAGAGATTAAGGTTACAGACACAGATGGCAAAATCACTTGCGTTGCGCCAAGCAATGTCGAAGAGATTACGGCAAAGCATGAGAAGAAGTTTGTAAAAGTTAATATCATCTTTAAGCCAGGATCTGAGGTTGAGGTGGATGGAGATACGCCAATCTCTATTAACGGCGTGGAGTTGAACAAGTATAAGGACTCGCTGGTCTACTTCTCATATCCAGAGTCTGACTTTGACCCTTCAATCAAGAAGACTGCTATGCTAGACCTCTATATATATCCAGAGGCATGGGAGCTAATCAAGAAGGGCGGTCAGAGCGGAGAGGATACTAAGCCGAAAGAGAACAATGTATCTCTAAGCATTGATATAACTGAGACAGATGGAAAGCTAATTTCGTCTAAACCAGACTATGCTGACAAGGTGGACGTTAAATTCCAGAAGAAGAATGTGCACGTATACGTTTCGTTAAAAAAAGGAAATGTATTTGACATTAACGCAAAGAAACCGATTATCATCAACGGTATCGATATAAGCAAGTACTCGGAAGATGACGTATATATCTCATATCCTGAGACAGACTTTGAACCGAACCTCACCAAGGCTACGGTAATGGATATTTATATCTATCCAGACCTATGGAAGAAGCTTAATAAATCTGGTCCTAAGGAAGACGAACCAACTGTAAAGCCTAATGAACAGGGTAAATACAAACCGTCTGATTATGCGAAGGTGTATGAGACGGAAAAGGTTAAGCTTGCGGATCTTCCTATATATGAAAAGGTTAACGGCAAGGAGGTGCCAGTTACTAAGGCAGTTAAGTTCTCCGTATATAACAGCACAACGCAGCAGCATGAGACTAATGCCGTTTCTGCAGATTCGAAGCTAAAGGAATTGACTTTAGTAAAAGACAACAACTACATAATTTCTATCGACGACAAAGAATATGATATGGATAATGCCTATATCACTTCAAATAAGGATGGAGCTCTGCCCCAGAACTACAAGATAGACGGTAAGACCGTCGATAAGCTAGTGCTAATAAAGCGCACTAAGCCTGCAGATGGTACGGATAATCATAAGCGAGTAAGGGTTCAGCTACCTGTATTTTATAAGGATAAGCAGGGCAGTGAGGTGCCGGCACCGAACGTAAAGTTTAAACTCACCAGTCCAATTGATACTGTAACGGTGACATCAGATGAGGATGGATTTATTGAGTGTGATTTGATTGAAGATAATAACTACATGATCGAGGTTTCGGGAGGCACATATGCGATGGATTCATTCCCTCTTACTGTAAAGGATAAGTCGGAATGGAACTCTGGAAAGCATCCTTATGACCACCTCAGCTGTAGAAATGTGCTATCTCTTATCGTGTTTGACAAGGCAGATGACCACAAGCATGACACTGTGATATCCACTTACGATGATAACGTGGAATTGACAGGGCTCAACTTCGGAACAGAGGGTAAGTACGCTCTTAACGAGAGAGTTCTTCCAAATGGCTCCGTAAAGGGATTTGAAGGGAAAGATTACGAGGTTATCGACATTGATACCGTTAACATGGCGCGCGTAGAAATCTCGAAACTTGCACATGGTTCATTTGAAGTAACTCGCAAAGTACCCGCTGGAAAATCCGTAAAGCAGGTATACTACATCGATGAAGCAGGAAAGCCAGTAAAGGTTAAGTTTAGCCAAGATGGAGACAAGGTTAAGTTCCTGATGGACACCATGTCTATGTACAACAACGTAATCGAGTACGGCAGCAATGAGCAGGCAGAATACTACGTTGTAAACAAGGATTCGCTAAAGTGGAATAGCGGTGATGAAGCTCTCGAAATAGTAGTAAAGGCAAAGAGTAGCGACGAAGATACATACGATAATTTCTCACACGTTACAGTGGATGGAGTTCTAGTATCTGCTGATAATTATACGAAGACTAAAGGAAGCCTGAGACTCAAATTTAAGTCCAGTTATCTCAAGACTCTTAGTAACGGAAGTCACACTGCAAAGATCTACTTCCAGAATGGGGCTGTTGAAGCTAGATTTACAGTTGCTGGTAATAATTCACAGAGAAACTCTGGGTCAATCGTAAATGCTTCGAGCAAAGCTAAAAACCTAGTGATTGCTAAGAAAGCACGAGTTCATAGAAGTGTCGTAAAGACAGGTGACAGAAATATAGCATTTGCATATGAAGCTACATTAATTTTGGCAATCGTAGCTCTTGCAGGCATCTGCTATTACAGAAGAAAAAGGGTTTAATAGATAAAATAAAAAGATGGATTTTTAAGAATCATATAATCGCAAAGCACTGCATTCTAAATGGATGCGGTGCTTTTCTAGCATTGTATTAAAATGGAAAAATTATAGCGCTTTAATATAATTAATACGATTAATCAAGACTATTTTAGTCATATTT
Source organism: Mogibacterium diversum (assembly GCF_938028775.1). Lineage (GTDB taxonomy): Bacteria > Bacillota > Clostridia > Peptostreptococcales > Anaerovoracaceae > Mogibacterium > Mogibacterium diversum_A. The sequence goes on from NZ_CALIZG010000022.1 coordinate 45,461, forward strand.
ATGGTAATGGATATTTATTTATAGTAAAATATACAAGTACGTTATTAGCAAAATGATTAAGAAAGACGAAAGGAACCGTAATATGAGAAACTTTTTCAAGAAGTTTTCAGCATTAATTTTATCGGCTACGATGCTCCTTACAAGTGGCGTTTTCCTACCGAGCGTTTCAGCGGCTGATTTCAATGCTAAGCCAGTTGATGCAAGATGGGCTGCACCACAGGAGATTAGAGTAAAGTTCGATCGCAATATCAAAGTTAACCCATTTCCACAGAACCGCAAAGCAGGTGTAAAGTTGCTAACTTCTGATGGCAGGGAAGTTGCTTTAGGACCTAATGATGACTTTGGATATCTAAACGACACTATCTTTATACGTTTTCTAGAAGGACAGAAGAAAGAGTATACAGGTGTGGTATTCAAGAAGGGTTCTTTAGTAGATGTAAATGATGAAAACATAAAGAACACTGAAGATATTAGAGTATCAAATGTCAAGGTAGAAAAGACTCTTAGCCGTGTTGGCATTGAATACGAAGGAGTACCAACTACTAACTTGGTTCCTAAGGAGGGAAAAACCTTAAAAATAAGTGCAAGTGGATATAATTTAAAGCTTGATAATGGACATGATATTAAGCTTAAGCTATATTCAGGTGAATCCGGAGGCAGCACAGCAAACTTTAAGCCGACGAATATAGAGGCAACTCTTAATGTAAAGGACAACACTGCTGGTAATTGCTCTGTAACAATTCCTGAGAACAGGACCGGAAAGAGACTCGGTTACATATTTAAGTACTCAGTTGACGGTGGTAAGACATATGATGATTTCTTTAAGGATGCACCTACTATGTCATTTATACTTATTCAGGAAGCAGACGAGAATGATGCTGTAAGGCCGCAGCCAACACCACAGCCAACGCCTGTAGTTCCTACCCCAACACCACAGCCTGTTGTGCCAACACCAACACCACAGCCACAGCCTACACCACAGCCTGTTGTGCCAACACCAACACCACAGCCAACACCTCAGCCAGACCCTGTCAATGCTGAAGATGGCTACAGATTTACAGTTGGTAACGATGCAGTATGGAATGGTGGAGATCTGCTATTTAAAATCGAGAATCCTCTAGTAGATATGAATCAGCCAGGCGAAAGAGTATTCGACAGATTCCAGGGAATCGAAATAGATGGCAAAGCCGTAGATAAAGCGAACTATACTGCACAGCCAGGAAGTGTCGTACTTATACTTAAGTCGAATTACATCAGAAGCCTAAGCACAGGAAAGCACACCATCAAGGCAAAGTTCAGATGTGGAAATCCAGCAACTACATACTTCACTGTAGCAGGAGCAAAGAAGACACCAAAGCCTGGAACACCAGGAGTAGTTAAGAAGACTCCAGTGCGTGCGAAGGTCGTAAAGACAGGAGATAGCTCAAGCACAGTTGCATTTGCAATCATGTTCGTTCTCGCAGGTACAGCTCTCGCAGGAGTTGCTACTTACAGAAGGAAGAGGGCATAAATAATCAGAGAATCATTTCAATAAATATCGATTCTAATTAAATCAAAAACCACTGTGGTCGCAAGCGCGGCTGCAGTGGTTTTATCGTGATTCCAATATTTAAAACTTAGTAGCTTAGTTCCTATTCAGAGAGCGCAGTTAATATCTAGCGATACTTCTCGATCCCAGCCCTTATAGTATCTTCAACTTCGTGCTGCGCAGCAAGCTGCTCCTTCCTAGGCATGCCCGAGAGGTCTACAGTTGGGTGTATTACAACCTTAATGGTTCCGCCAGTGAATGTATTGTGCTCCTCAAATATTTTATATGAATCGATAATCGAAACTGGTACGATTGGAACGCCAGCCTTCTGTGCAAATTTAAAGCTACCTTCCTTGAAATGACCCATATCATTGCTGTGACTTCTCGTACCCTCTGGGAATATTACGAAAGAATATCCTTTCTTGAATAGGTCGGTAACCTCTGCTAGAGTTTTTACGGCAGAACGAGGATTGCCGCGGTCGATAAACACCGACTGTGTGCCTCGAATAACATCAGCGAGTGGCTTGAGCTTCTTGGTCTCAGATTTTGAGATAAAGCCTATTTGCGTAGAACGGAAAGCTGCAATCATCGCATATATGTCCGCATACCCTTGGTGATTGGCAACAACGAGGAAAGGGCTCTTGGCAGGAATGTTTTCTGGATTAATAACGTCAACCGTAATCCCGAGCGTCTTACCTGTATAATCACAAAATTCATCCTCCGCCTTCCTAATCAGTCTCTGTGCCTTTGCATGATCATTCTGTGCCTGTGCGGCCCTGATTGCAGGTACGTTTTTCATGTATTTACGAAAGCCAGCTCTGATCTTGTTTAGTGCTATTGTATTTTTAAATGGGTTCATAATATCCTCCAATTGAACATTCTTATTCGTGTAATTATATCTATATAATGCTATAATTTTATGAGAATATGCGCGAAAAATCAAGGAAATAAGGAGCTGTTAGGACATATGAAATTTGTAATACAAAGAGTGACACATGCAGATGTGGTCGTTGATGGAAATGAGCTGGGCAGGATAGGCAAGGGCTTCATGGTGCTCATCGGTGTGTCAAAGGAAGATGACAGGGCTATCGCTGATAAGATGGTAGATAAGATGATTAAGCTCAGGATATTTGAAGACGAGAATGGAAAGACCAATCTATCCCTAGATGACGTAGGTGGCGAACTTCTCCTCATCTCCCAGTTTACGCTCTATGCAAACTGCAAGAAGGGCAACAGACCATCGTTCATCGATGCGGGTGCACCTGATGAGGCAAATGCTTTATATGAATATATAATCGAGAGATGCAAGGAACGTGTAAATGTAGTTGAGCGTGGAGAGTTCGGTGCCGACATGAAGGTTAGTCTTTTAAATGACGGACCGTTCACGATAGTGCTCGATAGTACCGAAATTATGTAAACAAATACAATCTGATAAAAAATAACTAAATTTTTTTAAATTTTTAAAGCGTTGAAATATTAACGAGTTGAAGAAAGGCAGTCATAAGTATAGATTATATCTATACTTATGACTTTTGTTATAGATAAATCAAATAGTGATAGTTGTGTGAATGTATTAGAATAACAATGTCTATGTTATTAGTCACATATTAAGAGAAAGAAAGGAAAGAAAGCATGAAAAACTTTATTAAAAAGTTTTCAACTATGGTCCTTTCGGTTGCAATGCTGATGACGAGCGGAGTTGTTTTACCGAGCGTTTCAGCTGCTAATTTCAAACCGATAATCGAAGGATCAAAGTGGACATCATCTGATACTGTAACTGTTACATTTAGCGACAATGTTACATTAGCTGATGATGCAAAAGAAAAGGTTGTTTTGACAAACTACGGACAGGAAACCCCATTGGACGCTTCAGATGAGGTAACCGCTAGTGGAAAGAATGTCAAGATTAAACTAGCAGGGGGATATAAGTACTATAGCGGTCTAAAATTCAAGGCAGGAGCTTTGAAGTCAGCAGATGGAACTCCTACAACTAGTGATGTAGTTGGTTATTCTATTTCTTTAGATAAGGGAATAACATCACTAAGTGTTGCTGATAAGAATGTTCCGGCAGCAGGAAAGACCGTGAACGTTCAGGTTACTGGTAAGAACCTTGACTTTGGGGAGCCTATCAACCTAAAGGTATATGCTGGTTCAACAAAGACCAATATCGAGGCAAAGCTAGTTGCGACAAGCAATACAACAGGAACTATCAAGCTTGTGATTCCTGAAAATACAAGTACAGACTCGATAACATATAAGATTAAGAAGCAGAAGGGCTATACTTTCAGCTATGAGGATGTTGACGCATCATTCTCGCTTGTACAGGCAGGAAAGTCAGGATCTTCTACACCTGGAACAGGTGTGACACCAGTTGCTCCAACTGAGGTAAAGGTTAACTCTGTAAGCTATGACAAGACATCACTAGACTCAAACGGCGGAGCAGTAGTTGCAGAGCTAAGCGGTGTTGGATTTACTCAGGTAGATGCTCTTAAGGCAAAGGTTTATAAAGTTAATCCAGAGGGTACTGTGGATGATGCACTGCTTCCTACACAGGTTGAAGTAGTTGATGACACACACGCTAAGGTAAAGTTTACGCTTCCTACAAATAGCAGCACATCAACGCTTTCTTACGCTCTAAGAGTAGCAACTAAAGGAAATGTAAATTATTCTGCAATTAAAGATATGTCCAATCAGGAACAGCTATTAACTGTTGCGGCGAAGGCGCAGGAGCAGACAGGTGATACCTCTGCTATTCCAGCAGGAGCAAAGACATTTGCGCTAGATATCGATGATTGGTCGGCTTATAACATGGGAGATGGTCAGTTTAACGTTATATTTAAGAAACCAGTTTCTCTAAACAGCCAGATGGATATCAAGAAATTCATCTACTTTTCCGATAGAGGAAGCAAAAAGGTTGAGCTCACCGATAACGACACAGTAACATTAGAGGGAAATGTTCTAACTATTCAGCTTGCTGATAAGGACAAGAAGGTGCCTTCATATCTAATGTTCAAGGCAGGCGCTCTTAAGAATGATAAGGGTGCATACCTAAAATACAAGATGGATGGCACAGGAGAGCACTTCCGTTATATTACAGATGGAGCACACGTTGATTCGATGGAATTTAATAAGATTACATTCGATTCGAACGGAGGACATCTCGTAGCGACTATTAAGGGTCACAATCTAAAGAACAACGTAGCAGGACTTCCTGAGTTCAATGTAAATGTCGCTAAGAATGACGTTACACTCAGTGACGTTACACCATACAACCTCACTGTTAATGTGAAGAGCAACACTGAGGCAGTTGTAACTGCTGATTTACCAGCAAATGCAACAGATAGAACCGAGTCATACAGAATCATCCCTGTAATATATGGCAGACAGATTTATTCGACATATATAAAGGGATACGATATAGTCTCCGTTCTACCTGCAGGAAAGAACTCTGCAGACAAGACGCTATCTACAGTTATGGTAAGCGGAGCAAGTGATGAAAACCCTGCTCCAGAAATCTACGAAGTAGACGTTAAGAGTCACAACGTATCACTCAAGATAAATGCTGTTCTCCGTGGAACTAATCTTGATGCCAAGAAGATGAAGGTCAAGGTTGTTGACGAAAACGGAACAGAGTGGCCAGCTAAGCCAGTATATGAGTGCGGAGCAACTTACAGATGGCAGTGGAGCAACATGTACCTTCCAAATGTACCTTCAAAGAACGAACAGCACATCGAGCTTCTCGTTCCTCGTGCACTTGGTATGAATCATACATTTACACTAACATTCGCACCAGATGGGGAGAACTTTGACGAGAACCTCAAGGCAACTGTAATCGTAAGAAATGATGGCATAATAGATACTTCTAATGCTGCATTCAACATGGATGACTACACTAAGCTGAGAACCATCACAGTTAATTACGTTGATAAGAACGGAAACAAGATTGCTGAACCAAAGCATGTAAAGGCATACGGAATCCATGAGCTATACGCACTTGGACTAACTGCAAAGGAAATCGACGGTTATAAGCTAGTTAAAGCAGATCCAGATAAGGCTCTGCTAGACGCAATGCTTGCAACACCAGATTCACTGGAGGATGGAAGACTAAATGGTGCAACTGTATTCGTAAAGGCATTCCCTTACAATACAATTACATACACTTACGAGAAGACTGCTACTCCAGCGCCAGTTGCTACAGGGTATAACTTCACAGTTGGTAAGGACGCCGTATGGAGTGCTGGAGATCTTGGATTCAAGATTGAGAATACAGAAGTAGACAAGAATGCTGCTGGAGACAAAGTGTTTGACAGATTCCAGGGAATCGAAGTTGATGGACAGACTGTAGATCCTTCAAACTACGAAGCAAAGGCTGGAAGCGTTGTCCTAACACTAAGAGAGAGCTATATCAGAAGCCTTGGTAATGGAAGACACTCAATCAAAGCTAAGTTCAGAGGTGGAGAGTCTGCATCTACAAGCTTCTCTGTAACAAGAGCAGGTGCTGGATCGAGCGTAAGCTCAAGACCTGGAGCAGGTGCTGGTGCAGCATCAAGACCAGGAATGTCTAGAGTTGGTGCTGTGCACAGAAATGTGGTTAAGACTGGCGACAGTTCAAATGCATTTACATATGCTCTAGTTCTTGTTCTCGCAGGTGCAGCTCTTGCAGGAGTTGTTTCCTACAGAAGAAAGAGAGCGTAGTATACTACGAAACTTACTGATCTATAATGCTATTTAGGTTAGTAAAAGACTAAAAATTTCTTAATAATGTGATCAAATATTTGCTTCGCCCCTTAATGGGGCGAGGCATTTTTTTATTGCTAGTAGCAGGTCAAGATAATATACTGTTATTGTATACACAAAGATCAAAGGAGCTGAAATGAATCACTATCTAGATAAACACAAGAACGTGCTTGCGATTGCGCTTGTTATATCAGTCGCGGCGCAGATAAACATAGATGCGCCCAAGGTAGCACCAGGATTCGTGTTCGCCATAGATGTAATCGTTCTTAATCTGTTCATTTTTTGCTTTTCAGATAAATATTCTGCTATGCAAATAGCTCTCATCTCTGCAGTTTTTTCTCCGACGTTCCGTTTTATTACGTCGATGAGCGCAGGTATGACTTTCAAGGAAAATGCGTTAAATTGTTTTCCTGATGCCATTTTCTTTATTACGTATGGTCTTATAATGACGATATGCCTTGTGGTATATAGAGACAAGAAAGTTCCGTTAATGTACTTTGGTATCTCGATTTTCGTAGCTGATTTTGTGGGAAATGCATCAGAAGTGTACGTGCTGTCTTTGATAAGAAATGGGAATTTCATATCAACAGATATGTTTAATACACTAATGATTATAGCGATGGCGAGGACAGGAATAGCGCTCGCAATAATTCTCAGTATGGAGTATTACACAAAGGTGCAGACGGAGCGTTCGCATAATCGCAAGATTCAATTCATGGTGGATCAAAGTGTAACTATATCTGATGAGATGAGATTTATACTCAACAATAAGGAGGATGTAGAGCGCGTCCTCAAAGAGGCATACGCTCTACATACTGACATGAAGGAGGCAGGGATTTCTGATGAGTTCACGAGACGCGCTCTCGAAATAGCTAGAGGGACACATGAGATTAAAGGCTGCTATCAAGAGATTCTAGATACGCTAGACAACCTAAATAGAAATTCTCAAGGTGAGCCAGATCTTCTGATGTCGGAAATCTTGAAGTTCATGAAGAGTAATGTCTTGAAGACTGCATTAACCAAGCATATGAATGTGAAGTTTGATATAGATCAGCGCATAGATTTCAAAGTCAAGGAGAGCTACAAGACGATTTCGGTTCTAAGGAATCTTACGGTTAATGCGCTAGAAGCATTTGAAGGCTCTGATGGAGAGATTAGAGTAATGGCTACCTGGTGCAGACACAGCAGCCTAGGACCGTGTCACCGTATTGAAGTCGAAGATAATGGCCCTGGAATCGATGAGGCGGATATCGAAACAATATTTCTTCCAGGGTATTCTACCAAGATGAACATGGACACAGGAATTGTGCAGCGAGGACTTGGACTCTCGCTTGTACGAGACTATGTAGAGAATGACTTCGGTGGCAGAATCAAAGTTAAGAATCGAAAAGAAGGTGGTACTAGATTCGTAATCGAGATACCACCGGGAAATTTTGAGGAGGAAACCAGATGGATTTTTACATCCTAGATGACGATATAGCGGTTGTAAAAACGCTGAAACACATAATTACGGAGAGGAAAATCGGTACAGTTATCGGATATAACACCGATGTTGAGTGTGCGATTGAGGATATAAAAGAAGAAAATCCATCGATAATAATGGTGGATTTCATGATGAAAGAGATGGACGGAATCACCTTTATTAAGGAAGTTAAAAAGTTCAATCGCGAGGTGGCATTTATCATGATCTCTAAATTATCCGATAAGTCTCTAGTAAATCAGGCTTATGATGCAGGAGTCGAGTTCTTCGTAAGCAAGCCGATTAACGTGTTAGAGATTGAACGCGTGTGCCAGAACATAATTGAGAGAATAAGGCTCAAGAAAGTTGTGGATAACATTCAAAATGTATTCATGGAGGTTAATAATTCTAGCGACGGGGTACAAGCTAAGAGGGAATTGACCGCTGAAAGGAAGCAAAACTGGCTAGATGTTCTGCTCGGATCGCTTGGCATACTTGGGGAAAAAGGAACTAACGATATACGCAAGATTTACGCGTGCATGGAGAAGAGCAATAGTGCATATTCTAAGCATATTTTAGGTGACGTTGCTCGATCACTTGGAGATAGCGAAAAAAATGTTGAACAACGAGTAAGAAGGGCTCTTAAAAAAGCGTTAAGTAATGTTGCGGCAGCAAAGATTGATATGGTTCAGGACGATATTCAGATATATGCAAAATATGTATTTGATCATCTTTCTATCAAAATGGAAGTCAACTTTCAAGAAGGACTTTCGCCAGCAGGAGGGCGAGTTAGTATCTCGAAGTTCATGGATGGGCTTAATGTATATCGGGACTTTATTGAGGAATAAATTTTGCGAATAAAAGAAAAATAATTAAAAAACATGTATTATAATAAACTTGCGGAATCTTTATGAGGTTCTGTGAGTTTTTTTGAAGTCATACTGACAAGATAATAACGAAATTATTTCTAGTAAAGTAAAGACATGAAAGGAGTTGTCTTATGCAGAAGTCAGGTAGCATTAAAGGTAAACTTTTACTACTATTTATCGCGGTTGCATGGGGAAGTTCGATGGTAGTCATTAAAGGCTCTACGGACTTTATCCCACCAGGTATGCTTCTTGCACTACGTTTTACGATTGCAAGTGTCATACTAGCTCTTATTTATCGCAAGCAGCTTAAGCTTATAGATAAAGATTATATCAAGGCGGGTATTTTCATCGGCGTATGCTTATTCTGTGCATACTTCACGCAGACTATCGGAGTTATGCTTGAGATGCCTGGAAAGAGCCACTTCCTCTCATCCGCATACTGCGTATTTGTACCGTTTATCGGATGGATAGTTCTTAGAGAAAAACCAAAGATGTACCACATCGTTGCTGCGACAATGTGTGCAGTCGGCATCATATTCGTATCGGTTGCAGGAACATTTAGCATCAGCTTTGGCGATAGTATCTCAATTCTAAGCTCACTGTTCTGGGCTGCTCAGATTATCGCTATTGCTAAGTGGGGTAAGGATAAGGATCCAGGAATCATCACAATGCTACAGTTCATAGTATCTGCAGTCTTGGCATGGGGATTCACCTTAACACAGGAACATCTCGGGAAAGTGCAGGTTAACGGAGAAGTAATCTTTGGAGTTCTTTACCTAGGTATAGTTTGTTCAGGACTTTGCTTCCTCTTCCAGACTATTTCACAGAAGACAGAGTCACCTACAAGTGTATCTATCATACTAAGCTTTGAGAACATCTTCGGCATAGTGTTCGGAATGGTATTCTTCAACGAGACGATGACTGTGAATAAGGCTATAGGATTCGTACTCATGTTTGCCGCTATTCTAATCGCAGAACTACAGCCAAGCTTCCTAAAGAGCAAGGCAGATAAGGCAAGAGAAGCGCAAGAAGAACAGACTGCGTAAACTCGTAAAAGTAACGTGATAATACATATTATTGCGCATTATCGAACATTATCGAGTAAAATCGTAGAACTGTACATGTTAAAATAATCGTTATTATCAAAAATCAGATGTACAAGGAGACTGATTATGGCATTCGAACTAAAAAAATATACGCATCCAGATTTCGCTGAGCAGAAATTTATTGATTCACCAGATTGCAGACTTGAGGAAGCACCTAAGGATGGTGTAGTTCCATTTGACTTCCACGCACTAAGTATTTTCCCTGAGTACTTCAAGATCAACGGAGAATGGTTGCTCTGTGAAGAGAGCAGAATGGACACAGTTCCAGTATACGATGGCGGAAAGGTACTCGCTCTAGAGGCAAGAAGAGTTAAGAAAGGACAACTTGTAGTTTGCGGACGTACAGAGTGCTGCGAGGAAGGAATCTACATGCACGCCGATGGATTCAATGAAAACACAGGCGTAAAGGCAGATACATTTGCATTTAGAACAGGACGTTCGAGAGAGACTGCATTTTCCAAGGATTTCGACGAAATCGTTGAGCTACTGAAGCACGAGAAGGATAACGGGAAGGTTGTTTGGGTTATGGGACCTGCTTTCTCGTTCGATATCAAGGCTAGAAGAGCTCTTTCGGCACTCATCGAAAATGGATATGCTCATGCAGTTCTAGCAGGAAATGCTCTAGCTTCTCATGACCTTGAAGGTGCGTATATGCAGACAGCTTTAGGGCAGAATATCTATACGCAGGAGAACGTGCCAAATGGTCACTATAACCACCTAGACTTGATCAACAGAGTAAGAGCTGCTGGATCTATGAAAGCATTTGTTGAGCAGGAGAATCTAGATAATGGCGTAATGACAGCGGCTATCAAGAATGATGTTCCTATAGTGCTCGGTGGTTCAATCCGTGATGATGGACCTCTTCCAGAGGTGTACGGAGATTGCTACGATGCACAGGACGCTATGAGAGCGCATGTTAGCAAAGCGACGACTGTAATTACAATGGCTACAATGCTTCATTCAATCGCTGTTGGTAACATGACACCAAGCTTCCGCGTGCTAGAGGATGGAACAATTCGTCAGACATATTTCTACGTTTGCGATGCATCTGAATTTGTAGTAAATAAGCTGGCTGATAGAGGATCCCTCTCTTCGAAGGGTATCATAACAAATGCACAGGACTTCATCTGCAATATCGCCGACGGTCTTGGATTAAAGTACTAATAGTTTTTGTATAAAAGCATAATTAGTAGCAGCATAAAAGTACATAACAACACATAACAAAGAAGATAATTCCATACAGACTCGCCTAATTGTGGTAACTTAGCTCGCCCCAGAAAAAAGCGCATTGAACTATGTTATAATAATTATCGTCATTAGAGTGCATGAAGCACTTGATATAATAAGAGAGGCGATAACATGAATATACTAGTAATCGATGCGCAAGGTGGCGGCATAGGACGCCAGCTGGTAGCTAAGCTGATAGAGAGGATCCCAGAAGCAGATATAGTAGCTGTAGGGACCAATAGCATGGCAACGAATGCCATGCTTAAAGCAGGAGCGAAAAAAGCGGCGACAGGTGAGAATGCTATCAGGTACTGCGCATCGCAGGCAGAGATTATCACAGGACCAATTGGTATTCTTGTTGCTAATGCGATGCTTGGAGAGATATCTCCAGCCATAGCGGAAAGCGTAGGTTCTAGCACCGCCCCGAAGGTGCTAATTCCGACTGCGCATTGTAACACCATAATTGCAGGCACTAAAGCGCTACCAGTAAAAGATAGTATCGAAGATGCGGTCGAAAGAATCGTAAGAATCTATGGTGGCGACGACAATTAAATAGCCTTTATAAAACATTAACCAAGCCAAGAAGGCCGGATAGATTGCTGAAGCAATCATACCCGGTCTTTTTATACGCAAATTTACAGGAGTAACTATATTCACATGGATTATGAGAGAAAGAGCACATTTAAATATGCCCTATGCAGAATCGCCGAGATGATTCTCATATTGCTCATTCTCTCAATGATTGTGTTTGCGCTATCCCGTCTCTGTCCCGGGGATCCGCTCCGTTCGTGGTACGGAGATGGTGTGGACAGAATGAGTGCGGCGCAAAAAACTGCTGCTCGTGAGAGTCTAGGCTTAGAGAAGTCGCTTCCAGTTCAGTACGGCATATGGCTTAAAGATCTAGCTCATGGGGAACTAGGATTATCGTACAAGTACAAGAGACCTGTTGCTGAGGTAATTTGTGACGTGCTCGCAAATACAATAGTATTTGGATTAACAGCTTATATCATGACCTTCGTGCTGGCTTTTCGTCTCGGAAGATTGTCGGCGAAGCGAGAAGGTACGAAGCTCGATAGATTCATTTGCAAGGCAGGGGTAATATCGGGAAACATACCAGTATTCTTTTTATCTCTGATATGCATATTGATATTTGCGGTAAATCTCCGAATCTTGCCAACTGGAGGGGCTTACTCGTACGGGGCTGAAGGAAATCTCCTGGACAGAGCCTGGCACCTCGTACTGCCAGTATTTGTAATCGTTATAGGGCATCTGTGGTATTACTCGTATATGGTGCGAAATCTGCTACTCGAGGAAATGCGCAAAGAATACGTGCTGCTTCTCAAGGCAGAGGGAATGCCTCGCACTAAGGTAATCAATAATTACTGCATGAAGAATATCCTGCCACCGATGATAACCATCATGGCAATCGCAGTTCCACATCTCCTTGGTGGGACATATGTCGTAGAGATGGTATTCGGCTATCCAGGGCTAGGACGGCTCAGCTTCGAAAGCGCTCTATATAAGGATTACAACATGCTGATGGCGACAACACTTCTCACAGGAAGCGTGGTTGTGATCTCAAATTATCTTGCACAGATAATAGGTGAGAAAATCGACCCGCGGATGCGTCATGAGGAGGGTTCGTATGAATAGGAAGCAAAGACCAAAGATTGCCATAGCTATACTTACGATCAGCGCAGTCCTGAGCGTATTTGCCGGATTCATAGCTCCATATAAACCAAATTTCATGAATGAGTATGCCATCGGAACATCCCCATCGATGGGCCATATATTTGGAACAGATAATTTGGGAAGGGATTTATTCTCTATGATTCTATATGGCGGAAGGGCAAGCCTGACGATTGGAATCGCAAGCGCTTTAATAGGAACGCTAATTGCAGCAGTGTACGGAACACTGAGCGGGATGGCAAATAAACACGTGGATAGACTGATGATGAAAGCTACGGATTTGTTCATGAGCATTCCAGCATTATTGCTTGTAATCGTTCTGGAGGCTATCTGGGGAGAAGCTAGCTACACATCATTATCACTGGTAATCGGGATAACGAGCTGGATGCAGATGTCGAAAGTCATCAGGAGCGAGGTGATACGGCTCAGGAAAAGTGAATTTGTAATAGCCGCAGAGATGTACGGGGGAAGCTTCTGGTACATTTTACGTAGGCATTTATTTCCGAACTACTTTTCATCGATTATGTTTATGGCAGTAAGCAACGTGGGCTCTGCGATAATAGTAGAATCGACGCTTAGCTTTATGGGACTTGGGCTACCGATATCAGAGATATCATGGGGGAGCCTTATGTCTCTCTCGCAAGACGCACTGCTATCCGACCAATGGTGGATGATTATAATTCCGGGACTTATCTTGATAAGTGTTCTGGTATCCATAACGGAGATTGGGGAATACATCAGATGGCGCAATACCTCCAAGGGTAGCAACATTTAAATGTAAACACACAAGTACATGTGTGGGGTTAGGACTATAGATTAAGAAATTAATTTATTTGAAAGGACACACATTTATGAAAACTCACTTTAAAAAAATTGCGGCTCTTGCCGTCACTCTAATCATGATTATTTCACTTTCCGCATGTGGCTCGAAGAGCGAAAATGATGCGGACACGCTGGTGTACGGAAGTCATGACTATACAGCTATAAATCCTGCTCTCTATGAGCATGGAGAAATTAACTCCTTGATATTCGCTGGGCTTACGGCACATGACAAGGATAACAAGCTCGTACCTGCACTCGCTGAGACGTGGGAGTACGTTTCAGCGACTCATACATGGACATTCCACCTAAAGGATGGACTGAAGTTCCATGACGGAAAAGAGCTTACTTCGGAGGATGTTAAGTTTACTCTAGAGGCAATTCTCGAGAAGAAAAACAATTCCGAGATTATCTCCAACTATCAGGACATTGAAAATATCACTTGCCCAGACAAGAAGACAGTTGTTATTAAGCTGAGTAAAGAAAATGTAGCATTTGCGGACTACATGACTATCGGGATTCTGCCTAAGCACATTCTTAAGGGCAAGAAGCTCGCGACTGCAGAGTTCAACCAGAAGCCAGTAGGAGCAGGTCCATATAAGTTAACTAGCTGGGATGAAGGACAGAGTATAACCCTCGAGAAGTTTGATGGTTACTACGCTGGAAAACCTCACATCAAGAAGATTATTTTCAAGATTGTAGAGGATAGTGACGCAAGGTTGCTGCAGCTAAAGTCTGGAGATCTAGATATGGCGCAGATTGAGCCTAAGCAGGCGAAGAGCCTCAAGAAGGACAGCAAGGAATTCGATATCTATCGCATGAACACAGCGGATTATCGTGCAATTGCGTATAATTATGCTGGAAGCAAATTGTTTAAGACATACCCAGAGCTCGCAAATATATTGAGCTATGGAATAGATAGAGAAGCTATCATTAAGAGCACACTGCTCGGAGAGGGTCAGGTGGCTTATTCACCAATTCAGAAAAATAAATTTAACAGCAGTAACATCGAAAAGTTCGAATATAATCCAGAGAAGATGGAGCAACTATTGCAGCAGGACGGTTGGACTAAAAATAAGAAAGGTATCTATGAGAAGAATGGTACTGAACTTAAGTTTACAATCACTGCGATGGCAAATGACAAGGTTCGCGTAGATATGGCGAAGATGTGCAGTGAACAGCTCAAGGCACACGGGATATCGGTAAAGGCCGAGGCTAGAAAAGAGCTCGATTGGGAGAAACAGGATGCCACAATAATTGGATGGGGTAGTCCATTTGATGCAGATGATCATACGTACAAGATATTCACATCTGAAGCTGGGGATAATTATACAGGATATGCAAATCCAGCGGTAGATGAAGCGCTGGCAAAGGCTAGGGCGACGACTAAAGAGCCTGAGAGACAGAGATATTACTCAGAGTTCCTCAGAGCCATGACTAAGCAGATGCCTTACACGTTCATCGCATACATAGATGCTGACTATGCGGTTAAGAAGGATATCAAGGGAATAACAAAGGACACAATGCTAGGACATCACGGAGTTGGAATCTTCTGGAACGTAGCAGATTGGAAATTGGAGAAATAATAATATATGACAGAAAATAGAAGCAACACAGAACTTCTTAATATCGAGGATTTCAGTATGTGCTTCGACGGGAAGCAGGGGGTAGTTCATGCTGTTCAAGGCGTTTCTCTTACAGTGAGAACAGGAGAAATCGCCGCAATCGTTGGCGAGTCAGGCTCAGGCAAGACGGCGCTCTGCTTCTCAATTTTAATGCTACACAGACATCACGCGAGGCATCTATCGGGAAGCATATGCCTATCTGGGAAAGATGTCACTAAGATGGGAGAAAAGGAGCTTGAACAAATTAGGGGCAAGGCGGCTTCAATAGTGTTCCAAGATCCACTTAATTCACTAGATCCTGTAAGAACTGTTGGGGAGCAGATTACTACCCCTATGAAACTACACGAAGATGGTGAGCCTGTGGATGCAGAACGAGAATACGACGAGAGGGCAGTAGGATTACTTAGAGAAATGGGCATGAAAGATGCTGAGAAATACTTATCCTGTTACCCACATCAGCTGTCTGGCGGGCAGAGGCAGAGGGTTGCGATTGCGATTGCTCTTGCATGTGACCCTGCGCTAATCATCGCTGACGAGCCTACTACAGCGCTTGATCCTAGAAATCAAAAGCAGATAATATCAGTGCTGAAGAGGCTGGCTGAAGAGAGAGATAAGGGCATCCTATTCATCACTCATGACCTCGGATTAGCGCGCGAATTAGCGACTAAAATTGCAGTTATGAAGGATGGAAGGTTTGTCGAAGTTGCCGAAGCTGAAGAGATCTTTGAACATCCAAAGCATGAGTATACTAAAGCTTTAGTTAGGTATTCTCAATATGGCAAAATGGGAAGTCATTATCATGGAAACTTTGGTCAGATGATTGGTAATCGAGATGAAATAACCATTTCGAGTGAAATAACAGATCAAGTGGAATCCTCCGAAAAAATAATGATTGCCAAAGATATAGACATGATCTACAGAACCGAGAAGCACGGATGTAAGAAGGTTCTATCAGGATACTCATTAGATGTAGTGAAAGGCGAAATCCTTGGACTTGTGGGACAATCGGGCTGTGGGAAGTCTACCTTGGCGAGGATCATCATGGGACTCACCATACCTAATGGCGGAAGCGTAAAATGGGGAAGATGCGGAAGCAGGGATAGGCGTGAGGTTCGTACGCAGATGATTTTTCAAGACTCTGCATCGGCATTCAATCCGCGCATGACTATCGAGGAGATAATCTCAGAACCGCTCGTAATTGCCAGAGTAGGAAGCAGAGAAGAGAGACGAAGTAAAGTCATAGAAGTTATGAAACAGGTCCATCTTGAGGAACAGCTCAT
Organism: Mogibacterium diversum; assembly: GCF_938028775.1. Lineage (GTDB taxonomy): Bacteria > Bacillota > Clostridia > Peptostreptococcales > Anaerovoracaceae > Mogibacterium > Mogibacterium diversum_A. The sequence goes on from NZ_CALIZG010000022.1 coordinate 61,800, forward strand.
GGATAGATATCCTTACGATGTGTCGGGAGGACAGCGCCAGAGGGCGGCAATTGCAAGAGCACTTATAACAGAGCCAGAATTTATAATAGCAGACGAACCACTGTCATCTCTCGATGTGCCAACACAGGCCGAGATAGTTCATCTGCTAAGAGAATTACACGAAAAAAGACAGCTGACGATGATTCTTATATCACATGACATCCCTATGGTTGAGCATGTGTGCGATAGAATCGTAAGCATGGACGAATAGAGAGGCATAAGAGTTAAACATCAGAAAAGGGGAAAACTATGGGAGTAACCGTAGCTGAGAGACAGAAAGAAGAACGTCTAAAGGAGTATATAAAAAATCTTGGCAGCATAGCCGTTGCTTTCTCGGGGGGAGTTGATTCTACATATCTCGCCAAGATTGCGCATGATGTGCTAGGAGATAAGATGATTGCGGTTACGGCGGAATCAGGGTCTTTTCCTAAGAGGGAAACTGGCGAAGCTGCTCATTTCTGCGAGGAGCAGGGCATCAGGCAAATTGTGGTGCAGACCAATGAGCTTGAGATTGAAGGGTTCAAAGAGAATCCACCAGATAGATGCTACATATGCAAGACAGGCATATTTACGCAGCTAAAGGAGCAGGCGGCTGAACTCGGAATAGAGTACGTAGCTGATGGTTCAAACGTAGATGATCTAGGTGATTACAGGCCGGGGCTACAGGCACTCAAGGAGCTAGATGTAAAGAGTCCGCTTAGAGAAGCTGACATGACCAAGCAGGATATCAGAAACCTATCGCATGAGCATGGTTTATGGACGTGGAATAAGCCCTCGGCAGCATGTCTGGCATCTAGGTTTGCATACGGCGAGACAATTACACTCGAGAAGCTAGGCATGGTTGAGCGAGCAGAACGGATTCTGGAAGATTATGGATTCATTCAAATGCGTGTTCGCATGCACGGGGAAAACCTCACGCGCATAGAGGTTACACCAGATGAGCTGGCGAGGCTCCTTGCTCTCAGAGAGGAAGTTGTAGCAAAGTTCAAGGAAGTAGGGTTCACCTATGTAACCATGGATCTACTCGGGTATAGAGTGGGTAGTATGAATGAGGTGCTATAAAGCACTTGAGCAATAAACTTATGATAGCGGGTGTGGACAAATAGCATGAGAAATCCGCAAATCATGAAATCCCACTAAAAATCATCGGCATAAAATTAAACATACATGGTAGGTATAGATAGATGAAAATAGCAGATGTATTAGACAAATATAAGGCCGGAGAGCTAGATATGGCCGAAGCTGAAACACTGATAAAAAGTAGCAGTTATGATGAGATGGGATTCGCGAAGCTAGATACTCAGCGCGAGCAGAGATCCGGCTTTCCGGAGGTAATATTCTGCGCTGGTAAGCCAGATGATTACCTCGTTTCGATATATCAGAAGATGGTCGCAAATGATGGCAGTGCCTTCGGGACTCGGGCGAGTCAGGAGCAGGCAGCGCTCGTTCAGGCGGCTGTTCCTGAAGTGGTGTATGATCCTGTCTCGCGGATCCTGAAGGTGGAGCCTGCTGGCGGCTACAAGAGGACTGGTGCTGGCGGTGTTGTTGCCGTCTGCAGCGCAGGCACTGCCGACATACCGGTTGCAGAGGAGGCTGCGCAGACTGCAGAATATTTTGGCGCTGAGGTGCTTCGCGTATACGATATAGGCGTGAGTGGTATCCACAGGCTTCTGTCAAAAGTTGATATCATACGCAGTGCCGATGCCGTTGTTGCAGTTGCGGGCATGGAAGGTGCGCTGCCGACAGTACTCGGTGGACTCGTAAGAAACCCAGTAATCGCAGTGCCTACATCTGTTGGTTATGGTGCGAATTTTCACGGACTTTCTGCCTTAATCACGATGATTAACTCATGTGCGAACGGTATCTCTGTGGTAAACATAGATAACGGATATGGGGCAGGATATATCGCGACGCAGATAGGCAGACTGGCTGCTACAGGAAGGTAGCTCGAAGCAACTAAATATTCGAATATTTGCCATAGTGATATTGCAATATGAATTTATGATATATAGATGCAGACGAAGTCACAAATGCTGCTACAATATATGGTACTTCGGGTGCCGGAATAGCACAGAGAGGCGAACTGGTTTTTGAAGAGGTACAAGGAAATAGCTTCTAAGCCTTGAATTTCTACGATAAATCAGTATAATTAAACGGTATGGCTTGAATACGCAAGCCAAATCCTGCACCGAAAGGTGCCGTAGGCCATAGGAGGTGAAAACATGAGAGATTACGAAGTAATGTTCATTCTTGACCCAACTCTAGATGAGGAAGTGAAGAACTCCACAATCGAGAACGTTAAGAACATCATCAATGAAGATGGTGAGGTTGGCGAAGCTGATGTATGGGGCAACAAGAAGCTTGCTTATCAGATCAACAAGAAGAAAGAAGGATTCTACGTAGTTGTTCCTTTCAAGGCTAGCACTGAGCTACCTAAGGAGCTTGACAGAAGACTCAAGATTTCTGATGCGGTTATGAGACACATTATTGTTTGCCAGGACGAGAACTAAGTCGGGAGGTAAGCGATGAACAGTGTAATACTGATTGGAAGATTAACCAGAGACCCAGAGCTTACTTACACACCTAACAACCAGACAGCTGTTACGCACTTCAGCATTGCAGTTGACAGACCTGGCACGCAGGGGCGTGATAGACAGGCTGATTTTATAAGAATCACTGTGTTCGGTAAGCAGGCTGAGAACTGCGACAGATATCTGAGCAAGGGTCGTCAGGTAGCAATCAACGGTAGAATTCAGACGGGAAGCTACAAGAACAGAGAAGGACAGACTGTGTACACAACAGACGTAATCGCTAACAACGTCGAGTTCCTCGGCGGTGGTAACGGCGGAAACGATTCTGGATATAGTCGCAGATCCGAGAGCGAGCCTAGTGCATTTAACGATAACTTTAGCTCGCCGATGGAGCCTTCGATGCCTGATTCATTTGAGGCAACTGAAGAGGACATCCCGTTCTAAACATCTTGAGAAAGGAGTACAAGTCTAATGGAGAACAATAAGAGACGCGGCGGCATGAGAAGAAGAAAAGTATGCCAGTTCTGCGCAGATAAGGAAAAGAAGATCGATTACAAAGATGTAGAGACTCTAAAGAAGTACACTACAGAGAGAGGTAAGATTCTTCCTAGAAGAGTTACTGGTACATGCGCTATGCACCAGAGAGCAGTTACATCTGCTATTAAGAGAGCTCGTGTAGTAGCTCTAATGCCTTTCGATTCTGAAATCGAATAATAGAGAAACTCGTATTAATTATCAAATGTATCTAGTATGTATTTTATGTATTTGATAAATAGCTATGAGAAGCACAAAGATGCGCCTGTATATTTAAGGTGCATCTTTTTTATTTTGGATTAGGCAATTTGTGAATAAATGATGATATACTAACTCAAGCAATAAACTTGGTATAAGCGTGATTCATACTTGCATATAATAGAATCCATGTCAAACAAGGAGGAGCATCATGACTAACCTAGAACTAGAAGATAAATTACGATTATTAAAAGATGGATTAACTGAATTAGCAACAGAAATTGGTGATACTCAAATAAACCCCAAATCCCTTAGCTTATTATGTTTAGATTTTGATGTCCCAGTTGATGTAAGGGATTCATGGATATTAGAATTTCAAAAATTATCCGATATAGAGTATGAGAAGTACTCGAGCAAAGAAATAATTTCTATATTTCGTAATAAAATGCAAGAAAGGTTTGACCCTGCAAAAGAGTTTAGTGATTTAATAGTTTTTTCGTTTATAAGAGTCATATCAAAGAATTTAGTTGAAGAGCTCTATCCTTTATCTTGTTTATTGGAGATAGAGTTTTCTTTAACAGCAGATTTAAATTAAAATAAAAATCTCTATACCGGTACCCAGTATAGAGGTTTTTTTAAACATATGTAATTTTGTATTACCACTATCAATAGTTAGTGCGTACTGAATCAAGGGATTACTGGTAAGTCCTATTAGGGCTCTAGAATACCACCACGAGCAGCATTTTGAAACGCTCCTGACCGTATACTGCATGAGGGTGGCCAGCTGGCATTACAATCGATTCTCCTTCATGAAGCTCGTGAGGAATTCCGTCAATAGTGAGGCGGCCTACTCCGTCAAGGCAAGTTACAAATGCATCTCCGCCGGATTCGTGTGTACTGATTTCTTCGTCTTTATCAAAAGCGAATAGCGTAACACTAACAGCATCGTTCTGAGCGAGTGTCTTGCTTACCACCTGACCATCCTGATAATTAACTTCGTTCTTAAGTGTTAAAACTTCAGACTTGGATATGTTTTTCATAGGCTCTTTCATTTCGTTACCTCCTATATGTAAATTTCTTTTATGCAATGGTGCGAATTACTTCGCCTAAGTTGATTATATCCATCTAACCTGCAAATATTCGTAACATTCGTTACGCGGCATATAAAAATTTTACTTGCTCATTGTGTATTTATTCGTACAATTTTATAATGTATGTATGTAAAAGCTAGTGAATAAAGGCTTTTATAGTTACTAAAGCTTTGATTTATAAAATTAAGTGAGGAATACGGAGGGGAATATGGTAAATAAGTTGATAGATGAAAAAATAAATGATTACGTTGATGCGCTTAGCTCGGGAGCACCAACTCCAGGTGGCGGGGCTGTAGCAGCTTTAACTGCAGCGCAAGGCGCAGCGCTAATTATGATGGTTGCAAACTTAACTGTTGGTAAAAAGAAGTATGCTGAGTTTGAAGAGCTCAATGTAGCAGCGATAGAGGAAGCAAAGGGATATTTAGAGCAGCTTATGGCTGGAGTGGACGAAGATAAAAAGGCTTTTGGGCAGGTTGCAAGCGCATATGGAATGCCTAAGGAAACTGATGAGGAGAAGGCAGCGCGCAGTGAGGCGATTGCCATCGCCTCGGTCGGCGCAGCCGAAGCCCCGCTCAAAGTCATGAGAGCGGGCACCTGCGCGCTCAGACTCACAGACAGTCTGATTGGCAAATCCAACAAGCAGCTGGTAAGCGATCTGTACGTAGCTGCTCTAAATCTAAATGCAGGCGTTCAGGCAGCAGAATTCAATGTGTCGGCGAACGTACCATATATTCCTGATCGAGAGCTTGCAGAGAGCTGGAAAAAGGAATCAGAAAAGCTGTCAGAAGAGGCAAATACTGTATCTGCAAAAATACTTTGTAGCAAAAAATAATATTTTGTGCAAAAAATATGCGTAAAAGACTTAAAATCATTGGTTTTTAGAAAATAAGCTCTAAATGAAACATAAATTATAGTAAACATTTCACACAACCTTCACACAAGGTGTTTTAATAGATGCTATACTTCTAATTGTTCAATGAGGTTTGTTATTCTAATACAAACTTTCCTTCTTTTATTGAATACACACACACTACAGGAAAGGGATGCGTAAGCGTCCTTTTTCTGTTTTTTGTCTATTTTATTTATCATAGTACATAAAGGGCTATCATTGATTGGATGACCACAGTCAAGCAAGGGACATTGCCATTAGTTGCGTTAGCTTCATTATTGATAAAATGCAAGTAAGCACATAGTATTATAACTCACACTATACAAAGAGCTGGCAGCCCTAGCTGCCAGCTCTTTACGTTTATAAATATGCTTTATATGCTATCCGAGTACCAGATTGCTTCATCTGCAAAACCATAATATTTTTCATCTACTAACCATCTTTTATTTATCCATCTAACGATAAATTTGTGCTTCATGTCAGTAGCCCCGCTAAAGTGGATGATAATAATCGCCATATCTGGTTGCTGCATAGTAAATTCCAATGAGAAGTCTTTGCTATTCGTATAAAAATACTCGCTCGGATTACTGTAATGAGTTGCATATCCTTTTGACATTAGATTTTCACTCACTTTTCCTTTTGCAATCTCCTCATAGCGGCTTTCATATTCTGCCATAAGCCCAATCCATTTCGGATGATTTTGGTTGGCAGGAATATTCAATATTAATTTTTCAGCATCTAGTTCACTATTTCTCTTAAAAACTTCTTCTTCAAGTGAATTGAGTTCCTGCAATAGTTCAAGTAATGGCAGTACTATTTCATCCGCCATTATTTTATATTTATCAGGGGTGTTTTTTATTTTGATATTCATTTTTATCTACAACGTATCTCCGTCTACATCTTAAATTCCAGCTGCCATACCATCTGTCAACTGTTATCTAACTAACCATTAATCGCATCCTCAATTATCAGCCTTATGGTTCTAAATAAATAAGGCTTGTAGTCACTGTAAGTTACAGGTTCGCCCATGAGAATAACATTGTGGCATGTTGAATTAATTAGCTCAACAATCGTAAATATCATGAGTTCAGGATTATCAATTGGAATCTGCTCTTTTTCGATAATATTCATAAAAAAAGTCTTGAAGTCGAGTACTTCATCATCCTCATGTTTAATGCTCTTCGATCCGCTCAGTAGCCCCCAGCTCAGGTGCTTCGATATAAACTGTAGCAGCGCAATATCCTTTGAGAGTTTGGTTATCAAGCAATCAGTAGCATATAGTACCTTGTCAGCGAGATTCATTACATCTCCGGTTTCCTCTATGTGCCTTTCTAATGATTCAACTGCACTTAGGAGCAGTTCAGATGACTTTCTAGCGATTAACACATCTCTAACATCTTCTTTGCTATCAAAATATAGATAGAACGTGCCTTTTCCGACGCCTGCCTTTAGTGCGATACCTAGTATAGTCGTCCTTGCAAATCCAAGTGTCGTAAATAGTTCATATGCCGCGTCAAGAATATCGGTGCGTTTTTTCTCTTTATTAAGCACTCTTTTAGTCATAGATGCTCCTCCAAAATTTTATTCACTAAATTATATATAACATGCAGTGTAGATTTTTACAATGATACAGCAATAAATGACTTGCAGTCAATATATTAATTATTCAGTAATTCAACTCGTATAACACTTATAAACCTTGATAAATAACTATTTTATTGAGTCTAAAAACTTCAACTAACTTTTAATTAAATTAAAAGTTGACTATTGGTCAGAAAGATGATATATTGATTTCCGTCAAATACGCAAGGAGGGAAAACCGATGAATCTAGGGGCTAAAGTCGTAAAGCACAGACACATAATTTTCATTGTATCTTTGCTACTGCTCATACCATCACTTATAGGGTATAAGGTGACGAGGATAAACTACGACATGCTTACATACCTTCCATCTACTATGGATACGATGAAAGGTCAGAATGTTTTAATGAAGGAATTTGGCAAAGGCGGATTCTCGATAGTAGTGCTTGAAAACATGAAGAGTGATGATGTCACTCAGTTAAAAGCAGACTACAGCAGAATCGATGGAGTCGAAGAGGTTTTAAATCTCGAGGATGTATTAGATCCAACAGTTCCGAAGTCTATGCTGCCAGACAAGGTGGCGCAGAATTTATCAAATAAAGATGCGAGCATGATGGTCGTATTCTTCAGCAACTCAACATCCGACGATAAGACGCTCAAGGCTGTTGAACAGATGAGAAAAGTCAGTGATAAGCACGCATATATATCTGGCTTATCACCTCTGGTAGAAGATCTAAAGAATATTTGCGAACAGGAAGAGGTCAAGTATGTTACAGTAGCTGTTTTGCTATCGCTACTCGCAATGATGCTACTCCTCGACTCATATATAGCACCGGTATTATTCATGGTGAGCATTGGCATGGCTATTTTATATAACATGGGCTCTAATATATTCCTCGGTGAGATTTCTTATATAACCAAGGCAATAGCTGCAGTTCTGCAGCTTGGTGTAACCATGGACTACTCCATATTCCTGTGGCATAGCTATATGGAGAAACTCGATTCAGGTCTCAAGGAAGATGACGCTATGGCAGAGGCCATCGATGCTACACTCGTTTCTGTAACTGGTAGTTCAGCTACAACAATTGCAGGATTCCTAGCACTTTGTTTCATGACGTACACGATGGGACGAGATCTCGGAATTGTTATGGCAAAAGGCGTTGTATTTGGAGTAATAGCAAGTGTAACTATACTGCCTGTACTTTTACTAAGGTTCAATAAGCTCGTACAGAAGACAAGGCACAGATCATTAATCCCAGATATGACGAAGATGGCACACGGACTAACTGGTAGATATGGAATCTATATCGCGATATTCTGCGTGCTGATTGGACCAGCAATCTACGGATACAATCATCAGAATATCGTGTATGACTTCACCAAGATGCTATCTAGTGGACAAAACAGTTTGCCTGCGGAGAAGATGCAGTTCTTGACGGCTAATAACAAGCTAAGTGAGGATTTTGGGATAAATACTTCTTATATTGTGATGGCTGACTCGAAGCTTTCTACATTAAAAGGCAGGGAGATGAGTGATGAGATCAAGAAGGTTGATGGCGTTGAAAGCGTGCTAGGGATTGATTCGGTCGTAGGGACTTCAATTCCGAGGAGCATGATTCCGTCTTCAATTAAAAGTGGCCTGATGTCAGATAAACATCAGATGATAGTAATAAATTCGAAGTATAAGGTATCGACAAACGCTTGTAATAGACAAATAGATAAAGTCAAAGCGATTGTGCATAAATACGACAAGTCAGCGACCGTAATCGGAGAAGCACCGGCAACGAAGGATTTAATAAAACTTACAGATAAGGACTTTAAAGTTGTAAATTGGATATCGATAGGGCTTGTATTTTTGATAATCCTAGTCGTGCTAAAATCTGTGTCGCTGCCGTTCATACTCGTAATAGCGATAGAGTTCGCAATATACGTCAATATGGGGATTTCGGGCTTCACAGGACTTGAACTTCCGTTCATAGTTCCAGTCTGCATCAGTACTATTCAGCTTGGGTCGACGGTTGATTATGCGATATTGATGTCGACAAGATATAAGACTGAGAGAATGCTAGGGCTTGACAAGCGCGATGCGGTCAGCACAGCTGCAGCAGCTTCGATACCATCGATTATAGTAAGTGCACTCGGATTCTTCACAGCGACAATCGGAGTGGCAATATACTCAAATATAGGCATCATTAGCACCCTATGCACGATGATGGCACGTGGAGCGATCATAAGTATGCTAACTGTAATCCTTATACTGCCTTCGTTCCTGATGGCATTCGACAACTTGATTTGTCATACCACAGGCGGACTAAGGGATGTATACGAACACAAGCGGAACAAGGGTGCAAACGCTAAAAGTAGCGCAATATAGGAGGCATTGAGATGAAAAGGATAAAAAATAACAGGAATATTAAGAGAGGAGTAGCCACACTTGCTCTTTGCGTGACAGTCGGAACGATGTATATGATAAATCCTGTTACTGTAGGAGCAGCTAACAAGAGACCTGTAGATGTGACTAAGTCAACCAGTACCGAGAAAGCCGTGGAGGCATCATATCCTAGCCTTGGCAGGGGAAATATTTCCCAAAAGGATAAGAACGAGACAACCTATACTTCGATGGATGCAGACGGCAATGTGCTCGAATCTATAGTTACTGAACAGCTTGCAAATAATAGTAAGCACGACACTATCAGCGACTACTCGACCTTGAAGAATATCGAGAATACCTCAGGCCATGAGAAGTTTTCGAAGAATGGCAATAATATCGTGTGGAATGCTAAGGGAAAGTCAATTAAATATAAGGGCACTCCAACCACGGGCTTACCGTTCAATGTCAAGATCACTTACTATCTGAATGGCAAGAAGATGTCTGCAAAGGATATCGCCGGAAAGGCTGGTAACGTGACGATTAGATTTGACTACACCATAAACCAGACAGATATTGTGAATGGAAAGCTGATTAAGCATCCATATACAGTTGCAAGCGGGCTTGTGCTCAATGATGATAACTTCAGTGATATAACAGTTTCTAACGGCAAAGCGATAGATGACGGCAACAAGACCGTTGTTATGGGAATTGCTTTTCCAGAGATGAATGAGAATCTTGGAATAAGTCGTTCTAAATTAGATATTCCGAATAGTGTCGTTATAAATGCATACACTGAGAAATTCGAAATAGATGGAACATATACGGCAGCGATGTCTGGAATAGCAAATGATTTTGACGGAAATCTAGGAAGTGTGAAGGGAAAGGCCGCAAAGCTCGAAAATTCGCTTAAGAAGCTAGGACAGGCATCTGACAAGCTAGAGCAGGGAAGCAAGGAGCTTAAGGCAGGTGCAGATGAATTAGCTAGTGGCACTAAGAGTCTTAAGTCTGGAAGTAGCGAAGTGCTAAGTGGAGCGACTTCACTAAACAGTGGCTTGCAGCAGCTAACTGCCAATAGCGCATCGCTTAGAAATGGTGCTGCGCAGGTTGAGAAACAGATCTTTGCAAATGCCACAACTCAGCTACAAGATCAGTTAGGTGACGATACAATAGTTCTGTCTCCTTCGACGTATGCGAAGGTGCTTGCAGGAATCTCCGATGGAGCTATGGCAAAGGCAGAGGGGAAGATGAGAGCAGCTTTATCTGCAGCAGGTGTATCTGATGCAAGCACACAGAACAACATCATTTCCCTAGCGTATAACAAGATGATGGCGGATGGAAAATCCGAAGCTACTGCAGCAGAGGTTGCGCAATATATACAGCAGGCAGGGATAACTGCTAAGGAAGCGCAGAAGGCAGCAGGATACATAAGTCAATATAAGAGCACTGCGGTAACAGCTCTGAAAGCTGCCGGGTACACAGATGAACAGCTCGCTTCAGTAGCTGGTCAGCAAGCAGTAATGCTAACATCTGTAGAGATGGGACTGACGGGAGGCAGTACAAACCTAGCGACGCTTCAGGCACAGCAGACTAATGCAACTAAGCTGCTAACATCAGCTAAAGAGTACGAGATTGCTAGCCAAGGTGCAAGTGACAATGTAAAAAAGCTATCAGCAATTGCTGTGGGCAAAGATGTTCCTGCAAAGCTGAAGTCGCTCAAGGAGCAGCTGGATTCGCTAGAGATGTTTATCGCTGGTGTTAAGCAGTACACCGCAGGTGTAGATGCTGCAGCAGCAGGAAGCAGTAAACTAGTATCTGGTCTAGAGCAACTGAATAACGGAATCACAAAGCTAGATGCGGGCTCAAATAAGCTCGATTCGGGAGCAACACAGCTAGCATCAGGAATGACTCAGCTTAATGAGCAAGGTATCCAGAAATTTATAAGTACTCTCAGTAAAGCAGATATAGGAAAAATTACCAGCAGACTAGAAGCGACAATAGCAGCTTCAAAGCGCGAAGTGTTTGTAGGTGGCAAGGAAGGCAGTATGACTGGTGAGAGTAGATTAATCTTCAAGAGTGGTGAAGTTAAGGCTTCAAAGGAGAACAAAAACCCTAGTAAGCACAAAAAATAAAAGAAATCCGACAATAGTTCTAACCAAACGGAAAGCGGCTAAGGTGTTAAAAGACCTTAGCCGCTTTTCATATGCTGTAAACTCAAATTTATCTATTTCTGCTCTAGATACCTCTTCTCACGGCTGAAGCCCCTGCCGTGAACACTACCAACCTTGCTAAGTATGATAAATGCATCTGGGTCGAGGTCATGAACGAGTTTCTCAACCTTATATAGCTCTCTCGAGGATATAATAGTCATCACGATATCAGTCTCTCTACCGAGATAACCAGTCTTGCCATGAAGCAGGGTTGCGCTTCGGTCGATGTCGTGAAGAATAGCATTGGTAATCTCTTCAGAAGCCTTAGTTACGATTTCAAGTTTAGTCTTAGCTGCTCCGATAGCGAGGAGTCTATCCAAAGTAATCGTGTACACGAGTACGAGCACGATTCCGTACAAGCTGGTGCGCTTTGGAGAGAACATCATCTGTCCAATCAAGATTATAAAGTCAAATACGTATAGGCTGACGGAAACAGGCACCTTGAAATATTTATTGAGTACGAGTGGTGGAATATCCATACCGCCAGTGCTAGCACCAATCCTGATAATGATCGCAAGTGATGTACCGATGCAAAGTCCTCCGAATAGCGCCGAAAGGAACATATCGTTGGTGAGTACGAAGCTGCCAACGAGCTTCTGCAAAAATCCGAGGATAGTCGGGAATGCGAATGTGCTTATCATCGTGGTGAGTGCGAACTCTTTGCCGAGCAGCCCAAAACCTATGACAAACATGACTGCGTTGAACATTCCGACGAACAGAGAAATGGTTATGCCAAAATGGTGATTCATTATAATTGCAATACCCGTAGTTCCGCCGGTGATGAGACCTGTCGGGAGTATGAAGAATGCCACACCGATGGCGTAAATGAGGTTCCCGAATATGACAGTTAGTGCATTTCTCAGGAACTGCTTACTAAATATGTAGCTAGAAAAGCTGGAATTAGTGTCTTTCATTGTCTTTCTCCTTTTATTATCATCAAAGACTTTACATGTAGATAGCAACCATGTCAACAGCATGAAATGGATTGAGAGAAATTAAATCAAAAACAAAATGAACCGCTGCTTGGCGTCAGCGGTTCATTTCTACTACGAAATTATTTAATTAAGAAAGAACAATCAAAAGAAAATGTTTTATGCACTTAATTCCTTTTGCACCATTATACTAACATTCGATTATGACGGTTCTGTAATGGTTTGCTATTGTGTTGGTGTATCGTATATATCAATAAGTACAAAATCCATGATAAAATGTGAACGGGAAGTCGGGAAACTACGTGAAATGACCATATGGATATGGTATAACCTATAGAAGAGTATTTGAGAGAATTCAAATAAAGTATTTAAAAGGAGAAGAACTATGGGTATTGAAAAGACATACATTATGCTTAAGCCTGACTGCGTTAAGAGAGGACTCATGGGAGAGGTCATATCTAGAATTGAGAGAAAGGGCTACAAGATTGTCGATGCGAAGATGATGAATCTCGATGAGACAATCCTAAATGAGCACTATGCGCACCTCGCTGATAAGCCTTTCTTCCCAGAAATCGTATCATTTATGACATCTGGTCCAGTTCTTGGCATGATTGTTGAAGGCGAGAATGCAGTTCAGGGAATGAGAATCATCATGGGCGCTACTAAGTTCGAAGAAGCTACAGCTGGGACTATTCGCGGCGATTTCGCACACAGCACTAGCGAGAACTTGATTCATGGATCTGATTCCCTAGAGAATGCAGAGATAGAGATTAAGCGTTTCTTCGGCTAAGTTCATCAACAAGGCTTAAGATTCATCGAAAGAGGCTCGGTACATGACGTTAAACCAACTACTTTATATTATTACAATAGCTGACGAGGGGTCGCTCAATAAAGCGGCGGAGAAGCTCTACATGACCCAGCCATCGCTTACCAGTTCTTTGCGAGAGGTTGAGTCTGAGCTTGGCGTGACCATTTTCCGCAGAACTGGAAGAGGTGTCACGGTTACCAACGATGGGGCAGAGTTTCTTCAAAATGCAAGACATCTGTATAGCCAGTATGAATCGCTGATGGGCAAGTATTCGGATGAAGGCGGACTTAAAACGAAGTTCGGAGTTTCGACACAGCACTACTCGTTTGCGATAAAGGCTTTTGTAGAGATGGTAAAGAAATTCGACATGAATGAGTATGATTTTGCTATCCGGGAGACCAAGACACAAGAGGTAATCGATGATGTCGTGTCTCTAAAAAGCGAACTTGGTATAATCTACCTGAGTGATTTCAATCGCCAGGCTATCTCCAAGGTGCTCAGACAGAACGACCTTGAGTTCGTGCCGCTAATTGACTGCAACGCATATGCTTACGTTTGGAAAAATCATCCGCTGGCAAATCGCGAGAGTGTTAGCTTCGATGACCTTGCGGATTATCCGAATATGACTTTTGATCAAGGAGATAATTCGACACTTTACTTTGCGGAGGAGCTTTTCGCAGATATCAATCATCACCATATGATCAAGGTAAACGATAGAGCGACTATGCTTAATCTGATGCAGGGATTATTCGGTTACACAGTGTGCTCTGGCATCATCTGTGAGGAGCTTAACGGCGACGACTGCAACATGGTGCCAATTAAAGATGAACGCGTGGATACTGAAGGAGCTATGCAAATCGGATATATAATGAAGAAGAATTCCATCCTGAGCAAGATGGCGGAGCTATATATAAAAGAGATGAAAGCATATCTGAGCTAAGCTCAATATAAAGTAAGGCGAGAATATATAATATAATCATAAGAGGGAGCTATAGAATAGAACTATAGCTCCCTCTTATTTTTTTGAATTAGACGGATGCATATCTATATCATATAATTCAACCATAGCAAAACAGATGCGGCTTACAGGGAGGCCGCAGATAACATAAAATTAAAATGAAACACAGAAAGGGGATATACAGATGAGCGATATTAGAGATTCAAAGAATTGGGGATTTAACACTAAGCAGGTACAGGCAGGACAGGAGCATGCAGATCCAGCGACTGGCGCTAGATGCGTGCCTATCTACCAGTCGGCTTCATACGCATTCGACAGTGCGGATTCAGCAGAGGCAAGATTTGCTCTAAGGGAAGCTGGTTCCATATATTCAAGACTTGGAAATCCTACTAACGATGTACTCGAAGCAAGAGTTGCAGCACTTGAGGGTGGATCGGCAGCGCTAGCGGTTGCTTCTGGAACAGCTGCAATCGTATATGCAATTCAGGCAGTAGCGCAGCACGGCGAGCACATCGTGGCGGTGAGAACACTTTATGGCGGTTCATACAACTTGTTTGCAAATACCCTTCCGCTAGTTTCGGGAGTTACGACAACATTCGTTGAGTCAGATGATTATGAGGGCTGGGAAGCAGCTATTCAGGACAACACTAAGGCTCTTTACATCGAAATCGTTGGAAATCCAAACTCAAACGTTACAGATATTGAGCGCATCGCAGAAATCGCACATAGACATGGACTTCCGCTAATCGTTGACTCAACATTTACACCACCATACTTGATCAAGCCATTTGAGCACGGCGCAGATGTGGTTATCCACTCAGCGACAAAGTTTTTCGGTGGTCACGGTTCAACAATCGGTGGATTAATCGTAGATGGTGGAAAATTCGACTGGAGTGCATCTGGTAAATACCCATGGATTGCTGAGCCAAATCCATCGTATCACGGACTAAACTTCTATGAAGCTGTTGGTCCTGCTGCATTTGCGGTATACTGCAGAGCTATACTGCTTAGAGACGGTGGGGCATCACTTTCAGCCTTTGACGCCTTCCTCCTCCTTCAGGGTATAGAGACGCTGTCGCTCAGAGTTGAGCGCCATGTAAGCAATGCTCTTGAGATAGTAGAGTACCTCGACAAGCATCCGCAGGTTGAGAGAGTTAACCATCCATCGCTGCCTAGTGAGCCATCACATGAGATTTATAAGAAGTACTTCCCAAAGGGCGCAGGTTCGATTTTCACATTCGACCTAAAGGGAGGCAGAGATGATGCGAAGAAGTTCATCGACAATCTGCCTATCTTCTCAGACCTTGCAAATGTAGCTGACGTAAAGTCGCTTGTAATTCACCCAGCGAGCACAACTCATTCGCAGCTGAGCGAGGAAGAGCTATACGCACAGGGTATTACCCCTTCAACAATCAGATTATCCATCGGAATTGAGGATGTAGAGGATCTGAAGGCAGCGCTAGATGTGGCTTTTGAAGCAATCAAGTAAACTGAACATCTTGACTACATAAGTAAATCAAGCATATCGACATACCTTACAAGTGTATAAGGATCAACCCACAAATGTACACTTGGGGAAACCGACATAACATAACATATACTAAACCGACATAATATAAGGTATATGCAGGAGCAGGACGAAGGTCCTGCTTTTGTGCTTTATTAATGGGATAGCATCAAGACCATAAACGGAGATAAAAGAAATGCCATTGCTACTCTGATTAATCAAAGAATAATTGGTATGCTTGCCTCGAATATTGAATTAATAAGGAGATATTTCTATAATATCTATAATTAAATAGCAGATTTGATATCTTATATGTCTTATATGTCTTTGCTTTTCGCAATTAAGAATCAGAAAGATAAAAGTAATGAGAGAAGCAAGAGAAATAATACGAGAAATACAAGAAACGAGAGAAAAGGAATCGAAATGATTTATTTAAACGAAAATGCCGTAAAATATATCAATAATATGGGGTTCTCGGACATTGTCATCGACGTGATTAAATTTACAAGCTGATGTGCTCCTCCTAAGATGGAGATGTCAGTAGGTTTTGCTGACAAGGGTAAGGATGCAAATTATTACATCGAGCGGGGATACCGTGTGGAAGAAAGTGAACTCGGCAAGGTTTATTATCCGAAGCGAAGCGCTGTTAAGATTGGTAAAATAGGCATTAGATACGAAGAGAAGCCATGGCTCAGCAGCTTTGAGATAGACGGTCTAAGGCCGGCAAAGCCGCGGGGGAAGAATTACAGCCGAAGCATGCAGCTCATATTACAATATGCGAGGGCGTTTGACGTGATAAGGCGCAAGGACGTGATAGACCTTTGCAAGCTCACTCCTTCGCAGTCAAGCAAACTGCTCGGCCGAATCGTAGATGGTGGATACCTTGAGGCGCAGGGCGCAGGAAGAGCTACTCGCTATGTGCTGACTGAAGAGGGAAAGAAGTATAGGTGATGCCTTCGTCAGAGACGATTCTCCGAGTGCACTTGAGAGATAACAACATAAAAATTTTAAACTTAAGAGCAGGGCAAAAGTCCTGCTTTTGTGATTTGCGAATATGTAGAACATAATGGGTGAAGTAGCGCACAGCTTGATTTGGTAAGAAAAATATTATATAGTATAGAGAATTTACGGTGTTTATTCAATTTATGTAAAGGAGGGCGATAAATGTCAAGAAGAGCTAAGAATTTAGCTGACTCGAATAAACATTGGTGTCATAAAGCATTATCTTTCTTATGTATGTCAATGCTCGTTTTTAGTTTTTGCATTGTAGGAAATGCCTCAACTGAAGTAACGTCTAGCAGTGAGTCTATAGCGAATGGAACAGCTGCTGAGTCCAGACAAAGTGAAACAGGAACACAAGCGAATCAGAGTAATTCATCATCGCAAGCAACCGATAGTGGAACAAGCGCAAAGGCACTTGACGATAATCGCGAGACAAGGGCGGCAGCTTCTGCGTCAAGTAACAGGATTGCAGATGCACCATCTGTTTCAGGAACTTGGAAGCGAGAAGCTGGTGGATGGAGATTCTACAATAATTCTGGCGTAATGCAGAAGGGCTTCTGTTACATTAGTGGTAAGAAGTATTACTTCGGACCAAGCGACGGGGTTATGAAAACTGGCTGGCAGAAGATTGGTAGATATTATTACTATTTGGGCTCTGCTGGCGATGGTTCGGTAAAGACAGGCTGGCAGAACATAGATGGTTCATGGTATTACTTCCAGGTTAATGGAGTAATGTCATATGGAATGGTAGATGTAGGATCTTCAGTATACTACTTCGGCTCTTCCAGCGATGGAGCTATGAAAACTGGCTGGCAGGTGATATATGATCTTTACTACTACTTTGGTGGCGCCAATGACGGAGCTATGAAAACAGGTTGGCAGCAGATAGGTGGTTCCTGGTACTGTTTCGATAGTACTGGATATATGTATTCTGGTAGACAGTCTATAAGCGGTAAGAATTACTACCTTGGTTCGGCGGGCGATGGCTCGATGAAGACAGGTTGGCAGAAGGTCGATAATGACTGGATGTGCTTAAATGGTGCAGGAGATGGCTCTGCGAAGACCGGCTGGAATTCAATCGGCGGATATTGGTACTACTTCGATAGTTACGGCATCATGAAGACGGGCTTGCAGACTATAGCAGGCAGTCTATACTATCTCGGTGGTTCTAGTGACGGCTCGATGAAGACAGGCTGGCAGAAGGTCAATGGCAATTGGTACTATTTAAATGGATCTGGTGCCGCACTTACAGGCTGGCAGCAGATTGGTGGTTCTTGGTACTACTTTGAAAATGACCATGTTCTCGTAAGTGATACGGTTAAACAGATAGCTGGACGCACTTACGTGTTCAATGCGGATGGCGTCATGATGACGAAGTCATTCTATTTTAAAGGGAAAAAGTACCTTGCGGATGCATCCGGCGCTGTTATAAGTGAGGGTTCAAATAGTAGCGTTATCGATTACGGCAAGAGGTTCCTTGGAGAGAATGGTAATAGATTCAACGATTGGTACTATAATGGAAACACTGCTTATCGTACATGGTCTTGGTGCAACACCTTTGTGTCGTATGTAATGTATCAATGCGGAGTTAACTTTAAGAAGAATGCTTATGTGCCTTACTCAGAGGAGTGGATGCATAAAAACTACAAATGGGTTGACTTCAAGGATGCAAAAGCTGGTGATGTAATCGTTTTCTGCTGGACAGGAGAGGGAAATAACAGTGGACGCGGAAATAGAGATCACATTGGCTTCCTCATTTCTAGGAATGCAGATGGTACATTCACAACACTTGAGGGAAATACGAATAACGGCGTTGTTGCAATTAGGACCAGGTATTCAAAGAATATCAGAAATATCTTTAGCCCAAGATAATGCTTATATCAAAAACATCAATGCGGCGAGTCGGGTAACGACAAGCTTATAGCGAACATAAATACTAGGCAGAAGCACTATGTGCAGCCTAGTATTTTTTGTGCAGAAGAAACGAAGAGAGGTAGACGCCATCTTGAATTGTGTTCATTAAAAGTAAACGTTGCATGTTCATGAAAATAGTGATATTGTATATATCGAACAAAGTAAGTTGTTAGCAAATTAATACATGATAAGTAGTGGGATGCGATATGAATACTAAACTATCTACTATTGAACTAGATGTTCTAAAGACCTTGAATAGTCAGGAGGGTGTGACTCAGAGAGAAATATCTGAGATGAACGGCGCGTCGCTCGGAAGTGTGAACGGTGCGATTGTTAAGCTCAGAGAGCTCGGGTATATAAGCAATGAGAATGCACTTACAGACGAAGCGAAGGAACTGCTTAAAGGGACTAAGCCGCAAAATGCGGTTATATTAGCGGCTGGATTTGGCATGAGAATGGTTCCGATTAATACCGTCTATCCGAAAGCCATGCTAAAGGTTCATGGGGAAGTTCTGATAGAACGTTTAATAAGGCAACTGCATGAGGCCGGAATCACCAAGATTGATGTCGTGGTTGGATTCATGAAAGAGAGCTTCGAATATCTCATAGACGAGTATGGTGTAAACCTGATTACTAACAGAGATTACGCAAGCAAGGAAAACCTCCACTCGCTTAAGCTTGCAAGTGCTCAGCTTGGTAATACGTATGTGATTCCATCAGACATTTGGTTTAGAGAGAACCCATTTGCAGAGTGCGAACCATACTCATGGTATATGGTAGCTGAGAGTAAGAATGCGCATAGCAGTGTTAAGCTGAACAGAAATAAAGAGCTCATAGACATCGGGAATTCTACGAATAAGAAGCTCAAGATGATGGGGGTTGCATATATAAGCAATAGAGATGCAGATGAAGTGAGAATAAGGATTGCGAAATTTAGCAATCAAGATGATTGCTACTGGGAAGATGCGCTATACACAGAATCGAGACCTCGCAAGATGATGCTGCTTGCCAAGAAAGTACCTGAAAATTTCGCTGTGGGAATCAATACGTATGATCAGTTATGCGCTTTTGACTCGGGTTCAGAGAGCCTGCAGTCTGACGCAATAGATATACTAGCTAAAGTATTCGACGTCGATACGAGCGAAATTACGAACATAGAGGTGCTTAAGAAAGGGATGACAAATAGATCATTCTTGTTCAGGTGTAAGGGCGAAAAGTATATCATGAGAATCCCTGGAGAAGGCACCGAACGGCTGATCAACAGGGAACACGAATACCAGGTATATGAAGCTATAAAAGATAAGGGGATTAGCGATGACATCATCTACTTCGATGTAAAAAATGGGTATAAAGTGACGAAATTCCTCGAAAATACGCGAAATTGCGACCCATATGATTGGGAAGAAGTCGCAAAGTGCATGAAAGTTCTAAGGAAGTTCCATTGTTTGGACTTAAAAGTCGAACACGACTTCGATATATTTGGTGAAATCGAATTATATGAAAAGCTTTGGGGTGAAAATAAATCGATTTACAGAGATTATGCGAAGACAAAACAGAAGATCTATAAACTCAAGCAATTTATCGATTCGTTAAATCCTCATAGGTGCCTAGCGCATATCGATGCGGTTCCAGATAACTTCTTGTTCTGTAATCATGGAGGCGGAGAGGACGACATTCGAATTATCGACTGGGAATATGCTGGAATGCAGGATCCTCACGTAGATTTGGCGATGTTTTCTTTATACAGCATGTATTCGAAGGATGGAATTGACAAATTAAATAATATCTACTTTGACGGGGCATGCAATGACGAGAATAGGGCGAAGATATATGCATATATCTCAATTTGTGGGCTACTATGGTCAAATTGGTGTGAGTATAAGAGACAGCTTGGAGTAGAATTTGGGGAATATTCCCTAAAACAATACAGATATGCCAAGGAATACTACAAATACGCATCAGAATTGATAGAATCTCTGTAAATTTTACAGTACAAAGAAAGGAAAATTCCGATATGAATGATAAAAAAAGCGTTTCAGCTACGCGCAAGCAAATTGATTGGGTGATCACATTAGTACCCTTAGCGATAATTTGTGGTATGAGTGTACTTTTCTTTGCTTTTCCAAACAAATCTAAATCCGTGCTGACGAGCATTCGATATGTCCTCGGAGATAGATTTGGGTCATACTATTTAATCATCGGAGTTCTAATACTCTCAATTTCTATTTACATGGCATTTTCGAAATATGGAGATATCGTCCTAGGTGGGCAAGACGAGAAGCCAAAATACAGTTTCTTCACCTGGGGTGCGATGATGTTCACATGCGGGCTTGCCGCAGACATACTATTTTATTCATTTGCCGAATGGGTGCTCTATGCAACAGATCCACATGTAAAAAGCCTTGGAACAATTCAGGAGTGGGCGGGTGTGTTTCCGCTGTTTCACTGGAGCCTCATACCATGGGCGTTTTACCTTGTGCTAGCGGTTTCCTTTGGTTTCATGCTTCATGTTAGAAACAGAGACAAGCAGAAATTCTCAGAGGCCTGCAGGCCTGTGCTAGGCAGACACACGGATGGAATCCTTGGCAGGCTTATAGACCTACTTGCGGTATTTGCACTGATTGCCGGAACAGCTACAACATTCAGCGTTGCAACACCGCTTATGGCTAGCATTATCAAAATCGTATTCCACGTAGAGCTTAGCCGCATCACGCTTTCAATAATAATTCTGCTGATAACATGTGCGATTTACACATACTCGCTTTTGCATGGTTTCAAGGGCATCAGCATCCTGGCAAAAATATGCATTTACCTATTCTTTGGGCTACTCGCTTACGTGCTATTCGTCGGGGGTAAGACAGGATATATTATCGATACTGGTATAGAGTCCATAGGCAGAATGCTTCAGCACTTTATCGAGTTATCTACATTTACGGATCCAGAGAGAAAGACATTATTCCCGCAGAATTACACAATTTATTACTGGGCATACTGGATGGTTTGGTGTGTAGCAGCTCCATTCTTCATAGGCACGATTTCACGCGGCAGAACCGTAAGACAGACTATCGTTGGAGGGTATGGATTTGGAGCAGGCTCGACGATTATAAGCTTTATAATTCTTGGGAATTACTCGCTTGGCAAAGAACTAGTCGACGGCATTCCTCTAATAAAATCGTACACAGAGAACGGTGATATGTATGGACTCATTATTAATATCGTGAGGACACTTCCTTGCTCGACGATGGTTCTGATTGTACTGATACTAACAATGGTTGCATTCTATGCGACTTCGTTCGATTCCATCGCTTACATCGCTTCCTGCTATAGCTACAGGAGGCTCAAGGATGGAGAGGCTCCAAACCGAATGATTCAGCTGATGTGGTGCTTGCTGTTGATTGTCCTACCAATTGCACTGCTCTTCTCTGAAAGCTCTATGAGCAATATTCAATCGGTCAGCATAATTGCGGCCTTTCCTATCGCAGCGGTGATTACGCTAATCGCTATTAGCTTCCTAAAGGATGCGGGGGAATTCATGAAGGGTTTAAGAGGCGGTATACCTAGAGGCAGTACACAAGAAGAGGAAGCGGAGAGAAGTGCTAGACATGAGGAGTCAGAAAATGATTAAGGCTGATAATGCGGTTATACTAGCTGCAGGTGCATCTAGCAGATTCGCCCCTCTTTCATACGAGAGACATAAAGCTCTAATCGAAGTTAAGGGAGAAGTGCTTATCGAGCGTCAGATAAGGCAGCTTAGAGAGGCTGGAGTCAAAGATATATATGTAGTTACTGGTTACAAAAGTGAACAGTTCTCATACCTTGTAGAGAAACTGGGTGTGAAGCTTGTGCACAACAGCGAGTATGCGATTCGCAACAACCACTCGAGTATTCACGTGGTTAGGGACGTGCTCAGCAACTCTTATATATGTTCTGCAGATAACTATTTTGCAGAAAATCCTTTTAATGCTTATGAGGAAGGTGCTTTTTACAGCGGAATCTACTCTGAAGGATATACCAAGGAGTGGTGCATGGAGACTGATGATGAGGGATATGTAATTGACGTTTTGATCGGAGGAAGTGATGCTTGGTATATGCTAGGGCATGTGTTTTGGGATGAAAAATTCAGCAAGCGTTTCACCGAAATTCTTGAGCAGAGCTACGATGCTCCGGATACTGTCGATAAACTCTGGGAAGACATATATATCGAACACATACACGAGCTTAAGATGAAATTAAAAAAATATGATGCTGATTATATTTTTGAATTCGATACTCTTGATGAACTCCGGGAGTTTGATGAATCGTATGTTAGAGATACGCGCTCGTCGATCCTCAAAGATATAGCAGAGAGGCTTGGTGTGAATGAAGCTGAACTTAAGGATTTTCAAGCAGTTAAGGCTGTAGATAATCGTGCTACCGGCTTTAAGTTCGTTTGCAAAGGCAAAGTCTACACTTACGAATACGGTTCAGATAAATTCATATAGATAACTTGTTTAGTGATAGCAAGTGTGGAATTAATGTGAAATAATTTAAAAATAAGGGTTGTTTATCGCAATTTGCTAGCTTTTTATAGGTCATGCGTTTTGACTAATTCGCTCATAATAGGTATAATATTATGATAAATTTCGCGTGGTATGCGAAAAATTAAAGACTAATATACATGATGACTTCAAAGAAAGCAGGCATGATTATGGATATTAACAGCAAACTGAATTTTGATAAAGCGTCTCTGATTAAGACATGCTTACTTATAATATGCGATTTAGTGGCGATCGAGGTTGCCTCGTTTCTAGCGCTCTTTATAAGATTTGATTTCTCGCTTGATGAGCCTATGGGCTCGTACTGGGAGATGTTTAAGGGTCATCAGTTTATCGTGATGGTCCTAGGAATTGTCATATTCGCAGTTTGCCACATGTACTCAAGCCTTTGGTCGTATGTAGGCATACGAGATATGCTTAACGTGCTCGTAGCCACAGTCCTGTATACGCTAATGGTCACAACTATATTTGCTTTCTTTGAACAGCAGAACTACGGGATGCCGAGAAGCTTTTATTTGCTTTCCGGTGGATTTTTATTTGCGATAACTTTTTTCGTCAGATTCATTGCTAGGGCAGCGAGAGAGCTTAAGGGCTTTGGAAATAGTCGCGGACAGGCAAAGAGGGCGATGATTATAGGTGCAGGTGCTGCAGGAGCAGGACTTATAAAGGAGATAAAGGCAAATCCGAGCCTGAGAAAGAAGATAATCTGTCTTGTTGATGATGACGAGTCCAAGATTGGCAAGAGAATGAATGGAGTTCGTATCGCTGGCACTACGAAGGATATCGAGGCACTTGCACAGAGGTATTCCATCAATCAGATTCTCCTTGCGATGCCGTCCGCATCCGGTGAAGAGAAAAAGAGAATTCTGGATATATGCAAGCAGACGGGCTGTGAGATGATGATCGTTCCGGGAATATACCAGATTATTCGCGGGGATGTTAGTGTATCGCAGTTGAAGCATGTGGATGTAAATGATTTGCTTGGCAGAGATCCTATCGAAGTCGATATCGATGGAATCATGGAGTATGTGTCTGACAAAGTCGTTATGGTCACAGGTGCAGGTGGATCGATAGGAAGCGAGCTCTGCCGCCAGATTGCTAGTCACAATCCTAAGCAATTAGTTATGTTGGACATCTATGAAAATACAACGTATGAGATACAGAATGAGCTTAAGAGAGAATTTCCTGAGCTCAATCTTGTTGTGCTTATAGCGTCTGTAAGAAATACTAAGAGAATTGACAAAATCTTTGAGATGTACAGACCGGAAATTGTATACCATGCGGCCGCACATAAGCATGTACCGCTTATGGAAGCCAGCCCTAATGAGGCGATTAAGAACAATGTATTAGGCACATGGAAACTCGTTCAGGCTTCGGATAAGTGGAAGGTTAAGAAGTTTGTGCTCATCTCCACAGATAAAGCAGTAAACCCAACTAATATCATGGGAGCATCTAAGAGGCTGTGTGAGATGATCATTCAGACTTACAACAACAGATCTAAAACTGAGTTCGTAGCAGTTAGATTTGGAAATGTACTTGGAAGTCATGGAAGCGTTATTCCATTATTTAGAAGACAAATCGCAGAAGGTGGACCAGTTACAGTTACACATCCAGATATCATCAGATACTTTATGACGATTCCAGAAGCTGTTTCGCTAGTGCTCCAAGCAGGGGCCTTTGCAAAGGGTGGAGAGATCTTTGTGCTGGATATGGGAAAGCCTGTCAAGATTGATGACCTCGCAAGGAACCTTATTCTGCTGTCAGGACTTAAGCCAGGAATCGATATCGAGATTAAGTATGTAGGATTAAGACCTGGAGAAAAGCTATTCGAAGAACTTTTAATGGATGAAGAGGGACTTCAGGATACAGCAAATAAGATGATCCACATAGGACATCCAATCAATATCGATGAAGAGAAATTCATCGAGGAGCTTAACGAGCTTAAGGACTATGTAGAGGGCGAGCCTGATGATATCAAGCGGTATATCAAAAACATAGTCCCAACATACACACCAAAAAACTAAGGTGTATAATTACATGATTGTAAAAAATGCTAGGAGGCATATCACACATGAAAGTACCATTTTCACCACCGGATATTTCAGAATTAGAGATTAATAGAGTTGTAGAAGTCCTAAAATCTGGATGGATTACTACTGGTCCAGAGGTTAAGGAATTCGAGAGAAGAATTGCAGAATATATCGGCGTTGATAAAGCCGTTGCCCTTTCATCAGCTACCGCATCACTAGAAGCAGCACTTCACATTCTGGGAATCGGTGAAGGCGATGAGGTTATCGTGCCTGCATACACATATACAGCATCTGCTAGCCCTGTAGTACACAAGGGGGCGAAGCTTGTGATTATAGATTCTGCGCCTGAAACCTTTGAGATGGACTACGATAAGGTCGCTGAAGCTATCAATGAGAATACTAAGGCCGTTATTCCAGTTGATCTCGGCGGAATGATATGCGATTACGACAGAATATTTGAAATCGTTGAGTCGAAGAAAGACTTGTTTAAGCCTGCGAATAAGCTCCAAGCTGCAATTGGTAGAGTAGCAGTAATTTCTGACGGAGCACATGCCTTTGGGTCTGTGAAGAATGGTGTTAAGGCCGGAGCAATTGCTGATTTTACGTCGTTTTCTTTCCATGCGGTTAAGAACCTTACCACTGCAGAAGGCGGTGCGCTCGCATGGAGAAATATCGATGGGGTAGATAATGATGAGCTTTATCATGAACTACAGCTTTATTCACTACACGGACAGTCTAAGGATGCGCTATCCAAGAACAAGGCGGGGGCATGGGAGTACGATGTCGTATATCCTGCGTATAAATGCAATATGACAAATATTAATGCGGCTATCGGAATTGCTCAGCTTGAAAGATATGAAGGGCTACTTGCGAGACGCAGGGTGCTCAATGAGAGATATGAGGCTGCACTTGAGAAGCTAGGAATTAAGGTTATGCACCATTATACAGAGGGGATGACTTCTACAGGCCATCTATACTTAGTAAGGATTCCAGGCGCTTCTGTAGATGACAGAAATGCGGTGATTCAGGACATGGCGGAGCGTGAGATTGCATGTAACGTCCACTATAAGCCACTACCGATGATGACTGCATACAAGAACCTTGGATTTGATATTGCGGATTATCCAAATGCTTACCGTCAGTATGAGAATCTAATTTCGTTACCGATATTCTCAACGATGACCGATGAGCAGAACGAATATGTTATTGAGAATTTTGTTGATATCCTTAAGAAGAGAGGGTTAATTAAGTAGATGGTTTTGTGCAAGTGGGATGACTTACCGGAGCATATGAGATGCGATGAAGTAAAGGAATATTACGACATCCTAAGCTCAAGAAAAGGCTCGCTTATAGCAAAAAGATTATTTGATTTCGTAGTTTCATTGCTGATGACCATCGTAATATCACCTATACTCCTAATCTTGATCATCTTGATTAAGGTAGATGATCCAGGACCAGCTTTCTTCAGGCAGGTAAGAGTGACGACTAACGGCAGGGAGTTCAGAATTTTCAAGTTCAGAACGATGGTTGTAAATGCTGAGAAGCTTGGCGCACAGGTAACGCAGGAAAATGATCCCCGGGTTACCAAAATAGGTCATAAGCTTAGAAAGTACAGACTTGATGAGCTTCCGCAGCTTCTAAATGTTATCACTGGCGACATGTCATTTGTTGGCACTAGACCAGAGGTTCCGAGATATGTGGAATGCTACTCGAAAGAGATGCTCGCGACACTTCTGCTTCCTGCAGGCGTGACATCGGAAGCTAGCATAACATATAAAGATGAGAATGAACTGATCGGAAGTGCGAAAAATCCAGATGAGGTGTACGTAGGTAAAGTTTTGCCAGAAAAGATGAAATACAATCTTGATGCACTTAGAAATTTCAGTTTTCTCGGTGAAATCAAGACTATGCTGAAGACGGTCGGTGCCGTTATAAAGTAAGCTGTACGGATATACATTACAATCACTGCTACTTAAATGAGCGTATTGGAGGATAGTTTGAAGATATTACTGATTAACCACTATGCCGGTTCGCCGGAGATGGGAATGGAGTTCAGGCCATATTATCTATCTCGAGAGTGGATCAAGCAGGGTCATGAAGTCACGATAATAGCTGGTGGGTATTCGCATCTAAGAAAGTTAAACCCTCAGATTTCGAAAAATTTCGAAGAGAGGATGATTGACGGAATTCGCTATGTATGGATTAAGACGGCTTCATACACTCGCAATGGATTGGCGCGCGCATTCAGCATGTTCGAGTTCAGTAGAAAACTATTTTCAAATGCAGAATACATCTCTGAGCATTACCAGCCAGACGCGGTAATAGCATCATCGACCTATCCGCTAGATACATATGGGGCAGATAAGATTGCAAAGCTTTCCGGAGCAACGTACATTCACGAGGTTCACGACATGTGGCCTTCTACACTATACGAGCTAGGTGGAATGTCGAAGAGTAATCCGTTTGTGAAGCTTATGCAGCGTGCGGAGGACTTTGCATACAGTCACTGTGACCAGGTTGTTTCGCTACTTGATCACTCTAAAGATTACATGGTTCAGCATGGCCTCGCTGAAGAGAAATTTAACTGCATATCCAATGGTGTAATCAAGGAAGAGTGGGAAAGCCCTGCGCCAATACCTGAAGAGCACAACGAGATACTTAACAAGATGAAGGCCGAAGGCAAGTTCATAGTCGGATATTTTGGTGGGCATTCCATATCCAATAACCTAGATATGCTTCTCGCTGTTGCAAAGAAAATCACTGATAGGGATGTATGTTTTGTGCTGGTTGGTGATGGTAGCTATAAGGATAGGCTTATACAGTGTGCTAAGGATCAAGCTATAGATAACGTTGTTTTTCTTCCTGCAATCGACAAGGGTGCGATTCCTAATCTCATCAGTTATTTCGATATAGTTACTATTTTTGCAGCAAATACCAAGCTATATAGATTTGGAATATGCATGAATAAGATGTTCGACGCTATGATGGGCGGAAAGCCACTGCTCATGTCTGTGACTACGCCAGAGACTCTAGTTGAGAAAGCAGAGGCGGGTATTGTTACAAAGGCGGGAGATGTAGAGAGCTATATCAAAGCGATTGAGGAACTCAAGAGCCTGCCGGCTGAGGAACTTAAGAACATGGGAATGCGTGGACACAATTTAGTTTCGAATGAGTACACGTATGACAGATTGGCAAATAAATTCGTAGAAGTGATGGAGAAGAAGGGTAAGAGAGTTCTTCTCATTAATCACTACGCAGGATCTCCTGAGATGGGAATGGAGTTCAGACCGTACTATATATCGAGAGAACTCGTCAAGAAAGGGCATGATGTAACGATCATTGCAGGTAGCTTTTCCCACCTAAGAAAGACAAATCCAGACATAGCCGAGGATTTTACGGAGCAAGAGATTGACGGTATTCGCTATGTGTGGGTTAAGACTGGTGAATATGATAGCAACGGAGTTGCTAGGGCGCTCAGCATGTACCAGTTTTGTAAGGCGCTAAGTGCTAATAAAAAGAAAATCGTAGAGCGTTACAAGCCCGATGTTGTGATCTCGTCGTCGACTTATCCGCTCGATTCTTATCCGGCATACCACATTGCAAAACTCGCTGGAGCAAAGTATATCCATGAAGTTCATGATATGTGGCCACTTACACTATATGAAGCTGGTGGGATGAGCAAGAAAAATCCGTTCGTAATAGCTATGCAATTTGCGGAAAATCATGCATACAAGAAATCAGATGTCGTGGTTTCGTTGTTACCGCATGCGAAGGACTACATGATTGAGCATGGCATGAAGCCTGATCACTTCAGGTACATACCCAACGGAGTTGTGATAAATGAGTGGGATGCAGCGAAGGAGCTCCCTGAGGAGCATAGGGAAGCATTCAAGAGATTGAAGGCTGATGGTAAGTTCGTTATCGGATATTTTGGAAGCCACGAGCTTTCTTATGGACTACACAACTTGCTAGATGTTACAAAGCAGCTTAGTGACGAAAATGTTCACCTCGTCATGGTCGGTAAGGGCAAGCTCAAGGATGAGCTTATCAGCTATGCGAAGAAGAACGATATTGCCAATGTAACATTTCTTCCGCCGGTCGAGAAGGGGACGATTCCTGCGGTAATCGACAATTTCGATGCGATATTTATAGGTACGATTGAGTCTCCGCTTTACAGATTCGGAATATGCATGAACAAGATGTTCGATTCCATGATGGCGGCTAAGCCAATTGTAATGGCGATAACGACACCATCCACACCTGTGAGCGAATCGGGTTGTGGAATCATCACTAAATCATGCGATAATGACGCTATAAAGGACGCAATCAGGAAGATTCAGGCTATGAGCGAGGAAGAGAGAACCCGGATGGGAATGCTTGGACGCGAGGCCGTGCTGAATAAGTACACGTATGAAAATATTGCAAGCGAATTTGAAAAGGTGTTTAATTAGAAGAGGTATGACGCGATGAAGATAGTGACTGTAATTGGCGCTAGACCACAATTTATAAAGGCTGCAGCAGTTTCTCGCAAGCTAGAGCAGGTGTGCGAAGAGGTAATCGTTCACACAGGTCAACATTATGATGCGAACATGTCTGAGCTTTTCTTTGAGGAGCTCCACATCCCAAAGCCAAAGTACAACCTTGGCGTTGGATCTGGTTCACACGCAAGACAGACTGCAGAGATGCTAATAGGAATAGAGGATATTCTGATTAAGGAGAATCCTGACTATCTGATGGTATATGGCGATACGAACTCTACTATCGCGGGAGCACTTGCAGCTTCTAAGATTCATATGCCTGTGATACACGTAGAGGCTGGGCTTAGGTCTTTTAACATGGCTATGCCAGAAGAACAGAATAGAATCCTCACAGATCACATTTCAAGCCTACTCTTCTGCTCGACAGATGCTTCAATTGAAAATCTGGAAAACGAGGGAATAACGAAGGGCGTTCACAGAATCGGAGACGTAATGTGCGATGCCGTTCTGTATTACTCTCAAGAAATAGATAAGAAGGAACGAAGCCAGTATTTCAAAGAACTTCACTACATATTCGGTGAGCGTGGAGAGCTTGATAAGTGGTATCTATCTACGGTTCATAGAGCTGAGAATACCGATACTCCTGAGAAGGTTCGCACTATCCTGAGGGCATTCGAAAAATTCGATGCACCAGTGATTCTCCCTGCGCATCCTAGAACTAGAAAGATGATTGAGCAGATTAACGAGGAGGAGCACTTAAAGAACACTGTATGTGTAGAGCCTATCGGTTACCTCGAAATGCTGTATTTTACAAAGAATGCGGTTAAGGTTGTGACTGATTCCGGGGGGCTACAGAAGGAAGCGTACATATTAGATACACCTTGTGTAACGCTGCGTGAACAAACGGAATGGGTGGAGACATTGAACGGGAATCACAATGTACTCGCTCATATCGATGAAGATGACATACTTGATAAAGTTAACAATACCGTTATTTCAAAGGAAAAAGAAAACTACTACGGTGCGGGGGATGCCGCAGACAAGCTAGTTAAAACTATTATTTCGGGGGAATAAAATGTCAGATTACTTTGTACATGAGAGCAGCTACGTAGATGATAACGTAGAGATTGGAAAGGGAACTAAGATTTGGCACTTCTGCCACATACAGCCTGGAGCTAAAATAGGCGAAAATTGCTCGCTCGGACAGAATGTAAATGTTGCAAATAACGTGCAGATTGGCGACAGAGTAAAGATTCAGAACAACGTATCAGTTTACGAAGGCGTTACACTCGAAGATGGAGTGTTCTGTGGACCGTCGTGCGTATTTACAAACGATCTCACTCCTAGAGCTCGCTACCCAAAGGGTTCAGAAAACTACGGCAAGACGCTCGTCAAAGAGGGCGCATCAATCGGTGCTAATGCGACGATTGTATGCGGACATACGGTTGGTAAATGTGCAATGGTAGCAGCAGGTGCTGTCGTAACGAAGGATGTTCCAGACTACACTCTAGTGGTTGGAGTTCCAGCAGTTCCAGCAGCTAAGCTTGATGAATTTGGCAATATTGTAGAATGGTTCAACAGATAACTCGGTCAGAAAAGGGGAATAATATGAATATGAAGGAACGTTTACTCGAGAAAATCGCAAAGCGTGACATCACTGTGGGTGTTGTAGGACTAGGATATGTAGGACTTCCGCTCGCTGTTGAAAAGGCTAAGGCTGGCTTCAAGACCATCGGCTTTGATGTACAGGAAGAAAAAGTTAAGATGGTAAATGAAGGTCATAACTACATCGGCGATGTTGTAAATGAGGATCTCAAGGAGCTTGTTGAGAGCGGCATGATGAAGGCGACATCCGACTTTTCGTTCGTAAAGGATGTGGACTTTATCGCTATTTGCGTACCTACTCCTCTTGATAAGCATCAGGAGCCGGATATCAGTTATGTCAAGTCATCGACAGAAGCTATTTCAAAGCACCTATCTCGCGACACAATGGTAGTTCTCGAGTCAACTACTTATCCAGGAACTACTGAAGAGCTTCTGCTTCCTATTCTCGAAGAGGGTTCAGGTTTAAAGTGCGGAGAAGATTTCTATCTGGGATTCTCTCCAGAGCGTGTTGACCCAGGTAATGTGATTTACAAGACTAAGAACACTCCAAAGGTCGTTGGTGCTGTAGGCAAGGATGCGACAGAAGTAATTTCTGCGATGTATAGAGAGGTTCTCGAAGGCGAGATATATGAGGTATCTTCACCGGCAATCGCTGAGATGGAGAAGATACTGGAAAATACATACAGAAATATCAATATAGGGCTAGTAAACGAACTTGCGATTCTGTGCAACAAGATGGGCATCTCTCTATGGGAGGTAATCGACGCTGCAAAGACCAAGCCTTACGGATTCCAAGCATTCTATCCAGGGCCAGGGCTCGGTGGCCACTGTATTCCTCTGGACCCATATTATCTCACATGGAAGGCTAGAGAGTTTGGTTTCCATACATCGATGATTGAAAATTCAATGATAATCAATGACAAGATGCCTGAGTACACAGTGGATAGAGCGGCATCCGTTCTAAATGAGCATAAGAAGGCGCTCAATGGATCCAAGGTACTCGTGCTCGGAGTTGCGTACAAGAACAACATCGACGATTACAGAGAGAGTCCTGCGTTAAATGTTATCGATATTCTCAAGGAAAGAGGCGCAGTTACAGACTTCTATGATCCATGGATTCCAAAGTATAAGAGAAATGGAGAGTGGCATGAGGGTATCAGCGAGATAAATG
>NZ_CALIZG010000023.1:0-233681 GCF_938028775.1 Mogibacterium diversum
TAACTCTATTCATGGAATCGTATTCAAATGACTTCTCTACATCTCCTACCTTCCTGGATAAGAGATTACCATTGTTGTCATATGAAAAGCTTGTTACCACCCCTGCCGCATCGATTATCTCTGTTAATCTACCGGCTGCATCGTAACTATACCTAATGCTTTTCCCTACGCTTCGTTCTTCGATAAGATTTCCACGCATATCGTATGTATACACTGTATCTACACCCATTGGGTTTATCGACTTTATCTTCTGACCTGCTGCATCGTATTCATTTATCCATTCACCGCCAAGGGCGTCTGTGAATTTGGTTTCGTTTCCGAAAGCATCGTACTCATAGTATTCTGTACTTCCATCCGCCATTACTGCTGAGATCATGCGGTTCATCTTGTCATACGTATACTTGGTGACGTATCCTTCTTGATCCCTAACCTTTGTTATGTTGCCACAGGAATCGTAAGAGTACCTGATTGTTGAATATGATGCATCTGTGATATTTGTTAGGTTTCCCTCGGAATCATATAAACATAGGATATTTGCGCCTGTAGGGTCTTTAATCTGGTCAATCTGCCACATCTCGTTGTAGTAGTATTCTGTTCTGCTACCATCTTTATCAACATATGCAGATACCTTGTTCAGCTCGTTGTATTCGGTAAATTCTTCATTTCCGTCGTAGTCAACAACGTGCGTGAGTTTTCCGCTTTCGTTATACTCAAACGTCCTTGTGTCCCCGAGCGGATTTATACTCTCGGTCAGTTCATTTCTTGCATTATAAGCGAACTTCTCCAGGTTGCCGTTAGCGTCAACTGTAGAAGTAACTCTATTTAGGTCATCGTAGCTGTATTTATTGATATTACCGAGCTCATCTATGATTTCGTCAATGTTTCCTCTGTCATCATAACTTAGAGAAAGGCTGGTGCCGTCTGGGTTTATGATTTTCACTGGAAGCTTATACTCGTTATACTCGTATCCGATAGCTCTACCCAGCGCATCGCTTGAGGATACTAGGTTTTCATCGTCATCGTACTCATTCTGCGCCACGACTACGCCATTTACTTCAACCGAAACAAGCCTGCCCGACTTGGAATAAACAGTCTTAATAACATCTCCCACAGGGGTCTTCTCCACGATCACGTTACCTTTGTCATCGTATTCATACGATGTAATGTTGCCGTTCTTATCGCGGTGCGAGGTTCGATCATTGGTATCATTGTATGTAAACTCTTCATACCCACTTGTATATCTGGATACGGTGCTTCGGAATTTCTCATCATGCTCATAGACAGTTTGGCTGCCATTCTGATGAGTAGCTATAGCCTTTCTACCTATGTCATAGTACTGAACCGTTATCTCGCCGCCATCCGGGAATATCTGCCTAGTAACCCTTCCACTGCCATCGTATTCATTGATAAGATTTACGGTATTTCTCGCGTTGATGACAGTGTACATCTTGCACAAATCGTTATACTTGAACGAGTACACACTGCCCATTTCATCGTGAATTTCAGTGAGAACATGCATCTTGCCAGTCCTACTGAACTTATCATCTATATCTTCGTACTTGAGTTCAATACTGCGGCCTGACAAGTCAGCTACCTTGGTAACATAAGAATTGCCGTCATCAGATTCCTCGTAGTCAAATACATATCCTGTATCAAATTCGGTGCTGAGCTTTTTAAGTTTCAATTCGTCGTACTCGAATTGTATAGCTCTACCTTCACCTGTGAGCTTCTTGATGCATCTACCTATATCATCAAAGAAGAATTGCTCTTGCCTTTCGTTAGTATACTTATATCTGTATTCTTCACCTTCTAGACGCTCGATTTTTCTTGAAGTAAAGCCGTCATCACTTACATATACGTCTCCTTTTAGTATGTAAGTCTCCTGCCTGCCGCTGTCTATATTGACCACAATCTTAGACTCGTAAATCGTGAGTTCATTTCTATAGTTGTGAGTCCATCCAGCAGAGGCGAATCTCCTTCTAAAATTATCCACACTGTTATATGTGACCTCCAAAACGAGAGGAACCACACCAGGTGTCTCAAGAAAGTTCTTTCGGTACATGTAGTTTCCAGTAGCCATATTTACTGGATCGAGGGCTTCAATGGTAAGCCTTTCATCCTTAACCATCGTATCTAGCTTTTTCCTCGTTCCAGCAAGACTAACATTGGATGGTTTAAACATTCCTGTTTTGCTATCAAAATGTTTGTCTGAGTAGATTTGATCAACTCCGTTTTTTATGGACTTGATTAGCTCTTTTATTTCGAAAAATAAATCCTCAGTTTGAGTAGCAAGATTATCCATATCGTTTATTTGCTTCTCAATCTCCTGAATCTGATTTTCTTTTCTTGAAATATAAAAGGAGCATTTCGAAGCTGAGTTACCCCAGATGGATCCACCATATAAATTATCGCCTTTTGCCAGAGTGTTTTCCAAAGATTGTAGCTGTTTTTCAAGCTGCATCATCTCATCAATTAACTTATGCTTATTCAACTCGTTGTGGTTTGCCAAGGTTATATAATTTTCTATTGCAACATCAAGCTCAGTATTCTTTGCTCCCATTAGCGCACAAACACTATTTAAATCATGTAACAACTCTTTGTAAGTCTTTGTGAAATAATCCTCGACTGCTTCGAATCCCTTTCCTTGTAGTGTTTTCCCTTTGCCACAATCTTCAAGAAAATTATCTATCGCACGCTGAATAGAGGTAGAGCTTATCATAAGCTTATTTATCTGCTGATTCATCTCATGCAGCATATATATAGTATCTCTCTTGTTAATAACCTTATTCATTCCTCTCGACATATCTACACACCTTTTATATTATACCTTCACGATCACGCATATTTTCATACGATAATGTAAATTGGATTGCTATTTCCTTGTCTTCTTTCTTCCATACATCTGCTACTCTAGCTATATTGGCACAGTCCTGTTCCAGCTTTTGCTGTAGATGAGGAACAATATTACTGAGAGTTTTATAACATATTTCT
Source organism: Mogibacterium diversum (assembly GCF_938028775.1). Lineage (GTDB taxonomy): Bacteria > Bacillota > Clostridia > Peptostreptococcales > Anaerovoracaceae > Mogibacterium > Mogibacterium diversum_A. The sequence goes on from NZ_CALIZG010000023.1 coordinate 2,992, forward strand.
GCATCTTTAATTGCAGTATACCCTTCACTATGTACATGCTGTGCTCTACCTAATGAAGCATCTCCTAATTTTGTTACAGACCTGCGTATTCTCTCCGCATGATCTTTGGCAAGCGAATTATTTACAGCTATATTTTTGCTCATATCAATAGTCTCTCCTCATATTCATAAGCTCATCTTCACACTCGCGCTCCTCTTTAAGGAGCCTCTGGATTGCTTGTCTTCTCTCCTCAATTCCTTCTTCAGCGTCCCTTATTAAACTATTATAAAGTGCATCCTCTTGAGAATTTAACTCTGCCACCACTCTACCGAATTCAGTTCCCGCCCAATACTCAAGCATCTCTTCTTGAGTATTACTGCTCCTTTGTCTTAGAGCTATTACATCATCAATAATCTCATTTATACAGGCTTGCTCCTTCTTATTTAGAGCAACTTCATCCTGTATTTCACGAAGGCGCCTATTGATTTCTATCCTTTTGTCCCCTATCCTTCTATCTTCCATTCTTCTACCTTTACCACATTAATAACCGTTCAATTTACACTAAAAATAGCTGGATTATAAAACTCCAGCCTTAAACTCGCTCATACAAAGTGAACTCATAGTCTATACCATTCTCACTATGCATCTCACTCTTCCACATCTCTTTAAAATCGTCATCCTCATCAAGGTTAACCATGAATTTGTCAGCATGTAAATCCGCGTGCATCTTAGTTACGAAGCACTTGTCACAGTATTTGTAAAACTTCTTATATATGCTCTCTCCGCCGATGATAAATACATGCTCTGGATCATACTGCTCGAGCTCCTTGAACAGTTCTTCCTCGCTATGCACGGCTATGCATCTTTCAGCCTCGAAGTCTTCGTTTGAAGTTAACACATAGTTTACGCGCTTTGGAAGCCCCCTCTGTTTAGGCAGGCTCTCGAGAGTTCTGCGCCCCATCACTACAACTCCGTCAGTCGTCTTTTCCTTGAAATACTGCATGTCTCCAGGAATCGAAGCGAGCAAATCATTGTCGCACCCGATGCCCCATTTCTCATCAACAGCTACTATTAGATTCATAATTCACCTCAGTTTGTTATATTCGTGCATTATGCACTCACATGCTGACATTATCATTTTAATAATATTTAAGACGGCACCTCAGTAAACTAAAGGCACCGTCTATATAATCTCGAATTAAATCGCTACTGGAATGTTTTTCACCTGCGGGTTCTTCTGGTAGTCCTCGACGATTAGATCATCAACTGTGAAGTCGTAGAAATTCTTTACCTCAGGATTTAGCGTCACCTTAGGCGCGGGATACTGTGGACGCTCGATGAGCTCCTTAACTATATCCACATGCCTATCATAGATGTGAGCATCTGAAATCACGTGAACCAGCTCTCCCGCCTTGAGTCCACTAACTTGTGCGAACATCATTAGAAGTAGCGAGTACTGTACTACATTCCAATTATTTGCAGTCAAGATATCCTGCGAACGCTGATTTAGAATCGCGTTGAGCGTATCGCCCTTTACATTGAAAGTCATGCTATATGCGCACGGCTCAAGATTCATCTCGCTAAGATCAGCAAAGTTATACATGTTGGCCATGATTCTTCTGGAGTATTTGTCATGCTCAAGCAGCCACAGGATGTTGTCAACCTGATCCATCTCACCCTGCTTGAACTTATACTTAACTCCGAGCTGGTATCCGTATGCCTTACCGATGGTTCCATCCTCCCCAGCCCACTCATCCCAGATGTGGCTTCCTAGGTCAGACACTCTGTTAGACTTCTTCTGCCAAATCCACAGCAGCTCATCAAACGCGAGCTTGATAGCCGTAGGTCTTACGGTAAGAGCAGGAAACTCCTCTTGTAAATCATATCTATTTACCACGCCAAAATTCTTAATCGTATGCGCAGGTGTTCCGTCTGGCCAGTGAGGTCTTACCTTCTGCCCTTCAGTGCTGAATCCATTAGCAATTATGTCTTCGCACATGCTCACAAACAGTTTATCCGCCTTGCTCACTCTAATCCTCCTCAATAATTCGGACAGCCTCCGCCAAAACTTCCTCAAGTCTGGCCTCATCCTCATCCATATAAAGTGCCCCTATCAGTGCCTCAAACCCCGTAGCAAGCTTGTACTTGCGCGGATTGGCATTCTTAGGTCTCGATGTCGCACGCTTATTCCTTGCGCGCTTAACGAGCTTCTGCTCCTCTTCCGTTAGAAAATCATTCATCATGGACTTTATCGCCTTGGACTGCCCATCAGAAGACACGTATGATACCGCTCTCTTATGCACCTTGCCGACATCGCCTTTGCTTCGCCCAATCAGAAGCTCCCTTATATGTAGTTCGTAGACGGCATCACCTATATAGGCGAGTGCCGTCGTATTCATGCTCTTGATATCGTTATGCATCTGCTTTAATTATCTGAACCCCCTGCGGAGTATCTTTGAGAGTATACCCCATAGTGGCAAGCTGATCTCTGATTTCGTCAGCTCTAGCCCAGTTCTTCTCCTTACGAGCCTGCTGTCTCTCGTCTACGAGAGCCTGGATATCCTCGCCGATTGCGTTTTCACTACTTCTCTGAAGCACACCAAGAACATCAGCGAGTTCATGGATAATCTCAAGCGCCTTTCCCGCAAATTCCTTTGATGCTCCACCTTCAATCTCCACGTTAATAGCCGAAACTAGCTCGAAGAGGGCACCTATAGCACCTGCAGTGTTGAGGTCATCACTCATGCACTCTATAAATTTTTCCTTATAGTCTCTAAACGACTTAACCGTCTCCTCTTCCTTCTCTGTTATCATATCAGAACCATTCTGAACGAGGAACTCCAAAGTCTCGGTAGCGTTTATAAGCCTATCATATCCCTGCTTAACCTGTTTCATACCTTCATCGCTAAAGTTGATAGGTCCTCTGTACTGAACGCTCAGTAGGAAGAACCTGATAAAGTCACCGTCGTACTCCTTACGAATATCTCTAACTGTAAAGAAGTTATTTAGCGACTTCGACATCTTCTCGCCATCAACCATGATGTATCCGTTGTGCATCCAGTAGTTCGCAAAAGGTGCGCAGTTGCACGCTTCGGACTGAGCGATTTCATTTTCATGATGAGGGAACTTGAGATCCTGTCCGCCTCCGTGAATATCTATGGTTGTGCCGAGATGTTTCTTGGACATAGTAGAACACTCGATGTGCCAGCCTGGTCTACCCTTGCCCCAAGGCGAATCCCATGCGATCTCATCATCTGTCTTCTGCGCTTTCCATAGTGCGAAGTCGAGCGGATCCTTCTTAACCTCCCCGATAGCAATTCTAGCACCCGACTCTAGGTCGTCAATATTCTGTCCTGATAGCTTCCCGTACTCTGGGAACTTGCGCGTGATGTAATAAACGTCGCCATCAGCCTCATACGCATAACCTTTCTCAATTAGCGTGCTGATGAACTCGATGATATCCTCGATATGCTCGGAAACCTTAGGGTGCACGTCAGCCTTTATTACGTTGAGAGCTTCCGCATCTTTGAAATACTCTTTGATGTACTTCTCCGATACCTCAAGTGCCGGTAAATGCTCTTCCTTTGCCTTGTTGATAATTTTGTCATCAACGTCTGTAAAGTTCTGCACGAACTTAACGTCATATCCGATATATTTAAAAAACCTACGCAGAGTGTCGAATACTACGAATGGTCTGGCATTACCTATATGAAAATAGTTGTAAACCGTAGGACCACAAACGTAGATATTGACTTTTCCTTCATGGATAGGCACAAACTCTTCCTTGCGTCTAGTCATAGAGTTGTAAATCTTCATTTCTTTCCTCCACTAAATCATGTCTCGACTTATTTCGTCATTTCCCATTTGGGTATAGTTGTTTAGATTATACACCAACGACAGCGCCTACGCACGCAATAATGACAAGTACGAGCATCGGATTTATCTTAAATTTTTGAATTAGCAGTATAGTCAGTCCACAAAAAACTATCGATATCGTATCTATGTGCATGCCCCCTGCGGAAATCGTCATATCTCGAAGAACCGAGAAGTTGCCTCCAAGAGAGTGTTCTGGCATTACAGCCGCCTCACCGATAGTGATTACCGCTGCTGCTATAAGTCCTACAGTTGCTGGTCTAATGCCTTCAAGGGCACCTTTGACAGCAGTGCTCTCCTTGTAGCGTTCCACTGCATTTGCAACCATAGCTATAATTATAAACGCAGGAGTTGCAACCCCTAACGTCGCTAGCGCTGAACCGAGATATCCTCCGACTTCGTATCCAACATACGTAGCTGAATTTACCGCCACCGGTCCTGGAGTAACTTGGGCAATCGCAACGATATTTGCAAACTGCTCAGGAGATATATTCGCAAACTCTTTGATGCTGTCGTAGATGAGCTGGATAATCGCAAGTCCGCCGCCAAATCCAAATAGACCTATCTTAAAGAAGGCAAGAAATAACTTCGCTAGTAGCATCACTCATCGCTCCCTTCTTTGTTTTTTTCATCTTCTCCAATTGTATATGATTGTTCATCCCTCTGATTTAGAGATGATTGATAGTCTCTTTCGTCTGCATCTGATACAGATTTTCCGCAATCTCTAGTGCCTATCGATGACTTCGTTAGTAAAGCACGTCCGATGCCGAGAGCCAGGAATAGCACGATGATATACACCACATTTATCTTGAGAACTGCAATAAGTATAAAACTCAATGCAGCACCGATAGCACTGAAAGCATCCTTGATAACGCCCTTGGCAACCTGATATACAGCAATAATAATAAGACCAAGCGCCGCAGCCCTAAGGCCTCCGAGCGCCCCTTGGACGTATGGATTGCCGTCTATAAAATTCATACCTTTTGCTATAATAACGATTATCACAAACGAGGGAATTATCACACCGAATGTTGCAACAAAGGATCCAATCAGCCCTCGCTTCTTGAATCCTACGTAAGTTGCCATATTGATGGCGATAACACCTGGTAACCCCTGACAGATAGCGATGATATCTATCATCTCATCTTCAGAGAACCACTTCTTGTCTTTGACCATAATATTAGAGAGGATGGGAATCATAGCGACCCCACCCCCTATTGTGAATAAGCCCAATTTGAAAAATGTGACGAATAGTTCCAGCATTTTTCCTCCTAATTCCCAGGACCTTAAATCACCTTGTAATTAATATTGCATCTTTGAGATTATAGTCCAAAGATTTCCTTGTCAACGAGTTCTGCCGCTGCCTTGATTGCATCCTCTGCAGAAAGAACCTCGTTACTCTCTTCGCGTCTTAGCTTGTACTCAACGTTGCCGTCCTTAGCAAGCTTACCAACTGTAATTCTAATAGGAATACCGATTAGGTCCGCATCGTTGAACTTAACTCCAGCTCTCTCATCCCTGTCATCTACTATAACTTCAACGCGCTTAGCTTCAAGTTCAGACTCAATCTTATTAGCAAGATCCATCTGAACCTCATCCTTAGGGTTGATAACAGTTACGATTACGTGGTAAGGAGCGACTGACATTGGCCAGATGATACCCTTATCATCATGACTCTGCTCAACGACAGCCTGCATAGTTCTTGTAACGCCGACTCCGTAGCAACCCATCCAGTAGATCTGGTCATCACCATTCTCATCCTTATATGTTGCATTCATCGACTCTGAGTACTTAGTTCCTAGCTTGAAGATCTGACCAACCTCGATACCTCTTGTGTGCTTGATTGGAGCTCCACAGTGTGGGCATGGATCACCTTCCTTGAGCGTCTTGATATCCGTTACGATATCTCCAACGTAGTCTCTGCCATAGCAAACGCCCTTCATATGGTGATCTTCCTTATTAGCTCCAGCAACCATGTTCTTGGTTCCAACTAGCTCGCTATCAACTACAATCTTGCAGTTGTGAATTCCAACTGGTCCAGTAAAGCCACCAACGATGCCTGTAACAGGTCCCATCTCATCCTCATCCGCAAACTCGATGTAGTGTTCAGGGATTCCAAGAGCATTTACAAGCTTAATCATATTAACGTCTCTATCTCCTCTGATAAACACGCAAACGTAGTCAGCTGGATTTAAATCCTGATCAAAGGTAGTAAACATGAGAGCCTTGATAGTTTTCTTTTCATCCACCCCTAGATAGTCACATACATCCTTGATAGTCTTAGTGCCTGGTGTATAAACCGCCTCTAGTTCTTGCTCTGGCTCATCTACTGGCTTATCATCGATGCACTCAGCTCTCTCGATAGTAGCTGCCATGTCGCACTTCTCGCAGTATGCGATTTCGCTCTCACCAACGTTAGAAAGAGCAGAGAATTCGTGCGAGTTGCTTCCACCGATTGGGCCGTTGTCAGCTTCTACGATTCTGAAGTCTAGGCCGCATCTTGTAAATGTTCTTACGTATGCCTCGTACTGAAGTCTATAAGCATCTTCTAGGTCTTCAGGAGTTCTGTCAAATGAATACGCGTCCTTCATTATGAACTCACGCGATCTCATAAGTCCATATCTTGGACGAGCTTCGTCACGATACTTGAACTGGATGTGGTATAGCTGAAGAGGAAGCTCTCTGTATGAAGAAACCTCCTGCTTTACAATGTTCGTACATAGTTCCTCACATGTAGGAACGAGGCAGAAATCTCTACCATTTCTATCCTTGATTCTCCACAGCTCTGGTCCGTAAGCGTACCATCTGCCAGACTCCTTCCAGAGCTCGGATGGATTTACGTGAGGCATGTGAAGCTCCTGGCAGCCGATTCTATCCTGCTCCTGTCTTACTATCTCCTCTATCTTTCTGATTGTTCTCCAGCCAAATGGCATGAATGTATATATACCAGCAGCTTCCTTCTTAATCAGGTTAGCTCTAATCATCAGCTTGTGGCTGACTAGTTCTGCTTCGTTTGGTGCTTCTCTCAACGTCTTGAGATGGAGCCTCGATAATTTCATAGTTAAAATCTCCCTTCTATTGTGCAAACAGCTTGCGCTGCAATGCCTTCTTCTCTTCCGGTAAATCCAAGCTTCTCTGTCGTCGTCGCTTTCACGTTTACCGCGCCAATTGGCATCTCAAGTGCCACGGCTATGTTCTCTCTCATCTTATCTATATAGGGTGCCAGTTTAGGTCTCTCAGCTATTATCGTGATGTCGACATTGCCGATACTTACGTCGCCGATTTTCTCCTTCACTTCGCGGAGAAGCGCGATGCTATCCGCCCCCTTATATCTCTCATCTGTATCAGGAAAATGCTTTCCTATATCGCCTAAACATGCTGCTCCAAGCAGCGCGTCCATCAGCGCATGTGTTGCCACATCAGCGTCCGAATGTCCGACCAGCCCTCTGTCACTCGGGAGTGGGACCCCGCACAGTATAAGTCTGTGCCCTTCGGCGAGTCTATGAACATCATATCCTGTACCTACTCGTATTCCCATAGGGATGTCCTTTCCGGTAGTTATCTTGGTATTGGCATAATCTCCTTCAACTAGAGCTATGTCTATCCCAAAATATTCCGCAATAGAGGCATCATCCGTACCGACAAATCCATCATTTCTCGCCTTCTCGTAAGCAGCCATCAAACTGTCTAATTTAAAGCACTGCGGAGTCTGCACAGAGACTACTCTATCTCTATCAATAGATTTACTATTAATTATAAGATAATCATTATGTGATGACAAGTCGTTAAAAAATTCACTTACTGATTTTTCTGTCATCCTGAGCGAATCAATCATCGGAACCACAGTACATACAGCCTCATTATCACTCATAGCTGCGATATTTCTATCGATAATCTCTTCAGTTATCTCTGCCCTAGCTGCATCATGAATCAATATCACCGCTTCGCAGGCTTCTAGGGTGTCGCTATTATCAATTTCCCAGTTCTTAGATAAGTAATCCGAAATAGCTTCAAGTCCACGGAAAACTGACTCTCCTCGGGAACTTCCGCCATACGAACAGCGGATAGGCTTGCCGTACAAGCATTCTAGCCTATCCGCTATTTGAAAGAATGTCTCATCGTATTCCTTATCTTGTGGTATGAGGAGAAATACCGCATCTATCTCCTCGTGTGCCGCAAAGACGGATGCCGTTCGCTCGACCACTGCCTTGCCTTTATAGCATAGGAGCTGCTTAGGTACCTCAGTTCTCATACGTGTACCCTTACCTGCTGCGGCGATAAGTGCAATGTGAGGGCTTCTAGCCTTGCTATCCGTAGCACTCTTACAGTTATTTATTTTAATCGTTATATCCATCCTTTATCTAGTCTACAAAGGATTTGCTCCTTTGCGCCTATGACTCTTTTAGACGAGTCAATTCTATTATTGCATTATGGATTGATGCGTGCAAATATCATTTTGCCTGCAGATGTCTGTATCACACTCGTTACTGTCACGACTGCACTTTCAGATATATTACCAGCTCCATCCTCAACTACAATCATCGTGCCGTCATCCAGATATCCAATGCCCTGCTCTCGGTCTTTACCATGCTTAACAATGTCAACGAGTAGCTTCTCACCGGGAATAACTACAGGTTTAATCGCATTTGCCAGCTCATTAATATTAAGTACCTTGATATCATTAATAGTCGCTACTTTGTTGAGGTTGAAATCTGTAGTGATCAGATTCGCGTTGAGTTCACGTGCCAGCTTAATCAGTTTTACATCTACCTCGGGAACATCATCGAGATGTCTGAGCTTTGCGGTATTGTTATAAACTTCTACGTTAAACTCACTTCTGATCTGATTTAGGATGTCTAGCCCTCGTCTTCCGCGGACGCGCTTGATATTATCGCTAGAATCTGCAATATGGCGGAGTTCATCAAGCACAAACGTCGGAATGATAATTTTACCATCGATGAACCCTGCTCTCATGATATCAAGTATTCTTCCGTCGATTATTACGCTCGTATCAATAACTTTAGGTGTACCTGAATTGATTTTTTCATGGCTCCGAAGTGCACGGCTGTCAAGAATTTTTCGATGCCCCTTGACTTTAGCTGATGCAACAACGAAACCAAAGAAGCCAAACACAAAGTATAGCGTAATAGTAATCACTGAATACCAAAGTGGTGGTAGAAGTGATCTATAGCTCATGGAAATTATTAATGCAACAACTAGTCCTATAACAACTCCAATTGCATCTATGAGAATTGCATCTATAGACACATCCTTAAGATCATGCTCAATATAAGACGCCGCTTTTTTCTGTTTATTAATGAGTGCCGGTGCAAAAATTCTAAAAATAAGTCCGAAAATAATTACGAAAAGCACCAAAATGCTAAAATCAGCGACACTCGTGACAACTACTTCGTTGAAACTTATATCTTTGAGCTTCATTTGCAGAGCGCAAAACAAAAGGCTTCCAATTATGCCGCCGATAATAAACAGCAGCACAGCATATAGTTTCTTAATCACTCTAGCCCCTCCTTTCTGCCAAAAATTAAACAATCGCTTTTATAATAATGGGCACTTGCGGTCAAGGCTTGACGCAACAAGCACCCATATGGCTAAATATTTGATTCTACTAGGCTATCAGCCTCGTCAAGAGAAAGCCCTCCTGCAAGTACTAATTCACTCTCGAGGATTTGCTTAGCATTGCCGAGGAGTTTCTTCTCCCCAGTCGAAAGCTTCTTGACTCTATCGCTACGAACGAGGTTTCTTACCACACCGGCGACTTCATAAATATCTCCAGTACGAAGCTTCTCTGTATTCTCTCTATACCTTCTATTCCAGTTATTAGACATCTTATCGGACTCATCACCAAGGACTTCAAGCACTCCTTGGATATCTTCCTTACAAATGATGGCTCTAACCCCCACCTTGTCCGAATTATCGACAGGAACCATCACATGCATCTTGCTGTACGGGAGGCTTACATGATAATAGCGGCAAATCTCACCGAGAACTTCTTTTTCTTCGATTTCAGTAACAACTCCCGCCCCGTGCATTGGATACGCAATACTATCTCCGATATTGAACAAAGCAGCCTCCTCTCTCTACATCTTGTACTTAATAAAATTATATTATAATTGTATTTAAAAAGCAACAATCGAAACTTTATAAATTAGCACAAGATACTAGCATTGTCAATAATTATTTGGCAATTATTGTCAAATCTTTTATTTTAATTACCTCTACAAAAAAGCAGAAAGGCGGGTCGCCTTTCTGCTTTGACATCACGTTATGCATTTTCCCTCGCCGTATTTATCTATAGCGTTTTCTACGATTAACTATCACTATCGCCAGTGCAGAAATAGACGCTCCAAAGATTGCAAACGGCATGAACGGTAAATTATCTCCCGTCTGAACTACACCTCGCCTGTAGATTCTACTAGACTTTATAGCATACCTTCCTGATCCGTGCTTAGTAACACTGATTTTACTTCCAGAAGAAGCATTTCTCGAATCATAGACAGTAAACTCAGCAGTAGCAGTTCCAGAAGCTTCATTAACCTCTAGCCTGTATCTGCCCGGCTTTAGAGTTTTAAGGTATGCAGCCTTTAGCTTGACCCTAGTGCTTCCGGAGCTCTTCTCGAAGTCAGTTCCTTCCGTTAGAACTTTCCTGTAATTCGTACCTGTAACAACAGCAGATTCAAACTCCGAAACTGGAGCTGATGCTCTAAAGTTTAAGTCTGTGCCAAGCGCAAGGTCATAGCTGCTACCATTTCCTTCAATCATCTTGTTAGGTTCAGCCTTACCATATGTAAACGTAATCTTGTTACTTGGAAGCGATGCAACGAATCCATTATCTAGGAGTTCTTGATCAACGTCACTAGACTGAACTGCATAGCCTTTGATTTTCTTAGCCTTGATTCCTAAAGAGTAAATCTCAGACACTCCGTAAGCTTTATAATTGTCTGAAGTAGCCAGCTTATTTCCACTCTCGTCCACGTAGTTGACCTCGATATTTATGAGGTTTTGCATCTGTGCAGGAGTGAATAGTTTATCTCCCATATATCCATTGTTGTGGATAATCATCTTATACTTTGGCTGAGATAGATATGTCTTTCCGCCATCAAGGGACACCGTTACCGTGTACGTCTTATCAGCCCCGATATTAGTTGGGGCCATGAGGTCAAATTTCATCTTAGTGCCAGCTGGATCCACATAATTAGGAACAGCCTGGAATCTATACATAGAGTTGCAGAGCGGAACTGGCGTTGTAGGCCACTCCACACCATTCTCATCAACAGCCCTAATCTTCACATTGTCTGTACTAAGGTTGCTTCCATTTAGCTCGAGAGTTGCAGCCGGTGTTACGTACTCTTCGACTGTACCTTCAAATGTATCATCTGATGGATTCTGATCATTAGCGCCTGTCAGAGAATATGATGTAACTGCACCTGGTATTACCTCGTCATCCTTTGCAGTTAGAACAGTAACCTTCTTGGTTCCATTAAATGCACCTGCAGTATCAATTTCCTTGCCGTCTGCCGTTAGTACCGCCTTGTACTTTACGTTATCTTCACTGCCGTTCTCAGGGAGCTTGAATTTAAACTCAGCGCTCTTTGCAGAAACGAAAGACGTCTCCCCATTTATAACATTTCCAGCCTCATCTACTAGCGACAGTTTTAGATTAGGTGTAGCTTCAAATCTACTACCAGCTAGGTTTACTGTAAGCGCACCACCATCACTATCGAACTTAGTTTTAGAGAACACAACGCTGTCTACGGTAACATCGCGTACGATTGGCTCTGAGATATTCTCTCCCAGAACCTTGTTCTTGCTGTCTTTGATTGCACCTTTATTTATCTTTACATATAGCGTTTTCTTAATGTCTAAAGCATCCTTAAGTGAAATATTAATAGTTTCAAACTGGGCATTCACTTTATCCCCACTTCCAAGAGCATGAACTAAGGTTCCACCATCATCAGGATTCCCATCATAGATTTCTATCTTTGACTTACCGTTATCTGTTACATGAACATTCTTGTCTAGAGCAACCTCAAGAGTCTTGCCATTATCAATAAACCTAGCTCTATTAATCTGCGCAGCAAACTCATCTGGGTCTAGGTCGCTGAGCACCTTTACGTTCACCTTCATCTTAGGTGCTCCGGTATTTCCAGTTTCATAATCATATGTAAATGTGCGGTCCCCAGATGTTCCAAATGTCACGACTCCGGTTCCTGCATTGTAAGTTGCGTTAGCACCTGTAACTCCGCTCACCTTAGACACATCTTCAACCAAATCATGCATGTCAACCTGGAGAGCACCATTCTTCTCCTTACCTCTAACTGTTATATTCTGCGGAGATACTGCAATTCCTTGATATGCACTAAATTGGTTTAAATCGAGCTGTTTTAGCTTGTTGCCATTGACGTTCCATAGGCTTATATCATTGGACGCAGGCTTTGTAATCTCTTCTACTCCCGCATTTTTACAAGATAACTCCTCAAGGGCAGCAAGCTTCGCTGCATCCACCCTCTCCATTCCCTTGATTGATGTGTTATCAAAGTTCAGTCTTCTAAGACTCTTGTTGTTATTAATATTGAGACTCTTTATCTTAGTGCCGCTAACATTAAGAACGTTTAGATTAGTATTCTTACTCACATCTAGCTTTTTAATCTGAGTACCCGATACATTAAGTCCTACGAGGTTGCGAGCACTGCTTACGTCTAAGTGCTTAACAGGTGTATTCTCAATCTCGATAGTCTTTAAAAAAGTCTTATCTGCAACATCCAGAGCCTTAAGCTTAGAGTTGCCGGCAGCTAATTCACTAAAATACTTGTTGTTTGATAGATCTAAAGTGTCAATTTCTGTATTACGCATCCAAAACAGTGTCAGCGCTTTGCAATGGGAGAAGTCGATTGATTTGAGCTTCGTATCATTAGCCTGTACCTGCGTTAAGTTCCAGTTCTTTGAGAAATCCACACTAGATATCGGCGTGTTGTTGAAATAGAACTCATATAAATCTCTGTTGTTAGATGTATCGACCTTGCTCACCGAGGTGTTTTCCACATTGAGCGCCTGAAGCCTCTTATTATGCGTTACGTCTAGCTCTTTTACCTGAGTCCCAGGCACCTCACATCTCTTTAGGTAAGGATTATTTCTTAAATCAACGCTACGTAGAGAAGTAAGCGGAACGGTAAAAATTCTGAGCTCTGGATTCTTAGTGAGATCAACACTCTCTAGCGATGAATTGGTCACGTTAAATACGCGCAGCTTAGCATTCCTACTTGTATCAATTGAGGCAATCGCACCGTCTCCTGATAGCGACAGTATCTGTAGCTCAGGGTTCTTGGTAATATTCACTTCTGACAGAGTATCAGAATAAACATTGAGCTTCTTGAGATTGGCAAGGTACTCGATGCCTTTAAGAGAATATATCTCGTAGTCGCCTTCGCTGTTTACAATCTTAGCTCCTCGAATTTCATCACTACTTAGGGTTCCGTTACCGTCAGTATCGAAGTTCTCACTTACCAGATTCCTAAAGCCCTCGCTCGGAAAATGAGCTTCATCAATAGCCACACTTTCGTATGTCTTGGCTGCTTCATCTGCAAGGTCCTTTTTAGTCTCGATTAACTCGGTGTCTTCGGACAAATCAGGGCTGAATATCTTGTAATTCTTTTCCGAAACATTATCCGCATTTAAACTTGCTCTATCCCTAACATAACCGTCATACACACCTGCATAACTCGTTGTCATAACTTGAGAAACAAAAATCATCAAGCAAGTAATTAGCGCCGTAAGTTTCCTCTTCATCAACGTTCTCCTTAAAATATATTTCATAGTATTCCATATCGTCTTGTATGATATGGACAATATCTAGAATAAAGCTTTGGTAAACTACTGTCAACGTGGTTTACGCACGCTATCTATTGATTTAACACATATTAACACTTCACTGTCTTGTATTCTTCAATGGATTTCCACAATGTGAAGATGGGTTATGATATAATGTACAAAATTTAAGAACTAAAGGTTCGAATTAGTGTTTTGTATTATTCACATGATATGAAAGGAACGAGATATGAAAAAGCTACTTGTAGTAGATGACGAAGCTAAAATCAGAGAGGTCATCAAAGAGTATTCAGAATTTAGCGGCTATGAAGTTACAGAGGCAGCAGACGGAATGAGCGCAATTGGGCTATGTAAGCTTAACGATTACGACCTGATTATCATGGATGTGATGATGCCTAAGCTGGACGGTTTTAGCTCGGTTAAGGAAATCAAGAAATTCAAAGATATACCTGTAATCATGCTTTCGGCAAGAGGCGAAGAATACGATAAGCTATTTGGTTTCGAGCTAGGGGTTGATGACTATGTTGTAAAGCCATTTAGCCCTAAAGAGCTCATGGCTCGTGTAAACGCCGTTATTACTAGACACGAAGGTGCTGACCACGGAACTAGCAACGTCATGAAGTTCGATGGGCTTGAGGTTAACTTTGCAGCTCGCACGATTTATATAGATGGAAAGCGAGTAAACCTAACACCTAAGGAGTACGATCTTCTCTTCTATCTGATTCAGAATAGAAATATCGCTCTATCTAGAGATAAGCTTCTCTCGGATATCTGGGGATATGATTTCTTCGGTGACGATAGAACCATTGATACTCACATCAAGAATCTGAGAAACAACCTCGGTCCATACCGTGATTTTATCGTTACACTAAGAGGAGTGGGTTACAAGTTTGAATATGAAGACAAAGAGAAGTAAGTGGGATCCGAACAGCATACGTGCTGTCTCGCTTATGTACTTTATGGTATTTGCCGCTGTGATCCTACTCATGGTATGGTTCATGCAGAGTTTTTTCATGAACACCTACTATGAACGAATGATGGCACAGGAGGCGCAGACTACAGCAAACAAGCTGGGCAACTACTATTCCACTAACAAGGATAATTTCGATGCGTATGCACGAAAAGCCGCTGACCGAAATGGTCTATATATAAGGCTAGAAACAGCCGATTCGACTTCAGAATATGGAAACAGCGGTCTGTCACAGGGCGATATCCCTCATTATCAGTTCGAGATTTCAGATGCAAAGGACAAGCTAGCGAAGAGTTCTCTAGGTAAAATTTCTCTCACTGTCACCGAAAAGGGAAATAAGGCATCACGCTTAGTGTATGCTACGTACCTTGGGAATCGTGATGACGGAAATATCCTATACATGATTGCTCCTCTCTACCCAGTGGAGTCTACCATATCGATTTTGCGTTCACAGCTACTGTACATCACGTTTATAACACTGATGATTGCCAGCATGCTCGCAATCATCATGTCGACCTGGTTATCGCTACCTATTGCGAGCATCACAAAGTCAGCAGTCCAGCTGAGCAATGGCAATTATAACGTGAATTTTAACGGAGGAATATTTACCGAGACTAATGAGTTAGCTAGGACGCTCAATAAAGCTTCCTATGAGATGCAGAAGACAGATTCATATCAGCGAGACCTAATCGCCAATGTGTCACACGATCTCAAGACTCCGCTAACGATGATAAAATCATATGCTGAGATGATTAACGATATCTCGGGAGATAATCCAGAGAAGCGCGCTGAACATCTCGCAGTTATTATCGCAGAGGCAGATAGGCTCAACAAGCTTGTATCTGATATGCTCTCCGCTTCGAGGCTTCAGTCTAACTCAGCTGAGCTAAATATGACTAAATTCGATATCGTAAAGGCCGCTACTGAGGTAGAAGAGACATTCGAGGTGCTTAATCAGCAAGAGGGCTACAATATATCATTCAACAAATGTAAGACTGCGTATGTATATGGCGATTACGATAAGCTTAAACAAGTTATGGCAAATCTCATATCCAATGCTATTAAGTATTGTGGCAAGGATAAGTACGTGCGAATCGAGCTCAAGAAAGTCGGTCGCAATGTTAGATTCGATGTAATTGACCACGGCGATGGAATAGCCGCTGAAGAGATATCCCACGTATGGGAACGCTATTACAGAACTAGCGCTAACCGAAATCGCAACATAGAAGGAACTGGCCTTGGCCTATCCATCGTAAAAGGAATCTTAAGCCTCCATAACGCCAATTACGGGGTTGAGAGCGAAGAGGGCAAAGGAAGCGATTTCTGGTTTGAGCTGGCGACCGTTAAGAAGTAGATTGTGAGTTGCTCGATAAGCTTGCTATGCTTCTTGGTAGAGGAGTTTTTAGGCGGAATAAATTTTAATAATTTAATAATTTAACAATGATAAGGAAACAGGAAGGTGAGCAGCTTCGCAGTCACTTTCCTGTTTTGGTTTTTGTCCTGTAACACGTTTTTAATAACGTATTCCTATACTATACGTGAGCGATGTTAGTGTGCTCAGATATTTCTCTACTCGTAGTAACTAGGTCTTCAACGTTTAAGTCGTGAAGTCTGCTATGACCTGTAACTCTCGCAAAGGTTTTTAGCTCCTCAAGAGATACATTTAGGAAGTTTCCGACACGTTTTGCAGCCGCCTCTTCCTTGAGTCTAGCACGTAGTTGAGGGTCCTGCGTTGCAATTCCTACTGGGCAAAGCCCTGTACCACAGATTCTGTATTGCTGACAAGCTGCTGCGATTAGAGGCGCCGTTGCAACTGCTACTGCATCAGCTCCGATAGCTATCGCTTTAGCGAAATCAGATGAAACTCTAAGTCCACCAGTTATAATCAGTGAGATATCTGAGTTGATACTATCAAGGTATTTGCGAGCTCTATAAAGCGCGAATACCGTAGGAACACTCGTCGATTCTCTAAGGAAAAAAGGACTTGAACCTGTTGCCCCGCCTCTTCCATCTATGGTGATAAAATCTGGCTTAGCATATACTGCAAACACCATATCGTTCTCAATCCTGCCTGCAGCGAGCTTGATACCGATTGGTCTACCCTCTGAACGTTCCCTTAGTTCGGAAACTAATGACTTAAGGTCATCCTTGCTGTGTATGTTAGGGAATTTTGAAGGACTTTTAATATCTTGACCTTCTGGTTTTCCACGCATTGCAGCAATTTCCGGAGTTACTTTATCACCTGGCAAATGGCCTCCCATACCCGGTTTAGTTCCCTGACCTATCTTGATCTCGATAGCATCAACTTTCTTTAGATTTTCGTCCGTAACACTGTAGAGGTTAGGAATATACTCAAATATGTATTTTTCAGCAGCTTCATACTCCTCTGGCAGCATACCGCCCTCACCGCTACACATAGCAGAATGGGCAAGTGCACTGCCCTTAGCTAGAGCAACCTTTGACTCCTTGGAAAGAGCTCCAAATGACATGTGTGATATGTATACGGGATTCTCGAGTATTAACGGTTTGCGCGCGTTTTTGCCTATTATAACTTTTGTGTCAACCTCGTCTTCGTCATTTAACGGCATCGGATCAAGCTGGGCTCCAAGTAGCAAGATGTCGTCAAATCCTGGCATACTCATCTGTGTGCCCATGGCTGCACTGATTGATTTGCCAGAAACCGCCATCTGGTGAATCTCGTCCATATATCTGCAGTTCTCGTCACTACGCGCAGTCGATTTATCGTATTCTAAATCGGAAGCCGCTCCTCCACGTGAAGAAATCTCGTAGTTTGGTGCTGCTGTTCCTGTCACATTTTCCGAATTGCTTTTACCATCTTCTTGAAGAAACATCACATCTTTGGGCTGTTTGCAAATCGGACAGACATCGAGTTCATCAAATGATTTGCCTTCTTTCTCTTCATCAAACACGTATCCGCATATCTTACATTTATATTTAGCCATAGTTTCACCTCCACATTAATTTAAGTCATTTTGTCCATTGTATCATTTAATTGCATACAGCTGTGAACGATGTATGACTTTTCCACATGTACGGCTTTGTATTTTTGCGTTTGCAATCGGATATGATCTTGCTACTGACTTAATTTACGATACATTAGATTCATAGAAAGAAAGTGCACCGCTCTATGCGGTGCACTTTCTTATTTTATAAGATATTATCTGTAATAACGGTGATAAAATCTATGTTCTACTGTGAGAATTATCATAATTTCGCATGCCTTAAAGTAGCAGCTTTATTTCTTATCTATATATGCCTTAATGGCATCGTCCAGACTACCTGCTCCTACAACTTGAATATCCGTACTGCGGTTTTCAATCTTGATGTTACCCTTCGGGATTATTATTGTCCCATATCCGAGTCTGGCTGCTTCGCTAACTATACGATCAGCATTCCGCACTGCTCGCAGATTGCCGGTAAGCCCGACCTCGCCGAGCGCCACCACGCGGCGAGGCGAGGTGCGCTCGCGGAACGAGCTGTAGATCGCGAGCGCGACGGCCAGGTCTGCACCTGGCCCGTCGGGCTTCAATCCGCCGACCACATTGACATAGACGTCATGATTCAGCAGCGAGATTCCGACTTTCTTCTCCAGCACAGCCAGAATCATATTGAGTCTATTATTATCTATACCGATTGCGCTTCGGCGTGCGAAACCGACATTGGCAGGCGTCACTAGCGCCTGAATTTCAAAGAACACAGGACGACTGCCCTCGTAGAGTGCCGAAGCGACCGAGCCCTCTTCCCTGATATCCGAGCTCTCGAGCAGAGTTCCCGACAGGTCTCTCACCTCGTCCATGCCTCTTTGACCCATGCTGAACGCTCCGATTTCCTCGGTGGTTCCAAATCTGTTTTTTACAGAACGAAGAATCCTGAGGTCCCTATCTCGCTCACCCACGAAGTTCAGCACACAGTCTACCATGTGCTCTATAGTCTTTGGTCCAGCGAGGTCACCTGACTTATTGACATGCGCAACTATAAAAATCGGCACATTATTTGTCTTAGCATACTTCATGAGCAGATTCGAGCAGGCACGAATCTGCGTGATGCTGCCAGCAGTGTTGTCCAGTTCCTC
Source organism: Mogibacterium diversum (assembly GCF_938028775.1). Classification (GTDB taxonomy): domain Bacteria; phylum Bacillota; class Clostridia; order Peptostreptococcales; family Anaerovoracaceae; genus Mogibacterium; species Mogibacterium diversum_A. The sequence goes on from NZ_CALIZG010000023.1 coordinate 21,750, forward strand.
CGAATACATCGTCTGAATCGAGTCTATCACAAGGAATTTCGGTTTCGTCTGTTCACAGGCCGCAAGCACACTCTCTATATTGGTCTCTGGAAAAATGAGTAGATTATCAGACAGATTTTCGCACACGCGGTCAGCCCTTAGCTTCACCTGTTCCTCTGACTCCTCACCGCTAACATAGAGAACCGTTCCATTATTAAGCGCAATCGAATTAGCAGACTGAATTATTAGCGTAGACTTTCCAATCCCCGGTTCGCCAGATATCAGAATCATCGAGCCGAGCACGATCCCTCCGCCGAGAACCCTATCGAGCTCACTAATACCAGATGTAATCCTCGTGTAATTTCCAGTCCCCACACTCTTTAGTTTTGACGGAGTAGCCTTACTGGTCGTCCTCCTGCGTGCGTCGCTATCAGCCTCCGGTTTAACCTTCTGCTCGACAATCGAATTCCACGCACCGCAGTAAGAACACTGCCCTTGCCAGCTCGGAAACTCGTTACCACACTCCGCACACATATATACTGATTTTGCTTTCTTTGCCATCTAATTCAAATACTCCTTTAAAATTGGATTGTCATGAGATCGTAATAGTGCCGTTATTTCTAATGAGACATTTCATCTGCACTACTACACCTGTCCACTTGAGTTCAAATCTCTGCTTTGCCTCGCTCATGCGCTTCCTCAGCGAGTCGCTGTTTCATCTTAAGCTTGGACCGTCGTTGCTACACCCTTCTTCCTATCTTATGTAATCTTATCTAAGTTCCCTGAGTAAGCCCTTGCATCCATCCATGACATCATTATACGTCACATCAAAATTCCCTGTGTACCAAGGATCTGCAATATCACCACTTCTGCCAGCATGTTCGAGCAAAAGCGAGACCTTGCCCTCTTCATCGCTACCGACAAACCTTTTCATGTTGCGCAGATTGTTTTCATCCATGGCTATCAAATAGTCAAACTTATCATAGTCAGCCTCTGTCATCTGCCTTGACCTGTGCGGTACAACGGGTATACCCACTTCTCCTAGTTTCTTCACCGTTCCGTAGTGCGGCGGATTCCCGATTTCCTCCCTGCTAGTCGCAGCAGAGTCTATTTCAAATTCATCGCTTAGCCCCGCTTCATTCACGAGGTGCGTCATTACCGATTCTGCCATAGTTGAGCGGCAGATGTTGCCGTGGCATATGAATAGAATTTTTATCATAGATCCCCCAATTTTTAGTCAATATCCGAAATTCTATACCTTGAACCAACGTATCCTGTGATTTTAATTAACGGAATATTCCATTCCCCTGGTGTGTTAATTGTACATTCAACTTGATCTAATTCATTCTTCGCAGAAAACACGTATCTACCCATTTCTTCATTCTCTGCGAGTCTTTCTACGTTAGTTAAGTTACTATCGTTAAAATGTTTCTTAAACATTCGCCATATCTCTATTGCAGCATCATTTGTCAGCGCAATCTTTGATATATAACCTATTCCGACCTTACAGCGCTTCTTCTTGCCGTTTTCATCAGCCTTGCAAACTTTCGTTGTACCTTTATCAGATGACCATTCAGCATCTTGAAGTTCTGCGCATTTTGATACTATTTTCTCTTTGAAAATACCAATTTCTTCAGTCAGATTCTTGCATGCTGTTTCAAAATCATTTTGTTTCTGCATTTCATCCACCATCTAATATATCACCACATATATTTAACATTGTTTTGCTGTTTTATTTCTCCATAACGCAGCATCGCAGTTATTAATAGATTCAGCTATTTCTTCGCATCCCTGCTCTCATAATCCTCATCTATTCTCATCTTCCAACTTGCAGACAGAGGTTCTTCACACATCCTCACACTTGTCACTACATCGCTGATGACCTCATAGTTTAAAGCAGTTCCAACTTCATCACATCGATAGTTAGCAGCCATGGATTCATCTATCCCAAACCTTCTCGCTTCTTCTGCTGCGTCGATATTAGCACCAAGGAATATAAATTCCCATCCATAACGGGCTTTCTGACGCTCTATCATGCTTCTAACTTTATCATAAGTGTAATAGCGGCTGGCATTCTCAAGTCCATCAGTAGTGATGATAAATAGGGTCTTCTCTGGTACATCCTCACTGCGAGCATACTTGTGAACATTGCCAATGTGATGAATCGCTCCACCAACAGCATCTAGAAGCGCTGTGCATCCACGGACAAAATAATCTTCTTCTGTTAGCTTTGGTACCTCTTTAATCCCTATGCGATCATGGACAACCTCGATTTCATTGTCAAAGAGAACTGTGGAGACCACCGCTTCTCCCGGCTCTTTGCACTGTTTCTCGAGCATAGAGTTAAAGCCTCCGATAGTGTCCTTCTCAAGTCCAGACATAGAGCCACTGCGGTCTAAAATAAATACTATTTCAGTCATTTTTAAATCCTCCTGTTTGTTGTTATGTCCCTATTATTGGCTAAACAGGAGTAGAAATGGTCGCATCACATGCGACATTTATGCACCGATTAACGGTTGGTCAAACGCAAACAGCACCTCGTTAAGTTCGTAGATATTGTAGTTTCCATTTATAAGAAAGAATTCCACAATAACATCAAACTTGCTACTAGGCGAGAGTGCAAATCCCGCCCTTCCGATAAAGTCCTGTGTCTCTTCTATATCGAGCTCAAGAGCAAATGCAAATGCCAGCGCAGTAGATTTGGATGGCTTATAATCCAGGTTATTCCTTATTTTCGAGAACAGCTTTCTGTCGATATTTGCTTTCTTGTATATCTCAGAGTCTTTCCTCCCAGTGCGGTCAATGAGCTTAAGAAGAGTTTCGGAAAACCCCGCATCGAGGTTCTCTAGCATCTCACTCAGTTCTTCAGCTTCAACCGTAGGCGCAGCACAGATGCTAAACTCAATGCACTCTTCTATCAGAAGTTTGTGGTCTTCTTCATTTTGCGCACCACTTATGGTCCTATCGCTATCCCATCTAGTTTTAAGACTTGAATCATGCAAGCTATCATTGCTATATTCTTTTAGCACCGTACTTCGAATATAGTTTTCATCTATGTAGCTGCTTACGGATTTGAAAAGCTTCTCAGAAAGCTCGAAAGCATCTTTGTCAAACACGACTAGATAAATCTGCATTTCGTTTTCTATGAGAAAGCTACTGATTTCTCGAACGGCTATTTGTAGAGCGAGTGATTTCGGGAACTTGTAGTTACCAGTGGCAATCAAAGGAAATGCGACGGATTCGCACTGGTGATTTTTGGCTAGAGCTAGCGAACTCCTGTAACACGATGCCAGAATTTGCTCCTCATCATAGCTGCCACCACTCCAAATTGGTCCTACCGTATGGATAACATACTTTGCAGCTAGCTCATATCCTGATGTTATGGCTGCAGCTCCAACATCAATGTGTCCAATTTTTTCCCTCGCAGCAAGTAGCTCAGCACCAGCTTTCGCATGGACCTCACTATCTACACCAGAACCAATCATAGGATTAGGATTTGCAGTATTTACCAGCGCATCCACTTCCATATTTACAAGATTATTTCTTACTATTTCAAAAGGCATAATTGACTTCCTATTAAACCACGTTACTCTTCCAAGCCTTCTCCATCCACGCTCTTAGCTGCAGCGATAGTATCTTCCCACGCTCTAGACTTCGCCCTTCTCTCAACGAGGCGTTCAAACCATATCTTGAGCAGAGCAGCAAACGGCACGGCAACAATCATACCTGCAAACCCGCCTACCTTCTCTCCTGCGATGATAGCCACCAAAACTAGCAGCGGGTGTATTTCAATGCTATGCGATAATAGCTTTGGATTGATAACCGCACCGTCCAGAACCTGTACCACCGAGATGATCACGATAGATATAATCATCGTCTTAATCTCGCCAGAAATCACGCCCGACACGATGGTAAGTCCGTATCCTACTATCGGTCCCATGTAAGGAATCAGATTAGCAATACCAGCCATTACACCAATCATCACGCCGTAAGGCATGCCAACTACAGTCAGGCCAATGCTGATTAGAAGTGCCACTGTAAATCCATCCATCGCTGCACCGCGGAAGTATCCACTGAACACCTTGTTAACATCGCCATATACATATGTAAGCTTGTCATTTGCACGCTGCGACCATACCGTCCTGAGCATTCTGCCCCAGTACTTTCTTAGGTTCTCTGCGTCAAATAAGAAGTATACCGCGAACATAACCGAGAACAGCAGTGTGCTCACACCTGCTGTTATATTCGAAAGTAGCGTCGGTAGACCGCTTGCGCTATTTAGCTTATGCGAAATCCAGTTAATTAGGTTCTTTTCAAAGTTAAGATCATAGTTCTTGCTGAAGTTGTACTTTGAAAGCCACTCTTTAAAGCTGCGTTCAAATGATTTCGCCTGATCCACTATACTGTTGACCAGTGCATTGATGCTGTCAGCATTTATAGTCTGCACCTGCTTCGTTACTGCATATATAATCGCCGTGAGAGAAGCCAGCAAAATCGCCACTATAAATAGCAGGGTTATCAAAACTGCCAATGTGTGTCTACGCCTCTTCTGAACAGGGTTTTGACTTAGCGCTTTTGCATTGCGAGTTATCATCCTCTCAGTTAGTCCAACTAGTGGATTTAAGATATACGCCAAAATCGCACCGATTACCGCCGGCTTAAGAATCGCTGCAACCCAGTTTATCCCGCCCATCAGGCTCTTACCGATGCTCTGATACTGTCCCATCAACAAAATTAAAGCGTATGATATTCCTACTGCAAGAACCACATATGCCACAATCTTGAGGTATTTCCTGTCTAATTTGTCTCTAAATTTCATGAGTTCCCCTCTCTAATTCAATACGCTTATATTATCAGAAAAATTGCTATCTTGCAGTAAAAGTTAATGTAATACTATTCTGAAAAAGACAAAGACCAGCCCTCCGGCTGGTCTTTATACGTATATCGCTATAAGCGTTATTTGCCTTCTGTCTCCTGCTTGTGCGCCTCAACGATCTTCTGCGCTAGGTTAGCAGGCACTTCTTCGTACTTTGAGAACTCCATCTCAAAGCTGCCTCTAGCCTGAGTCATAGCTCTTAGCACGATTGCATAATCGAAGAGCTCAGCCTCTGGCGCTTCAGCATGCAGGCAAGTCGTGCCATCATCCGCTGGGTCCATACCGAGGATACGTCCCCTTCTCTTGTTCATATCGCCCATTACGTCGCCTGTGTACTTTTCAGGAACTACGATATCGAGCTTCATGATTGGCTCTAGCAGGCACGGCTTAGCCTCAACGATGCCCTTCTTGAAAGCTAGTGATGCAGCAATCTTGAATGCCATCTCGTTAGAGTCTACATCGTGATATGAACCATCATATAGAACCGCCTTGATGTTAACTACCTTGCAACCAGCAAGAGGCCCTTTTTCCATCGACTCGAGGAGGCCCTTCTCAACTGCAGGTACGTAGCTCTTAGGGATTGCACCACCAAATAGTTCTTCGGAGAACTCGAAGTTTTCCTTAGCTGGAGAGAATCTAATGTGCACGTCTCCGTATTGTCCAGCACCACCAGACTGCTTCTTGTGCTTGCCCTGAACGTCTGAAGTACCCTTGATTGTCTCTCTGTAAGCAATCTTCTGAGGAACAGTCACTACGTCGATTCCGTAGTTCTTCTTGAGTTTCTCCTTAATTATTCCTATCTGTAGGTCTCCCTGTCCACCGAGAAGTGACTGATGTGTCTCAACATTTCGAACTAATGCAAACGAAGGATCTTCTTCCATCAACTTGAATAGAGCCTGTGCCATCTTCTCTTCATCGTTCTTGTCCTTAGCCTGAACTGCAATGAAGTAGTTAGGCTTAGGGAAGTCGATTGGCTCGAACTTGATTCCTTCGCTCTTGAGAGATAGTGTATCTCCAGTCTTTGTTCCTGCTAGCTTGGCAAGTGCAAAGATATCTCCAGCCACAACCTCAGTTGCTGGAACTTGCTGCTTACCTCTTACGAAGAACATAGAACCGAGCTTCTCCATCTTCTGTGTGCGCGAGTTATATAGTTCCTGACCTACCTTGACAGTTCCTGTAATAACCTTTGCGTAGGAAATTCTGCCTAGGAATGGGTCAGCTATTGTCTTGAATACCCAGAGAACTGGTTTCTCTGAAGGATCTGTTGTAATCTCAACATCCTCACCTTTGATGTTCTTTGCTGGATATGCAGGGTGCATATTAGGTGTTGGAACATACTTGCTGATAGAGCGCAACACTTCGTCTACTCCCTCACCTGTCTTCGAGGACATCTTGATGATAGGTACTACGTCACCTGTTGCGATTCCCGTCATAAGTCCATTATAGAACTCTTCCTCTGTAAATGGCTCTTCGTTGAAGAACTTCTCCATTAGAGCCTCATCTGTACCAGCAACTGCCTCGTTCAGAGCATCCTTGTCATCGTCAGTAACTACGGAGTTTCCGAATTTCTCGCGAAGCTGCGCTACAACCTTATCTACATCTACATTTTCTTTATCTATCTTGGTGAGGACTATAAATTTTGGATTCTTATGCTTACTGCATTCCTCCCACGCCTTCTCAGTTCCTACCTGCACTCCTGCAGATGCATCCACCATGATAATCGATGATGCAGCTGTGCTGAGCGCTGAACGAATCTCTCCCTTGAAGTCGAATAATCCTGGGGTATCAAGGAAATTATATTTATATCCCTGGTACTCTACCGGAACTAGAGTGGTATTGATAGAATGCTTCTTCTCAATTTCCATCTTGTCGTAATCCGATGTGGTGTTGCCATCCTCTACTTTGCCCATTCTGGTGATTGCGCCAGTGGCAAGTAGAGCTGCTTCAAGAAAAGTCGTTTTACCGCAGCCGCCATGTCCTAAAAGTATGACGTTTCTAATCTTATCTGTAGAATAACCTTTCATCCTTAGATCCTCCCATTGATTTTATTATTTTTGTTGAGCCGATAAAATTATTTAAGCTCTTGTCACAAGTATAACATAGCTTGTATCTTGTTCAATACAATATTTAAATTGACAATAAAAAGCGGTGCTATCACGACCTCTCACGAATGGCTTGATAATCACCGCTAATCATTATTTTCTAATTTTTCACAAATCCGCTTTAGAATTCAGCGTTCTTAGGTGTTCTTGGGAATGGAACAACGTCACGGATGTTACTCATTCCTGTTAGGTACATAATCATCCTCTCGAAACCTAGTCCGTAACCAGCATGCTTTACGCCGCCGTATCTGCGAAGATCAACGTACCAATCGTAGAGCTCTCTATTCATGCCGATTTCATCCATTCTAGCTTCGAGGATGTCGAGCCTCTCTTCTCTCTGACTTCCGCCGATGATTTCACCAACTCCCGGCACGAGAAGGTCGCAAGCCGCAACGGTCTTGCCGTCGTCGTTGAGTCTCATATAGAATGCCTTGATTTCCTTCGGATAATCGATTACGAAGATAGGCTTCTTAAACACTTCTTCTGTGAGATATCTCTCATGCTCAGTCTGTAAGTCAATTCCCCATTCAACCGGGAACTGGAAGTCCTTATCAGCTTTCTTAAGAATCTCAACAGCTTCTGTATATGTAACTCTCTCGAAATCTGAGTTAACGATGTGGTGAAGTCTATCGAGTAATCCCTTGTCCACGAACTTATTGAAGAATTCCATCTCCTCAGGCGCGTGTTCAAGTGTGTAGCTGATGATGTATTTGACCATATCCTCTGCAACATCCATGTCATCAGCTAGGTCTGCAAATGCGATCTCTGGCTCGATCATCCAGAACTCAGATGCGTGTCTAGCTGTGTTGGAGTTCTCAGCACGGAACGTAGGTCCAAATGTATAGATGTTTCTAAACGCAAGCGCCATCGCCTCACCCTCGAGCTGTCCCGAAACGGTTAGGTTTGTCTCTTTGCCGAAGAAATCCTGCGAGTAGTCGATAGAGCCATCTTCGTTAGTAGGCGGATTACTTAGGTCCAGTGTCGTAACTCTGAACATCTCGCCAGCACCCTCAGCGTCACTTCCTGTGATGATTGGAGCATGTACATATACGTAATCACGTTCTTGGAAGAACTTATGAATCGCATAAGCAACGATGCTGCGCACTCTAAATACCGCAGAGAAAGTGTTGCTTCTAGGACGAAGATGTGCGATTTCTCTAAGGTACTCCATGGTGTGACGCTTCTTCTGCAGCGGATAATCCGATAGCGAATCAGCCTCAACAGTAATCTCTGTCGCCTTCAGTTCAAATGGCTGCTGTGCGCCAGGTGTAAGCTCAAGTACACCCTTAACCATTACACCTGCTGCGAGGTGCACCTTTGAAATCTCTTCGTAGTTATCAATCTTCGAAGCCTCGTACACAACCTGAAGCGGAGTGAAGAAGGTACCATCATTGAGTGAGATGAAACCAAACTGATTGGATGCACGATTACCTCTCACCCAGCCTCTGACAACAATCTCTTTACCTGCATACTCTTCTCTGTTTCGGAAGAGTTCTCTGATCTCAATATCTTTCATTAGTATATCCTTCCTAATTTCCATTTTTCTCTCGTAAATGCACGAGCACATCAATTATATCACGTTTACATGTGGTTTATCGAGTGTCTATGCCATTTTCTCGATTCCACACTTATATGGAGCAACTGCATCAGCAAGTCTCGTCAGAACTTCTCCCTGGCCGAATTCCTCTGGATACCCCACCTTAAGGCTTACGCTCATCGAGCGTTCTCCTCTATCTACGCTTACTATCTCGACACTAGTTCTCGCATCTTCTGTGACGAGATTTATCTCAGAGTTGATTCCGTAAGGCTCTTTGTCGAATAGCTTTAAAAACATGTCGTCAAATCTATTTGCTGTAACTGTGTATCCACCGAATCTCTCGGGGAGTACTGGCATCTTAACTTTAACTTTCATTTCTCTATTTCCCATTATATCCACCCTTTTCATTCAAAAAATCTATCTTCTGTATAATACCCCTCTTCATCTCACTGATTCAAGAGATATAGCTAGGTATTGATTTTAATCCCTTATATTAACAGTAATCAGGTATTTTATCTCCACAAAGTATCTTTACGTATGTTCCGTAGGCTTCTGGAATCTGTCTACCGAGGTATATTTCGAGCTCTGGATTCACATTTCTTCCCATGACATTACATAAGTATAACCGCTCATTTAAGCTCGGATACATCTCTACTGACATGGTTTCTATATCTTTCACCCTAGACCAATCAATTTCCTTTAAATCAGGCTTAATCACCGTATGATAGAGTCCGCACGGCGCATTGTTCTTACTATTATCCACCATATCTCTTTCAACTAACGCAAGACGTGTACCGAGAATCACTACACTTCGCTTTACTCCATCGACGACAATTTCTCGAGTTCTGTGACCAAGCCCTTCTGTATGAATCCATCTGGTTGGAAGCTTGTAGTCAGAAAGCGGCTCTACACCTTTAATGCGCTCGATGGGACTGTGCGCTTTCCACTGGCGCGTAACCGCATGACAGAACAGCACCTTATCAGTTGACAAAGTCACACCTTCCCACGAGTTATCCTCGCTAAAGAGGTTAAAGAAAACCATGTATGGCGATTTTACCATCTGCGCCAAGATGTATCTCCCATCTCGAAGGCACACCGATATGACTTTCCCTTCTTTCCATGGAACAGACTTCTTCTTAGTTTCCAATATAGCCACCTCTTTCCCTTCACTTATTTTATTTCGCGAACCTTAACCTTATGCTTCTTCAGCTGTTTCTTAAGCTGAGCAAGCCTCTCGTCATTACCCTTGCTTTTTCCGACGAAGATTGACTTGTTTCTGCCTTTTTTCCTTACGAGTTGAATAAAGTACCTGTCACCATTCAGATGCCTTCCACGCACAAAATATATCTCAACCTCAGTGAGATCTTTCAAGGGAATCTCACGGCTACCCGGAACAAATCCGCTGTGAATATATAAATTTCCATTTGAGATATGCATAGGTTCTGAAAACTTTCCGCCACTCCTGCTGACAATCATCAGCTTTCGCACCATCGTGACAAGAACGATAGTCCCAACGATAAAAGCCACCGTCTTAAAGAGATTGTAATTCCACGTCGACTTTAGTCCAATCAAGAAATATTGATATATCTTCATTAATTACTCCCTCCAAATCACCTTTCGATCTCATGAGAAGGTATTTTTATTTCACCTTTGCAAATTAGCTCGCATCGACGTAGATGTGGTATTTTCCGCAGTGAAGGCAGCGAAACAAATATCCGCATAGGTCGCCATCTTTGCGCAGATAATCCCTGATATCGGTATATTCTGACCTCATCTCGTACTCTTCTATAACCTCGTCTGCGATGCCCATCTCCTCTAGCTCCTCCGTGCCGACTGTCCCTAGATATGCGCAGTAGTCATTACAGCAAGATAGCCAGTGCTCGCCTTGCCAGCTCAGGTAGCCAGGCGTTCTTTCAAATAGTTCCTTTGACTTCGCTTCATCCACTTCGCCTTCCCATTCGGCATCTTGCACGAACTCAGCGTCGAATTTCTTTGCAGCCTCTCCACTAGCTATACACTCTGGGCACAAATGCTCGACGTCTTCAACGCTGTAAGGGAACGAACTATAGTAGATAGTACTTTCCTTGCCGCAGCACGGGCATACCTCTGGCGGACCTTCTTCAAAGCTTTCAGTAGCCAGTGGATCTGGATGGTAACGGAATTTTGGAAGCTTCTTAGCTTTTTCTCTCTGCAGAGACTCCTCAGCAGCTGTCTTTGGCCTTTTCACTGCCCACCTATCTCCATCATCTTCTGCTATCGATTTGAGATAAGCAAGCTTCTTTATCTGCTTCCTATCGTTCCTATCTGCAATCTCTGACATCAAGTCATACGCACTCTGCATGAGCGAAAGGATTTTGTATACATCAACAAGAACTGTCTTAGCATCCTTATCCCCAGCCTCTTTTAGCCTATCCGAAAACTCGTATAACGCAAGAACAGTCTCTCGCTTACCCTTCTTCGCTTCGTAATCCTTTACTAGTTCAGCATATTCTTTTATGTATGGATTCATTATTTCTCCTACCATTTCAGCAAAACTTCTCGTTTTTGTCCACAAAGTATATCAATTCTTTCCTATAAATTATAACAAATTGAGGCGGTAAAATCATTGACAATTATAGCCCGCGGTGGTAACATGTTTCATTATTAAAACGATGACGAGGACAGTAGGTTCGCTTTAAGGCTTTGAGAGAGGGATGGATGGTGAGATCATTCCAGCACGGAGCGTTCTGAACACCACCTCCGAGTGGCACTAATCCTGCCCGCCTAGCCGCGTTAAAAGCTTCAAAGAGTGCTGGAGCAGAAGCTCCGGAAGATGGGTGGAACCACGAATACGAATGTATGCGTCCCTTCTGACAATTTGAATGTCGGAAGGGACTTTTTAATTTCCTTCCGCTAATGAAAGGAGTTCTTAAAATGATTATTACACTAAAAGACGGTAGCAAAAAAGAATACGCTTCACCGATGTCCATTATCGACATCGCTAAGGACATAAGCGAGGGTCTCGCAAGAGCAGCTTGCGTTGGTGAAGTAGATGGAGAGGTCTGTGATCTCAGAACTGTTGTGGATAAGGATGCTGAGGTTAACATTCTAACTTTTGATTCTGACGCAGGAAAGCATGCGTACAGACACACATGTTCCCACGTGCTCGCAGAGGCTGTCAAGAATCTATACCCAGATGCCAAGATGACAATCGGACCTTCTATCGATAATGGTTTTTACTATGACTTCGACATGCCAGCGCTAACTAGAGAGGATTTAGATAAGATAGAAGCTGAGATGAAAAAAATCATCAAGAAGGGTGACGAGATCACTCGCTTCACACTACCTAGAGATGAAGCCATTAAGCTATTTCAGGAGAGAAATGAGCCATACAAGGTCGAGCTCATCGAGGACCTACCAGAGGACGAAATCATTTCCTTCTATCAGCAGGGAGATTTTATCGAGCTCTGCGCAGGGCCACATCTGATGAGCACCAAGCAGATTAAGGCATTCAAGCTAACTTCTAGTTCTGGCGCTTACTGGAGAGGTGACGAGCACAACAAGATGCTCACTAGAATCTACGGTACTGCATTCAACAAGAAGGCCGATCTAGAAGAGTATCTTGAGTACCTAGCTGACATCAAGAACAGAGACCACAACAGGCTCGGTCGTGAGATGGAGCTATTTACAACAGTAGATATCATCGGTCAGGGTCTTCCTCTATTTATGCCTAAGGGTACTAAGATGATTCAGAAGCTACAGCGCTGGATTGAAGACCTCGAGGATTACGAATGGGGTTACGTGAGAACGAGAACACCGCTGATGGCGAAATCAACTCTTTACAAGATTTCAGACCACTGGTACCACTACAAGGATGGAATGTTCGTATTCGGATATGATAGCATCGATGAGCTGAACAATGCAGAGGATGCTACTCGCGAGATCAGAGGACTTGAGGATCTAAGTCTCATCGAGAACGATGCTGATGCAAATGCATTTGCACTCCGCCCTATGACATGCCCATTCCAGTACTATGTATACAAGGCTAAGCAGCACAGCTATAGAGATCTACCTTACAGAATGGGAGAGACCTCCACTCTATTCCGCAACGAAGATTCCGGGGAAATGCACGGACTCACTAGAGTTCGTCAGTTCACGATTTCAGAGGGCCACCTCGTGTGCACACCTGAGCAGATTGATGAAGAGTTCAAAAACTGCGTAAAACTCGCTAAGTACTGTCTCACAACTCTAGGTCTAGACGGAGATGTTACATACAGAATGTCAAAGTGGGATCCAGAAAATCCAGGTAAATACCTCGGAACTGCTGAAGAATGGGATAAGGTTGAATCGGCAATGCGTGAGATTCTCGATGAGATTGGGCTAGACTACACAGAGGCTTCTGGCGAGGCGGCATTCTACGGACCTAAGCTAGACATTCAGGCAAAAAATGTATATGGCAAAGAAGATACTATGATCACTATACAGCTTGACATGTTCCTAGCGGAGAGATACGACATGTACTATATAGATAAAAATGGCGAGAAGAAGCGTCCATATATCATCCACCGTACATCGCTCGGCTGCTACGAGAGAACTCTCGCTTGGCTGATTGAAAAGTATTCAGGGAACTTCCCTACTTGGCTGTGCGCAGAGCAGGTTAGAATCCTACCTATCTCTGATAAGTACCAGGATTATGCAGAGGAAATCTTCGCTGAGCTAAGAAGAAATGGCGTTGATGTTACAATTGACAGCAGCTCCGAGAGAATCGGCTACAAGATTAGAAAAGCTCAGATGGAGAAGCTACCTTACATGCTAGTCGTTGGACAGCAGGAAGCTGAGAATAAAACTGTTTCGGTTCGTTCGAGATTCGAAGGAGATGAAGGTAGCAAGCCACTGAGCGAATTTGTGAACGCAATCTGCGAGGAGATACGCACAAAAGCGATTAGAGAAAAGAAAGTCAGCGAAGAAGAAAAGAAAGATAAATAGTCAGATTTGTAAGAAAATGTAACGGAGGATTTATCATGCAGAGAGAGAAGCGCAAAGACAACATAATACGGAGATTACAGTCTTCAGGCGAACCTGTAAGCGCTTCCTCTCTTGCAAAAGAGTTCGGAGTAAGCAGACAAATTATCGTTGGAGACATCGCTATTCTCAGGGCTGAAGGTCATGATATTAGTTCGACCCCTCGTGGATACGTGCTCCCTCAAATTGGGACTACCCCAGTCTATAGAATCGCTTGTAAACACGATTCATCTAAAATTCTAGAAGAACTTAATGCGATTGTTGACTGTGGTGGCATATTACTCGATGTAAGTGTTGAACATCCAATATACGGTGAGCTGGTTGGCAACCTACATATAACAAACAGACTTGATGCAAAGGAGTTCGCAGATAAGATTATTGAGAGCAATGCCCCTCCACTATCACTTCTCACAGACGGGATTCACTTGCATGCTATCACGTGTAGGGATGAAGATGCACTTGAGCGAATAAAGGATAAACTTCGTTCAATAGGGATACTCTTCGAGTAAATGATAAAAATTTTTTAACGGGTTAACAGTTTATTTTTAAGTAGCATTTGATGTTTTCTTTATTTTCATATTGACTTTTCACAGAGCCTCTTTTAATGTATATACAGGTGTCATGACACCTGTATATAGTTAGGAGGCTTTTTTAATGGCTAGTTTTACTTCATTTCTAAAACGCAAGGATATAATCATCTCTGGAAAGAGATATGGAATTGATGCACTTGGTGCTATGGCTCAGGGACTATTTTGTTCGCTACTTATAGGAACAATCATCAATACTATCGGAGTACAGCTTCACATCTCTGCCCTATCGCAGACTGTCGCTACTATAGGTGGTATTAAATACACTGTAGGTGGTCTTGCGATGGCTATGGGAGGACCTGCAATGGCATGTGCAATCGGATATGCTCTTGCTGCTCCACCGTTAGTTCTATTCTCCCTCATCACTGTCGGTTTCGCTTCAAATGCGCTTGGAGGAGCTGGAGGACCACTCGCAGTACTATTTGTAGCGATAATAGCAGCTGAATGCGGAAAAGCTGTGTCCAAGGAAACTAAAGTAGATATCCTGGTCACACCGAGTGTAACTATCGGCATAGGAATCGCTTTGTCTTGGTTAATCGCACCTACGCTTGGAAACGCAGCTATGAAGATGGGCGATATTATAATGTGGGCTACCGAACTTCAGCCTCTACTCATGGGAATTATTGTCGCTGTAGTTGTAGGTATAGCACTTACTTTACCAATATCTTCTGCGGCTATTTGCGCAGCCCTAGGTCTGACAGGACTCGCCGGCGGTGCAGCACTTGCTGGCTGTTGTGCACAGATGGTTGGATTCGCAGTTGCTTCATATGAAGATAATGGCGTCGGTGGCCTCGTATCACAGGGAGTTGGAACATCGATGCTTCAGATGGGTAATATAGTTAGAAACCCAAGGATATGGATAGCCCCTACTATTGCATCTGCTATCACAGGTCCTATTGCAACCTGCGTGTTCCATCTCGAGATGAACGGCCCGGCTATAGCAAGTGGCATGGGAACATGTGGTCTAGTCGGACCTCTAGGTGTGTATTCAGGCTGGATTGCTGATATAGCAAAAGGAACAAAAGCAGGGATTACTTCAATGGATTGGCTCGGTCTCATCCTAATATCTGTAGTTCTACCAGCAATATTAACCATACTGTTACACAAGGCTGTCAAGAGAGCTGGCTGGGTTAAAGCAGGAGATCAGAAGCTATAGGCTAATAATTATTTTCAAAAAATCTGTAACCAATTAAATAATCTCAATAAAAATGTGCCTAGCACAGAGTGTGATCCCCCTAATTTCACACAGTGCTTGGCACATTTTTTAATTAGATTTTACTATATTCTAGTTTACCTTAATACTCTGAACATCCTCGCTACTCTTACTATCCTTACCACTTTTAAATTCACCATATGAAAAGAATATAAGACCTATCCAAATCAATCCAAACGCCATAATCAGCACTTTATCAACGGGTTCTTTATACAAGAAAATCCCTAGCATAAGCGCCAATGTAGGACTGAGGTATTCCGTCAAACCGAGCACGAACATAGATGTTCTCTGAGCTGCATAAGCGAATAGCCCAAGAGGTATGGCTGTTGCAAGCCCACATAGGAGTAACAGGAAGTATTGATATGATTCTCCAACTCCAAGCGCTCCTGCCCCATGCAGTTCAAGCCATACTATTACGCATAACATAATCGGAGCCATAAAAATAGTTTCATATAGAAGCGATATAACAGGTGGCTGGTCTACAGTCTTTTTTATCGCTGAATAGATTGCAAATGTCGTCGCTAGTATGAGTGCTATTCCTGGAACCTGTCCAAAGTGAACCAAGATTACGATTACACTTGCAGCCGCAAGTATTACGGCAGTAGATTTGTAAACTGTAAGCTTCTCTTTAAAGAAGATAGCCCCAAATATACATACTACGAGTGGTTCTATATAATATCCAATACTCGTCTGGATTATATGACCAGAGTTAACCGCCCAGATATAAATGCTCCAGTTGCTCGTTACGATAAGCCCTGCTACGAAAAATTTGAGTGAGGTCCGCCAATCCTTTAGCGGTGAAAAAATCCTGCTCCATGAGTACTTAAAACGCGCAGCAATTATACATACTACTGCAATCATCAGAATCCTATATATAATGATAGTAGATGACGGTATTGGAATTAGCGATTTCCAGTAAATTGGAAGAATACCCCACAGCCCAGCACAACCAAGTGCAGCAAAGAAACCCTTTTCATAATTTTTCTTCATAAATTAATCCCCTGCAGATAAATTCACAATAAGGTGTGCAGTAAAAAGCAGTACACCAAAAGCATAAATTCTGTAATTACAAATAAAAATGTAGCAAACATTATATCATCCTTTGCAGATTGTCACAATAAATGTTATCCTTATACATCATAAATGACTATATATATACAAATTCAAACAGTTAATTGGAGATTTGATATGAAAAAGATTGAAGTAGATGTGGAAGTTAGTGCTAGACATGTTCACCTCTGCCAAAGTGATATAGAAAAACTTTTTGGCACTGGATATGAGCTTACACCAAAAAAGCAAATTATTGTAGGCTATGTTGCGGAAGAAAGGCTCGCACTTGTTGGACCTAAAGGCACTCTTCGAAATGTCGCTATTCTCGGACCTGCTCGTCCAGAAACGCAGGTTGAGCTAGCAGCAACTGATGCTAGAAATTTAGGTATCGAAACACCTCTTAGACTTTCCGGTGATTTAGCGAATACACCAGGAATTAAAATCACAGCTAAAAATGGTGCCACAACTGAAATTGATCATGGCTGCATAGTCGCAAAAAGGCATATTCACCTATCTAAAGAAGATGCAGATCATTTGCAGGTAACCACGGGAGACGAAGTCTCTCTAAAAATCGATACAGGATGCGGCAGAGCACTAACCTTTGAAGAGGTGGTCGTACGTGTCGGCAACACCAGAACCGTTGTTCACTTAGATACTGACGAGGGAAATGCGGCATGTACGGGAAAATCATGTAAAGGAATATGCTTTTCTAAATAAATAAGGGGTGCTTTTACATCATTGATACGCAGGAGAAGGAAATTGTCATCATTATACAGTCTTGAAAATATAGTCTTCGCACTTGAAATAATCGGCACCATCGCCTTTGCCATCTCGGGAGCCACTCTCGGACTGGAAAAAGGCATGGATCTCATGGGAATCACTATCCTTGGCCTTACTACTGGTGTTGGCGGAGGAATTATCAGAGATTTAATCGTCGGTCAAACTCCCCCTCTCACATTTAGAAACCCGACTTATTTAATTATTTCTGTCGTGGTTTCAGTAATCGTATTTACACCGCCAGTTAGAAGATGGATTTTCTCGGATTCCACTCTATACGACTGGCTTATGCTCATCATGGATTCGGTTGGGCTTGGAGTGTTTACAGTTCTTGGTATCAAATCAGCGTATAATGCAACTTCTATTCATGGGGTTATACTATTTGCCTTTGTTGGAGTCCTCACTGGAGTTGGCGGTGGAGTTCTCAGAGATATAATGGCTGGCGATAGACCATATATATTTGTAAAGCACTTTTATGCTAGCGCCTCTCTCATCGGAGCGCTCACATGTATAGCACTATGGGATAGAGTCGGCACAGTACTTGCCATGGGAACTGGGGCTGGACTCATAGTCTTACTCAGACTTCTTGCGGCTCATTACCACTGGAGTTTACCTAAGGCTAAAATGCCTCAAGATAACTAGGTATAAAATAAAAAAAATCGCATCAACGCGTGATGCGATTATTTTTTATTTTGCGTCAAAAAGCTCACCTAGAGAGTGTTTTTTCAAATCAGTATTTATATTTTCTTGAATACGTAATAATTCCTTTCGAAGCGCACATGTGTCTCGGTCTGTGTTCAAAAGACACGAAACATCTTGCTTTAGGCACTCACATACAAGTGAATGTGGCTCTATAGCCTGGTGCACATCATACAGGGTAATCTCCGTCAGCGGTCTGCTCAGCACATAGCCACCACTGCTCCCCCTTACTCCGTATATGATACCAGCCTTATCGAGCTTCCTTGATACCTTATAAGCGATTGCCTCTGATATGAATTCACCTTCCACGAATGAACTTATGCTCGTGGGTCTATCTGTCGACAGATTCTTAAGGACCCTTACTGCATAGTCTGTCTCTCGATTAAAAAGCATTTCTCCTCACTTTTCTATTTCTGTAGTAACACAACGTCCATACAAACAGCGATATTCAATCTAACAATGCATCATGGATATTTAATCAGCAATAGTGATAAGTATGAGTATTGTAATAAAATTCCACTGAGTTTAGCAACGATAATACAAAAGATATACATATTGTACTAAATTAATACAATGCACAATCTACATGTCGTCAAAAGTTTCAGCTATCGCGACTCTACGAGTCTTCCTGTACAGAAGAACTGCTGCTATCATAGAAAGCATCTCTGATACGGCAAGTGAGAGCCATACATTAGATACGTCAAGCATAGTTGCGATTAACGCAAGCGAAAGCAGAAGCGTCAGTGTACATCTCATCAGCGATATGAAAGCTGCAACCCTAGACCTCTCGAGAGCAGTTAGATATCCAGCGATGATGATATTCATACTGAGCATTGGAAATGCCAAAGCTATCAGTCTAAGCGCATACGATACTTCCAGGATAAGTGCATCTCCATCATTAACAAATAGCATCGCTATATAATTTCCAAACACCAGCACAACCGCTATCTCTAATACGGCTAATATGAGCCCCGATCTAATCTCATAACCAAAGATAGTGTGGAATGTATCCCTCTCGTGTCTACCGTGATAGTAACTAACGAGGGGCTGTGCGCCTTGAGCAATCCCATTTGCAAGAACCGTCGCCAGCAGAATTACATATGATAGTATCGAATAGATAATCAGCTCTCTATCGTGCATAAAAGTAACGATAAACCTGTTAAAGATAAATGTCACTATTCCCGGCGACATCTCTGTAATACCTGAAGGTATACCGCTCATGAATTGACGAAACATAAGTCCGCGTCTGAACTTAAATCTCGTAAAACGAAGTGTCGCTTTCCTCCCTGCAAAGTGAATCAGGTAGATGATAATTACGACCGTCTGAGAAAAAGAGGTTGCTAGTCCAGCTCCAACTATGCCCCAATTCAGCTTAAATATCGTGTACCAATCGAGTAAGATGTTAAGAATCACCCCGAGCAGCACGTAGATAGTGGCGAGTTCTGGAAATCCGTCAGTAGCAAGGAGCAGTTCGAGATTATATGAAATCACGAACGAAAATATGAACGGTGCTATCGTGAGAAGATAACTCCTTACATATGGAAGCGTAGATTCCGTCGCTCCAAGCAACCTGCACAGCGGATTTAGGAAAATAAATACCAGCACGCTGATTACTATCGACAACAAAACAAGTGAAACTAAGCTCTCTGTGAATACGCGTCTCGCCTCAACAGTACGGTTTTGACCGAGAAGACGGGCAACTATTGTTGATGTACCCACCGCGAAAGTTATTGAAATTGCAAACAGCAAGGTGACGAACGGCGTAGCAATTGAGACGGCAGCTAGAGCCGTCTCGGATACACCTCGAGCTACGAAAATCCCATCAACTATTGTGTACAGCGTGAATATGAGCTGTCCAGCCATCGCGGGAAAAATGTATCGCAAATATTTATTTATCAGCGAATCATTTCTATTCAATTCTCGTCATCCTTCCAATGCTGTGAAGCTTCTCTCACTATCACATGATCTGCGTTGTCAGATTGTCACGATTAATCGCACAAACCCCTTCTTAACCAAGTGCGTTACAACGTGTAGAGTTAGTATACTAGCATTTTTATGTAACTGCAATCCGTTCATTTCAAAGACTTCTGTACAAAATAAAAGCCGAATCAAATTATTTTGAATCCGGCTCTTACATTATAATTTGTTTATAAAAATTGATGAATTATCAGCACATTATGTGCCTACTCCAGGTTAAGTCTGTTCTTCATCAGATAGTTAGATGCGAGGAAGTATATTGCACACTCTACAACCTGCAAAAGTATAATTCCTCCGACTCCATACTGTGCGATTCTAATCTGATTGCTATTCACAGCCAGGTTTAATGCAAAGTCGCCAGATAGATGTCCAGTTACTACAATCGCAGCATACACCTCTGCTATTGTGAGTACTACGAAGAAAACTCCCTGCAAAAGTGATTTGAAGCTGCTGAACTGCACGCTTAAGTTAATGCATGCAAGTGTCTTAAGAAGGAATCGGCTGATGTATACAACTCCTAGCAATAGCACCTCAAACAGAAATATTATTATTGCCCTTGCCTCTGCCGGCCTCTCGTTCATAAACATCTTTATCTGATGATAAGAATCTGGTCCATTCGTCGCAATGCTTACTATCATCATGATGAAGATTCCAACAAATGCCGTTATTACCATCCAAACTGTACTGGCAATTACCTTGCTCCAGATATGTGTACTTATCTTTACAGGTAGCGCGAGCGTAAAATACCCTTCAGCCCCATAGAAATTCTTGTAGAATCTGCGGTCAATAACCACTACTAACGTCATTATAATTGCAGCTATAAACGAGATCGCCCAAACTACATAGAGAAGATTTTCTACAAACTCAGATGTGTACTTCGATGCCTTTGGTAAAACAGCAGTTATCAAAGTGAGAGATAACCAAACCAAGTACAGAACTCCGAGATTGTTCATCAGCGATTTAAACTCATATTTTAATAATTTACCTAGCATTTGAACACCTCCCTGAACAGTTTATCAATGCTCTGCCCCTTCTTCTCACGCAAGCTTTCAGCAGTCTCGTGAACCACGATTTCACCGTCTTTGATGAAGATTACATCGTCGAGCACCGATTCGATATCGGCGATTAGGTGAGTGGAAATAATCACTACAGCCTCAGGATTGTAATTGGTAATAATCGTTCTAAGAATATAGTCTCTAGTCGCTGGATCAACGCCTGCGATAGGTTCATCGAGTAGATATACTTCAGCATTACGTGCCATCGTTAGGATGAGCTGCACCTTTTCCTTGGTCCCTTTGGACATCGCTTTTAGCTTAAGCCCTTTCTCAATACCGAGATCATTGAGCATCGATAGAGCTTTGAGTTTATCGAAGTCATCGAAGAAATCCTGATATAGGCGCACGAGGCTGCCAGCAGTCATATACGTAGGGTACGTCATCTTATCAGGCAGGTAAGCGACCTTTGCCTTTGTCTTTTCACTAGGCCTGTCTCCATCTATCAGGACCTCACCGGCATCGGGTCTCAGTAATCCCATGATTATCTTAATTAGCGTTGTCTTGCCTGAGCCATTTGGTCCCATGAGTCCAACAATCTGTCCCTTGTCTATATCTAGGTCAACACCAGATAGCGCTAGCTTTGAGCCGTATGCTTTGCTCAAATCCTTTATCTCTATTATGCTCATTATTTCTCCTTTCCCACGCAGCTCGTAACTGCTTCTATAATCTCCATGTCACTCATCCCAATATTACGCAGTTTCTCGACTAGCTCGTCAACATATGCACTAGATAAACTCTTGTAAATTTCCTTCAGCACTCTCGCATCCTCCGTCACAAATCTTCCGTTGGTCCTCTCTGTGCGCACTAGCCCATTTCGCTCGAGCTCCGCAAGCGCTCTCTGTACCGTGTTCGGATTGACACAAGCTTCAGCAGCAATATCTCTTACGGACGGTAATTTCTGTCCCGGTGAATAGTCGTGTCTGGCAATTCTCACGGTTAACTCATTTACAATTTGCGAGTATATCGGGATACCATCGACAAATTTCCATTCCATGCTAGTCTCCTCTCTAAATCTATTAATGCGATTTGTTTCATACCTATTTCGAACCATAGATAAATAAATCGATGTGTTATTGTATTAAGTTACTAATACAATAACACATCATAAATCAAATTCAAGGTATTTTTTATGAAGATTTTCTTAAGGTGCTACTTAATTTTTTCTACCTCTCACCTTAAACGCTATGAGCACAACCACTGCACTAAGAGCAGACATGAAGATCATGGACTGAATCAGCGGTCCAAAGTTATATTCCCTGCCTAACCAGAAATCTATGTAGTCGTTGCCAAGCTGTGCAGTTGGAAGTAGTTCAGATATCCATCTAACTGATTTAGGAAGATCAGTTATCCTAATTCCCATGTATCCGCTCAAAATCATCATTGCGAAATAGATTGCCATCACAACGCCATACGTTGGACCAAACTTTCCTATCAGTGTCGCTATGCCATGAGCGAGCGCCATCAAGATTATAGCGAGAAGATATATTCCCAAAATCCAAACCACCGCAGCTGCAAACCTCGGCTTAAGTATTTTTAGGAAAGGGACAGTTCCACCAAGGTAAATAAATATGCAGAGCGTCAATATAATCAAGTTCGCTACCACTTTGTTGAGCAATATGTCCTTCTCCGAAAATCCGAAGAGGAGCAAACGTTCAGGGATTTTCTTATCAAGCTCATTTGAATAAATCGCTGCATGATTCAGAAATATGCTCGCCAGCGGAATAAGCATCGCCATGCCAATAAATATTGTAGTTACCACTTCATCCTTCATGTTCTTAGGGATATCGCCAAGTGTTCCCCTGACAATCATATGCAGTAGAAGCACTGGAAAAATTGAGCCAAAGAATACCGCATAGACATTGTGAAGTGTATTCTGAAATTCGTATCTTATCGTATATCTATTCATTTTACCTCTCCGCATTAATAGTCATCATTTCGATATCGTTATTACTTCGCCTGTAGTTTATGTGGTTTCTGATAAGCTTTTCAGCGATTTCAACCTCTTCATCATCATTGTCACATGAGAGTGCAATAAACCCTTCGGCGGCCTTTATCTGTTTATGCGCCTTCGCTATTTCACGTCCTTTTTCCGTGTCCTCAAAGATCACCACGGCATTTCCGCAGTACTTTCTAAAAAGCTCTTCCTTTGACCCGTAGTCCACGGCCCTACCGTCCTTAAGATACAGTATCTTGGTCGCCAGATTATCGAGCTCAGTATAGTAATGTGATGTTATAAGCAGTGTCGTGTGCTTTTCCTCGTACCAAGTTACGAGCTTGTCCATGAGCCTCTGGCGCGTCTCGAAGTCAAGTCCTGATGTAACTTCATCGAACATCACTATTTTGCTTTCCTTACACATCACGAGTATGAGAGTGAGCCTCTGCTTCTGACCGCCTGATAGCTGTTTCCACCTCTTATCTAGGCATCCTTCAAACTCGAAGAATTCAATCATTTCTTGGAGTTTTTGATTGTTTGTTATCCTGCAGCCCATCACCATCTCGATGATGTTCCTAATTGAAACGGTATCGACATAAGAGTTGTACTGCATGTGAACGGAGATCTCATTTGACGGAACTCCGAGTGCTATGTTTCCCTTATGAGGGACCAGACCGATAATACTCTTTAGAAGCGTAGTCTTTCCAGCACCGTTGCTTCCTATGATTCCGACTCTCTCGCCATCCGCAATTTCAATCACTCGCCCGAGGTCCACAGCCACTTTATCTTTAAAACTCACCTTTACATTGTCGAGTCTAATCATCTCTACCTCTTTTCTCTAGAACAAACTGAACGCCGTCCTGCATGTTGTCGCCACGTAGTTCAAGTCCTAGCTTCCCAGCAAAATATTTCGCTATATAGAGCCCTAATCCATGCCCTTTCTTCTGTCCAGCTTCATCCCCCTGAGCTCCAGTTACAAACGGTTCAAATATATCATCAAGGATTTTCTCATCGATGTGTCCTGGACGACTGAACACCGTAATTCTATACTCCGTAACATCGAATGTAACACTTCCACTTTCACCTGTGTGATCTATACCATTTGCGATTAAATTCTCCAAAATCTTCTTGAGCATCATCGCATTGCTATACCAATATACGGCTGTTTCAATCTCTGGACCATTTAGAGTTATGCCCTTAGATTCAGCTCCGATGCGGTTCTTCTCTAAAGTTTCCCGGCATAATGACACAATATCGACCTTCTCAACTTCGAAGCTATCTGCCGCATTGTTAAGATTCGATGTTTCATCAATTATGCTCATCATCTCACGGAGCTGTGCTTTTACCTCTGGCAAATACAGGTCTCTATCTCCGAACTTCCCGACCTTACCAATCATTCCGTCCACTAGGAGCATCGATGCTGCAATCGGAGTTTTTAGCTGGTGCGATGTCGCACGCATATACACCTCTTTACGCTTATTTTCTTCTTCGAGATTTTGAACTGCCTGTGCTTGCTTTTCATAAAGTAGGTTTAGTGCAGCAGTCAAATCAGATATCTCATCATTTCCCACAGCTTCAAGAGGCTCTAGCTTTACTGATGACGAACTCATGCGTCTCTCCGCATCCATAGACAGCTTCTTAATTGGAGATACTATCTTGCGCGAATATATTGCTGATACTCCAAATGCCAAGATTATCATAAGCAATATGAGCATAGGAGCTGACCCGTAGAGAACTGGTAGAATTTCACTTGCTGAAGGTGTCATCGTGGTGCTACTCAGGATAAGCATGTCATCTCCATGCTTTGCAAATCCGACAAAATAGGTGTAGCTAGTTCCCGAATAACGACTCTCGACGGAAAACTCACTGATTAACACCCCGCCGCTATAGTAGTGAAATTTTTTATCCTTAACCTTGAACTGAGATAAGCTGCTGTCTCCTTTAAGATTTATCTTAAAACTGCTATTCATCTCAGCCGAATTCTCTTCTGCAAAGGCTTTAAGTGCAGGCTTTAGATTCTTAAATGCCTCCTTTTTACTACCCTTACTGCTCATATCAAGAGATCTGAACTGGTCTATAATCTCTTTAGACGCAGGGCTAACCGCCTCAATTGATCCATTGAAACTGGATCCCGTAACCCTGATAGTGTAGCCATTTCCGGGTACGATGATACCTATCGCATTGGCATCACCAGTCTTGAAGTTTTTCAATGATTCGTGCTTCTTGAAGTACTTCATCGCTGACCTAGCAGTTTCAAGATTCTGTTTTCCTTTGTAATCCATATACATGGAAGGCATCAGGAATACCATATATGAAAAGATCACGATTCCTACTATCAGCGAGATGATGACGCTGTATAAAAATGTCTTACTTCCTAATTTCATCTTCTTTTCTCCATCTGTATCCAACACCTATGACTGTCTCGATATAGTCATGAGGTAGTTTCTTCCTAAGATTCTTGATGTGTGCATCGATTATCCTATCATTCGCCACATACTCCTCATCGAATATCATGTTGATAAGTTGATTTCTGCTAAATACCCTTCCCGGATTATCCCTCAGAGTCTTCATGAGTACAAATTCGCTTACGGTCAGTTTGAGGTTCTTCCTGTTATAGTATGCCCGAAGCTCATCTTCATCGACCACGAACCCACTATCCATCTCAGCAGTAGCTCTCTTGCCAGTTCTTCTAAGAACAGCTTCAATTCTCTTGATGAGAATTATCGGAGAAGCTGGCTTTGTAATGTAATCATCCGCAAGGTAGTTAAAAGCCTCGAGCTGCGTATTGATATCGTCGTAAGCTGTGAGCATAATCGTGCCAATATCTTCACCGCGTTCCTTTTTTATGGTCTGAAGTACCTCAAGTCCAGTCACTCCAGGAACTCTGATGTCGAGCACCGCAAGATCAAAATGCTCACCCCCTTCAATCAGCTTTATCGCCTCGTCGCCACGCTCACATGGAATAACCTCGTGACCTGCGACCACCATGTATTCAGAGAGAACTTCGCGAATCATGTTTTCATCTTCTAGGAAAAGTATCGTTGCCATCGTATGCACCCTTTCTATCTTCTGACTCTACCTTACTATCACGGTGTGAATCTGGTATGAATTTGCTTTGCATATTAGCGTTTACATAAAATCTTTATATCATTCATTGTAGATTATTCCTATAGCAAAATATAGACAAATTAATACCTCTTCTGTCAGAATCCCTGACAAAAGAGGTTTATAATCATGTATTTCTATATTTAATAGCGGTTTAAAATGTTGCAACCTCAGGGTTACACGGCTCGCACGCTTCTACCGACTTACAGTAAAGGACCGGGCCTTTCTCTCCGTATGCATCAACGTACTCGACCCTAACCTTGGCTTTAACCTGAACCCAGGCTCCATTCTTAAAGTCATCAATTCTATCATATATGCCCATAAGCGCTGCGAACTGCATATCCTCTACACAGCATGTCATGAGGTGCCTACCAAGCCCGAACTCACCGTGCTTCATATCGCCACCCTTTACGACTCTGCCCTTTAGAATCAATGTCTTGTTGTTATACTCGTCTTGATTTTCGTTGATATCGCGATACCAGTCAGCGTACATATCGTCGGCTATTTCAATGGTGCTGGCCTTCTTATCGAAAGGCAGCTCATCCACAATATCGTCTACTTCTATGTCATGCGGCCCGAACTCATAGACAATCTGCGAGCGCCTGTTAGCTACACGCACTTCCTTGTGGAACGGCATCTTATCCGCACCCTTCTGGAATCTATTGAATACCACAAGCTCTGCATTCTGCATCTTGTTGAAGCAGAGCTGTCTCATATTCTTATTGTACAGTTCGAACATAGTCGCATCGAAGAAAGTCATCTCTTGCGCGATTATCCAGTTGCGAGGCATATTCTCAAACAGAGTCTGCGTCATCCACATACCGTTATACTCGACTAGAACTCTGTCAAATACATACTTCGATGCGATGCCGTTAAGCCTTGCTTCTGTAAGGTCTGTCTCCTTCTCGATTGTCTCGATGTACACTTTGTCGGTAAATTTACTTTCATCATAATGTACTTCACCTGACTCACAAACCAAGAGGAGTGTGCTTGCACCTTCTCCGAACTCTGGTGTTTCGAGTGTATCCTGGATGAAAGTCGACTTACCCGAGCCTAAAAATCCTGTAAATAGATAGACTGGTTTCTCTCTCATATTCCGAACAACTCCTTAATCTTATCCTTCTTGAGATCTACTCCGATTACACAGATAACGCCGGTTGTCTCTGCTTCGCCAGCAGCTCTAACCTCTGGCTCACCTGGTATGTAGTCGAATTCGTACCATTCGCCTTCTGTACCCGCTACGAATCCCTTCGCTCTGAGCACCTGTCCGCACTGCTCGGAATCCATGAGGCCTGCTAGAGCTCGCTCGAGCTGGCCGCGGCTGAAGCGATGTGCGGTCTCCACGCCCATTTCATCGAAGACTTCGTCAGCGTGGTGGCCGTGTCCGTGGTGATGGTGGTGATGATGTCCGTGACCGCAGCACCCATGCTCCTCGTCATCGTGGTGATGGTGTTCGTGGTCATGGTCATGGTCGTGATGGTGTCCGTGACCGCAGCATTCATGCTCTTCGTCATCGTGGTGATGGTGTTCATGGTCATGATGATGCTCTGCCTCATGTTCAGCCTGCTCTCTATACGCCTCTTCTCTCAGGCGGTCAAGTTCAGCGGACAGAGTCTTCTTCTGCTCCATAATTTCTAGAATCTTAGAGCCGTCAATTTCCTTCCAGTCTGTCGTAACTATAGATGCTTCTTTGTTATGCTCACGGAGTAATGCGATGCACTTGTCGATGTCCTCCTGAGACATTCCAGCTGTATGGCTTAGAATAATTGAGCTTGCGTGTTCCACCTGATTTTCGTAAAATTCCCCGAAGTTACTCATGTACATCTCAGCCTTCTTGGCGTCTACGACAGTAGTAAATCCATTTAGCTCAATCTTATCGTTCTTAAGATCCTGTACTGCAATAATTACATCCGAAAGCTTGCCAACGCCTGACGGTTCGATGAGAATCCTCTCTGGATTGTACTTCTCAATTACTTCATTAAGAGCCTTTCCGAAATCACCAACGAGAGTACAGCAGATGCAGCCAGCATTCATCTGGTTAATCTCAATTCCAGTATTCTGCAGGAATCCCTTATCTACTCCAATCTCTCCAAATTCGTTCTCGATGAGAACTATTTTATCCGTACCATATGCTTCCTCAATAAGCTTTCTAATAAGCGTAGTCTTGCCAGCACCTAGGAAACCTGAGAAAATATCAACTTTAGTCATTAGTCTCAATCCTTTCTATATATAAATAATTTAATTATTTTACTTAATTGCTAGTATGTGTTAACTAACTATCCTTGGAAATTATATCATACATAGCCGTTTATTTTTGAAACTCATGTGTATATTTGAAAATAAAAAATACCACGAGCACAGTCCAAAATGACTATGCCCATGGTTCTTGCTCGCCTATATCATTTTAGCTATTGCACTTTTGCATTAGTGAAAGCTGCAGCTACATCGAACTCTTATTTATGTGACTTCTTCCATTCCTTTATGCTATTAAGACGCTCCTTAAACCTTGCCTCAGCCCCCTGATCCGTGGGCTTGTAGTATTCGCGCTCAACTAACGAATCGGGCAGACACTGCATGGACGTAATTTTATCTTCATAATCATGAGCGTACTTATACCCCTTGCCGTACCCGAGGTCTTTCATGAGCGAAGTCGGTGCATTTCTAATATTAAGCGGGACTGGCTCTGCCATGTGCTCCTGTGCGTCATCCCTTGCCGCAAAGTAAGCTACTTCCATCGCGTTAGACTTAGGTGCAAGCGCCATGTAAATCACGGCTTCCGTTAGATGAACCGAGCACTCAGGCATACCTATAAAATGGCACGCCTGATAAGCCGCTATCGCTATCTCCATTGCTCGAGGGTCCGCTAGTCCTACGTCCTCCGAAGCAAATCTAGTAACACGCCTTGCCACATAGAGCGGATCTTCCCCTGCCTCAAGCATCCTAGCTAGCCAGTATACGGCTGCATCGGCATCGGAATTTCTCATCGATTTATGAAGCGCAGATATGATGTTGTAATGCTCTTCGCCATTCTTATCGTAGAGTAGCGATTTCTTGGAGATACACTGCTCGAGCGATTCCATCGTTATATCTATAGTTCCATCAGCCTTGATATCACCATTTAGGATTACCATCTCTAGAGTTGTCAGAGAGCTTCTAGCATCACCATTTGCAAATTCGGCAATCATGTGAATCATTTCATCTGTGATATTAACTCTCTCGTCGCCAAAGCCTCGAGGGTCGCTTATCGCACGCTTTAGAAGCTGCTCGATATCGCTAGTCTCAAGATTCTTAAGCACGAAAACCTTAGAGCGAGATAAAAGCGCACCATTTACCTCAAATGATGGATTTTCAGTGGTTGCTCCAATCAAAGTGATGCTACCCTTCTCAACAAAAGGCAGAAACGCATCCTGCTGCGCCTTATTGAACCTGTGAATCTCGTCGATAAATACTATCGTCTTCTCACCGAATCTCGTATACCTATCAGCTTGCTGCATAACTGTGCGTATTTCCTTAATGCCGCTAGTTACTGCAGAGAAAGTTATAAAATTCGCCTTTGTTTTGCTGGCGATAATCTGTGCAAGTGTTGTCTTTCCAACTCCTGGAGGTCCCCAGAAAATCATCGACGGAACCCTGTCAGACTCGATAAGCTTGCTGAGGATTTTACCCTCGCCAACTAGGTGCTGCTGACCTACGAATTCGCTGAGATCTCTAGGTCTCATGCGAGCAGCTAAAGGTTCGTCCTTGCTATTATCATTTTCAAATATCGATATCTGTTCCATTTAATCCCTTTTCTACTTTAGAAATAGCTCACCTTTACGCGCTTCCCCATCTTCTCTAGGGAAGCAGAAAGCTCCTCTATCATATTCATCTTAACGCTAAAATTGAGTGGCATATCCGCCTCCTGATGGGCAGGGTTTACAGCTCTTCCGACAAAGAAATTGATGTCTGTTGCCTCTTCAAACAGTGTACGGCTAACGAGGGAAGCCGCATCATGCGAGACACTCCACTCTGCGAAGCCTTCGTCATTTGCAAGGTAATCGCGAGCATTCTTTACTACGTGATCGATTGTAACGATTCCTTCAGTTACAAGCTCCACTCCCTCGATTTCTGACATCGGAGGTCCACCTAGGTTTGGATTCACCCTGTTAGTCTTGATTGGCTTACCCAGGTAGTCAGCTGCGATTGAAGCTGTCGTACCTCCGCAGATGATATGCTTTCCCGCCTTTGAGAAAAAAAGCGACATCATGCGGTCGCAGTCTTCGCGGTTTGCGGGAGGTCCGAACAAGAGGTTCACCTGTACACGCTTTATAACTCTTAGGATACAAGCTGTCGCATCGTCAATCGGCTTTCCTTTATATAGCTTATTGCACTCCTCGACGAGGATAGTCGCTAGCGTCTTGGCCGGATATCCAACAGGCGCAATGGTTTCCATAAATGAAGCTATGTCTGCCTCCGTCCATTCCTTGTTATACGAAAGCTCTGAATTTGCACCTGGACAACCATCGCTCATAGCGATGAACATATCATCTTCTTGAAGTTTTATCTCAGAGCGGTAAATCTTCTTGCCATCGATTACATGCTCGACCATCTCGTAATCAGTCGCAGCAAAATCTCTGATGAGAATCACCCTTGGATTCTCATACTGAATAAGCTCAAGCTCTTCGTTATCCTTGATATGCATAATCGTAAAAGTTGAATAAGCAACGTCATACTCGGAACTTATCGGAAGTGTAGCGGCTATGGTGTGTACACACTCCTCTAGCGGCATACCTTCTGCCATCATCGTGGAAATGATCTTTGAAGTCAGCGTCGACAGGATACTCGCCTTTACTCCGCTTCGAAGACCATCGGCGAGAACTACAATCTTGTCGCCGTTTGCCTGCTGTGCAACTGCAACAGTATCACCGCATAGCGGTTCGCCGAAGTGATTAATACTCTTGTAACCGATATCTATACTGAGATCGTTCATACTAATCCTCCATCGTATCCTTCAGCTTAGTGAGTGCAATCTTAGTCTCGGCTGTAGTCTCACCGAGCAGTGAAGCGATTTCCTGAACTATTCGCATCTGCTTCTCTACCATCTGATCAGCGATTGCAGTGGTCTGCTGTCTTATCTTAGCCTTCTTGGATCTTTCGTTCGCTTCATCAGTCACATCTTCGATCAGGCAGAACAGCATATGGTAGTTGTTATCATACAAAATGCTCTGTTCCACATACCTGTCATATTCGGCTAGATATGCGCATTGGAACGAACTCTTTTTACTTTGGAGCACATCCATAAATGGCTTTGGCTCGAGCAGTGTAACAATCTGTGCACCAAGCACATCCTGCGCTCTTCTGATATTCATAATCTTACAAGCAGCAGGGTTTATCTCCTGAATCTCCAGGCGCTCGTTAAGCACAAGCAGCCCATTAGGTGTGTTGTCGAAGATGATGTCCGAGAAATTCTCTGACTTCTTTGCCAGGAGTGGCTGGCACACCTTAATCTCCGCTTTGTTCTGGTACACGGCAATTGCCTTCTCCCTGCAAGTTTCATATCCGCACATACCACAGTTGAGCTCATCTCCTGGCTTACTCTTACCCATCTGCATCATGATTTCGCGAATCTTATGCTCATTAGGCATAACCTTCATGCCTTGCATTATCTCGAAATTTCTTGTTATCGCAGTCAGTTCAGGCTGCTCCACATCAAAGTGCTCATCGCCTGCATAAGCACTGACAGCTTTATAATTTCTAACAGGTGTGTTGTGATACTTCTCAAATGATGGACCACCAACGCAGCCGCCGGCACATGCCCACAGCTCGATGAAACATTTTTCAACTTCACCGTTCTTGATGTCTTCGAGTACGTCTATGCATTTATTTGCCCCGTCTACCGATAGATATGCATAGCCGTGCTCATCGCTGTTCATGCACTTGGAGATTCCACCGCTCGCAGCAAACAGCCTCTCTTTGGACTCTGCGCACTCGTCCATACCCTCGCTCATTTCAACCTGCTTGTCCCTTAGCAGCTCATCGAACTCCTCGAAGGTGAGCACCGCATCAAATGTCGACCCCTGCCTGTTGGCCTCATCCTTACGTGCGATGCAAGGTCCGACAAATACCACCTTAGCATCCTCATCACGAGACTTAATATCTGCACTGTGAATCTGCACATATGACATCGCATCGGATAGATGTTTGATTAGGTCTGGGTAGTGCTTCTGAATCATGAGATTTACCGATGGACAGCACGAGGAAATTACCACGCTTTCACGTTCATTTTCTATTACTGCCTCATACTCACGCTTTACAACCACACCAAACTTAGCAGCCTCTTCAGCCGTGACGAAGCCGAGCGCTTTAGCTGCCTCATTAAACTTCTCAATACCAGTTCCCACATAGTAAGCGACGAATGAAGGATCCACGCTTAAGTATACTGGCGCATCTCCATCTAGAAGCATCTCCACTCTCTCGACATCGCTAAGAATCTTCTGAGCATCTTGCGGACAGACAACGTAACACTGGCCGCACAGCATGCATTCATCTGCGATTACGTGTGCAAGATTTCCTGAAAATCTAATCGCCTGCACCGGGCAGTGGCGAACACACTTATAGCAATTCTTGCAATCGGATTTCTTCAAATAAATAGGATGAGCCATTTCATTCCCTCTCTTTTCTCCAAAGCATTATTATCATTAGTCACAATTCCGACTAATCATACGTATCGTTTATATCATACCTATGCTTATAATATCCCAATTTGTTCGTTTACAAAAGGCAGTATTTCAGATAAGATTATTTCATCTGGATATATGCATATACAATATCCAAATTCACCTTGCAGGGAGATTACAAATGGGTTCGACAAGCTCGGTATGGAAGCGATTATACGTACGACTTTTTAATCGTAAATCCATAATCAATTACATCATTATATCATTTGCCTCAGTTGCGATATTGCTCGGATTGATGAACTACACCCCTTCCGTAGATAAGATGCGTGCCAAGGCGCTTGATACAATCAGCAAGATGAGTACTTCCGAATACTTCAAGGAAGATATTAGCACTGTTAACGACATAAAAGCTGAGTATAAAGATAAGCTAAAGCAGCAGATACTGAAACAGGATTTGAGCAAGACTGTAAGCAAGTTTAACAAGGCAGTTTCAAAGGTCAAGACTAAGCCTGAGATGATAAAATCTCTAATCAAGAAACTCGAGAAGTACAGAAAAGATATTTATAGCGACGAGGATAAGGAATCTGCAAAAGAGTTAATCCACAAGTTCAAGATTGGCGCAAAAGAGGATTCTTCCAAAGAGGCCCTCAAGGATAGATACCTTGATATCGAAGAACAGATCCTGAGGTTCAAGACTGTAAAGCAGCATGAAGAGGAAGAAGCGCGTAAGGTTAAAATTGCTGCGCGCTGGACTATTGCAGGATCAAACGAATACCCATTTAAGCTCGGCTCAGACGGTAACTTCATCATGCCGATAGACATGAATGGTTCTCATGGATACCTAACCGGCAAGTGGGAGCTAGATAACACCACCGTCACCATTCATATACAAAAGAACACGGTTGATGAAAATTACAAGCCATACGACTGGATTTTCAACTATGATGAAGATGCAGATACTCTTGTAGGCACGGGACAGTTTGCTGGCTGGGAATATACGAAGTACTAATCGTTTTGCCATATTTTACATATGCAGAACCACTTAAGTTACTCTATAGAATCTTAATATCATGTAAATGGGCGGGTGGCAACAAGCCATCCGCCCATTATATTTACTCAATATCGATATCGAGAGGCTTATCTATCTCCTCACCGACATACTTGCCATTCTTGCGCCTCTGGCGAACACACTCTGAGAGCAGGTATTCAATCTGTCCGTTTACAGAGCGAAAATCATCTTCAGCCCAGGACTGGATATCCTGAAATAGCTTGTCAGATATTCTGAGTGGAATTTGTTTTTTATTTGCCATGAGTTTTGAGTACGCCTTTTCTTCTTACTAGTCCTTCTATGATATTAATACATTACCGCATGATATTCTGCAATTTATGCATTTAAATACAATTTACCCCTGTACTTAATTAATACAATGATCCGGAGTTAACAATTGGCTGAGCATCATGGCTTCCGCAAAGCACAACCATGAGGTTAGACACCATTGCCGCCTTTCGCTCTTCGTCGAGATCCACGATTCCATCATCACTTAGCTTCTCAAGAGCGAGTTTCACCATACCCACAGCTCCATCTACTATCATCGCTCTCGCATCTACTACTGCGCTAGCCTGCTGCCTCTGCAGCATCACAGCTGCAATTTCTGGAGCATATGCTAGGTATGTGATACGAGCTTCGATTACTTCGATGCCAGCATCAGTAACTCTCTTCTGGATGTCCTCCTTGATACGTTCTGCAACCACATCACTTGAACCACGTAGCGAACCTTCGTCAGCCATACCATCACCAGTGGTATCGATATTAGGTGCGACATCATATGGGTATAATCTTACCACATTTCTTAGTGCTGAGTCACTCTGTAGAGAGAGATATTCTTTGTAGTTATCTACATTAAAAACAGCCTTTGTCGTATCCGTCACTCTCCACATAACGGCGATTCCAATCTCGATAGGATTTCCGATTGCATCATTAATCTTCTGCACCGAGTTATTTAACGTCATGATTTTGAGGGAAATTCTCTTGCCTGAAACCGACTCACTGTCGACACTCCCTGAAACAGCAGCTCCTTTCCCCTTAATATCACCCGACTGACCAAGTCTTGTATTAGCCGCAGGGTTAACCGCTGTGCAAAATGGATTTACATAGTAAAACCCTTCACCTTTTAGAGTTCCGTAGTACTTTCCGAAAAGCGTGAGTACTAATGCCTCCTGAGGCTTCAAGGTTTTAAGACCGGCAAATGGAATCCATCCTAGAACCAGGTATAGACCACATATTCCGATAAGAGTTACATTGCCACTAGTCGTACTGTTAATTATCCCGAATACCGCAAATGCGTATAGAGCGACGAGTAGAAGCAGCATAGGAATGCCATGTTTTTTGTTGGTTAAGAGTTTCTCTGTCATTGTAGTGACCCCCTTCTATTCAAATATTTTAATCGCCTGGTATAATTTGATGATATCATTTTAATATCACATGTCAAGACAATTTAGTTATTTAAATAGATTTAAAGTCAATAATGTTTTTCAAAAAAAGAGATGTATAGGCACCTACACATCCCTCAACTATTTTAGAACAAATTATAATCAATAATGTTAACATAGGTATCATGAACCTAATGCCCAGTCGCCAAGACTACTAAAATCCAAATAGCCCTTTCTTAACATATGGCTCTGATTCCATTTCAGTAACCTTATATCCCATCTGTCCAAGCTCATGAGTAAGCTCTTCTCTAGGGATCTCGTCAGGTGATACTATAACACAATCACCATTTACATGAGATGCTTTTATCTTCTTGACATCAAACTTTTTTCTAATCAAATCCTTTACATGCGTCTCGCACATGTTGCACTGCATGCCATCAATCTTAACGGTAGTCTTAATCATGTCACGCACCCCCTATTCTAATCTTAAGTGCTGGTAAAATTTCCTAGCGCCCTACTTGTCTTCCTCAGTATGAGGATGAGCACTACAGCCTGAACAGCCGCTACAACCGCTTCCGCAGCCACAGCTTGTGATACCAGCCTTGCGCTTCTTTACAACATCTCTGATGATAAAGAAAGCTATTACAGCAACAACGGCAACGACAATTATATCAATTACGTTCATATCTCTACCTCCCCGTAAGTTTATTCTAACTCGTCTCTGTGACGTTTATACGTTTATTTGAAGAAGCTAATCAGCACCTTCACAGCCCCTATGAATATTACTGCAACCAGAGAGAGTACAATTACATCTACTAAATTCATCTCATACCCTTCCTATAATCATAGCCTGAGCAAGTAATAATACTCGCTCAAGCTATACTTTCGTTTTATTCGGTTACTTTGCGCCTTCTGAACCGTCTAGCATTCTCTTCTTGTTTGGATCTGGTCTGAATAGCAGATACAGTACGAAGATTGCGATTACTGCTGCTACTACTGTCCATACGCCGAATGCAACCTCACCAATTGCAAGTCCAACTAGCTGATATACAACTAACGCAAACAGATATGCAGAAACGTTCTGGAAGATAATCGTATACCAGAAGTGATTTCTGTTGTTCATCTCCTTAGCAACTGTCGATATAGCAGCGAGACAAGGTGAGTCAAACAGGTTGAACATCAAGAATGAAATAGCTGCTATTGTGGTTGGGAAGAATGCATCGAATGCTGTTCTCATCGAAGCGTTGTAGTCTTCGATTGCTCCGAGACCAGACAGAACTCCCATCGTGGAAACGATTCCTTCCTTAGCAACGAATCCTGAAATCGAACTTGCAACTGCCTGCCATGTTCCGAATCCAAGTGGCTTGAAGATGAATGCAACTGCACCACCGATATCTGCCATCAAGCTGTCCTTAGCATCAACAGCTCCGAATGAACCGTGGCTAAATCCATAGCTTGAGAGAACCCACATTACTACTACGCATAGGAACAGGATTGTTCCGGCCTTCTTAATGAATGCCCATACTCTCTCCCATACGTGGATAAGAACACCTTTTACTGAAGGAAAATGGTAATTAGGAAGCTCCATGATGAATGGTGCTGGATCTCCAGCGAACTGCTTAGTCTTCTTGAGAATGATACAAGAACAGATAACTATGCCGATTCCAACGAAGTACATCAGAGGTGCTACCCACCATTTGTTACCTAAGATGTAAGCAGAAATCGTAGCGATTACAGGAAGCTTAGCTCCGCACGGAATCGCCGTGGTAGTCATCATCGTCATACGACGATCCTTCTCGTTCTCGATAGTTCTGGTTGCCATGATTCCAGGTACTCCGCATCCAGATGAGATGAGGAAAGGAATGAACGACTTACCAGATAGTCCGAATCTTCTAAAGATTCTGTCCATGATGAACGCAACTCTCGCCATATATCCGCAGTCCTCGAGGATTGATAGGCAGAGGAATACGCATGCCATCTGCGGAGTGAATCCGAGTACAGATCCGACACCGTTTATAACACCATCTACTACGAGGGAAACAACCCATCCAGATGCTCCGAGACTTTCAAGCCCTGTCTTGACACCTGGTTTAACCCATCCATCGAACAGTGTGTCGTTAGCCCAGTCAGTTAGAGGCGTACCAATCTTAGAAATAGCTAGCCAGTACACTAGGTACATGATTGCCACGAAGATTGGAAGAGCCAAAAGCCTGTTAGTAACTATTCTGTCTATCTTATCTGAAGTCGAGAGCTTTTCATGGTTTGCCTTCTTGGTCATAGCCTTAGGCGCTACCTTATTGATATATGCGTATCTCTGGTTGATAACGATACTCTCAGCATCATCATCAAGCTCTGCTTCACAGTCCGCAATATGCTCTTCGATATGCTTGCTGAGCTCAGCATCAAGTGCCAGTTCTTCAACAATCTTCTCATCTCTCTCAAATAGCTTGATTGCATACCATCTGAGATTTTCCTTACTTACAATCTTCTCAATGGATTCTTCAATGTGAGCGATTGCGTGCTCAACCGATCCGTTGAATACGTGTGGAAGTTCTCCAGGCTGATGAGCTTCTGCAACCTCCAGCGCTTTCTTGATTAGCTCCTTGGAGCCAGATCCCTTAAGCGCACTGATTGGAAGAACAGCACATCCTAGTTCTTCACTGAGCTTATCCAGATTGATGGTGTCTCCGTTCTTTTCAACTAGGTCCATCATGTTAACTGCGATTACAACAGGTATGTTGAGCTCGAGCAGCTGCGTCGTTAGGTATAGGTTTCTCTCTAGATTAGTTCCGTCGATGATATTGATGATAGCATCTGGCTTCTCATTGACTAGATAGTTTCTTGTAACAACTTCTTCTAGTGTGTATGGAGAAAGAGAATAAATTCCAGGAAGGTCCTGAACGATTACGTCCTTATGTCCACGTAGTTTTCCGTCTTTCTTCTCAACAGTTACACCTGGCCAGTTACCAACGTACTGCGCTGAACCAGTCAAAGCATTAAACAATGTGGTTTTACCACAGTTAGGATTACCCGCGAGGGCGATCTTAAGTGACATGTTAGTACACTCCTTTCACGGTACTTAATATATAGTTAGTTCAATTCAACTAATCGATACTTAAAAAATATAGAAGCGGCAATCACCATAGATTAATCTTCTATCTCAACATCAATCAAAGCCGCATCAGCCTTTCTAACAGAAAGCTCGTAGCCTCTGATAGTTAGCTCGATTGGGTCACCAAGAGGCGCAACTTTTCTCACAAAGACATCAGTTCCCTTAGTGAGTCCCATATCCATGATTCTGCGCTTTACTGCTCCGGCACCGTTGATTTTCTTAATAGTAGCAGTCTTACCAACTCTAACATTATTAAGAGTTCCCATCTGAGTTGCCATGTTGTTCTCCTCCTTAAAAATAAAATCTTTTATTTGCTGAAGAATTATCCATCGATAGCCATGCTATACCATAATTCGTCTTGCCATTGATTCATTGAGTGCAATCTTCGCTCCGTGAACCTGTAAGATAACGTTTCCGTTGAACGCACTTACAACCATCACATCCGCATCCACTACAAATCCTAGTTCTGCGAGGTGCTGTCTAATAGCATCGCTACCAGTTATCTTTTTGACTGTAACAAGTTCTCCCTGGTTAACAAGTGTGATTGGAATCATACTGCATCTCCTCCTCCACTAATTAAAATACGCGGTACAAAGCCGCGCTGTCAGTTAAATTAGCTAACATCGTGTTAGGCTTTCTTAACTTAAATTAGTGTACATTAACCATATTATTTTGTCAACAAAAAAACGGTTAGTTTCATCGAATTTCAGCTTATGTTTTTAAATAAAAACCGACCATGATACACATTCATGGTCGGCTGGTATTTCAGTGTCCTATCCTCTATTTGCTAACTCTGCATCGCTTAGCTCTATCAACTTCTTCCCTAGTGGTTATGCCACCGAATCCATCGATATTCTGAACGCGTTTCTTGGTATATATTTTGACGGCTATCGCTACTGCAAAAATCACCCATATAGCTATCTTAAGTAACATCTAATTATCTCCTACAAACGCTCTTTATAGAGCTTACTTTCTCTTAGCTTCTTTAAGTTTCTTATACCACAGAAGCAGTTTTATGTCGGATATTATAAGGACTGCGAGCCAAACTGATCCAGCTCCAGCTCCAGCAGTTGCTGCATTTGTTACAGTTTCTACAGTTCTGCTTGAAGCTATTCCGCTTCCAGCACTGCCCGAACCGTGCCCCGCTGCACTTGCGCTTGAACGACTTGATTCACTAGAATTATTTGCACTATTTGCTGCACTAGCATTGCTTGAATCCGAGATAGCATTTTGATTTACTTGATTTGCTCTTGCTGCTGACGGAGCTCTGTTCGCACCTCTAACTTTTGTACCCGAAGATATTCTTCTAGCTAAGCTTTGAACCACGTTTGTAGCAGTGCTATGTCCATTTGTGTTTGTTCTATCCTCGTTGCCTGCACCAGTGTTTCCACCGCTACCACCATTTCCGCCATTACCGCTATTTCCGATGGTAACTGTAGTCGTCGCTGCATTATTAAATCCGCTGTTGTTGGCAATTTCTAGCCTATAGCTTCCGCGTAGTGTATCCGGAGTTACGTGGGTCAACCCATTGACTCTCACGAAGTAGTCCTTGCCAAACACTATATCCGGTATAACCGTAGCATTTCTGTCTGTATAGAAAGTCATGCTTTTATTGGCAATGTATTCCAGAGCTTGGTCACTATCCATACCACTTATTTCTTCTGGTAAAATAGTAGAGCTATTCAGAGCATACCCAATGGTGTAGGTAACTCCGTTCTTAGTCACATGTATTACATGCTCGTTATTCGTGTTGTTGTTTGCCCTATCACCTGATGTTTCTAGATAAGCATCAGGATTAACGGTCTCACCTTCCACGCGATTCTCTAGCAATCCGTTTTCATCAAGCGCCAGAGGCCTATCGGAATCACCTTCAAGTGCGAAAACATTCATGCTATAAAGCATTAAAAGCAAGCACATCACTAAAATGCGCACTACAGTATCCGCTCGCCGTCGCGTACTAGTATTATTTTTGTTCAATTTCCTATTATTACACATCTTTTTAATCTTCTTTTATCTTCTTGATATAGTTTCTGCCCGCTGGAAGCACTGTTCCGTCGCGAAGTGTCACATCTCTCATAGTCTTCTTGGAAATATAATCAGCATTGACAAGATACGCTCTATGTACACGAACGAAGTTCTTTCCCTCAAGTTCTTCGCTAAGTTTAGCTAAAGGTGAATAAAAACTAAATTTCGAATCACCGTAATACACTGTTGTAAGCCTTTTATACACCTCGAAATATTTAATTGCCGATAGGTTGATTACTCTTGTCTCTCCAGCGCATCTAAGAATGATAACTTCACCGCTTCGCTCACTCTTACGAATGAGGAAATGACTTATTACCTCGCTAAACCTCTCAGATGAAGTCTTTCCTTTTATCAGATATGCGAGTGCTTCATAGTCATAACCATTAACAGCATAGTCTATAGTACCTGTAAAGAAAACAATCTCACCACCATAGTTCATCTCACGTAGCTTCTTTGCTACAGTAATGCCGTCTGGTCCCGGCATCATGATGTCCAGGAATACGATATCAATCCCTATTTCTAAGTCAGGATACTTAAATAGTAGTTCGTTGCCTGACTCATACTCAAGCACTTCCAAACCGTCTTCAAAGCTGCCTTTATTCTTGAGCAGTTCCTTGTGGCACCACTCACGTTCTCTGGCGTTATCATCACAAATTATCGCGTTCATATAAAGCGTTGCTCCGCACTACATCAGATGACGTAGTTATCTGCGGTATTCCCCTCCATCAAATCAGCTATAGTTATTCCATCTAAATATTCACTAATCAACTTGTCAAGCTCATTCCACATCGGTCTTGTCCGACACTCGAAGGACCTGTCGCACTTGCAGTCTGTCTCATCTATACAAGCGACTGGGGCAAGAGTGCCTTCCGTTAACCTAAGTATATCGCCGACGCGATACTCCTCGGGATCCCTATTGAGCTTGTATCCTCCGCCTTTGCCATGCTGTCCATCGAGCATACCTGATTTAGTTAGAGCCTGCATGATTTTAGTCATATACTTAAGCGACACGTCTTGTCTATCGGCAATTTCCTTCATAGGTATGTATTTGCCATTCATATGTTCGGCAAGGTCAATCATCACCCTTATGGCATATCTTCCTCTCGTTGAGACTAACACAGTTTCCTCCTATTTTCTAAATCCATTACATTTTACATTAAGTTTACATGAAACGCAAAAATACGGGACAAAAATGTCTAGCCCCGCATTTCCATAATAATTTTCTCTATAATTAATGATATGTCAATCAGCTATTATTCCTGAAATAGCGGTGTCGATAGATATCTATCTCCTGTATCAGGCAATAGAACTACGATATTCTTACCTTCATTTTCTGACTTTTTAGCAAGCTCGATAGCAGCCCATAATGCTGCACCAGAAGAAATTCCAACCAGTACGCCTTGCTTATGTCCTATTAATCTACCAGTCTCAAAAGCATCCTCATTAGTAACAGGAATTATCTCGTCATATATATGTGTGTTAAGGGTTTCAGGCACAAATCCCGCGCCAATTCCCTGAATCTTGTGAGGTGCAGCTTCACCCTTTGCGAGAGTCTGCGATGCCTCAGGCTCAACAGCAACAATCTTTACATCTTCATTCTTAGACTTCAGATACTCTCCAACGCCTGTCACCGTACCACCAGTTCCTACTCCAGCTACAAAGTAATCAACCTTTCCATCTGTATCTTCCCAGATCTCAGGACCAGTAGTATCCCTATGAGCTGCAGGATTAGATGGATTGACGAACTGTCCTGGGATATAGCTATTCTCTGTCTCAGCTGCAATCTCCTCAGCCTTAGCGATAGCTCCCTTCATGCCCTTTGCTCCTTCGGTCAGAACAAGCTCTGCGCCGTATGCCTTCATAAGCTGTCTTCTCTCTACAGACATAGTCTCAGGCATAACTATTATAGTTTTATAGCCCTTTGCTGCAGCTACAGCAGCGAGCCCAATACCGGTATTGCCAGAAGTTGGTTCGATAATAGTTGCACCAGGCTTAAGCTTGCCACTAGCCTCTGCATCCTCAATCATTCTCTTTGCGATTCTATCTTTAACAGAGCCAGCTGGGTTAAAATACTCAAGCTTAGCGAAAACCCTAGCCTTAAGTCCAAGCTCTTCTTCGATTCTTGTAAGTTCAAGAAGTGGTGTCTTGCCGATTAGCTGATCAGCAGAAGTATAAATATTAGCCATGATGTAACCTTCCTTTCAGTTTCTCATAAAAAGATCAATAACAATCATTGTCATCAATCGATATTCTTCTCTAGTTAAAATCTTCATCTAATAAAGTAAATCTTTTTTTGATTCACTTTATTAACTACTTACTTGGTAGCTAAGTAGATTATATTCATATCTATTTGCTTTGTCAACTGTAAAATTATGTTTTTGTTTCCGTACCTGCACTTCTGCTTTCTTTCTTGCCATTCAAATCACAAAAAATAAAAAGCAGCGACTTTAAGTAGTCACTGCTCGTATTACTAGTACTTTAAACCTTCTATACTCGGTCTTAATACACTTTACTTGTCATATAGGCACGATAAGCATCATTTATGTTGTTAGAAATTGCTAGTTTAGCGATTTGATGGTGCTAGTTTGGCCAGCTCTATTATTATCTCTGCAGATAGCTTTGATGCTTTCTTCTCGAATTCATCATACGACTCGTTGTTAGTCCCATCTGCCATGTCAGAAATTACTCTTAGCACTGCACAAGGCACATTTGCGCAGCTTGCAACATATGCTAGAACTGCTCCCTCCATCTCAGCCGCATCTCCACCAAAATCGTCCCTCAGTTCCGCCTTAACCTCCGGACTGTTGATAAACTGATCACCGCTCACTATTCTGCCCACAAGCACCTTGCCGGCCTCCTCATACTCTCTAGCAACCGCTTCAGATACATCA
The DNA here is from genome assembly GCF_938028775.1 of Mogibacterium diversum. Classification (GTDB taxonomy): domain Bacteria; phylum Bacillota; class Clostridia; order Peptostreptococcales; family Anaerovoracaceae; genus Mogibacterium; species Mogibacterium diversum_A. Next base: position 64,755 of record NZ_CALIZG010000023.1, read on the forward strand.
GTAAGCAATTTCACCATATCGCTGTCTGCTTGGGTGATTGTCGGCTTTGATCTATCTCCTGTGGCTAGGCAGCCCTTCGCATAACCGATTGGGCTGAGATCGAAGTCGTGCTGGATAAAATCCTTCCCAACAACGATATCCATTGGCCTTAGCTCTGTATTGAGCGCGCCAGCTACCCCGCTGTTGATTATGTAGCTTGGTCTGTACTTATCTATCATCAGCTGAGTGCCTCTCGCTGCGTTAACCTTGCCTATTCCGCATCTCACTAGCACCACTTGAGTCTGTTCTAGTATACCTTCATAGAATTTAAAGCCGTAAATTTCATCAACCGAAACGCCCCTCATCTGCTCCAGTAGGTCCTGCATCTCGACATCCATAGCACAGACTATCCCTAGTCTATCATTGCCACCAATTACCGCAGCTGCATCGCAGAAGGCCGCACCTATACTCTTATCCTTCATAGTCATAATCAAGTTTCTCCTCATTCCAGTCCTTCAGAACCTCTACCATATCTATCGCAACAGCTCTCGCTGCCTCGAGATCGTGCTCTTCACTGTTTCCGCATTCGCTCCTTGCTGCGCCCGGAATCTCACCTTTATACTCTGATATGAACTTAAACGACTCTCTGGCTAGGTCTATCGCTTGCTGCCTGGTAGCGGTATCTCTCATCAGTAGGTAGAATCCAGTCCTACATCCCATAGGTCCAATGTATATGACTTTATCGGAAATCTCGCTGTTCCTCGCGTAGGTTGCAAATAGATGTTCGAATGTATGAAGCGCCTCATTTGAAACATAATCACCCATGTTCGGTTTTTTCATCCTAATATCATAGGTCACTATATCTCCATCTATCCTCGATATATACATTCCCTTCTCAAGGGTGTCATGGTTTACGTTAAAACTCGCAATCCTCTCCATCTTATCCTCTCTTCATAAAAACAATAAGCGTGTGAGAAATATTCTCACACGCTTATTTTATCACAATTCTGAAGTTTTAGTCTACAATGCATGCCTCTCTAGAGACATGTATTAGCCCTTATTACTTATCGATTCTTAACCGAAATACTTCTTCCCTAGCTTAGCAAACGACTCAGCTGACCTCTGAATAGTCTCATTAGAGATGCAGAACGAAAGTCTGATGTATCCAGGGCAAGCGAATGCGCTTCCAGGTACTGCCAGGATTCTCTCCTCCTTAGCAGCAGCTACTAGTTCCTTTTCATCAGCAACTGGTGATTTTACCCATAGGTAGAAAGCGCCCTGAGGAACAACTGCTGTAAATCCAGCATCTGTCACGATCTTGTACAGATCTTCAGCATTCTTCTTGTAATATGGGATATCAACCTGTGCATCCAGGCATCTCTCAACTGCTAGCTGAATGATTGAAGGAGCATTAGTATCTCCTGAAATACGGTTAGCGACAGTTGCTGCAGCCATAAACTCCTCAACGTTGTCAGACTTTGGAGATACAGCTAGGTATCCAAGTCTATCTCCAGGGATTGAAAGCGACTTCGACCATGAGTACGCGATGATTGTGTTGTCGTATAGATCTGGGATGAACACGATTTCCTTGTCTACATAGACTAGCTCTCTGTATGGCTCATCAGTGATGATATAGATAGGGTGTCCATATTCCTTCTCAGCTTCCTTTAGAACCTCTGCGATTTTCTCGAGAGTCTCACGCGAATAGATTGCTCCTGTTGGATTGTTAGGGTTGTTGATAATAACTACCTTAACCTTTGGATCAAGAGCCTTCTTGAGTGCCTCTGGATCTGGCTCGAATCCATTTGCTTCATTTGGAGGAACAACTACTGTCTCTGCATGGTAGTTGCTAGCCCAGTTTGCATACTCAACAAAATATGGAGCAAATACAACCTGCTTATCACCTGGGTCAAAGATAGTCTTCATGATTACGTTAATCGAAGAACCTGCTCCAACTGTCATGATGATATTTTCAAAAGTAAAGTTTGATCCAAATCTCTTATTGAGATTCTCAGCTACAGCTGTTCTAGTGGACTCGAAACCAGCATTAGGCATGTAGCCGTGAACTAGGTGCGGATCCATCTCGTTGTTAACGTAGTTGATAGCTTCTCTATACTCCTTTGGTGGGTGTAGTCCAGGGTTTCCAACACTGAAGTCGTAAACATTCTCTGGTCCGTATACCTTTGCCATCTTCTTACCCTCTTCGAACATAGCTCTGATAACTGAGCTGCCCGCTAGGAAGGGTTCCATACTTTTTGCGATCATAATTACCTCTCCTCTTACCTTTAATGCTTAACGGCTTAAGCCGTGTACAAGGTAATTGTAACACACCATTTTGCTATGCAATAGATAAAACTTTATAATCTTTGTCTTCTACAGCTTTCTGCAGAACTTCATCCTGCACCTCTTCTGATAGCTCAACTACAGCTGTTCCTGCTTCATGGCTAACCTCAGCTGAATTTACACCATCGATAGCTTCAAGCGCTTTCTTTACAGTGGCTTCGCAGTGTCCACACATCATACCTTCGATTTTCATAGTCTTTGTCATAACTTTGCCCTCCTTTAAATTATCTTCATGCAAATTATTTGTTTCGCTTTGTCCCGGCTCATCGGAGCTTTCATCATTTCCCGCAACTTTCTTGATAAGCGAATTCAATTTTGTTTCACTAACCTCACCTTTGCCGTGCCTGTCCCTGTTTGCATTGTGAACCTTGAACAGATTTAATCTGAGCGCATTCATGCATACGCAGAAACTAGAGAGGCTCATAGCTGCCGCACCCCACATAGGGTTCATAGACCATCCTTTCATGAAGTGTACGTAAGCACCTGCAGCAAGCGGAATGAGAAGGATATTATAGAAAAATGCCCAGAATAGATTTTCATGTATATTTCTAAGCGTAGCCCTGCTGAGCCTTATAGCTCCGGAGACGTCCGATAAGCGGCTGTTCATAAGCACTACATCTGCAGCATCAACTGCTACATCAGCACCCGCTCCGATTGCAATTCCGACATCTGCCCTTGTAAGCGCAGGAGCATCGTTTATTCCATCTCCAACCATCGCAACCTTGCCGAGCTTTCCAAGTTCCTTTATCAGATTTTCTTTTCCATCTGGAAGCACTCCCGACGCGACATATTCAACACCAGCTTGATCACCAATCGCACGTGCAGTTCTCTCGTTATCACCTGTAATCATAACTACTTTGAGGCCTTGCCTCTTCATCTCAGCGATTGCACTTCTGCTATCATCCTTAACCGTATCTGCAACGGCTATCATACCAATCAGCTTTCCGCCGCCAGCGAATAGAAGAGGTGTCTTTCCCTGTGCCGCCAGCGAATCTGCTTCAGTCTTGATATCATCAGCTACTTCTACAAGCGCAGATATGTATTTTACACTTCCTGCATATAAGTCGCCTTTGGATTCAGCACCTACTAGCTTAGCCTGGATGCCCTTTCCTGATATCGCTTCAAAGGCTTCAATCTCGACATCTGCGAGCTTAAGTTCTTCTTTTTTCTCTTCAAAATATCTAGTAATAGCCAGTGCAAAAGGATGCTCGCTTCTAGCTTCGAGAGCGTTAGCGATATTAAGTAGCTGAACTGCTGTAACTCCATCTGCAGGCTTTATATCTGTGACTGTAGGCTCGCCCTTAGTAATCGTCCCCGTCTTATCGAGAGCTACTATCTGAACCCTTCCCGTCTCCTCTAGTGAACTAGCAGTCTTGAACAATATTCCGTTTTTAGCACCAAGACCACTTCCGACCATGATAGCTACTGGAGTTGCCAGTCCAAGTGCGCAAGGACAGCTTACAACTAGCACGGCGATACCTCTAGCAAGCGCATATCCGAATGGTTGCCCGACAAATATCCAGATCAGCGTCACGATTACAGCGATTATGATGACTATCGGAACGAATACTCCAGACACCTTATCAGCTATCTTAGCAATAGGAGCCTTGGTAGCCGCTGCATCGCTGACCATCTTGATAATCTGCGATAGAATTGTATCTTCTCCAACGCGTGTAGCCTTAGCTCTTATAAATCCAGTTCTATTAATCGTAGCTGCCGAAACTTCGTCACCAATCGACTTATCAACTGGAACACTTTCTCCTGTCAGTGCAGATTCATCTACCGCTGTTCCGCCTTCGATTATCACTCCGTCCACCGGAATGTTCTCACCAGGTCTAACGACGAAAACGTCACCCGTCTTAACTTCAGCAATCTGAACTAAGGTCTCTTCACCATCACGCTCTATAACCGCAGTCTTGGGTGCGAGTTTCATCAGGCTCTTTAGTGCATCAGTTGTCCTACCCTTTGAAAGAGCTTCAAGGAGCTTCCCAACAGTAATAAGAGTAACTATCATAGCTGCTGACTCAAAATACAGGTTGTGCATGCCTGCCATCACAGCCTTGGTATCACCATCTGTCACGCTTCTAGTCATCTGCATCAATATATAGAAGCTCCACAGAAACGATGTCATAGAACCCATCGCAACCAATGTATCCATGCTTGGCGCACCTGAGCGCACGCTTTTCCATCCGCCGACAAAGAACTTCTTGTTGATAAACATAACTATTGCCGCCAGAACCATCTGTATAACCGTGATTCCGATGTGATTTCCATCTAGAAATTTTGGAAGTGGCAGATGAAACATTGTGTGTCCCATCGAGAAATACATTAGCACCAGCAGGAACACCACCGATGTTACAAGCCTTCGCTTCAGGACAGGACTTTCTTTATCCTCGAGAGCCTTCTCTTGAGCTTCGAGAGAATTTGTAGAAGATTGGCTCTCCTCTACACCTTGTATAGCTGCACCATATCCAGCATCCTCTACAGCCTTTACGATAGCTTCGCTGCTCGCACTACCCTCTACTCCCATGGAGTTGGTAAGTAAACTTACGGATACCGATTCCACCCCAGGAACCTTGCTCACTGCCTTCTCGACATGTGCCTGGCAAGCAGCACAGCTCATACCAGTGATATTATATTTATCCATCTAATCTCCTCCCTTATCTATTTCATGAGCTTTTGCATGACTTTAACGAGCTCATCAATAGTCTCATCATCACCATTTCTTATATCATTAGCGACACACCCCCTGATATGGCTCGCCATTAGCTCCTTGTTGAAGCTATTAAGCGCACTATTTACAGAAGAAACTTGAATCAATATATCAGGACAGTATGCATCCTTCTCAAGCATTCCTTCGATACCCCTAATCTGTCCTTCAATTCTCTTAAGCCTGTTCATCAGGTTCCTATATTCCATATGCGAACGCTTTCGGTGGCGCTCAGAAATTTCTGTCATCTCTTCTCCTCACATGCAAACGCTTAATAGTTTATCTATATATAATAAAATCTACGTCGATATCATATACCCCCTACCCCTATAAGTCAAGGATGCCTAACTACACTTATATATTTTTTTATTAGTCTATATTCCTATATTACTTTGTAATTATTACAAAATAATAGTATGTATGTTCTATTGATTGGAATAGTCCCAAGTTCTTTTAAAAATACAAGCTTTTCATATTACTTTTTTATATTGTACTGATCTCTTCTCTATCTTTTAGAGTGTTCGCCCCTAGAGTAATCTGTAATTCTAAAACATTAACTCTTCCCGAACACCTATTTAACTCAATTGTGCACCCAAACCTCGCAGCATGATTTTCCAAGAGTTTAACGCGATCTAGATAAATGTATTTTCTCTCTTCTGAATCCCATGGTGAATTTTCGTAATCATTATAACAACATATCATGGTTATATCTGCTGAACAATTCAATGTCACTATTGATGTTTCTTCTAATATTTGATCTACTGAATGAAGTCTACATTCTATGTCAGATATATTTTCCAAATAGGTTTCATCATAATCATACCCCTCTATGCAACATTCTCTATCATAGCTCATACCGCAGACATAAATACAGTCACAATCCCTTACTCTCTCTTCTATATCTATGATTATTGATTCAATATTGCTTTCTAAACTACTAATTGTTTCCTTATAACCTTCTTTATCCTTATTAATCATGTCAAATAAGTCACTTAGCGATTCTAGCAAATGGTAATTTTCACCTTCAAATGCTCTATTAAAACCTTTATCAGCACTAATAATATATATATTTTCTTTATCGAATCTTTTTTTTACCTGTTCAATAATAAAAGCATCTGGAAACTCCTCTTTTTTCTTTTCTTCAAAAGGAGGTTTCATATCAAAATAGTCTTCTATTATTTTATTTGCATTGATATTACCAGAATTTAGAATCTCAGGTTTTAAGTCATTAATATACTGTTCAAACCGCAAATTGCATTCTTGGACTACATTCTCTTCACAAGGTATATTTATAAATGATTCAAAACCCGCAGCACATAACATTTCGTTTGAAACCATCTTTTTAATATTCTTACTGCATTTTTTCACACTTCTTGTTACTTCAATTGCTTTTTCTTTAAGGTGGTGCTTCACCTCTTTAATTACAATATCACTCAAAATTAGATTTATTGTCCCATCGTTCACATATTCTCGTAATATGTGAAAAATTCCATCTATTCCAAAATCAAATTTAGCTCCAAAAAAAATATTAGTATCTATAGTTACATTAATAGGGTACTTGTGCATTTATTTCCACTCTTTCTTTTTGAAATTTATATAATTACCTACTCTCGAAATGCTCTGCCACCATCTCAAGATCCTTTATAATTGGCAGATGCTGCGGACATATCGCCTCACATTGACCGCACGAGATACACTCGCTGGCCTTTCCAAATGTCATAGTCGTTCTCTCGTAGTACTCGCACTGAGGCGTCCACTCTCTATCGCTATCTTCATGCATATCCGTATTGTACAGAGAGAAGTATCTCGGAATAGGAATATTCATAGGACATCCCTCCGTGCAGTACGAACAGGCTGTGCACGGGATAGTAATGGAGCTATTTATTATACTGACCACTTTATCTATGATCTCATATTCATCTTGTGATAGAGGCTTGAACTCTTTCATGTATGAGGTGTTGTCGAGCAGCTGCTCCATGCTGCTCATACCGCTTAGAACTACTTTTACATTCTCTAGGCTAGCAACGAAACGTATCGCCCAAGAAGCAACGGACATATCGGGATGGTACGCCTTGAGTAGAGCTTCAGCTTCGGCAGGGACATTTGCAAGAATTCCTCCCTTAACGGGCTCCATTACCACGACATCCATTCCATGCTTAACAGCTACCTCGTAACACTTTCTGGACTGAACGCCCTCACTATTCCAATCGAGATAGTTAATCTGCAGCTGAATAAATTCAAATTCAGGGTGATCAGTTAGGAACTTATCTACATGCTCAGCGTCCTCATGAGAAGAGAATCCGAGATGTCTTATAATACCCTCTTCTTTCTTCTGCTTTAGGTACTCAAAGCAGTGGAGTTCTTTAAATTTATCGATGTTGTCACGTCCGACATCGTGAAGGAGATAGTAATCGAAATATCCCGCACCTGTCTTCTCTAGCTGCGCTTCAAAATACGCATCTCGCTCCTCTTCCGTGTTAAAAAAACCTGCATGCATCTTGGTAGCGAGCGTGTATTCACTCCGCTCATGTCTCTCTACTAGAAATTTCTTTGTCGCTGGTTCACTCTCTTTATTATGATACATCCATGCGGTATCAAAATATGTAAATCCCTGATCTATAAACGCATCTGCCATGCATTCGCACTCAGGTATATCGATGCTCCCTGCGTCATCTGGATTCGTCTGAGGCAGTCTCATAAGTCCGAACCCTAATTTATATCTAACGTCCATCTTCCCCTCCGTACATATTAAAAGTCAAAATAATTGTTAATCTATATAATTCGCAGCTGTCAATCTTAAGTGGTTTACGCTTTTGGACCACACATTTCAATTAACTAGCTGCATTTTATCCGAGTATTTTCGCCACTCTTTCAGCTAGTACAGGCACCACCTCTTCCATAAACCACGGGTTCTTAGCCTGCCAGCGGAAATTGAGCGGACTCGGATGTACTATCGGGAAGTACTTTGGCAGGTATTCTTTGTAGCTCCTTACGGTTTCAGTTAAATTCCTCTTCATCTCCCCCTTTAGGTAGTAATCCATAGAATATTTCCCGATTAGAAGAGTCATCTCTATATCTGCGAGCTCATCCAAAATCTCGTGGTGATACTCTTCAGCTATGAACTTTCTTGGCGGCAAATCCCCTGTCTTGCCCTTTCCTGGATAATAAAAATCCATCGGTAAAATCGCAATCTTATCGGAATAGAAGGTCTTCCTATCTATACCCATCCACGAGATCAGCTTTTCTCCAGACTTGTCGTCAAAAGGGATTTTAGACTCCTCTACTTTTCTCCCTGGAGCCTGACCTATTATCAGGATTTTGGCATCTTTATTAAGCTGAAAAATTGGCGGAATGCCGCGCCTTGTGTACTCGGTATTTCTCTCATCAGCTTTTAATTCCTCTACAATTTTCGAAATAGACATCTTTAGCCCTCCTAATTTTCTTTAACCAAGCGCAACATCTAGTGTCATCATGATTGAAAATCCAACAGCGAACATAAGTACACCACTATGCGAATGTTCCCCTTCTGACATCTCAGGTATAAGTTCTTCTACAACGACATACAGCATTGCTCCAGCTGCAAAGCTGAGCATGTACGGCAGAATCGGAGTCAGCGCTTGTGCGAACATTATCGTAAGAATGGCACCTATCGGCTCAACCACACCCGATAGCACGCCATTTCTAAATGCACGGTGCCTCGATGAGCCAGCTGAGTAAAGTGGCATGGATATGATTGCACCTTCAGGAAAGTTCTGAATCGCTATTCCAAGTGAAAGCGCAAGCGCACCCCCAAGTGATATCCCTGAATTGCCAGTCATCCAGCCAGCAAATACGACGCCGACAGCCATCCCCTCAGGTATGTTGTGAAGTGTGACCGCTAGAACCAGCATCGTCGTCCTAGACAAACTGCTCTTTGGTCCCTCAACTTCATTAGTAGCAGCATGCATATGAGGAATCACGTGATCCATAAGTAGCAGAAATCCGATTCCAATCCAAAATCCAATCACCGCCGGTATAAAGGCGAGTCTCCCCATGCCTGAACTCTCCTCCATAGCAGGAATTAGGAGACTCCATATAGATGCAGCAACCATTACGCCTGCAGCAAAGCCACTGAGCATACGCTCAACACCTTTACTGAGGTCTTTTTTCATAAAGTATACGCAAAACGCGCCAAGAGATGTCCCGATAAATGGAATCATGACGCCATATATAACATTGAGATTAATACCCAAAAGCCCTCCTATTTGAATTCACCTTGATACAGCTTCATCTATTACAACTACAACTTATGCTATAATTGTGTGACTCTCATTATACACCTAGGAGACTGAATTGAAACAGAGCACAAGATTAAAAAACATTGATAGAACTAACCATCATGACATTTCTGCGAAAGGTAAAAGCGGGCGCTCTTTCACACCTGCATCTGCAAGTACATCATCTGTAATCAGCACTGATGTGATAATAGTCGGTGCTGGTGCGTCAGGACTGATGTGTGCTGCAAGCCTAAAAACCGGCGGTTTAATCCTCGAAGGTTCTTCCCGTGTTGGGACGAAGCTCCTGATGAGCGGCCATGGTCATTGCAACATCACGCATGCTGGCAGCATCAAGGACTTCCCTAGCTGCTATGGTGATGCTGGAAAATCAATCCGCAAGATTCTGTATAAATATAGCAATACCGACCTGGTTTCATTCCTCGATTCTCGAGGAATCAAAACCGTGACACAAGCAGACGGCAGGGTATTTCCTGAATCGATGAAAGCTCAAGATGTGAGAGATGCATTTCTATCAGCCTCTTCACAAAACGGTTTTAAGGTCATCACTAATAGAAAGGTTGTTGAAATCAAAGCTTATGACAAAGAACCACTTAATGATAAAACGAAAGAATTAGATACAGGAAGATACATAGTTATAGCAGAGACTCCAGATGGTCAGAGATTTTGTTACGAAGCAAAGCATCTCGTGATAGCAACTGGAGGTAAATCTTATCCAAGAAGCGGATCAGATGGCTCTATGTTCGACGTTGTAAACGAAGGACTTGGATTGGCGCACACGGAATTAAAGCCATCGCTTGCACCGTTAGATATAAAAGGGTATCCATACGGCGAGCTATCTGGAATTTCGTTTGATAAGGTAGAAGTTAGCATATATCCAAATGCAGGCAGGCGCCTTGTGCTTTTAAATGGCTCTCTGCTCCTTGCCCACGATAGCTTCACTGGACCAGTAATTCTCAATTCATCAAAATACGCAGAGCCAGGCTGCTGGCTTCAAATCAATTATGTGGGGATGAGCAGAGATGAAGTTCTTGCCAGACTTATCTCAGCTACTGGCACCGAGTTCAAATCCTCGCATGGCAGATGTTCTGGTGCAAGAATCGCGCAAAGCAGCGAACTCGGAGCTATAATTGCTAAAGAGTTCGCTCTGCCGCGCCGCTTCGCCAAGGAAGTGGCGAAGCGTTCCGCTTGCAGCGCGAAGAAGGCCGCCGTCCTCCTCACGGAGGACCGATTCGAAATCGAATCGCGCGGTGACTTCAGCAAGGCCATCGTCACCGCGGGTGGCCTCTGCCTCGACCAGTTTGACTGCAAATCGATGCAGCTCAAATCCGCCCCAAACGCCTACTGCATCGGAGAGATGCTAGACGTAGACGGAATCACAGGTGGCTATAACCTCCAGTTCGCCTGGTCCTCGGCTAGGGCTGCGGCAGCTTCAATAGAAAGCAAATATTAATAATTCATTTCCTATCTGTGCAGAAGATTAATATTACAGATTTATAATCACTAAGCATCGCTAGCAGTTACTCAATTTTAAGCCAAAAAATACAATCGCTATACCCCTTGTAATCCCAAGGGATATAGCGATTTTTATAACTCATCTTGTCCTATAACTATAGATACGAAACCGTCTCACTAAGCGCCTTGCGTTTAAAGTGATTCGGTAGCGGAGTTCCTTCCTCTGCGGCGTACCCAAGGTCCATAGCCATGAGTATCTCTTCATTTTCAGGAAGTCCGAGCGCCTTATGCAGCTTCTCTGGATCTAGGAAATTAATCCAGCAGCTGTTTAACCCTTGGTCAGCTGCAGCGAGAATCATATGAGTTGCAACGATTGATGCATCCTCAATTCCCGAATCCCTCTTTTCACCTGGATACACATAGACATTGGTCGTATCGAAGGCTACCACTAACACAGTTGGCGCACCATATCTACAAGGAGTTTCAATATCAAATTTATCCAGCGCTTCCTTTGATTCCAGCACGTACACGTGCTGTTCCTGCAGGTTCTTAGCAGTTGGAGCAAGCCTTCCAGCCTCGAGCACCGCCTCTAGTTTTTCGCGCTCTACTTTCTTGTCCGAGTATTTCTTGCAAGAATATCTGCTTTCTATAACTTCCTTAAATTCCATAATACCCTCCTCTTTTCAGCATTAAACGCATTATTTTTTACATAGTTCATTAGCGCTAGCAGTCAGCACATATGAATTGATTCACTATCTCTTTTTCTTCATCGATAGTGCAATTTTCTTACGCTTCTCGTCAGCAGATAAGACGCGGACATTCACGATATCCCCAACCTTTACCACGTCGAGCGGATGCTTTACGAATTTATCCGACAGCTCAGAGATATGTACGAGCCCATCCTGATGAACGCCTATATCCACAAATGCTCCGAAGTCCACGATATTACGAACTGTTCCCTTGAGCTCCATATCTGGTCTTAGGTCGCTTATCTCCAGCACATCACTTCTTAGCAGCGGTGCTTCAGCCTCTTCTCTAGGGTCCCTTCCTGGCTTTTCGATTTCATTCAAAATATCCTTTAGCGTATATTCACCGATATTCGCAGCTTCTGCCAGCTGCTTCATCGAAGGTCTATCCGACTTGCTATTTCCATGCCTGCTACCGAACTTTTCCTGCAGCTTGTTCTTGGAACTCAAACTTTCTGAGATTCCCTTAGCTGCACCTGTTATGATATCAGAAGGCTTGTATCCCATAATTTCTAGCACCTTACGGGCCGCATCATAACTCTCCGGGTGAACCGCCGTGCAATCTAGTGGCTCCTTGCCATCTCTGATGCGAAGGAATCCAGCGCACTGTTCAAACGCCTTAGGACCAAGCTTAGCAACCTTGAGTAGCTGCTTTCTGCTGTCAAATCTCCCGTTTTCCTCACGATACTTCACGATATTAGCTGCAATCGGTTTACTGATTCCCGAAACGTATTCTAGAAGTGAAGCGGAAGCTGTATTTAAATCTACACCTACGCTATTTACACAGTCTTCTACAACTGCACCGAGCGCTTCTGCCAATCTCTTCTGATCCATATCGTGCTGATACTGTCCAACTCCGATTGAACGCGGATCGATTTTAACGAGCTCTGCGAGCGGATCCTGAAGCCTTCTAGCAATCGATGCAGAGCTGCGCTCACCTACATCGAGATCTGGATATTCCTCCGTAGCTAGCTTGCTAGCCGAGTATACCGAAGCGCCTGCTTCATTTACGATTACATACTGGAGCTTTTTCTTAGGATTTGCATAGAGTCCATGCTCGTACTCCTTGATGAATTCTGCGATTATCTGCTCCGACTCACGGGAAGCCGTGCCGTTTCCGACAGAGATGATATCTATATCGTATTTCTTCACTAGCTTTGCTAAAGTCAGCTTTGCTTCTTTAACCTTATTCTGCGGTGCGGTCGGATATATAACAGTTGTGTCTAGAATCTTTCCAGTCGCATCTACCACAGCGAGCTTGCAGCCTGTTCTAAATGCCGGGTCCCAGCCGAGAACTGTCTTCCCGCCGATAGGTGGCTGCATGAGAAGCTGCTCTAGGTTGCTTGCAAATATCTTTATCGCACCTTCCTGTGCTCCAATCGTCAGCTCATTTCTGATTTCAGTTTCGATAGACGGGGCTATGAGCCTCTTATATGCATCAGCTGCCGCTTCTTCGATATACTGCTGAGTGACCTTGTTAGCTGAGCTCTTTAAGTCTTTAAAAAGCCTTTCCTCTATCTTATCCACTGGAGCTTCAAGCTTCACACTGAGCACCTTTTCATTTTCTCCTCTATTGATAGCGAGGATTCTGTGTCCTGGGAGACCGTCTACCTTCTCTGCAAATTCAAAATAATTCTCATATACACTGCGTTCTCCGCTAGCCTCGAGTTCTGCCTTTACCGCTGGAATCACCGATGTGATGAGCACACCTTCCTTAGCAGTAAGTGTTCTAATCCAGGTTCTTATATCCGCATCATCCGATATATCCCCAGCGATGATATCTAGCGCTAGCTTGATTGCGGTATCAGCGTCATTTACCTCGTGCTCCTCATTTAAGTATTTGAGCGCCTCTTCTAGAACTGAAACTGTTGCATCCTGTGACATGATATATGTCGCCAGTCCTTCAAGCCCCTTTTCCCTTGCAATCATCGCACGAGTACGTCTCTTTGGCTTGTAAGGTCTATATATATCCTCGACTGCAACGACTGTCTCGGCCTGCTCTAGCTTAGCTAGAAGTTCATCGGTTAATTTTCCTTGGGACTCTATTGATGAAATTACTGTCTGCTTTCTCTCTTCGAGCGAACGTAGGTACTTAAGCCTCTCATCAAAGCGCCTAAGGACCTCATCATCAAGTGCTCCCGTCGCTTCCTTTCGGTATCTCGCGATGAAAGGAATAGTATTCCCCTCATCGATGAGATTGATTACAGCCTCGGCCTGCCAAGGTTTAATGCCTAGTTCCTCCGTTATCTTCTGTGTAATGTCCATATTAATTCAGCATGCTGCTATCAAGTATCAGCATTATCTCCCCTTCGTTGTCATATGCGCGGTAACGAACCTTCTGTCCTGCTTCAAGCCCGAAGCCCTGCTTTGGTGGATTATGAAGTGTGCCGTAAAACTCATTGTCTCCAAAATCAGTCGTTCTCACCCACACTACCTCTGGCAAAAATCCCTTCTTTCCCACCGTCACACTCACGAAGTCCGGAAGTTCAATGTTTCGCCCACCATCCAGCATCTCCAGCTCTCTAAGCATTGTCATCTTCTTATCTGCAGACTCTAAATTATCTCGTATATCATCTGCTACATCATCAAATTCCGATAAGTCGGCGTCCTGCTCGCTCACAGGTTCAAATTCATAATCCTTAACATCATTAAATCTTACCCTTGCGTACCTCTCGGAACATCTCGGTCCTACCTTTAGCTTCCCATCTTCAGCCTTCTTTGCAGAGGCTAATAGATTAAAGCTAGTGCCTACGAGATCCTCACAGAAGCAGTATGCAATTACCCCTGTTGCACCATCGATTATTTCTATTGTGTCAGATAATCCTTCTAACGCATCAGGGCACTCGATATAGATAAACTTATGAAATATCTGTCTAAAAGTTGCTTCATCAATATACATGTCAAATCTCCGATTTAAAGCTTCATACTTCTCTATCTAATTAAGCTAATTATACTTTCTGCAATTTGACTTGCAAAAATACATTTATTAGCCATTAATTATACCATGATATTGTTTTTTCTCACATAATCATCACACAGTGACGAAAAAAAATGTTAAAGTGAAATTAATAAAAATTGTACGCAATTAATCTGAATGCTCGTATTCTGATTTTGAGTAATATAAGGAGGACAAGAAAATGGCAGCAATTGAATTAACATCAGAAAACTTTGAACAGGAAGTTCTGCAGGCAGATAAGACAGTTCTAGTTGATTTTTGGGCTTCTTGGTGCGGACCATGCAAGATGCTATCGCCAGTCATCGAGGAAATCGCTGACGAGAGAAGCGACATCAAGGTTGGCAAGGTCAATATAGATGAGCACCCAGAACTTGCTCAGAAGTACGGCGTTATGAGTATCCCAACAGTACTTGTAATCAAGGACGGCGAGGAAGTAAACAAGTCGGTAGGAGCAGTTCCTAAGAAGGCTCTCCTCGATCTTATCGGCTAGTATATTGCCTCCCGGCAGTACAACGTATAAAAAACTAATGAGTGATAAAGCACCTCACTGGCTAAATCCAGCGAGGTGCTTTGTTATACTTGTATTTATGACTTTGTAAATTAACCTCTCCATTTTCATAATAAAAAACCGTGCAACTAGTAAGGCCATCTTCTTCCTTTAATTGCACGGATTCTATTATTATTGAAAATTTATTACTGGAGATATATACTATCTGGCTTTATTTTCCTGTACCGCCTGCACATCCTCTAGCAAGGCAGCTTCTTCTGCCTCACTTATCTCATGCTTTGTAATCTCCACATAGGACTGCGTGAGTCTGATTGCATAGAGCGTTCTCACAATGAAGCTGATGATGTACGCAGCAGTTAACATGAATAAGAATATCTGCATACCCCTTAACGCACTGTACAAAGCTACGAATGAATACGCACCTCCAGCAATTATTTTGAGTATATATTTCTTTAGAACGAACACGATGCCCATCACACCAATTGTCACTATCACCGTGGTAACAATCATCGCCATTCTATATATTTTCTCAGTCATAGTGATTACTTTAGATAATTCTTGGCTGCCAAGCACATCTGCGATTCTTCTAGTCCCGAGCAGAATATTTCTCATATAGATTATATTTAGAATATTACTAACAACCAGTACTGCAAGAAGCATTATCACTAAGCTCCATACTAAGACACTCACTGTGCCAGTATTGATATTATCTGTCCTGAATGAAATGACAACAAAATTACTGGCAGCAAATGCGAGGACTACAAATGCTATTATGGATAAGAAAATGAAGATGAGGTATGCAATATATACCTTGCAAGCCTTTCGATAGAACGGATTGAGTTTCTGGAGTCCATTTAAACCCATGATGTATAATATTGCATTTGCTATGAACATAACTAAGATTAAGTCAGGAGCAATCTTCGTATTGAAGATCAGAACGCCATCTGACATCTCTGACATCGCCGCTATCTGAAGCAGTGTAAATAGTCCAGTAACACCGTTTATCAGTATGTACGTTACTTCTATCCAAATAGCAATATTTACATACTTTAGACCACGGTAATCAATCGCAGTTTTATCCATTTTATCCTCCTTTCTTATTTTTCACTTATATTGATTGTAATTCTCTATATTAATTTTCTGCATCAATTTTCAGCAAAATCTAGCGTATTCATAATAATAAACACAGTGTTTCAATTTCATTATATGTTTGAATAAGTTGAGGAAACAACTAATATAATGTAAAATAATAAATAATTAAGAATTAGAAGTTAAGTTAGAAAAGAGGAGGAACTATGGACGATAAGCAATATAAAGAAGCATTTAACAACAACGTGCCAGATGGCTATGATGCTGATACATATATAATCGTTTGCCCTGTATGTAGCAAGGAGTTTCAGGCATCACCTGGAGATGCAGTATGTCCAGAGTGTGGAGCTGAGCTAAGTTTTACAATCGAAGACAAGTAGATTTATAGTTTTCATCAAAGATAGAAAATCACCTACAGTCAGACTGCTGACTATAGGTGATTTTTATTATCTTACAGTAACGTATATACCGCGGTCGCCGCTAACCTCTACCTTGAGAGACTTGAAGTCGCTAACAAATTCCTTAAGGTACTTGTAACGCTTACCGCCCTTCTTGCTGTAATACCTCACATCGAAATTCTTATAGATGCGGTTTAGCTCATTTCCGATAAGTCCGAGATCTGTAGGCTTACCCTTATCATTATTCTCCATGATAATCTGCTGAATCTTCGCCTCTATTGCCTTCTTGCTAGGAGTGTTGGCGGTATTCTCAGCCACATCCTTGCTGCGTTCCTGTTTCTTCTGCTTTTTATACTCAGCTTCGAGAGCTTCCTCAGCGAGGCGCTCCTCCTCTGCCTGCTTGGCAAGAAGGTCTATATAGATGAACTTATCGTAGGCATTTTCGAGAGCCTCTGTAGCCTTGTCCGATTCTCCCATACCGAGCACTAGGCATCCTGACTCGCTCAGTCTTCTCGCTAGAGACGTAAAATCACTATCAGAAGAAACTATGCAGAAACCTTCGACATTGCTTCCGTACAAGATATCCATTGCATCGATTATAAGAGCTGAATCAGATGCGTTCTTGCCTCTCGTGTTGTTAACCTGCATCATAGGCTTTAGTGAGTGCTTTCTGATCTCTTGCTCCCACCTAGTCTTAACGATGCGTTCCCAGTTGCCGTAGATTCTTTTATACGAACAGATACCATACTTCTCGATTTCGTCGATTATGTAACCCGCATACTGAGCTGAGATGTTTTCCGCATCTATGAGTAGTGCAATTCTCACTTCATCTGTCATCTTAATTTTCCTTATATTTATTAATTTCAGCAACAACAGCTTTCGAAATTCTCTCCAGTCTGCTCTCCGCTGCTGACTCTGCACCGTAGAAACCAAAGTAAATCTTGAACTTTGGTTCTGTTCCGGAAGGTCTAAAAGCAATCCAGTCGAGACCGCTTAGCTCGTATAGAAGAACATTTGATTCAGGAAGGTAATCCGTATAGTTCTTTACGTCAAGCACTCCGAGTTCAGTTCCAGGTTCACCAAGCTTGCCGTCGAGCGTTCTAAGATGCTCCATAAATCTTTCCCCAACACCAACGCCTTCCACGCATACACTACCTTCTGCGGAGTATCCGTAGAGCTTATGCAGGGATTCCAGCTGCTCGATTAGAGTAACACCGTTCGCCTTGGACAGAGTTGCGATTTCAGCTATAGCTACTGCGGCCATCACGCCATCCTTATCGCGGACAGCCTGGTTAAGCATGTATCCATTGCTTTCCTCAAACCCGAACATAAATCTTTCCATTCCATTATCGGATCTCTGCCTAATCTGCTCGGCAATATTCTTTATGCCCGTTAAAGTTTCATATAGTTTAACGCCATATCTAGCGCAGATGGCTCTTGCCAGGTGGGTCGATACGATTGAAGTTACCACATATCCATTTTCTGGAAGATTACCCAGCTTCTTTGCCTCAGAAAGAAGATACTCGAGGAGTATCGCCCCTATCTGGTTTCCTGTAAGCCTCTTATATTCGCCCTCATCATATACCGCTACGCCTAGCCTATCTGAGTCTGGATCTGTAACGATAATGATATCAGCCATCGACATCTCAGCGTATCTCTTAGCCAAATCATACGTATCATCATACTCAGGATTTGGAACCCTTAGACTTGGAAAGTCACCATCTGGATTATCCTGCTCATTTACTGCAAATACCTTTTCGTATCCCAGTTCACGAAGCGCCCTTCTTACCGGCTCTCGTCCCGAGCCATTGAGCGGTGAATACACAATACGAAGCGAAGCTCTCGATCTTCTGCTGACACTGCTGCTATTAAACGAGTCCATGATCATCGCATCGTAGCTGTCGTCGATTTCCCTGCCAAAATATGTAATAGCTCCGTCCTTTACGAGATCTTCGAAGGACTCCGCTGTTGAAAGTATCTCTATACCCTGAACAGCATCTCTGATGCGACTCTTAATCGCCTCGGTCTCTTCATCGATCATCTGCGCTCCATCGGATCTGTACGACTTAAAGCCATTGTATTCCTTAGGGTTATGCGATGCTGTAATCATTATTCCACCATCTGCTGCAAAATTCCTTATAGCATAAGATAGCATAGGCACCGGACGCAGTCTGTCTGAAAATAGAACCTTAACACCTGCCGCACAGCTAGCCACGGCGGCAGCCTCTGCAAGCTCTCTTGAATTATTACGTGAATCGTACGAAATAACGATTTTTACTTCCTTGCCCTCATGCTTTTCTTTAAGCATCTCTCCCATAGCATATGCTGCAGTAGCAACTGTATAGATATTCATTCGAGCTGAACCTACTCCCATAGTCGCCCTCATGCCAGCCGTGCCAAAATCGAGCTCCTCGCTGAAGCAGCTTTCAATCTCCTCTGGTCGGGATATCATATTCATCAGATACTGTCTCATATCTGAATCGATTCCCTTGGCATTGATCCATTCCGTATAATTTTTGATTGCCTTGTTCTCTTCCATACCAATTCTCTAATTCTAAACAACTATGCGCCTATAACTTTTCAAATACGAGCATGTACGTAGCCTGCAATTGCAAGTTCCGCACACGCTCGAAATAATGACATTTATTTTATTCTACAGTTACACTCTTTGCAAGGTTACGAGGCCTGTCTATCTCGCATCCCTTTTCTTTGGCAACGTAGTATGCATATATCTGAAGCGGGATTACGCTTAGAAGTGGAGATACCTCATCCATGCACTCTGGAATGTAGAATGTCTCATTTGAATGCTCTTCTATAGCCGTATTACCTTCCTTTGCGATGGAAATCACGTGTGCATTACGCGCCTTAACCTCCTGAATGTTGGAAACCATCTTATCAAACAGCTTAGACTGTGTTGCTAGTGCAACGACAATAGTAGTAGGCTCCATAAGAGCAATAGTTCCATGCTTCAGCTCTCCAGCCGCAATTGCAAAGGAGTTTATATATGAAATCTCTTTGAGCTTTAGCGAACCCTCGTAAGCAACGCTAGAATCCATACCTCTACCGATAAAGAACACCTGGTCTCTATCGTAAAGCTTCTTTGCAAGCTTCTCGATATCACCTCTAAGAGTCAGAACCTTCTCCAATTTTTCAGGAATCTCAGATAGCTCGCTGACAACCTCTCTGTAGTACTCCTCTGATATGGTTCCTCGTAGGTCGCCTAGATATAGAGCTAATAGGTAAAGTGACAGAAGCTGAGTTGTGTAAGCCTTTGTTGAAGCTACTGAAATCTCAGGACCAGCCCATGTATAAAACACATCGTCAGATTCACGAGCAACTGTGCTTCCTACTACATTGACGATGGATAATACCCTCGCTCCCTTTCTCTTAGCCTCACGGAGTGCTTCAAGGGTATCCGCAGTCTCTCCAGATTGGCTGATTGCAATGAAAAGTGTCTTTTCGTCTACAAAAGGATCTCTATATCTGAATTCAGAAGCTACATCAACCTCTACAGGCATTTTTACGAACTTTTCAAAGATATTTCTACCAACTAGTCCGGCATGGTACGCAGTTCCACATGCTACGATGCAGATCTTATTGAATTTAGCAAAATCATCCTTAGTAAGCGTCATATCATAAAGCGACACTCTTCCATCATCGCTTAGATTGCGGTCAAGGGTCTCCTCTATAGCCTTAGGCTGGTCAAATATCTCCTTGAGCATGAAGTGTTCGTACTTGCCTTTTTCAGCGACGCTTTCGTCCCAGCTGATGTGCATCGTCTCACGCTTAATCTCCTTGCCAGACTCATCGTAGATTGTAACGCCATCTGGAGTGAGTATTACTGTGTCACCAGTCTCCAGAAGATAAACATCCTTTGTATACTTAAGAAGTGCCGAAAAATCTGAAGCTACGAAGTTACAGCCGTTACCCTTGCCGACAATTAGTGGGGCATTTTTTCTGTATGCTACAAATTTTTCTGGCTGATCCTCAGCGATTGCAGCGAGTGCAAAAGTTCCTGTCATCTCGTGAGTTACCTTGTCCATAGTAGCCTTTAGGTCACCGAGCTCGTTGTAGTATTTTCCGAACAGAACTGCAGCAACCTCAGAATCCGTATCACTCTTAAAAGTGAATCCTTCTTTCTCGAGTTGCTCTCTGATTTCCACATAATTCTCAACTGTTCCATTATGAACAAGTGCAATTCTGTTGTCATTGCTCATATGAGGATGTGAGTTTACATCAGATGGCGCACCGTGAGTTGCCCACCTTGTGTGTCCAATTCCCACGTGACCGCCTAGATTTTCATTTCCAATTAGCTTCTCTAGATTTACGATTTCACCAACGTGCTTTCTCAGCTTGATTTTGCCATCATTTACAACAGCGATACCTGCCGAGTCATAACCTCTGTACTCTAACTTCTTAAGTCCTTCGATAATGATGCCCTGAGGAGCCTCATTACCTACATAACCTACGATTCCGCACATATTGTTTCCTCCAAATATATTATTTCAAATAGCCAATCCACAGTTCCCCGTAGTTGCTATAACGATTCGCTCTCTATTATTTTAACAAAACTAAAATTCCCGCTATGTGTTGCCATGGCGGTTTATTTTGCCATATAGCTTATTTACTAATCACTTGCCAAATTTATCAGATATAAGTGCTGCCACCTGCTTCGCATATCCCTGAATTTCATCGATGTCCTCACCTTCTAGCATGACTCTGATCAGTGGCTCGGTTCCGGAAGGTCTTATCAGAACTCTACCTGTGCCCTCCATTTTCGCTTCGATATCAGAGATGAACTTCTTAACTTCCTCATCCTCTAGAGCCGTCGCCTTGAAAGCATTGTCCACCCTAGCATTTACTAGCGCTTGTGGATAAATCTGTATCTCGTCTCTGAGCTCACTGAGCTTTTTTCCAGAATCAAGATAAGCTTTCATGAACTGCAGCGACGATAGTACGCCATCACCAGTCGTCGTGTAGTTCAAGAATATCATGTGACCAGACTGCTCTCCACCTAGCACAGAGCCTGTCTCTCTCATGGACTCTAGAACATATCTATCGCCGACTTTGGTTACATCGACACCGATTCCATATTCCTTTAGGTGTTTATGAAGTCCGATATTACTCATAACAGTAGCTGTAATCTTGTCTGTTGCAAGAAGCCTTCTAGACTTTAGATATTTTCCGCATATGCAGAGCACTCTATCTCCGTCTATTATTCGACCCTGTTCATCCACAACGATGAGCCTATCCGCATCTCCATCGTATGCAAATCCAACATCCGCACCGAGCTCTACAACTTTCTGCTGCAGATTCTCAGGATGTGTGGATCCGCAGTTATCATTAATGTTAACTCCATCTGGACTATCACTTAGCACTGTAACTTCTGCCCCAAGTGCCTCATATACGACATGAGCAATCTCGAATGCTGCACCATTTGCAGTGTCGAGAACTACTTTTATGCCATCGAGCCTCTTGTCTATCGTCGAAAGCAGAAAGTCAGTGTACTGCTGGATCGCACTGGCATCGTCCTCACGGCAGGTTCCGAGCTTTGCCCCAACGAATTCATCTGTGCTGATTTCCTTCTCGCCCAGTATAATTGCCTCAATCTCCTGCTCAACACTATCATCCAGCTTATATCCTTCACCATTAAATAGCTTAATGCCATTGTATTCAAAGGGGTTATGGGATGCAGAGATAACGACACCTGCATCTGCGTTATACTTCCTTACTAGGTAAGCAACTGCTGGTGTAGGAACAATTCCTAGCTTTATCACATCTCCGCCAACGGAAAGCACTCCAGCCGTCAGCGCATTTTCAAGCATGTCCCCAGAGATTCTCGTGTCGCGCCCAATAACCATAACCGGCTTTTTATCGTTCTCACCGAGCACAAACGCTGCTGCTCTTCCGATATCGAATGCAAGCGAAGCTGTAAGTTCTGTGTTGGCCACTCCTCTTACACCATCTGTTCCAAACAATCTGCCCATTAGATTCTCCTTAATTCCTTCTCATATATATCCTGCAAAGTATAAATTCCATCTGTAATTTTATCGTCTTGCATAAACAGTCAATGCCAAATCGCAAGTTTAAGATACCCCGTCACTGAACTGTTATCGTAATCTGTGCACTTTCAAGTGCTGCCGTAAGTCCAGAATTATTGGTTAGATACGCTGTAACAGTATGCTGACCTGCCCCTAGACCACTTGCATCTGCGCTGATTACGAATGAACTAGCTGTGATGCTCGCTATCTTGTCCTTGCTGCCCGTTACGACGACGTTAACGCCACTATCCGCCTTCGCTGTATGACCACTAGCAACATTATTTATGTTGATTGAGCTAGCCGGAACATTCACGGTCTTCGATCCGCTCGTGCTCACCTTGACCTTGAGCTTTACGTGCCTTGATTCATTTGCTATGCTCACACCTTCTGGTAGGTCGTAATCGATATCCATATCCTCTGTCTCGGCTACAGAACTGATATCCATCTCTTTGGATGTAATTTCTGTTACGTTCTTGATATCCTTGCTTCTACCTTTGATAACTATAGTGCTCGGTGCGGAGTACGTCCTTGAAACACTGCCATCTTGTGTATTAGTAACCTTTACCTTGAGTTTAACAGTTTTGGTCTCACCTTTATATGCAGTTACAGATACCCTGTCAGGATCAGTAGTCAGATAGTCTATCTTGTGACCGCTTCCATCCACGGGGGTTACGACTGCGCTGAATTCTTTAGCTTTATCGGTGACCTTGTCAGCATCGAGTTCGAGCTTGACCGAGTCTACATTCTTAACCAGACTCTCAGCTCCTTGTACCTCTACTTCTTTGCTACTCTGCTTCTTGACTACAGGCTCACCAGATTGACCGTCTTTATATGTCGTATATGTGCTTACCTTCTTGACCTCTAGGTCTTCAACTGTGACCGAAATGCTGCTTTCACTCTGTGATTTGACCGCTATAGCACCAGGCACGCTCACTTGCACAGCCATCGAGTTTTCTCCCTTGCCTGCATTCGATGCATTGACGGTTGCGACGATGTCGGATTTCTTCAGCTCATTAATCGCCGAGCGCCTTCCAACAAGGGTAACTGAGATTTTCTCTGTATCAAGCTTGCTTACTGCCAAATCATTCTTGGCAAGCGTCTTGGAGTTTGCGACCGTCACAGGAATATTCGTATACGTACGGCTGATTGTTGGGTTTATGCTATATACTACGTAAAGCCAGGAGGCAAATGCGATTGCAACCGAAAGCGCTAGGTTGAGCTTGTTGATCCTCTTGCTGCTTGTTTCGTTACTTTGCATCGTGCTTCCCCCCCTTTCGGCGTACTAGCTTCGCAACCCTACCGTACATCCCCCTTTCAGATGGCAGATACATATTGAGAAGCATCTTCTCGATTGTCTTGAGATCTACGAATCTGCGAATCTTTCCATCTTCAGCGATCGATACCACTCCGGTCTCTTCAGAAACTATTATTATCAGAGCATCACAAACCTCGCTGAGCCCTACACCTGCTCTGTGCCTCGTTCCTAGGTTTCTGCCAATGTTCTTCTTCTCTGTCAGCGGGAATACGCATGATGCCGCATGGATTCTAGCACCACGAATAATCACTCCACCGTCGTGAAGTGGGGAACCTTCGTAAAATAAATTTCCCAGAAGCCTGACGGAAATCTCAGCATCTACCACAACCCCCGTTTCGATAATATCGTTAAGCATCGTCTCTCGCTCAATTGCGATTAATGCCCCTGTCCTTGTGGCTGAGAAATCATCGATTGCACTCACAAGGGCATCTACCGTTTCAACAGCCTTATTCTTATCGATATTGCGGAACGAGTTCGTGTTCATGAGATTCTTACGCCCCACCTGTTCGAGCGCCCTACGCAGCTCTGGCTGAAATAACACGACAACTGCGAAGAGTCCCATGGTGAATAGGCTCTTGAGTAGCCAATTTAGCAGATACAGGTTGAATATGTCCGATACAAAAAACGCAACTATGATAATTACCAGCCCTCGTATGAGCTGCATCGCCCTGGTTTCTCTAATAAAACCGATCATCTTATAAACAATATAAGACACGATTGCTATATCCAGCGCGTCTTCCGGTCTGAAGTTAGACATTATACTTTGAATCGAACTTAGCATATCGGTATCCCGTCCCTCTTAAAATCGTCCATTTTACATGGCATAAGTTATATTATTATACTATTTTGAGAGGTTTTTATCAATAAGAGTGAAGGTGTGGTTTTGGTGTAATTCGAACGAAAAAAAGAGTCAATCACCATTGTGACGATTGACTTTTTCTGTAAACTACTTAAATATATTTATTTCATCTTTACTAAGTAATTTTAATCGTAAATCTTATGCTTTTTTCACATCGTTCTAGCTTGTGCTCAATCCCGTAACTTAATAGAATATTTCTTACTATATACAGACCTAGTCCATTGCTATTATCCTTTCCTACGTCAAAGTTCACTTCAAATAGTCTTTCACAATCGAGATTTTCTGCGTCATCGTAAGTATTATCTATATATATCCAACCGTTATCTGAACCGATATCTATGATACCTCCTGTATCCGAATACTTTACAGCATTACCAACTACATTGGATAGTATCACCTTAAGAGCACTCTTACCTATGTAAATTTTTTCATCACCGAGACGGTTGTTGATTGAGATACTTCGTTGCGCAGCCATAAGTTCATACTTATCTAGAACCTCCTGCAAAATCTCATTTATAACCACTTCTTCCTCGTCATCACTAAGGTGATCGAGCGAAGAAACAGAGAGAATCTGCGATATATTCTGTGCCAACCCATTGACTATCTCAATGCAGTTGTCAATATAGCTATCACGATTCTTATACTTGCCAATGTTATATTTCATATTTTCAAGAATAATTTTGAGGCTAGCTAATGGAGTTTTTAGTTCGTGAGAAGCACCTCTAAAGAAGTCAAATTTTAGCTTCTCAAGCTTTATAATCTCTTCATTCTTGACCTCAAGATCATCTATCAGTTCAAGCAAAGCTACATACAAGTCATTAATTTGCGCTTTGAGTTGTCCTATCTCATCTGATGATTCGACAGGCAAAAGAGCGTTTCTATCAAGCTCCATCATTCGAGTTGTAACTTCTTTTATTTCTTGAACATTTCTTGTCAAAAGTCTTGCATATATCAGCGATACTAAAACTGATATCGCTAGTGAAACTGCTAAAGATATAGGAAGTAATTTTATTATTAGTCCCTTGGCCTCTTGTCGCATATCAGCAGTTGAAACAAAATTCACCGCAAGCTCACTGCCATCCGCAAGCCTTATTTTACGCGACTCGATGATGAGCGAATTATTACTACTCGCCTTATCAACGCTATCATCCGCCACATCTCCGACTTTAAGTTCATCCTCCTTGATGCTGTCACTCACTACATAAGCTTTAATCTCACTGCTCTTAGAATAGAATGTCAGATACTGCTGAGCGAAGCTCTTGTCCTTGCCCGTAAGCGCCGCAGATACTGCATTGGCCTTGGATGTGATTTCACTCTTTCTGCTCTCTAGGTAAATTTTAGGAAACATCAGAAACACCATCAGATGCACCACTACGATTAGCACACCGAGGATGGTGAATGTCTGGATGAACATTTTAGGGAATATTTTTAGTCTTTTCATTTCCTCTCCAGTTTATATCCTACGTTCCTAATAGTTACTATACAGTCTAGCTCAAGCTTTCTCCTTAGCTCCTTTATGTATACATCTATCACTCGGTCAAAAGGAGGCTCCTCTGTCGCCTTCCACACACCGTCTATAATCTGCTCTCTAGTCAGTGCTCGCCCTTCATTGTGGACGAGAAATTTTAATATATCTACTTCCTTAGCATTGATATCTATAGGCTTCCCTGCAAGCTTCGCCGTATAGCTTGCAAAATCCACCTCTGCGCTATTATAACTGAACTTATCCGCTACTACGTAGTAACGCTCGATTAGAGAATCAACGCGGGCACGGAGCACTGGCAAGGAGAACGGTTTCTCGAGATATCCATCCGCCAAGCTCGTATATGCATCAATTTTATACTCTTCATCGCTAAATGCCGTAAGCATAAGAACAGGTAATTTGCTTCGTTTTCTAATCTCCTTTAGAACTTCTAAACCATTAATATATGGCATCTGAATGTCGAGAATTACAAGACTGATATCTTGTTCATCAAATTTTGCGAGAGCCTCTCGTCCATCAGATGCTTCAATCGTATTATAACCAAACTCAGAGAGGAAGTCTGCGACTCCCTCCCTGATATTCTGATCGTCTTCAACTATAAGAATCTTCATTGACCCTCCAGTCTCTATCTCGCGTCTATAAGCAGCTCCTTCGGTCTCTTGCGCAGGATGTGGTATGTAGAAATGAGTAGTGATATAGCTAGTACTACTGTCATAAAGAGCACGACATAAAGCACAGCTCTCCCGTTAATGATAACATCTAAACTTGTCAGAGTCTTGTTAAATCCGTCAACTTCTGCACCTCCACCGAGACCTGCCGAAGCGGACTCCTTGGAGATACCCTTAGCAATATTCCCCGTGACGCTTTGAAGCACCTTGTTTCCTATAACTTTGCCTAGCATCCCTGATGCAAAGAACGAAATAATATAAGCAGGAATCGTTATAAATGCGAGCTCTGCTGCAAACTGTCCTGCGATTTCCCTTTTAGTTCGGCCGATCGCCAACAATACAGCAACTTCTTTCTTTCTCGAGTTCATCCAGAGGAACAGAAGGAGTGAAACTACAAGCCCTGCAAACACTATACCTCCCACAAATAGCTTATTTGCCGATGAATAGATTCCCGAAATTGACTGCTGCAGCGCTGGATAGTTTGATGTGCTCTTCACTAGCGTGTAGTTCTGCCAATCTATATCGAGCCCCTCAACTTTCTTGATAACTTTATCGAGGTTCTGGTCTCCCTTTACGAAGAAAGTCGCATCCTGATACACTGCAGTCTGCTCTGTATTTCCGTACAGCTTTGCTGCTGTGTCGATGTCGCTGATTATATTATTCTCATAGAGTTCTACCGCTGCACTCACGCCACCTTGGTTGTGCCCATCAAATAAGCCTTTGATCTCAACCTCTATGGTCTCGTCCGCCTGCTTCTCGTTGTCTGCGTCGTACTGATTAGACCTTATTTTAATCTTGTCGCCAACCTTGAGATTATTCTTCTCAGCAAGGTCTTTGTGAATAAGTACCTTATTCTTATCATTCTTCCCAAGATGCTTTCCCTCTACAAGTCTAAATGTACCAGCTACAAACTTCATATCCTGCGACGAATCGTTTACACCAGTTACCATCACAGTGCTCTTAAACTTCTCTATGCGCTCCGCATCTTCATTCTGATTTGTCGCATCAGTTCTGATTATCTCGTATCCAACGAGATCAGCTACTGCTCCGATTCTCTTGATGTATCCGTTTACATAGCCAGATTTCACGATTTTATTGATATCTTCGTTACGAATGTTTCCGCCGCCTCTAGCAGTTCCCATATTAACCTGGCGATTTATCTCCATGGTGAAGCTATTCGTTATGTCACCAAAAGTTTTTGCTGCCGATTTGTTAGTCGCGTCCTTAATTGCAAGTCCAACCATACTCAATGTAGCCATCGCAGTAATGACGAGCAATATAATCAGAGATTTTAGACTCTTTCTTGTGACATATGCAAATGCATTTTTAATCATCGTCATCCTCCTAGTTATTCTTTCTCGTCTCTTTGAGCTTCTTGCCACTAAGCTCCATAACTACATCGGCTGCATTTGCAACTTCTTTGCTATGTGTAACTACGATGACACACTTATCCCTCTCTTGAGCCAGCTTCTTGAGGATTCCGATAATTTCGCCAGCAGTTGAATCATCGAGATTTCCAGTCGGTTCATCTGCGAGAATAACTGGTGCCTCCGAAGCTAGAGCCCTTGCTATAGCAACTCTCTGCTGCTGTCCACCTGAAAGCTTCATGACATTTCGCTTAATCTCACTGCTGTTAAGGCCAAGTTTAAGAAGCAGTTCGTCAGAAGCGGTTCTGTTTACGAGCCTAACATTTTCAATAGGTGTCAGATAATCGATCAGGTTGTAGTTCTGAAACACCAAGGATATGTTGTCCCTACGGTGATTGCTGTATCCGTGTAGTGCTATGTTCTTGCCATTAAAGCAAATCTCTCCTGAACTAGGTACATCAAGCCCCGCTAGTAGAGATAGAAGCGTCGACTTGCCGGCGCCTGATTTGCCAGTTATAGCGTAGAATTTGCCCGCTTCAAAGCTGCAATTAATCGATGATAGCACCTTGTCTCTCGAGCCATGGTAACTGTATGATACGTTTTTAATTTCTATTACTTTCATGCCTTCTCCTAACTAATCTTGGATAGTATTTCCTTTGGACTACGTATTAAAATTGCTCCAGATGTTATAACAACAGAAACGAATATTATCATTAGTAACAGAGCGTAGCTCATCGCAAAAGTCGTGAAACTAGCACCTATTCCACCTTCGCTTAGATCTCTCGCAAGCGCTCCCGATTCATCACTACTTGCAAATCCATCAACGATAAACGAATATGCAACATTTCCGACTATTAGTGCCGATATCATAGCTGGAATCGATACAAATATGAGTTCAAGAATGAACTGTCCGACTATCGCCAGTTTGTTTACCCCGATAGACAAGAGAATTCCAATCTCATAAACTCTCTCCCTGAGCCAGAGCACCAGTATGAGCGAGAGTACTATTGTCCCGCCTCCTAGAATTGACAGTGTCATGATTCTCATGATGTTTTTAACTCCTGACAGTGACTCGGAAGCCTCTTTGAACGCTCCATTATTCTTAGTTGTATCGAACTTCGACCAATCTAAATTTAATTTCCTTATATTTTTCTCTGCAGTATCTAAATTCTCTGGACTATTCGTCGTAACTGTTATTGAACTAGCCACTCTACTATCACCCGTATATCCAAGTCCCTTCTGACTTGAATCATAGTCAGTAAACATGGTGTTTTCACTGAGATCAGATGGCATACCCGTGTGTTGCTCTTGCATCTTACCGGAGAATATTCCGACTATTTCGAGTATCTCTGTATCCTCTCCGGACGCTGCATTCCCGTCTGATTTCAAAAATTTCAGGCTAAGCTTGTCGTGCAGCTTCAGCTTGTTGTGCTCGGCAAACTTTCTATGCAAAAGCACCTTGCCTTTGTCACCCCTAGTGATGTGCCTTCCTTCCTCAAGATTGAAAACTCCACTGCTAAAAAGTACCTCGCGTTCCGTCCGAGTAGCTGCCTGTACTGATACCGCATTTCTAAACTCGCTCGGTACATCATCTCGTATAACCGTTTGGTTTCCGTTGACAACTTTACTACCTACGAGCGTCGCTACGCCTTCATACCTAGGAATAACTTCGCTGACACCATTCACTTTTTTTAAGCCTGCGAAGTTCTTGATTTCAAACGTCCCTTGGTCCCCTTTCTTGACTATTGATAACGATGAATTTGAAACCTTGTAGAGAGACTTTTCAACGTTATCACTAGATATAATTATATTTAAACACACATGTATACATGCGAGGACCAAGGTCAAAATGATGAAGATTATAAAAGTTCTGCATCTGCGCCTAGCGACATAGGCGATTGCATTTTTTACCACTTGTAGCCATCCTCCTTATAGTTTTTTCGAAGCCCTTGCTTCATACAAGAAATATTACCGAACATTTATGAAATGTTTATGAAATGAAAAAAGGCAAACACAGAAATCTGCATTTGCCTTTAATTTATTCATATTAGTCAACTGTTATGTATTTATATAGTTTTATTCTCGCTCCCGTAACAAGAGAACTTCTTACACTTATCACCAAAGCAATCTGGTTAGTGAATTACGCTTTACGTCTCAATCTTACTATTACAGAAAGTGTAACAATTGCTCCAGCTAGCATGCTTACATAGAGCATAACATTCTCTGTATCGCCTGTCTTAGGTCCTTTCTTGTGAACCTTAACTACCTTCTTAACTGTTGGCACCTTATAAACTGGGTATACGTTTGTCATGCTCTTGGTGAGAGATGTGTTCACATCGAAAACCTCGCCTGTATCTGCATTTACCCAGTGTGAGAACACCTTTCCTGCTGGTGCAGCTGGCGCTTCAGGCATAGTTGCCCCAACCAGTTTGAGATTATTGCCACGGATAGTTGTCAGAGTCTTGATGAGCTTAGCAGCATCATTGTTATCGAACGCTTCCTTTGTCTCCCAGAACTTTACATTTACTGCAGGAGCCCATACGTAAGCCGTTCCACCATGATTTGCACCCACGCTATATGTGTATGCAGGATGTGCTGCGTTGTCTGGATCTGCTGCAATGTTTATAGTCTTATTAGATAGCCCCCTGATATCAAAACGCGTGAGCGCCTCGCCAGCTGTATTTACAGGCTGTGTAGCTACCTGGCTTCCTCCAGCTGTTGCTGTAAGAGCACCATCTACAACGTGATCAGTGTAGTCTTCGAGCACCGATCCACCCATGATAATTGATCCGTTTGTTCCTCCTGTAAATACAGGTGTTGACCCATTATCCTCTGTTGTTCCGTTAAGCGTTACATGTGGCTTACCTTTAGTTACGAGAACACTTCCGTCTAGCGCATACTTATAGCCCTCGACTTTGAGAACACTTGTGTCATTTAACGTAACCTTCGCTCTTCGAATACCGCTATTTGCAAGTCCGCCATTAGCCTTGATGAGCAGTTTTCCGCCGTTCTCTATATTAACTGTATCAGCTGCGTTATTTCCTGCGTTAAGACCTCTACCTGCAGTTGTTGTATTGATTTCAAAAGTAGCTCCGTCTATGTTGAGGTGTCCAGATGTTGGAATTACCATTCCGTATCCTCTAGCTGTTGCTCTTGTCTCGTTGATTGTAACCTTTGTGTTTGCGCCGCTTACATTCATCTTGCCGTTCATGTATAGGTCTCCAAAGGTACCATTTCCGTTGTTTTCAATTGTCATCTGTGCGCCATCCGACACGTTGAAGGTAGCTCCGTCAACTTCGATTCCACCTTCGTTTCCTGTATTTGCACAGTTCTTAACGACAAATGTTCCGCCCTTAATGTTAGTAGTGTTTCCACCTAATAGAGCATAGAATCCGAATCCTGGAGCACCATCGATAGTAAAGTTTGTGTGGTCAAAATTGAACTTTACAGATGGGTCGTTAGACCAGATACCGTAAGTATTTGGATTCTTGAGAAGGAAAGAGCCTGCTCCAGTAAACGTTGTATTGGAGTTAGCATATCCTCTAAAATCTCCACCAGTTAGCGTTACGTTTGCACCTGCATCCGCCTTGATTGTTACAGCTCTTCTGATATGAATCGGTGCAGTCATATTGTAATTGTACGTTCCTGCTGGAAATTCAACTACATCATACTTATTACCTGCAGCATCTGTGGTTGTACCGTCGATGATAGCCGTTAGCTGAGCTGCAGTCTCACTTCCTGTTGCAGTGTACTTAGTAGCAGCATATGCCATGTTAGGTGGCATCATCATCATTAATGATAACAAGAATGCTAATACGAGTGCTGCACTCCTGCCATAACGAATTGAAGCTTTCATAAGTCCTCCTAGCTTTTAAGATAGCTTAAAATTGTATAAAATTTAATACATGAATTATACTACTTCATCCGTCAAATTGCATTAAAAAAAAGACAAAGAAATTGTTTTTTCTTTGTCTTTTATGCAATTGCAAATTTGTTTTATGCTCCTATGAGCATATCTCATCATAGACCTCAGAAACGAGTTTCTCTAGACTTTCCGATACATATACAACCTCGTCAGGATCGTGAATATAGCAAATTATCTGGCCTACTTTTCCATCATCTCCTGGATTCATGTCAAGCATCAGGTAACAGCTGTCACAATACTCTGCGAACGGGAACCATCTCTTGTTGAACAGATACGGCTTAATTCTGCTATCACTAAGGCGCTCAATATCTTGAGCCGAGAAGAAATCAGGATAGTCTGCAAGAAGCGCATCCTTGTTTTGAAAGTACCCCTTACTACTCGTTATCCGATCAAGGCTCATTAGACAAAACGTCATATCGCGCTCACCTACCACACATGGTAATGCACACATATATCCACTACCATTCTTATATCTATAAAGCTCCTTAAAAGCCTTTGGCAGCTCAATATCGAAAGTATCTTCAAGTGCCTTAATTTCTTCTTCCTTCGCTCCTGCCAAATCTTCGTAATCATCGATGTACTCTTCTTCGACTGGGTCATCTAAATCCCATTCTTCGAAGTTCTCACATATGTACTTTACGATTTCCTTAGACTTATCAACTATATTCATCCTTATAGCTCTCCTTCCAGAACTCTCTGCAGATGCCCTGCCATATCATCTATAAAATCCTTGCATCCACATAGATCCTTCAGTTCCTCGTGTTCAACATCGTAAACGGCAACCTTCTTGGTTTTAGGATTCCAGACTACGTATATATCGCTATAATCTCCAGTTGACCTAGATATCCTAAGCACTTTTCGCCTGCCGAGCTTCATAGGAACCGTTTCGGTAAGCTCAAAAAAGTCGATGTAACCGAAATCACAATTTGGAAGTTCAAAGTGCAGATTATCACTTTGCAGCAAATCAATCATCGCCTTAGGAAGCTTGTACGCTTTCAGTTCGTCCAGCTTGTTGTGAAGACTATGAAACTCAGTTGGTTCCAGCCCCTTAAAATACTCCGCCATCTCGTCATCACCCTTCTCAAGCGCGATGCTGTACGGTCTCATGCCATCTTTCTCTGTAATAGTCACATCCGCACCGTGTTCCACGAGGTATTTGCACATCTCAAGGTCAACGTATCTCGCTGCTACACAGAGTGGTGTCGGATTAAACGGATAAATAGAATCAGCCTCGTTATAGTTTATATCGACGCCTTTTTTTATAAAGAAATCAACAACATCGTAATTTCTCTTATCGAGGCAATTTCTAAAAGCTGCTCCGCCATGCTTCTTAACTGTATGACCGAGTTCATCGATCAGAGCTAGGTTATCTAGCCTCTCTCCAAAGATAGCTTGTTCAAATGCTTCAGTCTCTACCGAGTTAACAGAATTGACATCGGCGCCTTTAGAAACCAGATATCTTATGGTTTCCTCATTAGAGTATCTAACTGCAGTAAGAAAGCTTGGATTATCTTCATCGTTTAGATTTGCTCCGTGTTCAGCTAACCACTCGATAGATTTGGATTTATTCATCATAAGAGCTAGGTTAAGTGGCAAAAGCCTCGTGTACTTGCTAAGCACTATCTCTTCATTGATATCCCATCCTTTAGATAGCTGCTCTTCTAAGGCATTTACATCACCATTTACTATGTCACTTGCAATCTGCGGTATGGATTCGAATTTCCCGATGTCTTTAATCTCTATCATCATATGCTCCTACATCTTGCCTTTTAGTATCGATTTTCTTGCAATTACTACTTATAGTAACCTAGATAAATAAATTATACATAACAACGCTCCAAAACAAAACGAGAAAGCCAAGATTTTTCAATTCCTGAACAAATCTCGATTTTCTCGTCTAGCATATTTATAACTTATTACTTTAGGCTTTCTTAAATTTTTATAATCGCATATCGCTATACGGACAGCTACCTTAACTAGTTAGCCTTGCGCTTTGAAACGACTGCCAATATTGCCGAAGCCACTCCGAGCACTAGCAAGTATCCACCGATATCGTTGCTATCACCAGTCTTTGGTCCAGCCCTATGGACCTTATGCTTACTTACGGTATTAGCTGCAGGAGCACTGTTTCTGCTAGAGTTTCCTGAAGCAGGTGTAACAGTAGTAGAAGAAGTGTTATCTGCTTTAAATATCCACTGCCCATATACTACAGTGTTCTGAGTTACATTTACCGTAGTGGCCTTTGTAGTGCTTATATTGTTTCTGTCTGTCGACCATCCGGAAAATTTCCATTTGCCGTTAACGCCATTCTTCTGTCCAGAAATGCTATTTGGTGCAGCCGCAAGTGTAACTGTCTCGCCGTACCCTACACCAGTTACAGTGCTTGGAGCCGTGTATCCACTTGGGGTGTCTCCAATAACATTGTACTCAACGCTATATGCATTAACATTAATTAACATTGGAATCGTGATATTTAATTTTGAAACGCCTTCTGTAAAATTAATATCGAATAGCTGATCTATTCCCTCTGCCGTAGGTGTCCCGGTTATATTAACATCTGTCTTCTCAGCCGTAGCATCGTAGTTTGCAGCGCTTGCTGTAAGTCCACTTGGAAGTGCACCAACGATACTAACTGTGTCATAGTGCATCTTGGCAGTTACTCTTGCACTGTATGAGTTTGGATAATACGTGTATGAAAAATCAGGGAACGAAAGAAGTTCAGCATAAGCCTTTCCCTTTACAGCGTCTGTTAGGCGATTGCTCTTCAGCTTTACTCCAACTACGGATGAAGTCTGACCATATAAGCTCGATGAACTAGCGGTGTGGCCGAAATATGTATCTGCTATATAAGTCTTACCACTACCTCTATTGACAGCCGTGCTATCAGTAAACGAACTGTTCGAAACATTAGATACTCCATAGGTAGTGAGGCCATTGTTGAACTTTACATTATCAAAAGTGATATTTGCTCCAGCTTCTACCTCAACAGGTCCGTTAAATGTCTGATTTGAAACAGTTTCTGTTCCGCTGTATATAGTCTTAGTAAGTTTTTTATCATAGAGCTTTGCGATAATTGCAGGATTCATAACTGCATTTTGACCCGTGTATAGAACTGCTCCATTGGCCTTGAACGTGTATACATATCCACCGGACTGATAAACTCTGGATACCTCTACTGGGTAATAGTTAGAACCATCAGCCGAATACCATATCGGTGTAAGCGTTGTGCCATTAGTTCCTAGAACCTTCTCATATACTGCACTCCACTTATTTCCGTCAGTATACCCATATGCACTGCTTCCAGACTTTATAGACACATCGTAAGACTTGTACACATCCTGTGTTCTGCTTGCTGCTGAAACTATGTTGATGCTTCCAAGAACCATGCTGAGCACAAGAATTGCTACGAACAATATACTTCTCTTCTTGACATACTCCATATATTTTTTCCTTTCCTACTATACGTAAGCTGCAGCTGAGAAATATTCCCATCTCCCCTTTGCTTGCTTAATATAAAAACACACGCTGGTTAGTTCACTTTAACTAACTGACGTGTGTCATTTTATCATCATAATATTATCGGTTCAATAGTATTAATGGTATTTATTATCCATTAAATGGTTTTTTATGTATACAAGCTTTATTTCTCTTGCACTTCTTTACCAGTCATATGCTCAATCTCAATCTCGTACATCTGTACGGCATGACCAGTTGCTTTTATCTCGCGGTGCACGAGGTCCTCGCTTGGATAGTATTTTAGAGCGAAGTTTTTCAGCACTTCGAACATCTCTTCTCTATCTTCAATTGGATGGCACTTTCCGAACACAACCACACTCTGTACAAACGGGGCCCACGCCTCTTCCTTGATCTGTTCATTTCCATATACGGTAAAGCATACCCTGTCACATCTCTCCATACACTCTACCTTGTATCCTCCACGCAGGCTATGGAAGTAGATACGACCTTTGTGTTCATCGTACAGATAGTTAACTGGCACTGCATACGGATAATCATCGTCGCCATTCACTGCTAAGACTCCTCTTGGTGCTTCTTTTAGCAGCTTCTTTGCAGCCTCTTCTGAAATAGCTTTTTTCTCATTTCTAAGGTTTCTGAACATTTTTTACCTCTCTTCTATGTAGAATTCTCTGCAGAATTCGCCCTTTGTTATAACATCGATATAGTAATTGATTTATCTAGCAGATACAGATATGCTTCCTTAACACTTAGTCCCGTACCTTCCTCGAGAGCACGCTTGTAGAGACTTATCTGCTCCCGATACTCTTCCTTTATGCGCTCAATGTCAGCTTCTCTATCCTTGTAGCTAAGTCTGTTACTCTTGTAGTCAACCAGAACCAGTCCATCTCCATCACTAAAGTAGCAATCGATGATACCCTGAACCAGTACACTTTTACCACTTCGTTCTACCCTTAATGTAAAAGGTTTTTCCTTAGATAGCAAGCCCTCTCTAGCTGCTGCACAAGCCCGCACTCCTATTTCAGTCTCAAAGAACGCGTATATTTTGCGAAGATCAAGAGCTTTGAATACAGCCTCAGAAATGGCTCCATTGACACGAAGATTCTCAGCTCTTTCGGCTATATAAGACTTATCGCACTCACCAGCTTCGTTTACTGCCTTCTTGAAATCCACAAACTCCATAATTCTGTGATAAGCAGTTCCTATACTTGCTGCATCGGCGCTAGCTAGCCTCTCAATTCTTGTATTTCTATCTTCGATTTTGCCTCTGTAAACTGACTCCTCTATTGCTTCCTTGTTAAGCTCACTAACGGAGTATTTCGCCTTGGTATTAAGATCATCCTTATATGCATACTCATAGTCGAGACGCCTCTTAACCTCTTCATATTCTTCACTTAGCTCGATATCCATCGGAATCTTATCAGTGGTCAAGAAATTATTTGCCCCTCGTGGAAGCGACGGCATCTTAACTTCATGCATATCAGTAGATGTATACTCGTTATAGTGCCCAGAGTCGCACAACTTTCCCATGATCTTAAAATAACTAGTTCTAGAACGAATATCATCAAGCACAAACTCATCTGTCTTCTCACAGCCGATAAGATATAGCTTTTCCCGAGCACGTGTCATCGCAACGTACAAGACTCTAAGCTGCTCCTGATACTCATCCTCACGAATCTTGGCTGTTATCTTCTTCTGCATCAGCGTTCTACGCCAGTAATGCTCGTCTGGGTTGACGTACGCCAAGGCGATTCCAAGCTCGTTGTCGAATTGGAAGCCTTTGATGCCAGACGAATAATTGAGCTGATTTCCCATGCCCGCTACGATTACGAACGGAAACTCGAGTCCCTTACTCTTATGGATGGTCATTATCCTGACAACATCATCTTCCTCGCTGACCATTGATGGCTGTCCCATATCTACGTTCTTGGTCCTTAATACCTCAAGATAGCTTATGTAGCTGCTGAGTGAGGCGATACTAGACATCCTAAAGGCTCCAGCCCTCTCTACTAACGCCCTTAGGTTTGCCTGTCTCTGTCTGCCGCCATACATAGCACCTGCGTACATGTAATAATTGGAATCTTCTAGTAGATACCAAATGTAATCATCGAGCTGCATCATCTTGCTGTGCGCACGCCATTTCTCGATGGTCGTGAGCGCCTCATTTACACGAGACTTTAAACCATCGTCACTGCCATTTGCACTGTATAAAAGCAATGCATCGCAGTATGATTGACTTTTGTACTGCACCTTCCCTTCTCTATCCTTCGCTTCCGATATCTGCATCTCCCTTGCAAAGGCTCTTATCTCAGCAAGCTGCTCTGGAGTAAACCCGAACACCTCTGACCTGAGCACGGATATGAGCGGTATATCCTGATGCATGTTATCAACAATTTTAAGGATCGCCATAGCAACAGCTACTTCAACCGTATCAAAATAGCCACCATCATCAGAGATATGGGACGAGATGCTCTTGCTCATCAGCGACTTATAATACATGTCTGATTTATTCTTAGTAGAACGAAGCAATATGGATATATCTCTAGGAGTTGCTTTTCTAACCTTTCCGCTCTTGCCATCGTAGAATTCCGTACCGATGATACCGCTGACAATATCCGCAACATGAATCGCTTCAATCTCAGCTTTGGAGAGGGACTTAATTTCTTCTTCAGACTCATCTCGTTCACCAGATGAAGGTCCTTCTATATCAACGATCTGAGAGCCTCGAGGTTTATAACTTGTATCTGAGCTTTCCCCTTCGCTTGAATCATCCATTTCAGTTAGAAGCAGGTGCACCTCTGGCTTAAGGTTATATTCAGGATGCCCCGTAAGTCCTTGATATAGCTTCTCATCATCGTCATAGCCATCCATCAAATCTTGAAATACATAGTTGATGTAGTCAATCGTAGCTCCGTTACTGCGGAAGTTCTTGTTGAGATTTATCTGAATCGCATGCTCATTGTTCTCGTCTTTATATGCCCTAGATGTCTCCTCAAATATATGAGGCTCAGCCTGTCTGAACTTGTAGATGCTCTGTTTGACGTCACCTACCTTAAACACATTATCTTCGCGTGCCACGCTGCCGATTAGATACTCCTGAAGGGTATTCACATCCTGATATTCATCAACGAATACAAATTCGAACCGTTCACGGAGCACCTTCCTTGCCTCTTCATTTTTGAGAATACCTGCAGTTATATGCTCCATGTCACCGTAGTCAATAACACCTTGCTCCCGCTTCTTCGCACTATAAATGCTCTCAAATTCCTTGAGTAGGGCCAAATAATACATCGTATACTTGTGCGTTTCCGCCTGCTCCTCGAATAAAATCTTGAGCTCTGCAAAATTGTATTCCTTAAAGAAGTTCTGGAAGTTGTTCTTATATGTATCTCTGCGAGCCTTGCAATCAGCAGATACCGCCTTGTAAGCCTCTCTTTCACCTTTTCCACCGGTAAATGTACCGAATATAGAATTTTGAAATACCTGAGAAACGACATCTTCAGCTCCTCTAGCAAGCTCTCCTCTGTCACAAACAGACTTAATAGCATCCGCCAGAGTTTGAAATACACCTATCTCAGAGTCAAGCTTAGCTGCCG
The DNA here is from genome assembly GCF_938028775.1 of Mogibacterium diversum. Lineage (GTDB taxonomy): Bacteria > Bacillota > Clostridia > Peptostreptococcales > Anaerovoracaceae > Mogibacterium > Mogibacterium diversum_A. Next base: position 103,941 of record NZ_CALIZG010000023.1, read on the forward strand.
TATTGGGTAAATTAAGTGTAATCAGATATTCCTGCAGCCCAAGTGATTCTCGAAGGGTCTCATCCACAATCCGCCTTGCCTCTTCCAAAAGCTCTCTATATAAATCGCTATCTCGGTAGTCACCGCTATCCGGTATACGAAGCTTCTCAGCCATGCGCTCAGACCATTCAAAATAATCTGGCATACTCCGAAGATCTGCGTATGCTTTGACGAGCTCCTGCATTAGCGCTTTATCATCTCGTTCCTTACTGTAGCGGTCTAAAAACTCACGAAATGAGCCCCCTTCTATAAAATTATCCTCTCCAAATCCTTGTTCAAACACCTCTTCGATAGCTTCCATCTTCATGATTTCAGCCTTGAGACTATCACATATCTTGAAGTTCGGCTCGAGATCAGTCAGATAGAAAAATTCCTTGATAACGCGGTTACAAAAGCTATGTACCGTCGATATGTATGACCTATACATCTTACCTAGCTGCTGCCTGAGCTTCTCCGCTCTCTCTGGTTCAGAAGCCTTAGATGCCTTGATCTCCTTGTTAATCGCTTTGGTCAGTTTTAGCCTCATCTCAGATGCTGCAGCATTGGTAAATGTCACGACAAGCATGCGGTCAACATCCGCCCTGCCCTGAACTATGATATTGATGATGCGCTCAACGAGCACTGCCGTCTTACCGGAACCAGCTGCGGCCGATACGAGAATGCTTTTGTCGATAGTATCGATTGCCCTCTGCTGATCAGGCGTAAATCTGACGTCTGCCATCTTCCGTTCTCCTTAAAATAATGATGCTACTATTATATGATGTTTATTATCTCGTGCAAACCCCAAGTAATACTGTAAACACGGATTTTAATCACAATTATAAACTATAAATCAATACTTCAGCTCCTAGAAATAAACACCGCTCTTGTGTATACTTGAATATATCTATAGGAGGATAGCAATGATTAAAAATAGACCAACAATGCTGATGATACTCGACGGCTACGGAATCCGCGAAGAATCGCACGGCAACGCAATTGCTGCCGCTAAAAAACCTCATCTCGATGCGCTTTTCACAAAATACCCGTTCATCACCCTGGAGGCGAGCGGTGAATTCGTCGGTCTTCCTGATGGGCAGATCGGCAACTCAGAAGTTGGGCACACTAATATAGGTGCAGGAAACGTTGTGCTACAGGATCTTCCTCGCATCAATAGGTCGATTAGCACAGGCGAATTTTATAACAACAAGGTGCTGCTTGAAGCCATGGAAAATGCATCTTCAGGTCACACCCTTCACATAATGGGACTATGCTCAGATGGTGGCGTACACAGTAAGCTCGAACACCTCTACGCAGTTCTCGAGCTCGCAAAGCGTTCAGGTATCAAGGATGTAGTGGTTCACTGCTTCCTCGATGGCCGCGACGTACCGCCTCGCAGCGCTATGACCTACCTGAGTGCTCTCGAAGAGAAATTCTCTGAGCTTGGACTAGGCAGAATCGGAGTTATCTCTGGCCGTTTCTATGCTATGGATAGGGACAAGCGCTGGGAGAGACTAGAGCTTGCGTACGACGCACTTACACTTTCTGAAGGCGTCAGAGCAGCTTCTCCTGCTGAAGCGATTCAGATATCGTATGACAAGGACGAGTCTGACGAATTCGTACTCCCAACAATCGTAGATGATACACCTATCAAAGACGGTGACTCGGTCATCTTCATCAACTATAGACCTGACCGTGCACGCGAGATAACTCGTGCTATCGTGGATCCTGATTTTGATGGATTTGCAAGGAAGAAAATTCTATCGAATCTCGTGTACGTGTGCATGGCTGAGTACGATGCGTCTATGCCTAATGTAAAAGTCGCGTTTCCACCAGAAGTCGTTGAACCGACTCTCGGAGGTGTGGTATCTGACGCTGGACTAACTCAGCTCCGCATAGCCGAGACTGAGAAGTACGCACATGTGACATTTTTCTTTAACGGTGGTGTCGAAGCTCCAGTTAAAGGAGAGGACCGCATCTTGATTCCATCTCCGAAGGTGGCTACTTACGATCTTCAGCCAGAGATGAGCGCTCCACTATTGACTGAAAATGTACTAGAAGCAATAGACTCGGATAAGTACGACCTCATCATACTGAACTTCGCAAACCCCGACATGGTAGGCCATACAGGTGTTTTCGATGCAGCGGTTAGCGCTATAGAGACGCTCGATGGACTGGTACAGCAGATTGTGGACAGAGTTCTGGCAAAGGATGGTCAGATTCTACTCACAGCCGATCACGGCAATGCCGACTACATGCTGGATGATAAGGATAATGTTGTGACTAAGCACTCGCTATCACCAGTTCCGCTGTGCCATATCGCAAACGAGCCAAGAGCCTTCAAAGTACCCCATGGCAAGCTGGCAGATATATCGCCAACGCTTCTGACACTCATGGGACTCGAGGTCCCAGAGGGTATGCACGGCGAAGTGCTAGTCTAGATGACCTTGCTAACAGCGCCCTCATACCTACTGTCGGAATAGTAACTACAAACGAACAAAAACACACAGCTTCCGAAATAGTTGGGCTGTGTGCTTTTTTATATTTCTATTAGTATAACGCTTTGACTACAGGTCCTTCTTAAGCTTTCGGAACTTCCTCAGGCAGTGTGAAATCAGGCAGATATCGGCAGCTAGAATAGCTATGAGCACGATGTTTATCCCTCCTCTCGCAGAGCTGTACCACACATCAGCCTCTTCTAGCATACTTCTTATATTTAGAAAAATTACCGGAATTAGTGCGGCAATTATAGGTATCAGCCTGGTATGTACGATTCTGTCTATCATATTCAGCCTTGACTCATCGTCGGAAAATATCTCATTCTCTCCTTCCACAGCGCTTTCAACTACAGGCTTTCTGAAATAGCTCCAGTTCATACATCCACCGATATATTCCCAGCCGTAATCCTCATACATCTGGAGGTAATCATCGGTAATCTTGGTCTGGTTGAACTCTAATCTGTACGAAACCTCTTCAGCCCCACACTCTTCGAATGTGAAAAAGCATGGCGCTTTAACCTTTACCAGCTTCAAACCGTTCTTATGCTGCTTCTCGAGCCAAGTCTGCTCTTCGTTGTAATCTGCTATTGTAAAAAATCTAATCTTTGTCTGTCTCTTACCCATTGTACTCATCTCCAATACTGTTGATATATATGCGTTTGATACGATTCATCTCGATAGTGAGAATCTCACGTCCAAGTTCTGTAATCTCATAAATCTTACGCTTCTCAGCCTCACTAACGAAGTTAATCAGTCCATCTTTCTCCATCTTGGAAAGTGTTCCGTACATCGTCCCAGGGCTTATGCTGACTTCTCCTTTCGTCATCTCTTTTACCTCTTGCCCGATGCCGTATCCGTGCTGAGGCTCTTGCAGGCAGAACAGTATATAAAAGGCTGTCTCCGACATTGGGACGTAGACCCTCTTTAATTTTGAATCCATTTGCTCCTCCTATATCAAGCTTTGATATATCGCATCTCGATATATCAAGTATATCGCGGTTCGATATATGTGTCAATAGCATTATAAAAAGAAGATATATCTCATGTATGTATTGATTTTTCAATAAAATTCGGTGTTTTTACCAACTCGTTTTGTCCGTGATGTTGTCTTATTTTGTATTGCCCTAAGATGTCTAGGCATTAAAAAAGGAACCGCAGGGCGGTTCCTTTTTCATTTGTTCTATGTAATAGTTTTTAATAGAAGAAAGATGATCCTCTGCTTGCTCCGTAATGTAAATTCTGTATTGCCTCATCATATTCCTTTCTCAAGAATATCAAACACCTCATCTACATCCTTCGATTTGCCTTCAGCAGCCTGCATATATCCAGTTCTCATAATTATATTAAAATCATTATCATTCATATTTTCTCTGACTGGAACATTATTCGGAATAGTTAAAGAGAACGGAATGCCATTATTTAATATTATTTGTCTATAAAACATATCTATCGCAGTTGCTGTTGGAACTCCAATGGTTTCCAATATTTGTTCCGCTTGCTTCTTGATATCTTTCTGTATTCTCACATTAACGCTTGCATTCTTTGTTGCTGACATATTTATCACCTTCCTTTTAGAAAATTATGAACTATTGTATTGCTTTTTGCAATACAATTTCTATTATCTTCCCTTGATTAACTTCAATCAGCAACACTGTTATATAAGTTCAACTAATTATTACACACTTTCCAGTTCCCTTTAGCACAAAATTTGTAATAAAAAACCGCAGGAAGATTCCCACGGTCTCTTTGCTCATAAATATTTACGTTAAAATCCACTATTCGTAGAACTTAACTCTTTCCGATATATCCTCTTTATCTTTCGGTGCTGGCTCCATTACGATTCCACCAAATGGCATCTGAGCAACGAGCTTCCACTTCTCTGGCAGTCCAAACTTCTCACGCACGAAATCATCAATAACAGGATTGTAGTGCTGTATATTCGCACCAACACCGAGCTCACGCAGAGCACTCCAGATATTAATCTGAAGCATACCATTTGCCTGATTCGCCCATACTGGGAAGTTCTCAGCATATGCAGCAAACTTCTCTTGTAATCCACGCACTACCTCTTCATCGTAGAAATACAGAATCGTCCCTGCCGCAGCCTTGAACCCATCTATCTTCTCTCTCGCAACTTGCCGTCAAACACATCATAGATGCCGTCCCACAGCTCATCCTGCTTCTCACCGAGCGCAACGACCACGCGAGCACTCTTCATGTTAAACGCATCAGGAACTAGCTCCGTGACTTCATTTATAAGCGCATGAATCTCATCTGTGCTCACCGGTAGCTCTTTGTTGAGCTGGTAGTAGCTTCTTCTCTGCTTTAGTCCTTCGTAAATGTTCATCTATGTCCTCCAAACCCCTTTATGTTTACTGTGAATTATCTTTTAAATTATGGCTACATTGTACTCGATAATCCTCGGCGAACTGTGAAGGTTGGAGGAAGATAGATTGTGTAAAACTGTATTTTAAGTTTTAATAGAATTATTTTGCGGAGTATTTATTAATCTTGAAGCTCTAACATATGAGTTATTGAATCGGAACTGCTTTTTACAGGATGAAAAACAATTGCTCATCATGAATTCATAATCCATTTAAACGTCTAGTTGCATTTTTTTAACACAAAGATATACTCATGTGCTAGTAATATAAATTTGTTTTGATTGGAAATTTTTGCCCACTTGGAAGTGCCTTTACAATTATATTGTTGTTTTATGATAATCTCTTTTAACGAAAAGCCTTCATTTCGGAATAGTTGCAATGTTTCAAACCCTAAGGGTTTCACAAAGCCATTCTTCCTTATATCGCCAATTATAAATGCACAAAACTTATTAGTCTTTAATACTCTATATGATTCCTTTGCAACTGATTCCATTGATTTTAAAAAATCACTATATTCAAGTCGTGATAAGTCACCATCGATATTATTACTATATTTTATAATATCCGAATACGGAGGATGCGTGCATATGAAATCAATGCTATGGTCATTTATAAAGTCAAGTTTTTGCGCATCTCCAATTCTTATTTCAACATCACTACTTCCGTATGCAAAATTAAGCTTATTGATACTTAGTTCTACTGATTTAGGATTTATATCTACACCTATAATATCTCTATTTAGTAATTTTGCCTCTATAACTGAAGTCCCGCCTCCAACAAATTGATCTAGAATTTTATCACCTGGTGAAGAATACCTTATTATTAGATTTCTAAAAACGTATGGCGAACAATTACCCCTATATTTTGAATCATGAGTCGCCCAATCTCCTCTTTCTTTAAAACTCCATACTGATGATTTTTCTAGTTCAAATATCTGAGGTTCATAATTCATACACACTCCTATAAATTAACTAAATTAAATACCCACTTTATCCAACATTGCACTGAACTAGCTCTTCTATGAATTGTGCTAGTACTTTTGCATACGTTATATTTACGCATTAACTTTTCGATTTCACTTATCTCAATAAGTTCTCCTGTTTCAATTATACTATCAAAACAATCTGCAAATATTTGGTGCTGCAACATTAACTGAACAAACTTAAGTTGACGTTCTTTGTAGTTCATTGTTAATATTTGTTCTCCTAATCTAGTAAGAGTAACTCTTTTACCAGACCCTTCTATTCGTTTTACAAATAACCCTAGATAAGCCCCTGCGTTATAATAATAATCTGATTGACGTTCATCGAATTCCATTAATTCAGCAATTTGTTCTTTTGTCATAGCGTTCTCTTTTAGATTCTCTAAAAGAGAAATAACACGTTCAAAGGAGTTTGCCTGAATAAATGGAACATTGTCATCTTCCCTGCAGTCATCATCAAAAATAATTTTAGTTAAATTTCTAATCTCTACTAAGTCACTTATCTCAATATGCGTCTCTTGTAGAGAATAATTTTTTGCTTTAACTAGTTCAATAGAGGAATAATTATTTTTATCTAAAAATCTATATTCAAATAATCTAAAAATCATATTTGAATACACAGAAAACACTAATCTAATAGGTTTTGACACCTTTTGTTCCCATAACCTATACGGATAGTATAGCTGTCTAATGTGAAAATCTTCGTGTACTACATTCTTTGCTTCCAATATTATGACATCTTTATCATTTTCAAAACCGCCGTCTATTTCACATTGCGCATTTTTTACAGAAATTATCTGCTTTCCACCATCAACCGTATTTACGCTAAACTCGAATTCTCCGGTACCCATTCTTCCATTAAATGTTTCGACGGTATCCCTATCACCTAAAAAATCATCCAATATACCTGAGATAATCAATATGCAAATTGCCGCAGATTCTGATGTAATGCTATTAATATCTATTGTCTCAAGAGCGGGTAGTTCAGCAGAATCCATTTTATTTACAGACTCTGTTAGTTCTGGTAGTTCTTCATATAAATTAAATCTACCTAAAACATAAGAGCTTCTACTATTAGGTAAGATGTTAATTTTATTGTTTCTTAATGCTTCTGGAAGAGCTGATGTACAGTCCCATTTAGCCATTAATCTAGGTTCTTTAAATTCTTTAATTTCACTTGCTTTAATATGAAATATACCATTTTCATTAATTCTGTTTATAATATCGTATTTTTTAATAATCTCTTTCCATGCTTCATTAGCAGAAATTTTATTTTTTTGCATTGTATATTAGAACCTCATTTATTTGTCCACGTTTTTTTGCATCACTATTAATAGCTCGTTTTGCTTTAACAACCTTTATTCTATAAGCCTTATAAAGCTCCCTTATCTCTTCACAATCAGAATTGGACTGTAAGAAATGTACACCCTTTGAATTTAATTTGTCACATTCTTCTTTCAGTTCTACTTGTTTATCATACCCAAATCCTCCCTCTGTATATCCTGTAAACGAAGATGAAGATGAAATCGGCATATATGGTGGATCTAAGTATACAAAGGAATTTTTTTCAATATCATTTAAGACATCTTTATAGTCACCGCTCCTAATACTAATTTCATTCCCATTTAGATATTTTGAAATTGCTCTTAGTACAACTTCATTTACTATATTAGGATTCTTGTATTTGCCGTATGGTGAGTTAAATTGTCCTAAAGAATTAACCCTATACAATCCATTGTAACAAGTCTTATTTAGATAGATAATTCTTGCAGCTTTCTCCGAATTTGACATTTTATCAAAGTCAGGGGTGCGGTCTAGCGCTCTAACTTCGTAGTAATAATCTGATGAATTATATTTTTCATGTTCCTTCAACAATGCTACAAGAGCATCTAGATCATCCCTGACTGTTCTATATACGTTAATTAGTTCAGTATTGTAGTCATTAATAATTGCTTTTTTAGGTTGCAATCTGAATAGTACCGCCCCTCCACCAATGAAAGGTTCAACATAGTTATCGCAACTCTCATCTATTAATGGAATTATTTCTGATAGCAGTTGTCGCTTACCACCTACCCATTTTAATATTGGACTTAAAAGTAAATTTTTTGACATATTCAACCCTCACCTTAACAATATAATGACTATTATATTCGTTTTTACGATTATTCAAAACCCAAAATCTATAATGTTATATTTCTTATTTTTTAAAGCTATATAGAAATGAATAATCTAGATACCGAATTATAACACACCACCCTCTCATTTTTAGCACACTTATTCCATATTATATTCCCAAAATTTCCCACACTAAAAAGCCCGCGCTCACGCGCAGGCTTCCTCTTTAAATATTCGGTTTTAGCCTGTTTTATCGGCTCTAGTCCATTTTTTACTGCCATAACCGGACGATTACATGCAGCCCTCCAAGGCCAAACCCTAGAACTGCGACTTCTTCACCTTGCTAGCATCAAATCCGTGAGGCTTCTTGATTTCCTTTACATCGTTGATGTCACGGTAATATGCCTGATAGTAATCCTCGTTGTCGATTGCTCCTCCAATTTCAGGAACATCCATCTTGGTAATAAGCTTTATCCTTGTCTGATAAGGAGTTGGACCGCCCTTGCCCTTCTTCATCACGAGGTGAATTTCAATCTTGCAGGACTTTACATCCTTCTTACCCTGTTTAAGCATTTTGCTTTTAGGAATAATTGCTACCTGAAGCTTAGCCATCTGATTCAGATTGTTGCTCACATCACCCTTATAATCAAGATAGTAATGATTCTCGTCCTCAGTCAGCTTAAACTTGTCCGCATATTTCTCGTATATATCTAAGAAAGTCTTGCTATTACCTATCTCTGGAGGATTTATATCCTTTGCCTCTTTCCAAACCCACTCATAATTATTAGTTACCGAAGATGAGCCGATATATAACTTCTTAGGCTTTGGGGAGTATATCTTATCACTCTTAAATATGAAGTCTGAACTTCCAAATTTTATCAGTTTCTCATCAACAGTCTCAGGCTCACTAGAATTAGAAGTACCGCTTGAGTAATATTCGATGAAAGCCTGTGGGTCAAGCTGCATTTTACCTTGTCTAACCTGTGATTCACCCCTAAAGAGTCTAGCTGAACCCTCAGATGCTACGTATCTTCTATATGTGTGGATCTCATAATCAAGGTTTTCCACCTTTTGCATCTTCTTTACAAATGTCTTAACATCGCCTTTTCCACCGCAAGCTGAAAGGGTTAGGACCATCATCATGGCGATGACTACTAAAACTATTTTTCGTTTCTGTCTCATTTTATTGCCCCTCCCTAGTAACCTTTAGCCTTATCAATGCCCTTAGGTTCTTCAACACGAACACCAGTGTTCTGATCGCTATATTTTGCCACGCCCTTGAATTTAGCACTAACTGCACTGCTATCAAAATTACCAGTATACTTGAACGATAGCGGCTTATTATCCTCCTTGGAAACGGTTAGTTCAGCAACCAGCTTTCCTGTGTCATCTGTTGAGCTAACAATGAGCGGCCTGAACATTGCACCAAAGAATAGGTCACCATTTTCATCTTGAAGCTTTATATCAGTCGTCTCAAAGCGAAGTGTGTAAGTCTTCTTATCCTCTTTAACAGTGATGTCTTTCTTCTTTGTTTGTAGAAAAGCGATGAAATCGCGGTTGAATCCAGTTGGCTGATTGCGCCACTTACTGGTATAAATATCCTGCTTCCAAGTCTTATCGCCTTTTTCCTTTTTAAATTCTGCCCCGTCGGTTCCGTAGATTTCTCTAGACCCCTTTTTAGAATCATTTGCATAGTTTAGCTTTCCGCGGGCTCTAACTGGACCCATCTCAAAGGTTCCTTTATAAGAGTACTTATTAAAGCCCTCCGCCTTCTGTCCCTCTGATGGTTGGTGGCGGATATAGTCAGTTTTAGCTTCTATCTGAACCTTTCCGTCATCTAGATTGTAAAAGGCATCTAGCCCCTTATCAATTTTCTGTTCTTTGGTTAGATTCTCGCCACTTCCGTTGCCGCCGCCAGACTGTCCGCATCCAGCAAGCCCAAGTAAAGCGATCAAGCTGATAACCAATATGACTGTTCTTTTCTTGTAACCTGTCATATTCTACCTCCTATCTGTAAAATACCCCCGTGCATAGGTTATTGCTATCATAACTTAATTAGTGTACTTTTGCAATTAATCGTATGTCGCTCATAAGTGCAGTTATTAAATTCCCGCCGGCTTTTCAATGCTCTTCACATTATTTATATCACGATATGAAGCGATGAAATTATCCTCATTAGCTAGCTTAACTCCCGCTCCGTCGGTTTTTCCCTTTGCCTTAATCTGGATGTGAGCCTCGCTTGGTACCATTTTTTCACCGGTAGCCTTATCCTTTTTAGCTATCACAAGGTGTATGCGAAGCTTTACCGATTTAACGTACTGTTTACCTGATTTAAATACCTTGTTGTCTGCGAATGTCTGCTGTGCCTTACCAACCTGGTTGAAGTCCTTAGATACATCGCCACTGTAGTCAAGATATATGTAGTTATCATCTTCCGCCTTCTTAAACTTGCTAGCATACTTCTCATAAAGCTTAAGAATTTCTTCGTTACGCCCAACTTCCGGAGCCTCGAGATCGTCCTTATCTATCCATACCCATCCATTTTCCTTTGGTGAGGTAAATCCTTTATATCCTTTACCTGGCTCTGGAGAATAGATTCTCGCATAGCTGTTCAGGTCGTCGGCACTTGCAAATATACGTTTCGCCTTTGCTACCTTGCCATCATCGTTCGTGGTGCCATATCCGCTTAGAACATACTCGCTGAATACCTGTGGGTTGAATTGAATCTGACCCTGCCTGATGGTCGTATCGGAGCTAAACTTCTTCATATACTTGTTAGAAGCGCTGTTCTTGTTATATACGGTAACTTCGTACTCTAAGTTCTTTGCATTGCGCAGCTTATCGGCAAAAGTATTTACGTCAGAGCTCGAACTCTTCTTGAACGACATGAGGGATAAGCTCAAAACAAACGCGAATACAATCACAACTAATTTCTTTATCTTGTTCATCATAATCCCCCTTTCTACCTACTTGCGGCGCTGCTGATGCCGCTTGGAACTTCAACTCGTACACCTGAATTTTGCTTGGAATACTTGAAGTTACCCTTAAACTTAACTGTTATCTGCGGACTTTCCTGTTCGCATATGTACTTAACCGACATAGGTTTAAAGCCTTTCTTAGAGACTGTAAGCTCAATCTTCAATTTGTCATTCGTGTCATTGTCGGTGTAAATAGGTCCGTTGTAGCTTCCGCCAACTAGGATGTCACCATTAGCCCCAAGCAGCTTAACATCGTCAGTCTCATATACGAGTGTAAAGCTATCCTTATCGTCTGTGACCTTTATGTCCTTTTTCTTCGTCTTCAGGAATTCAATAGCTGCTCTATTTATTCCAATCGGCTTGTGATAACGAAGTCTCTTTGATTTTTCTGTGTAATTAACCCACTCTGAATCGTTTACATTTTTTGAGTAATGTGAGATCGCATCGTTATAGAAATCGTTTTTGTTTTTACCATCATAGTAAACACCAAGCAGGTGGTCTGGGCTCTCTTCAAAATCCCCCTTAAAGGTGAGAGTAGCGTCGAACTTTGACTGCTGTCCCTCCTGTGGTGATTTCAATTCGTACTTAAGATGGTTCTTCATCTCAATTTTTCCGTTCTTGAGATGTTCAAAAGCATCCAGCCCCTTGTCGATTTTCTCTTCTTCTGACAAGCTGCCATATTCGCCTTTCTTTCCACAGCCCACAAGCCCAAGTAGAGCTATCAGACCGATTATCAATATGACTGTCCTTTTCTTATAACCTGTCATATTCTACCTCCTCTTTGTAAAATACCCCCGTACATAGGTTACATGTAATCATAATATAATTTTATGCATATAACAAGAAAGCGCAAGCCCAAGCACCGGACCTAAAAGTCTCTCGTGCCGTAGAACTCACGCTTTAGATGATGGTTTCGACCTTATGAAAATTATAAATTCATAAGGCTATTTTAATAATTATTTTTTTATATTCGCGATTACTCGCTTCTGAGTGCCTCCACTGGATCGCGTTTAGCTGCTGACCTAGAAGGAATCAGTCCAGCTATATATGTTAGGAATACAGATATCCCTATCAGCACGAGTGCTGCACCAATCGGCAGCCTCATAATTCGTTCGACATTAAAGGATGATAGAACGACCATATTAATCGGAATACTCACGAGGTATACGAAGAGTATCGCAAATACACCAGATAGCAGTCCTTCGATGAATGTCTCAGCGTTGAAAATATTTGCAATATTTCGCTTCGATGCACCCATTGCGCGCAGAATTCCAATTTCCTTCCTGCGCTCCAGTACCGATATGTAAGTGATGATTCCTATCATGATTGAGCTTACAATCAGTGACACACTGATAAATGCCATTAGCACATAGCTTATCATATTTATGATATCTGTGACCGAAGACATGAGCGTACCCATGATATCAGTGTAAGTTATAACACGCGACTTGTGTCCAGACCTCTTCATACGGGCATTATAACTGTCGATACCATTGATCACCTTATCCTTTCGCTCGAAGCTGCTCGGATATATCGAAATCGATTCAGGGCTCGACTTATCTGCATAACCCATCTTCTTGAGGTTTGAATCGTATGTAACGATACCGTTATTCATGAACTGAGAGAACAGTGCTGCCATCTGCGTCTGATCCATATTCAGCGAAAATGCTTTTGCAAACGCCGAAGGATTAACACTAAATGCACTCTTCATAGCACTAGCCATATCACCGTTCATAGTCGCACCGCTGCTAATCTGCGCGCCTAGTTGCTTCTGCATCTCGGTCATGACCTGATTCATAAACTTACCCATAATTTTGGCCATTCTGCCCTGCATGTAATTGGTGAGAGCCCTCTCAATCGTTCCCCGAAGATCGCTTCTATTTAGATTCTGTGCTATGCGAGTTGCAGTGCTTGAGATTGCGGTTCTCGAATTGGTGCTCGAGAGATATGCAGTTATGATTTCGCTCTGTGCTGCACCAGGATGATTATTCGCATAGTCGCTTGCAAATGCCGGATAACCAGCGAGCAGTGTTGCGATGAGCTGACTCGTCTCTGTGGTGATCATCGACTGCTCGGCTGGAGTCAGCGTGATATTTTGTTGCTGCAGATATGCTGGGAACTCTGCCAGTTCCTGCATGATGTCGCTCATCATGTTCTGGGCTAGGCTCGTCGTATTAACTTTGGACAACGCCTTAGAGTAGTCGATATTCGCCAGCGGACTCATACCAAATGCTTTCTGAAGCTTTGATGCGTCGAACTTGAATGCGCTCGCCAGCATGGATTGATTTACGCTGAACAATTTGCTCATATCGAGCGATGCTCCGTTTTCTTCCTTGAGCGCTTCGAATGTCTTGCCTGTGAATACATCCACCTCAGGATTAGCAAGCTGCTGTTTAACTATATCTGCATCCTTCATTCTATCGATAACTTGCGATGTTAGGGATGGCAGATAACCTACACCTGGCTGAAGGGCATTGGATCTGGTCTTACCATTAGGTTTTATCACACCAACTACTTTAAGTTTAACTCCATTCTCCAGCTTACCGATCATGAACGCCTTGTTCTTCGATTGATCGAGCCATGTACCTGTTGGAGAGTTATACGAATAAATCTCGCCCGGAGAAATCACACTGTAGCTGAGCTTTAGAGCATCTCTGTATCTAAAAGGCTTTTGCTTCTCTGTGTTCATCTCAAGCTTTCCCGTCTCTCTGTACTTGATCATGGCGCGGTCATACTCTTTACGGTCGTAATATCCGAGCTGATATAGAGTGAAATCAGGGATTGAGCCATCCTTGTTTAAAACGAGCACTGCTTCTGTTGACTCCTTAGGCCACTTTCCAGCAACTACCTCGTACTGCTGTTTCAGAAGCTTTTCGTCATCGAGCATCTGGTAGAAGCCCGTGTTGCTCGAATTCTGGATTCCAAAGCTCTCATAGTTCGCATCCATGCCATCAGTCGAATTGACCTGCACTGGATCTGATTCACTCTTGGTCTGGTAGATAAGCGGTGTGATTCCGTAGTTGTATGTTATCACCGAGGCGTTTCGGCGGACCTTGTTGCCCTTTGCGTCTAGATATTTCTTGAAGGCAACTAGGTCGTTTTTTCTGGTGCTGCCAAAGACGTTTCCGAGCACGTTCCTCTGCTTGATTTCCGTATTCTCGGCTTTGGCTGCACTATTTGTATTGCCAGAATCCTCTTGAACTGCAGAGTCTGAATCCGCTTCTTTCTTCTTATCATCCTTGGAATTTCCAGACATTCCTGCAAACAGGCTCGAGATATCCGCTGCATTCTTAGAAATAGTGAGCGGATATGACGAGAGCGTATCTTCCTCGACCTTAGCGATGTACCCGTTTACACCATTTGAGAGTGCTAAAATCGCCGCAATTCCAATAATTCCAATCGATCCTGCAAAAGCTGTTAGAGCCGTACGTCCCTTCTTACTCATCAGGTTGGAGAATGAAAGTGAAAGAGCTGTTCGAAAGCTCATCGAAGTCTTAGTTCCGGCATCAGATTCGCCTATTTTCGTTCTTGCGCTACTCTTTAGTTCCTCTGCTGTAACCGGCTTCTTATCTTCGAGAATCGAACCATCTTTAAGCGTGATAATCCTATTTGCATATTGCTCAGCAAGTGTAGGGTTATGTGTAACCATGATTACGAGCCTATCCTTGGCAATCTCCTGTAATAGGTTCATAACCTGGATACCAGTCTCAGTATCTAGCGCACCTGTCGGTTCATCCGCTAGTACAATCTCGGGATTATTTACAAGTGCTCTTGCAATCGCCACTCGCTGCATCTGCCCACCAGAAAGCTGGCTCGGCTTCTTGTTCTCATGGCCCTTAAGCCCAACCTTATCAAGTGCCTCTTCAGCTCTCGTGCGCCTCTCATCGGCACCTACACCAGTCAATGTCATAGCTAGCTCTACATTAGCCCTCACTGTCTGATGCGGTATTAGATTGTAGCTCTGGAATACAAATCCAATTCTATGGTTCCTGTATGTATCCCAATCAGCGGACTTATACTCCCTAGTCGACGTACCGTTTATAATAATCTCGCCTGAATCGGCAGTATCGAGACCGCCGAGGATATTGAGCAGCGTAGTCTTACCAGAACCAGATGGTCCTAGAACTGCTACGAACTCATTGTCCCTGAATGTGACCGATACACCATCTAGTGCTTTCTGGATGAAGTCACCAGTCCTATATTCTTTTTTAAGCTCTCTTACTTCAATCATGTATATATCCTATATAAAAAGGGCTTCGGCGAACCGAAGCCCAGATAAGCCGTATGGACTATCTCCTTAGTAGTTTTCTGCGTGAACCTCAAAGAATGACTGTGGGTGATTGCAAACTGGGCAAACCTCTGGAGCCTTAGTTCCAACACAGATGTGTCCGCAGTTACGGCACTCCCATACCTTAACATCACTCTTCTCAAATACTTTCTTCATATCTACGTTCTTAAGAAGTGCACGGTATCTCTCTTCGTGATGCTTCTCAACCTCTCCAACGAGACGGAATCTTGCTGCTAGCTCTGGGAACCCCTCTTCCTCAGCAGTCTTAGCAAAACCTTCGTACATGTCTGTCCACTCATAGTTCTCACCATTAGCAGCATCCTCTAGGTTGTATGCTGTATCGCCAACTCCATCGTTGAGTTCCTTGTACCAAAGCTTAGCATGCTCTCTCTCGTTTGCAGCTGTCTTCAGGAAGATATCTGCAATCTGCTCAAAACCATCCTTCTTAGCTCTTGATGCAAAATATGTATACTTATTAGTTGCCTGTGATTCACCAGCAAAAGCTGCTTCTAGGTTCTTCTCTGTCTGTGTACCTGCGTACTTATTCTTAGCCATAATAATTACCCTCCTTAAAAAAATTTCGTTAATCAATCATGCAGTAACCAGCTGCATTTACTTTCGACTTAATTATACATGTATTAGACTAATTGTGCAAAACTATTTTATGAAATATTCTTCACGCAAATGCACGTTTTGAGATGCAAAATTTTCTTTTCCATATATCATATATGGTATAATCTTTTATCTTACACATTATGATTGTTATGCTCGAACGAGCTAAATATAAATAGACATGGAGTAGAAAGGATATATATATCTAATGACAGAAAACATGACAAAAAAACACGGATTCAGAGATAACATACTCTGGATTTTGGCACTAACCTTCCTGCTCACAATAGGTGGCGATTTAATATCATTAATTCCCATTAACTACACGCTGTTCAGCGATGCGTATACGGAGACATTTAATCTTTATATAACCTTTTGGGGAATATGGTTTGTCTTCCTAATAGCCATTTTAAGCATCAAAGACAATCGCTACATACTAGATGCGTTAAAGCATCGAAAGAACGGAAACAATATCAAAAACCTTGTGATTGGTTTCGGAGCTGGATTTGTCATGAACGGTGCCTGTGCGCTCACCGCGTACCTTCACGGCGATATTAAGCTCAGCTTTGCGAAATTTGAGTTGTTCCCGATACTCCTTATGTTTATTGCGGTATTCGTTCAGTCCTCTGCAGAGGAACTTATCTGCCGCGGATTCATGTATCAAAGGGTATTGCACAGATATTCGAGTCCTTGGGTGGCGATATTGGTGACTTCTTTATTTTTTATGACGCTTCACCTTGGAAATGAACATGTTTCATTTTTACCACTTCTCGACATATTCCTCACAGGTTTATTGTTCGCACTCATGGTTCATTACTTTGATAGCATATGGATGGCGATGGCTTGTCACACGACCTGGAATTTCAATCAGAATATAATACTAGGTCTTCCAAACAGTGGCGAGGTATCATCCTACTCAATATTCATTCTCGATACTAAGCATGATACAAACAGCTTCGCATACAATACTGGTTTTGGACTAGAGGGGACGATCATGTCAGTTGTAGTGATGTTGATCAGTATAGCGATCATAGTTTTTGCACATAAAATATCCGAAGGCAACAAATCATTATAGCAAGGGTTTTGAATATACAAACCAAAAGCCGGAGGCTAATGCCCCCGGCTTTTGGCGATTAACAAAATGACTTAAATATGTAGGTTGAAAGTATGATTATTATGGTTTGGATATATTTGCTTATGGTTATTAAGCATAATTATGTTTATATTATCTGTACGATTATTCGAATGTGCCATCTCTGGTCACAAGCTCACGCTTTAGGTATGATTAAGCGTTTGCTAGTGCTTCACCGAGAGCCTTGCACTGTGCTAGACCTGCATCATCAGGCTCGTTGTTGCAGATAACTGGCTCTTCTACAACTACTGCGCCAGCTTCTTCCATACGATCCTTCCAAGAACGCATCCACTCGCCATCGCCCCAATCGTACGATCCGAATAGAACAACCTTCTTGCCCGAACAGCAACCTTCTAGCTCTGCGATGAATGGTTCAAACTCTTCCTCTTCAAGCACCTCTGCTCCCATAGCAGGGCATCCTAGAGCAAGCTTGTCCTCACCCTTTACATCTGCAACGCTCACCTCAGATACAGACACAACCTTAGCATCTGCACCGATGCCTTCGCCAACGGCGTTAGCCATTGCTTCAGTGTTGCCTGTAGCACTCCAATATACAACGTACATGTAAACACCTCCTGGTAATTATATACTGCTTTGTTAGTTATCTCTAACTAATGCTTATTATATTAGAGCTCTCTAACTTTGTAAAGAGGTTTTTTATGACTTTTTAAAAAAAATATATAAATGCGAAGGACGAGCACTCTTAGCTCGCCCTCCGCATTTTTAGGAATATAGAGAAAATGTTACCTATGGTATGTTCCCTAATGGAACGCTCTACCATATTTGCTTCTATTATATGTCATCTTGATTAAACCATAAGATAAGGCCATGCATCCTCCCGAAATTATAAATCCAACTGTTGCACTTACCATATCATATTCCTCCTTAATCAAGATTTTTTATCTATATAATCATTTCTTATTTTGTTATCTCCATTCTATCCTATTCCATAACTTTGTCAAGACTTTATCATGTATTTTTGTGATAAATTTATCAGCTATATATACAATACCGATTTATCAAAAGAGCAAGCATCCTTAATGCCCGTGTACATCATGAGCTCAGATAATTGCTGATTCATCTCTATCACCTTCTTGGTTACTCCCTCTCTTCCATCCTTGAGTAGTGGTCCAAGTATTCCGCGTCCTACAGCAACCGCATCTGCACCCAGTGCGAGAAGTTTATACGCATCATATCCAGTATCGATAGAGCAATCAGCAAATACTAACACGCCGCTTCCCTCTAGAGCCTCTTTGATTCTTGGGAGTATCTGGGCTGGCGCAATTCCGAACGGTATCCTTCCGTGGTGATGCGATACGATTATCGCTTTACAGCCTGCATCCTTAGCCTTAACCGCATCTTGAACTGACAGTACGCCTTTTGCAACAAATGGAAGTTCAGTTGCCGTTACATACTTCTCAAGGTCTACTTGCATAACGGGTCCAAGAGGGAATCCGTCTACAATATCGTATTTGCCATCAGTTCCAGGCACGTGGTCGATATCAATACCTACAGCGATTGCCCCGTGTTCTTCAGCAAACTTTATCTCATCTAGAATCTTATCATGATCCATGAAAGGCTTTATTATCCTCACAGTCTTCGCACCGACAGCAGCAATTTCTGCATACTCGTCGTTCGGCTCCATACCGACCCAGTTTAGAACATTGAGCTCGAGTGCCGATTCTGCATACTGAACCATAGGCTTCTTGCCGTCCTTACCAACCTTATTGAGGTGTGAAAAAGCAGGCATCATAATCGGCGAAGAAAACTTCTCTCCAAATATTTCACAGCCTAGGTCCGGAATAACTGCATCAATCACCCTCATCTCCACGTGAATGCTGTCCAGATATGCCCTGTTATATACGTTCGCATCATCTGCCTTCCCGCTTGTAACAGGTATCAATCCCTTTGGTCCTGGCCATGGGCTCTTAATCTCACTCATAATCCCCTCCATAATTTCCTTAATATCATTAAAAATTTACATTATAACTATCCGTTATGCCACAAAGATTGTGATTAGCGTGTATGCGATTAGCGCAACTACAAGAAATAGTGAGATAAATGCTGACATATAGCTCTCATCATCCTCACCCGTAACGAGCGCCTGTACTTGAAGTGGAACTGGGAATCCAGTTGGGCACATGAAGTACAGCAGAATAGCAATCTCGAAAACCTTCTCAGATACGAGCTCTGGGAAAACTACATAGAATAACCCTATGATTATCGAGCAGAGGACGAGTCTAACTAGCGCAAGTCTTATTAGAGAAGAAATCATCTCCTTTTCGAATTTCAGTTCATATCCCAGTGTAAATAGTATAATGCCTGTTATCGGTGTTATAACTAGCTCCATCGTTGAATTAAATGTAGACTCGAGTCCCATGCTCATAATCATTTTATGAAGTCCTGTAAGGTTCATGAACACTCCCCCGATGACCGAAACCATGAACGAGCTTGTAAAAATCTTCTTTAACAGCTCCTTCCACTCAACCTGGCCAACGACTTTTTTAGTCACAAGAATCGGTAGCACTCCAAAGTTAATCAAGATTCCAGCAACGTCAAATGTGACTATATTAACCGCATGTGCCGCTCCGACTATAGATATGTATAGTGGCAAAGCTACATTCCCACCCTCACAAGTTACTAGTAGATAAGGCGAGATATGTGCAAACTTTTTGCCGGTAAACGGCGTTAGCTTAAACCCTATAAACAGCACAATTAGCCAGACTATATCCATATATATAATCTGGATGAGGAATGTACTCTTGAGCTCGGATGTTACAAGCACTTTGTATACTAGTAACGGAAATAAGATTGTAAATACTAATTTCTTTGCACCTTCGTTCTGTGCAAATGTAATCCACTGCCTTTTTCTTGCCAGTAGCCCTAAAAAGAGCATAAAAAACACCGGAAATAATGCCTCTACTGCTTTCATATATACCTACCTAATCATCATTACATGTCGATAGAAACAAAAGATTTCGCACAATTAAATAATGTGCTATTAAGACGATTATACTGGTTATTCTAGTGACGTCAATAGTATTATCCATATAAAGCTGGTTTCTAATCAACCGACTTTAATGCGTCCAGCATATTGAGTTTTCTAATCATGCGATTTACATAAACGCACAACACAAATAGTATTCCTATAACTGCTCCGCTCGGAACTATATATCCCCATATCTCTATATTGGGCGTAAACATAACGTGCGATGGAGCAACATACGCGATTATAAAATCATGTAGTATTTTACCCGATATAAGCCCTAGTCCAATTCCGATAATTGATAGCACTATAGTCTCACGGTATAGGTACATGGTGGCTTCTTTATTAAGAAATCCAAGGACCTTAACGGTAGATATCTCGCGGATTCGTTCTACCATATTTATGTTAGTTAGATTATAGAGAATCACTATGGCTAGCAGGGTCGACATAATCGTCAAAACAAACATTACCGTCAGCAAAGATTTTGATACACCACGAACCTGCTCGATTATATTGAGATTATGAGCTACTCCTTTAACACCCTCTAGATTCATGAATTTTGATGCCACATTAGCAATATCACTCTTCTCATTGACCTTGACCAAATAGCTGTTGGCAGCAGGAGTCTCACCCCATATCTGTGAATAGTAATCGTCACTAACGAACATATAGTGTCCTGCATACATCTCAGCAATTTCACTTACTCTAACGGTATATGTCTTGCCTCCATCGTTAAGATTAAACGTGTCGCCCTTCGATACCCCTAATAGCTTAGCTAGCTTTTCGGTAATTACAACTCCATTCTTTGGTAAAGTAATGGATTTATGTAGGGCTTTTGTCTTTATATCAATGAGAGGGGCAAAGCTTTTCTTAGATGTCGCCATGATGGTAATATCTTGCTCATCATCCACTCCTTTTATCTGCTGTGATACCTGCTTAATATACACATCTTCATATCTTGTAACACTTGATGATTTTAAAATCTTATCAAATTTAATTTGCTCATCATTTGTAATCTCATCAGACTTTGTAACAACTACATCATATTTTATAAGATCTCCAAACTGCCTTCCCTCTATATCATTGACCGAAGATGAAATTCCAAGCCCAGCACAGAGTAGCGCAACTGATCCAATGACTCCGAATATTGTCATTAACATTCGCTGTTTGTATCTAAATATATTTCTTGCAGTAACTTTCTGAATGAAACTCATCCTCTTCCATATGAATTTTACCCGCTCTAGCAAAATCCTTGAGCTACTGCTTGGCGGCTTAGGCAGTAGCAGCTGTGCCGCATTCGCCTTAAACTCTCGATGTACAATGGCAAGCACTGGCATAACCGTGCACGATAACGAAAGTAAAACTGCAATAACTACAATGGTCCAATTAAATTTAAGTGCCGGAATAGGCATAGTCATATTCGCCATCAGGGATGAACATAGGATATATGGTATCCCATAAGTCCCAAGTAGCACTCCAAGGAATGACCCAATTCCACCTGAACAGAGACCAAAAGTAACAAACTGCTTAGTCACGTCATGTTCAGTGTACCCGAGCGCTTTCATAACCCCAGCATTGATGCGTTCTTCATAAACAAATCGTGTCATATTAGCCACAGTTACGAGTGCTGCTACTAAGTATAGAACGACAGGGAATACATTTCCCACCTTTCCTATACCAAACGACATATTTCTTAGCATCTTTACACCATCGCTACCCGGCATTGTTCTGAATGTATAGACATGATATTCAGGTTCAGGTACTGATAGCTTCGAAGGATGCGCAACTTTTCCATTGAGATGGTTTTTGCCTATATTTGTTTGACCTGCGTAAAAACCACTGGTGTTACTCCTTGTAAGCCGCCATTCGTATTCCGCTCTTAGCTTTCTTTCCAGCTCTACTTTTCTAGCGGGAGCATTGTCGCTCACTAATTTTTCCAGCTCCTTGCTGTGCTTTTTTAACTTATCGGTATACGAGTCTCCAAATCTATCCACATCCTTTAGATCTTTGAATCTTATCCTAGCTATCACTGGAACATTCTGCTTAAAAGCAGACTTTACTACAACTGCATATCCTGAAAGCGCACCAGAGCCTGCATTAGCTGGTCCTAGCGTATTATCAGCGATAATTTCAGATGAATTTATAAATCCCGTAATCTTGTAGGCATGCCTCTTTAATTGCATTAAATTATCGCTTTTTTCAGAAAATTCAACGATATCACCTATTTTATATTTCCCTCTGTACCTATCTGTGAGCGCGATTTCATCTTCTCGTGATGGCATCCTTCCCCTGACTACCTCAAACTTCGATAACTTACGAGGCGCTGAGTATATGCGTATAGCTGATGAAGAATTTGCAAGGCCTGTATCTACGAAATTCCCGAACTCCACTTCACTTACACCGGGCGCTTCCCTAATTTCCTCCTCGTCGGCTGCTCCAAGACCTTGGCTTCCAATAACCGCTAAGTCCATAGTGCTTAGCCTCTCAAAGTACTCATTTGCGCTCCTATTGATATCCTGACCCGCAGATTTTAATCCAATTAAAGTCATCGACCCAAGCATAGTCAGCAGCACGATAGATAGAAAACGTCCTAGCGATTTTTTTATCAGTCTTCGTGTCACTTTCCCCATAGTTTGCTTCATAATAATATATACACCACCTAATACTCTATACTCTCTATATCTGACGGGTTCTCATTAACTTCAACCGACCTAACCTTGGCATCGTGCAAATAAATCACGCGATCAGCAATTGGTGCAATTGCCGAATTATGCGTCACAATTACGACTGTTACGCCATTTTTCCTAGACATTTCTTGCAAGATATGAAGCACATGTTTTCCAGTCTTATAATCAAGTGCTCCAGTCGGTTCATCACAGAGTAAGAGCTTGGGATTCTTAGCAATAGCCCTTGCGATGGAAACTCTCTGTTGTTCTCCACCAGAAAGCTGTGCTGGAAAATTGTCCATTCTATCTCCTAGCTCCACCGACCTAATGGTCTCATCAACATCCTTTGTATCTCTGACAATTTCTAAAGCTAACTCTACATTCTCCCTTGCTGTAAGGTTCGGTATTAGGTTATAGAACTGAAATACGAATCCTATGTCATTTCTTCTATATAGGGTGCGTTCTCTATCGCTGAGTTTGACGATATCAACTCCATCAACAATTACCTCGCCCTCGCTAACGGTATCCATCCCGCCTAAGATATTGAGGATTGTGGATTTCCCGGAACCCGAAGCCCCGAGAATAATAACTAATTCTCCCTTTTCAATCTCAAAGCTTACATCATTATTTGCTATTATTTCGCTTTCTCCAGAAGCATACCGCTTGAAGCAGTGTCTCATCTCAATATACGCCATTTTTATCCTCTTTTACCACTATGCTGAACTTGCGACTTCCAATCGTATTTGCCAGGCGAGATTATCATTTCTACTAATATGCTAATAATATCACTCTCATCCTAAAATAATAAGGTCCAACCAGATAATCTAACATATATCCGGAGAGTTTCATCAACCAAAAAGCTACCCGATGACTCGGGTAGCTTCCAATATATTATTTACTTATTGCGCCTTTTAATCACAGCGATTAAAAGCCCAAGTACAGCCACTAGGAGAACAACCCCATACAGCATGATATTTGTCATATCACCAGTCTTAGGACCGTGTCTCTTTACGAGCTTCTTGCCCGTTTTACTAGGCTTTGGCTTCTCGATGTGGGTATTCGTAATGATATATCCATTGTCCACATCACCGGTATACGCCGCTGTATAATCCTGCACCTGATCTTCCTTGACGGTATACTTGATTTTGTTTCCGTCCTTATTGACAGGTAGATTATCGAATTCAGCCTTCCAATCACCATTTGCATCCGGTGTAACAGTCTTATCTGCTACTTCAGTCCCATCTGCCATAAGGCGAACCTTAATTGATGAAGGTCTGTCACCAGCTACATCGTTAGCCCACTTCTTTGTAACCTTAACTGTTCTTGTGTATGGCGTGTGCTTGTTGGTAAAGTTGAACCCATCCTGAATGACTGTGTACTCGTTTACCGAAGCTTCCTTCACAGTGTAAGTAACGACATTTCCCGCCTTGTATTTATCGAGGTTTTCGAACTTATACTTCCAGTTGCTCGATGCATCAGCAGTCGCTGTCTTACCAGTATCTACGCCATCTGCATAGAGTTTAAAGGTAACACCGTTAGGTCTGATTCCATCTTGGTCATTCGCATCATCCCAAGTCTTCTTACCAGAAACAGTGGTTTTCTCAACCTTATGAGTGTTCTCGATATTATAGCCTGTCACCTTAGATGTGTATCCATCTACAGCAACTTCCTTGACTGTATACTTAATCTCTCTGTTGCTATCGTCGTACTTGAGAACTCTTCCGAACGAGTAGTTCCAGTTGCCTGCCGCATTAGCAGTCGCAGTCTTGCCAGTGTCATTACCGTCAGCATACAGCTTAACGGTAATCGAGCTTGGGCGCTTACCATCCTGGTCATTTGCATCAACCCATGTCTTAGTTCCTGAAACCTCAACCTTCTCAGGCTCTGGAATAGAAACTGTGATAGCCGATGCTGAGAGCGTAGTGATCGATTTGTTACCGCTGATATCGTAATCGAGTACCGGCGATAGAACGTCAATCTTCTCGTTATAGTCATAGGACAAATCGGATGCTACCTTATATACAACATCTATCGAGCCGCCGTCACCTTCCGCCAAAGGTTTAGTCGAAACTAGATGAACCATATCCGCATCCGCTGGGTCAGTCACTACGTCGTAATCTGAAGCGCTTGGCGCCTTATTAACATTATATGTCTTACCAGGGTGAAGCTTGATATATTCCACTCGGAAGTTAGGTGAAACATTTACAGAGTCTAGTTTGAGTGGCAGATTGTTCTTGCCCTCTGGATTAAAGCTCTGTCCGTAGTTTGCATCCTTCTTAAGTAGTGGCACGAACACATTCGCGTGATCCAGTCCTTGAGCAGCGTTATTTCTAAGGGTAACTCTCAGCGTCGCCTTATCGCCTCTCTTGAGTACTGGCGTAGTATCCGTCTTAGTCTCTGCACTAGTCGGATTATACTTATACTCTTTGTTCTCGCCAGTAGTTTTATCCTCAACAAGAAGCTTTGAGTCACCTCGCACTGCAGCTGCCTGCTGCACTGTAACTCCAGGACCTTCTGATAGCGATACCATGAACTCTCCGGAATTCACCTTGCTGTCAAATACGCTCTTTGCCTTGCCGTTCTCCGTCTTTGCATATCTGCTGTTGTTAGTCGACCAGTTGCTTCTATCCCACTTCTCAGGCTTAATCACAGCATCAATTTCCTTGAAGTCTTTGGTGGTAAAGGCAAAGAAATCATTGATATGATAAGTTCCCTTTGCAGCATTTTCATTAGGTGTGACGGTCATGCTCATGTTCATCGACTTGATTGAGAAGTCTGGTTGATACTGACCTCTAGTCTCACTGCCGATATCCACATTGTACTTCCACACCCTAACAGGTGTTCCGTTCACATCTCGATATTCACCTACATACTTAGGACTTCCGAGGGTACCATTAGTAATGGTTAAATCCTTGTAGTTGAAGCCCTCTGGCATCATCACATATAGCACTGGTTCCTGAAGTGGGTTCCAATCCCAGTTAGCATCGTTGATGCGGCCAGTTATCTTGAACTCATCGCCTCCGAGTACCTGTGTCTTGTTGATGTTTCCAACGCCGTTTAGAACCTCAGGAGCTCTGCTAGTTGCCTTAGTTGTAACCGTATCTGCTGCGGTAGGTGTTTCGTCAGAGTTGTAAAAGCTAATCGTGCTTACTACATCGTCCTTCTCACCCTTCTTCCAAGTTCCGAAAACTCCTGCTGGTATGTAGCTCCATCCGTAAAACTCGCCAGGTCCAAGTTTGTTACCATCTAGGAGATCATCGTTAGGTCTAATGCCGTCATATCCAGCCGGTAGCTTGCCGATATCTACCTTAATCGATTTAATCGATGTATTGATATCGAGCCCTAGCTTAGTATTCTTGATAAGCGCAGATACTCCACCTGACGTCTCGAGGATGCTAGGATCAGCAGTACCACTTGTCCCATCGGAAGCAGTCCAGTGAATAGGTCCATACGTCATTCCTGCCTTATAAGGAATAGTCACACCTCTGATGATAGCCTTATTAGTAGTATCTAGCTTCATCTCGATAGTCTTAGCCTTGCGAGATGGGATAGCAAGATCATTCTTGATGAGGAGCGATCCCAATCTTACATTGTAAGAATCATTCTTCTTGTATGACCAGTTTGGAGCACTCTGAACGGTAGTTCTGCTCTTTATGGATTCTGGATCAGAACCATCGATAAGCTGAACTGTGAGATTAGCCACGTTGTTCTTGCTAGTCCTACCTGCATTTTGTGTATCATTCCACACGGTCTTATGCAAATTCTTAATCTGCACGTTAAAAGAACTTCCATTTGCACGCGTACTGTTTGCGTCGACCTTGATGTGCGGTTTGAATGTAAGTCCGCCGCTATATGAGCCAGGTTCATTCCATGACACTACGGAAACTTTGTTATCTCCCACAATCGTAGTCGATTCAACCGTTCCGTTTGCATGATAGAGACCTGTCTCTTCGAGCCCGACGAGCTCAACATCCTTAGGATATACTATTTCGACTGTCGTCTTGCTGTTCGCTTTCGTCAATGCTTTATCGCTGATATTCTGCCATTGATGCGAAAAAGACGTCGACGTCTGGATAATCGAAGTGGTGTTCCCCTTCGAAATAACCTCTGAGCTCTGGTCATTCCAGTATGCATATGTAAATTCATCGGCAGCAATCACATCATAGGACTTCGAATCAGTCGCATTTGTTGTGCTCGTGCCAACCCTAACCTTGATATCGTCAGCTAAAACCTGGTTCTTATCCTGATTTACATACGCCTCATCGACTGTAAATATCATCTCTTTGTGGGAAGCCGCTGCATCAAGACCCTTCTTGGTCTTATACGTAACCTCCCCTGAGCGCGCTTTACTTGAACCAGCCGTCGGATAATTGTATGGTGATGTTCCCGTACCTGTCGGTGTCTTTACAAGTTCTTCAAAGCCAGTTGATGTAATCGGTCCCTGTGTAAATGTAGCACCCGGTAACGACTTGAAATAAAGCCCATTTCCAAGTGTTGCAGTAAAATACGTATCGGAATTTCGTAACTCCTGCGGGATATTGTAATCCACGTCTAAAGAATACGTCGTTCCGACATTTAGTTTAGGTTTCTGACCAGCCATAAGATCCGCAACAACAGCTCCAGTTTCAGTATTTACAACCTTAACCGAAGTGATTTTGAGGTCTGTAGTCGCTGCACTGACTTCGCCTATGCTAGGTACTGCACCCGTAATAACTACCATCAATGCAAGTACGCAAGATAGCATCTTTGAGATAGTTTTACTCATATGTCCTCCTTTTACAAAACATTCACATAATCAATGTATTTTATCATTATTCGCATATTTATTCAATTTTAGACTTTTTAAGTTTAATTTATATTCCAAAGGCTTAATTCCATTGATAATTCTAGCATCTATAACTGAAATTATTTTAGACACTAGAAAAGGACGGTGCCAAATAGCACCGCCCTTTTTATATTGTTCTAAAAAAATACAATGTTATCTGCTAATTATCGTGAACCTAGAGACTCTTTCTTCTCATAAGCAGCCCACCTGTAACCGTAATAGCCGATAGTAAAATCAGTCCATACATTCCGATATCATTGCTGTCTCCAGTCTTAGGTGTAAGTCTGCTCTTTGGAGTCTTAGGCCCTGGAGTCGATGGTGGAATCTCTGTGTTTGTCACTGTGAATCCGTCTTCCTGTGTTCCAGTGACCTTTGCTGTATACCCCGAGACGTCTGCCTCTTTAACGGTATACTCAATCTTATCGCCATCATCATTGTACTTGCGTACATTTGTGAACTCACCCTTCCACTGATTTGCTGCATTTAGAACTACTGACTTTCCAGTATCTGCACCGTCTGCATATAGCTTGACGGTTACGGAATCCTTTGCTTTGCCAACCCACTTCTTCTCAACCTTTACAGTCGTCTTGGAGTAGATTCCGCTAGCATCTCCCGATGAATCCATGACCTTGTAGTTAGAAACGATTTGTGTGCTCTGTTCGCTAGAAACGAGCTGCGCCAGGTTCTTAAGTAGAGTACCAGGGTGATAAGTCGAACGGTAGGTGAGTATGTACTGCTTCTGAGCAATATTTCCCATCCTTATACTGAACGATCTTCCGTCTGCAGCGAGGTTGAGCTTTCCTGTCAGATTAACTACTGTCGGGGTACCATGTTCATATCCCCTTGCATCTATAGTGGTCTCTGTCAAAACAAAGCTTCCAGGTATATATGTCTCGTCGCCTCGACCATCGGTGAGTTTGTCGGAAATTACAAGGTTAGTCAGCGTGTCTTTCTTGTGATTTATACGTATAACCCAGTTAGCTTCATTAGCACTTGCGGCTGCACTGCCCCACTTACCTAGAACCTCAGGTGGAAGTATTCCAGGGCCATCAACGCGTATAGTCACTGGATAGACCTGAGAGCCAACCGTAACAACTAGCGTGTTATTTGAATCTATAGTAATCTGGCTTAGCTCGAGCTTTGCAGCTATGTTAATCTTACCCTTTACATCTTCTCTTCCGTTCACCCAATTGTTGAATGTGATTCTGACTTTTCCGCCGCGGTTGTTTGCGCCCGGTGTAATGTGAGCCCTTCCAACCACTACATTTCCATTTAAATCGTATATATCGAAGTCTAGTGCCGCTGCGCCGTTTGGATAGAACACCTGATCAGGCAGTTTGATATCGAAATAATCACCTGCACGCATATTATCGCCATTAGCACTAGCATCCCACTCCATAGCTAGGAAGAACGTATCTCCCTTATAAACACTATTCTTGTCTGTTCCAGCAATATTCTGAATAGTAAATTTAGTTACACGTGCTGTCACCTCTCTAGGTGTAGCAGCGTTTACATCCATGCTCGCCAAAGGCAGCATAAGTCCTACTATCATAACTAGAGATAGTAGATATCCAATAAAATCTCTTACTCTTTTCATAATCCTTTCCTTTGCAATTATTTACACGCTAATTTCCTAACTCCTGTTAAGTTTACCAATTATGTATATTTATTTCAATATCATATCTTTATATCTTTCACTTTGCACAAAAAAAGAGCACGATTGACAATTTTACTAATCAATCATGCTCGACTTCTTAATTAATACACAAGGCATTAAATCTCAGAACTGATAATTATTCACCTATTTTCTTTCTCATTCTGATTAAAAGTGCTAGCCCTGCGAGTGCAAGTAGAAGCACCCCTACATAGAATACTAGTATTGCGCTATCTCCTGTCTTAGGTAGTCCTGTCTTCTTAGGCTTATCTGGTGTCTTTGGCACGTTTGGCTTCTCTGGCTCATACGTGTTAGTGATTACAAAGCCAGCCGAATCTCCGGTAACCTTAGTGGTGTATCCACCTACAGCATCTTCCTTTATAGCATACTTAATCTCCTTGCCACCTTTGTACTTAGGTAAGTTTGCAAATGTATGCTTCCAGTTATCAGCTGCCTTGATATCGCGCTCCTCAATCATCTCATCGTTAGCATAAAGCTTTACATGGATCTTGTTAGGACGGCTGCTGATTACACTGCTATCGTTCACCCATACCTTCTCTACAGGGATATCGATATATTCTGGTTTGTGTTTGTTAGTGATGTCATAGCCATTTACCGTAGCCGTATATCCATCTACAGCTTCCTCTGTAACTGTGTAGGTGATCTCCTGCCCAGCCTTGTACTTAGGTAAATTTGCAAATGTATATGTCCAGTTGCTGCCAGCGCTCACAGTCTTTTCCTGCACCTTTGAGCCATTAGCAAGTAGGTTCACCTTGATTGATGTCGGACGCTTGCCATCCTGGTTGAAGTTATCATCCCACGTCTTAGTTCCTGAAACTTCTACCTGCTCCTGTTCCATCGTATTTGTTATGGTGATGCCTAGCTGAGATGTTGGCGAAGCTGGATTTACCTGAACAGAATTAGCTGTAACATCATATGTCTTGCCACTGTACGTTACTTTGTTATTCCCGTTCTGGTTAGCTTCCTTCACCGTATAAACGATTGGCGTCTTAGTTGTAGTGCCATCATTATTCTGAACCACAGTGTACTGGCGAAGCTGTGTGAACTTTGCTTTCCAGTTATTCGCTGCTGTCAGCTTAGCGGTCTTACCAGTATCTTCACCATTGGCAAAGAGTTTTACCGTAATTTCGTTAACATCCGGAGTTGCAATTTCATTGCCCTCAGTATCAACCCACTTCTTAGTTGCTTCAACATCCATCTTATCAATCAGCTTGTTAGAAACAACATCGGTCTCACGAAGCTTTACTTCGTCGTTATATATAACACTGAATGTGTTGTTAGCAACAGCCTCTGATAGCTTAGGATCGTAAGTTGGGGCCTTCATCGTGAGGTATGCAGACAGAACTGTGTACGGCTCCAAAGTCGTACCATTCTTACCTACAATCTTGATAGCCTTAACCTTAGTGTAATCCCCAGGGTTCTTAGTCCAAGCAGAGCTGTTTAGCTCGTTTTTATCCGTTCTATCAGGATATTTATCCGTGCGGTAATATATGTCGTAATTATTGCTTACATCTGTAGAACCGATCTTTAGCTCGAGTGGTCCCTGAAGGGTGTTGCTAAATGCAGAATTTCTGCCATCGCCTACATGTGGGAACACGTCATACATGAGAATTTTATCCATCGCCATGTTGTAATAGTTACGAACACTTAGGCGATACTGGAATAATCCGCTTGTGTTTGTCACATCGGCAAAATCTGTCGAGATTGTATTTCTCGTAAATGCCCTTCCGTATACAGCAGCACCGCCTGGAGTATTAGGCTCGAGGCTTCTTATGTGCTTATCCGACTGAATACTCTCTACGTTGTTACCCAGAACCTTGGCAGTTGCCTTTAGTATAGTCTCATCCACGACACCATTTATATTGATGTCTAGTGTGTCTTTTACGAAGTTGTTCGTATTATAGAGACCAGCGAAATCTGCTGGCGTTCCCTTTGTCCAGTTGTCGGCGTAGAAATATACATCGTTATTATTATTTAACTGATCATTCTCTGCCTTGCTAGGTATTACGTCATTATTTACATATAAATCGACAATATCATAAGCCATATTCGCATATTCATATACGTAGCCTGAAGGTAGAACGATTTTAACCGCATCTCGGCCAGTCTCGTTGTAGTTCTTAATAAACTCCACCGACTGAACTGGTTTCGAACCAACTATCGGCGAAACGTTCGTAAGCTGATCATACGAAACACCGGTTGGCAGCAAATCCACGAATGTTGGATTCTTTAGATATCGTGCTCCTGAGAGCGTATCAAGCCTAAAACCTACCCTGGCAGTGAATCTCTCGTTTGGCATCCCCACCCTCTGATTGCGAGTTTCCTTACCTAACCACACCTTCTCGGTGAAAGGAGTAAAGTACGAGTTCCAGCTACCAGACAGATCCATCTTCGTCTTGGAGCCATCTTCGTTAACCCTGTTGACATCGGCCTTGACTGTATTGTTGATAGGTCTATCGTTATAGGTTTCCCCGAAAGGATTGATAAACATCATCTTGAGGTTAAACTCTAAGTTTGCTGAAGGTGCGAGTGTGAAATCCTTGAGGTATAAGCCCACTCTCTTGTACTTAGGATCAACTGCACCAGCGTTTGCAGGATCTAACGTGCCCTGATTGATCTGATCAAGGTATGACTGTAGCTTTTCCTTGCTGTCAGCATTTACCTCGCCTTTAAATAGCCATGCTGCACCATTATTAGTAAGCGGAATAACATCGTACGTTCCGTCAGCTTTATAGCCTCTTAGTTCTAGCTGTGAGAGATTGAGATTTGCTCTCGAACCTACACCTACGAGGTTCCCCGTTATCATCGTCATAAATAGACGACCACCAGTGTTCTGAACGTCCTCATAAATCTCAATGTCTGTAAGCGGTCTATCGAGCTTGTTAACCAACTTGATAGCATATTCCAGCTCTCTTACCGCAAGACTGTTCTTGTCGAACGGAATGGTAAGTAGACCTTTCTTGCCGAGCATTCCATCGCCGTTGTAGTCATCACCTGCTAAGCGGAAACGCTTCGTATCATCATCAAAATTGTGTTCATTTCCAGCGACTTTTCCGACAGTAGCCTCAGCTGCACCCGGATTAAATGGAATTCCCTGCATCTCTGCAGTGTTCGTAAAGTTTACTCTATTAGATCCATTCATGTACTTTGCACCTGGGAATGACAGCTTAAGATTTGAATAAGCTGGCAGATTATCCCTGATGTAATCGTGCAAATCCCTAACGCCCGTAGGTATGTCGAATCTTAGCGTAACCGTCTTACCGTCGGAGCTTAGAGTCCAGTTAGGGTTCTTTGCCGGGTCAAACTTAGCAGTCCTAGTATTGCCTGCGCTATCAACATATGTCGGAAGCTTATCAGTGATTATAATTGAGCGATATGCCCTGTACTCTTGATACAATTTAAAGTTGTAGTTAATATCCGATGCACCATCTTCTGAAATAGACGAAGGATTCGTCCTGCTAGATGCACCAGCATATACGAGCTGATCGTCTGTCTCTTCTCCCGCAACTATCTTCATGAGCCATGGCTTTGGATAAGTAACACCATAAGTCTTATCCTCAAGTGTAGAAAGCTTAGTGCCATCAGCACTATACATGCGAACTACTGGCTTAAGCTTAAAATCACTTGGTGTAGTCTTATCTGCAAAGCTCATTACATATGGAAGCTGCAATCTTACCGTATTGTCTATCTTGTTCAGATAAATTCGCTTAATAGTTTTCCCATCGTTAGTCACGATTGTCTCTTCTGACTTAATGATAGGCTGTGTCTTGGAAGCTGGCGTCGCGAAGTTATCCAGGTAAGTTCCATCAGCGATATTGTTGGTATCGTTTTGGTTCTTCGATGTCTGCTTCGTTGGCACTTCAATCTCGAGATACAGTCCCTCGACTGGCTTCGTCAGCGCCGTCGCATCAATCTCAATTCCTGTTGTGATATTCGTCTCTGTCCTTACTGTCGTAGGCGAAGTAGGCTTTAGGTTTAGCGTAAGAGAACCGCTCTGGCCAAAATTAATCGTGTCAGAGAAAGCTGACGCACTAGTTCCTGATGACGCACCTGAAGCCGCCGCACTTACTGATGGAATACCAGATATCAGAGTTGTGATAATCATGGCCATCAAGCACAGTATGGACACCGCTTTGCTTCTAATTGCCTTCATAATCCCTCCTTATAAATACACTTATCTTAAGCTACACATACACCAAAATGTACAGCGCAGCTTTTAATGATATAATGCAAAAATTCTCTATATAACGCACTACCGCATTATATAAGTAATTCTTAACTAATTTCGTTTATTTTACACGAAGTCCAGATATTTTGCAAATCGCGTACACACTACTAAATGTTACAAAATCGATAAGATTGGCATTTACTGCAACTTTTCTTTGTTTTTTAACCTTGTTTTGTTATTGCTTTTGTTACAGTCCAATGTTAGAGCATAGATTGAGGGCATAGCTCCTTAACACATGATAAATTTGAGTCTAAACTCAGCACCATCACCTTCCTCTGAGACTATCTTGAACTCCGCCCTATGAAGCTCCGCAATTTCCCTCACAAATGATAGTCCGAGTCCGAGCCCACTGTTAATTTCTTTATTTCTTGATTCATCGACTTGATAAAACCTATCCGAGATTTTAGCTATATGATCTGGTGATATGCCGATTCCGTCATCCACTACTTTTAAAGTAGCCGTCGTAAGGTCAGTGATTTCCTCGGGTTTCTCGCACTTAAACGATGTGTTCTTTTGATTCTCGCCAAAACCTTGCCCTTGATCACGCTCCAACTTTATTAACACCATCGTTTTAGAAAATTTAATCGCATTGCTCACGAGATTATCAAGCACACGGTAAAGCATCAATTTGTGACCATAAATCCATATATCCGATTGAATCTCTATATCAAATTTCAGTCCCGATTCTACCCACTTTCGCTCGTGCTGTCTGCAGTATTCTGTGACAAGCTCCGAAAGCGACAGCCTATCTAAATCAGACCAACATAACTGCTCGGCCTTAGAAAGCTCAAGAATCTGCTCTGTCATATCCTTCATCAGTTTAGCCTGGTGGTTTATTACCTCAAGAGACTCCCTTGCACTCTCTAAATCGTCAGCGTATTTCGCTCCGAACTCACTTTCTGCCATTATCACCGAGAGTGGTGTTCTGAGCTCGTGCGATACGTTCTGATTGAACTGCTTCTCCTTATCGAAATTTTCCTGTATAGAGAAAATCATTTTGTTAAATACATTTGCAAGTCTCGCCGTCTCATCATACGAATGCTTATACGACGTATTGATGCGCTTCGTATAGTCACGACTCTCCGTGATATCCTCTGCCATGTTAGTAACATCATTTATCGGAAGTAAACCGCGCTTAAGTATTCTTCTACCCCCAAGTGACATCGAAATCATTGAAAGAGGTGCAAGAACAACAATTGCAAGCAGAAATAGTTTCAGCTCATAGCTCAGCCATTTGATGGAATGAATTCCACGAACCCACTTCTGCTCCTCTTTGTTATACGTATCAAAGTAATAATAATTTAAGCCATCAGAACTGTACTTCGATATCTCTCCTGATGAAAATGGAGCATTTTCATGAAACCCTTGTGGCAGCGTGCCTCGCTCGAGTTTTTTATCTTTACTGTATATTGCGAAATATACACCGTCGTCATAGGACTCAAAATCATCGAGGTCTGAAGCCATCCTTATCGTTGCTCGTTCGAGCTCTGTTCTGGTTGTATAACTCGACCACGTATCAGAAAGCACAAGCGCTACACTGAACATTGCAATAAATATAGCTGCTACAAATACCGTGTACCAACGAGTAACCCTCGAGACGATGGTTCTCTTTCTATTCCTTTTCTTCTGATTTGAATACATATCCCATACCTCTCTTCGTCACTATGACCATCGGATTCTCTAGCTTCTTGCGAATGTTCTTTACCAATACATCGATAATGTTCGACTCACCCTCATAGTCAAAGTCCCAGATATGTTCTCTGATCTGCTCTCTACTCAATATAACATTAGGATGCCTAACCAAACACTCGAGCAGAGCGTACTCCTTGGCTGTAAGGTCTACTAGAGACGAATTCTTGGTAACTGTTTTCTTTATAAAATCTAAGCAACAATCACCAAACTGCACGGTACTCATGAGAATCTCTCTATTATTGCGTCTCAGCATAACTCTGATGCGTGCGAGGAGCTCATCAAATTCAAAAGGCTTAACGAGGTAATCATCCGCACCAGCATCTAGCCCAGTCACCTTGTCTTCAAGCGTATCCTTTGCTGTTAGCATGAGGACAGGCGTCTTAATCTGATGATTTCTTAGATACTTAAGCACACCAAGTCCATCAAGTCTAGGCATCATGATATCTGAAATTATTACGTCGTAATTAGTTGCTCTTATGTAGTCAATCGCTTCTTCCCCATCATATGCCGCATCAACACTGTACTGCTGAGTCTTTAGAAGCTTTACTATACTTCTATTAAGCATAACCTCATCTTCGATTACTAACAGCTTCATGGTCTCGCTCCTTTACTTTCTTTATTGTCGCCTATTATATCATCTTATACGCAAAATCTCGGCTAGATAATCTAACCGAGATTTTATATACAATCATATACTATTAACTAGTCATCCTGATCTTCATTTTCTTCTGCTAAGAACGCTCCATCGACAGCACTCATCTTTACATCAATCGTCTGTTTACCATCTATTACAGTTACTTTGTATACGAGAGCATTTTCATTAATGTCCAGCTTAAGCTTCATGATAATTGCCTTAGCATATTTTTCTTTCACTAGTGTTTCAGCCTTTGCAAGGTCAACTTGTGGCTTCGCACCTATGAGAGCCTTGTCTTCAGAATCTGAATTGAAGTTATCTGCCTCAACCTTCAGGACTTTCCCTGATTCTCCATCGATTTTATATTCCTTTACAGAATTAGTGTCGCTAACGGTAATTTCATACACTACAGTTTCATTGTCAACATCTATCTCATATCCTATAACAGTTCCTCCATTCGATTCCTTGAGTGCCGTTTCCTCTGCCTGCTGAACTGTTACTTTCGCCTTGCGCACAGCCTTTTCATCATGATTGCTTGAGCATCCAACTGCTGAACCGAGCGCTGAGATAGAAACTGCTAATGCGATAAACTTTGCTAATGTCTTTATTTTGAAAATCTTTTTCATGTCTTTACCTCTTTCTGTTTTAATTTGAAATTAAACTCCTCATCTTTGCTTCTTGTTGTCCATATAATAAATGAGAAAGATGAACGCAAAATGAATCGCAACGCTTTTTTCATAAAAAAGAGAGCAACCACATAAAGCAGTCGCTCTCTAGCTTCTTATTTCGTACCGTTCTTTAAACGATTCTTCCTAGTGATAATCACCCCTGCCGATATGAGCACGAGTATCACCCCTGCGATATACAGCACGGTTCTACCAAGGCCTCCGGTCTCAGGCAGCAGGAACCTCATATTCTCAGTATTCTTGATTGTAATAGTTCCTGATGAAACCGCTGCATCCTTTGGTGTCTGAACTTCCGCACCGTTACTATTGCTGTAGCTAGTACCGTAATCTGGCACGGCTGTCTCAACTACGTAGTAACCATAAGTAACGTCATCGCCATTGTCCGCTTTTCCTGACACCGGCAAATCCGTATAGGTTTTCGTCCAGTTATCTGAAGCTGACAGTGTCTCTCCAGCCTTATAGACCTTCTCTGAAGTCGTTCCGTTCGCACTCGTCGAAATCTGCATCAAGTTGTAGGTGATTGACCCAGCTGAACGCTGCACCTCTTGTCCATCAGCATCGAACCACTTCTTATTAACAGTGATTCTCGTCTTAAGCTTTTCGTTCTTAACTTTAAAAGTCATACTAGTTCCGCTTAAGGTTACCATTGGATTGGTCGAAGTCTGCGTGATAGTGAACTTTTTGTTCTGCTCTTCAATCTTAAAGTCAATCGGTCCATCTAGTGGCTTGTAGCCTGTCGGCGTCTTCTCCTCCGTGAGGCGATATTCGCCAGCACTTAGCCCTTCGAACTTGAACTGCGATATATTCTGGTTTCTACCTACATACATCGGTGTAAATGACGCATCGCCAAGCTTTTCAAGCTTGAATACAGCTCCATTAAGTGCGTTCTCTGTATCATCAACCTTCAGTACATTGATTTCAGTCGTTCTGTTCAGCTCGAACGAAACCAGCTGCTGGTATGGCTGAGAATGTTTGCCAGTCATCTCTGTAATGTAGGTCTTGACCTTAACGGATTTCATCTCCGCATCGGAAACCTTCTTGCTCTCGGATAGGATGTGGTTAACTGCCGTCTTCATCCTGGTGTACTCATTAGAGCCCTGACTATATGTTTTTATATCATCCAGGCTATTTGAGTAGTACCAAAATGCCTCCTGCATCGTTTTATAGTATCCGTAATCCTGTTCGTGATCTACTGAATCTCTCCAGAATCCCGCATCGTTGAGTCCGTAATCCTTCAGGAGTTCATCCTTGTGCGTTTCGCAGTAGTAATAAATCTTACGCATTACGTCGTAGAGCTCTTTTTTACCAACTCTAGGTCTCTGAGCTGATCTATATAGAGCATCCGCATCGTTAATGTACTCCTTATATACAGCATTGTCTCCGAAGCCTGGGAAAGTATCCTCTGCTCTAATGCAAAATGCCTCTACCCCAGAGGAGCTTTCGTTGCTCTTGGACACTTTGATCTTATCTCCGTATCCTACAAATCCGTAGTATTCATTAGCAGCAAGCGGTTTATCTTGTTCACCGACCTTCTTAAGGATTGATGTGTTACCGCCTTTTGTAAACCTTATGAATAGCTTACCGTCCTCATTAGAGAAATAGAATTCAGCCACATTGCCTGTAGGAAGCTGGTATTTACTCGGTGCACTCTTAATTTTCAGCTTATACTTCTTATTAAGCTCGATATCACGCTTTGTAATATCGATGTCGTACCTATTCCCAGTTCCTGGCCTGGCCTGAATGCTTATAGGAGTGTCGCCATTGTCGTCTTCCTTTGTCAGTTCAAAGGTTACAGGCTTAACTGCAGCGCCAGACGTATCCTGTACAAAGAATCCCATTCCGACTTTTGCAGACTCAGCAGTTTGACGTAAGACTATGCCACCGCTGCCTTTAGTGAAGTGAATCCCAGAAGTATCGAAGTAAAACTCTGCTACACTCTGAACTGGCCTCTCGTATCCTGGTGGTACATTTTTTATGTACATCTTATAGGTAGTATTTAGCTTTAGCCCTGTAAATTCAACATCTGGTTTCACGAAACTCACGAAGCCATTTTTATATATCTTTTCAGAACCACCGTCCACTTCCATTAGGTTGTACTGTACCTGTCCTATTATATTTTCGCCGGTGTGAGATCGTATACTGAACTTCACATAGGTTTCTGGAGCCCCTGCCCTAAGTGCTCTG
Source organism: Mogibacterium diversum (assembly GCF_938028775.1). Classification (GTDB taxonomy): domain Bacteria; phylum Bacillota; class Clostridia; order Peptostreptococcales; family Anaerovoracaceae; genus Mogibacterium; species Mogibacterium diversum_A. The sequence continues at coordinate 142,524 of NZ_CALIZG010000023.1, forward strand.
ACATGTCTAACTCGAGATGTGTGTGTCGCGTTTTCCTGTGCATACGTAGCGATCGGAAACATCTGTATCAAGATGGCGAGGATTATCAGCAAGGAAGAGAGCTTTTTCATTAAAGTCTTCTTGTTCATCAGCTAACCCCTCCCATCTTATTCTTTCTCCTCAGTACGAGGAGGGCCATAAGTCCGACGCTGAGCATCAGTGACCCGCTCCACCAGAACAGTTCGCTGTTATCACCAGTCTTTACCTTCTTGGTGATTTTAGGTTTCTGTTTCTTCTGTACCTCAGGCTTTGGCTTGGCATTCACAACCTTGTTCCAAACGCCATTCTCAAACCTTGGAGCCATCACTAAGAACGGCTGCATCGTTGTGTAGTCTGCAGCTTCCCCAGTTGCCCCTGTTTGTACCACGAGATACATTCCACTTCTCAAACCTGTAAAACGAACCGTACCGTCACGACCAGTCGTGAGTGTCATCGCCGCACTTGCATTACGGCTTTTCCTCTCAAGACGACGCGCTAGCTTTATCTGGGCATCTACGGTTTTAAGTTCTTCTAAATTCCCATTCCACTGAAACGGAGCTCTTCCGACATAACCAGTCCTATCTGCTTTCAGATCTGCGACCTGATAGATAGAGTACTGCGCGCCACTTATGGCTTTATGCTCATAAGTCAGCGTGATGTTTAGGCTCGCGCTATCATCTGCATATGCAGCATGGGAAGGAAGTATGAAAGATACAAAACTGAAGCATAGAATTAATATTAAAGAAATTCTATTACTTTTCATTTAATCCCTTTCTTTTTTTCTTCGCCTTTTGATATACAGCCTTATCAAAACTATCAGAGTTATAACCCCAACAGCTAATATGGCAATATATTTCAGCATGACTATTTTAATAACGTCTTCTACGTTCTGTGTCTTCGTATATTTGGTGCGCTCCCCTCTCACGAGAAGTCTATGCGAGTTAACTCCATAGGGCGTACACGTAATCAGCGTCACGTAGTCTTTGCCCTTTTCGATTTCCAAATCTTCAACTTCATCAGGCAGTACAGTGTTAATCTTGTTAACCTTGTATGCATACACATCGTCAAATACATGGATCATAAAGATGTCGCCATCTTCAAGTTGATCGATATTTGTAAAAAGCTTCGCAGATAGAAGTCCCGTATGGCCTGAAATCAGGCTGTGTGTACTAGGACCACCTACCGGCAGAGAGCTCCCAGGTATATGCCCTGTCGCTATCTGAAGCGAACCTGCATCAACACCATGATATATAGGTATGTATGTCTTGATCTTAGGTATATCCACATACCCCATGATGCCTGTGTCGGTTACATCGAGCAGCTTGTTGTACTGCTCTTTTTCTTCGGGCTTAAGGAAATAACGATTCTTCTTGTTGACCAAAGTCTCGTTATATGCTCTCGCCTCGCTTAGAAGTTGTGCTTTTTTCTCTTTGGATAAATCCTTAGTCTTCTTTACATAGCTCCCGATTGCTCTAGAGGAGTGCAATTCGTTGATACAATCGCTGATCGTGGGATAAGCCAAAAGCCCGATACCCCCAATCAGCATTACTGCAACTATTATGTTGGGGATGATTCTTTTCATCTTACCCATTTTTACTTAATAGTTGCTCCTTTTCTGCGTCTCATGTATCCGAATGAACCAATTACGAGAATTGTTCCTAGTACGTAGATTAGAGCTCTACCCATTCCTCCAGTCTCTGGAAGAGTGAATCCCTTGTTATTAACAACGTCAGCGGAAAGCGATCCAGCATTCTTGTCTGCTGTAAATGTTAGCACACCAAGACTCTCTAGCTTAGTTAGCTTAGGATCATCTGAAGTCTTATCGTAATCAGCCTTGATTGTGAACTCGATAGGCTCTATGCTGTTGTAGCCAGCTGGAGTCTTTGTCTCCTCGAGTACATACTTGCCTGCATCTAGACCCTTATATGTAAATGTGGTCTTGTTTGCAGCCATAGTATTATCGATAGTGAATCTTGTGATTGCTTCCTTACCAGTAGCAGTCTTCTTGTAAAGTGTGAACTCAGCACCAACTAGAGGATCGTTGTTCTCGTCCTTCTTGTTAACGATTACCTTGTATGAGAATACGATGTTCTTATCCTTAGGAGTCTTACCGAATTCTCCTTCTCCACCTCTGTTAGGGTTGTTGGAGTACTCTAGGTAAACTGTATTTGGGTTACCAGCAGAACCGATAACGGCATTATCATTTAGCTTACAATTGTACTCAACTACGATGCTGCTGTTAGCAGTTGTTGGTGTGTCGAGTGCCTTAAGGTCAGCAAAAGCTACAGTGAAGCTGTTTGAACCAGCATCCTGTGTAACAGTGTACTTGCTGCTTGCAATCTCAGTTCCGTCAATCTTAACCTTAATTGAAGTTGGATCTAGAGTCAGACCTGCAGACATCTCATCGTGGAACTTGTATGCATACTTTGTGTACTTGTCATAGTTTGTAGGAAGAGTACCAGTTAGCTTATAAGGGATTGTGTCGCCGATGTTGTAATCAGCAGCATCCTGCCACTCATTGTCGCTGTTCTCCTGAACTTTCTTAACAACTGTAGGAACGTCAAGCTTTGCATTTGTCTCAGTGTCAGATACGATCTTAAGGATGTAAGATGTATATGCACCGTTTTCCTTGTTGCTCTGTGAGCTTGCTGTATCCTTAACCAGGTAGTAACCAGGCTCAAGTCCTGTTACTGTCTCACTTCCGCCAGCTGCAACCTGCTGTGTCTTTGCAGGTGTACCAAGGTGAGACTGAAGGTCATTAGCAAACTCTTCTGCCTTTGTTACGTTAGTAAGTGTCTTTGCCTTTGCACTTGCACTTCCTAGCGATGCCTTAGATGCATCCTTGATTCCGCTACCCCACTTGATGTTAGTCAGAACCTTACCTGATAGATCACCCTTGAAAACCTGATAGATTTCAAAAGTGTGTGCAGTCTTACCACCGTTAGTGATCTTAAGACTGTGAGTTGTCGCTGCATAAGTCTTGTCTGGAACAATTACAGACATAGCTAGTAGCAATACCATAACCATTGCTACGATGCAGCTAATTTGCTTTTTTACTAATCTCTGCATACTCTTTCTCCTTTTACATAATAATGGATTAACGTTTTAGTGACTCTAGTCACAAGTTTTATAAATAAAGAAAAATGCATAAGCTCAAACCAAACTAGGCTAGAAACTCATGCATCTGTCTCTCTTTATCATTAATATAATAAAGTCCCCTAAATCTCAGCCCTTCTTTTATTTCACATACCCTTTTAGTAGAAAAACTGTCCAAATAACGCGCAATGTCTTTATTTGATGACAAATGTATACTAAAAACACACACATTTTGTCTATAAAAAGACTAATTTTGTCTACTTTCTAGAAGTCTATCAGATTTATAAATATAAATCAAATTTAAGCAGAAATTGATTCAAAACAATTATCAAATTTCAAATTAAAGTTCATTAATTTGAATCGTTGCAAACCCCTGATTTATATGGGTTTCTACTGTCTAAGCCTCGCTGCGCCTTCTTCTATAGAATATAGTTGCTGCGGTCATACAGAAAGCCCCACTGAGGTAGAACAAGTAAGTTCCAATCCCTCCTGCCTTTGGCAGTTCATACAGAGGATTATCCTTGATTCTGAGCTTCATAGGTGTCCCCGTGCTATCATCTGCAGCTTCTGTCTCCGTCCAAGAAGCTCCTGTTACTACCGCAACAGTATCCCTTCTGACCTTAACCTTGATAGGCTCAGAGATAATGGAATATCCTTCCGGAGCTTCCTTTTCCACGATGTAGTACTCTCCGATTGGTGCTGTAAGTTCAATCTTCTTATCAACAACTAGATTGCTCTTAAAAGGTATCCCCCACTTATCCGTCGTACCTGGGAGCTTAACGGCTCCTGCGGTGCCTTGGGACGAAACCTTATATATGTCAAACTTTGCACCCTTCAGCTGCGCTTCTCCAGTATTATCCGTCTTCTCCAAAACGAGCTTTGAATCTGCGACTTGAACTACTGGATGCTTGTACTCTTCCTCGATCTTTTCATCTTGAAATTCGTAGTTAATCCTTGCAGATTTATTAGATCTAAACCCTGGCTTGCCAGAGCTAGTGTCATTGCTTCCGTAGTCCGTATCTGTATCTCCAGTTGATGTGTAGCCACCATTTTCATATTTTTCATATGCTTTAGGAGTGACCTTTACGTTATAGGAGAGCGTATAAATGAATTTGCTGTCAACCTTTTCATCTTCGTGGAACTGAAGGAACATCTTTCCTGTCGAATCTGGTGAACTCGAAGGAGTATATGTAACCGACTCGATGATGCGATGACCATTGTTCCAGTTATCCGCGGTGCTGTTACCGTTCTCATAAAGGACTTTTTCGATGCCAGTCGCCTTCTCTTTACGAGTAACCTTCACATCAGATTGTGCCGCATAAAGTTCGACCGAGTCGCTGAGTTCGTCTGTCACGTTCAGGACATTTACCATATTGGCTTCCAGAAGCTTCTTAACCTCTTCATAAAGGTTGGCATTATCGAATACACCGATGTATTCTCCGCCGCCTTTCTTAGCCATGTGCTGAAGTAGTTCCGGGCTACTAGAAGATGTAGTTCCATTGATATCTTTAGAAACACCTATCGTATGAATCATTACATCCTTGTGATCAGCAATAAACTCATCAATCTTCTGCCTAGTTGGCTCCTTGGCATATGGCGCCCAATTAATACCACCATCTCCGTGTCTGACACCGCTGTTATCCACATAGAATGTAGGTACACCGTCAGAGATAAAGACCATAAGCTTTCTATGACCGTTATTCTTCACAGCAGGCTTGTTGAACATATCAGTTGCAACCTCAAGCCCTGCCGTATAGTTAGTGCCGTTCCAGTAAAAAGCCTTAGTGTTAACGAAGCTTTTATTCCTGCCCCAGTCTCTGTCAATCTGTGCATCTTGTTTGTTTACTGTATGGTTTCTGTCTCCACCGAATGATATTACCGCTATTTGATTCTCCGGATTGAGATCGAGCAGTTCAGGAATTAGTCCACGGCCAGTATAACTAGTCTGTGATCCGTTAAGCATCTCAGATACAGCACCGTCTCTAGAGATGTACGAATTGGAACGTGTGCTATACATATCCTTCTCTTCCATACTGGATGAACGGTCAACTACAAACAGGATATCAAAGGGCTGCTTCTTAATCTCCTTGCCTGTAACGTCAACGTAAATGCGATATAGGTCCTTCACGTCATTCTTGTGATTCTGAGCCACCGTCGTGTCGCTGTTTGTTACACCATCCCCTAGATAGTCAATTCGCTTTTTGTGCTCCAGTATATCAGCAGTAGAGACAGTCGCTCTGCTAGTCCCACTTGAAGCTCTCGTACCAGCTACTCTGCCTCTACTTCTGAATCCTGCAGAGCCTGTGTTCTCTGATGCTTTTATCTTTATCTTGTCGCTGAGCTTTACAATGTTCTTCTTAACTCTGAATTTGTATTCAAAGGCTTCGGACTTTCCACTCTTAAGCTGCACAATCTGAGATTCCGCACCTGAGGTTAACTCCAAATCTCCCTTGCTGTATTCAAGATTGATAGAGAACTTCTTCTCCGTATTACTTGCATCGACATTCCTGTATTCCGCTGTAACAGATACTACATCACCGGCAGCGTAGCTGCTCTTTATAGGTGAAACATTATACTCAATATCCTCATCTGCGCCGTATGTCTCTGTACCTACACCAGATAAATTAGACAAAGGCATCAAACTGACAATGAGTAATACGGCGACGAAAATCGATGCAATACTCTTAATTAATGTCTTTTTTCTCATAAGCAATTCTCCTAATATCCACTGTTAATTCCTTGCAAATTAGGAGTCCTTCTTCTTTCTCTTCTTCACTAATACCACTAATGCTGTTAAAGCGCTCGCAAGTGCGATTACATAAATCGCAATTCTCGTCGTATCCCCAGTCTTGATGATTATGCGCCTAACCTTGTTAGTGAAGACGCCGTCACCTTGCTGCTGGATATCTCTCACTTTGAGCTGACCTTCTTCGTTTTCATATACCTTAACGACAACACGCACCTCGCGCTTGTCGTAAACTATATCACTCTGACCGTCATTTACCTCTTTGACGATATAGTTGTAAGTTCCTTCTTTGGCGATGTTTAGTCTGAATAAAATTCCGCCATCGCTTTCATTTGAAACTGTCTTGGTTAGGCCGTTAGGCTTAATTTTCCAATCTGAGTCAGCTTCCTTGAGCGTGAATTTGAACATGCCTTTCTTAAGGTCCTTGCCCTCTAGCTTTTTAGTTAGCTTGAAAGCAACCTCGACAGGTGGAACGTCCTTCTTAATTAGAGCAACCTTAGGCTCCATTGTAACATCGTATTTCCACTTGTTCTCATCATTCACTCTCTCAATACCTGGAACGACAACTAGATAAGGTCCTACTGGATGGTACGCCTTAGCGTGACCTGTAGCACCAGTCTGTCTTACTAGATAAATTCCATGTGATAATCCCGAAAAGGACACGCGACCCTGTGAATCGGTAGTCCTTGAAGTACCCGCTATGCTATCTCTATCAACTAGTGCTGATAGCTTCTTAGCAGCTACAACAGAAGACTCTTTGGTAAGCCCGTTGTACTTGACGTTAGCTGAAGCAAAATCAGCCACCGCTCTGTACTTTGCACTTCCTCCACTAGTGGTCAAGTTCGCAACCTTGTGTATTTCAAATGTAGCGCCTGGAACTGCCACATGATTGACTCTGTCCTTGTGGTACACGAGGTTAATAGTAAGCGAGTCCTGCCTTCCAGTGTCTACATCTGGAACTAGATCAGGATGCGCTGCCATAACACTCTGCACTGATAACATAGTCATAATCAGCGAGCAAAGCACTACTATCCATATAGATTTTTTAAACTTTACCAAACTGTCATTTTGCATTATTTCAATGTCCTATCTCTCACACTAATTACTGTGTTTTCTCTGCTTTCGCATGAAAATCAGCGCAATTATGATTACTGCTGCTGCGACCATAAGCTTGAACTGCCATGAGTTCAAAAAGACCAGTAGTGGCGATCTCACGCCATCATGATCTGTGTATGGCACCCCATGGCCTCTGACCATTAGCCGATGCGTATTCACCCCGTAAGGCGTGCAGGTTAGCAGTGTGACAAAATCCTTGCCTTCGGTTATCTGTAGATCGCTCAGCTCCTCTGGCTTAACGGTCTTAATCTGGTCAACCCTATAAGCAAGTTTCTTGTCTAAAATTCTTAAATAGAAATTATCGCCTTTTTTTAATTGGTCTAAATCTGTAAACAGCTTGGCCCCCGGTAATCCCCTGTGTGCCGCAATTACAGCATGTGTGCTTTTACCGCCAATCGGCAGGCTCGTCCCTTCTACGTGCCCTGCGCCTCGCTCGAGCGATTTAGACGATGTGCCATGGTATATGATGATTTCCTGATCGATTTTTGGAATCTCGACATATCCCATGACCCCGTTTTTACTAGGATTTAAAAGGTCGCTGTACGGATGAGTCTTGATGTACTCATCATTATCAAAAGCATCTTTCACAGTATTAACCGTATGCTGTGCGTTATATGCCTTAGCTTTACTCCACTCGTCCTTCAGCGTGTCCTCAGAATAGAGATTGACGGATTTGTCATAAATTGACTTCATCCTATTATTCCACTGACTGTTCCAAAGGTCACTCACCGCAGGATATAGAACTACCGCTGCACCCGAAATGAACAGAAGAACCATGACGAGGTTGAACAATCGACCCTTTAAATTATTTTTTACTCTATGTGTTTCCATCTACTATCTGTGGACTTCTTCCTCTTGTCCAAAACCCTTCCTATGAATATTGCGATACCGCATCCGATAAGTATACACAAAATTACTTTAAAAATGTGCCCTATATTGGTTCTCTTCACTGAAGCATTCTGTCCATCGTAAGGAACTCGATGTCCGCGAACAAGTAGTCGGTGTGAATTAACGCCATACGGTGTACAAGTTACAAGCGTTACGTAGTCTTTGCCCTTCTGAACCTGAAGCGACTTGGTGTTGCTAGGTTTAACGACCTTGATGCTATCCACTTTATACGCCATTTTCTTGTTCATTATGTGCAGGTAAAATTTGTCACCCTTCTTGAGCAGGTCCAAATCCGTAAACAATTTTGCACTAGGAAGTCCTCGATGCGCTGAAAGTACTGCGTGTGTTCCTTCGCCGCCGATTGGAAGGCTGCTTCCGCACAGATGTCCTACGCCCTTCTGGAAGACCTCCTCATTAGTGTAATGGAATATTGGTAGCTCAACATCGATGGCAGGTATTATAATGTAGCCCATCATACTGTCTTTGTTGATGTTAAGGCACTTTTCATACTCCATATCCCGCTTGTTCTCCTTAGATGAGAACGCATCAGGAACGGCCTTCGGAGAAAGCTCGCGATTATATACCTTTGCTCTTTCAAACTCCTTGTTGAAATCGACATTTCCATGCTTCACCGCCTTGTTATAGCTCTGCACCATCTGCTTTGCAAATCGCTGATTCCACCAGTTGCTAACCAGAGGATACATCATTATTGATAGTCCGACGATAAAGAGAAGTGCTATTCCGACAAAGCTTTTATTTTGTTTAATAAGATTCTGTCTCTCTTTTACCCGCATTAAAATTCACTACTCTTGTTCTAATATCCTTCTTTTAAAAGATGCGGATAAGAGTCTTAACTATAAGTGCACTTATCCGCACCCGCATTTAAATCACTACTTTACAGCAGCGTTACTTTTGTTTTTTTTAACCATCATCGCAACTGCAAGGCTAAGTAGAGCTGCACCAACGATGTAGAATAGGTATGTTCCGATTCCACCTGTGCTTGGTAGCGTTCCTAGCTTGTAGTTGTTGAAGTGTAGTGGGTTGTATGTTCCTGTAGTAGTCTTTACTTCATCCTTTTCGTATGTAGCAACGTACTTTCCAGCTTCAACTCCATTGATAGTTACTGTGTATGACTTTAGGTTTCCGTCTGCATCTAGCTCAGCACTAATCTTAACTGGAACTAGAGTTTCGTTCTTAGCATATCCTTCTGGAGCCTCTGTCTCTACAAGCACATACTCACCAGCATCGATACCTCTAAATCTGATCTTACCGTCTGCCTTAGTCTCTGATTCGTCAGCGATATTGTCGCTTGCGTCAAGTCCTCTCTTAACTAGAAGGGTCGCCTCGTGGTTCTTATATTCAGCGGCAGTTGTGAGGCTAGCATCCTTCTTGTAAAGTCTGAACTTTGCACCTGCCTTCTTACCTGCAGATGATGTTGTCTCAGCAGAAGTAATTACGTCCGTAACTGTGTTATTCTCATCGTCCACACCAACCTTAACGATTTCTTCTTTTCTATTGGTCTGGTTTAGCTTAGTACCTACATCTCCGTTGATATCGAATGTGTAGTGCTTAGTTCTGTCAGTATCCTTACCATCGTTAGTTGTTGGCGATGTTGAGTAATCGATTGTAGCAGTATTTGTGCTTGGATCAAATCCCGACTTAGCCTGCTCAGTTAGAGTAGCCTTGTAAGTAACGTTGATCTTAGTCTTGTCAGCGCTATTTAGAAGGAATGTCTTAGTAAACTTTACTGTGAATCCTGTAGCAGTCTTGCCTTCGATAGTATAATCGGTGTTTTCTGTGAGCAGCTTAGCTGGTGCAGGATCTCCGTTGTATACCTTGATTGAAGTCTGATCTAGCTCAAGACCTGTTGATAGCTTATCAGAGATTTCAAACTTAGGATTCTTGTAGTCACTTGTGTATAGAGGGATAGCTGTTCCAATCTTGAACTCTACCTTGTCTCCAATCTTGTGAGTGTCTCCAGCCTTAGTAGTATCACCAGTTACCTGATCATTCTCAGTCTTGTTGTATACTTCCTTCTTAACCTTAGGTGTTGACTTCTTAGCATATGCTGTAGTTCCGATCTTAAACTGCTTGTTAGCATCGTTTACATCAAGAACAGAAGACTTGTCCTCGCCAGCATCCTGCTTGTAGTCAGCGCTGACAATCATAGGTGTATATACGCCTGTGCTTCCTGCCTGTGGTGTTACCATTACTAGGTAAATACCTGCCTTAGGGCTATTTGCAACGTACTTTCCAGCTGTCTCGGCAAATGTTACTGTGTCTAGACCTGTGAAGTCTCCAGCAGATGCAATTGCATATACTTCAGCAGCAGTTGGCTTTGCAGGATCAGCGATTGTGATTCCAGTTTTGCCTACTACCCACTTGCCGTTAGACTCCTTAACGATTCTGTAACCCTTTACAGTAGCGCCTGCCTCAACGTTCTTAATAGTTAGTGTTGAATCAAGTGTTGCTGCAAATGTTGGCATTGCAAATCCACTTAGCCCAATGGCAAGGGAGAGCGCCAACGCAGCCATTTTCTTAAATAGCTTGGTACTCATACATCTTCCTTTCTTTGTCTCTTCAGAGTTACCCATTAGTACCTTTCCTTTCTGTTTGTTATTCCTCATTAATGGGAATAAACCTCTACCAAATAAATTCGTTTATCTGATATAACATGTAGACTGTGTTACACACATTAGCCCATAAAAAGACCGATTCTATCTATTCCAGAGTATATTATCAAAGTTATAAAATATAATCAAACTTATAATTTGACTATATATTCACGAGTTCGACACCAAAAAACACAGTATTGACATATTGAAATATTCTGTACCCGTTGGGTTCACTTAGTCTTATGAGTCTAAGTTCACAAATTTTTCGGATTTAGCGAGACTTTTTATATAAAATTTTACAAATGTTTTTTTAAAAAACAATTTAGATTATTCAGGTATATTTTAGTTATGCTTATGATATAATCCATAAACCACATAAAAGGAGGGCGTTATGACAGACTCAAGAAGAACAATCAGAAAGCTAGCAGTGTTAGTATTCGCACTCATGCTTATAAACATTTTTTCGCTGGGCTCCGCTTTTGCCAGTTACCAACCATACCCAGCCGAATTCACTAAAACTCTTGATAATGGACCAGTTCCCACTGAATACATAGGGAAATTTAAAATAGTTATCAAGGATCCCGAAGGCAACATTCGTAAGCACGAGGATTACGATTCACCGCTTACACACGAGCCTTACGAAAATATTGGTAATGGAGGCAACACTTTTTTTGTATATTTCGATAGTATTGTCTCTTATTATTTAAAAGAAAAACAGCCTTCACCTGAGACAAAATATGTAACTTTTACAGTGGAAGAGATCCCTACAGATGTTCCAGGCATCAAGTATGATAAGACCGTTTATACTGTAAAGTGCTACTTCAATGGTTATCCATATTTTGCTGGTAGGTATTCATATGATCTTGACTACGTTGAGATTAACGGAAACTACTATACATACGACGGTGTTAGATTAACCTTCAATCCGGATGGCTCAATGAATTACACAGGAGACAGAAATGGATTTATATCCTTTAACAACACCACTATCAAATATGTGACACACACGGTTAAGAAGATCTGGAAGAATGGTTCCGAGTCGTCCGCAAAGGCTCAGCTGTACAAGGACGGTACCGCTTACGGCACACCAGTAGAGCTTAATGCTACAAATAACTGGTCGTATACTTGGAACAACCTCGACGATAGCTATACATGGACTGTAAAGGAACTCGATGTCCCAACTGGATATAGCTCCAAAGTTGATGTCTCAGCAGACGGCAAAACTACGACTATAACCAACACTAAGTCGAAGCAGCCAGCTGCTAGTCAGAGTAAAAATACTCCGTTAAAGTCAAAGAAAACTGTAAAGACTGGAGATAATACGAATGTCACTGCTTGGCTAGTCGTATTTGGGACAATGATAATAAGCCTTGGTTTTACGATTTATATCAGGAAGCGAGTAAGCTCTTTAAGATAATTGATGTTCTATGGTAAAATACAAGCGAAAAGTGATTATCATTTTAATAGTGAAACTGGTATAAAAATGAGCATAAATAAGATCAAATACATAGCGATAATATCAATGGTTTGTGATCATCTGGCATCCGTGTTTTTTGCACCGGATGCCAGTATTTATATTGTCCTTAGATTGATAGGGCGAATAACGGCACCCTCGATGTGCCTTGCACTCGCTGAAGGCTTCGTTCATACATCCAACAGAAAAAAGTATTTCTCTAGGCTTCTCACCTTTGCGGTAATCGCACAGATACCATTCTCATTCTTCGAGTCGGGAACCTTCACCCTGCCACTTGGCAATGTGTTATTTACATTTGCATGTTCATTTGCCTTGATGGAGGTTGTAGATAATTGGAAGAAGATTGGCACATTAAAGGGTATTATCGCTGTCATCGTATTACTTGTACTGTCGATGAAGACAGACTGGCTGATATTTGGGCCGCTATTCACACTGTCGATTTATATGAACAAAGAAAATAAGGACCGTCAGGCCATCTGTTATGCGGCCATCAGCGTCCTTAGTTTTTCATTGTCAGCGTTCATGTGTGTAAGCCACGGTCTACCTTGGTACGGTCAGGTGTGGCAGATTGGCACGCTCTTGGTTATCCCGATTATCTATGCTTATAACGGCGAGCGTGGTAGCAAGGCTTCATTTAACAAATGGTTTTTCTATTTATTCTATCCTGCCCATCTTGTTGTACTTGGTCTCATAAGGTGGTAGCGAAACTTATTTCTGAAACACCACTAGCCCAATCTCTGTCGGGTGGTCTAGATACAGCGCTGTTTTAGACGCTTTATTACCCAATATCATCTTGACTATTAGAATGTCTCCACCTGCAGCGATAGTCATCAGCACTCCAGCTGCAAGAAAAAGTATATTGGTCGTAAGGCACCCGATTATGCATGGTACTATTCCTAGTAACAGTCCTGGCATCAAAGCGCCTGTTATGTATTGCCACTTTCCAAGTGGCTGACTGCAAGTGCAGTACGGTGTTATATATTTCCAAATCACTCCGAATTCAATATCTTTGAAACCATTTTTTGTAAATCTGCTCCATGTTACACCATGAACTAGTTCATGTACCATCGTTAACAATAATAGTAGTGCCAAAACAGTTATACCCGAACTAGCTGAAATTCGTGATCTCCCAAAATCAGCTCCATTATATTTAAGAACATAAATAACAATAAAGGGCACAGTCATGATTAGTCCATATAATGCCCCGACGTTCGCCTTTGCGACTGATATCGTAAGGTCTGTCTTGGTGTACCCTTCGCTTTCTAGTTCTTCACATTTTACCTTATATCTCTCTAGTCTTCTTTGCTCCGCTTCGTTGAGCACTCGTTCATTACCTGCCATTTATTATCCCCCTAATTCTATGTTTTTATCGGGTGCTACCTGATTTTATATGTTGCTATCCGTTGCTATCTTTTGCTATTCATATTCCTTTGATTAATTATACTTTATTTCAAGCTTTCAAATCATTAAAAAAGCGAATAGCCGCCTCGTAGCTACTATCCGCTTTATAGTTAATATGATTGTCAGTAAAGACTTTAATGCTTTTTGGCTATAACTTTATAATCATTTACCTTGTAGATTCATAAAGTCTATAGTTATCTCATTCTCTTCTTGTAACCAACCGCACCGATTAGCATTAGTACGGATGCTGCGAAGATGCTGAGCATTAGCATTAGGTTTCCAGTACTATCACCTGTCTTTGGTGACTTGTGCTTCTTAACCGCCTTATCCTTTGAAGGTGATGTAGGCGCTTTTGGTATTTCGTACTTGTTGTTAAATGTTAAATCGTTTACAGTTTCTGCACCCTTCTTAATCTCGTAATTTGCTACGAGCTGGTTATTAGCATCAGCTGTAACATCTACGACAACCGTGTACTCCGTCTTATCGTAAGTGTAATTTGCAAGGCCTGTATCTAGCTCAACTACCTTGTATGTGTACTTACCAACCGCCTTAAACTCGATGTCGCCAAAGTCAATTTCGCCTGCTCCGTTAACCGTAACAACCTTCTTGCCTAGCACAGAACCTGCTGGCATTGGCGCCTCGCTTAATCCTAATGCTGTAGTTCCAGCTTGAGATAGTTCGAACTTAAACTCGCCTGCTGCCGGCGGGGTGTCTCCACTTAGAGTCTTCTTAACCCTTAGGTTTTTCTTAACGGACGTAAACACGTTTCTAAATCTTGGTTCGCTGTCAGCTGTAGCCTTGAGTGTTCCGCCATTGTTAGCAACAGTTACCTTAACCTCTTTTTCAGCTGTATCATATGATACACCTGCTACTGGGTTTGATGCTGTTTCCTTAACCTTGAACTTGTATGTTCCAACCTTTGTGAACTTTATCTTATCAAATTCGATGCGTCCATCGCTGTGCACGAATGTTGTCACATCGCCAGGCATCGTCACTCCATCGTAGTTCTCACCCGCAATCTGGCTAACGCTTACTTCAAAGGTGTTCTCTGGTATGGTTACCGCAGTTCCTTCTGAATCGACATAGTCCTTGTGGCCTTTAATCACGGCTTCTGCAGTCTGGTAGTTAGGAACGATCGCTGAGAATCCTGGCTGCGTCGCGCTTTGAATTGAGAACGTTCCTTCTGTGGCATTTAGAGAACCCGATGTTGTAAATGCTGGGTTTGGCTTAAATACCTTGTTGGTATATGTGTACTTTGCCGGCGTGCTCGTCTGCACTAGGCGGTAGTCACCCCTTGATAGTCCAGAGATTGTAGCCTCGCCGCTCGAATTAGTCTTAGCGGCAGCCTTACGACCTCTGATGTAGTAATCCATCCAAATTCCGCCAATCTTAGTCTGAATCTTGAACTCAGCCCCAGCAATTGGAGTAGTTCCATCGATGTCATCTACAGCCTTTACACGTATGCTTCCTGCCGCAACAGTAGCAGTTCCGTTTGCCTTGTCGATCGTGTATGAAACAGATGCGGAATCCTCTGCCTGGTCGGACTTAGCTTTTCCTGTGTTAGTAACAGTCTCTACCGCTGTGATCTCTGGGTAGTGAGTGTCAAACTCGGCGAAGAAGGTAACGACATTTCCATGAGAAGGACCGTTAGTTCCGTAGATGTCCTTTATCTTGTTAATGCCTGCGAGCGCTGGCTCGAGGTCGGTGTACTTCAGGGAGTCGTTAGACATATTTGCAATGAAGGTATCTCCTCCTGTCTCAGGGTCTGTAAATACACCGTAGCTCATCTTATGAGCCTTAACCTTAGCATAGAAGCTGTCGTAAGTATCTGAAGATGACTGAGTTATCTGGCTGAAATACTGCGTCACTGGAATCCAGTTGCTTCCGCGCTCTATCGGCATCACTGTTCCAGGAGCCGCCTGTCCGTAAAATGTGTTTCCACCTGCAGGAACCTCTGTCCAGTTGTAACGAACTGCGGAAATCGAGATAGTGCTTAGGTCAACAACGCCATTTCTTGGAATCTTATCAACGATCATCATGTTAGTCTGTTCCTGATAAGTTCCGAAGGTGCTATCGATATTGTTGTAAGTGTTAAAGAGACGCAGCGAACCCAGCTGATTGGAGATCAGCTTAATCCTAGCTGTGTCGTATGCCGAAGTCCAGCCCTGCTTCTCAAGCAGTCTGTTGTTAATGGTCCTGAGACTTGGATCAGCAGGTACACCACCAGTGTTGGTCCCCGGAACTGCATCTCTAACCTTGAAGGTTACATTAGCCGAAGCATCTTCAATGGTGAGAGGCTTTGTCACTGGAGATCCTGCTGTAGCACCGTTATCTAGCGCCTTCAGTCTAGCCCCTGTGTATAGACTTCCCGACATGAAGTTTCTGTCTGTCGGAAAATCTGGATCTAATGTGAACTTAATCTCTGTCCCTGTGATTGTCGCTGTCGCAACCTTCTGTCCGCTCTCGGAATAGAGCGGAACATCGGAGCTTGGGAGATTGCCAAACATCGTCCCGATATTCGTCGACAGCTTAATCGTATCACCTGGCTTCATCGCATTCCCCGACTGCGTATCGATGTTGTAATCGAACTTCAGAGAAGCTAGAGAGCCGACGTTCACCGGGCTAGGTGACACCGTCACATTAGAAATCGTGATGTTATAGCCGTCCTTCTGAGTCGCAGCGCTAACATCCTGCGGGGATGATAATGGTCCAATTGTAATCGCTATTACTGCAATGAATGCAATAATTCGTTTTGCAAGTTTCACGTTGTTCCTCCTTTTAATAACGTAGTCATTCAGTTCAAAAAATAATATTTATGCATTTTATTGGAGTATAGCCTATAGCGGATAGACAAGCAAGCTAATTCCATAAAAAGTGCGAAAAAAGAACAATAAAGTGCATTAATAGCAGCTTTGTGTACAACCTCACTTTTCTGACTTAAATTCATTTTTATTATATTTATACATTTTGAGATTCAAAAAAATAAAAAAACAGAAGGTACGGTATATAAACCGCACCTTCTAGTATTCGCTTGCTCATATTTTGTCTATCCCATCTGCAAATATGCAGCATGGCTGAGTCGTAGCTCTAAGCTTGTTCTTCATACTCAGGGAAAACTATGCTGTTCTCCTTGAAAACATGCACGAAGATATCCTCGGTAAACTCCCTAATTAAGTTAAATGTGCGCTCATAAGTCACACATGCATCTTGAGGCACTGTATAATCATTAGTTAGCCTCTGCATCTCCTTAATCATATCGCCCACCGCATTGTGCTCATCTTCAAGCTGCTTGATAAAGGCAAGCGTCTCATTGTCTGGATGCGGATTAACACGCATTAGAGGGAATACTAAGCGCTCCTCTTTTGCAAAGTGAACCTCAAGTTCAGCCTTCATAGCTGCAAATAGATCATGGATCTTCGTTAGTTCCTCCGCATGGTGCGTGTAGTGAACAACTAGAATCTTATTGATGAGCTGATCTAGCTGGGTCATCATCTCGCGTTCAACTCTATGATGTGTCACTTCAAGGTCTGCAAGCATGTCGTTAACGCTTAGACGCTTGAATGCTTCGATAGATGCAGCGCCACCATCCTGTGATGGAGCTGGCTTTGCAGCTAGTTTATTAAGTTCTGCCACAATTTTCTGCACATCTACTTCACCATCAGGAAAAGACTCATCCATCGGTAGATGTCCCCCACAGCAATAATCGAGATGTAGCTCATTTAGATAAGGAATTGTTTGTGGATAAAGCCTAACGACTTCTGCCAATGTCATTTTCTCAGTAATCATAATTTCACCCCTTACACTTTGTTTAATATACGCTTACCCATTCTTTTCAGAAATTTAGGTTAACCTCGGGAGCTCCTCGCTCCATCAGCTTTGCAAAATATTTCTCATTTTGCCATCATACTGCGCACTGAATCGTTCCCATCGCTCTTGTAAATTCTTCAAACACTGAAGCAATAGGTACTATATAATCATACCCTAGATCACTTATAAATGTATATGACCTTTTGGCTTCTTTCTTTTCCCCGTCATATGCTCAACCTCTAGCGCATACACCAATGTCCTCGGAACAGCGGCAGGGTTAAAATATGCATTTTTATCCTCATGATAGTGATTCATGAGCTGCCTCAGGGCGTGCATCTTCTCATCATCCGAGAGGATTCGAATCCTGCCTCTTCCGATTACACTCTCATACGCCATCGTGCAGTACCCTTTGTCCTCGAAATACTCGAGCTCATGCTTGCAGTCCATCTCGAAGGTAGCACGATTATCTTTCTCGAATAGTCCAACCTTGTAGCCCTCGAGTGCACTGTGGAAATACAGCGTCAGCTTACCGTCATTCACCTCTGTGCCGAAGTTGAGCGGAAGTATATACGGATATCCGTCGTCGTTAAGCGCTAGCCTGCATATATCGCAGCGATTTATTATCTCCATCAGTTCGTCTAATTCTGTTATCTCTCTGTCCTGTCTTCTCATATATATCCCCCTTACACGCGGCTCAGGTATCGGGCAGTAAAATCCTATAGTCTATTTTGCGATTAGCAGCAGTCCCAGCTATAGAGGCTCTCGGCGAAGTTCAAGTTGCGAAGTTGCTCTTTTGTCACAAAGAAATTTCCTACGCCGCAGTCTCCCCACAGGATGTAATAGTCGTCAGTTCCGAACTCGGAGTCCAGTTGGAACAGCAACTCAGTGTAATCCTCGAAGTCCTCGTACATGCGTGGATCTTCCTGCGTGAAATGGCCGTAGCCACCAATCTGAGTGTGATTCGAAATATCGAGCTCTTCTATGATCTCATCAACCTCTTCATCGTCGATGTCATATGATTCGTCACCCTCTGCCTGTTGCTCATCGATATGTTCATTAAGCTTCTCAGTAAAAATCTCCTCGAATCGGAAATCGTTCGGCATAATCCACTGGCTAGTTTTTTCAAAGGACATGGCAAATGGTGCACCGTCATTAATAGGTGTGATAAGTTCATCTTCCTTCTTATCCTTCTGTGGTTCGTACATCTCTCTGAGTTCCTCTTCAGAGAAATGCTTGTCTATCTCTGGATAGTAAATAACCCTTTTTTTGCTATCTGAAGTAGGCTTTGTATAGTCGTTGCCCAGATTATAGTCTCCGCCAAAAATCCAAAACTGCATGATGCCCTTTGATGGGTAGATGCTGTTCTCAGGCAGCTCCTCGCAGTTTATCTGCGCCATATACATTAGCTGTTCACCCCTATCGGTAGTAGGGATGTTCGCGGTTTTCGGCAAATAGAACCAGCCCGCAACGTTGCTGCTTGTCAACGGAGTCCTGGTTTCGGGTATTAAATTGATCTTTATGGTTTCTCTGTTCTCGATTTTCTTGAAATCTTCGATGAAAGCTTTTATTTTATCGTTCATAGTATTGCCTTTCTTGGTGTGTAGTGGTTTGTAGTAGCATGGAGTCTAGGTATGGATTTCGGCGAAAAGATACCGATTAACCGCGTATATCTAATGCTTCCCGATGCTACTCTTTAATACGCTTCGCAGATCACTTCTCTATTAGCCTCAAATTCCTCGTCGAAGCTAACTAGCAGATACAGTTCACCCGCTGGTGATTCACCCACATAATATCCTAACGCAAATGCATCGTAGCATCCACTCTTATCGAACATTACGTCGGTTAGCGTGATACCTTCGACATTCTCTTCGGGGAAATTTTCTTTTATAAGGCGTAGTGCCTCTTGATCCAACTCGGTGAGTTCGACACTTAGCCTTTTCATTATTGAGTCTGGGATAGATTTTATATCCTTTTCGCTATATCCAGAGAAGCTAAAGTGCAAATCCTTACCGGGCTTGCGGCTTACAAAGTATATTCCAGCTGGTGAGCTGTCCCATGATTTGCCCTGCCAGAGGGCGAGGAGTTGTTGTTTGGTCATGTGTTATCCCCTGTGATTAGTGATTATTGATTATTGATTATTGCAATATGTACTATCGCGGTTTAGAGATCTGAGTCTTCAGCTGTGAGCACTTTCTTCTGCCAGCACCGCTTACCGCACTTTTGGCATCTCATATACCTGTCTCTACCTCTATGCGGAGCTAAGATTACCTCTCTATAGGTCGGAACGTACCTGTGATGGCAGCACTCACATTCATAATAACCTGCATTTTGCTCAATGCCAACCGCAATGAATCCCACTACAACAACCATAGCGACAGTGAATGTAACCAGCGCTACTCTGAGCCACATCGGCATGGCGAGGAGCACCGCAAGAACTATGAGGATGATTCCCACTACGATTGTCGGTACGGTCAGCCACATCTCCAGTCTGAGCATCCGTTTGTCGCGCTGTTCTATCTCTCGCCTCATGGCTAAAAGATTTTCCTCTACTCTCTTGTCATATGATTCTGTCATGATCCTTTCGCCCGACAGGAGTTCGTTTACGTTAATGTGTAGAAGCGCACATAGCTCTAGCATGATTCCCGAATCTGGCATGGACCTTCCAGTCTCCCATTTCGATACTGCTCGGTCACTGATGCCTAGCTTCTCGGCGAGATCAGCCTGAGTCATGTGTCCTTCCTTTCTGCAGGATGCTATGAATTTTCCAATTTTGATTTGATCCATATCGGACACCTCCTTTCATGACTCGAGCATATGATAAATTCATGTGTGGGTACAGGAACTGGTGGTTGAGTTTGGGTGATTTTTGATAATTGATAAGCAATTCTATGTTTTCGTGTATAATTAACGGTTTGTACTTTCCGAATCTGGAAGTAATAAATATTGAACTTCAACATCAACACCATTGGAGAGTTTCTGTAGCGCTTCGGCACATCTCTTCAGATATTTTATGCTCTTTTTTGCTACTTTAACCTTGGTCTTGATTTCCTTTTTCTGCTCTTTATCCATCTCATCAGACTGTTTTGAGAATTCTTCAACAACTCGCTCTAGGGTCTTAACTCTAAAATCCACCTTGCTATATATTGTTTCTATCGTTTTATAGTCTTTTATCTTATCTCGTAAAACAACTTGACTAAAGGTTAGGAGTTTGCAACATTCATTTAGTACATATCCATCTTGCGAAAGAAGATTCATCGTCGTAACTGCAGATATTCCAGTTCCACTGATCATTCCGACAATTGCTCCGCCACCAGTAATAATCGCTGTACCGCCAGCCATTCCTAAACCACCAGCTGCAAGAGAACCGCCTCCAACAGCTGCGAGGCTATAGCTGGTAAGTGCAGCTCCTGATAACCCTGCCGCACCCTCGCCGATAATCGCAGTTGCTATTGCAGGTGCAAATGTAAATGCAAGCCCTCCAGACACAAGAACTACCACAGTTGTTCCGACTGCACTAATTACTATGCTTCTTTTTGTGCCAGTAATTGTTGCGCCAGCTTTTTTATGTATTTTTGTGAAAGCTTCAATATCCTCTTTTTTGACCTTATTTTGTATTTCAATGAACCGGTTGTTTAGATATTTGCTCTTATTTTGAAGCTTTTTAAAGCTCTTGTCCTTATCATCACCGAATATTGGGTAATAAGGTCTAAAGAGACTTGCCTCCATAGATACCAGGAAAACCCAAGTTCTATTAGCATTGTCCTGGAAACGCCTTCCTAGCTCCTCTTCACTTAAGAAAAATTCATCCTTCTCAGATTGAGCGATAGATAGATTCTCTATTAATTTATCAACCCATGCTTTTGCCCACTCAAGCTTCAACTTTTTCGAGGAGTATTTCTCCGTAATATAAATATCATCTTCTAAGATGAGCTTCTCTAGAGAGTATAAAACTCTAAGCTGTTCATAATTTAATGACAAGCATTCGAGATTTGCAACACCCTTCTCGAATTCATTTTCTATTTCTACTTTCTTTTCTTTTTCTTCCCTAATATCTTCAGCAACTATTGACCCATCTGCTTTGCAAGCAATGACAAATCGTCCTATGCCTGCATAGTTTATATGAACCGCAAAGTCTACAAAGGTCTTTGGGTTTATTCCCTTATTCTTGATCGCAGATCTTATCGTAGCATCAATGCTATCGACCGCTAGAAATGTTCCAGATGAAACTGTCACCATCCTCCTAATTATTCGGTTATTGAATGGCAAAAGTTCTGAGATATCTATGTTTTCCAAATCCTTTACGGAATTAACATCTGCTTCGTTTATCGCAATGTTAAGTCTTCTTAAGAAGTACATTCCGCGAACCAAACATTCATTGATAATTACGGGAACACTCTGTCTACCAAACTCTTGCAATATACCAATTTCGCTTCTCAAATCGAATTTCACTGGCTTAATGATTTTTCCATTTTTGTCACGCTTTGCCAAAAGTGTTCCATTGAATAGTTTTGAGATCCAAACGTGAATCTCATTTTCTCCAATTTTTCTATCTCTAAAACACGGAAGTACGGAAGCTTCCTTTATCAGTGATAAAATCGGTCCTGGAATACCAGTGCCTTTTCCTGCGGTTGATTTCGAACCAGCCATATCGCTAACCATATGAAAAAACCAATGTACAATTCCGAACAAAACCTTTTCTGCAAAATTCTCGCCAATAAGGGTCTTATCAGCAACATCAACAATTAGCAGTTTGCCGTTAGTGTCAGTTCCAATGACCTTACTCGAGAACTGCGTGAAAATTGAGCACATTAGACCACATAGGCTGAAATGATGTGAAAAGTCACGAAGATGATGCTGCAGCCCTCCTCCAAAGTCAGCTGTTTTACTATCTGCAGCAATGGCATATTTTCTCTCCATGAAAGCGATTGCCCCAGATAATTTATCTCCTTCATATCCATTTCGGTGTGCCACAATCTTTACGAATTTATTAATCTCATTACTTCCCCACTTATTTGCATGTTCAAGCGAGAATTTGCCGGCAAAGAAAGAGTCAATAAGACCCGCTATTGCTCCACTGGTGATAGCCAAAAGGTAATCAGTTCTATCCGCCTTTTTTACGTTATCAGTCCAATCTACTTCAACAACTTCTCTGAGATTCTCTGAAGTCGGATAAATTACAGAAGGTAACCCCGTTTTTTCAGAAATACTTTCAGCGAGAAGGTTATTTTGGGAAACGACTGCATCGTATGTAATTGTGAGATCTTCAACTTTTCCAAGCCAATCAGTAATGGTGGTCATGGGTACCTCCTAATGCTTGTGCATTACATCTAAAAATATAACATATCAATTTATATGGATTCATTCTCGAAGCAAGCCGCTTTGCAGGTTTAGTTAATTGATAAAGCTAAATAGCAATATCATTCCCTCCGTTTTTGAATGCGTGAGAGCAAATCATTCTAACTTACCAATTCACATACAATTTCTTTAAAAGTAAATATCCTTCTGGTTTGCTGTCAGAAACACCAATAATATCGCCAAGCCATTCTCCGGGTTCCGTAACTCTTCCATAGCCCCTCACTTGTTCGATTATCATTTTGACTGTTTTCATGTCAATAGAACGGAACTTGTATTCATCCTTAAGTAAGTCTGGAATAAAATGGATTGCTCCATCAAATCCTGCTCTCTATCTGCAAATTTCATCTATCTTGATTCCTAGTCGCTTGAAGCACATTCTTTTGTAGTATCTACTAGTGCTTCTTGCAGCGAATCGTCAACTAAGTTATTTTCTAGTGTGTTTGTTTTTTGCATGTTATCGCCTCTTTTGGTGTATGATTAATCCGATAGTTTTACATTATCTATTAACTTGATTGCTCTTATTTTTTCCACTAAATTCAAATTTATTTTTCTATTTCAATACCATTCAGATATGCGAATTTAATCATAATAGCCCCAGAAAATTCCGAGTAATTCAAATCAATGTTTTCTTCAGGCATACTTTTCAATGATTCATAGAAACTGATATATTTATTTTTAAATTTATTTACCTTTAGAATTCTATTGAAATACTGCTGCGCTTTATTTTTACCGCCAAAATAGTATATATAGTATAACAAACTCTCTGACGTGCAATTTCCTTCTAAAATTCTATCAATATTTGCTTGAGTATCCTCGAAATAATTGAAAATTGGAATAACGTGTATTTTTATAAGATTGCTTACTTCTTCCACAGTACATTTATAGCTCGCACCTGCAAGTTGCCACCACGCATGCGGTTTTCTTGAACTTAACGAGCCTAAATCACCGCCATATATAAATCCATTATTGATACCTGCACGCTTTATTGATTTGGAATAAATACCAATATGTGGAATAAATTCTATGCTATCCTTATTATTATATCTATTTGCTTGGAAATATATTTCGAAGAAAATATCCTTATCTTTCGCAACCCTCTTTAATTTTTGCCCCTTTGAAAGCACCTTAAAATCCGGGAAATGACTCGCTATTTCTTGCCAGGCCTCTTCACATAATATTCTAGGCTCTATTTTTTCCAACTCATCATTTTTTATTTTCAGTTGTATCATCTCCTTAATTATCTAATTTATTCAAATCATTTTCTTAAAATAGATCTTTATCTACTTAATCCGCTTTCTAACAAGCCTTTCATTTCTTCAATATCATTCAGTTTTTTCTACGAGAATCACTCTTTATCATTTACCTATCCATATATATTTTCTTTAAAAGCAAATATCCTTCTGGTCTGCTGTCAGAAACACCAATAATATCGCCAAGCCATTCTCCGGGTTCCGTAACTCTTCCATATCCCTACAGCATTTTAAACCCAGCTCAGCTTCTTAACATCCTTTAACATCATCGTTTCCCCAGTGAAGTCATTTTTTAATTCAACGTAATTCGTTTTTACCTTCACATTATTATACCAATCACCAAGACTGACACTTTCGCCAGTATGTATGTTGATAAGCCTGCTAGTTATGGGACTCCAAGTGTGCGCCTCCACTGTTTCTGCAAGCAAATAATACGCATCAAGAAAAATCAAATTCCTCCCATATATCCAGAACGGAAGCTTAATATCTAGGAGTGGTAATTCTGCGGAAAAGATTTCGTCGCCATGCGGAGGAACCGTCTCATAGTGAAACTCTATCTCACTACCATAGTACGCAATAGTCGCTCCTTCACAGCCGATATTTTGAGGAATGCCTTCATTAGCTATGATAAATTCCATGGTGCCTCCTTTACATAGTGCTTAGTACACGCTCACAAGTTCTTTCCAAAACTTAAGGCTGCTCTCGGAATACTCACGCTCCATCGATTCTATAAACTCTTTTTCAGCGTTTTTCCAAACAGCATACTCCGCAGTTCCCATCGCTCTTACAAATTCTTCAAAATCGGAAGCAACAGGTACTATCTCCTCATAACTCATGTCGCTTGTGAATGCATATATCTCGCCGGACTTACAATCTAGTAGAATAGTGTATGGGTCGCCGTTTGCAATAATTATTAGGTTCTTTTTGCGAAGAACGGGATACTCATCATAATCAAGATTGCGGTTAATCAGCCAGCTTAGGCTCGTTTCATCTCCATATCCAAACTGGTAGCTGAGAAAACCGAAATTCCCCCAATTATAGCCTAAAATATACTCCGAAAATGTCGAATCTAAATACTCTATTCCAAGTTCGGATTTTAATTTCTCGATTTCAGACTGCGGAATCTCTTTTTTGCTAAGGACAATTCCATCTGTTATTTCAGCATCAAGTCCCTCAGTTTCTTTCATTATCGAAGATATTATTTCATCTATTGTTAATAGTTGCATCAATAGTTCCTTTCTCTAGCAAAACAACTCATCTTCATCATCATTAAATATGCTATTCTTACGAAGTCCAACTTCTTCCTCTTCACGATGGTATTCTCTATCATTATAATTATAAATATATTCACTTATAGTCCAGCTAATTCCATACTATCAATCTCTTCATATTCACCAGAATCACAATTAAAAGCTCACTTTGACATAATTAGTTTTCCTCAAAATTATCTAATACATACTTCAACATTTCATACGCTGCCTTTTTCTTTGCTTGTTTCTTAGAAGAGGCTGCTGCATAGAAATAGTACTCCATTTCATCAATATGACATTCCACATTCCAAAAAGGGTTGCCGTCATTATCATGAAACTCTTTAAAACTATACTCTGGAATAGAAAAATAGCCGCGTCGCGATAAAGTCTCTAGCTGGTTAATCGCCATATTTAATGAGGGATTAACGATTTCATCCTTAATTGTATATAACATGCTATTTGCTTCCAAATAGTCATATATGTTTTTTGATGCTTCTTCATGCGCCATCGCCTTGGTCGCACCATAACCAACGGCTTTTTTAACTCCGTCTACAGTGATAAAACAAACGTACTTTTCGTATCTATTGGGTGCTTTAGAATGCAATAAGTCGCGAGTTGTGAAATAATATCTGTAGGTTTCCGCAAACTCACGTTCCGGTAAATCTCCAGTTCTTCTTAGGTTCCAATCTTGAACTTCTTGAATATAATTGATTTTATTTTCAAATATAATGGCCTTTGGATTAAGCATTACCATAACTGAATCCTGTATTCGTGAAATATCATAATTCGAATCGATTGCTTCTGCCCCAAGTATAGCTTCAAACAAATCTTCCATAACCGAATGTGATTCCTGGACATTATTCTTTTGATCACCATTTCCCATAATCAAATACTCAGCCAGCCCTAGATTATAAATACAATTTGCAAGTGTGTCTTTCTTAACCAATCTTTTTTTAATTTCAGTAAGTTTGTTTTCCTGGTATTTAGATACAAACTCATTAAAATCTTCATTTGTGTTAAAATTATCCCTTTCTGATGCAAGCATACCAAACTCTTCAGAAAGTATTTTCACCACTATAAAATCAAGTACTTTATCGCCAATAAATTCAAGCACCTCATTGTTCTCGCCACCGTACTCCTTTGAATATGATCTGCGCACAAAAGCCTGTTGAAGCAAATCTAGATTTTTGAAATTAAAAGCAATAATTTGTTGGATTTTTGATAGATCATTTCTATCCATTAAGATCCCTCCTTATTCTAAAAGAAGGCACAATAATAGCCTGACGTTTTTCCACATGAAAAGACTGCCCGACCTAATGAGATTAAATTAAATTCTATATTTCTCAGTATTTTACTAACATCCACTTGCATAAATACTAGCAAATAAACAGATACATTGTTTTCAATTTAAACTTACTATGCCTTACAATATTTACAGAAGTATTATACTTCTACTCAAGTAAATACACAAATAGATTAGAATAATTAAAATTTATAGAGCCTAGAGTCAGATTCGGTATACGAAAAGCGAGGCAATTTTTACTCTTGCCCCGCTTTTCACTTTCTCATAATACGTTTTTGGGTAAACATCCGAGAAAGGAATTCTTTTTGCTACTCGCAGTAATCCAATTCACAAAGGTCAACAAACTAATAACTGATGTTTCCCCATGCAAAAGGGATTGGGCAAAATGCCCAATCCCTTTACATTTCATCTTTCCCTAAAATTTGACGGTTCATTTTCTTTATTTCAAAACCATACTTTTCTTTTAATTTTGAGCATCTTTCTTGTGGAATTATTCCTTCATGTTGCAATCTGCCGGCTACAATTCCTGGATGAATTCCTATCGTTTTAGCAAATTCAACAATCTCATCATCAGATGTATATCTTGAAGGAGCTAATCTTCTATAATCCTCAGGCGAAATCAAATAGTTCTTTGCAAACTTATCCGCATCTATTTCCAGTTTATTATTAATATCCATCATTTCTTCTAGCGTACTGCTGATAAAGACCTTCTTAATCTTTTGCTGAAGTACATGCCTGATTTCATGAAATAAAGAAAACCAGAACTTATCTGCATAAACTCCTCGATTGTTTATCGCAAGAACGACCCTATCTTCTGTTACCCACTTGACAGCACCATTCACGCCTGAATTTTTCAAGTGTGGTAATAAAACAAATGCAATACCGCATTCAGCAAATATTTCATACATTCTTGGCAAAAATTCCTTCGGCTTCTTTACCGTCATACCTCTAAGCTCAGGTAAATACCCTTTTAACTTCGCTGCATTATAAGGCTTCGTCTCAATATCTTTTGAGATGTTTATAGCTGTTTGAATCCATGCTCTAGAATTAATGATGTTCTTATCACTATTAAAAGATGAACTTGATCTAAAATTTATTAGAAAATCCGGCTGCAACATAATTCTTAAATCTGCAACCTTAAAATACTTACATAAATTTGCAACTTTATCGTTGATACTTCTTGTTTTTGGCAAGCCAACTACATCAACAAAATATTTATAATCTATTTCTTTTACAAGCTCTGCTTGTGCATCAATATCCCCAGCCTGCTGTATCTCTATCAGTTTTTGATCATAACAGAAATATGTGATAGCAAATGTAATTATTAGATATTTTGATAATTTGTTATATTTCATGCTTTCTCATTCCCATCGTCAAATTCTAATTTATTTGTCTATGTCGCTTAATATTATGGTATTTTTTAGGCATTTTTCTACTGCCAGATTTCATACTCAATCACCACTATTCACCTTAGCTTGTATTACTTTAAACAGCTTATCTTGAAATGTCTCTTTACTCTTTTTATCAAAATATATCTCTGTTACAAAGGTCTTTCCATTTATCTTTTTTGTAAGAATACCATCAGGATTTTGGTGGGGTGATTGTTCTTCTGTCTTTAGTTCTTTAATATCTGTTTTCTCATTTTCTGCCATTTAGTTCCTCCTTTCGACTTGCACAAAAAAGATTTCCTGTAATTAGGAAACCTCTTTTCATATTGGTTGATATTTGGTTTTAGGTTGTTGCTTGTAGCCTCTTTCTTGCTCTATATTCTCTTGCTTTTATCCGCTCGTACTCTCGGCACTTTTCAAGATTTTTCGGTCTGTTCTTTGGCAAGACTGTTTTTTACCAGTGCTTCAAACTCTGATTTGTTTGTATCATATTTTCTAATGTAACAGATACAAAAATAAATCCCAAGTTTATTTCCTTCTCCCGTTTTCATCAAAATTGTTCTTCAATGCGATTTCTGTTGAAATAATCACTCCAGCTAAAGGAATCATCTGTATCATCGTGATAATACTGCCAACAGTTCCCACCGTCTCCGTTCCCTTTCCAAAAACAATAGCTATGGCAATCACGGAGAGAGGTGCTAAAATCAGCCCGCAACGATACCGAGGGTGCGGACATTTTCTTGGACAGTCTATCCGACTAATCCAAGGTTATGTCCGCACCCTCCTCTCCACAAAATCTTCTTAAATCTAAATGGTGAACTCAAACTCAATGCTAATATCCAACCTATCTTTTAAGGTATTATAGATTAAACATTTTGATATGATATTTCTAAAGTAAGTCTCAGCCTTATCAGCTTCCATAAAGGTATATAGGTATATTTTTATCTTGATACTCTCAATATAAGGCAAGTCATCAAAGCCCTTTACAGCCAAGAGACTCAGGGGATTTTTCACAGTTACCACAGTCTGACTTTCTAAGTCCATTATTGTTTCACCCTGTTTTTTTGCATATTTATCTATTGTAATAAGCAAATCCGAAACTATAGAGGCAACAAAGTGGTCAAGCGAGGTAAATTCTTCTTCTTTAGAATCAAAGCTGATATTTTCATTTATATTGATACTAATTTTTTCATTATAGGCTTTCACGCCGTTATTTACAGCAATTAATCTATATTTTTTTTCATAAATTTCAGATTCTCTAACACTCATCTCTTAATATCCTTGCTGCTGTAACCATGTTTTTAATCTTGTTTTCTATATTTCCATATGTATTCACCGGTCTATTTGAAAATGTTGCATAACCACAATCAGGATTGAGCCAAAGATTTTCTTTTTTTACATATTTTAAGGCTTCCCTGGCTCTCTCCACTATGCCTTCTACACTCTCTGCCTCATCCATTCTCGGATTTAACACTCCCAGACCAAGAATAATATCACTGTTAATCCTATCATCTGCTAATAACGCCTTGAGTTCTCCGGCTCTTGGAGTCGAAAATTCAAGAGAGAGATTATCGCAACCTGATTTACTAAATAATTCAACCAAAGGAGTATACGGTCCTTCCAGTAAAATTTCTTCTTTTTTGCTCCAATTCCCTCTACAGACATGCAGGGCTGACATTGATAATTTTTTATTAATTTTGCTAATGACTGAACTTATTAGATGCGTAGCAAATTCCAACTCTTCTGTTGGATCTTTTCTCTGTGACAGACTGGCACACATAAAACTTCTTGGCTTACCCTCAGTAAACACAATCTCAGTCAGAACAGGCTCATCAAGCTGGATTACATCCACTCCTATTTTTTGAATTTCTAATATTTCTTTTTCAAAAATATCAATTACAGCCTCACCTAAAGCTTCTTTGGACGGATATCCATTTTTAGAAAGTTCGTACAGCCACATACTTCTGGTAACCAGATAAGGCCCCGGCATTGTGATCTTAATAGGCTTATCAGTATATTTTTTTACCATCAGAAGCTCATTTTTTACTATGTCTCCCTTGTAAACAAGCTTATCATTACAGATTGCATTTTTAATTGACTGAGCTGGTACATCCAAGATACTGAGCTGATTTTCAAATTCCCTCTTATCTTCTATATATTCAAGCATATCAGCCTGAGTCATTTCAATGACTCCACCTATTTTTTCTGAAATGAACGAAACATAATTATCCCTTGCTATCTCACCGGAAGTTATGATATCTATACCAAGTTCTTCCTGCATCTTAATTATTTCCCTCGTCTGTTCCTCGACAAGGTTCATATATTCTTCTTTCTCCATCATACCAGCTCTTACCATGCGTCTAGCCTTTAGTACCTTTTCACTTCTAGGCATAGAACCAATAAGAGCGGTAGATAAAGGTTTAAACTTATCTACCGCCATATTTTTATCTCTTTTCGTTAAAATTTTCCAAGAAATTCAGATACTTATTTGCTTCTGTAATCTGCTCAAAGCCTGTTGTTCTTCCCTCAACCCACTTAGTCAGACCTTCCATATCCATTATCTCTTTTTCTTTTTCATTGGAATAGTCCATCTTAAGCATTATATCGGAGAACTCTTTCAAATCCTCATCACTTACATCCTGATGAGCAGAGAACAGACAATGATCAAACTTTTCTGTCTTGGCTAAAACTTCAACAACATTTTCATCAACACTTCCGTCCTTTAGCCAAGCTTCAAAGTTTGGTGCAAGTACAAAGCTTGCTTCAGTTTTGCCATCAATCATTGCATACATTGCATCTTTTTCACCACCAACATGGTCACCATGAAGTCCAACTCCAATATCAAATCTTACTTCCTCATAGTCCTTTCCAAATTCTAGACCATTATCTCTTAAGAATTTGATAGGTATGAGTCTTGCCTGTGGAGAATCTATGGCACCGAAGCCAATCTTCTTGCCCTTAAGATCAGATACATTCTTAAAGCCCCTGTCTTTTCTAACAACCATATAAGTACAAAGGTCTCTGTCTGTATTTCTCATAGGCCCAAACTTATCTTTTCCAGCCAGTCTAAGATGTGAATCAAGCCTTGCTAATGGAGAATTCCAAGCTATATCAATTTCTTTATTTTCTAATGCAGTTACCTGCAAATCATAATCTTTAAAATATACGGCTTCTATCTCCGCACCATTTTCCTTGTAATAATCCTCTATCATCTGCCATATAACAGACACCTTAGGATCATATAAAACTGCACCTACTTTTAATTTTTTCATATATTCCCTCTTGTCAGATTATTTACTATTATACTAATGGCTGTCCTGTAATAGCCTTTCCTAACCATACAATGAGTACATCTACAGATGGAGCCATAATCTGACCTGCGTAAGAGTCTCTTAAAAGTCTCTCAATCTGCGTTGCCTTGTTGTAAGTCTTTCCTCCTCCTATTCTCATAGCAAGTCTTGATGCTTCAATTGCATTTTCAGATGCATTGATTCTTGCCGCAATGATTTTTGCAACTGCATCAGCTTCACCAGCGTTAAAGCTTCTTGCAGCTTCTCTTGTTAAGAATTCAGAAGTCTGAGCCATAGTATATATTCTAGCTAAGTGAATCTGTACTGTTTCAATATTGGAAAGTGATCTTCCATCAGGATATTTTCTGCTCATAGAATAATTGGTTGCAAGTTCAAGCTGAGCCTGTACTAAACCGGTATATACGCTTGCAAGACCAACTATAAACATAGGTGCTACCTGAGCAAATACCTGATCCATACCACTTCCGTCCTCACCAATTCTCATAGACATAGGAAGTTTTATATTGTCCATCTTCATTGGGCAGGATACATTACCTCTCATACCGATACCCTTCCACTGATTCATTGCAAATGAAAGTCCGACACTGTCCTTTGGTACTATCCAGTTATTGATTGCGTTTTCTTTCTCAGCAGGAGCAAGTACAAGATAATAAGCAGCCTGTTCAGCGGAAGTTACCATGGATTTAACTCCATTTAATACAACTCCTTCTGCACTATACTCAGCCTTTACTTCAGGCAGATAGAAATGTGTTCCTGTGCCGAACTCAGAATAAGCAAGTGCTAAAAATACTTCATTTTCTACAACATCCTTGCAAATAGCTTTCTTGGTTTCTTCTGTTGCATTTGCAAGTACACAGTTAAGTGCAACATTGTGCATCATATAGCAAAGGCCTGCTGTTGGGCAATATTTTGCAAATGCAAGCACTGCCTCCTGATGCTCTACTATTCCTTTTCCTAAGCCCCCAAGCTCTGTAGGAATTATCAATTTGAAGTATCCTGCTTTCCCCATCTCCTTAAAGGTTTCCACAGGAAAAGCCGCATTTTCATCGGTTTCCTTTGCATAAGGTGCTACATGCTTTTTCGCAAACTCCAGTGCCTCATTATAAAAATCTGACATAGCAAACTACCTCCTTATAATAGTTAAAATATTCAAATGTATATGTATTGTTTACATATTATATGTGGACTTTGTACAAATACACAGTTATTTTTACATACTGCCAAGGTTCTGTCAATTAAAAATGCACTATAAATGACTAGATTTATAGTGCATTTCTATGAAATAGCAATAATTTTTTAATCCTTTCACTCTATTCCAATATTTTCAAATACATGTCAAGTCTGGAGTTTACATAACCTGCAAACAGTTTCTCCATTGCAGAAAGATTATTTTTTTCATGATACTCGTCAAAAGCCTTATAATATTCCATACTATCCATTAATTTTATATCTATTGGAGGATACCCTGCCTCAGATTAACCAAAAGTCTTCCTTGTCTATCCAGTTATTCTTAAAGGACATTCCAGTTCGTTTCAAAAGCATGGAGTATAGGATAATGGCTTCAGCAGACAGTCCCTTAAATTCTTCTCCGTCTACCAATATTTCAGGCACTTTCAGAAAGTTAAATCGCTCTGCTTCACGATTATAGAAATAGTCAAAGTCCATGCAGGATCACCTCCCTTCTTAAAAATTTGCAAAGAAAAAGACGATAGTTTTTTCTCTATCGCCTTTGGTAACCATTTTTATGAAAATTTTTAGATTGATTTTATTGCTTCATTGATACCTTGTAAAAAAGCTGTAACTGCTGCTCCAACCATCGGTATTCCGTATGGACTTAACAGGAATCCTAATATCAATGCTTCTATGCCAGTTGAAAAATCTTTTTGAAACAATGATACAGCCCCGACAACGACACACATAAGCATCAATAAATATAATATCATTGTTCCTATACCAAGTAAGAATGTCAGAAAGGCAGTGAAGATACTTAACAGTAAGCTAATTGGAAACAAGATTTTTTTATTATCCATCTCATCATATAGTAATCCTCACTTTCTAAAGCATTCTTTGTATCTCCACAAACCATATCAATACAACCATTCACATCAATATAATTTCTCAGGACTTTTTTCGTCCTCCATCGCCATCTTCTACAAATACAAAATGCTTGTAAAGCTGCTTAAAATACAGGATTTTTACGATTTCACTCTTTGTATCAACGCTATGCACTCGACGTGCATCGTCGCCACAAACATATCCACTGGTGTCGCCTCCACGAACTCATAACCGAGTTCACCTAGTAGCTTGATATCGCGAGCCAGTGTTCCTGGGTTGCAGGACACGTACACTATTTTGTCCACCTCACAACTTGCGACTGCTCGGAGAAGCGCCTCATCGCAGCCTGCGCGCGGAGGGTCGAGGATAGCGATCTTTGGGGCATTTTCATCGATATAATCTAGGAAAAGCTTATCCTCTTTGTCGAGGAGTCTCGGCATCACATGTTCGGCGCGGCCGGTGTAGTAGCGTGCATTTACAATGCCGTTGATTACTGCGTTGCGATTGGCATCGATAACGGCATTTTTTACTGACTCGATTCCGATAATCATGCCAGCCTGAGTCGCCATGCTGAGGCCGATGGTTCCGATGCCGCAGTAGAGGTCAAAGATGGTTTCGCCGCCCTTGAGACAGGCGTATTCCCTGACCTTGGCGTAGAGCTTGCTCATCTGCTTCGTGTTGACCTGGTAAAAAGCAGGTGCGGAAATTTCGAACTTCATGCCGTCGTCCGTTATGTCGGTAACCGTATTGGAGCCTGCCACAACCTCGTAAGCGGTAGCGGGTTCGCGGACGTCTTTTGCCTTATTCACCTCGACAACCACGCTCTGTAGGAAGTATGGTTCGGCTTCGGTCGAGACCGCATCGATTGCGTCGCTGATGGTGTAGATGACTTTCTCGGCATTTGGCAGATGCTTGGCTGTGCCTGTAAATATGAGCATCATCTCACCCGTGCCCTCGCAGACCTTGATGGTGAATCCCCTTAGAAATCCTTTGCCGTGTCTCACATCGTATACGGAAATCAGCTTGTCCTGTAGGAGATTGCGGATTGCATTGGCTGCCGCCATAGTTGCACGTTTCTGAAGGAGGCAGTCGGTGCAGTCGACTATTTTGTTGCTACCGCGCTTGTTGAAGCCGACGAGCGGGCCAGCGCTCGTCATCGCAACTGCGAACTCAGCCTTGTTACGGTATCTAAGCATTGAGTCAAAAGCCTCGCTGGCAGTACCGCCAGCACTCTCAGTCTGCTCAGGTTGCCCAGCCTCCTCAGACTCCTCGGTCTTTCCAGTTATCTCAGGTTGCCCAGTCTCCTCAGACTCCTCGGTCTTCCCAGGTCGCCCGATCTGCCCAGCCTGCCCTCCGTCGGCTCCGATTCTATCTGCGGCGCCCAGGACTTCCATGACAGTTGGTTCCTCAAGGGCGCCTATACGCTCGAGCTTAGTGATTATGTTTTTGCGCTTGATGCGGAGCTGTTCCTCATAGCTAAGCTCGAGCATCGAACAGCCGCCGCAGTCCTGATAGTACGGGCACGGCGGCTGTACTCTGGCTGCGGAAGCCTCAAGAAGCGTAATTGTCTCAGCAAATGCGTAGCGCTTCTTGAGCCTCGTGATGCGGGCGCTCACCTTATCCCCCGGAACGGCGCCCGCCACAAAAATAGCAAGGCCAGACAACCTGCCCAGTCCCTTGCCATCATCAGTCATATCTGTAATTTCGAGCTCTACAATCTGCCCTTCATTAACTACAAGAGCAGCAGTCTTATCAATATTATCGCTCATTTTCACCTCGGAATGTTTTTTCTAAATTTATCTTTACCTAGTATTGCTTTTTAACAATTTGCTTGCTAGAATTTTTCGCTTTTTAAACACAGATTACTTGCTTTTCGATTTCCCATCCTCTAAAATCTTCCACCTAAATCCAACATTATTTATAAAAGTGCTTGATTCGAGGCTTCTCTCCTGCTAGAATCCTCATCAAAATTAATCTTGATTCAAAACTTTGCGTCTACTAAATCCTCTGAATTTTATTTATAGAAGTGCTTGATTCTAGCCTCACCTCTGCTACAATCCTTCAAATCTATTCATTAAAGGGCTTGCTTTCATCCTCCGCGTCTGCTAAAATCCCGCCTTCATTATCTGCAGGACTTGATTTCTCAAATCACAACTGCTAAAATCCACCAATTTTATACGAGTTGTGGCTTGATTTTTATTCCTCCAGCCGCTAAAATCGGCCACTTTGTGCTTGATTTTTGAATTCCAAACCGCTAAAATCCCATCCTCTTTTTACTTGCTTCTCAGTCTTGCCCCTGCTAAAATCTCTACCAAATTATTAGCCATAAAACTCCCTAAGTTTCACACCAAATAGTCTAAAATCTGCACTCTCATCTATCACAGCCAGCAAAACCGAATTCCCAATCCCCGATTACTAAAAATCTCCCAGCAATTTCTGATCTCTAACTACTTAAGTTTCAGCATCCACCAGCCCTCAATCATCACTT
This sequence comes from Mogibacterium diversum, assembly GCF_938028775.1. GTDB lineage: Bacteria > Bacillota > Clostridia > Peptostreptococcales > Anaerovoracaceae > Mogibacterium > Mogibacterium diversum_A. Next base: position 178,085 of record NZ_CALIZG010000023.1, read on the forward strand.
TCAGCACCAAGCTCTACCTCGCAAGCCCCTCCGCTATCTCCTTCAGCTTTGCGAAGCGTTTGCTCACGCCCGGTTTCTTGATTGGCGGGCTCAGAGCCTCGCCTATCTCCGATAGGCTGGCACCTGGGAGCTCAAGCCTGAGCTCCGCAGTGTCGCGAAGTACAGGTTCGAGGTTTTCTAGACCGAGCCTCTCCTTGATGATTTCTATATGGCGTATCTGCTGTTCGGCGGCGGTCAGGGTTCGGTCTACATTGGCGTTGTCGCAGTTCGAGATCCTGTTTACTTCGCGCCTGAGCCCTCTACCAATTCTGATATTTTCGAATTCCAGCATCGCCTCATTAGCACCCATGATACCTAGCATATCGCTTATGTATTCAGCGCGCTTCAGGTAGACGATGTGCTCTTCACCGCGCTCAATTAGGCCAGCTGACAAATCAACGAAGCTTCCAATCAGCTTCCTTAGGTCATGTGCGACATGTTCGCTATTGAGCACGAATTCCAGATGATAGCTCTTCTTGGGGTCGGACATGGTGCCGACGCCCAGGAATAGACCCCTTAGGTATGCCTTCTTACAGCATTTACTTCTGACAATCGGCTGGTAGATGCCGTCACTAAGGAACTCATCACCTTCTCGGATGAGCATCATGCCAGTCTCGCGTAGTATCTGCGAGCTCTTCTCATCTGGCCTGATAACCAGAGAGTATCTGTATCTATAGTTACCGCGTGATTTCCCCGGCATCTGTGAATTTCCGACTTCGATACCAGCGTTGCTACCGAAGTATTCCTTGATTAAGGTCTTATAGTGCCTTGCAATCGCTGGATTCTCTGTCGATGCTACTATTGTAAATTTTCCACCGCCAGCAAGTCTGAGGCTGCCTGCAACTCTCAGAAATCCCGTGATTTCCGCAAGCATGCAGCACTTCTTGCTCGGCATGACGCGCGCTAGTTCGCCCTTAGTCTGTGATGAGAAAGACATCTGTCTGTATGACTCCCTTCAAGTTATAATTTGTACCGCTTGATCACTGCATAAGGGCTAGCGCTTATCTATAGTCTATCTATTTCTTGCTAATTCCCTTTGCGATGAAATCAAGGTCTCTATGTGTCACCGTCACTCTGTATCCGTCCTCGTGGAAGAGCTCTGCCATCTTGTTGGCGATTGCCACTGATCTGTGGTGACCGCCGGTGCATCCAAATGCTATATTGAGATGATACTTCCCCTCGTGGATGTATCCAGGTATGAGCTCCTTGATGAGCGCGTGGTACTTGTCCACGAACTCATTTGCGAGGTCCGACTTGAACACGTAGTTTACGATTTTCTTATTGTTGCCGGTGAGCTTCTTGAGACTCTTGACATAGTATGGATTCGGAATGAATCTTACATCCACCATGATGTCTGATTCACTCGGAATACCGTGTTTGAAGCCAAATGAAGTCACGTTGATATTGAACTGATTCCCTTCCTTGCCGAGGAATATCCTTCTCATCGCCAGGTTAAAATCAGCAACCTTCATGGTGCTGGTGTCGATGATATAATCAGCCTTCTTGCGCACGCTCTCAAGCCGTGTTCGCTCCTCTTCGATTACCGCCTGTGTAACCTTTCCGCTCGCGAGCGGATGGTGCCTTCTCGTCTCGTTGAATCTCCTGACGAGCGTTGGAGTCGAAGCATCCACAAAGAATACCTCGCTCTCTATCTGCTCGCTGCTCTTTAGCTGATCGATAACCTCTACCAGATCGGAGAAAAACTCACCACCACGGACATCGGCAACGAACGCAATCTTGTCCATGCCATTTGTCATCGAAAGTTCTACGAAATTCATCACCAGCTTAGGTGGCATATTGTCGATGCAGTAGTACCCCTGATCCTCAAGCCAATCTGCGGCCTTAGTCTTGCCTGCACCCGACATCCCTGTGACTATGACAATCTTCATCTCTTACCTCTTCTCAATATTGATGATTCTCTCTAGGTCAAGCCCCGCTTCCAGCGCTCTCTCTACACCAGCAATATAATTACCAACTTTATCCGGCACATGCGCATCGCTGCTTATGGCAAATTTCACATCGTAATTCGCCGCTATTTCGATTTCTTCCTTAGTTAGGTGTGTATGGCGTGTGCTGATTTCCATAAGTGTGTTCGTCTCTTCGCATGCCTTGCAGAGCTCCTTCATATCGAACGGACCCTTGTCACCAGGGTGAGTTAGGAGAAATATATCGTTCTCATACAGCGCTCTGAGAGCCATATCGGTGTTCTTATTTCTTAGCTGCTCCCTGCTTCCAGACGGCAGTCCTGCGTGCCAGCATATGTAGTTTGCAGTCATGTAGCCGTGCGGAAGTCCGTAGTGGTATCCAGCGTTGACGATATCGAATTTATCTAGATTCTCCTTCTTGATATCTAGTCCATTAGGAGTGTTGATGATATTAGCTTCTACTCCGAGCAGGACTTTGACATTTGGGAACTCCCTCATAGCCTCTTCGATATCCGCTCTCATAGCTGCCAGCTTGCCCATCTTGAGCCCGTAGAACTTATGTCCCGGTCCGTGATCCGTAATCGCCAGCTCGTGCAGTCCCTTAGCTGAAGCTGCAGCGACATTCTCAAGGACTGTCCCCTTGCCATGCGCATACATCTTACCGTGCGAATACCTCGTGTGAGTGTGGTAGTCCGCCGTCAATTTATATAGCTTTTTAATGTTGTTTTTCATCAGCTTATCGCTTCCTTTTCCCCTTGTACCCTCTTAATTCTATTCCGCATCGATAATTCTCACCTCAGGCTCGAGCTTAATCCCCGAATTCTGCTCGACTTCCTGGGCCACTATATCGATTAGTTCTCTCACGTCCTTAGAGGTAGCGCCCCCTATATTGATAACGAAGCCAGAGTGCTTCTCAGATACCTGTGCTCCTCCGACTGTCCTGCCCTTTAGTCCAGCCTCCTCGATTAGAGCTGCCGCATATCCGCCTACAGGTCTCTTGAATGTACTGCCTGCGCTCGGAAAATTCACCGGCTGCTTCGTTCTGCGCTTCTCAGCGAGATCATTCATCCTCGCTGAGATAGCTTCTTTATCATCTCTCTGCAATCTAACCCTTGCATAAATTGCAATATCATCATTATGCTGCAGTACACTATCCCTGTATGAGAACTCCATCTCTTCTCCAGACAGTTCATATACCGAGCTTCCGTCAGATTTCATTAGAGTTACGCTTACGACTACGTCCTTCATCTCTCCGCCGTATGCGCCAGCATTCATGAAAAGTGCTCCGCCAAATGTTCCCGGGATTCCCGATGCAAACTCGAGTCCAGCGAGGCCGTTATCCCTTGCGAAGTTAGCAGTGCTTGACAGCATGCGAGCCGCTCCAGCTCTTATCACATCATCTCCCGCTTCGAGTAGCTCGATATGCTCGAAATCTCCACCGAGCTTCACTATCACGCCGCGGTATCCTTCGTCTGCAAAGAGTAGGTCGGAGCCATTTCCAATTAGCATATATCTCACATCTTCACTATGAAGTAAGCTTAGGATGTTGCTGAGCTCCTCTTCATTACAGACGGTCACAACTACATCAGCTGGACCCCCTATGCGAAAGGACGAGTGCTTACTCATCGGCTCATCCAGTCTTATCTGAGCCTCAGGTATGTTCTCCCTTATCTTATCTATTAGGCTTGTCTTTATTAAGCTTCTCTGTGGCATGATTCTCTCCGTATAATTCATTCTCCTCAATGCCGAACTTGGCATAATCTGTATATGACCTGATGTCGGTCTCCTTGCTGCGTTTTCTCAGCTTGTTGTTAGTTAGCTTGCCTGCATATCTGTAGAACACTGCAAAAACCGGAACTCCCAGCGCCATGCCAAGGAATCCGAACAGTCCTCCTCCGATAAGTACAGCGATAAGAACCCAGAAGCTGCTTATTCCGATAGCGCTTCCGACAATCTTAGGCCCGATTACATTTCCGTCGAGCTGCTGAATTACGAATATCATGATGATAAAGTATCCAGCTTTAACGGGATCCTCCAACATGAGGAGGCACACCGATGGAATAGCCCCTAGGAACGGTCCGAAGAACGGTATTACGTTCGTCACTCCGACAATCACTGCGATGAGCAGTGCGAGTGGCATATTCAAAACTAGCAGGCACACATATGTCAGGATACCGATTATTATCGCATCGAGAATTCTTCCGACGATGAATCCGATAAATGTCTCGTTTATGATCTTTGCAAACTCATAAAGGCTTCTCGACTTCTGCTCGGAGCATGTCGCTGCAACGATTTTACGAGTATTTGCGAATATTGTCTCTTTATAATTTAGCAAATAGATTGAGATGAGTATTCCGACGAATAGATTTGCACTGCCGCGCACGACACTAATAATCTGCGCTGAAACCATGCTGGCAACATTCTGGAAGTTGTCTTTTAGGATGTTGTCTCTTATCCAGTCGATAATTTCGCTAGTACCTGCGTTTGCAGCTTCGTTTATCCACTTAACAATCTGCGGGAAGTTCTGCAGGTGATGCTCCGACCATGACGAGAAGTATGCAAGTCTCTGTGGCATGGTGTTCATCAGGTTAACTATGCTCATGACAATCTGTGGCACCACAAAGTATCCGATAAGTGCAAAGAACGCTACGATTATCAGTATAGAAATTGCACTCGCACTAATCTTGGCAATTGCGAGATTCCTCTTAGTACGAGTAGTAGCATCTTCTTGTGGCATGTTTCGCCCGCCAGCAAACTTCATGCAAACTGGCCCTTTGCAGTCCTCCGGAGAGCGATTGCTGCTATCCCTAAGCTTCGTATAAATAGCCTTAACCAGTTTATTGTATATAGGGCACAGCAGAAATGCTATGAACACGCCGATATACACCGGCATGAGTGTCTTATTAATAGTCGCTAGGCCGTCGGTAAACTTCGTCTTATTAAGCACATTTGACAACATGATAAGCACCGAACCACTGACAATTAATGCGATTGAAGCTTTGATATACGGACTCTTTACAAATTTCCTGAGCAAAATTCCACCTCTCTATCTGCACATATATATACATAATTATATTACTATAAAACGCGTGTCTTTTGTGACTATCTGTGTGAAAATACACGGAAATTCACCAGATACTTTAGCCTGCCAATATTTTAGATTTCTATTTGAAGTAACTTTCCTACACTGTTATGATAATAATGTATATTATATTTTGAATTATTAGTCTGGAGGTATCACAAGATGAGACTAGATGCAGCAGGCAAGGCATGCCCAATCCCTGTAATTATGGCAAAGAAAGAATTAGATAATGGTACTCAGGGCCTCGAGATTATCGTTGACGGACAGACACAGATCGATAACCTAGAGAGACTCGGTAACGCATATGGCAGACCTATCAGTTCAGCACCAGAGGGAGATAAGTTCCTCGTAAGCTTTGCTGATGGAGACGGAAAAGTCCCTGAGAGCGCAAGCAGCTTCTCAGCTGATAGCTACGCAGTATTTTTCAACAAGGCTTCCGTAGGTACTGGAGACCCAGAGCTTGGATTAAACCTTGCCAAGATGGCTATATTCACTCTCTCAGAGGGTGACAACATCCCTTCATACGTTCTATTTATGAACGATGGCGTTAAGCTTACAACAGGAATCGAGGAGCAGATTGTCGATAATCTAAACACTCTAATCGATAAGGGAACTAAAGTTCTCGTATGCGGAACTTGCCTAAACTTCTACGGAGTTAAGGACGACTGCAAGGTTGGAACCATTAGCAACATGTTCGATATTCTCGGTGCAATGCAGGAAGTATCCAAGGTTATCACTCTGTAATATTGGAGTAAATATTTTATGACTGAAGAGTATTATCTATACACATTCGAGTCGACTCACGGCGCTATAGCTACAGAGAAGCTTCTAAAGGCTCTCGGATGCACCGTCATGCCCGTTCCTCGTCATATCTCGACGAGCTGCGGTATATCGGTGAGAGTTGATGTAGATAAGTTCGGTAGCTCCAAGGAGATTTTCCTCGGTAGCACTGACCTGTCACCTGATGAATACCATGTGTATCACATCACTGATGACAAATCTGACAGAGAACACGGCTTAAAATTCGAACCGGTTGAGCTATAGCCACGTAAAAGGCTTGGGCTAGAACAACAAAAAGTTAAGCGAGGTAAGGTTAACCCTTACCTCGCTTTTGTCTTTCTCATAATTATGTGTGTATCTCTGAGAAAGGAATTCCTATGCCCTTCTAGACTTTCTTCTGATGATGATCACCATCAGCGCTAGAATCGATGATAGCAGTACGACTCCATACACTAGTGGATACATAGTATCTCCAGTCTTAGGTCCATGCTTCTTAACTACCTTAGGAGTTGGATCATTGACCCTAGTGTTGGTTATCACCATTCCATCATCCATGTTGCCAGAGTACTCTACATTGTACTTCTGAACCTCATCCTCAGTGACAGTGTATTTGATTTCCTTGCCGTTCTTGTTGACTGGCAGGTTTTCAAAATCAACTGTCCACTTTCCATCTGAGTCAGGGCTAACTGTCTTGGTATCTACCTCATTTCCATCCGCCTTTAGACGAACTGTAATAGAAGCCGGACGGTTAGCTGCGGTATCGTTTTTCCAATTCTTAGTCACCTTGACTGTTCTGGTATATGGCACATGCTTGTTGGTGAAATCGTAACCGTTTTGATCTGCCGTGTACTTCGCTACTGGTACTTCCTTAACGGTGTAGTTTATCACTGCAGCATCCTCGTCATATGTATCGAGTCCGCTAAACTCGTAATGCCAGTGATTTGCCTTTGTCGCCTTCGCGGTCTTACCTGTATCAACACCATTTGCAAACAGCTTAAAGGTCACTTCGCTAGGTCTTACTCCGTCCTGATCATCGGCGTCATCCCAGTGCTTATCACCGGATACTGAACGCTCTACGTTGTTAAACGTATTTATAATCTTATTGCCATCATAGTGCACGGTAAAGTGTCTATTGTTGATGTCAAGAGTTGCACCTTCCTCAAGCGAATTCCCATCAGCATCTAGCTCTTTGAACGTATACACGTTCTTTGCACCTGTCACCGTATCCGAATCGAGGAGTCCTGCAAATGTCGCCTTGAAATTGTTGCTGCTCGACAGAGTAGCTGTTCTATTTGTAGCAGTTCCGTTTTTATACAGCTTCACCACTACCGAACGTGTATCCCTGTAATTCTGCGATACACCGCTCCACTGCTTCGTTACCGTAACACTGCGAGTTGCCGGAATCATAGGTGTCCACGGCATGGATTTTTTATTAGTGATGGTATATCCGCTAGTCACATCACCAGTCGTAGTCGCAGTGTACCTATAAGCGCCATAATCAATCTTGGACTGTGCGTTAAGTCCATGCTCCTGAACTGTATATGTGTAGCTATGGCCTGTTGCGATGTCGAACGACACTAGGTTGCTGAACGTATAAGTCCAGTTATCAGCAGCCTTAACATCCTTGGTATCTATTACTACGCCGTCGCGAAGCAGATCAACCTTTACGCTGTTAACAGGCGCTGTATCTGTTGCCCCTGTGTGGTCTGTCCACTTTTTAGTGACTTTAACATTCTTATATGGCACAAATCTCCAGTTTCCATACACAGTCTCGTTCTTGCGAACATTGACTGAGCTAATCGTGCTCGTATCGGAAGCTGCTTTCTTCCAGCCTTCGAATTTCCATTCACCCTGTACGCCTGCGCTTGTAGCATGTGTGCTTGATGATAGTGGAGCAGCTAATGTCTGGTTGTGGTCATATTCGATACCTGTTACTGTAGCTGGCACTGCATTGTCAGTTGGCAGACCGTAAGTAGAATCTCCTGTCACTACGTAATTTAAATCGTACTGGCGGATAGCCTTGTGATATGTAGTCTCACTCTTTACATTCATCGGTACGCCGTCGGCGCTTGTAATCTTAGCCGTATTCTTGAACACAGTGGTCTTAACTGTCTTATCCGTTAGCTTGGTTGGGATAGTTATCGACATATCACTGTCTTTTGGCAGAGTTACGTTGAACTTCAGCTTCTGACCATCTGTTATGAGCCCTACTCCAGTCGCATCTCTCAGCAGCACATTATTGAGCCTTAACTCAGTTGATTTGATGCGGATATTATCCTTATCAACTGTCAGACCATCAGGTATAACGTCCTCGACGTTTATATCTCTGGTTGCTAGTAGGTCATTCTTGTTCTTGATCTTGAGAGTGTACGTGATAGGAGTATCCTTTTCATTTGTAACCTCAGTTGGCGCAGCTTCTGTGCCAGTAGCTGGGTTCGACTCCTTATGAAGCTCTAATTCAGGGTTATGAAGTGTAATCTCCGAGTGAGCCTTGTACTTTAACAGCCTGTCGCTTGGTCCTGCCGAATCACCAGCAAAGTTACGAGCATTGGCTACAGTCTCATTTACTGCCTTCTTGCCTGCAAGGTTTTTGTCCTGTGGCGCGTTCATATATACGTAGAAGCTGAGGCTATTACCTTGGTCTAGTATAAAATCATTGCCTTTATTCGTCTTGCGGACATCTACGGCTATAGCCTTTATATCCTTCTTATTGGCAGGCATAGTTGTAGACCATACAGAGTGATCATCTACGTCAAATGTGCTTGGCACCGTTGTCGCATAGTACACGACTGGCTTTGCATACTCACCTTGGCGGCCGTAAGCAGATCTATTAGACATAGAACGAACATCTACTCTGTCTAGCGTTCCCTTCCACTCTGTAGGGGCATTCTCGCCTCCGTTATCGAGCACATCGTAGAACACGAGCTTATCAGTTCTCGTATAGTTGGAAGATGTGTATGCCAATCTATAGCTGTACTGGTTGCCGATAAATGCATCTGTCTTGCTACCATACGAATTGTCAATAGTGTTAGCAACTTCCTTGGTAAGTCCTGACTGTGTAACCGTTACAGGGTTGAACTGAACGGGATCACCAATAAAGCGCCAATACTTATAATCACCATTTACGAGGCTATTGAACTTATCCTTCTCCGTAAGTCTGTTGAATTTATTAGCAATATCGCTTTCTTTACGCAGCACGTAATCGTTTCCATCCGGATCCACCTTGAGGGCAGATGTAAGCATGACACTATTACCTCTGTCAACTATGTTGCTGTACGGATTATCTAGTGTATACCTTAAATATATGAAATAGTTGTGATTGTCAAAGTTTCTAACATCTGTAACGCTAGGCGGAAGCTTGTAGTCAACCTTCATCATGGTCTGACCTGAGCCTTCCCAGTCTTCGATCATCTCAACATTGAAGTCACTCCCCTGAGAGATAGCGCGATCCTGATATGCAGGTCCAGCGGTCATCTGCACGCTTGACTTTTGAACGCTCGTACCTAGTGGCAATAGCGTGTAAATCGTACCCTTCTTGTACACGTACTTATTTAGATAGTCCCTATCGGGTAGCCCTGTATCATTAAGAGATGAAATCTGATAATAGCGAGCTGTTACCCTGTTGGATTGCACACCCCTTACAGGGTCATCTACGATATCTTGTGGATAGTAAACAATTCCCTCTCCGAAGCTCGATGTTATAGCCGTCATGGCCACAGACTGTATCTTTAGCGGATTGCCTTCTGTATTAGTAGTCACACCTGCCTGTCCATTCTCGGAGTAACTCACCTTTGCACTAGATGATATGAATGAAGCCCCATACTGATCCTTATCAGCCTGCAATATGCTCTTCATGTTCGCCGTCGGATGAACCTCAACAACCGTATCAGCTTTGAAGTTGTAATTGTAGTACTCACTGGTGTACTTGTACTTCAGTCCGCTCGTATTAGCCGGCAGAGGTATCTCCTTGCCCTTTGCATCGTCTACAACTGTATTACCATCATCAGAAGTGAACGTGTACTTGCCAGTGCTGTCAAACGTTATCTTGCCATACCTGGTGTAAGAATTCTCACCTGACTTCCTAGTCCATATCTCTATAGGATGCGATCTGGATTGGGTAACATCCTCGTTGTTATCTGTGGTCCATCCTCCTATCACCGACTTCATTCCATCATGAGAAGTTAGCGTTATCGCCACACTCTTGTAGGTCGCATCTTCATCCTGGAGCTTCGTCATATCCGGTATGTTGCTGCTGAAACTGTTATTAGGTCTAAGCCTGTTCATCTTAGAGGAACTGTATAGAGGACCCTCTTCAATCTCGGCAGTATACGGCTTCACAGTATACTCCCCGGTAGCATTGTTGTATGTCGGTTCAGTTCGCGGACTTCCCTCAACCTCAGTCTCAAAGGTTTTATACTGCCCACGGTTACGAAGCTCTCTAGTTTCCCCATTCAAAACGAACTCAAGAACACCTGACATGTTAGATCCGCCATAAGAGTGGTTACCGTAGTCATACTTCCAGATATTATTAGCACCAGTGTAATTACCTACTTTAACCGTCGCTGTAGCAGTATCTGTTTCAGTTAGAACTTTGCCACTTGCAAGCTTAGTCTTGACCGTAACCTTATTGCTCACCGGTATACCGGTAGTTGAGAGGTCTACACCTCGGTTTTTAGCATCTTCGAGCATCGTCATAGGATAACGCTTCAGCATTACCATCCTATCACTATCCCAGTCTGTGTAAGTCCATCCCTGCAATGTATGTAGCATAAACCCAGGTGTGTATTCTTTAAACATTCCCGTCTGGTTAAGCCTGCTCTGCCATCCGCTGGCAGCGATATCTGGATATGATGTAACAGTGTATCGGTCGATATCAAATGCACTCAGAAATCCACGCTTGTCGTAAGGTGGCACATAATAGCTGTTTCGCTTAGTCGCTCCAACCAGCTCTCCATCGCTGTTATCCTGAACTACTTCATAATCAAAAGGAACGGTATCGGTCCTACCGCGCTTCATATCTGCGTACCACACTACGTAGAAGTAATCCTTGGCATCGCTAGGAGCTGGCCCCCAAGAGTTCTGCCAGTTCATGTATACGCCATTAGCCTTCGATAGATTATCCTTCTTTAGATTTAACGATACTGGCTTCGTCTTGTTCTGTATCTCCGCCGTAAGCGAACGGTTAGTGGTCACATCAGGAGTGCCGTCACCGTTGGTGTCTATCTCAAGCTTAAAGTCTAGATTCCTCTGCTGTACGCCGTCACTATCTACCTTGATATATGAAGGTCTGAACTGAAATGCCTGCTCAAAGTGAAGCTTAGCACCACCTGCAACCTCCTTGAAGTTGGTCACTGTATAGGTGCCGTCGCCGTTATCAACGTAATTAAAGTCACTCACTGCAGATGTCTCAGGAGACTTAGGAATCTGCCAGGATACTGTATTCCTAGGTCTGCCACTATCTACTCTATTCACCGCATACTTATCAGTCCATGAATCGAACAGGTAGTTCGGCATGGTTATCTTGATAGAGCCTGCTGGGAGTTTAGTATTTGCATCGCTATTGATAGCCAAAGAATACCCTACAGTCCCGACCTTAAGATTGTCGTTAGTAGGTGTCATAATAAGCTTCTTATGATCTGGGTCTGTAGCATCATCGTAGTGATAGTCGACTACCCCAGATGATACTCCGTTAGCCCAGTCTACATTAAAATTGTAGTCAAGAGGCTGAGATGAGCCTGATCTAGTAGCTGTCGTCCCTGACGGAGAGCCGCTATCAGCCCATACAAAAAGTGAATTAAATCCTGCACTCACTACCATGAAGATAGAGAGCACAATACTCCAAATGCGTTTTTTATTCATGTATCTTCGCTCCTTTTACATTACGAATACATCACCGAAAGCATTATCTCTAGTTAATTTCCTATTGTCCTTAATCTTTACCTTTAATATTTAAATTTTATATATATTTCATAGTTTAATCAAGACTTTCACGCTTTGTACAAATAAAAATTTTTTTATTGTATTGCAAAAATAGTCCTGACATATCACTCAATCAGTACACGCGCTAAGTACTATCGAATATCTGCGCAAGAAAAAGAGCGGGGCAGACGCCTCGCTCTTATTACCATTATCACTTGATTAAATATCATAGCCTCTAGGTGCTTGCTATGCCCCTAGTTCGCCTTATGCGCATCCTACGCAACACTTACTCCAATCGTTACGATGGACTCTTTGCCTGTGCTATGCGAGATTACTTTTACCTTTACTAAAGTGTATCCGTTCTCCGACATATCTGGGTGATCGAGCACCTCCAGTGTTACGCTTCCGTCATTTGGGAAGTTTGAGATGAGCGCCTTGTACTCGTCTAGAGTAGGTTCTGCATCTCCAACCTTCTTGTTGATTATCTTAGATGATAGCACTGGTGTGAATTCATCTTCAACTTCAGTTCCTTCGTCAGGATTTCCCTCGTCATGGTTATTATCAACGGTGCCTGGCTCTTCATTGTCGACATCTTCTACGAAAGTGATGTAGAGCGCAAAGTTAGCGTTCTTATTCTTTTCGTAGTCCTTGTTGATGCAGTTGAAGCTGAACTTGTAGTTGTATTCATCAACCTTGAATCTGCTCTCGTATACATAGTGCTTGCCACTAATCGATGTAGTTCTGAATATAGCTTTCTTGCCGAAGTAGTCTTTATTGAGCTTTATCGTCTGTCTGTACGCTATGTTATTGCTATTTTCTTCAGACTTAGCAGGGTCAGTTACCTCTTCCCAAGTCTTGCCGCCATCGAAGCTGTATTCCATCTTAGTGATGTAATCTGTGCTGTAAGATTCAAAGAATATCGCAAACTCCGTACGTCTCTTCGAGCCCTTATGCGTAACTCTAGCGATTAACGCCTGGCTCTTAGTCTCGTCCGAAAGATTCATCTTATCATAAAGCTTCTCACCGGTGTCCCTGTTGGTCACTTCTATTCCGTATTTGCCGAACTCAGAGTATGGAACCACGATCTTGGTGCCATCTTCCTTAACGAGTTCAACCTTTATGCTCGATAGATCAAGAGGCTTCGCTATATCGGACTTTAGCACTCTCTGACCTGTATATCCGTTCACCTCTGTAGGCTCTAGCATTTTGATATCTGTTATGTCGTTTCCGGTCTTCTTGTCATTCTCAGAAAGCTCTAGAGCGTTATCCACGGATAGCCCAACTCCGCCTGTAGTTAGTGTAGCACCGGAGATTGCATCCATCATCTTCTTGCATTTGTGATGCTCTCCTAGATACTGTCTGATAACTGGCGAAACTAGCTCTGCTCTTCTCGCATCGGTAATTTTGCTCGCATACTCTTTACCTAGAAGCTTCTCCGCCTCCTTGGCATGATCCTTTGCGCCAGCAATCTGGTCGATGTACTTTCTGTATACCTTGAGAATAGCGACATTTCTCTTGCCAGCTTCTCCGCATAGGTATGGTATTACTCGCGATGAGATGCCCATGTAATCGAGTCCTGAGTAGCCCTGACCCTCGACGAATACGATGCTCTCGATGACGTTGTTCTTGATATTGACAACAGTCTTAACTCCGCCTCTAGCCTCATCGAATCCATCACCGAGTCCGATGAACTTTCCGTCCTTAAGCTCTCCTGTTCTCATGAATTCACTGATCTCTTTTTCTACCCTAGCATCTAGATCCATCTCAGGAGTTACCTGCTCTCCTGGATTAACCGTAGGATTAGTACCAGGGTTCACTGGATTTGAGCCAGGGTGTGTGCCTGAGTTTTCACCAGGATTTGTACCAGGATTTACTCCAGGTTTTTCGCCTGGCTTTACATCTGGTTTAGATGGCTTCACGACAGGCTTTGATGGCTCTACGGCTGGCTTCGAAGGCTTTACAGCTGGTGCTGTGCTAGTTCCGTTCTTAGCCACTCGTGAAGTAGCCGCCTGGTTCTGAACTCTGTTATGAGAAATAACTTTTCTTGCTCTCTGGCTATCGCCCGAGCTCCTGTTTAACGCGCTGTTACCGCTTTCCCCGTTGCTATTAGTCTCATAGTCCCCTGCAGTACCCTTATCTTCACTCTCCTGTGGCATATTTTGCTCATCAGCTACATCCGTCTGTTCTTTCTTGTTGGAGACTGTAGATTTCCCAGACTTCTCAGCCCCTCCTCCGAACATAGCGAAAGCGATTCCCCCTGCCACTGCTAGGATGAGTGCGCCGATCAATATCGGCTTTAAGATCGCGTTCTTACCCATTCATTCCTCCTAAAATAATAGTTAGATAGATTGAATTAAAGTTAACCATGACTAACTTTAGTATATCATAGAAGTACATATAATTTTTATCAATCTTTTAAATCACTTGTATTTTATTTGTTTATTTGCAGTAGTCTATAATCTCCATCAGCAGGATTTAAGACTGAATTTATAGCAATTATTCCAATTCTCGCACATAAAAACAGTGGATGCGCTACCCCGCACCCACTGTTCATGAAAGAAAGTACTTTAATGATATGTTGTCAATTTAAATGAATATTATTTCTTTTTCTTCTCCTCTATGACCTTATGCTTTTCTTCATCTCTGGTGTGCTCTATATGTAGAACCATGCCTGTGAGGGCGAAGAGTGCAATAACGTTAGGGATTACCATCAGCTGGTTAAACATATCTGAGAGCTCCCATACAAGGTCATTCGAAGCACAAGTGCCGAGGAATATGAATACAAGCGCAATTGCCGTATAGACCTTTACCGACTTCTCACCAAACATGTAAATCATGTTGATCTTGCCGAACATGTTCCATCCTAGGATAGTCGAGAAGGCGAAGAAGAATAGGCAGATAGCTACGAACATCGGTCCTATCTTATCACCGAAAGCTGATGCAAATGCAGTCTGAGCGAGGTTCGTTTTATCTATGCCCTTAGGAATAACTCCGTCAGCGATAGCACCGTCTTCTGCGTACATGGTCGAAATAACCACTAGCGCGTTGAGCGTTAGGATGACGAATGTATCTACGAATACACCGATCATAGCTACAGTACCCTGCTCATGAGGGTTCTTAACGTGAGCCTGAGCGTGAGCGTGTGGGGTCGAACCCATACCGGCTTCATTCGAGAAAAGCCCTCTCTTAGCTCCCTGCGAGATAGCAGTCTTAAGCGCCATACCGAAGCCGCCGCCGATAATAGCCTGTGGCTCAAACGCATACTTAAAAATCATGCCAAATGTAGCTGGAATGTACTTTATACGCATTATCAACAGAATCAGTCCACCTAATATGAATATAGCTGCCATGATTGGTACGATTTTCTCCGTAACGGAAGCCAGTCTCTTGGTGCCACCTAGGAAGATAAATCCGCAAAGTAAAACCAAAACAACGCCAACTGTCCAACCAGGTACTCCAAATGCTGTGCTAAATGTTGCTCCGATGGAGTTTGACTGTACCATGCAACCGAAGAATCCGAGCGCAAGCGTAATAGCTACTGCAAAGAATCCTGCCAGGAATCTTCCGAAACCGCCTTTGAATGCAGTCCTGATATAGTAAACAGGACCTCCAAGGAATTCACCAGATGGTGCCTTCTGCCTAGTCTCGATAGCGAGCGTAGCTTCTGCGTATATCGTGGCCATCCCGAAGAATGCTATAACCCACATCCAGAAGATAGCACCCGGTCCACCGGTTAAAATAGCACCTGAAGCACCTACGATGTTACCAGTTCCAACCTGAGCCGCAATAGCTGTCGCAAGAGCCTGAAATGAGCTCATGCCGTTATCGTGCTTATGACCTCTTAGGGATATTCCGCCAAAGGTTCTCTTGAATCCCTCTTTGAAATATCTTACCTGGACAAACCTAGTCCTAAACGTATACCATAGTCCAACACCAAGCAACATGAATACCAACACATAGTCTGATAAATAAGCATTTATCTCTTGCACAATCGGAAGCATCTGTTCTCTCCTTTAACTAAATAATTCCTAACTGCTAGTCTTTATGATTCCTAGCGCGATGTACTTTTATAAGTACATCATAAAATTATATTAGCAAAGAGATTTATTTGTGTCAACACATAAATAATTTTTTATTTTATTGTTTTGTATAACAATTCAAAGCCTTTATTTTGTATCGCAATACAACTGAATCCGTTCTAATTCCATGTTATGAGCAAAATCATGTCTTAAGATAAAAGTAACTCGTAAATGAAGTAGAGCGTCCTTCATGATTCCCAACATCATTTAACTTTTTGAACAAAAAAACACGACCAGCATACCGCCAGTCGTGTCTAATCGCTATATTCGATTGTACGAATCGTGTTTTACGCCTGAGCTGCCGCCTTAGCCTTCGCTTCAGCTGCCTTAGCAGCCTTCTCAGCCTCAGCCTTCTTCTTGGCATTGATTGCCATCTTAGCGTGTCTCTCATTGTAGCTGTTGATTGATCCTGTAGGACAAACGCCCATACACATTCCGCAGTTCTTACACTTCTCGTAATCTACAGCTGCGACGTTATTATTAACGTGAATTGCATCGAACTTACATGTCTTCTCACACTTTGCACATCCAATACAACCGTTCGAACACTGCTTGCGAGTAACTCCGCCTTTTTCAGTATTCATACATAGCACATGCACTTCCTTCTTGTAAGGAACCATCTTGATGATAGTCTGTGGGCATGTAACTACGCACTTACCACATGCAACACATGTGTCTCTATTAACCTTAGCAACGCCATCGATGATGCCTATAGAATCGAATTCGCAGACACCTACGCAGTCTCCAAGACCGATACATCCCTGGGAACAAGCTGAGTTGCCGTTAAAGAAGGTCTTAGCACCTGCACATGACTGCATACCCTGCCACTCAAGAATCTTCTTGGAAGCATCGCATGTTCCGTTGCACATTACCTGTGCGATCTGCTTATCAGCGCCGCCTGCAGCACGACCGAGTATGTTAGCGATCTGCTCAGCACAAGAAGCTCCACCTACTGTACAAGCACTGCAGCTTGTTGACTCATCGTTAACTACTGCGTTTGCGTAGTCATCACATCCAGCGAATCCACATCCACCGCAGTTAGCGCCAGGTAGAATCTCTCTTACCTCGGATACTCTCTCATCTACTGGAACGTAGAAAGCGTGTGAAGCGATTACTAGCAAGAGAGAAGCTATGAATCCTGCACAAACTACAAGTACTACTGCTGTTATAATTGCATTCATCTATACCCCTCCTTACTGGAATAATCCTGAGAATCCCATGAATGAAAGCGAGAGGATTGTTGCACTTACGAGTACCATTGGAACTCCCTTAAATGCAGCAGGTACGCCCTCTTCATTCCAGAGCTTCTCTTCACGAACACCTGCAAACAGTACCATCGCAAGGCCGAAACCAACTCCAGCTCCAGCTGTGTAAACGATAGCCTGAATGTATGTGTAGTTATAGTTGATAGCGTTAATTGTCGCACCGAGGATAGCGCAGTTTGTTGTGATCAACGGAAGGTAGATACCGAGCGACTTCTGAAGCGCTGGCATAAACTTCTTCATGAACATCTCAACGAACTGTACTAGAGCCGCGATTACGAGGATAAACACTACAGTCTGTAGATATGCGATATCTAGCTTATTAAGTACCTGTTGGATTGGCCACGTTGTAATTTCCGCAATTACCATTACGAATATTACCGCACCACTCATACCAACCGCCGATTCCATCTTGTTAGAAACTCCGAGGAATGAGCAGATTCCGAGGAACTGCGATAGCAGGAAGTTATTTACAAGAACGATCGACATAAAGATGATAACTAAATTTAACATTATGCCTCAGCTCCTTTCTCCTCTGCTGCAACTTCCTTAGCTTCTGCTAGGTTGCATGAATTGTACATTGGGCATGTGCCACAGCTAAACGATTTCTTCTTGAGAGCCTTGCCATTAGTGAGTACATTTAGTACTGCGATGAGAACTCCGAATACGAAGAAACCACCAGGTGCGAGGTTGAAAAATCCGATTGGCGTGAACCATGAACCGAATACTGTCATACCAAACCACGTTCCTGCTCCGAGTAGCTCTCTGATTGTACCCATTACTGTAAGTGTGAGCGTGAATCCGAGACCCATTCCGATTCCGTCTAGAGCAGAATCAAATACAGTGTTCTTGTTAGCAAACGCCTCAGCTCTTCCGAGGATGATACAGTTTACTACGATTAGAGGAATGAATAGACCTAGCGACTTATAAAGTGCTGGCACGTATGCCTCTAGCAAGAACTGAACTACTGTTACGAATCCAGCAATTACTACGATGTAGCACGGGATTCTTACTTTGTCAGGAATAACCTTACGAAGTAGTGATATTACTACGTTAGCTGCAATCAGTACCGCTGTAGTTGAGAGTCCCATACCAAGACCGTTCGAAGCGGATGAAGATGTAGCTAGTGTAGGGCAGGTACCGATTAGAAGAACCAATACTGGGTTCTCTTTGATGATACCGTTTGTGATGATAGATAATTTACTCTTATTGCTCATTTATTTAGCCCCTCCCATAGCCTTATACTGCTTTAGACCAGCAAAAACAGATTCGTGAATAGCCTGTGAGGAAATCGAAGCTCCAGTGATATACTTAACCTTCGACTTTGAATCCTTGATAGTCTCGCTTCCAAGATCCGATAGTCCCTTGTACTGTCCAAGGTGCTTTGGATCCTGAGCCTTTGTACCGATACCAGGAGTATCTTGAGCACTCATAATCTTAACGTTAGTGATCTTACCCTTGTTGTCGATACCTATCATAGCAGTTAGGGTACCACCATAACTGTTTGAGTTTACAGTCACTACTACACCTGAGCCATTTACAGCCTTGGATGCCTCTGTAACGTATATCTTATTCTTCTGAACTACCACGAGCTTTCCGTCGTAATTCTTGAATTCGCCTTTTGCCTCTGGAATCAGTTCGGACTTAGCCTTGTTCGACTCCTTGAGGTTGTTCTTATCGATGATTGGCTTCGTAACACCGTACGCCATAGCAAGTGCAAATGTAACTACGAAACAAATCAGTACGAGCACGAGGATCGGCGAAATGAAACTTGAAAATGTGCTTTCTTTTTTCTTCATTATTTCGCACCTCCCTTTACATAGCTCTTATACGACCATCTGTTGATAAGTGGTGTACAGATGTTCATAAGTAGAATTGAGAACGAAACACCTTCTGGATAGTTACCCCATAGACGGATAGCCATAGTGATAATTCCGCATCCGATACCGAACATAATCTGACCCTTGGTTAGCTTAGGCGATGTTACATAGTCTGTAGCCATGAAGAATGCACCAAGCATTACACCACCAGCACAGAGGTGGAAGATAGCCATGTTGAAGTCACCCTTGTAGTATGCAAGAGCGATAACAAATACAGTTCCGAGGAATGCACATGGAATTGCTGGGGAAATCACCTTTCTCCAGATTAGGAAAAGTCCTCCAACGAGAAGCGCAAGAGCACTTACTTCACCGAGGGATCCGCCAGTGAATCCTAGGAACATATCCATGTTGGATGGAAGATCAGACTTGCTAGCGCCACCAGCAACGAGTGCTAGAGGTGTAGGTCCTGTTACAGCATCAGTCTTAGCTGCCATTCTTGGAAGTGGCCATGTTGTCATTTGTGCTGCAAACGAGATGAAAAGGAAGATTCTGGCAGTGATTGCCGGGTTAACGAAGTTTCTTCCGATTCCACCGTAGAGCTGTTTAATAACAACGATAGCTACGAAACATCCTATTACTGCCATCCATAGCGGGAAGCTGGATGGAACGTTAAATGCGATTAGTAGACCTGTTACTGCTGCACTGAGATCGCTGATTGTCTGTGGCTTCTTAGCGAGCATGTTGTATATCCATTCGAAGCCTACGCTGGCAACGATACATACAGCTGCAAGCAGCAGAACTCTAGCTCCGAAAATATATGTGCTGGCAACTAGTGCTGGAAGCATTGCAAGCAGAACAGTTCCCATTAATTTGGTAGTATCTTCATCTGTAACAATGTGTGGAGATGTGGATACTATCAGATTGTTATGAAATTTCTTATTATCCATTCTTCTTCGCTGCCTCCTTTACCAAGCCTTTCGCGAGCTTATTGGTAAAGCTCAAAGGTCGTCTTGCAGGACATACATAAGAGCAACTTCCGCACTCCATACACTGCATAACCTTGAACTTATCAAGTGACTCTGCGTCATGTCTCTCGTAGAAATCTGCGTAGAGCATAGGAACGAGCTTGAATGGACATCCGCGATGACAACGACCACAGTTGATACATCCAGTCTCGGTCTTTACAGTAGCTGTCTCCTTGCCGAAGCATAGGAGCGAACCAGTATTCTTAACAGTTGGAGTCTCATCTGAATGAGTTGCACGACCCATCATAGGTCCACCCATCACGATCTTCTTAGGCTCCTGCTTGTATCCACCGCAAAATGCAACTACATCAGCGATGCGTGTTCCGATTGGAACGAATACGTTCTTAGGCTCAGCAACAGCATCTCCATCAACGGTGATTCTTCTCTGAACGAGAGGCATACCTGTTCTGAAGTACTGTCCCAGAATTCCGATTGTCGAAACATTACATAGAATTACACCAAGCTGTGCAGGAAGAACACCAGCATTCATAACCTTACCGGTGGTCTCATATACGAGCACTCGCTCAGCTCCCTTAGGGTATCTCGATTGCAGCTTGAACACCTCGATGTTATCGATACCGTTCTGCTGAATCAGTCTGTTTAAATTTTCGATAGCGTCAGGCTTGTTCTCCTCGACTCCGATGATACCTTTCTCTAGGTTCAAATACTTCATAGTTAGAAGCATACCGTCGAGAACATCCTGTCCATCCTCTACCATAATTCTGTTATCACCTGTGATGAATGGCTCACACTCAGCACCGTTGATAACCAGGGTAGTACATTCGTCTAGATTCTTTGGATCCATCTTGATGCTCGTTGGGAATGAAGCACCTCCTAATCCAACCATACCACTAGCTCTTACTGCCTTGACGAAATCAGCATGACTCTCAATGTGAGGAATCTGAACCTCTTCACTGATTTCCTGCTTCTTATCAGTCTCAATAACGATATGTGTCTCCATCCCGCCCATCGAGGAACGTACTGATGTGATATCAGTAACTGTTCCAGATACGCTGGAATGAATAGGAGCACTAACGAAAGCTTCTGTGTCACCGATCTTCTGACCGACTTTGACATAGTCGCCCTTTGCTACGAGAGGCTGACAAGGAGCACCAATACTCTGCGACATGCAGATTTCAACCACATCTGGAATCGGCATCACTTCGGTCTCACGACCTGCAGTATTCTTGTGATGCTTAACCAAAATGCTTGGTAAATGTTTACCTTGGCTCATCCTTAAGAACCCTTCCTTTCTTAGATTCGTACAAATAATATCCATTGCATGAGAAAAATTATACATCAAAATTCCCTATAAGTCACCTCAAATTTCCTTGAAAAGTACACAATCGCTTTCAACTTTAACTCGTCCCTCTTCATCTACCCCTAGAACCACATGTTGTGCTACTAGTTGGTCTCGGACGTACAAGATAACCGATTTGCTTAGCACTTCACCAGGGCAGGCGATTGGCGTTCCAGGAGGATAAGGGATGATGGACTCGTAGAGAACTCTTCCCTCGGCGCTATATAAAGGAATCTCTTCATAGGTGTCTGGGATTTTGCGCTGCTCTAGCCGCTCTATAAGTGCTGAATCTGATGATGGAGTTCTCAGTTCTGCAATCTTGTCTACCGGCTGTGATGCATTCTTGTTCGCCGCCTGCGCTTCGTTTTTAGCCATCGCCTGCGCTTCGTTTTTAGCTTGCTTATGCGCCACGTCCTGGGCGGCAGACTCGGTTTTAGAGGCAGAGCTTTCCGGTTCCACACCTTGGATTCTGCCGCCATGGTGCGCCGAGAGGTCACGCAGGGCGCTAAGCACATCTTCATAGTCGCCTCTCTCGTTTCCGAGCCCTGTCATCAGCATCACATAATCGCCATGCGTGAGTTCCACCCAGATGTTTCTCTTCTCGAGCTCCTCCGCCAGTTCGGGGCCGCTGAAGCCGAGGGCTGACATTGTGATGCTGACCTTGGTTTCATCAAGGTCGATGCGATCGATGAGCCCGAGGCCGGCGATCTGGGCAGCCTCCTCATAGAAGTATTTGATATCTGCATCCCAGTTCTTGATGAGATTGTAGCCGTCCATCCTGAGTATCTGCTGATTGATATCGAGGCTGCCCATCAGCAGGTAGCTCGGACTCGTAGTCTGCAGCATGCGGAGGAGCTCGCTAATCCGAGAAACATCTGGCCTCTCGGTGCAGATGTTGAGAATTGCGGAGCCCGTAAATGACAGCAGCGTCTTGTGCGTGCTGTCCACCACAATGTCGGCTCCGCAATTCTCTGCCGCACGGTGCGGGAGCCCATCTTCACTGCGCAGGTAATCAAAGAATTTAAGGTGCGCACCGTGCGCTTGATCCACAATCAGAATCCTGCCGTGCAGGTGAACGATGCTGGCAATTCGCTCGATATCTGATAATACACCGTAGTAGTTCGGACTGGTCACCAGCACGGCTTTGATGCCACCGTCTTCAATCAAGGCCGCCTCAATCTTGTCCGGGTCTAATCCGAGCTGAAGCCCAGTTTCGCCATCTATCTCAGGCATTATGTAGACAGGATCTATCCCGCCAAGTCTGAGCGCTCCATATACGGATTTATGGGAATTCCTTCCCATAAGAAGTTTACCTCCTCTTGGAACACTACCTAATATCGAAGCCATGAGCCCTGCACTGCTGCCATTTACAAGGAGCTCCGTATGCTTTGCCCCATAGAGCCCGGCGTAGCCTTCCATCATATCCCTGATTCGTTCTCGTGGCTGCTGCAGCGCATCAGCTCCAGGAATCTCCGTTATATCGTTTCCCACGACGTTCTTGATGAAGTCGCCAAAGCCGTAGATCCCATACAGCGTGCTTCTCCCCTTGTGTCCAGGCATATGAAACGAAATCGGGTGAGTCTCCTTATGATACATAAGGAAGTCTGTCAAGCTGACTCTATCTTTCATCTTTCGGTATCCTCCGTCTCAGGTGGCAGCTGAGGTGTAGCTGCCTTACTCTAGTAAAAAAGCACAACGAACTGATTGCGACCTTACCTGGCCATCTAGTTCCTTGTGCTTATGTCGCATCATATATAATGAGCTCCGCTCGTTTTCCAATCTAAATCTCGATTGGCTAATTTAGTATCTCCTACTTGATCACGTCTCTTCCTACGTAAGGCCTCAGCGCTTCTGGTACTACCACGGTACCATCTTCCTGCTGGAAATTTTCAAGGATAGCAGCTACAGTTCTGCCTACCGCTAGACCGGATCCGTTCAGCGTGTGTACGAATTCCGGCTTTGCCTTTTTCTCTCTTCTGAACCTTATATTAGCTCTTCTAGCCTGATAATCTTCAAAGTTTGAGCAGCTTGAAATCTCAACATAGCGGCCGTAGCTTGGCATCCACACTTCGATATCGTAAGTCATCGCCGCTGAGAATCCGAGATCCCCAGAGCAGAGTCTAACTACTCTGTAAGGAATACCTAGCTTCTGTAGTACTTCCTCCGCATCGTGTGTGAGCTTTTCTAGTTCCTCATAGGAATTCTCAGGATACGCAAGTTTAACCATCTCAACCTTATTGAACTGGTGCTGTCTGATCAGCCCTCTAGTATCGCGTCCAGCTGACCCCGCCTCTTTGCGGAAGCATGGCGTATATGCCGTGTAATAAACAGGCATTTCCTCTGGCTCGATAATCTCATTGGAACGGAGATTAGTAACCGGAACCTCTGCTGTCGGAATCAAGAAAAAATCCTTCGCAGGCACATAGAACATGTCGTCCTCGAACTTAGGCAGCTGTCCTGTCCCTGTCATAGCATCACGGTTAGCCATGAACGGTGGTAAGATTTCAGTATAGCCCTGTTCTTCCGTGTGGAGGTCGAGCATGAAGTTAATCACAGCTCTCTCTAGCCTTGCACCTATGCCCTTGTACACGGTAAAGCGCGAGCCAGAAATCTTGGCTGCACGTTCAAAATCCAGTATGTCTAGAGCTTCTCCGATATCCCAGTGTGCCTTTGGTTCAAATGCGAACTCAGTCGGCTCTCCGAACTTACGAAGCTCGAGATTTTCGCTATCATCCTCTCCGCTTGGAACATCTGGGTGAGGTGTATTAGGGACGTAGAGTAGCGCCTTTCTGAGTTCCTCTTCCACTTCGCTAACCTCTGCATCTAAGGATTTAATCTCTGCACTTAACTCCTTCATCTCTGCAAATAGAACCGAGGTATCCTTACCTTCCTTCTTGAGCTTTGGCACTTCACGCGATACTGTATTCTGCTTGTTTTTAAGCTGTTCAACTTCCGCAAGAAGCTCCCTTCTCTTGGTATCAAACTTTAACACGTTGTCGATGCCAAAGTCACCTTTTCCACGTCTTTCCACATCGGCTTTAACGCTCTCGAAGTTTTCTCTCACTCTTTTGACGTCGAGCATTTCTTAACCCCCATATTATCGTATCTTCCTAAATCTATTAAAATAAGTTCTTAATATAAGTGCTGTACGCACTTCTAAGCTCCTCGATTTTCTCCTGAATAAGCAGCTCATATCTAGACGCCGCATCAAAATCCGCAGAATCAATCGCTTCTCTCGCAAGCGTCAAAATCGATTTGCTATCGATGGAGTCCTTGCCGAGCGCAATGCGCAGGCTGTTGACCCTTCTCCAGTTCATTATATCATAATCAGTCGCTTCGAGCTCATTATGTCTCTTCTTGCAGTTTCTGACAAAATCCATTGAATTAGGCAAAATCCTATCGCGGAACTCCATAACCCACTTCATAGACATCTGTGCACGGTATGACATAATCACATCCTTAGCCGTCTCATCTCCGCCTGTAAGCTTAGCGAGTTCATCTTCGTGTGTGTCAAATGCCTTCAAATTCTCCCATACCGTAGCAGGTGCTTTTCCGAAAAGCTTTTCTCTCTCTCTCTTCGTGAAGCATTCGAAAACGTTGAGCTCACTCCTATATTCCCTGTCCTTTGCTAGATAGAAGTCTTTTTCTCCTGCTTTTTTAGAGATAGATACTGCGAGTTCTGTTGGTGTCTTGCCATTAGAGAGAACCGCCTCAATGCCATCTAGCATAAGCATGAACGACGCTCCCACAACCAGATAAGTGTTGCTATGAGGGTTAGGCGACCTGAGCTCAAACCTTGTAGCCATAGGGTTGTTCTGGTCTCTGACTAATCCGATCAGAACCGTTCTATTTCTAGAAGGTGTTACGCAGTCCTTACCCAGCGAGGTTACGATGCAGACCGGAGCCTCGTATCCTGGCTTTAGCCTTCTAAATGCATCATGCGTCTGTGCCACGAAAGGATTTAAAAGCTCGTAGTTATTTAAAATTCCCATGAGCGCTCCGAATCCAACAGGACTCATATATTCGTTCATTCTATCCTTTGACTCAAATAGATTTACGACCTTTCCCGACTTAAGCCTTGCAGATACACCGAGGTGAGTATGTTCTCCGCTACCTGCAACGCCTGGCATAGGTTTTGCAAGGAATGTTACCTCCAGGTTGTTAGCCCTAAATACATCCCTCACTATGTGCTTAATCTGACCTTCATTATCCCCAGCCTGCACTGGCGATGAGTATTTCCAGTCAATCTCAAGCTGCTCCATGATATGGTCATAGCTTCCAGAATTGCCCATCTTAGCTCTTACTCCGCCGACCTCCTTGTGTCCCATCTCGACACCGAAGCCATAGCGGTCAAGTATCTCGAGCGTCTGCTCAAGAGCTGTATTTACAGGTCCTATAGTCCTCTTCCAGTACTGCTCCTTAAGCTCCTGCGAAGTGGAAAGCTGATCTCTGTCCGCTTTGTCATCTGGGGTTTTTACCCAGAACTCGAGCTCAGTTGCACTAGTTAGGTTAATCTCTTCAATATCGTCTATCGAATTAATGCCGTCTAGGTACTCGACTACATATGGATACTGCTTCAGCATCTCCATGAGTCTTGTCTTGAACTTGCGTATAGAATCCTTGCAGAAAATTCTCGATCCAACCATCCTATCATTGTTGTGTCTTAGGAATGATGGAATCCTCAGTGTACCGACTGGCAAGCCGGTCGCAAAATCCATGTTGCTGAAATTATACTCGACGTACCAATTCACATTCTTATCTGGAAGTATGTCAACTCTGGCATTCGCAAGATTTGCAATCTCAGGTAGCGCTACGCTGGATCCGTCGGTCTGAACACCGTTTTCAAGAAGCTTCTCCATATCATCGATGAATGTCTTGATAGGAATTTTCTCATCCGTAAAATGACCACCAAGGTCAACGCCCGCAAATGACACGAACTTGACCTCCGTATGTGCACGAAGCACATTTGCTACCGCTTCAACTCCATGTTCTTCAGCAGGAATTGTAAAGAGCATCTTTTCCAAATCGAAATTTATCATAACATCTCCTTATCTCGCAAAGTAAAAAGTAATTTGATCCTAGCTTCCTATCCAGCAAGCTGATCGAGATATCCAGACAGCTCATCTAGATACTCGCCATAAGCCTTCCAGTCCCCATTTTTCTGGGCCTTCACGGCATTATCATACGCCTCCTTGGCTTTGCCAATCAGCTCTTTCTGGTTACTGGAGCCACTAGCCCCATCGGAACCTCCTGAAGAATTGCTGCTAACACTGCCCGAATTCCCTGCGCCATCTCCAAATAAACTCTCAAGCGCCTCATCCAGTGTAGATGCGTATGCTATCTTGTCTCCGTAAGCGACTATTACCCTCTTAACCTCAGGTATCGCTTGATTTGAGGCCTCGAGATATACCGGCTCTACGTACATTATAGAATTATTTACAGGAATTATAAACATGTCGCCACGTTTATACGTAGTCCCTGATGAATTCCATAACGAGAACTCCTTGGCAATCTCAGAGTTCTGATCTATCTGCGCTTCAACCTGCATTGGACCGTATACGGTCTTGTTCTTAGGGAACTTATATACAACGAGCTTGCCGTATTCATCTCCGTCATTTCTCGCCATCATGATCGCCGTCATGTTCTGCTTCGACTTAGGAGTGAACGGAATCATATTTATAAACTCTTCACGCTTTTCTCCCGGTAGATTAAATATGAAGAAGCTCGAACTCATCGGTCTCTCTTTTGTGCCATATATCTGATTTGCAACATCCCAGAGATCTTCCTTCTGATAGAAGACCTTGACTTCATTCATATGATACTTGGTGTAAGCACCCGCCTGGATATTGAGGAGCGTCGATGGATACTTAAAATGCTTCTTCAATCCCGAAGGAATCTTATCCTTACCCTTGAATAGCGTCGGGTATATCTTCGCATACGTCTTTGCAATCGGATCCTTATCATCCACAACGTAGTAATTTACATCTCCATTGTAAGCATCAACAACCACCTTGATCGAGTTTCTGATATAATTCGTAGTCCCAATCTGACCCGAATAAGGCTCAGAATACGGATAGTTGCTGCTAGTCGTATACGCATCTATAACCCAGTACAGCCTACCATCCACGATGGTCATGTAAGGGTCCTTCTCATACTCGAGGTACGGCAAAATTTTATTTACCCTCTCAAGAATATTTCTATTGATGATTATCCTCGAATCCGAGTTGATATTCCTTGACACGAGCATCTGCATGCTTCCCTCTCTGATTGAAAACAGCAGTCTGCTTAAAATTCCGAGCTTTATACCTGCCTTGCCCTTGTACTTGGTATACTTGTTGTTATTCCCATCTGGGTAATCGAATTCCTGCTCATCCCCATTGACGATTATATAGTTGTTCGTGAGCTCACCGAAATAGATCTCAGGTCTCTTAATCTTTATTTCAGGAATATTTGACTCAGGTGGAATATTTTTTACGAGCACATCCGGTTGTCCGCTTGAAGTTACGGAGTTAACCTTGGATAGCGCAACCCCATAACCATGAGTGTACTTCAAATGCTTGTTAATCCATGTATCGCTAATCTTGGCTTCGTTAATCTCACGCGCCGACAGATATACCTGCGTTTCAGAACTATTTATATCGTATCTATCCACATCTACATCATTGAAATCGTAATACTGGCGAATACTCTGGGTTTGATTGTAGTAGTCCTTTACAGGCTCATAGTCGTTGATTCTGATGTTACTGATAGTTGGTTTGTTACTAGCTATATCTGCAGCTGTCAGATTGTTCTGTGCTGCAAAAGAATCGACCTTAACCTTGTCTAGACCGTACGCATGATTTGTATATTGGATGTTATTCTTGATGTATTTGCTTTCTTTGTTGATTTCATCTGGAGCAACTATCAGGCTCTGAACACCTACTTTAAGAATAGTTCCGAGGAAAAGCACCCCTATTATGAGCATCGGAACTCTAGCGAGCTTAAGATATTCTTTCTTATGCACGTGCCTTACCAAGCTAATCGCCCCAACTACCGCTAAAATCATAACCAGCAGATATACTTTTTGCGTAATAGCAATATCCGTAAATCCAGCACCATACACCGTTCCAGTATGTGCATGTAAGAGTGTGAACTGCTTTAATACGAAGTGGATTCCTAGCATAACGTAGAAAACAACGCCTAAAATCATCGCCTTACCAGAGGCTAGGCTAAATAGATGGTCCACATTTGACCGATTGACTTCGCGTTTATTCTCTCTATGTTTCTTAGCTTGCTCCTTCGCTTTACCCGTAAATCCTTTTATGACTCTCGCGACATCATCTAAAGGGTCTCTCTTGCCGAACGGAATACTATTATCGGGACGTCCTCTCCTAACTTCATCATCTGCCGAAGCTTCATCTACTGCCTGTGCCTCTTTCGCTGCATCATCTGCTTCAAGATCCTCAAAGACATCCTTCTTGTCGAAAATATCCGGTTTCCTTACCGAAAGCAAAACGGCATAGTAAATTAACGTTACAATAACCACTCCGACAATAACGAATATCGCGATTGAATTAAGCTTAGTTAAAAACTCAAGTTTAAATATATAGAACGAAATATCTAGTCCAAAAATTGGATCCTTTAATCCGAACTTTGAGGAGTTCGCAAACATGAGAAATGATTGCCACGTGCTCGTAGCCGATACAAACGCTGCCACAACTCCGAAAATCACAGATATTACCCACGATAACACGTTTAGCTTGTGCATATCCGGAATTTCGTGTGATTCTATCTTACTAAAATATCCCTTTCTAAGGCTATTTAGATAAACTCGCACCAAAAGCCCTGAAAGCACGAATATTACAATCCCGAGCTTTAACTCTGTTGCAAGCTGCGTCCAAAAGACTCTAGTAAAGCCAAGTTCTCTAAACCACATCCAGTCTGTGAGAAAACCGACACTTCTACCGACTATAACTATCACAAAAATTGCTATAACAAGTAGCTTTCCAAAGACATTCCTTCGCTTACCTTCACCATTAAATGTGTACGTAACTTTTCCTTTTTTCTTATCCTTAGCCATAATTTCTCCAAAAACCACATAATGCAGCGGTAGCCATCAAGCCTGCCGCTGCATATACGTATAAATCACCCTTATAGTAGCAATTCAGAATTATCACCCAGCGATGCGAAATTTGTAAACTTTCCAATCACTTCGCTGATTCGCTGCGCAACACTGCTGTCCGGCGCAAAGTTAAGTATTAGTATCACAACCAATAGCAGAACTAGCAAGATTGCTACGATAACCGCAATTACCGTTAGAACTCCGCCTTTGCGCGACTCTTCATCGTCATCGTCGACTACAGACGGTGCTACACTGCTTGCCTTACTTGCCGTATTAACTGCAGCCTGAGCTGGCGAACTAACTAGAGTTGTCGCAGCAGTAATAGGTTCAGTAACATTAGCGCTATTACTGAGTTCTGATCCTGCATCCTTCTTTGCTGCTTCAAGCTTAGCTGACTCGGCCTTAACTGCAGCTTCGACTGTCTCATGATGGGCTTCAGATGGAGTTTCTTCAGTTTCTTCCTCATCCTGATACTCAGCTAGCACATCCTCCATAAGCGTATAGTCAGCACTGCCATCTTGCAGTTTCTTATATTCCTCATCAAGAAGCTGCTGGAACTCTTCATTCTTACGATAGAGAGTATAGAACTTGTCTATCTTACGAGTTGCCTCCATCCCTGCATCATCAACATCTGTACCAAAGAGATCCTTCTGTAGATCGTCAATCGACATAACCTCTTCTTGATTTAGATCCTCGTTATCCTCTTCCACAGCTGAAGTGTTAGCATCTGCTACATCTTCTGCAGAGAACAGCATATCAGCCTCTTCATCTGGTTCATCATCAATTGTATCGAATCCTAAAGCAGCCAATTCTGCCTCTAAGCTAGTTAAATCAGAGCGAGCCCCTGTCTCTGTAGCATTTGCTTCAGTCTCCGCCTCAGCCTTCACCTGTACAGGCTCCTGCACTAGTTCTTCGGCCGAAACAACTTCTCTTGCTGGCAGTTCAACTGTTTCTGAAGTGTCTTTGCCGAGAAGTTCTGCTAGACGCTTCTGCAGGTTTGCAATTTCACTTTCTATAGCCTTTGCAGCTGCTAGCTCAGCATCCTCAGCCTTTTCAGCA
Source organism: Mogibacterium diversum (assembly GCF_938028775.1). Lineage (GTDB taxonomy): Bacteria > Bacillota > Clostridia > Peptostreptococcales > Anaerovoracaceae > Mogibacterium > Mogibacterium diversum_A. The sequence continues at coordinate 208,476 of NZ_CALIZG010000023.1, forward strand.
GGTGCTGAAGCTACCTCTACGGTTTCTGATGCTGCATTTACGGGCTCTGCCAGTGATGGTTTTGAAGCTATTTCTGCAGTTGGTTCTGAAACTGGCTCCGCAGCAACTTCTGTAGCTACTGGCTCCTCTTGCTCTTTTGGTTCAGTCGAAGTTTCCGAAACTGCTGCAACTGCTTCTGTAGCTGCATCATCACTAGTATCATGCGAATCAACTGCTTCAGCAGTCTCTAATGCCACCGGCTTATCAGCCTTTTCTGTCTCTTCATCCATGTATAGTTCAGAGTAGTTGACAGGCTCCTCATAAGGAACATCTATGTCATCATTACCGAATGCGAAATCATCTGCTTCTGCTGTAGATTCAGTTTCAGGTTCAAGTTCGTAGTCCGTCTCTGGCTCTTTGTTATCATCTGTAAGCTCATCGTACGAGAATGTCTCTGGCTCATCATCGTCATCCTCATCATCGAGATCAAATTCCTCAGCTTCAGCGCGTTCCTGTGCACGCGAAACCCTGCTTGGCTTCACGTAGTCGAGATACTGGCTTACAGTCTCCTCATCTTCATCTGTATCTTCAATATCAATATCAAAGTTGAATAAATCATCGTCTGATTTGTCTGCATGAACATCTTCTTTATCAGCGTCCTCATGGTTACCGATAAATGCAGAAAGCTCTGTCTCAAATTCATCTTCTGGAAGCTTAAACTCGTCCCTAGTGTCAGCTGCGGACACATGAACCATATCATCAACGAAGTTATGTGGTGGCTCTGCTTGGAACACTTCCTCGTGCGACTTGCGGCGAGCACTTAGATACTCATCAAAATCCGCAGAAGCTGCATCTAGTCTATGCGAAACTTCCTTCTCATCCATCTCGCTTGCCTGCTTCTCCAGTTCAGCAACGATATCGTCCTTGAGTTCTGTGTATCCCTGAGTGTGCTCCCTTTCTTCATTAGGTAGAATAGAATCACTAAAATCAGAGTCAGCCGAAACGGATGCTTCTTCAGCTTCCTTCGCAGCCTTCTCTCGCTCTTCTTTTTCCTGCTTCATGACCTCTATGAAGTTCATAGTGCGTCCGTGACCAGATGCCGGAGCAGCTGCGGAATCACGCTTTAGAATTTCCTCGAGGGAATCCGGCTCCTCAGCCTTATGCGCAGGCTCAGCAGTATTGTGCCTATCCCGATCATTATTAACTGAACTGAACGACTGTGTTACGGTTTCAGCTTCCTCATCGTCAATCCCAGTTGTCTCCCAAGGGGATCTGATTTTCTTAGTAGGTTTCTTATGGCTCTCCTCAATTACAGAGCTCCAATCGAAAGAAACCGAACTTGTTTTCTTCTTAGGCTCCTTAATCTCTAAATCCTCGGATCCGAAATTAAAGTCGAACTTCGTAGAAGATTCTCTCTTGTCCATCATATTTCCTTCTCTATTCGACGAACTAAACGCTGTATGTTCGTGTACTGATGGTTCTGCATCAAGGCTCAATCTTGCACCACATACACTGCAAAATTTAGCGCCTTCTGTTACTTCATTGCCACAATTGCTACAGAACATTGTTACCTCCCAAATCCACTAAAAACACTCGAGCGAGAAACTCGCTTTTGTGCTGGTTGTCAATCTTCTATAAAGATTCATTGGAAATTATACAACAAGGATAAGTTAATAGCAAGATTTCGCTTGCGATTAGTGGAATTCGCGCAATAAATACATAATTTTATACAAAATTATCGTCATTTTGTACTATCTTTTCCGCCTTTTTTATGATAACATTATCCGTCAAGAGGCACGCGCAACATCAATAGATAGGAATTAGTCCCACCCGTGTTCCTATTTATTGTGGAAATATTGTATTTCCTGCACCTGTTTTAAATCGCGCTGCTTCTTTTTTTATTGTATCATGATTGATTTTGCTAAGGTTTAGTTATTGTGATGAATTGAAATGTTTTTAACGTATTTTATAAATACATTTGTGTATGAACGATAAGATATAAGCAAATAAAATTGCTTATGCACATCACACGCCCTATCTGAATGCATGCGCAACTAAACGCTTAAATTAAATTCTAATTTAATTCGATTTATTTCAAACTTTTTCTTGACTGCCTTATAAATCAATGCTAGACTATATAAGCTGTTAAGCAAACAACCTAATATGTGTGATTAGCTCAGCTGGCAGAGCACCTGACTCTTAATCAGGGTGTCCAGGGTTCGAACCCCTGATCACGCACCACGTAAAACATCGTAATTCCAACGAGTTACGGTGTTTTTCTTTATTGTTAGAGTTTACCCTTATTGTCGATATTACCACCTAATACCACATGTCGGTGTGGTACAAAGTGTGGTATTTTTTTCATCATATTTGAGATAATAAAAAAGAGAGGGCATAGCCCTCCCTCGTATATCTATTCTCCTCATCTGCTCTATTAATACGTAAATATCAGCTACACAACGCTAATAGCTCCGTCTTTGTCTGCTTTAATGTCTACCGTTCCATCAGTGATAAGAGTTCCGTCTTTGACAGCAAAGACAGCATTATCGCCCATAACTAATCCTTTTTCAACTCTACTGCCATTATTGTTATAGAACTGCCACTCGTTATCAGTTTTTACCCAACCAACCTGCATAGCTCCATCAGAGTTAAAGTAGTAATTTTTGCCCGATATCGCATGCATACCATTTATATAGGCACTTCCGTCGTTAGGTTCTAAATAATACCATTTATCACTAATTGACAGCCACCCTGTGTGCATCTTGCAGCTGCTATCAAAGTAGTACCACTTGTCTTTGATTTGTTGCCATCCAGTAACCGCATAACCCGAGCTATCAAAGTAATACCACGCACCATCTAACTGCGCCCAGGTTGATTTATAGTAGTTACCTTCTTTAGTTCTATACCACCAACCCTTGGAGTCTTGTATCCATCCTACAGTTGGAGTGGTCGAGTAATCTGGCCTATAAATATTTCTGATGTTCTTTGCATATCTGATTCTTATAGCTACTCTTGAACCGCTTGTATTTCCCTCGAGCGTTGTAAGTGTGCCATTCGCATTTCTCTTTATAACAAATCCTATGTGGTCTCTAGAACCACTTCCAGAATTGTTTCCCTTACCGCTCCAACAGAATATCACGATGTCGCCAGCTTGAGCTTCTGATAGGTTTACCCACTTCAGATTTTTACTACACCAAATCTGCGCATTTGCAACGTTGTTATTCTTTTCCCATTTAATTCCTAAGTGGGAGAGTACGTATGACACAAAGACTGCGCACCACGCCCATCCTCTGTACGAGGATGAGCCATAGTACCAATCTGCGAATGTCGCAGATCCTTGTCCGAGGAATTTTCTAGCATACTCTATAACTTTGTTCCCATTCATCTTACACCTCCTTGTCTGTTGGCGCGTCTGATGGATCGTGTTCCTCTTGTAATATTGCTGTAAATCCTGGTGTATGTTCTCCGCCAATCTCGCCTCTAGGCTTTTTGTAAGTCATAGCTAGGTCACTATCTCCTATGCCTTTTGTCGTAGGATCTGTAATAACCCCAAGCATACTCAAAAGTCCTAGTATAGCTGTTACAATCTTAGTAACATCTGTCTGAGGAATAGGAAGCTTAATTCCTAGTGTTTCACAAATCATGTACCCTGTGGTTACTGCTGCACCAAGGAACATAGCTACCCATTTACCATTCCGGAATCTAATCCTCCAATTTATCTTCATTTCCTACTTCTCCTTCCTGTTTTCCAGATAACCGATTCGTTTTTCATGTTCGTTTAATCGGCTATCGTGTTCATTGTGTTTCGTCCACATGCGTGCATGTGATTCCTGATCATGAGCTTCTTGAGCCTTTACATCATCTTCAATCTTCGAAATATTTTTACTAAGTATTTCAACTTGAACTGTAAATGCTGATACGGATTTATCCAGCTTATTTATCGGTTCGCTTACTAACTTGCTAAGGCTATAAATCAAACCTGCTAATGTTGATAATCCTAATATGATTGTTCCTAATGCTTCTGGTGACATTTCAAACCTCCTTTCTTTGACCATTAAAAAAACTGGGCTTATAACCCAGTCTTATTAGCTATTTTTATTGGTACAAAACATTAATCTCAAAGACCTGCTTTTGCAGTCCTGTCACTCTTCCGTTGACTGCAATTTCAACAGTTTTCTTCGAGCTATCCCAAGAATAACCATAAAATACCGCTGTCCATATATCATCAGCGCCAGCCTTATGTAAAGGATGTACTTGTGCTAGCAGTACCTCACTATCTTGTGGAATTCCTAGCTCCGCCATAGATATCGACGACATTGCTACACCACCGTTAGTCGCTATTGTTACGCTTTTGTTTGCAACTTTCAGCTGTAGTAAACCATTACCCCCACCATTAACTTTGCCTATTGCCATTATTACGTATCCTCCTTCTGATTAAACGGTAACTTCTTTTGTTAGCCTTATTACTGGGATTGTAATATTGCCAAATGTATTTTTTGAAACATACACTCTTACAAACCCTGATCGCGTCTCACAAATTTCATAAACTAGATCACTTTTCCCTGATTCTAAATAAATATCTGGGATGTGTTCTTCTGTACAGCGATTAATAGGTATATCAATTCTAAAAGGATATTTAGCATACGTATTATCTTCAACAGCAACAGAGCCGTATATTTTGACATCTGTTTCAATTGTTATCATTTTAGACATGCTATTTCGTAGTTTTCCTGCAGTGGTTCCATCTATAGCTGAACTTAGTAGATTCTTAATCTCATCGATTGCTAAATCCATTACTCTTGTTGTAGTGATACCACATAAGTTGTAATTTAGGCGCGTATCTGTAATGCGCTGTGCAGATATTGCATTTGTACCCCTAGCTACAAAGATTTCAGCTACACACAACTCATATGTGCTGCTGTTTCTTGTCAACTCAGGAGCCGATGGATTCGCAGATGGAGTCCCTTTAAGGATATACCAATCCGTTGCTCTTACATCAAGGGCATCATTATGCCTAACAATAACTCTATCTATCCTATCCAAACTTTCATCTGCTGCCTGAATTGCAAGGGTCCTACTCTCAGTGGATAAGCCTCCTGAGTGAGGGTCGTCATCGTAACAAAAAATTCCTCTAATTCTGCCCATACCAGGACTCACCATAACTGACATCCCTACTCCCGGAGTAGTTTCCCATCCACCTGGATATACTCCATCTGTCCAGTTTGCGAATGCCTCAATTCTATGGTCACTCGCTCCAGTCAAACGGTCCCAAGGAGGGTTTGCCGATTGGTCATATATTGATTGATAAGGAAATGCTCTCATATCTCACCTCTTCATTTCTTCTCTTTAACGTTTAACTCTTTTATGCCCCAGTGTTATAGTATAGGTCTGTGTATTCTTTTCCCAAACCTCATGAACTTCTATAATCTGGGCCTCATATGTAATCCCCACTTCTGGGATTTCCACCAACACAATATCTCCAAGATCGTAATCTATTAGATATCGACAACCTGCTATCTGTAGTGGTGTAACTTCTATATCTCTAATTACATAATGATTTAAAAGTTCAAGCTGACACATCTGCACAATTTGCGCTTTAATTTTAGATTTGTTAGATGCTGTAATATCAAGTCCTTCAGGCATAGAGAAGTCCATTGACATCTCTTTCTGTTTAAACCTATCCTCAACTTTAAGAGTGCTTATAAAAGAATCTGTCTCATAGTATTTGCCACCTACATAGGAAGTTCCACTGTACCCTTCTTTTACAACATCATCTGGGATTTCTACATACCCTGTACATTTATGCTTATAAACCGACATGTCTTGGGAATAGATAATCTCTTTTGCATTGCCGATACCCTTTGAAAATCTTATTCCAGTCTCACGCGGCTTTACAAACTTAATTTCCCAGCCACCATTCCAGTTGATCTGAAATGATTCCTGGTCAAGAGCCAAGATTCGATACATCTCCACTCCAACGTCAAGACAGCGTGTCATTACTTCATCTCTCTGCTTCATAGACTCACTATCGTTTGCTTCCTTAATACCTTTACCATTTAAGTACGTCATGAGCTGGTCATTCATGCGTTTTGATGCAACAATTGTCATTCCATGACCCGTCGTAGCATCATTGGCCATATCCTCTGCAAACTTGCCTTCCGTTGTAACATATCGACCATTTGGATCAGATTTGTACGAGGGCTTGTATACAATACCAACCTCTCTGCGACCTTCGGCCATTATGTAAGCAGCTTCAATATAATGCTTTGACTGCTGATAGAGCGTAAACCCTCCGGGTTCTGTATTGTTCCTATCCCATAGAAGTTGTATATACTTTAGTTCTCCTATGCGGTTCATATTTTCGTCAAATGCAAATACTTTCATAGCTACATATCTCCGTTATACAACTTATGATAATTGACAGTACCAAACATCTCCTTGTTGCTGACTAACACGTTATCACCCGTCTTTAACATAGGTTCACCAAGCACAATCATATCCTTCAGCACATTCTTACCATCTAGTTGATAAACTCCATTTTCGGAATCTATAAATAGAGACTCTCCTGAACCGACAGTTCCGTTGTATTTGATAAGCGCATCATTGATTTTCACTTCAGGATTATCAACTGCACCGTGAATTGTGATTGTAAATAGTGCCGGCGCATCTCCGTCGTTATATACGTAAACTGTTTTATTTACGTTGATTCTCTCAAATACAGTATATGCATTAGCCGGTAGATTTTGATTCGGTTCAATAAATGCATACGGATAATGCCAGAGTGCAGATTGGGTGTAAAAGTTTCTTACAGTATCATCAAGTGACTTCCAATATGGATCAGCTGCATAAAAAGTAATCTCAACCTCTTCATGAGAATATAAATCCTCTGTATGCTTAGGAGTCAGTAATTCAGCATCTAGGTAAACCTCTCTGCCATTAAAATACGACTCCACTCTGAATTTATGAAGCACATTAAAAAAAAACTCCATAAATCTTCGTGAAGCCGTTATCCCTGTATGACTTGTAATTTTATATTTCAGAGTCCTACCTTTAACTCTTTCTCCTGAATGCCAATCACCATATCCACTTCCTTTCGCATCGTAGTAGTGTTCAACTTCTACGTTACTTGTACCAGTCTTACTGAGCAGTTCGTAATCTTCTGCACCATCTCCTATATTCATGATGGCGCCATCGTCTCTGATAAACTTCAAAAATATCATTTATGCATCCACCTCCAATCCCAAACGAGCTAATTCAGCCAATCTGTCACGAGCATCTGCAGGTGTGTAAACTCTTTCATGGAAGTTAATCTCTTGCGTTATTGGTCTAGCATTAATCTGTTCAACCTTGTCTATGAGTTTATCGAGTAATCCTCGTTCTTTTGACTGCATCATAATTGAGGTCCTAGCTTGCACTGGAAGCGTTGTTCCTTTCGCAGCAATAGGAATGTTAATTTGCTTTTTTACACCAAGTCCTATGGTGACAGGATCAACCTTCATAGCAGCCACTGTATTATTAGCTACTTGTCTAGCTTTCTTATACAGAGCCTTTGACTCGCGCATCATGCCAACTCCCACACCTTGCGTGATTGGTGCTCCGACAAGCCTTGCCGTTTTCCTTGATGGAGAACGAGACTCTATTGCTTTTTTCATATTATCGACAACTGCATTCGCTATCGCTATACCTGCAGCAATAACCTGTGCTTTTGCTGCAAGTATGCCGGATTTAATACCTGTACCTGCGTTGTATCCGACGCCATAAAATGAAACACTACCAGCACTTGATCGCGCTGCATTCATGAGGGATGACATAGCAGATGAAATTGTACCTCTCCATCCATGAGGAGAACTTGATAGCTGAGATAATCTAGGAGCAAATGCGCCTTTAAGATTTGCTCCTCCTGCAGCGTTGTTTGCAGCAGATACCAAACTATTCATTGCAGCTTTAATTCCACCAGCATAATTTTTAGGAGACTCTGATAATTTATCAAGCTGATCATCAATAGATATATCTGATTCCTTGATGCCCTCTTGTACGCCGCCCATCATATCCTTAGTTGCAGCTTTCATCTTTCCACGATTACCTTTGACTCTCGCAGTCTGTTCTCCCAGCTTAGAATCTATAGCAGCTAGCTCTTTTTGTTTAGCTTCTGCAGCAGCCTTTACGTTATCTGATCCAGTCTTCTTATATAGCTTATTCAATGCCTTAAGCTCTTCAGCTGTATCTTGCCTTTGCTTTCGAAGTTGTTTCTTGTTCTTTTTGTTGATATCAGCCATCGCTTGAGCATGACCATCAAGTACTGCATTAATCTTGGAGTAATTACCTTTTTCAAACTCAGCAAGTGCTTGTTCATATCTGGTAATATCCTTATTGTATTTGTTAACTTGGGCTGCCGCCTTGCTTTTGGCCTTTATGAGCTTTGTCTGTTTCTCTTCGTATTCGCTTACCTGCCTTGCAGACATCCTATTAATTTCGGCTTGAGATTTGGTATGCTTATCAAGCTCTCTGCTAGCTTTGGTGTATGCCTCTGTCGATTTACGAATATTTCTCTGTGCAGTCTTATACGATTCCTCATATGCATCAAGCACAATTTGAGCTCTTTTCTTAACAAGGTAGTTATCTATGGCCTGGCTAAGCTCACCATAGTTCTTAATTACTCCATTCTGCATGCTGATTTCAGCACCTTGGGATTGCAATATCGATACAATAGCAGCAGCTCTGCCTTCATAGCCTTTTTTAACACGTCCGGATGCATCCACGATACCATCAAGCTCTCTCTTGAGATTAATAGCATTTTCTACTTCCGCGCCTTTTTGAACCATATCATTTGCAGCGGCTTTTCTTTGGCTGTTATACGCCTTCTCCGCTTCTTCGTTAGCCTTAGCAAGTTTAAGAACTGCACTGTAATCCTTATCCGCTTCCAAAGCGTGTGCCTGCATCGTCTTCTTTGCCAGCTCCACTGCTGTTACAAACGCCAGTACACCAACTACTATAGCTACATAAGGGTTGATTCCGGCCATTACAGCTTGCGCTCTACCTAGAGCAAGAGTTTTTGCTTCTGCAATTGTAAGCTTCTGAGTCAACAATCCAACCACTACACCAACACCGGATATTTCCGCCTTTGTGCCTTTCAAGCTCAACCGCGCAATAGCCGCCATCTCAATTTTGTATTTCTTTGCTTCTAGCAGTCCTCTACTCCAAAGACCAGCTAGTGCACCAGCGCCAGAAGTTACTCTTGGTGCTACATATAAACCTGCAATAAGAGGAGATACTATCTTGAGAACATCAATAAGTGTTCTTACTCCAGCTACAGTCTTTTTTACGTTGAATTTATCCACGAATTTGATAGCGTTAGGAAGAAGCGATGACTTAATTATGTTGCTTACGCTCTCCATTGCTTCGCCAAGTTTCGCGTGGACATTATCCTTTAGGGTCGACCAAAGACCGATTACAGTTTTTGACTGTGTTTTCATGGCATCATTAAACTGACCACCTGCAGATGTTGCTGTCTTCATAGCATCCGCTACCATATCAAAGGTGATTTGACCTTTTGCCATTTCATCCTTCAGCTGAGCCATACTCTTTCCGGTCTTCTTGGATATGATAGTAAGCGGGTTAAAGCCTGCATTAATCATCTGTAGTAAATCTTGCCCCATTAGACGACCCTGTGACTTAACCTGGCCAAATACCAGAGCCAATGCCGAGAACTTCTCCTTGTTACCAAGGGATATGTCTCCAAGCATTTTGAGGTCACCTTCTATCAGATTGACATTCTCTCCAAAAGCAAGGAGCGTTTGGGATGCATTAGCCAAATCTGTCATTTCAAAGGGTGTTTCTGCAGCGAACTTTTTAAGCATTTGCATGTGCTTTGTAGCTTCCTTTGTGCTACCAAGCATTGTTTTGAAAGACTGATAGTACTGCTCCATTTGAGCGTTATACTTAACACCGGATACCATAGCAGCTGTAATAGCTGTTCCCATAGCTATAGCTCCGCGTTTTGCATATTTTGCAAGCTGATCTGTAAGCTTACCTCCCATGCCACCTATCTTTTTAGCGCCCTTATTAAAGCCACCTGAGTCGAGCTTTGTATTGAACATCAGATATCCTGCATATTCTTGAGCCATAACTAACCATTCCCTTCTTTAAGTAATTTATTGAATCTATCTACAGCGTTTTGTTCCTCTTTTGACCTTTGAACCTTAAGCTCTGCAATATCTGCATTTTCCGCCCACCAATCAATATCACTTTCTGTTTGCTTACCCTTTTGTTTCAGCAAACGTTGAGATACTATCGTTGTGAAACTGGATTCGCCAACTTCTGAAAAGGCCGATAGAAAGTCCCACCAATGAAAAAAGGCTTTTCCACGAACGGAAAACCCCACGGTTTTATCTACTGCCGCTATTATGAATCTCAAATCCTGATTCCATGAATATAGTCTTCTTTGACTGCCGGCAGAAGATGTTTGATTCAGCTCTCCACCATTTAGAAACCACACTGTTTTCTCTAGTGCTTCTTGTAAATAAACTCCTGGAATTACTGTATCTTTGAAGATTACCTTCATTGCTATAAAAAGCTTTTCACTATCTGTCAGTTCAGGATCTTCAAACATCTGCATCAAGCGGATACCAGCTCTATAATCACTCCTGATAGAATATTCCTTTTCTCCTAGCTTAATGCTATTCGGCAGAGTCAGCATTCTCTTCTTCTGCCTCTTCAGTAGCATCAATTACTTCTTCATCTCTAGGTAAATCCTCTACTATTTCAGAACAAACCTTGTCGATTCTATCAGATCTAGTTTGAATTTCCTTCTCAAAGATAGGATACAAAGCCATGAGCATTGCTATCATGATGTACTCCCCATCACTATTAATTGCAACGGAGGATGTGTCTCCAAAAACAATTTGAGCCTGTCCTTCACCAAAAATACTATCAAAAGAACCTCTGAACCAACTGTCTATATCATCCATAAGGTCTGCAGTTTGAGATGTAAATTCAGCTTCAGTAATATCTCCTGACTCCTCAATACCTTCTGCCCTCTTTGAAAAATCTTTCATCTTTTCTTCCGCTTCATCAACCAGTCTCAAAAAGCCTTTAAGTACTTTCTGATCTGTAGGATTAAACGAAAACTTTCGGGATGGATCACCCTGCACATACAGGGTGATTGTCCCGGTATCAAAATTCAAATTTGTACCAGCCATGACCTATTATCCTTTCTTATCCTTATAGAGTCTTTGTGAATTTCTTTGTCGTAGGATTAAATTTACCCTTCTCATTCACATTAGTGTAGTGCAGCTCGTAAGGAATCTGGAAAGCATCCGTGTTGCCTCCAAGAGACTTAACCTCCACGATTACCCCCTTCTTGATTGCCGGATATTCAGATGATTCCGGTTCAGCAAATAGGTCTACGTCTATTACGTGTGTCTCGCAGTCACCATGTGTCTTGAGACCATCAGCAATTCCTTTTAGGAATGCAAAGGTCTTTGTCCCCTTATCTGCCTTATAGGGTGAAACAGACATACTTGGAGAATAACCGTCTACCGCCGTACTGTTCTTACCAAGAACATTTTTGGTCTTGCTGACATTGGCATTGAGCTCTTCAGTCAATGTATCGTTATCTTCTCCAATTGCCTCGTAGTCCAAGTTAGTCCCACCTGCATCCGGAATTCCTAAAAACGTCTGCCATAGTTCTCTTTTAATTACATTGCTCATATTGTCCTCCTATTTTCTCTTATTGATTGTTAGTATTAACTCTACTTGATATACTCCTGCACCACTTTCCTCGATGTCATATAGCATATGATTTGATGGAACTAGATTGACTGCTTCATACTTACCTGGTAATTCAGGAAGGAGTCCTTCATCAATCTTTGTTTCAATCCATTCTGAAAGAGACTCCAAAAAGTCATACATATCTTCTCTCGCAGAATTATCTACGGCCAAATCCTTTGCGAAAAAAATATATGAATTTTCATAAGTCTTATTCCCAAGAACATCCGTTCTCGTTCTAGAATTACCTGTTGGTGCAAGTGCGGAAGTTCCACCTTTTACACCTCTCTTTCCCGGTGTATAGTCCGTTTCCATCTCTGACATATTTATAAGCTGCATTCCATCATACTTGGCTAAATAATCTTGTACGCTTTTAATGATACTCATTAGTTTTATCCCCTCGTTATTGCAGCAGCTCCGGATAGTATGCTGTGTAGATGTTGCCTCTTCATTCGTTCGAACCACTTAGGTCCTCTCCTAGGTGCTCCGTGATACTGCATATTGCGGTTTGTAAGCTTCTTAGGTGCTTTCCCAACCATCAGCCTGCCATAATAGTGATATCTAGCATATGGTGCGTTATACACTACTTCACCCTCACCTGGTACAGTTCCTAGTATGCCGGACTTATCTAACATACCCGAGCGAAATGGAACCATTGGGCTGCATAACCTAATTACTTCATGGTCAATAAACTTTTGAGCTTTATCAAAGCTTTTGCCCCATAGATTTCCAAATCCTGGATTCCACTTTAGCTCCGCAGTGCCATTCTTAGTTACAACAATGCACCCCCGCGGTGTTTCTATTTTGTTTGTCATCTTGCAACCACCTCTATATGCTTCTGCCCATCGCCAAAATCAAAATTTTCAGCCGATGTGACGAGAAATGCGTTCTTGTGATATAAGATATCGTTTGCCTTATTTATGGCTGTTACAGGTGAAATTCCATCGTATATGATGTCACCTTTTTCTATGATTACATCATTGATAGATGTAAGTGGTATATATGCAATCAGTTTAGATGAGGATTCAACACCATGCTTTCTGATTGTTTCTCCCTCAATCTTCTCTACATGCACATCATTCACCACTCTAGTCAGCCACTTATTATCTTCCACCTTGTGATAAATCGTTACAGTTTGTGTGAACATGTTCACGCCCACTCAACTCCCTTCCGATATTCGGATAGATAAAGCATGGCTGCATTAAGAAGCCTATCTTTATCAGATACACTATTCACGCTGTAGTGCTTTGACCATGACCCCACAGTCTGACTCTCCAGCACCCCCTGATCTACGGTCTGCTTTGCCTCTGCAACAGCGCATATACCATGCTTATAATCATCTGCTTCAACACTAAATCCTACGAAATGCTTTCGAATATAAGCACTGGCGAAAGCTTCACGCCCCCGCCAGTCTTCCTCAGATATTGCCTTGCCGCAGAATTCGTCCGTGTAAAACTTATATTCAACCATTAAGGCCTCCTTGCTTATCCAAGCACTCTTGTCGCAAGTTCAGGATAAATTGCTGTGTAACCGTAGAGCACATCCATTGACAGCATCTCCTTCTTCTTCGTCATGTCATAACCTCTTACTACACGAAGAGAGATTCCGTTGTAGCTAGTTACGTAACTCTCAACTCCTGCTGGTGCCTGAAGTGGTCTTGTTACATACGCAAAAGCCATAGGGTTAAATGCAAGGTTTGCAGTATGGCTCTTAAGCACTTCAGCCTGCACACCCGCATTAGCTGTAATCTCTGGAGCTACACTAACGCGAATATCGGTCCCTGAAACTGAGACATCCTCTGTAACAGCATACTGCTTTCCAACAATAGTGATAATATCTCCCTTAACGAGGGTTCCTGTAAGTCCTGTTCCTGTAAGTACAACCTCGTTAGACTTTACAACCTGTGTCTTAACAGTAATGTTACCGCTAGTTACCTTGAGTGTACCTGCAGTATGTTTTCTCACAGCCTGGGACATGTAGTTATCAAGTCCCATTACTCTACCGATTGAGCCCTCTCTGAGAGCACTGGTAGAACCTGACTTCTCAGCATTAACGATTGCTGGGACAGTGGAGAATGCAGCATCAGCTTCAGCATCCCATACTCCAACTCTTCCAGCAACTGGCACGAGCTGCTTATTAAGCTGCTTTCTTACATTTGCAAGATCCGTCAGTTCAGTTGGCGTCGTACCTGCCTTTCCCACAGCTGTAGGAATGAACTTATATAGATCTAGTCCATCATTGTTAATCTTCTCTGCAAGAGCGACTGCTGCTGGTTCAAGAAATAGTCTGTTTAGGTCATCTACGTTAGTAGCTCTCTGTATTGCGCTAAACTCCACATCTACTGTAGCTAGCTTGTCTAGTTTAACCTCTACAGATTCCTCCTCGATTCCCTGTGGCTTAACTCCCTGCGCCTCATTGAATTCCTCTGCAATGAGTTTTACAGGCTTCTTGACCTGAATCTTGGTTCCAAGTCCTGGCACAAAATCATTTGAGAAATCTCTGTGCACTAGGTTAGGGAACACTAGATTGTTCACTAGTCTAGGCAGTGTCTGTCTTGCGATATTTTTTACTTCAAGAAAATTGTTTGGCATAATTCTTACTTCCTTTCGTTTTCTTCGAGTCTTTTGTAATACTCTTCATCTGATAGTTTGTCGAGATCAGGCTCTGCTCCGCCTCCGTGATTTCCACCACTCGAGAACCCTCCTGCTCCGCCAGTTACACCATCGTCACCATCATCCTTTTTAAACAATGCGGGTGATGCTTCCATCATTGGCTTTAGGATGTCAGATAGACCAATAGGGTTACCCTGACTATCAAAAGCAAACTTATCGATGCCACCATGTTTATACATGATGTAATCAGGATCCAGTGCCCCTTGACCTCTTAGTGCATCCTTTAAGGCGTATTCCTTTTGTAGGTCGCTAGTCTTCTTTTTCTCTGCTGCAATATCAGCATCATACTTATCCTGCCATTCCTTGGCATCATTACGCAGCTTGTCAACATCGACCCCATCGAACTTATCGACCTTCTCTTTCAGACCCTTGATAGTCTGATCAGCAATATCAAGTTCTTTCTGTTTGTCCTGTGCTGTCTTATCCTGTGCTGCTTTAATGTCTTTGCCATTTTCTGCAAGGATGTTTTCGACGGTATCTTTCAGCTTTTCATCAGATACTCCAGCTTCCTTCAAAACTTTCTCGATCTCTTCTCTTTTCATTGTGTCCTCCATTCTTTTATCCGCTACGCCATCTTTTACGGCAGGCGACGCCGATGCGGCTCACATTTTACGCCGATGAGCAGGCGAGTAATAAAATTCAGTCAGTTTTACGCCTTGACTGGGCGAATATAAAAAACAGAGGTGCGCACCCTCTGCAATTTATCTAATGTTATAAGCACCCTGCCTCTTCAAATGCTTTTTGTAGTTTTGGAGCTTGGGAGTTTCTTTTCCTATTTGCCCCTTGATGCTATATTCTGTCCCAAGTATATTTACTTTGTCTTTTAATTCTAAAGATTCCATTATCTCTCCTTTTCTTTGCATGCAAAAAGCAGACCGCTTGGTCTGCTTTAAAATTCAACTATTACTTAACGTTTTGAGTCTATTACTCCTCTTTAACTTTTCTATCATCATAATCATCACATGCATCTAAAACGCGATCATATATCAATTGTGCACCTTCACCAATCTCGTTATAGAACTCCATCTTTTTATCAAAACCATAGCATAGAATCATGTCATCAAGAGCATCAAGGTATTTCCTAATATCAGTACGTTCCAATTTAATTGCTGCTAGCTCAGACCATTCATCTACATATGGTTTTAAAAATTCTTGTTCTTCACCACTTATTTTTACAACAATCATATCCCTCTATCCTTTCTGTTAGTTTGTACAAGCATACCAGTTTTAGGATTATATGTAACTTGGCATCCTGAGCCTATCAACATTATAGTGTCTTTATGACGTTCGGACTTTTTCTCTTTTCCATTAGTTATACAAGCTTTTAATTGTTCAACACTAACACCTGCTCTATTATATTCTCTATCCAAAGCAGAACGCCCAATCATTCTGCCGACAAAATGAGAGGAATAATCCATAATCTCGATATTCTGCGGCGTCTTTAGCCCCATAATCTGCTCTTCAATCTGACGTGCTGTTTCTCTATATACAAGAAACCCAGTTAGTGGGGAAAACTCAGCTTTATTAACAGCCAACACATATTTTTTGAATAGCTTGTACTCAGGAGGGTTATTGTACTTCATGTCGTAATAGCTTGCAAGTGTTTTTCTCATTCCTTGACCTTCAAGAGAATAAGCTTTACGAAACCACTGGTAATATTTCCTCGCTTCCCATTGAGATTTACCGGCTTCACCTTTTCCAAAACCTGCTACTATCATACGGTCATGCTGTGATGGCATGCCTGTCTGATCTTCCAGGTTCTTCAATTTTTCCATATATGATCGCATCTTTACACTGGATTCTGTTGTATCAAGTCCTGCAGCCTCTTGCATTAGGTATTCTCGTTTCCATCTCCTCCGAGCTCTTTCGTAATACCTATGCATCTGAGATACTTCATACTCTGTATATTTCTTGCCATTGTATAAGTAATCCTTAGCTACATATTCGGCCAGCATCTCATCGCTATAAGCAGAAGTTGATAATCCAGGATAGAACGGATGGAAATTGTGCCTGCAATTATATCCGCACAACCCTGGTCCTGTTCCGTACCCTGTAGCTTCATAGAAGTTAGGGTATCCCGGTTCCTTACCATGTAGTTTAAACACCTTGCCTTGCCACACCTCATGTTCAGGACGCGCTCCGGCATGTGCTGTCGTTTCCACGTATTCGCTATCCACATCTTCCGCTCTTGCAAGCTGCATGTCTCCAGCTGTCTGATTAATACCGGTCACAATAGCTCTTCTAGCTGCCACTTCTATATTATCAACACGTCCTGAAGGATACCTTACAGACTCAATTCCTTTTGCAGCTAATGTCTTGATTGCATTCCTTATTGCGGTTTCTGCATCAAAGGCTCCAGATATTACTTGCATATATGCTTGGTCAAGTATCTTGCTAAACTGTTTGGATGCATTAGCTGCAGTACTTCTTGTGAGATTACGAAAAGCTTTTGCTGTTCGTCTATATCCAGAATTCATTACAGCTATCAGAGATGGACTAGCTTCCAGTGGTGGGCATTTCTTTCCTGCCATTGTATGAATCCGATCATCATTAGCTATTGTCTCCATTCCGGCTTCTTTCATTAGCTCCTTGATTTCTTCAAGGCTTCTTCCCGTGAGCTGTGACAGTCTCCTATTTATCTCGGATTCCACCATTCCCATTGCTTCGAGTTTTCTCTTCTGCCACTGTGCAGCAGGGATATAAAAATCATATGTGGATATACGCCTTGCCATATCAGCAAGTATTGCTTCCTCTGTTTCTCTATATAGTTCAAGCAAACCTTCTGGTGCTTCATGCAAGAATTCCGGTGTAAGCATATATCCTCCTTAATAACTATAAGCTGTTCTATTTTTGATTAAACCCGAACGGATCCTCTTCATAATTGCTTTCAGGAATATTAGCTTTTGCAGTGTCGTCACTTTCTCCATACCACTTAGCTCTATACTCCCATTTATTCATAATACCTTCTCTTACATCCTGCATGTCTTGAGCCCTTTCAGACGCACTATCAGATATGAAGCTATCTCCAAGGTCTATTTCAATCTTTGTTTCTGGATCTACCGTGCCACCTCCAAGCTCTTTCTTTACCCATAGGATTGATCTGATAAGTGATTCAAGTGCATCTTTGACAATAAGAGAGTGTTTCCCTGTATTTCTAGTCAAATCTTGACGTCCACCAAGATATTCTGTAGCGGTTACCTGAACAGACCCTGTACCACTGTTGAAGTGATAGAATTTAGTTCCCAGACCGCACTTAAACGATAGTAAATCTAGCTGAGCCTGAACTCCCTCTACGTTCTCTGATACTCTGAGGGACGGATTGTGTTCTTGAATAAACTTCTTTGTTCCATCATCATCTATCAGGTCATCACCTGTTTCCACAAATAGCTGCTGTGCTACATCATCGGGAGTAATAGTCTCTCCGTTCTCATTTCTACGAACAATGCGGCTATTCATGAACACCTTTTTGCCGCCAAGCTTGAAGTCTTTGTTGAAATTATTGTATGCAAGGTCTACCCCTTCAAGGTTATCTAGCGCATTCGCAAATACAGAAATTCCTAGTGGCGACCCTGGAGCTATGTTGTTCTCGATATTTGGCATAACGATAGAAAACAGAGGAACGTTTCCCCCTGTTGTCATTTCTTTAAGTATTCCACCTGGAAGCTCTTGCTTTATCAGACTACCCTCTTCAGCTTTAAAGTACTCGTTTGTAATTACATACTGTCCGTCTATCAGCCTGTGAGTTTCAAGATATATCATCTTCTCACCTAGCTGCAGCACCTCAGAGGCAAATACAACCTCTGTTATCTTGCCTGCATGTACAGACAGAGGGATTATGTGGTCTGCAGATAGATACTCAATCCTAATGTCTATGTCAGAACTTGGTATTATCTTATTGTTCCTACCGAGCTTTATATTTTCAGCTCTTAACACGAATGCACCTGTACCGAATGCAAAGCTCTTTTCTATCAGTCGATTACCTTGCTGACGGAAGGCATTGTTTCTAAGTACACCCTTGAATATATCTTTTTTAGGTTTCTTGCCTTCTTTTCCCTCTTCAGCATCATCCTTTTCTCCGAGTATGTACGTCTCGGATGCTTCATCATCGATGGCAATATGTAGCTCATCATTCAGTAGTCCTGATGCCCAGTCCTCACATACTTGCTTTGCCATCTTTAATGTATAGAGTTTGCGTTCTTTCTTCTTGCCATCCAATCCAACCTCTGCAAAAGTGTGAAATGGAGCATAATAGCCCATCCACCATTCTCTCCATATCGATATATTTTGGTAATAGCTACTATCAAGATTTATGTCGTACTTTTTATTTAAGTGATCAATAACGGTATTTATATTCATCAGTTACTCCTTTTGGATTCAGGAAGCAGCTTTTTCATAAATCGCTCCCATGAATATTCCCATGCATCTAATATATCTATGTCACTGCTAAAATTATCTAGGCGAACGTCCTTTCCCTTTTCAGCTTCCTTTGGGTCCCATATCGCTGACTTCAGACCAGCTATCAGAAGTTTGCATTCCGGTAATACCCTCATCCTTCCACTAGCTAGCAAAGTATTACCGCAGTACACACGATCCGTAATCTTCTTCTTCGCACTATCACCTATGCTTGCTGTGATACCCGCTGCCCTACATGCTTTAGCCAATCCATTTATCAGATACTGTGCTTCATTATCGGCGAATATATAGAGTATAGGGATTCCTGGAAACTCCCTCTTCAGCTCCTCGTAAAATATCAAGAAGCTCTTATTAAGCTTGTCCGGATCTATATCACCCTTTTTCCCTTCGATATTCGCATCTTTTACTACATCGACCTCCTGGAATCTGTAGTGGACTGCTGAAGCTACGAATGTTGTTAGAGATCTGTTTCCTCCAAAGTCTATCCCTATTGAGATAAAGTGTATGGTTCTTAACCATTCCTGCTTTTCGCTATAGTCCTTGAATATCCGAATGTGTTTACTTGGATTATCAGCAAAGCTTTTATATATGACACCCTCTGCAGCACATCTCTCTCCGAGTATGTCTCTCCTGTACCATATTGATGCAGGATCATAGTCTGCCATCAGTTCTTTCTGTCTCTGCTTGCTAATCGTTACGTTATCAAACAAGGTAAAATGCTCGTAATTATATCCACTAGGAAACTCACCTGCAGCTGCTTTCTCAGCATACTTGCCTATGTAATCCTTGTATATCGATGCATATGGATTATCAGGGTTTAAATCCCAAAAGAATTTACGCATCTTAGCTGCTGCCGTACGGTTGATACACTCTTTTATCATTGAATCATGATGCAGATTTATCTCTGTGGCTATCCACATACCATATGAGTTACCACGAACTTTTTTATATGAGTCAGCCTTGCCGCCACCTGCAAATATAACCACTCTTAGTTTCCTGTTTGTAGACGGTCCTTGTATATACAGAGCCTCATTACCCTTGAACTTTCCCCAGTGACATTGCCCTCTGAATATGTGCTCAAGTCCGAATCCGTTTGCATCTCCGATATTAAGTTTTGCATTTCCCAGTGTTGAACCACTAGCTAGATGTAGCTTGTCCTTTGTCCTCTTCAGCTCATGAGCAAAAGCAAATATATTATCCGTTGTCTTGCCAGCACGGATAGACCCCTCCGCAACATTGTATGTGCAGTCCCTGGATCGTCTCATATACGCCTTGTGCTTATCTCCAAATCTGTAAGGAATACTCTTTCTCTTAACAGGTTCTTTACTCTTCGGTGCTGCCATATATCTCTTCCTCTAGGTCATCAACATCTTCAATCTCTGCCCCTTCTCCAGTTAAAGCCTTATTAACTGTAGCTGTCTTTGACTTAATATATTCAACCTGAGCCTTCTGCTCTTCTGTGGCTAAATCCATATGATCGGCTAGCCAGGCTAAAGCCTTTTGTCTATCTTCGAGCTTAATCTTTTTCGTCTGTCCCATAGATATTTCGGCTATCAGGGTTCCGTCTACTTTTGCATCACTCTTGAATCTCATATAGTCATAACGAATCCCATCTTCGGATTTCTCACTTCCAAACTCAACGAAATCTGTTATATCTGAGAAAGCAATATCTATGTATTTCTGGAAGATATCAGATGGATTTAGCATGGCTTTATTAAGCCTGTTTTCCTTTAGCTCCCTAATACACTTTTTGATTTCAGCATTTTTCAGCATTCTGTATCCATTTGACCCTGCTGTTTTACGGCTACATTTATATGCTTTTTGGTATGCTTTTGTAGCATTAAAACAGGTCACATAATACATGCAAAATAATTTTTGATTAGATGTAAGAAAATTATTTTCGACAAGTTTTTCCGCCTCATCTCCGAGTTCCTTTTTCAGATGCTTCTCAGTAGCCTTTTTTGACTGCATTTTTTGCAACGTTTTTGGCGTTGCACTTTGCTCCCATTTCCCACGTCTTTTCCATGACCTTAAAGTCGACTCTTTGACCTCTAGTTTTTGGGCAATAAATATTAAGTTTTCACCGCTTTCATAAAGTTCCTTTGCGGTCTTTTTCTTTTCTTCATTCGACTGCATCGTTCTTCCTGCACTGTTTAAAATTCATTAAAAAAACAGCATGCAACGAAGCAGCTGTTCAAATTCGTCTTATCTGGTGATTTCTTTATACCCATGCATTGAAAAAGGTCGCCGCAAGGCGTCCTTTTCCGAATGTTTATAGCTTGGGAGAAAAATCTGTGTCTCTTCGACACTTTCTACACTATCATTTTATCAGGAAAAAAGGTGAATTGTGTGAATCTTACTTTTTCACTATTAAATCTTCATTTTCCAAAACCGTTTTAACTTCTTAGTTATTGTGCTTCTGTCATAACCGAGAAGCTTCCCTATCTCTTCCTGGCTTAATCCATTTATGTAATAGCTACGCAGGATGGTTCTAAGTTCACTATCTGTTTGAATCTCGATAAATTTCTCTGCTTCAATTATTTTTCTTTGCAACTTCTTCTTTGTCGCAATAAGCTTTTTTATCAATTGGTCCTTGCATATTGAACCGTCATCATATCCCATCTCTATTTTAGGAACAGGATATCCAGTTTTATAATCTTTATAGAACGCAAAAGTATATGTGCTTTTAGGAGCACACAATGACATCTCTATTGCGTTTATTTCTTGCTTAATCGATATAAGCTCTTCCATTTCTTTTTTTGTCATATTTCATCCCACTTAAACAATCTTACTCGCTAGAGTAACTCATCATCTTCTGCAGTATTCTGTTTTTCGCATTCGTATAAGCAAGCTGAACCCGGAACCATTACCTCCGCTTTCTTCATCTTGCCCAAACAAAGCCAATTGTCTTCCATCATGTTCAACAAGGCAGTCCGTAAAGGTATACCTTGTCTTGTTGTTTTTATTAATAAGCTTAGATATATATAGTCCATCTGATGGGTCATTAATAATTCTCTCCATCTGAGATTTCGTTATAGCTTTATCTGAAACTATAGGATCAGGCTTTTCTAGATTTATTGAACTACCCCAGCATCTTTTACTCTTACCCTGTCTAGCCATATACAGAGCTTTGCCAGTGATTCCGTATTCATCAAATTTGAGCTTGTCAGAATTAGAAAATCCAGCCTTCCATTTATCCTCTATGACGTCTCTATCCACATTTCCAAATATCATGTGGATATGGGGTCTAGCTTTTGAGCCAGTATCATCTCCCTTGTGATTTGAGATTACATACACATATTTCACTGGCTCGCTGGATCTCTTTTTCATCTCCCTGCGTACTCTTGCCACATAGTTAGTTATATCCTTAAGTACCTGTTCTCTGTCATACGGAAGATGATCATCGTCATATGTGAGATCTATACTAAAGTCACCCTCTTTGAAATTAAGATTGCATATTCTGACAAAGTATCTTTGACTTCTTTTTGAATTTAGGTTTTTCTGCGCTGGGGATGACTCATGTCTTTTTTCTGCTCTTTTTATTATTCTCTTTCTTGGAGACACATTATATATTTCTAACTCGAGATAATCTCCAGTGTAATATTTTTTAGTTCTTATCATAGTTATTTAAATGCCTGACTTGTTAATACTCATTTGAACTCTTAATCCGGCATTACGCCGGATGATTTTAACGTATTATTTCTTCCTTATATATGGAAGAAAGTTTTGAAGCTTTAATTCTATATATGAAAGCGGCAAGCATCTGTAAAAAGTAGTATGTGCTCTTATATATTTATGTCTGATTTTGAAAGGAGTATACCTTCTGCCTACCGCTGTCATATCAAAATTGTTTTCTATCTATATATGTATATACACACTAATATAATTGTTAACCCTGCGAGGAGTAGTACATCTGCTATCATGAATAGTTTATTTGCTATATCCATCCTCTTCATCGCTGTGAAATATAGTGCTACTATTCCAACCATAAAGCCTGTAATTAAGAAAGTTATTATTAAATTAAGCATTTTCTAGTTCTCCAGTAATATCATTAACCTCTTCAGCCTTCCATGCTGGTACTATTGGGAGTGCACAAGTGGTGCATTTATCATGGTTATGCTTCCGGCACCACTTGCATATACCCTCACGCTGCTCTTCCGTATACATAGCTGCTATATCTTTTGACCTAATCAAGCGGAAAGTCTCCTGCCAGTTCTGTGTTAATAGGGTCTTCGTATCTTGCGATGATTTCTGCCATGACTCTTTCCTCTTCTTCCAAGTTCGACACAGGAGATTCAAGATACTCATTTACTTTTTTAACACCAAGTAAATCATCAAAGAATTTGTGTACTCTACTTTTCCTCATATGTTTTGGTTTGGCTTTCATTTGGATTCCTCCCATTAATTTCCCAGTTTAAGTACACCATTGCTTTTTTTAGATCTTCCAATCCACCTTTGTTGTCGGCTCTGATTAAATATTTCAGAGCATTTCCTCTGCAGAAAGCTTTAAATCCATTTTCTCCGAGTACCGCTCTAATAACATCTATCGACTCTATATCAAGTCCATCTAGCTTGTAGTGTTTAGGTTCATTGACCGAGTCGTACCCTGGTTCTTTATTATCTGCAGTTCGAAGAGCTTGTATTTTAACTGCTATGCTGGGATCCTGATTCACCATCCTAGTTAGCTGTCTAAAGGTCTTGCCTAGTCTTATGCATCTGATACTATAATCAGATAGACCCAGCAGGTATTTAATCTGTTCAAGCATGTTCTCAACATCTGCAACCTCTTCCTGAACATGGTCTATATTCTTACAACTCAGTGCTTCAACAAGTTCATTCAATTCTTCAATGCATTTCCCCAGTTGATTCTCTAATCCATAATGGTCTGCTATAAATTTCAATTCTTTATTTATCATGTTCTTCTAACCTTTCAGTTGATCTTCCTCGATATGCAATACCTGAAGTAATGCACTGCGCACCTTTTTGCCTTGTTCCGGATCTTTCGCCTCGATGACTGCAAGGCTCTTGCAGCATGATTGGAATACCTCTTGCAATATATTTACCTGTGCACGGAATGTAGTTAAATCTTCTTGGCTACTTGCAGACAGTTCCTTTTCAAGTCTTGCTATTGTTTTCTCTGCTTCGGTATATGCTGCTTGCAGTTTTGCCTTACCTTCCTTTACAGCTTCTGCCTTCTCCTTTTCATGTTCAGCCTTATATTTATCTACTGCCTCCTTTACGGCATCCTCCGTGTTGTTTTTAGCTGCTTTTGCTTTCGCTTTTTCTTTTTCAAGTTTTTCTTTGAGCCTTTTAATCTCATCGTCCTTCGCAGTGAGATCATCAACACTTATCTCTGATTCGGATTGTTCAGCCTCAAGCTCTGTAATTCGGTTTTTGAGGTGTTCTATTTCATCTGTACCGGCTTCAAGTTCATTATTTCTTGCTTTGAGGTTGGCTATTTCTGTCTTCAGCTCTGTAACTGTCATATCGTTAATATTTTCAGACTCAATCACTTCTTTTGCGACGTCATCTGGAGCGGATAAAAGTGCGAATGCCTTGGAAATGCTCAAATTCGTACACGTATACGAATTTGAAAATATGCTGTTCTCATCAGATGCACGTTTGGCCAATTGCATCATTTTGTTTGCTTTTGACTGTGAGAAATCCAGGTTATTATCACACCATGTGCCAAACTCTCCATGAGGTAATCGCTCCTTTACTATGAGTAGGCGGCGACCGGCGGATGCTGCCATCATGAGCGCGACGTTTCCAACTGCCTCCATCTGTTGATATAATCCATTTGCCTCATGACACAGCTGCTCCGTGCTCTTATCTTCTAACTCACCATTGGCTTCATTAATCTCGTAATTTACATCTATAATTGATTCTGTCATTATGCTGCTCCCTTCTTAGGTTTCTTTTTACTTCTTGGCTTGACAATGTTTTCCAGCCAATCATCTACCCACTTTCTAACTTCTGGTGCTGGCAGTCGATTCCCTGTTCCATAGCATTGATATATATGGTTATCACGAAGTTCAATTGTTATGAAAGGTGTATCTGGCTCATCAGTTCGCCTCATAACAAATACTGCTGTATCCCCTTCCGTTACGCTGTAATAGTATGAAGCAACACAATTTTTGTTATAACGACCTTCCTCTTCAAATTCCTTACAGTTTCTAAGTGGTCGTATAAGATATTCATTATCTTGATAAACATACTCTTCTAGTTGCGGAAGATACATTTTTTCATAATTCTCTTGTTGCTTTTTACATTTTTCCGCTTTTTCTGCATCTTTCTTTTCCAGATACTCTCTTGAGACCCTATCATGTGCTTCCTTTAAGTTTTTAGGATATAGATAGTAATCATTTTGTGGATA
>NZ_CALIZG010000024.1:0-237245 GCF_938028775.1 Mogibacterium diversum
CTATGACCCCCTGCTTGTAAGGCAGATGCTCTCCCAGCTGAGCTAAGCGTCCAAAGATATTTGTCGCACTAGATTATTTAACCTTAAGCGTCAATTTTGTGCTGCAGTCTTCACTCAACTGCGTTATTCATACTAACACAGCATCTAATCACTGTCAATCAGAAATTTATTTTTTCTTGATTTCTCTTTAAGCAGCTTGCATTTACCTGCGGTAACCTCTGTTATTGTATCAATTATTGATTGCTTTTGATCAATATCTCCACTAACATCCAGTGTGATTTTATCAGTGTACTCTATTTTTGCAATCTTGAAAACCCCTGTTTTTGAAATGTTTTCAATTTGTGCCAAATGCGAATATGAAATTTCATATGTTAAAACTATAGCTTCCCTCACTTCAGAAAGCAATGCTTTATCTATCGCAAGTCTCGCAGAAGTCGAATATGCCCGCACGAGGCCCCCAGTGCCAAGCTTTATTCCACCAAAATAGCGAGTCACGACAATAGCCAGGTTAGTTAGCCCTCTTTCAACAATCATGCGAAGAATCGGTGCGCCAGCAGTCCCCTGTGGCTCACCATCTTCACTAGACCATTGTATCTCTTGTTTCTCTCCTACGACCATAACTGGTACATTGTGTGTTGCATCCTTATATTCACTCTTAATTGACGAGATAAACGCTTTCGCCTCATCACATGAGTCTACCGGTGAAATATGTGCTATAAAACGAGATTTTTGGGTTATATATTCAGCTTTAGCTTCTTGGTATACAGTGTCATAGAGCTTCATTTACAAAATGTACTTGTCAACATCTACTTCCTTGACAGTCTCCTTGAATTTATTTTTTACAAACTCTCTATCAATCACTATCTTTTCAACAGAATTATCTGGAAGTATAAATGATATATCCTCAAGTAATTTTTCAAGAATCGTATATAATCTTCTTGCTCCAATATTTTCAGTCTGCTCATTCATAAGATATGCCATTTCAGCAATTTCATCCGTTGAGTCATCTGTAAACTCAACATCTACTCCTTCAGTTTCGAGTAATGCTTTCTGTTGTTTTGTTACAGCATTTTCTGTAGCAGTAAGAATCTTTTTAAAATCCGCTTTGTCGAGATTCTTTAGCTCGACATTTATCGGGAATCTTCCCTGTAGCTCCGGAATTAAATCAGAAGGCTTAGAAACATGAAATGCTCCAGCTCCAATAAATAACATGTGATCAGTTTTTACTGGACCATGTTTTGTATTAACTACACTCCCTTCAACAATCGGAAGAATATCTCTTTGTACACCTTCACGGGAAACATCCGCACCTGAAGCCATCGAACTTCTAGAAGCAATTTTGTCTATTTCATCAATGAAAATAATACCGTTCTGCTCAGCGTTTTCGATAGCATCATCAATAACTTGATCCATATCTATCAAATTTTGTGCCTCTTGCTCCCTTAATATTTTTCTTGCTTCCCTAACCGTAACTTTTTTGTGCTTGGTCTTTTTAGGCATCATATCTCCAAATATATTGCCTATCGCTATGCCAATTCCTTCATTTTGCATATCTAATTGATTAGTATTTACAGAGTCCTCAACTTCTATATCTATAAGTTGATCCTCTAGTTTGCCTTCTCTTAAATGAATTTTAACTTGTTCTTTAGCCATAGCAACGTCTTCTGGAACACTTTGCTTTTCCAAATTCTGCTGCTCTTCATACTGCTTCTTTTGACTTGGATAGTTGGAATTGTTAAGGAAAAAGTCAAATGGATTAGGTCCATTAACATTCTTGACATTATCTGATGACGCCCCTGGAACAAGAGCATCAATAATCTTTTCCTCAACAAGTTCATCAGCAATTCCATATTTCTCATTTATACGTTGCTGTTTAGTGATCCTGACAGAGGCCTCAACTAGATCTCTGACCATCGAATCAACATCACGTCCAACATAGCCCACCTCAGTAAACTTGGTGGCTTCAACCTTTACAAAAGGTGCTTCCATAATTTTAGCAAGTCTTCTTGCAATTTCAGTTTTTCCAACTCCAGTAGGTCCCATCATGAGAATGTTTTTAGGAGTGATTTCTTCTCTCATGTCTTCGCTTAGTAGACTGCGCCTATATCTATTTCTGAGAGCAATTGCTACTGATTTTTTTGCTTCATCCTGTCCAATTATATATTTATCAAGCTCAGCCACTATCTGTTTAGGAGTCATCGTTTTAATATTATTTTTCATTATTTACCTCATTTACCTCCTATAATTTTTCAACAGAAATATTGTCATTTGTATATACGCAAATAGAAGATGCAATCTCTAGTGACTTGCGAACAATACTTTCAGCATCTAATTCAGTATTATCAAATAGAGCGGAAGCAGCAGAATACGCATAATTACCGCCAGAACCAATAGCAACGACATTTTTATCAGGTTCAATAACTTCCCCGTTCCCTGATATAACTAGTAAATCTTCCTCGTTAACCACTATCATCAAAGCTTCAAGACTACGTGTTGCTTTATCGCTTCTCCAAAATTGAGCTAAATCAACAGCTGCACGCTTTAAATTTCCATCATGCTCCTGTAACTTATTCTCAAACTTATCGGTTAGTGAAAAGGCATCTGCCACGGAACCAGCGAATCCAGTTAGGACTTTTCCTTTAAAGATTTTCTTAACCTTCTTGGCACCGTTCTTCATGATGGTAGTTTCCCCCATCGTAACCTGCCCATCACCACCAATACAAATATCTCCATCAGGCCTTTTAACTGCACAAATAGTTGTCGCATGAAATTGAACCATCATCTACCTCCAAATTATAATAAACCTTTACTTTTTCTCTGGTTTTACATAACTACAATTTTCGTTAGAGCATTTAATTTTAGCTTTTTTCCCTTTGCCTTCAAGAAGCATTGATCCGCATTTAGGACACAGTTCTCCAGTTGGCTTATCCCAAAATGAAACTTCACAATTTGGATAACCACTACACCCGTAGAATATCTTGCCACCGCGTCTGGTCCTCTTTTCAATAATTGGTTTGCCACATTTTGGACAATTTACCCCAATTTCCTTTAAAATTGGTTTTGTGTTTTTGCATTCAGGATACCCGGTGCAGGCTAAGAATTTACCAAATCGGCTTTCTTTAATCGCCATAGGTTTCCCACATAATTCACAAACTTCATCACTTAGGACTACTTCCTGTTCAATCTTCTCTACTTCATTTTTAGCAACTTCTAACTCTTTGCTAAATGGTCCATAAAAATCCTCTATTACATGCTTCCATGCTTCTTTTTTTAGTTCGACTTGGTCTAGTTGATTCTCTAATTCACCCGTAAATTCGACATCTACGATATCTCCGAAATACTCTGAAAGAATACCCGTAACATCAAATCCCAGTTGTGTTGGTACTAGATTTTTCTTTTCTCTAGTAACATAGCGTCTACCCGTAAGCGTTGTTATAATTGCTGAATATGTACTAGGTCTTCCTATATTCTTTTCTTCCATCTCTTTAACAAGACCAGCCTCCGTATATCTAGCAGGTGGTTGTGTAAATTTCTGTTCTTTAATAAGCTCTATACAATTAAGTTCATCACCTTTTTTGAGTTCTGGTACATACGAATCCTTATCGCTTGCAATTGGATATACCCTTCTCCAGCCATCAAAAACTAATCTTGAACCAGATGACCTAAATTCATATCCATTATTATCTATGGTTACAGTCACTGTATCAAACTCTGCAGCTGCCATCTGTGATGCAACAAATCGATTCCAAACAAGGGTGTATAGCTTAAATTGATCTAAAGTCAATGAATCGCGAATTGCCTCCGGTTCAAGGTTAACATCTGTAGGCCTAATTGCTTCATGTGCATCCTGTATGTCTTTATTCTTGTTTGAAAATGAGTTATTGGAACAATATTCCTTACCAAATTTATTAGCTATAAATTCCGATGCAGCTTCTTTTGCAGCAGATGATATTCTAACGGAATCAGTACGTAAATAAGTAATTAAACCTCTCGTTCCAATTCCTTTTACGTCAATCCCTTCGTATAGCTGTTGGGCAATTTGCATAGTCTTCTTAGTCTGAAAATTCAACTTTATAGAAGCATCCTGCTGTAGACTACTAGTAGTAAATGGCGCATAAGGTTTTGGCTTTCTCTTACCTGTCTTTACACTCTCTACTACAAATCTTCCTGCACTTAACTGCTTCTCAATATTATCAGCTTCTTCAGCTTTAGTAATGCGAATATCTTCTCCATTGTATTTACTGAGCGATGCATTGAAATTATCTCCATAATCAGCCGTTATAGTCCAATACTCTTCAGGTACAAAAGATTTGATTTCATTCTCTCTATCACAAATCATCTTGAGAGCTGCAGACTGCACTCTACCAGCAGAGAGACCACGCCTTACCTTCTGCCATAGAAGCGGACTAATCTGATATCCAACTAATCTATCTAGCACTCTTCTGGCTTGCTGAGCATCTACTAATCCCATATCTATTGACCTAGGATGCTTAATAGCTTCTTTTACGGCTTCTTTATTTATTTCATTAAAAACTATCCTGCATTCACTTTTAGGATCGATATCAAGCAAATATGCTAAATGCCATGATATAGCCTCTCCCTCACGGTCTGGGTCAGTTGCCAAAAGAACACGTGATGCCGACGATGCCGCTTTCTTAAGTTCCTTAATCTTGTCACCCTTGCCTCTTATATTTATGTATCCAGGTTCAAATTGATTTTCTATATCTATCCCTAGTCTGCTCTTAGGTAAATCCCTTACATGTCCTACTGAAGCGAGCACATTATAAGAAGGACCTAAGTATTTCCCAATAACTTTGGCTTTTGAAGGCGATTCAACAATTAATAGTGTGCGCTTCCTAGCAGTTTTCTTGGACTTCGTTGTTTTTTTATTCTTGGTTGACGTTTTAGTTTTTGTACTAGGCATCAATTAACCCCTTAACAATTAATTTATAAATATAACTTCTCTATAATATTAGAGTTCATCATAAACCTTGGGATTTTATTTTGCAAGAAATACTTTGCCACCGTAGGTTGTAATGACCCCCTTAATCTCGAGCACTGTAAGTATAGCACTGACTTTTCCAGCGTTTTTGTTGAGATTGTGTGCAATGCTATCAATAGTACAAGATGTGGATTTCTGAATCTCCTTATAAATCTCTAGTTCGTCATTTCCAAGATCCGTCTCAATATCTTGCGGAGTATATTCTACTCCCTTGATTTCCGATGTTACATCACTGATACTAATCAATGGAATTGCACCATCTTTAATTAATTTATTTGTTCCAACACTAAACTGGCTATTTATGTTCCCAGGCACAGCGTAGATGCTTTTTCCTTGTTCATTCGCAAAGTCAGCAGTTATTAGTGATCCGCTGTTAAGACCAGCTTCCACAACTACTACAGCTTCAGATATTGCGCTTATAATCCTGTTCCTCTGAGGAAATGTATACTTAGCACCTGGTGTACCAGGCTCATATTCAGATATAATTAATCCGCTAGAAGCGATTTTGTTATATAGCCATGCATTTCTCACTGGATGAATTATATCAATTCCAGTACCGAGCACCGCTATGGCCTTCCCTCCCAGACTCACTGTTCCTTCATGCGCAAAACTATCAATTCCATATGCAAGACCTGAAACCACGGGAATATCAGCTTTAGCAAGTTCTTTACCTATCATTTGGGCTACAATTTTTCCATAAAGAGTATATTTTCTCGAACCAATTACCGCTACTGATTTTAGGCCAAGAAGATTTAAGTCACCTATACAGTATAGGCGTTCAGGTGGATCATTTATTATTCTTAAATTTTCTGGATAATACGGTGAATTAATATCAATTTCTTTAATTTCATTGCTATATTTATTATTCATATTTTATCTTTTCCCATATCAAATTCACTACATCTATACCCAAGTGCTTCTGCTAAATGTGTAATACTAACTTTCCGCTCTTGTTCTATATCTGCAATGGTTCTCGCTACCTTAAGTGTGCGTATATAACTCCTCGGAGATAGGTTAAGCCTATCATATGCATTTTCTAAAAATTTATTTTCAAGATTTCCAAGTAGACAAGCGTCTCTAATTTTCTTATCACTAATATTTCCGCATTTTTCGTCTCTTCCTTCTAGTTTAGAGAACTTTACAGCATCACTTACCATCGAACTCATTGTTTCACTATCTAGCACCTTGTTTATTCCACTTTTCTCAAATTTGAGATCCTCATATCTGACTTCTTGCATGGTAAGTTGCAAATCTATTCTATCTAAAATTGGACCACTCATTCGTCTTCTGTACCTAGCAATCTCTTGTGCAGTACATGTGCATTCATTTGATTCACTTCCAAAAAATCCACATGGGCAAGGGTTTGCCGCCATAACCACAAGTGCTCTACACGGAAATTCATATGTAATTCCTTGTCTAGATATTACGATTTTATGATCTTCTAATGGCTGCCGAAGGGCTTCTATTTGACCTGAATCAAACTCACAAAATTCATCGAGAAACAGCACACCATTATGAGCTAAAGAAATTTCTCCAGGCAAAGGATATACCCCGCCACCGAGAAGAGCTGCTCTAGATATAGTGTGATGCGGGGATCTAAAAGGTCTATTTATCAAGTTATTACTGCCTTTATTAAGATGACCTGCCACAGAGTGTATTATTGTAGTTTCTAGCAGTTCACTATTTGTAATCGGTGTTAATATTGTAGGCATCCGCTTTGCAAGCATAGTTTTACCACACCCGGGAGGTCCAATCATAAGTAGTGGATGCTTACCAGCAGCGGCGACAACAAGTGCTCTTTTTGCATACTCTTGCCCTTTTATGTCTGAATAATCGCATTCTTCTATTCTCTCATTAGAGTTATTTTCAATTGGAAAAGTATCTCCCTCACTAAGTTCGTTATTAATTGCAACTATTGCATCTTCAAGTTTCTTAACCCCTATTACAGAAATCCCCTCTACCATCGATGCTTCCTTAACATTTCTTACAGGAAGAATAACCTTTTTTATGCCTGTTTCACGAAAGGCTATTATCAAAGGTAAAACCCCATCTATTGGCATAATCCGCCCAGAGAGAGAGAGCTCTCCAATAACCGCATATGCTTTCGCTTTCCTACTATTTACTACTAGAGTACTCGAGAGTACTCCGATTGCAATCGGGAGATCTAGATGACTTCCATTTTTATTAAGACTTGCTGGCGATAAATTGACAGTTATATGGCCATGCGGAAAATCATAACCTGAATGTATTATTGCTGAGCGAATCCTTTCCCTCGATTCTATAACTGATTTTGAAGCTAAACCAACAATATTGAAATTAGGAAGACCATTGCCTATACATGTTTCAATGTTTACCTTCTGACCTTCGATTCCTTTAATAACTCCACTTGTAATCGTTGATAGCATATTCACCTCTAAAAACAATTCTTACTAACTTTGCATTCAATTTCGACTACGTCAAATCGAGCATTATAATTGCTAAAATCTGCATGTTTACGCAAGAAATGACCGGCCACGTTTTTGATATGACGGATTTTATTGGTTGATATTGCCTCTGCTGGATAACCATATTTATCGCTCGTCCTCGTTTTAACTTCAATAAAGCTAAGTACATTTTCCCTCGTGTCCATAGCGATAATATCTATCTCTCCTAATTTACATGTATAGTTTCTTGCAATCACCTCATATCCTTGCTGTTCAAGTATATCTGCAGCCATCTTTTCGCCTAGACTACCTATTATCTTGTTGTACTTCATACAATCTCCTTTCAATAATTAATAAATGCAATTTCTAATTATCATGGAAACTCTTTTTATCACGAAATAGATAAGCATTCATTATGATTGCAAAAAAAATGCATACAGGACTGCAAATAGTGAATTCACAGTTCGTATGCATTGATTTTTATTTTTAATTTGATTTTAAACTTCTTCGCCAAAGCAGAACTTTAATATGGCTTTACCGACGCCTCCGTTTACATTTGTATCCGTTATGTAATCAGCATTCTCCTTAACAATATCCCATGCATTTTCCATAGCAACTCCAATTTCCGCTAACTGCAACATCGGAATATCATTCGCTGCATCACCACAGCACATAAGCTCAGATCTGTCTATCGAGAGTATTTTCATAAGTTCAGACAACGCTTTGCTTTTGCTAGAGCCGAGTCCACCGATTTCAATATTATTTGGCACAGATGACGTTACATTAGCATCATCATATTTACTTACTATCTTTCGAATATCCTCAAGCTTATCCATATCTTCAAAAAAGATATTTATATTCTCAATCTCTGTGCAGTTATCAAGCATAAATCCAAATATATCATCCAATGGATTTCTCGTCCTAAGAACATACTCGCGCCTTCTGTGAATGCTTCCATTAACATCAATGTCATGATAGAGAGCTGAATCTATATACGCTCTTCCATTGTGAAAAGCCTCGAGATATAGATTTCGTTCTCTCGCAAGATCCACTACTCTCCCGATTACATCTGGCTCTATAAAACTGGAATACACATCATGTCCCTGCTTTAAATCACGAACATGAGCTCCATTTGAGGAAATTATATATCTTAGCCCGAATATATTCATAATGTCTTCCGGAACTGCTGAAATGACACGCCCTGTCGTCACAACAATATTTATACCCGCATCAATTGCGCGCTCAATAGCAATCTTGTTGATTGGAGGTAGTTTACCGTTAATCCCAAGAGTTGTTCCATCTAAATCTAATCCAATAATCTTAATACTCATTTATACCTCTTAATGCACTTTTTTGTTGATTTTTCAATCAAAAAATGATAACTCAATTGCAAATATTGTGTGTTTGAATTATAATTCACTATTGAGCTATTAATGAAATACATTATATATTGATTCAGCTCGTTAATCTATATTTTATTTTATGACAGGATGGCGAAATGAAAATTGCGATAATTGGAGCCGGAAAGCTTGGAATCAGAATTACTGAAGCTCTGCTTGATGGAGATTATGATGTTACGGTTGTAGATAACAATGAAAAAAAATTAGATATACTAGCACAACAGTTCGATGTATTCACTGTTCTTGGTGATGCCAAGACTATCGAAACACTCAATAATATTGACGTAAAATCTTTCGATTTTCTCATCGCCACAACGACATCTGATGATACAAATATCTTAGCTGCTTCTTTTGCAAAGATTCTCGGCTGCAAACGCGTAATTGCAAGAGTTAGAGAGCCGGAACATATGAATCAGTTAGACTTTCTCAGGGAGCACTATAATATTGATATGCTCATTAATCCTGACCTTCTAATTACTTCTGAAATCTATCGATATCTGGTTGAGAAATACACTCTTAGCAATGGTATTTTTACTTCGAGAAGTATCGCACTTATTGAATTTGAAGCTGATAAGAAACCTCAGCTTATCGGTAAATCGCTAGTTGAATTTCGAACTATTATGCCAGATATGCTAATGGTAGGTATTTCTCGCAAAGGAAAAATGATAATTCCGCATGGAAATTCGGTTATAGAAGCACACGACCTCCTCTATCTTATAGGTGAAAAGGAAAATGTATTTGATTTAGCTAGTCGTGTACACACTAAAATGAAGCATTCTGCAGTACAGAAGGTTATGATTATCGGCGGCGGAAAAACCGGGTATTACCTTGCTTCTAGGCTATCTGAGTACGGCGTATTCGTAAAGATAATCGAAAAAGACAAAGCTCGTTGTCACTATTTGGCGAATAAGCTTGAAAATGTAATGGTTCTTAATGGTGATGGATCTAATGTTGGTCTACTTACTGAAGAGGATATGGATGAAATGGATGCTTTTGTAACGGCGACAGGTTATGATGAAGAGAACCTCCTTCTTGCTCTTATGGCCAAGACGCATGGTATAGAAGATGTAATTTCTAAGGTTAGTCATGACAGCTATACAGATTTAATTTCAAAGCTCGGTATAGATGTAGTTCTTAACCCACTTGATATCAGTTGTTCAACTATTCTTAGGCTCATACGCGGGGCAAAAAAAGTTATATCATCCGTCCTTCTGCAAGGTCAGGCCGAACTCATGGAGGTTTATGCGCAGGAAGGCATGGGCATGATTAATATTCCTCTTAAAAACATGAACCTGCCTGATTATATAATCATCGCAGCCATCCACCGCGGAATGGACACAATAATTCCTGATGGAAATACAAAAATCAAACCTGGAGATCGAGTTACAATCGTCTGCATGATCTCCAATATCGGATATGTAGAGAAACTATTTAAGCCAAATATAAGACTTAATATTTTAAAGTAAGTGCCATGTGTAAACGAGTTATTAATATAATCGGAAAACTGCAATTTGTTATCGGAGGTAGCATGATGCTACCTCTATTTGTCGCGGTGATTTACAAAGAATATAACTCAGTAGTTGCTTTTACTATCGCATGCGCAATTTCTTTCGGTTTAGGCATAATTACAACGAGCATTTTAGGAAGATCTAGCTCTACTGAAGCGCTTCGATACACAGACAGCTATTTTATCGTTTCATTTGCGTGGATTATGTCCTCTGTTTTGGCTGCGATACCATTCGTAATACAAGGGTCTATTCCAAATGTTATAGACGCTTTTTTTGAGATGTGTTCTGGCTTTTCAACCACTGGGGCAACTATACTTACAGATGTTGAGGCCCTGCCAAAATCAATGTTACTATGGCGCTCAGAGACCCAATGGCTTGGAGGAATGGGAATTGTCGTTTTAATGGTTGCACTAGTTCCTAACCTAGGAGTAAAGGCGCAAAACGTTGCAAGTGCAGAGACACCCGGCCCCACTGTAACGAAACTGACTTCTAGATTCTCCGATACTGCTAGAAGTCTTTATATCGCATACGTAATACTTACTGTTATTCTAATAGTTCTGCTGCTTTTGGGCGGTATGAATATATTTGATGCTGTTGCCCACTCTTTCTCAACTATGGCTACTGGTGGTTTTGGTGTTTATAATGATAGTGTAGCTCATTTCCATAGCTATTACATTACATGGGTTATTATAATATTCATGATTATAGCAGGTACTAACTTCAATCTTTTTTTTACAATGCTTGGAGGCAAAATTAAAACTGCTCTGGCTGATGAGGAATTGAGACTTTATGCTGGCATTTTGGCAATATCTACAACACTTATAACAATATCACTTCTCTTTCAAGGTGGATATAAGAATACATTTAAAGCAGTTACTGATGCGGCTTTTCAAGTTGCAACGATGATATCCACTACTGGATATGCAACTACTGATTTTAATCTGTGGCCTGCATTTTGTAAGATGGTCTTGATATTAGTTATGTTTACAGGAGCAATGAGTTCATCAACAGCAGGTGGAATAAAAATCATCCGTGTATTGTCAGTATTTAAGATGTTTAAGCGTGAAGTTAAGGTTAGACTTCATGACAATATTATTGACGATGTTAAATATAACGGTACGAAAATCTCTGGTGAAGTTATGATGTACATGCTATCATTTGTCATTACATTTTTGATGACGCTAGGTATTGGAACTATGCTAGTTTCTCTCCGATCAAACGCTGATTTGGTCACTGATTTTACAGCTGTTTTATCTTGTATAAGTAACGTTGGTCCTGGATTAGCCCAAGTTGGTCCGATAGAAAACTTCCATTTCTATTCTGACTTTTCAACATTTGTACTTGCGTTAATAATGATAATTGGAAGACTCGAGCTTAGCACATTTCTGATCATGTTCTCTAGGCATTACTGGAATAGACATAGAGTTTAATGAGGATATCAGATGGTTAGTAAAGAAAAGAGATTTGTTCTTCATATGGTATTTGCATCCTTGATGATATTTGGAGCCTTCACGGTTCCAGCTGTTTTGTTATGCATAAGATATCAGGATTACAATGAACTAGCTCATATTGGTACTATATCTATATCAACATTCATTATAGGTTTTATAGGTCAGAAAGTGTTTTACTATGATATAAATCGTATGAACTCGAGAATATGCTTTATGACGACTATTTTTACGTGGCTCACTATGATTTTCATTACATCAATCCCTTTCTATCTGAGTAGCCTTAATTTATCGTATATAGATTCATTATATGAAGCCGTTGCTTCATGGACAACTACTGGTACTTCGGTTGTAAACTCAGATGTTATGCCAATTGGTCTTCAAATGCTACGCGCTTCGTGTAACTGGATGGGTGCACTCGGGATTATTGTTATTGCTTTAAACTTCTTACCGACATGGCAGTTTGTAGGAAGATCTCTTGTCATTACAGAAATAGCAGGTCCTGGATTTATGAAAATAAATACTACATTCAGAAAGACTTATCGCAGAGCTCTAGCAATATATATATCACTTACTGCAATACAATATGCACTATTAAGATTATCGGGTTTAAATAAAAGCGATTCTCTTATTACATCGCTCAGCAACATTAGTACAGCTGGCTTAATGAACCTTAACAATGGGAATATTATTAGTTATGGACTAGCTGTAAAGATAATAATTACAACTTTCGCTTTCATGAGTTCGCTCAACTTTTCCATTCTATTATTAGCAACTATGAGAAAATTTAGAGAGTTAACTGAAGGACCAGAATTAAAATTTCACTCTGGACGAATTTTGACAACTGCTATTTTCATTACGGGAATATTGTATATCACATATAACAGAAGTATTTCATCGCTAAAAGAATTCGGTAATGTTCTAATGCAAGTTAATTCTTATTTTACTACAGCAGGGTATCAAATTTCTGATACTAGCCGATGGCCAGGAGCAGCTTGTGCAATTATATTAGTGCAGATGTTTATCGGAGCATGCGCGATATCTTCTGGTGGTGGAATAAAAGCTGCAAGAACAATAATTGCCTTAAAAACGGCTTCTAGAACGCTTTATCACCATATTCACAAGAATGCTATTAGACCAATTAAATACGCAGGAACACCGCTTAAACTCAACACCCTTCTACGTTGTAACTTATACATTGTAATGTTTGTTGTAACGTATCTGTTTGGTGCTCTAATATTATCGATTAATCTTGATCTTAATACTGCACTAAGCACTTCGCTAGCGATGCTCACTAACACTGGCACTTACATTAATCAAACTGCAACGACTGGGATTCTTGATGACTACTCTATAGTATCAAAGATAACTATGATGTTTCTAATGCTCGCAGGCAGACTTGAAATCTACCCTGTTATACTCTTATTCTTCAAGAGCTTCTGGAAGAATGATAACGATTTCTTCTAATAAAAGGCGGGTAATCAAAGTTTTTTAGGATCTAGATATTTTAGGGGCAAATTTTAGGGTAATCAAAGTTTTTTAGGATCTAGATATTTTAGGGGCGAATTTTAGGGTCTGGTTTTAGGGGTCAGATTTGGTATTTGAAAAGCGAGGCAGTTGTTATTCTTACCTCGCTTTTCACTTTCTCATAATATGTTTTTGGGAAAACATCTGAGAAAGGAATTCATATGAATATTATCACATCTTTATTAGACATAGAAGACAATGCCCTTGAGTTATTGTCTTGCGAAGTTCAAGGGTTAAAGAAAATAGTCACTGTTGGTAATGTGCCTATACCTCACTTTTGTCCAAATTGTTCTTACAAAATGCAAATATATTATTGTATCCATTTGCGTGTGGCGTTATTCATTGGGACTCGCAAATAGATACAATTTCACGGTATAAATTGTTAATGCACCTCACTATCGTTTGAAAAAAAGAGATGGAATTTATCAATCTCCCATAGTTTTACATTAAATTATTATCCTAGAGACTTTGAATTCAAACACCTTTTTATTGCTTGTGCAAAGTCATCAGGGTTTTCCCATGCCATTGAGTGCCCAGCATTTGGAACAACTTCAACAAGAATACCATGCTCTGTTAATTTATCAAAATCTGCATCAGGTAATGATTTTTCTCCAAAAATAAAATATTTTGGAAATTCAAGTCTATATAAAAGTTCTCTCCATGATACTTTACCACCACTAACAGCATTAACAGATAATTCAAATGCGGCTTTTGGTAGCCAGTTTCTTAAGGTGGCGGTCCACATTGTATTTCCTGATTTTTCATACTCTATAAGTTTACTTTCAAAAGACTTATCTAAATCCATCTCATTAAAATTTGCAAATTCAAAACTTGCTGATCCAGGAGTGCTAGGTTCTAAGTTTGATTCACTAAGGATAAGAGCCTTTACACGACTTTTTAACAAAGCAGACAATTCTATAGCTATTGCACCTCCTAAACTGTGACCAAATAATATAATTTTTTCTAAATTAAGATCTTCAATAAATTCTTTTAAGTATTTAACATGTGAAGCAACTGTATATTTAAATAGTAATGGTTTATCACTATAACCCGCACCCAATAAATCAACTAAAATTATTCTATGTTCACTTCCGAGAGCAGACGCTACTTCAATGTAGTCAAAAGATCCCGCACATCCTAAACCATGTATAAATACAATTGGTATTGAGTCACCATAAAAATCATTATATCGAATTTTGTATGCTGTACCTTTAATTTTATATTCTTTCATTTGTACCTCATCATCAATGATCTTTAAAATATGCATAATAATAGCCATCAAAAGTTGAAAGACAATATAGCTAGGCTTCCTTTTCAAATGACAACTTACCTTCAATATAAGCAATGTGTGGTCACTGGAGAAATAGATACCGTTGTAGGACATAATGCAAGCAAGGAATCTATCGTCCTGAAATTAGTCGAAAAATAGACTGATTACTATATACCCATAAAGCTATTACCGTTAAGCAATCTCAAAATCTATATATCCGTCTTCTGGACTAGCATCAACAACTCTGATTCTAATAGGCTGTCCGAGTGTAATTGTATTGCCACTAACTTCATCAATGGCAGAATACGACTTCTCATCTATGATATATCTATTACCAAGTAACTCTAGTCCGATAAATCCTTCTATCGTATTCTCAAGCTCAACGTATATACCGTGAGATTTTACTCCACTTACAACACCATCAAACTCACTGCCTATATGATTACTCATATATATAACTTGATAATGCTTTGTAACCTTTCGTTCAAGTTCCATAGCATTTCGTTCTGTCTCTGATATGTGCCTACAAGCATCTTCCAAGAACGCATTATATCCTGTTCCATTCGAGATAAATTCTCCTGCGTGAATTTGATTCTTAATCGTTCTGTGAACGAGCAAATCAGCATATCTTCTGATTGGTGATGTAAAGTGACAATAGTACTTAAACGCAAGACCGTAGTGACCTAGGCATTCTGATGAATAATATGCCTTCTGCATTGTTCTAATCATAACACGGCTTACTAGTGCTTCTTCTGGTTTGCCATCAAGCATAGTAAGAATATTGCTTAGCTCCTTTGTCTTTATCGAATCTGATTTGCCATTGAGAGAAAAGCCTAGATTCATCAGGAATTCCTTTAGCTCCATCATTTTAAGAGTATCGGGTTTC
This sequence comes from Mogibacterium diversum, assembly GCF_938028775.1. Lineage (GTDB taxonomy): Bacteria > Bacillota > Clostridia > Peptostreptococcales > Anaerovoracaceae > Mogibacterium > Mogibacterium diversum_A. The sequence goes on from NZ_CALIZG010000024.1 coordinate 15,465, forward strand.
TCATGAACTCTATAGGCAAATGGCTTTTTCGCCCAGAAATAGTGCTCTGCAACAGTCCTATTAGCAGCAAGCATAAATTCCTCAATCAATCGGTTAGCTACTCTGCGATCAGACAGAATAACATCTATCGGCTCACCATCTTCATTTAATATTATCCTTGATTCTGGTAAATCAAAGTCAAGACTTCCGTCACGTTTCCGCCTTCTTGAGAGGATATGATATAATTCGGAGGCGTCTGTAAGCATCGGATACGCATCAATATACTTATTTATTTGTTCCTCATTATTAATCTCTAGCATATCCGATACATCATCATAAATTAACCTGTAATTAGACTTAATTATTGATTCACTAATATCGTAATTTACAACATGCCCTTCATCATCAATTTCCATTGCACAGCTAATCGTAAGTCTTTCGACATCAGGATTCAAACTGCACTCGCCATTTGAAAGACGTTCGGGAAGCATAGGGATAACTCTATCAGGTAGATATACACTATTTCCTCTACTTAAAGCCTCCTTATCGAGAGCACTGCCTTCACGTACATATTCCGCAACGTCGGCGATGTGTACAAGCAACTCGTAATTTCCATTATCTAGCTTTCTAACGCTTATAGCATCGTCAAAATCCTTTGAATCAGGTCCATCAATAGTTACGGTCATAAGCGATCTGTAATCCTTACGTCCATGTGAAGGGACAGTCTTTACTCTATTAGCTATTTCATCTGCATCGTTTATTACTCGATTAGAGAAATGTGGTTTAACGTTATAATCAGCCATTTGACTGAGAATAAACTGATCTTTATCTCCAGCCCTAGCTACTATTCTTTTAACTCTACCTTCTGCAATATAATCGCCTTTAGGGTATCTAATAATCTTCGCCTTAACGACATCCCCAGGTTTAGCACTGCTAAGATTATGCTTAGATATCATTACATTGTCGTTATTGTTATTAATCGGGTTTACAAGGTATAAGCCACGCTGCACGATTAAATGTCCTATAACGTACTTACAGCTCCGTTCTACGATTTTAATTATATTGCCTTCAAAAGCACCCCGCCTTATGTGATTTTCACGAGACTTCACTCGTACAATATCCCCATTCATGGCACCATTCATGTCTCTTCCTGATACGAATACATCAACACCATAATCAGGGCACACGAAACCAAACCCACGTTTATTCTTCATGAGTTTACCTTCTACAATCATCGTTCTCCTAGCGTTTCGCTTCGGCTTCTTTATCTTTCTTCTTCTAGACATCTTACCCTACTTGTAAATATAAAAATAGGCCGACAAAAGTCGGCCATGATAATCTATTGATTATTTATTCTTCTGTTGATTCAGCTTCAGCTTCAACTTCTTCTTCATCACCAAGCAAAGCCTTAATGCTTAGACTGATTCTCTTTCTATCTGCATCAATTTCCATAATCTTAGCAGTAATCGAATTTCCGAGCGCTAACTCATCAGAAACATTCTCGACTCTTCTGTTGGCAATTTCAGAAATATGAACTAGTCCATCAAGACCAGCTTCTAGCTCAACGAATGCGCCATAGTCCTTAATCTGAACTACTTTACCTTCAATAATCTGACCAACCTCATACTTTGAACCAACTAGAGACCATGGTTCAGGCTGAGTCTGCTTGAGACCAAGAGAAATCTTCCCTTTCTCTTCGTTTAATGCGAGAATCTTAACGTTGATAATGTCTCCGATGTTGAGAACCTCCTTAGGGTGCTTAAGCTTGCCCCAAGAAATTTCAGAGATGTGAAGAAGACCGTCAACACCACCGATATCTACGAATGCACCGTAGTCAGTGAATCTCATAACTTTTCCCTCAACAACATCGCCAACATTTAGGTTCGCCCAAATCTCTGCAACCTGCTTACGCTTTTCGTCAACTAGTACAGCCTTTCTTGAGAAAACTGCTCTGTTACGCTTGTTGTCAACCTTGATAACCTCAACATCCACTGTCTGTCCTAGGAATTCATCGGCATTTTCAACATATCTATCAGATAGCTGAGAAAGAGGAATAAATCCTGAAATCTCCTTATAAGCTGCAATTACTCCGCTGTTAACAGATTTAACGAGCTTAACTGAAATAATCTCCTTATTAGCCTGTGCTGCGGCAAGTTCCTTGAAGTTCTCGTTCATCTCGAGTCTCTTCTTAGAAAGAAGAATTCCACCCTCACCATCATCTGACTTCATTACCTTGGCCTGGATTTCATCACCTTCCTTAAATAAGTCAGCTAGAGTCTGTCCTGGCTCTAGAGATACCTCATTCTTCAAAAGGATTCCATCCTTCTTGCATCCAATGTTAACGATTACCTCGTTATCCATTACCTGATGCACAGTTCCATCAACAATTTCTCCAGGTCTTGGTAGACGCAAAGAATTCTCAATGTCATCCATATAATCCAACATTGGATTATGATCCACATTAGCTGTGACATTTTCGCTCATACTAGCAATAACCTCCTTAATAATCCATTCGGGTGTTGAAGCACCCGCAGTTATCCCTATTTTATTATAATTGCCCAGTTCTTTCAACTCTAAATCCGAAATATCCTGTATAAATAATGCATTTTTACAGTATTTTTTTGCTATTTCATATAGTTTTTTTGAATTTGAACTATTCGGATCTCCAATAACAACCATAACGTCTACTTTTTTAGCTAGTTGCGCACAGCTTTCCTGTCTATCTCTAGTTGCATTACAGATAGTGTTTTTTATCTCATATTTGAGAGATGCCTTGTCAAAAACACCGAGAATAGAATCCAGCAGTTCTCGCTTTATAGTTGTCTGACACACTATTAATGGAATTTTGTCAGAATTAAAATTTCTAACGAATTGATATGCCTCTTCTTTATTCTCTAAAATTATTCCAGCATAATCACACCAGCCATTGGTAGCTTTAACTTCTTGATGATTTGCACTCCCGACAATTATGATTGGCCTACCTTCTCTATGGGCCGATAAAACCAATTTGTGAATCTTAGTTACAAATACGCAAGTTGTGTCTATTAATTCTATACCTTTTGCATCTGCCTTATCGTAAAACTCCTTTGGTTCACCATGAGAGCGTACAATTACAACGTCACCTTCTTTTGCTTCATCGAGAGAAGAAATCATTTTCACTCCCATGGATTCAACCCTTTCAGTGACAGCCCTATTATGAATTAGATTGCCGCACGTATATGTAGTACGGCAATCTTTTTTTGCTCTATCTATTCGTTCAAAGGTCTTATCAATGGCTTTCTCTACACCAAAGCAAAACCCAGAATGATCAGCTCTTATTATTTCCAATTATCCACCTTACCAGTTTTTAGAAGCACTTTTTCCCAGGGAATTTGGCACCAGCTCCAAGCTTATCTTCAATTCTTAAAAGCTGGTTATACTTTGCAACTCTATCTGTACGAGCAGGTGCTCCGGTTTTAATTTGTCTAGCATTGATGCCTACTACTAAATCTGCAATAGTAGTATCTTCTGTCTCACCAGATCTATGCGAAACTATTGCATTGTATCCGTTCTTTTTAGCAAGCTCAATTGCCTCTAGTGTCTCAGATATACTTCCAATCTGGTTAAGTTTAATTAGAATTGCATTTGCACAGCCAAGCTCAATACCCTTTGCTAATTTTTCTGGATTAGTAACAAATAAATCATCACCAACGATTTGAATCTTATCTCCAAGCTTTTCAGTCATAAGCTTCCATCCATCCCAATCATCTTCGTCCATTCCATCCTCGATAGAAGCAATTGGGTATTTGTCACAGAACTCTGCCCAGTTCTGAACTAGTTCAGAAGCGCTAAACTCTCTACCTGACTTAGGCATCTTGTAAAAGCCCGTCTTATCGGTTTTCCAGCCGCTTGCAGCAGCATCAATCGCAATTACAAAGTCATCTCCTGGAGTATATCCAGCATTCTTGATTGCTGCTAAGATATAGTCTAATACTTCAAATTCATCCTTTAGGTCTGGTGCGAATCCACCTTCATCACCAATTCCTACTGAATATCCTGCTTTTTTAAGATCTTTACCAAGCTGATGATAAACTTCAGCACACCATCTTAAGCATTCCTTAAAGGAAGGTGCACCTACAGGCATAATCATAAACTCCTGTACATCGACGGTATTTGATGCGTGCTCTCCTCCATTCAGAATATTCATCATTGGAACAGGAAGTGTGTTTCCGTTAATACCACCGAAAAATTTAAATAGTGGAATACCTAATGATTTAGCTGCAGCCTTAGAACAAGCAAGAGACACTGCAAGAATAGCATTTGCACCGAAGTTACTCTTTCCCTTAGTTCCATCTGCGTCAATCATTAGCTTCTCTATTGCATATATATCCTGAGCATCCTTGCCAAGAAGTAAAGTCTTAATCTCATTATTGACGTGATATACTGCTTTAGAAACACCCTTGCCACCGTAACGAGATTTATCACCATCTCTAAGTTCAAGAGCTTCATATATACCCGTTGATGCACCACTCGGTGTATCGCCAACTGCCACAGTCCCATCTTCTAACCATACCTCAGCTTCAACTGTAGGATTTCCTCTTGAGTCAAGAATTTCTCTGCCAATTACATTTGTGATTATAGATGACATACCATACCCTCCATTTTTAAATTGATTTTAATATAACGTTACAATAATTACAGATAATATATATCTGTAATTATTGTAGTTTGAACGCTGCCTTTGCAATTTCCATTAATGTTCCGACCTCTAGGCTTGCACCTCCTATAAGGCCACCATTGATATCAGGTTTTTTTAGAAGTTCATCGGCATTTGAAGGTTTCATACTGCCTCCGTACTGAATTATCATTCCTTCTGCAGTTTCCCTTCCGTACATTCCCTCTATCATTCCTCTGATAAATCCACACATCTCTTCTGCCTGATCTGGTGTTGCCGTCCTACCTGTTCCTATCGCCCAAATAGGTTCATATGCTATAACAATCTGTTCAACCTCCGCTGGGGTGAGTCCGTCTAGATCTTGAGTTATCTGTCCACTGACAAATAGCATTGCATTGCCAGCCTCTCTAATTTCTAGACTTTCCCCAACACATAAAATAGGCGTGATTCCGGCATTTAAGAGTGCTTTAAGCTTCCTATTCACCGTACTATCTGTCTCAGCAAAATATTCTCTTCTTTCAGAGTGACCCACGATGCAGAGGTCAATATCAAGCTCCTTGAGCATAGAAACTGAAATCTCTCCAGTATAGGCTCCACTCTTTTCAAAATGAACATTCTGTGCACCGACTTTTATACCTGTCCCATCGAGTTCTCTCTTGAGAGTCTCAAGCTGCGTAAACGGTGCAATTACTGCCAATTGCTCTGGATATACAATATTTTCGCCTTTTAATTGGTCGGCAAAGAGTTTTGCTTCAGCAATTGATTTATTCATCTTCCAATTACCAGCAATTAAAAATTTCTTCATCTAATCATCCTGCCCTTTAATATATTTTTCATTTAAGCATGCTATTCCAGGAAGTTCTTTTCCTTCTAGGAATTCTAGGCTTGCTCCTCCTCCTGTGGAAATATGCGTCATCTTGTCAGCTAACCCAAACGAAGTCACTGCTGCAGCTGAATCTCCACCCCCAATTATAGTAGTCGCATCAATTGATGCTAGGCATTCTGCAATCGCTCTTGTTCCAGAAGCAAACGTTGGCATTTCAAACACGCCCATAGGACCATTCCACACAACGGTCTTGCACTTTTCAAGTTCACTGCAGTATAGCTGCTCAGACTTTGGTCCGATATCCATTCCCATCATGTCGTCAGGGATTTCTGACACGCTATAAACACCGTGCTCTGATTCATTCGAGAACTCTTTTGCTGCTACAATGTCCACGGGTAATATGAGTTTAACCCCCTTTGTCGCTGCTTCAGCCTTAATCTTTCCGATAAGTTCGAAACCTTCTTCGTCGAAAATAGATTTTCCAATGCTATAGCCTTCAGCTTTTAGGAAAGTATAAACCATACCTCCACCAATAACTAAGTAGTCTATCTTATCTAATAGATTAATAATAACGGGAATCTTATCTTTTACCTTTGCACCACCCATTATTGCAGCCAGCGGTCTTTCCGGTTTTTCAATTGCAGCACCCAAAAACTTTAATTCCTTCTCAATCAGGAATCCCGACACTGCAGGAATATAATCGGCTATACCTGTTGTTGAAGCATGCGCTCTATGCGCCGTTCCAAATGCTTCCTGTACAAATACATCACCGAGAGATGCAAGCTCTCGTGCAAACGTAGGATCATTCTTCGTTTCTTCACTTCTGTATCTTACATTCTCAAGAAGCGCAACTTCGGAAGGAGCAAGATTTTTTACAGCTTCAGAAACTTTATCATCGACCACTACATCAGATTTTATGAAATTAACATGAGATCCAAGTTTTTCACTAAGCCTTTCCGCTACCGGATATAGCGAAAAATCATCATTAGGCTCACCTTTTGGTCTACCAAGATGCGATAAAATAACAACTTTAGCGCCATGATCACGTAAATAATTTATAGTTGGTAATGCAGCAACAATTCTAGTATCATCACTGATTTTACCATTTACAAGCGGAACATTGAAGTCGCACCTTACCACCGCTGTTTTATCAGACCAATCAATGTCCCTAATCGTCTTCTTCATATCGTGTACCTCACTTGTACAAAATAAATGATATGCCGCGCAGAATGCACGGCATCATATAGTTATAATTCTTATTTATTATCAACTTTTCCCATGTGCTGGATGAGTCTTAGAAGCTGTACGCTATATCCGTACTCATTATCATAGAACATAATAAACTTGAAGAACCTGTCATTTAATTCTATACCTTCTCTAGCATCAAATATGCACGTACAAGGATCTCCGATAAAATCACACGACACAACTTCATCATTAACGAATTCGATGATTCCTTTAAATTCATTCTCAGAAGCTTCCTTGACCTTAGCACAAATATCTTCGTAAGATGCTGGATTCTTGAGAATAAGATTTAAATCTATAACCGATACATTCGCTGTTGGTACACGGTAAGCTTTACCTGTTAGTCTTCCCTCTAATTCTGGAATTACAAGAGATACAGCCTTTGCTGCACCTGTCGTAGTAGGAATTATATTGTTAAATACAGATCTTCCAGTTCTCCAGTCCTTCATAGATCTTGCATCAACAACTTTCTGCTTTGCTGTTGCAGCATGAATGGTTGACATCAGACCCTGATCGATTCCCCAGTTATCATTGATAACCTTACAAAGAGGAGCCAAGCAGTTCGTTGTACAAGATGCATTAGAAACAACATTGAACTCACTATCATAATCCTCGTGGTTAACACCATAGACATACGTAGGTGTTGCCTTATCTTTTGCAGGAGCCGAAATAATTACCTTCTTAGCACCAGCATCGAGATGTGCCTGAGCTTTTTCAGTAGTGTTATAAGCACCTGTTCCTTCAACTATGTATTCCGCTCCACACTTATCCCAAGGAATATTTTTCGCATCATCTTCCATAAATACTGGAATTTTCTTGCCATTTACAACGATTCCATCTTCATACTTCTCAACAGTTCCAGGGAATCTGCCGAACGTCGAATCGTATTTAAGCATATAGACGATATAATCTAGATCGGAGTTACGCCAATTAATACCTGCAATTTCGATATCATCCATATCAAGAGCTGCTCTCATGACTACTCTTGAAATTCTTCCGAATCCGCTAATACCGACTTTAATCATTTTTTCCTCCTTAACATTCGAAAAAGATTGCCATTACATAAAACGACACTATAGAAGCCCAGGGAATCCGTTCTGACGGAGAGCTTCAAATAAAACAATGTTGACTGAATTAGCAAGGTTCAGAGACCTAAGCCTTGTATTCTCACTCATAGGTATTCTAATAGCTGTGTCATTATAATTTCCAATCAGCTCTTTAGGAAGACCTCTTGTCTCTCTCCCAAATAAGAACATATCACCATCTTCATATTCGAAATCAGTATAACAATTATCACCGTGAGTGGTAGCAAGGAACAATCTCGCACTTCCATGTTCAGAGAGGAACTTATCTAAACTATCGTGAACGATTAAATCAACGTATCTCCAGTAGTCAAGTCCAGCTCTGCGAACCGATTTCTCATCTATATTAAACCCAAGTGGTCGCACTAGATGAAGCGTAGTATTGGTTGCTGCGCAGGTTCTTGCAATGTTACCAGTATTTTGAGGTATTTCTGGCTCAACTAGGACTACATGTAGTGACAAATTCATCTCCTTAAAAACTAAAACTTTCAACAAAAATATAATATCAGTTAGGTGTTGTATTTTCAATAATGCAATTTTAAATTTATTTTTGCTTCTCTCTATTATATCTACATACATCCCTTATACAGCATTCATCACATTTGGGATTTCTGGCGGTACAGCATCTTCTTCCGTGAAAAATTAATACATGATGCATATGTGACCATCTATTCTTAGGAATTACTTCCATAAGTGCTTTTTCTGTTTTTAAAACATCACCCTCATCAACGAGCCCAATTCGATTAGAAACCCTAAACACATGGGTATCGACAGCTATATGAGGCTCTCCAAACCCGACAGACATGACTACATTGGCTGTCTTACGCCCTACTCCCGGAAGTTTTTGAAGTTCTGAAAAGTCGCGAGGAACTTCTCCCCCATATGATTCAGTTAACAGATTTCCAATTCCTATTAGGCTTTTTGCTTTATTTTTATATAATCCGAGAGTTTTAATCAATCCCTCCACGTCTTTGATATCTGCTGCTGCTAGTTGACGTGGATTCTCATAAGTACTAAAAAGTCTTGGTGTTATCTTGTTAACACTGGCGTCTGTCGTCTGTGCAGACAATACAACTGCAAGTAGCAAATGGAAGATTGAATCATAATGTAATGCGCAATCAGCATCAGGGTACTCTGCCTCCAGCTTATCCAATACTAATTTTACTTCATCATCAGTTTTAAAATATTTTTTTGTTTTACGTTTATTCATGATACTACCCTTTTTTCGTGTTTAAATATTGACTTTATACATGCTTTCAATATAATCGTATACGAAGAATACATTTATACAAATTGTATACCCCATACAGGGGTGTAATTACAATAAAAGGAGCTACATATGGTAATGAACCCCGAACTAGATAGCAATCAGCCTCTATCCAATAGTCTTTTCGTAAAGGTCCAAAAAGACATTCTCAGCGGAAAAATACCAGCTAATTCAAAGCTTACAGAGCAGGCAATTTGCAAGAAATACAACGTTAGTAGAACTCCTGTACGTGAGGCCTTTAGACAATTAGAATCCGACGGACTAATTGAAAATATACCTAATCGCGGTGCATACGTAATCGGTTTATCAAGCCGTGATATTTCAGACCTATTTGATCTTAGGAGAACGTTTGAAGTACAAGCAGTCGAATGGGCGATTGAGCGAATGAATGATGATGAAGTAAACACACTTAGAGAGAACATCGAATTTATGGAGTTCTATACTCTAAAAAATGATGTAGATAAGGTTTTATATTTTAATTCCGCATTCCACAATATCATCTATAAAGGTACTAAAAACAGAATGCTCTATCTTACTTTATCGACATATCAAACATACCTTAAGCACTCAGCACCTGCAAAGACATTCTCCGATGACTATCTGAGAACGATACTGCAGGAGCACAAGAATATTTTTGAAGCCTTCGAAACTAAAAATGTAGCCGCTGGTAAAACCGCTATGGACTACCATATGAAACAAAGCAAACTTCGAAGAATGTCTCATCTCTTCTAAATAACATATCAATGCGATAGCATTATTTTTAAATAATACTATCGCATTTTATATGAATTAGATTATTTGTTTAACTTGTGCTCTATCCACCCCAATATATCCTTTATAACTTGTTTCTTACAAATATCATGAAGAATATCATGATAACAATCCTTATATAGTTTGTACGAAACTTCATTATGACCTTTTGCGCTAAGCATATTCGCTATTCTCATGACCGAATTCCCGCAGTTTCCTCTTTGGTCTTCCGAACCAGCAAGTATATAGATAGGAATATCTGGTAGTCTAACTATACCGTCCTTTCCTCTCAATTGCTCAATTACACTTATCATCTCTCTATAGGCAGACGCAGTAAGCATAAATCCACAGTCTTCATCGTCCACATATTTCTTTAACTCTTCTTTATCGCTGCTTATCCAGAAAAATTCATTGTAAGGGGGTGAGCCTGCCGGCTTTCCCATCTGGTACATCGTATTATGAACACTCTCAGATACGGAGTTAAAGCCCTTCCTCTTAATGTGATTATTGGCATTTAATTTAATAAAGCTTAGAGCCGCAGGAATCTCAAGATTTTCCATAGAGATTATCATTGATATATTCCCATACTTAATCGTATATAGCTCACTAAGCATTGCTCCAAATCCAGCACCAATTATGATTCTAGGAACTGTGCCGCAAACTTCAGCTGAAACCTCGTTAAAAAGTGAATCTATATCGCCGAGCAATCCCTCGTAGGAATTTTTCTTCATCCCAAAGCAACCTTGGTGCCCTTGTTTGCTCATCCCGTGACCTATAAGATCATTACCACATACGTAAAATCCAGAGTCATTAAGCGCCACGGCTAGTTCATGGTAACGCATGCTATGTTCACTTATGTCGTGCACTATCTGAACTATAGCACGTGGGTTTACGCATGTGTATTTAAACGAAACAACCTGTCCTTCACCGTTTGCTGCACGTCTATATATATCCCTATATTCTGCCATGTGTCACCTCACAATATTATGCTTGTGTTAATTTATCACAATAAATTTAATATTAGAATTTAATAATTATGATGATAATTTACACCCTATAATAGAGTATAACACAAGAGATAGGTGCAAATAAAACACCTATCTCTATCTATCAGTTAGTATTAACTATTGTACGCATAAACTTAACGAACATCGAACTTAAGGCTATCATCAGATACTGTGATTTCTATAGTCTGACCATCAATTACTTCGTTTGAAATAATCATCTCCGCAATTTGATTCTCGATATTCTTCTGTACATACCTTTTTACAGGTCTTGCACCAAATTCTTCGTCATATGACTCTTTAGCTATAAAGCGCCTTGCATCTTCGGAAAGTTTAAGACCTATACCGCGTTCTTCAAGCCTCTTTATGAGCGACTCAATAATTAAATCAACGATCTTTTCTATTTGCTCAATTGTGAGTGACTTAAACACGACTATATCATCTATTCTATTGAGAAACTCTGGTCTAAAGAATGTCTTAAGCTGTGATTCAGGTAGATTAGACGTCATGATAATGATGGTGTTCTTAAAATCTACCGTACGTCCCTGGTTGTCTGTAAGTCTTCCATCATCCAGCAACTGAAGGAGTATATTAAATACATCTGGATGAGCTTTCTCAATTTCGTCAAACAATATGACACTATAAGGTTTTCTTCTTACAGCCTCAGTTAATTGTCCACCTTCATCATATCCAACATATCCTGGAGGAGATCCGACTAGTCTTGAGACCGTGTGCTTTTCCATGTACTCCGACATATCGATTCTAATTAAATTCTTTTCAGTGTCAAATAGTGTCTCTGTAAGCGCTTTTGCGAGCTCAGTCTTACCTACTCCAGTAGGTCCCAAGAATATAAATGACCCAACTGGACGATTCTCATTCTTAAGCCCTGCGCGAGCCCTTAAAATTGCCTCTGAAACGGCTTTTACACCCTCATCCTGACCGATTACCCTCTTATGAAGAATATCCTCCAGGTGGAGCAATTTTTCACGCTCAGATTCAGCTAGCTTACTTACCGGAATACCTGTCCACTCAGAGATTACTGCTTGAATTTCTTCTTCTCCAACCTCTTCGCGAAGCATTCGGCTTTCATTAGCTTGTTCTGTCTTATTCTTTAAATCTTCAATTTCTTTTTCAAGAGATGGTAGCTCCCCATACTTCAGCTTAGCTAGTTTCTCTAGATCATACTCACGCTCTGCACTCTCAATCTCATGGCGGAGCTCATCTAGCTTGAGCTTTTTATTCTTAAGCTCTTGAATCATATTTTTCTCATTTGACCATTTAGCCATGAGTTCGTCATTTTCAGTCTTAAGATTTGCTAGTTCCTCGCTAATCGCATCAAGCCTACTCTTGCTAGCCTTATCATCTTCTTTGGAAAGTGCCTGTTTTTCAATTTTAAGCTGCATGATTTTACGAGAGATTTGATCAAGATCTGAAGGCATACTATCAATTTCGGTTCTAATCCTAGCAGCTGCCTCGTCCATCAAATCTATAGCTTTGTCAGGCAAATATCTGTCGCTAATATATCTGTTAGATAATGTTGCACATGCGATTAAAGCATTATCAGTGATTCTAACACCATGATGAATCTCAAACTTTTCTTTAAGACCTCTTAAAATAGATATAGTATCCTCAACAGATGGTTCATCTACCATCACCTTTTGGAATCGTCTTTCAAGTGCTGCATCTGTCTCTATGTACTTTCTGTACTCATCAAGCGTCGTTGCCCCTATGCAGTGAAGTTCACCTCTAGCAAGCTTTGGCTTTAGAAGATTTCCTGCATCCATCGACCCTTCAGTCTTTCCAGCACCGACAATAGTATGAATCTCATCTATAAAGAGTATGATATTGCCGTCTGATTTATCAATTTCATTTAAAACCGCCTTAAGACGCTCTTCAAACTCACCTCTATACTTGGCACCGGCAATAAGCGAACCCATATCAAGAGAGAAAATGGTCTTTCCTTTAAGTCCATCTGGAACATCGCCATTTACAATACGCTGAGCAAGTCCCTCTACAACAGCAGTCTTTCCAACTCCAGGTTGTCCAATAAGTACCGGATTGTTTTTCGTCCTTCTCGACAGAATTTCGATTGCCCTTCTAATCTCGAGATCCCTGCCTATAACTGGGTCAAGCTTACCCTTTCTTGCAGCATCAACTAAATCTGTTCCATATTTATTTAGAGCATCATACGTGTCCTCTGGATTCTGACTTGTCACTCTTTGATTTCCTCTAACCATAGTCAGAGCCTTCATGAATTCGTCTTTATTAATACCATACTTGGTCATCAATCTGCTTACTTCCTGGTTGTTAGAATCAAGAATTGCAAGATATAGATGTTCTACACTTACGTATTCATCCTTGAAGTCACTTGCGATTTTTTCGGCTTTTGTAAGTACATTATTAAGCTCAGAACTCATATATAATTGTGCAGAACTACCGCTTACTTTAGGCAGCTTTTCAAGGTCTGACTTCAAATCATCTTTTAGCGACTTAACATCAACATTCATTGCCTCCAAAAGCTTCGGAATAAGCCCATCACTATCACTTATTATTGCAAAATGAACATGTGCGATTTCTAATTGCTGGTGTCCATACGAATTAGCTATACTTTGCGAATCGAGAATGGCACCTTGCATTTTCTGTGTATATTTTTCAATATTCATTGCCTTCCTCCTTAAATAATTACTTTTTTTAAGCATTACATTTTGCTTACATAAGTAATTTAGCACTCGTCTGTGACGAGTGCTAATAATTAACGTGATGATTGTGTGAAGATGTGGATTTAAGATTATTTTTTATCTTACGCAGCTTTATTCTTATATACCAATGATTAGGACAAGATAATACCGTTAAGTATAGCCGAATATATACCACTAGTTAATGGATGAAGTATCTTGCTTACAAGACCAAAGAGTAACATTAACAGTAAGATAATACCTCCATACTGGTACACAGCAGAGTACCAACTTGTTTTGCGTAGATTAAATAGTTCTGTAACTAATCCAAATCCATCAAGCGGAGGCACTGGAATCAGGTTAAATACCATCAGTGTTATATTGACCATTACTACATATAAAAATATTTTTGTTACGATTCCTTGAAATGAATCTTCTAGTATGGCCTCTCTGCCCCACATGTTAATAGAAAACCTAGTTATATAAGCAAAAACTATTGCGATAATAAAATTCATAGATACACCTGCGATAGAGACTATGAACTCATTTAGCCTAGGATGCTTATAATAGCGATTATCAATCTGAACAGGTATACCCCATCCAAATCCACAGAATATAAGTGCTGCAAACCCAAATGGGTCAATATGTTTTACAGGATTAACAGTCAATCTTCCCTGCATCCTTGGTGTCGGATCACCAAATGCATTAGATGCAAACGCATGTGCAAATTCATGAAAGGATAGTCCTACTATTATACCCGGCAAGGTTAGTAACATGTCAAAGAAGTATGTTTTGGGATCGCTAAGTCCTCCATCCAGGAAATTCGTAACCAATAGTAAAATTAATATAATTCCTGGTCCAGAGCGAAGTAAATTTTTCAAATTATCTCTCATATCATTATCCTATTTTATGCAAGTACTCCATCGATGCTGAATGTTTTACATTCAGTAATTCTAACATCTACAAGATGACCAGTAATATCCCTCCCTGAAGAGACATTTACGAGTTTAAATCCATCTGTCCTTCCAGAATATGATTTATCATCCTTTCGACTGGAGCCGTCAATAAGCACCTTGACAGTTTTGTCTGAAAGTTGTTCATTCTTCTCCAGCGAGTACTTATTTACAACTTCATTTAGTCGTTCAAATCTCTCGTGCTTAATATCGTATGTTATCTGGTCTGAAAACCCAGCTGCTGGTGTCCCTTCTCGTGGTGAATAGATAAAAGTAAAAGCAGAATCGTATTTCACGTATTCTACTAATGATAATGTATCCTCAAACTCCGCCTCTGTCTCACCTGGGAAACCTACAATTATGTCCGTAGTAATAGCGATATCTGGACATGCTAACTTAAGCTTATTTATGATGTCGATATACTTCTCTCTGTCGTATCGCCTATTCATGCGTTTCAGTACTGAGCTACTACCTGATTGTACGGGCAGATGTATATGTTTACATAGTTTTTCGCATGTTCTATAACAGCCTATAAGCTCGTCTGATAAATCTTTAGGATTAGAAGTCATAAACCTAATTCGCTCAAGTCCTTCTATGTCATTAATTGCTCTTACGAGTGTTGGGAAAGTATTCCCTTTGTCATCAATAAATGAATTAACATTTTGACCGAGAAGCATAACTTCAATTGCTCCATCGGCAACGAGCTTTTCTACCTCGCATACTACATCCTCAAGAGAGCGACTCTTCTCTCTACCGCGTGTATAAGGGACTATGCAGTAAGTACAGAAATTGTTGCATCCATATGTTATATTGACAAGAGCCTTGTGCTTATGAAGCCTCTTTGATTCCTTTTCGTCTGGTACGATAGAATTATTTGCGGTAATAGAAAACTGCTTTTTACCTGTTGATATTCTATCATTGAGAAGTCTAGGAAAATCACCAATAGTCTGTGTACCGAATACTACATCTACCCATGAAAAGCTCTTTTTTATCTCATCTTGAACGCGTGGCTGCTGCGGCATACATCCGCAGACACACACAATTCTCGTATCCTTATTCTCATCACGCCTTTTTTTAAACTGCCCCAGCATTCCGTAGAATCTCTTATCAGCATGTTCACGAACACTGCACGTATTAAGTACGACAACTTCTGCTTTAAAAGGGTCATCTGCTAGAACATATCCCATACTTTCGAGCATTCCCGCGATATTCTCGGAATCATGTTCATTCATTTGACATCCGAATGTTATAATGTGATATCTCTTCATCTATTATTTGTTCTCTTGCTTCCTATCTCTATTCATAAGCATCTCGACAGCATCTCGTGGATTTAGTTTGCCATCGATTACTGCTTTTATAGCATTCGTAATAGGCATGTCAACCTTGAGCTTTTTAGCCAATTTACTTGCAGCTTCTACTGTATAAATTCCTTCTACAGTGGTTTTAATTTCTGCAACTGCTTCTTCTGGTGTCATACCGCCACCAATTAAAAGACCACATCTTCTATTTCTTGATAAATCAGAAGAACATGTTACCATTAGATCTCCAATTCCCGAAAGGCCGGAGAAAGTCTCACTATCTGCGCCCATAGTTTCACCAAGTCTTGATATCTCGTGAATTCCTCTAGTCATGAGTGCAGCTTTGGAATTATCACCAAAATTCATGCCATCTGTGATCCCAGTGCCCAAAGCGATTACATTTTTAAGGGCCCCGCCAAGTTCAACCCCGATTATATCGTTAGTGGTATATACCCTAAAGGTTTTACTCATCATTATATTCTGAATCTCTTTAGCAGCCTTCTCATCTTCCGATGCTGCTACAACAGTGGTCGGGTAATTACGAACAATCTCCTCCGCATGCGAAGGCCCAGAAACAGCAACATATTTATTTTTAATATATTTCTTAGCAATTTGGGACATAGTCTTAAGAGACTTGTTCTCTATTCCTTTAGCTAAGTTAACTACAATTGCATTTTTATCTATATACTTTGCATTCTTCTCAAGAAAAGCACCGAATTGCTGAGACGGAATAGCAAATATAATTATATCTCGCTTACCGACAGCAGTTCTAATATTAGAAGTAAACCTAATCTTGTCATAAAGCAAAGCCCCTGGTAAATACTTTTCATTTACCCTGCTTTCACGCGTATTATTTATATCTTCTTTATTACGACCATATATCGTTACACGGTGTCCGTTATGTGCTATTACATTAGCAATAGCAGTACCAAAACTTCCATTTCCAATTACTGATACTACCCTCTTGTCTTCTTTTTTTAAGTGAGGAATATCAACATCCTTATAATAATCAATCGGTTTATCAGAAATATTAATTTTAGTATGCTCTATAGCGGTTGCTTCACTCACAAGTTCATTATCTGAACCAATGATCATCATATTATCTTTTTCATCGCTCGTCTGGTCATCTGCAACCCTATCGATTTTCACATTAGTTTGTTCATCAGCATCTTCATGTTTAAGGGTATTTTCAGAATCAGATGATTCATAATTCTTTTTGTTAATAGCAGATTTTCCAGATATATCAGAGATATTAGCAGTATCTGTTTTATTAATATTCTCTGATTCATCTAGCTGCTCTCTTAGTTTCTCTTTAATTTTTGAACCGATGCTTAATTCCTTCTCTTCACCTTTCATCAGCCTCTTAATATTCCCACGATGAGTGAATAAGATTATAAATGTCATTATGATTGCAATCGGTAACGCTTTTGGATAGTAATAAAGCATCAGAAACGGATATATCATCGCTGCAGTTATTGATCCAAGTGACATCTTTTTTGATGATGCTGCTACAACAACAGCTATTAATGCTGCTGCAAACATACTAGGCCAATTTAAAGCCATAGCTGCTCCTAGAAAAGTTGCAACTCCTTTGCCTCCCTTGAATTTAAATAAAGCTGGATAGATATGTCCGATAACCACTGCAGCAAATGCAAGCATTGCCCCAAGATTATTAAATCTGCCCTGTGCAATATAAACTGCTATAAATCCCTTAAACACATCTATCAGCAATGTGCATATTGCTGCTTTAGTCCCCAGAACCCTTAGTACATTAGTTGTTCCAGCATTTCCACTTCCAGCTTTTTTGATGTCTATTCCGTAGAATCGGCCTATTAATGTTGCTGGGGATATATTACCGATAAGATATGCCAAAGTTACCATGATTACAAGCGGTAAATATTTCATTACTGATCTCCCTTTTTCTCATTAAATAAGAATTTGATAGGTGTTCCTTCAAAATCATACGCTTCACGGAGCTTGTTCTCGAGGTATCTCGAATAAGAGAAGTGCATCAGCTCTCGTGAATTTATATTGAATGAAAATAGCGGTGGTCTTGAACCTATCTGACTAGCATAATAAATCTTGAGACGTTTACCTTTATCTGAAGGTGGCTGTCTCATCATTACAGCGTCTTCAATAATGCTGTTTAGCTTTCCTGTCGTTATTCTCCTAGACCTGATTTCCTCAATCTTGGAAGCCTTGTCTATAATATCAAATATTCTTTTTTTCTCTAGTACAGATGTAAATATTATAGGTGCATAGGATACGAACTGCAGATCTGCTCTGAGTGTTCGTTCGTAGTCTCGCATAGTATTTGTCTCTTTTGCAACAAGATCCCACTTGTTAACCACTATCATCAGACCCTTACCGGCTTCATGAGCAATGCCAAGAATTTTCTTGTCCTGTTCAGTAAGCCCTTCCATAGCATCTATCATCATGATGCATATATCACATCTTTCAACAGCTGTAACGGCTCTGATAACACTGAAGTGTTCAATGGAGTCATTTACTTTACTCTTGCGTCTGAGCCCGGCAGTGTCAACAAGCGTATATTCTCTATCTTTGTATGTAAATGGCGTATCTATAGAGTCACGAGTAGTCCCGGCAATAGGTGAGACGATTACACGCTTCTCGTTAGTGAGTGCATTTACGAGAGAAGATTTTCCAACGTTTGGCTTTCCAATGATAGCAATTTTAGTCGATTCTTCATACCCATATATTTCATCTGGAAAGCCTGCAACTATTGCATCTAGCAAGTCTCCGATGTTGAGCATATTGACAGAGCTAATCGCAATAGGCTCCCCTAATCCGAGTTCATAGAAATCATAAATATTATCACCATACTTAGTTGGATTATCGACCTTATTGACTACCAGAATTATTTCCTTGCCTGTTCGCCTTAAGATATCAGCAACGTCATGGTCTGCCGAAGTCAAACCTTCCTTACCGTCAACCATAAATACAATAACATCGGCAAGTTCCATCGCAGTCACAGCCTGCTCTCTCATCTGAGAGAGGATTACATCGCTCGTATTGGCCTCTATACCACCTGTATCGACAATAGCGAACTCCCTGCCGTTCCATTCAGTCTCTGCGTATATTCTGTCGCGTGTAACTCCCGGGGTATCCTGAACGATGGCTTTTCTTTCTCCAATTATTCTATTAAAGAATGTAGATTTTCCTACGTTAGGTCTACCTACAACTGCGAGTATAGGTTTACTCATCGAAAATACCTCCTGCAAATTCCTTTGGGTCAAATTCCTTTAGGTCGTGAATTCCCTCACCTACTCCTATGAACTTGATTGGAAGATCGTACTCATCAGTTACAGTAATAGAAATTCCTCCTCTGGCAGTTCCATCAAGCTTTGTAAGAACTATGCCCGTGATATCAGCAATCTCTGAAAATTCTTTAGCTTGGCTGATTGCGTTCTTACCAGTGGTCGAATCAAGCACTATCAGCGTCTCCCTCGAGGCCTCTGGATACTCACGGCTGATGATTTTATCCATCTTCTCGAGTTCCTTCATAAGGTTGGTCTTATTCTGGAGCCTGCCTGCGGTATCGCATATTAGGACATCTATATTATTTGCCCTTGCAGACTGTACAGCATCATATATTACTGCGGCTGGGTCAGTCCCTTCTTCATGTCTAATAACTCGAACTCCTGCTCGGTTTCCCCACTCTACAAGCTGATCTGCGGCCGCTGCACGAAATGTGTCCGCAGCTGCAAGCAGAACACTGTGACCGCGTTCTTTAAACATATTTGCCAGCTTACCAATAGATGTAGTCTTACCCCCACCATTAATACCTATCATCAGAATAACGAGTGGATAATCACTTGAAAGTTTATTTCTATCACCTTTATCAACGATTTCGGCTATAACATCTGCAAGTGCTCGCTTGATATCTTCCGGCTTGGTAAGATACTTTGCGTTAATACGCTTCCTTAGCATATCCATTATTTTATCTGTCGTTTCAATGCCGATATCGGATATTACAAGTGACTCCTCGAGTTCCTCATAAAATTCCTCATCGATATTCGGGTTACCGACGATTACATTGGTAACCTTTTCCGTAAATTTTCGAAATGTGCTTTTATCTTTAAAAAGTCCCATCTTTATCCTTTCCAGCTAAAGCTGTACAAGTTATCTATTCGTTCGAATACTCGCTTGGATCAAATCCGTCTTCAAACTTAAGTGAAAGCACTCTGGAGATCCCCTGCTCTGGCATTGTTACCCCGTAGAGCACATCTGCATGCTCCATAGTTGCTTTGTGGTGAGTTATGAGTGCAAACTGAACGTCTTCAAAGCGTTTAAGATAACTTGAGAATCTCTCGATATTCGCCTCATCAAGCGCTGCCTCTACCTCATCGAGAATACAGAAAGGCGTTGGTTTAGCCTTAATTACGGCAAACATCAGCGCAATCGCTGTCAGAGTCTTCTCTCCACCTGACATCAAATTAATGTTCTTGAGCTTCTTTCCCGGTGGCTGCGCGATAATCTCAATTCCCGATGAAAGAGGATCGCTTTCATCTTCAAGTCTAAGTTCAGCGTGACCACCTCCGAATAATTCTCTAAAGCTGTGCTCAAAGTTAATTACTACCTTGTCGAAATTCTCTTTGAATTTATCTCTTATATTGCGCTCCATATTGGTAATAATAGACCTGAGCTCTTTCATCGCTGTAGATATATCATTTTCCTGTGATGTCATAAACTCATATCTCTTGCTTACCGACTTATACTCCTCAATAGAGGATATATTTACATCGCCTAGTTCTGCCATACGAAGCTTGATCTCCTTGGCTTCTTTATTACCAGCAGTGATACCAAAATCATCGTCTCTGATATCCTGTGCCTCTGCGAATGAAACTTCGAATTCATCCCATAGCTTATCCTTCTGCGTATCGAGCAGTGTTTCGCTCTTGGCGCTCTTAACCTCAAGCTTGTACTTTGCATCTTGCAGCTCGTTTAGCTCATGCGCAAGCTTTTTTTGCTCTCTGATAGCCTCTTCGTAAGCTGCCTTATTATCGTCGATAGATTCGCCGAGTCCCTTGATTCGCTCTTCGAGGTTTTGCTTAAATTCAGTAAGCTGTAAAATTTTCTCACTTGATTCGGCATCGCTACTGGTAAGCATATGATGCTTTTCCTTAAGCTCTTCATATGCTTCTGCAGCCTCCTCCAGCTCATTTTCAAGGTCTGTAATGGTGTCTCTAACTCGTTCGATCAATTCGTTTAGACCGAGAATTCTCGCATCTTGCTCACTTAACTGAAGTTTATTTTCTAGTGTTATCTCACGAAGCTTATTAACGCGATCGTCGTACTTCTCAGCCCCTCCCATGAGCTCATCAATATGATTATTGAGTCTAGTGATTTCTGATTCAGCATCTGCTATTTCAGCTCTATGCTTCGTAACCATATCAGTGGCTCTCTCTATATCTCCATTAAGAGTATCGAGTTCACTTGCATAAAGGTCTTTGTGTGCACCGGCATCATCTGTCAGCTTTTTAATTCTCTCGAGTTCACTTGCGATTACACCTTTGTCAACTTCTATCTGCTTGAGCTCATCATATGCCTTTCCTCTAGATTCTTTGAGCTCTGCAATTTTAACATTAGCAGCTGTAATTTCTTCTCGAAGTGCAGTTATCTGTTCTCTATAATTTAGAGCAGCCTCACTCAATTCCTTTATTTCATTTTTGCGTTCAAGTATATTTGCAGACTTATTTTTAAATTTTCCACCTGTAATTGCACCACTAGAGTTGATAACTTCACCGTCTGTAGTAACAATCCTGTAGCCCTTGCTAGTCATCTTAGATATTCTAACTGCATCATCCATATTGCTAGTAAATATAACGCGTCCTAGCAAATACTCGAGAATACTGTGGTATTTATCTTCCGCTTTAACAATCTCAGATGCAACTCCAAGATATCCAGGAGCATTCTCAATCTCGCGCTCTGGATACTGTTTGTTATATCGAATAGATGAGAGCGGTAGGAATGTTGCTCTCCCAGCCTTATTATCCTTTAACCATCTCACTGCAGATTTTGCCGAAGCATCATCGTCACATATGATGTTTTGCATTGCCGCCCCAAGAGCAGTTTCGGTTGCAACCTCATACCCAGTTGGAACTTTGATTAAATCTGAAACTGTACCGATAATACCCCCAGTATGCTGCTTCATCAGCAATCTAACAGCATTGTTATATCCCTCATAGTTGCTCTCCATCTCTTCGATGGTATTTTTACGAGCAAGAGTTCTATTGTATTTATTGCTGAGGTCTTCTATCTGTTTTGCATTATTGCTAGTCTGATCTTCTAGCGATCTAATGTTTGCAATAATCTCATTAAGCTGACTTGCTGCAACATTCTGCTTATTCTCTACTTCTCTATACTGTTCTTCTAGCTGTTTAAGCTGGCGAGCATTCTCTGCATCAGTCTCGTCTTTGCCACTATACTCTTCGCTCAGTTTTTCTTTTCTGTCATTGAGCGTTGTTACATAATTCTCTAGAGTTGATATATCTGCCTTTCTAGTAATATTCTTGTTGCTAAGACTGATAATATCATCTTTACTATTTTCAATCTCTGAATTAATAGCTTCCAGCTTTTTCTTACTCTCATTGAAGTCAGCTTCAGCTTTCTGAAGAGCAGCTAGAGCCTGCTCCTTCTCCGCTCTATATGATTTTTCATTTGCTTCTAGTTCTGCAAAATTATTATTTTCTGCCTCAAGTTTATTCTTCGTCTCTTCGATGACAGATTCGAGTCTTGTTAGTTCACGTTCAATGCCTTGAATCTTTTCTTCATTGACCTGTCCGCGGCTCGTAATAGTATTGAGCTCTTCAATCTTATCTATAAGCTCAGCATTTGCTTCCTCGTATGCCTGATCAAGAAGCGATGACTTATCTCTTATTTCCTCAATCTTAAGTTCAATGTCTCCAGATCTCTCATCAATAGCTCTAAGCTTTTCTTCCATCTCGATAAGCTCATTGCGAGAATTTTCAACAGTGCGGATTAAACCATCGATATTGTGAATGATGATATTAACACCTACGTATTTGTATCTGTCACGGAGGACGATATATTCACTTGCCTTTTCAGACTCATCCTTTAGCGTTCCTATGCGGCCATCAATTTCTGCAATAATATCCTTAACACGCTCGAGATTATCAGATGCGGCAGCGAGTTTCCGCTCAGCCTCTGCTTTTCTGCTCTTATACAGAACTACCCCTGCAGCTTCCTCAAATATCTCTCTGCGATTCTCAGGTTTAGTGCTGACAATTTCCTGAATCTTACCTTGTCCAATAATCGAATATCCGTCAACACCTATTCCAGTGTCCATAAACAGCTCTTTAATATCTCTCAGCCTACACTGGTTGCCATTTATAAGATATTCACTCTCACCAGATCTATACATGCGACGAGTAACCTGCACTTCGTTATACTCAAGAGGCAAGATGCCCAGTGAATTGTCTATAACAAGAGAAACTTCGGCCATCCCCTTAGGCTTTCTGGTCGCAGTTCCGGCAAATATAACATCATCCATCTTACCGCCGCGAAGTGATTTCGGGCTCTGCTCACCAAGCACCCAACGTAGTGCATCACTGATATTGCTCTTACCACTTCCGTTAGGTCCTACAATGCATGTTATTCCATCATTTAAGTCTATGGTCACGGGATCTGCAAACGATTTAAATCCCTGAAGCTCTATTCGTTTAAAATACAAGCTATATATCTCCCTTCGTAAGCGCATTTGATGCTGCCGCCTGCTCTGATTCCTTTTTACTTTTTCCTATACCACGCCCAAGTTCTTCACCATTAGCCAAAACGGCTGTTACGAATTCTTTTCTGTGGTCAGGACCCTCCTCACGCACTAGCTTATATTCTATGAAAACTCCTTTTATGTGATCTTGTAACTTTTCCTGTAGCTTAGTTTTATAATCTTTATGCAGCTCTCCTTTGATCGCTAGTCTAATCTTATCCGAGAATAAATCTAGAACTATTCTCTCAGCTCTCTCATATCCGCCGTCGATTATCATAGCACCAATCAAAGCCTCTACAGCATCGCCGACAATTGAAGGCTTGTGTCTTCCACCGCCATTTTCCTCTCCTTTACCTAGTCTGAGATAATCTCCTAGATTTAGAGATTTAGCTACATCAGCAAGAGATTTTTCACAAACTACATCGGCCCTCGTCTTTGACAGAACGCCTTCATTGGCCTCCTGCATGATAACGAAGACTTTTTTTCCGACAATAGCATCGAGGAAAGCATCGCCAAGGAACTCGAGTCTCTCGTTGTTAAACTCATAGCTTTTGCCATGTTCGGATGCGTAAGAACTATGTGTGAGAGCTATCTCAAGTAGCTTTCTATTATTAAATTTATATCCTAGTTTCTTCTCTAAGCTGTCCATAAACCTAACATCCATAAATTAGAAGCATTAACATCTTATCTATCAAAAGCTATATATTAAACCTCTGTTTTAACTGCCTCACCGCTGCTGATCTCATCGCTTTCAGAAATTGCCTTCTCAATCTGACCTGTTACATCTGACTCTACATAATCTCTAGCTTTGAGGATAGCGTTATATACAGCATAGGCTTTTGAGCTACCATGAATTTTGAGAACAGGGCCTTTTAGACCTAAGATAGGAGCTCCGCCCTCTTCGGAATAATCGAAATCCTTCTTCATGCCCTTTAGCTGCTTTGCTAGTAGTAACGCTGCTATCTTGGAGATAGTTCCTCCCATCAGGACTTCCTTGAGTCTACCCATAATTGATAAAGCAAGACCTTCTGAACTCTTAAGGAATATATTTCCTGAAAATCCATCAGCTACTACAACATCGCACACACCAGATACTACTTCTCGACCTTCTATGTTACCCTGGAAATTAATCGAGCTATTAGCTAACTGTTCGTATGCTTCCTTATGGAGTTCATCGCCCTTCTCGGACTCAGCACCGACATTGAGAAGTCTAACATCAGGGCTTTCCTTTCCTTTGACGTTCTGTACGAAAATGCTTCCCATCACACCGAATTGATACAGAAACTCAGGCCTGCAATCTACGTTAGCACCACAGTCCAATAGGAGGGTGGTATCGTCTTTTCCTATCTGTGGAAAAAACGCTGCAATGGCAGGTCTCTTTATTCCCTTGATTCGTCCAAGTCCAAGGAGTCCAGCTGCTAGAAGTGCGCCTGTACTTCCTCCAGATATGAAGACATCTGCTTCACCTTCCTTGACCATCTTCATTCCACGATTAATGGTCGAATCCTTTTTCTTGCGAACCGCCATTGCTGGGGATTCGTTATTTGTAATAACCTCTGTCGCATTCACAATATCTATGTTACTTCCATCCCATTTCTGAAGATTGAGTTCCGCTTTTATTAAATCTTCAGCGCCAATGATTATAACTGTATCGTCAATCTCTCTTGCCGCCTGAATCGCACCCTTTACTATTTCCTGAGGAGCGTGATCACCGCCCATACCATCAATTAGTATTCTCATAGTCCCTCCATGATTCGTAAACTACGCAGGCTAGTCTTCGCATATTTCATAGCCTATTACGAAAGCTTATATCAGTATTATGTAATACACTTTTAAAACAAGCTTTAAATTAGCACATTATTATACCATAAAACGCTAAAACATGCGATATTTAAAGCCATCTAAGAATTTTCACAACTAAAAAGAGCTGCTCTATAATAGAGCAGCTCTTTTTAGTTGCTATTGTCATTATCTTAATCTTAACTGTCCACAAGCAGCATCAATATCTGTACCAAGAGTTCGTCTGACGGATACTGCCACTCCTTGCTCTTCTAATAGTGAAGCAAAATTTCTAACGTTAGTCTTATGTGATGTCTTGTATCCGGTCCCCGAAACTTCGTTCAGAGGAATTAAATTCACGTGTGTAAGCCAGCCTTTCAAATGACTCGCAAGTTCACGGGCATGCTCCGGCTCATCGTTTACACCGTCAATCAGTGCATATTCGAACGTAATTCGTCTCTTTGTAGACTCAGTGTAATTCCTACATGCTTTCATGAGCTCTGAATACTCGAAGCTCCTCGCTACAGGCATCGTACGGCAGCGAATCTCATCATTAGGAGCGTGAAGAGAAACAGCAAGATTCACTTGCGGAAAATCTTCACCGAATTGTTTAATAAATGGTATCAGACCACATGTAGACACAGTAATGTTTCTCATGCCGAGATTATATCCTTGCTTGCTGTTAATAAGCCTTATGAACTTTGATATGTTGTCATAGTTATCAAAAGGTTCGCCAATTCCCATAATCACAACATGTCCAATATCCTCTCCGGTGATATTGCGCATTTTAAGAACCTGCGCTAACATCTCACCGCCAGTAAGGGATCTTTCAAGACCATTACGCGTCGAAGCACAGAACGTACATCCCATACGGCATCCAACCTGAGAGCTAATGCATATAGAATTTCCATAATTATACTTCATGAAGACGGATTCGACGCGCGCTCCGTCACGGAATTCAAATAAACACTTTCTCGTCCCATCCTGCTTTGACTCCTGAACTAAAATTGCCTCGGGGAGTCCAATGTAATATCTCTCATATAAAGCTGTCCTAAGCTTTTCTGGGATGTTAGTCATTTCATCGAAAGACTCTACTCCCTTGGACAGCCAGCCAAATATCTGCTTTGCTCTAAATCGCTTATCTCCGCATGAAGAAACGACCCCGGCTAATTCGTCGGGATCGTAATCTACGATATTGAGCTTAGAAGTTTTGTTGTAATTCTCTTCACTCATAATATTTAAATCTCTTAGCACTTTGCAACCGCAAGACCAGTCTTGTGTCCGTTGATATCGAACTTCTCTAGACCCGAAGCCTCAACTAATGAATCAGCAAGCGTCTCCTCCTTGATGTGGTCAGCCGCATCAAGAACCGCTGCCTTTACCTCATCATCTGCTTCAAAGCTGATTTTGATATGGTCTAGCATCTCAAAGTCATTCTGTTTACGTAGCTGCTGAACCTTGGATATAACCTCACGAACATATCCTTCGTTAACAAGCTCTGGGGTTAGAGTCGTGTCAAGAATAGTGAACACATTGTTTTCCATTCCTACGACGAACCCATCCTTTGCTGAAATTCTTACATCTAGGAAATCTTCTGTGATCTCATATTCTTTTCCACCTAGTTCAAGCTTTACAGGGCCAGCTGAAACCTCAGCGATGAGTTCCTTCGCATCGAGCTTCGCTAGCTTTCCTGCAAATTCCTTTATATCCTTACCAAGCACTGGTCCTGCAGCCTTGAAATCAGGCTTTACAGCAAAGTTCATATACTTATCAAGATCCTTCTCAAACACAACGTCCTTAACGTTGAGCTCCTCCGTGATCAGAGGCACAAGATCACTGATTAGCTCTTCATACTTACCGTCAACAATCACCTCGCTTAGAGGCTGTCTAACCTTGAGTCTCTCCTTCTCTCTTGTTCCTCTTCCGAGGTTAACTAGAGTCTTAACTAGCCCCATCCTCTCTTCAGTCTTCTCATCGATTAGATTACCGTTTGAAGTTGGGAAATGAGCGATATGAACTGTCTTTTCACCAGTTAGCTTAACGTACATTTCATCTGAGATGAATGGTGCAATTGGGGCAATCATCTTGATTACACCTAGAAGAACTTCATATGTTGTAGCATATACACTCTTCTTATCGTCAGTCATTCCCTCCGCATAAAATCTTCTTCTAGCTCTTCTTATATACCAGTTTGAGAAGTCTTCAACGACAAAATCGTTGATAGCTCTTACTGTCTTCATGTGATCATATTCGTCCATATACTCAGTTACATTAGCAACGAGTCTATTGTATCTTGAAATAATCCATCTATCGAGTTCAGGTCTATTCTCATATGGAACATCAAGATTTGCTGGATCTAAGTCGTCCATATTGGAGTATAGCACAAAGAAATTATATATATTTCTAAGTGTTCCGAAGAACTTGCTCTGTACGTCTTTAACACCTTCTTCATCGAACTTAGTTGGAGTCCAAGCAGGCGATACGGAAACGAGATACCAACGAATTACGTCTGCACCATACTTACTCATCATATCGAATGGATCTACAGTATTTCCTACATGCTTAGACATCTTCTTACCCTTTGCATCGAGGATAAGGTCGTTAACAAGAACATTTTTATATGGAGCTCTACCCATAATGAATGTAGAAATAGCCATCAATGAATAGAACCATCCTCTAGTCTGGTCAATACCTTCACAGATAAAGTCTGCTGGGAACAATTCTTTCTCAAACCTATCCGCATTCTCAAATGGATAATGCCACTGTGCATAAGGCATAGCGCCTGAGTCAAACCAGCAGTCCATAACCTCAGGAATTCTCTCCATAGTCTTGCCACAGCATGGGCACTTGAAGTGAATATCATCCACATAAGGTCTATGAAGCTCGATTGTATCAGGATTTACATCCTCAACAGCCTTTTCGGCAAGTTCTGCACGGCTTCCTGCACTTTCAAGATGACCGCACTCACATCTCCATATTGGAATTGGAGTTCCCCAGTATCTAGATCTAGAGATATTCCAGTCTTTAACGTCTGCAATCCAGTTACCGAAACGTTTTTCTCCAACGTATGGTGGGTACCAATTTACAGTATTGTTATTAGCAACTAAATTATCTCTAAGCTTAGTCATCTCGATATACCAGCCTGGCTTAGAATAGTAAACTAGTGGTGTATCGCATCTCCAGCAGTGCGGATAATTGTGAACCATCTTTTGCTTTGCAAACACCTTATCTTCTGCAGCGAAATACTTGAGTATCTCAACATCAAGCCCTTCTTCCATTACAAAACGACCTTCCCATGGAGTCGTCGTAAAGCAGCCCTTCTCATCTACGGGCTCTGCAAAGTCTACACCATACTTACGACAAGTGTTATAGTCATCTTCACCAAATGCATATGCCGTGTGTACGAGACCAGTACCATCTTCAACAGTAACGTAATCTGCAGTTGCAACATAAAAGCCCTTAACCTTGTCTAGGTCATCTCCGTAAACAAATGTCGAAAGTGGCTCATAAGGCACATATTCTAAGTCCTTGCCAGTCATCTCTTCAAGTACTTCATACTTACCCTCACCTAGAACCTTATCTGCAAGGTTCTTAGCAACGTAGAAGATATTTCCCTCTTCTGTGCCTTCAAGTATCTTAGCTCTTACATATACAACCTCTGGACCGACAGTAATTAAAATGTTAGAAGGAAGTGTCCATGGTGTTGTTGTCCAAGCTAGGAAATACTCATTATCTCTATCTCTACGCTTGAACTTACAAGTTACAGTAAGAACAGGATCTTCTTTGTACCCCTGTGCTACCTCATGAGAAGCAAGACCTGTTCCACATCTTGCACAGTAAGGAAGAACCTTGTGTCCCTCATAGATGAGCCCCGCATCAAAAAACTTCTTTATAATCCACCAAGCGGATTCGATATAGTTGTTGTCATACGTGATGTATGGATCGTCCATATCAGCAAGATACGCCATCTTCTCTGACATTTCACGCCAAAGACTAGTGTACTTAAATACTGACTCACGACACTTTTCATTAAATTCCTTAATTCCATAGCTTTCGATATCGTTCTTTCCGGACATACCAAGCTGCTTCTCTACCTCAATCTCAACAGGAAGACCATGAGTATCCCAGCCAGCCTTACGCTTAACCTGAAAACCCTGCATCGTCTTATATCTATTAATTGAGTCCTTCAGTGTTCTCGCCATTACATGGTGTATACCAGGCTTACCATTAGCTGTTGGAGGTCCTTCATAAAATACGAAGCTAGGATCTCCCTCTCGTTCCTTTACGCAGAGATGCAGAAGATCTATGTCAGACCAATGCTGAACCTGTTCTTCTTGAACATCTGCTACTGATTTCTCAGATAAGTTTTCAAACATTTTTAATATCCCTTCCTCTAACATCAATTATTATTAATATAAACAAAATATTTACTAATTTTACTATCCAAAGCACAAATTGTCAACAAACGAACGCTATGTATATAGCCAAAAACAAATACTATTATTTAATCTTATACTTGAGAGTTTCCTTGATTTTATCAACGATTTCGCCGTGATCGACTATCCTTAGATCAGGGTAAGACTTAAGAATTCTACCAGTCCCGAAGAACTTAGTCTTACGCATCTTCTTGTAAAATTCTTCTCTTGCAAGCTCATAGTCTCTCTTCATATCTGCAAGTTCCTTTGCAACCTCTGCCCTTCTCTCTGCAGCTGCATCCCTAATTTCAGCTTCGAAGGATGTACTTTCGGCTCTATATGCGTCAACCTTTCCCTTAGTATTTATAGCATCAACACCTATTCTAGTACTTAGTAAGTCACTGAATTCAGTCATTGATTTTTTCATATCATCAAGTCGCGTAATTCTTTTGTTAAGTCCGAGTGTGATAAGTACAGAAACAGCGAAGTCTGAAATAAATGCAATATATGCTATAAGAAGCAATATCACCCCAACTGTAGACGTTGCTAAGCCGCCGAATATAGCTTCAACAAGTGGCTGTATTCGTCTTACTACAACCAAAATACCAAATCCCCATATAATGCTGAATTCTAGACAGATATACCCATGATAATTAAATGGTTTCGAAGTATAATCCCACCATCTGGCATGAAATATTTTTAAAAGCGCATATCCACCGACTAACTCTAACATTGTCGATAGCAACATTCCAAGAAGGAACACCTGTACATCTGTAGTAAATGAACTATGGTCTAATCCAAGTGCTTTTACCAGAAGGATAACAAAAAGCGAACCAAAACCGTATATCGGACAAATAGGTCCATTTAAAAATCCTCTATTTACGACAATTCCTTTACTGATTGCTTGATAAATAACTTCTGTAATCCAACCGATTACAGCATATACAAGAAAAAATAGTGCAACATCAGTCAGTATATATCCTGCTATCATAATCTCCTCTTTTAATTGCGATCTCCAAATTCCTTTAAGAGTCTCTCTTGGCTGTCGAACATTATACCATTAGATGCGATATTAACATATCTTCCATCTGAAAATAAATACTTAGCCCTAGTATTATCCATCATATTCATCCGCATAATTAATTTAATCTTATAGATACAAGTTTCTTCTGTTATAGGGAAAGCTAGCTCAAAGCGTTTATCCATATTTCTGTTCATAATATCCGCCGATGAAATATACACACGTTCATCCGAGCCACTTCCGAATATATATACGCGAGAATGCTCTAAGAACCTACCTACAATGCTTATTATTTGAATATTATCGGTGTATTCTTCTACACCAGGCAGGAGTGTACAAATTCCTCTAACTATCATGCGCACTTTAACACCTGCCTGTGATGCTTCAGATAGCTTTTCTACGATGTGACGGTCTGAAAGGGAGTTCACTTTAATGAATATTCTTCCTTTGCTACCTTTAATGCGCTCGCGATCAATTAATTCAATTAACTTCGTTCTCATACATGATGGAGATGTAATAATATATCTAAATTGGTTATCAGTAATCCCATCGATGGCATTATCGAATAGATTGGAAACCTCCTCACCAAGTTTACGGCTTGATGTTATAATTGAAAAATCAGTATACTGGCGTGCTGTAGTTTCATTATAATTTCCGGTTCCAACCTGCGTAATGATTTCTTGCTCTCCAATTTTACTAAATGACTTTTTAAAGACAATCTGACATGCCTTAAAATGCGATTTTAATCGCTTAGTTCCGTAATATACTTCACATCCAGAATCTTTAAGTTTTTTTGCCCAATCTACGTTATTGGCCTCGTCAAACCTGGCCCTGAGTTCAATAAGTACTCTAACACGCTTACCATTATTAGCAGCTTTTATCAAATATTCGATAATTCTAGGATGACTGGTCATTCTATAAATACTGATTTTTATTTCTTTGACTTTACTATGGCTCGCAGCTTCTCTTAAAAGTTCAAGCAAGTTATCCATTGAATCGTAAGGATATGCATCGAGCAAATCCCTTTCCATTATCAGATCTATAATATTGGCTCTAACCTTTTTCTCAGAATTTGTTTTACGCAATTCAGGAAATGAGTTATCCAAAACTATGTGTCTTGATAGGTGCTCCTTTAAGTAGCCTAGGTGACTTAACGACGGAATATTGGAACAAAGAACTAATTCCTCATCTGAAAGCTTAAGAATATCTTTCAAGCAATCATAGAGACTATTATCAATACATTCGGAATATGCAAATGCTCCTACAAACTCTGAATTTCCACGCTTATCAAGCATCTTCTTTATTCGTTCTATTGCACCAGTTCCAAGATTGAAATTGTCATATTCAAAGTCAATATCAGCATTTCTAAAAGCCGTAAAAGCTATAAACCCTTTTGGTTCAAATGGGAAACATATATTATTCAGATACAATCTAATAAGCTCTAAAGGAAGTAATAAATTAATACCATGCGAATTACGAACAATTACACCTTTTAAAAGCGACTCTGGAATTTCAACCATCATCAGTTTTCTGATATTATCTACAGAAGTATCAATAAGAATATACTGATGACCATCTTTTATGTTTTCCGAAATATCGCTTTTATCAACAAATTGCGGCTTAAAATCCGATGAAAGCTTCATGAGAAATTGCCCATCAACAAAGTCGTAATCAGATTCCGTTAAATCTTTATAAGAACCACAGCACACACCTATTTCTCTCAGTTCTTTGTAAATCTGTTCGGTTATCATTTCAGCTTTTTCATTAATTATACGTATCTCACGCCATATGTAATGAATCTGCTCATCTGAAGTAAGACCAGACATTGTGTCTCGTGTTAGCGAATCAATATTTCTAATATTGTTTAAACTACCAACACGTACCCGTATGAACTCTGCTAGATTTTTTTCGTAAATCAATCTAAATTTTACTCTTTCAAGAATTGGATTCCTGGTATTTGCAGCTTCATTTAATACTCTCTCATTAAATTTAAGCCACGAGAGATCTCGGTTCTGTGTAAACCCTTCAAGATAAAGCTCACTCATCGATACGCCTCACTTTAATTATTATTCAATTCTTCCAGCTTTTTCATCAGAAATCCCTCTCTTACTCCCGATTCGGAGACAGTTATTTCATCGTAACCTAGTTTATTCATAATCGTCTTCTGTATACACATACCTGTGACAAGTGACTGAACACGCTCTGGCTTTACTTTGAGTAACGTTCTGATAAAGTCCCTTTGATTAGTAAAATATAGTTCAAACAGCTCGTCATACTCTCTTGCAGAAAGTGTAGCCGTACTCTTGCTCCTATCCAAAAGCTTATTTGCGAGCTTACATGTGGCTCGGACAGTACCTCCAATCGCATATACATGCCCAGGTGAAGCTTTAACATCTTTTGGAATACGCAGCTTCAAAAGAAGCTTCTCAGTTTCTTCCTTAATCGATGATAGCTCTTCTTTTGTAGGAAATATTCCATCTACATGTCGGTGATAAGCATTGAGAGATCCTATAGGCATGGTATCAGCAAAAATTATCTCATCCCCTGTAAATAAAGATATTTCTGTGCTACCTCCACCACAATCTGTAAGCATTCCAGTAGCATCTCCAATATCCTTCATTATGCCGTAGTAATCGTATCTGGCCTCATCCTGACCCGTTATTACATCTACTTCAAATCCGACTTCATCATTTATGCGGGCGACAATTTCTTTTTTATTCTTAAGTTCTCTTATGCTTGCAGTCGCTATTGCAAATACCAGCACATCAGCCATTCCATCAACTGCAATTCTAAACTGTTTGAGTGCATCGATCATTACTTCTACTCCTTCTGCACTCATCTCATTATCGTTTATATATCCAGCGATTCCACAGGAAACCTTGTTGCTCATAATCTGGCTGAAAGAATTATTATTCCCTATGTTATAAACCGCCATTCTAATCGTGTTAGAACCAATATCAATAATTACGTACATATATACATTACCCTTCGTGTTTTATTATTCGTAGTCATTCTAACAAAATTTGTAGTATTTATAAATAAAAATCACAATTATAATTTGTTTTTTTGTTTAATAACAATAAAACAGAGTGTACATTCATGTACACTCTGCATCTTAAAGATATAAACTTCGATCAATGACTACTTGCTTGTTCCGAAATCCACCTTCACATTTTCACGTTCAGCTTCTGACGAAACTTCGAACATTGGCTTCGCTTCATACCCGAACGCTCTAGCAATGATTGCTGAAGGAAATACTCTGCATTTTACGTTGAACTTCTTTACAACAGCATTGTAGTACTTGCGAGAATTAGCAATATCATTCTCAACTGCTTTTAGCTGGTCCATTAGCTCGATAAAGTTCGCATTTGCCTTTAGATCTGGATACGATTCAGCAACGGCAAACAAACTTCTTAAAGTACCAGATAGGATATTCTCATTCTCAAGCTTTTCAGCAGTTGTAGATGAATTTCCAACGGCAGATCTAGCCTCTGTCACAGCCTTGAGTGTCTCCGATTCGTGAGCTGCATACCCCTTTACAGTCTCAACCAGATTAGGAATGAGATCAAATCTCTTCTTGAGATACACATCCATAGTTGAAAAAGCTTCATCACAGCTTACAGCTAGCTTTACAAACCCATTATATGTAGCAATAACCCAAAGCAGCAGAAGTACGACTACTGCTATAACTATCCAAATTACCATTTTTACACCTCTTCTTTATTAAAAAGCAATAACTATTAATATCTATTGATTCGTTATATTAGCACATCAGTGCACTTACTTCAACATATGAAATGTACTTAATTAATCTTTGTGATACAGCCTCTACCAAGAGCCGCCTCCGCCACCTCCGGAGCCTCCGCCAGAGAAACCACCACCGCCAAATCCGCCGATTCCACCGCCACTATCAGCATGTGCGGCGGCAATTCCAGAATACGTGCTATGCTGAATGCTGTTCATTATCATGTTCATCCTCATATAATCGAACGTAGTTGCGTTATATGAGCTGAATCCGGTGTGTTCAGGGATCTTGATGGTATTGAATTTATGTATCCATTTATCCGTTAGTCCTAGAACATATGCATAAGGCAGAATGTTGTAGAAGTAAGATGGTTCGCTTTCTACAAGTTCATTGATTCTATCTAGCTCAGCTGTTTCTATAAATTCTTTAAAACCTAATATCTCTCCATACACCTTGCGGTTGTATTCAGTTCTGCTCTGGATATTCGATAGTAGTAAAGGCATAGCGACTGTATATACGACGAGTATTATTAATAAGTACATCTCCCTTTCACCTTTACCTGCAAAATACAATGAGTTTATCAGGGTGCTCATATACACAAAATAAATTAATAGCCATACAATAACCCTAAAAGTTAAACTGCCAGCACCTAAAGATTTACGATAGAAGAATGCATCATTTAACTTACGAAGTATCAGCAGCCATATTGATGCCCAAATACCCAATACGATGATTATTACGAAAATGGCCATTATGCCACCATATTTTGAACCAAACAAAACATCGACGGAACCAGCTCTATATGCACTGAACGCAATGCTAAGCATATAACCCATCGCAGCGATGAAAGTAGCAAAAATCCCCTTCGCATCCGAAGCAGTAGATACAATAGCTTTATCTCCAGTATATCTATCCTTTAGCTGCGACTTAATCGTGTCATATGACTCTCCGATTGATTTTCCAGACTCTTTTATGCTAATCGTGCTTCCCACCGCCGGAGCAGATTTTTCATCAAATATTGCATTATACATCTTCTTTACAAATGCAGGTTCATCGCTCGGTGCTTGTAATGCTTTTATGGTTATTTTTTTCTTCTCCCCTTCAATAATCTGTATATATCCTTTTGATGCTAGGTATAGATATAATGAAGTAATATCCTTTTTATCAATCACACCATCTGCGAGATATCCAAGCTCAGCTGGTGTTATACCTTCAGGCGGATTGAACATTATAGGTGCGACAATATCTGCGTCCTTCTTTCTTGTAACCTTGATATAAATTAATAATATAAGACAGATGACGAGTACTGCAGCATTTGCAACATTACTCCATGCTTTGCTTGGAGCACCAACCCAGTAACCATCCGGTGTCTTGACCATCAGCGTTACACCAGAATTAGAACTTATGGCAGCATCTTCATAGGACAATGTGTTATTCGCTTTGTCATATGACCACTTGCTATTATCCTCAGTAGATGAACCATATGAACCTGCATATCCCTTCATCTCGGTGTATTTGAAATCACTTGGAAGTGAAACATTGATTTTTGAAGATGCAATCGATGTTTCCCACTCTGACGGAAGTACATCTACATAAACGTTATTCTCTTGATTACTTTGTATATAATTATAAATTTTATACTTTATAACATATGTTTTCTCACCCGTCACATAAGAATGAGCACTCCCAATCCTGATGTTAACGTTGTTATCCTTAGTTACTTTAAAATCACCGCCTTCAACGCTGATATCCTTGATCTTATAGTTACTAGCAACAGGAATTCTTCTAATAATTCCATGCTTTGCATATCTAAAATCAACTTTTATCGTCTCAGTGAAATCATATGAATAATCCTTATTAACCTTTACATCTACATCAAAGACCTTTGTAGTATATCCTGACCTAGTATAATCTTGCTCAGCCAATGGCGATGCTTGATTTTGATTGTAGTAGTTTGAATATGAGCTAGAGTAAGAATTAGAATATGAATTATAAGAAGAACTCCCATAAACATCACTCTTAATAGCTATACCCATTGTAACCACAAATATCACAACCAGAATCAGAGTTATTTTATTCAGCATGTTCCTAAATGCCTTATGATACATAGTTAACCCCTTCAATTTTAATCATCTAGATTGATATTATACCAATAAAGTACGTCTTTAATAATATCAAAAAAAGCATAGCGGTAAAACCACTATGCTCATTTTAATACTTATTTAAGAAGAATTAGTCTTCTACTAGTTCTCTTCTAGATAGATTGATTCTGTTTTGGTTGTCGATTTCAGTTACCTTGACAACAACCTTATCTCCAATGTTCATTACATCTTCAACCTTGTCAACTCTATGGTTAGCAATCTTAGAGATGTGTAGCAGACCTTCCTTACCAGGCAGAATCTCGATAAATGCACCGAAGTTCATAATTCTCTTAACTTCACCCTCGTAAGTCTTGCCAACTTCTACATCAGCTGTAAGATACTCAATCATAGACTTAGCCTTAGCAGCACTAGCTTCATCAGAGCTGTAGATACTGATTAGACCTACATCGTCATCAGAGATATCAACCTTGCAGCCTGTCTCTTCCACAATCTTGTTAACATTCTTGCCGCCAGGTCCAATTACTAGCCTTACCTTGTCAGGGTGCACTCTCAACGAGATGCATCTTGGCGCATAAGGTGATAACTCAGCTCTTGGTTCAGCAATCTCTTCTAACATGCTTTCAAGGATATGTGCTCTACCAACTCTAGCCTGTTCAAGTGCTTGCTCTAGAATTTCTCTAGATAGACCATGAACCTTGATATCCATCTGAATTGCGGTAATTCCATCAGGAGTACCTGTTACCTTGAAGTCCATGTCTCCGAGGAAGTCTTCCATGCCCTGGATATCAGATAGAATTGCATATCTGCTGCTTCCATCCTCCTCGACTCTCTCAATTAGACCCATAGCTATTCCTGATACAGGCTTCTTAATAGGAACACCGGCATCCATCAGAGCAAGGCAAGAGCCGCAAGTTGATGCCATCGAAGATGATCCGTTTGAAGATAGAACCTCCGATACCACTCTGATTGCATATGGGAATTCCTCTTCGCTTGGAATTACGGGAAGAAGCGCTCTCTCAGCGAGTGCTCCGTGACCGATCTCTCTTCTGCCTGGGCTACGAGGTGGCTTTGGCTCACCTGTAGAGTAACCTGGGAAGTTATATTGATGCATGTATCTCTTGGTAGTTCTATCGATATCAATGCTATCTAAATCCTGTGCCTCTGATAGAGGTGCAAGTGTAGCGACTGATAGAACCTGAGTCTGCCCTCTCTTGAATAGTCCTGTACCATGTGCTCTTGGCAGGAATCCTGTCTCTGAGAATAGAGGTCTAATCTCACTTAGTTTTCTATTATCTGGTCTCACGCCTTCATCAAGGATCATTGATCTCACCTGTTCCTTTTTGATGGCGTATAGAACCTCGCCTACTTCCTTATCCCTGTCTTCAAAGATCTCTGCAAAGTGTTCGTGAGTTTCAGTCTCGACTTTCTCCATATTCTCGAGACGCTCAAGTTTGTCAAATGTCTTTATCGCTTCAACCATTTTGTCTGTAGCGTAAGCACGAACGGCTTCATCAACATCGTCATCTGCCTTGAAGACTACGTATTCCATCTTCTCTTTGCCAACTTCATTAGCAATTTCCTCGATAAATACGCATAACTGCTTGATCTCTTCATGAGCGAACATGATTGCATCAAGCATGTCACTCTCGGAAACTTCATTGGCACCAGCTTCAACCATCATGATAGCTTCTTTAGTTCCAGCTACGGTTAAATCGATGTCTGACTTCATTCTCTGTTCATATGTAGGGTTGATGATAAGCTCGCCATCTACTCTTCCCACTTTTACAGATCCTGTAGGACCATCCCAAGGAATGTCAGATGTAGCTAGAGCAACAGATGAACCAATCATAGCTGCAACTTCAGGTGAACAGTCATGATCAACGCTCATCGCTACAGCAACAACGGAAACGTCATTTCTAAAGCCCTTTGGGAAAAGTGGTCTGAGCGGTCTATCCATCAGTCTTGATGTTAGGATTCCATGCTCACCAGGTCTTCCTTCTCTCTTGATATATCCACCAGGGATCTTTCCTACAGCATACATCTTCTCTTCATAGTCGCAGCTAAGAGGAAAGAAATCTATATCCTGTCTTGGCTGCTTTGAAGCAGTAGCTGTACAGTTTACAACGGTATCTCCATATCTAACTGTAACTTGGCCGTTTGCCTGTTCACAAACCTTTCCAATTTCAAGCTGTAACAGTCTACCGCCTAGTGCTGTTCTAAATGTGTGATAATCAGTGAATCTTCCCATAATTAACAACTCCTTCCTGTTAATCGTACTATTTTACTAATAAGATTCGTATTGCAAGTCAATCATTATATAAGATTGGCTTCGGGATTATTCCCTCCTATATACAAATAAGCGGGATACATATCCCGCTTATATTGTCAGATAATATTACTACTTTCTGAGGCCGAGTCTAGCAATAAGTGCTCTATATCTCTCGATATCAGTATCCTTAAGATACTTGAGTAGGTTTCTTCTCTGTCCTACCATCTTAAGAAGACCTCTTCTTGAATGGTAATCCTTAGCGTGCTCCTTGAGGTGTCCGTTAAGATCGTTGATTCTGTAAGTTAGAATCGCAACCTGAACCTCTGGGGAACCTGTGTCGCCTTCCTTAGTAGCATACTCTTTGATAATTTCCTGCTTCTTTTCCTTTGTAAGCATCGTTTCTCCTCCTATTGTTCATCCGCCCTCACATCGCTACCGTTCGGAGCAACATGTAGCCGAAGCAAGGGTATAAAAAATTACTTTGTTATACTATCATACATACATGTATCTGTCTAGTTTTCGAGCAAATTACTTTAGCGAATTCAGATACTCTTTCACATCATCACTGACCCTGAAGCTCTCTTTTGCCTTCTGAATGGTTTTGCGATGTACCCATTCTTCAAGCCTTTTGTTCTCGATATATGGGATCGTTTCGTCATATTGCTTAGCAAGTGCAGTTGCGAAGTACCACGCCTGCATCATTCTCACATAATATTCTTCAGATTTAACTCCTGCCACCCATTCCAGATATTGTGGATCAAATGTATCATCGAGATAAAACTCCAGCAGTACTCCAATTCCAAATCTAACGGTATAAGTATCACCTGATGAAATCCATCTCTTAACTTCATTTTCAAGTTTATTTAGATTACCCTTGAACGCTTTCTTAAAGCTGAGCAAATCACAAGTAGCCCAGTTGTCTACATATGGGAGCAGCTTATCTATTTCACTTAAAGCCTCTTCATAGTCACTTATCATACAGATGATCATCCCATGGAGATTAAGCTCTTCATAATACTCGTGAGGAAGGTCTCTTATAAACTCTCCATAATCACCTGATTTAAAAACTTCCTTTGCGAGTTTCCTTAGTGCCGGAGTTCTAACTCCTATTACTGTATCCGGATTAACCCCTGGAATTAGTTTACAATGGAAGTTCTTATAGTCCATATCTTGCATATCAAAAAGCTTGCTTCTAATCTCTTTTTTCTTCACGGCATTTCCTTTCGATACTCTTGTTGTTGAAGAACATCATTATATTGGCGATAAGTAAGAGAAGCACAACTATGAACGCTGCCGATTCATGAATTCTTCGCGTAAAGAAGTCCCCGATGATTGCCCCGCATATAAAAAACATTATGCATCCATAGTAATGAAGACTCTTTCGTATATAATTAAAATCCTTTGTCGCCATGTACATATTTATATTCATGGTTCCTGTCTTGAGGTTCCCAGTACACATCGTAGTAGAAATAGTATATCCACGCACTTTTGCAAAAGTCACAACTTGAATGCCACACGTTAATGATATAAGTGAGTTTGCAAGAAGGTTATACTCCTGTGGTATGAATCCTGCTACAAACATAGCAATGATTTCGAAACAAATAGTGACCTGACGCCAATGAAGTCTTGTCGGTCTATTTTTGCGAATTATTTTTACGTGCTGGGAAATCATAACTCCCCCTGCAAATGAAACTATCGGAATTAGGTAATGAAATATATTTCGTATGTTGTGATTACCTAGGCTGATTGCAAGCAGTACTATGTTACCAGTTGCAGCGTTAGCAAAAACTCCCCCCCTGCAGGTATATGAATAAGCATCCATAAATCCACCGCATATTGCAAGCAGTATTCCTATTCTCATTGATTCAGAAGTTTCAAACTCCTTTTTCATATTTCCCCCTACTCTAAGCAAATGGATTCCATGCCTCTTCAGCTTGCTCAGGCTCCTCTCTCTGAATTTTATTTTGTTCATCAATAAGAAGTGCAACAATTTCGGAGCTTTTTTGACTAGCAGCCATCTCCACAAGTTCGCTGATGAAGGCTGATTTAACTAGATCTCTTCTAACCATATAGCTTATTGCAAGAGTTCTAGAATCAGTAATGGCCCTTCTCGTAAGCCTATCACCATGTTCGTCGATATATCTGTAGATTAATTCTGCCTCATTAGGCTTTTCCTGACTTACATCATCACTGCTATGTTTTTCCATATAAGAAAGAACCGCAACATCTCTGATAGTCTCAGGGAGGACTTCAAGTTTTTCCGGACCTATATGTAGCGTCGTCAGTTTAGGGACCCTGCTGAATGCATTATCATCTACCACGTCAATGCTATTCGGTAAATAAATCTCGATTAGAGAGTTACAATCAATGAACATCTCATCATCAATAACCTTAGTTCCTTTTGGAATTGCAACCATTTCAAGAGACCAGCAATTCTCAAACACACCTTTCCCAAACTCATCTACAGTCTG
The DNA here is from genome assembly GCF_938028775.1 of Mogibacterium diversum. GTDB lineage: Bacteria > Bacillota > Clostridia > Peptostreptococcales > Anaerovoracaceae > Mogibacterium > Mogibacterium diversum_A. The sequence continues at coordinate 56,750 of NZ_CALIZG010000024.1, forward strand.
TGGCAGAATTATCTCCTTCATGCTATAACACATTCTAAAAGCATAATTCCCAATATTCTTGACTGATTCTCCCATTTCAATCGCTTTAATCTGTCCTCTTTCGCTAAACGCCCTATCTGCTATCGCAAACACGAATTTAGGAATAACAACTCGTGACACATTTTCGTCATAATTGATAAGTGTGTGTCCTGCTATTAGCTTTGGCATACAGACTCCTTACTATTCTAAACCTTCAATCTCTCTGGTAAGCTCCTGCTCCCTGTCGCTCATCATAAGCCCCTTGCTCCACCTCGAGTATTCTTCACTTCCATGCTTTCCTAGGAAGCCCGCACTATATCTATCTTCTGAAAGAGTTCTAACAAATATCATCATTTCGTTATCCCCCTCAAAAGAGCTTTCTATAAAATTAAATGAGTTTCTGAGGCGATCCTGCACCGACTTTACAAGAGCATTTCTCTCATCGTTTAGTTTACTCATCTCACCAGTAATAACTGACGAAGGTTCACCTATTCCACCTTTGACATTATGCACGATGTCTCTCATGGTCTGGATAGACTTTCTTGCAATTCTCTCGTTCATCCTAGATATAGAGTGTGCTTTCTTACGTTCCTCTAGATCAAGTTCCATATCGGAGGATATAAGCTTCAAAATATGAGCAGCTTTATCAAGCCTTGCACCTAATAATTCATCCTTTTGAATCTTAATACGGCTCACTACTTCATCTATAACTGCAGATTTCACAAACTCACGTCTAAATTCTGAGCCTAGAGCATCGCTTAATAATCTGACAACCGTAATGCGCTCATCAAACGGGGCATCTGCGAGTTTCGCGGCCGCTTTATCAAAGCCATTACCTGCAAGGATTCCAGCGATATCATACTCTCTCCTATAGCGATAAAACAAATCATAGTACGAAGTAAAATCGCGGGCGATTCTCTCATCCTGAATATACTGGCTCACCAGTTCGAGATTAACTTCGATATCGTTTTCTTCATATAGGTAGATCATCTCAGATAGATCTACCCATCCTCTAGCTGTTACAAAGAGCTTGCCATCAACCGTAAGCCTTACACTATAGAAGTCATCTTTTTTGATACTTAAATAATTTAGTACCGAAGCATGCACAGCATTATTTCTAGCATATACGAGCCACGGCTCAAGCTCCGGTTCTACATCAATTCTCTTAAGTCTATCGAGTGTTGCAAGATCGAATTCCCTCGCCGAGTTATTGTACTCCAGAGGATTTCCTGCTGTTACGACCACCCAGCCCTCTGGAAGTCTATGACGGCCAAATACTTTCATTTGAAGAAACTGCAGCATTGCGGGCGCAAGTGTTTCCGATACACAGTTAATTTCATCTAAGAAGAGAATTCCTTCCCTCTTACCAGTTTCTTCCATCTTGTCATACACACTAGCAATGATCTCACTCATGGTGTATTCCGTAGTCCTATAGCTATCATCACCATACTGATGTTCAGAAATGAAAGGCAGTCCTATTGCACTCTGCCTAGTGTGGTGCGTCATAGAATATGAAACCAGAGCAATATCCATCTCCTCTGCTACTTGTGACATAATCTCAGTCTTGCCAACTCCAGGCGGTCCTACGAGAAATATCGGTCTCTGCCTCTCAACCTGTATCTTATATTCTCCAAATTCATCCTTTGACAGGTATGAAATAACTGAGTATTTCACCTGATTCTTTGCTTCTTGAATATTCAATTTATCTCCATTTCCACATACCTAGATATGTTTCACTCGTCAAAATACACCTTCATCGCCCACGCCGGAACATCATCGCCACACGCATCGTCATCTACGAATATGAATGCCGTATCGTACATCGGCTTTCGTTTTGGGTAAGTCCCTTTTCCATCTGTAAAATACAGCAGCCCTCTTAGATTTCTTAGTTCCTTCTTACGTATGAGCTCATTTATATAATGGAATACTGGACGAAAATCTGTTCCGCCAAGGCCTTTAATTTCTAAATTGCGCAGAAAACCATCCACATCATCCCGGTTCTTAAGCACTGTATCATCCTGAATCTCTGCATCACATTGTACCACATGAATGTTAAATTTAGCTCCGATAACATCGTTGTTACAAAGTATCTCGAAGCTTTTGTCAACAAACTTCTTAACTAGCTCGCCATCCGTGGATCCTGAAGTATCAATTGCTATAACGAGGTCGCGAATATTTTTCTCGTCTTTGTACTCGAGAGGCTCGATGAGTGGCATGTCTCTATACCTATTTAATCCATACGTATACATGATGTAGTCAAATGAATCATCGTCGACCTTAAGAGTCTCATGGTTGGCAGCAAATTTCCTGAGAAATGTGCTGTAATCAATCCGTTTCTCCTCGGCATACCTTAGCTCTCGCTTCATCGTTCCGCCAGCATCTCCGAAGCTAGTGTCATCCATTTCGAGTGCAGTCTTTACCATCTCTCGAATCTTATCCCAATCCTGGTCAGATAGCAGCGCTGCACCATCGCATTCTTCATTAATGTCCGACTCCTCTATGCTCGTTATATCAAACTTCGTATCAGTATCATCGTCGAAGCTTCGCTGCTGATTTTCCTCCTGATCTCGCAGACTAGGATTTTCTAACTCATCATCACCCGCTTCGGAAGATTCAACTGGCTTATTCGAGCTCTTATTAGCTCCGTACCAAAGCGAATGATTATCAACTGTAAATAATTCTCGCATCAACCCTACTTCAGCTTCAATCGGTGGGTCATATACAAAAGACTTATATAGTCTATCTACCGAAAGCCTACCTCGTTTAGCTTTAATTCTTTTAAGTTCATCTCGTCTTTCACTGCTTTCCGGTGTATTTAAGCAGGGTGCACCAAGTGACTCAATCATTTCTTCAACAGCAATATCTGATGCCAAATCCCAGTACAGTCTATTTACCTTCTCACTGACATAGTAATGTTTGAAAATGCAATGAAGAAGAACATGCATATAATCATGTGTGAATGTGGAAAGACCGCTTTTCATTCTGGCAAATATCTCATCGCTACTATAGTACAGCGTTGTTCCATCTACCATGAAAATACACTTCTTATCGAGCACAATTTCTTTTTTGAGCGCAAAAACAGCAGAGTCCATAAACCGCATGCTTGCGACGATCTTGTCCTGTGCTGCGGCAATTATCTTCTCTGCTAAAATCACATCTTTATTTAATTCTCTATCTTTATGTTCATTATTAAAGCTCTTTGACACCATGAAATCTCCTAGCTGATTCTACATCATCAGCAATGTGTTCGGTGAGCAGCTCTATACTTTTAAATTTAACCTCTGGTCTATGAAGCTTAAGAAATTCAATTTTTATTTCTCTTCCATATAATTCTTCATTTACACCAAATATGTGTGTCTCAATAGATTTATTATAATCACCAATAGTCGGTTTATTACCGACGTTAGAAACACTGTTAAAAGTAGAATGACCCACTGAAGTTAGTGTAAAATACACTCCATTCATAGGCGATATCTTGGTCGGACTAAGTTCAATGTTAGCTGTCGGAAATCCTATTTTTGAACCGATATGATTTCCGCGAATCACAGTGCCATTGATGCTAAACGGTCTACCGAGATATTCATTAGCCTTTATGATATCTCCGGCTTCGATGTATTTTCTTATGGCAGTTGAACTAACAATTTCGGAACCGACTTTAACCGGGGGAATTATACTAGTTTCATACCCGCATATGTTACCAAACTCAAGGAGCAAATTATCGTCACCACTAGCCCTTGTGCCAAAACGGTAATTAAAACCACAAGATACGCCTTTCACCTTTAGCTTATCACATAGAATATCTTTAATGAATACCTCTGGCAACATATTCATCGTAACTTCATCAAATGGCACATCAAACACCACTTCAATGCCTGCGTCTTCAAAAAGCTGCAACTTTTCATCATCATTAGCAATAAAGAGTACGCCACCACCAGTCTTTCCAAATAGCTCGCGCGGATGATTTGAAAATGTAAAACAAGCTGGCCTTACACCAAGCTTTGCTGCCAGCTTAACGGCAGACTTTAAAATCTTCTGGTGTCCTATATGGACACCGTCAAAATTGCCCAAGGCAACTGACGTTTCAAAATCTATATTAATATCTGCAAGTGATCTGTACACCTTCATATTAATTTCTATTACCCATTACTTTCTCTGGTTTCAGGCTGCCATCTTCTTTCATCAGGCAAGTTCCTAGAAAAGCACCTTCTTCATTATATAGTCTGTATATATCTTCAAAGAATTTTAGCTCATCCTCTGTGATATCTAAAATCCCTTTATCTACTAATCTATCTTTTTGTTGGTCAGCATCGCAGGCATCTTCATAAGTCATATAATACTTTCTTTCTATAGTTCTGCCATTAAAATAAAATGGCTCACTACCGTTTCTAAGTATAAGCTTTCTGAGATTAAAAATAGTAGATTCACCGCTGATGATAATGTCATCTAGTTCAGACTCACTCATCTCTAGCACCTTCTCTAGGTCATGTGATGCTTCATAAGTGAATACGCCGCTCTTCGTTCTCACAAGCCGCGTCATCGTCGCTCCAACTCCTAGCAATTCACCTATCTCAGAGCAAATACTCCTTATATAGGTACCCTTCGAACAAGTTACGGTAAAAGATACTTTTTTTGAAGCGATATCTATAGATTTAAATGTAAAATGCTTTATCTCTATATGGCGCTTTTTCGCTTCGATATCGATTTCCTGTCCTTCGCGAGCATACTTGTATAGAGGGCGTCCATTAACCTTGAGTGCCGAATATTTAGGTGGAATCTGTGTGATTGTACCCCTATATCTACAAGCAAGTAACTCGATATCCTCTGCTGTAATATCTTTAACTTCACGTTCTTCAAGCACTTCGCCGGTAATATCTAATGTATCTGTAATCTTACCAAGCTCTAATTCTGCTTCATAAGTCTTCCAATCGTGATCGTAATATTCAATGAGTCTCGTGTCCTTGCCAAAGCAAATAGGAAGAACTCCCGTCGCCATCGGATCGAGAGTTCCTGTGTGTCCAACTCGCTTGATTCCGAGCTTGCGCCTAAGTTTAGCTACCACATCGTGAGACGTGTAGCCCTCAGGTTTATTAATGTTTATAACACCGCTATTTTTCATCATTTGACCTAACAAGTTCAGCCTCGAGAGCTTTAGCAATCTCAGCTTTTGCTTCACATATAGTTCCTTCAAAAGTTAATCCCGCCGCACGAATGTGCCCGCCTCCACCAAAGCTCTTGGCAACACGTGCAACATTTGCATAAGATTTAGATCTTAGGCTTGCTCTAACAGTCTTATCGTCTATTTCCTTAAGAACACAAGCTATTTCAACACCTTCGATGCTCATGAGTTTCTGTATTATACCATCAGACTCATTCATCAATGTACCAGTTTCAATCAAGTGACCCTGAGTTACGGCGCTCATGATAATCCTACCACCACTAAAAGCTTCCATTTCAGAGATAACCCTGCCCTCAAGCTGAATTGCACCGAGCGACTTTCTATTATATAAAAGCTGCGCAATTTTATTACCATCAAAGCCCGGAACCTCATATATCTCACTCACGATTTTATGAGTTCTAGCAGTGGTATTTGAGTGCTGAAAGCTTCCTGTATCAGTGCTTATGGCAGCAAAAATACACTGTGCGATGCTTAGTGTAACTTCTGCTCCCGTCTCGCTCGCGATCAGATAGATGAGCTCAGCAGTTGCTGCGGAGCTCGGTTCGATGATTCCAAAGTTGAACTCTGTATCATTTTCCGACACCCCATGGTGATCGATTACCGCCTTTTCTCTAGCTCTATCAAAAACGGCCGCTCTTTCTCCTATCCTACTTCTGCTTCCACAATCCACAAGAATAGCAAGGTCATATTCATCAAATACATCATAATCTCTAGTAACCACACCGCTCTCTAGAAAATCCAGATTGCGAGGAGTTACATCGTCGGCAAGGACATAAGCCTCTTTACCAAAGCCGCGAAGCACGTGGCATAACGCAGCAGAGGAGCCAAGGCAATCCCCATCCATGTTTACATGAGGAAAAATCAAAACTTTGTCGTAATTATGAAGTTTTAAAGCTATTTCCTTATAAGTATTATTTGTCATTATTTATCTTTCCGGCTTATTTATCTCATCGATAATCTCATCAATATGTCTACCATATTCCATCGATGAGTCTACCCTAAAATTGAGCTCAGGAGCATGTCTAAGCTTTATGTCATGAGATATTTTAGTTCTGAATAGTCCCTTCGCATTATTGAATGCGCTTAGAACCTCTTTGCTAACTTCGTTACTATCTTCTCCGCTCAGCGTGAGAGGTGTGAAGAAGACGGTCGCATAACTTCCATCACTCGACACCTCAACAGCTGATATGGTGATTATCCTAGTAGAAAGTCTTGGATCCTTGATGCCATTAAGCAAATATCCTGAGATGCTTTTCTTAATTTCCTCACCGAGTCTCCCCTGTCTGTAATTCTTTCCCATGTTACCTCTCTATTTCCACCATGTGGAAGCACTCGATAATGTCCATAGGCTTGATATCATTGTATGCTTCAATTCCGATACCACACTCATAGCCCTGAGCTACTTCCTTAGCATCGTCCTTAAATCTGCGAAGTGAAGAAATCGTACCTTCATGAATTACGATACCATCTCTTACGAGACGAACCTGAGCATTTCTCTTAACCTTACCTTCAACGATATATGCACCGCCGATAATTCCGATGTTTGGAACCTTAAATGTCTCTCTTATCTCAGCCTTACCTAGAATTTCTTCCTTATACTCAGGATCAAGCATACCCTTCATAGCGTTCTGTACATCATCGATGATGTCATAGATTACACGATATGTTCTGATTTCAATCTCAGCATCATCTGCTCTCGCCTGAACTGCGGTCGTTGGCCTTACGTTAAAGCCTATAATGATAGCCCCTGAAGTTTCAGCAAGCATTACATCTGATTCTGTAACTGTACCAACACCTGAGTGAATTACATTTACTCGCACATCCTCAGTATCTAACTTCTCAAGCGATGAAATAATAGCACCAACGGAACCTTGTACATCTCCTTTGATGATTAGGTTGAGTTCCTTTGTCTCGCCTTCCTGAATCTGAGAGAAAAGTTTCTCTAGTGTAGTGCTTGCATTTTTTGCAAGTACATCTTCTCTCATCTTCTCCTGTCTGCTCTCTGCAATCTCTCTAGCAACCTTGTCATCCTTAACAGCATTGAATGAGTCACCTGCCATAGGAACATCAGAAAGTCCCAGTATTTCAACAGGTGTAGCAGGAAGAGCCTTTCTGATTGTTTCTCCCTTAAAGTTAGTCATCACCCTAATCTTACCTGATGTTGTACCCGCAACGACACTCTGTCCAGCCTTGAGAGTTCCATTGGTAACAAGTAGTGTAGCGATTGGACCTTTACTCTTGTCGAGTCTTGCTTCAATTACAGTTCCCATAGCAAGCCTGTCTGGATTTGCACGAAGCTCGAGAACCTCAGCCTGTAATAGAATCATTTCTAAGAGGTCTGTAATTCCCTCACCTTTCTTAGCCGATACTGGAACGCTTATTACATCTCCGCCCCAATCCTCAACAAGCACACCATGGTCAGCAAGGTCTTTCTTAACCCTATCAACATTTGCACCTGGCTTATCTATCTTATTGATGGCAACAATCATAGGAACGTTTGCTGCCTTCGCGTGGCTAATAGATTCTATTGTCTGTGGCTTAACGCTATCATCTGCCGCAACTACTAGTACAGCGATGTCAGTTACCTGCGCACCACGAGCTCGCATTGTAGTGAATGCTTCGTGCCCTGGCGTATCTAGGAAAACAATCTTCTTGCCATTGATCTTAACCTCAGAAGCACCAATATGCTGTGTAATACCTCCAGACTCACCAGCCGTTACATTGGTATTTCTAATAGCATCGAGAAGCGAAGTCTTACCGTGATCAACGTGACCCATTACTGTGATGATTGGTGCACGAGGCTTTAACTCGTTTTCCTTGTCCTCTCGTAGGTCAAGACCTTCTTCAACAACTTCTTCCTTCTCTTCTGTTACTACAACCTGCATCCCGAGATCTTCTCCGAGCATCTCAACGGTGTCTTTATCGAGAGTCTGGTTTACAGTAGCCATTATTCCAAGCTTCATGAGCGACATGATTATCTTGCTGACAGAAATCTCCGCCTGTTCAGCTAGACCAGCAACAGTAATCGGAACAGTCACAGCCACTGCACCTTCTGGAAGTAGTTCTTCGATTTCGATTTCAGGCTCAGTAACTTTTGGAGCCTTCTTCTTTCTGTGTTTAACCTGCTTCTCAAGGTTTCTCTCATCAAAGAAGCGCGACTTGCTGTTTTTTCCTTCACTGCGCTTTTCATGCTTGAACTTATCGCGATCTTTATCCTTATCCTTGTCAAAAAATTTCTTGCTCTTGCCCTTAGTCTGTGGCTTATCTGCCATAGGTGCATCTGCAGCAGCTGAACTCTGAGGTCTTGATGAACTTCTGCTCTGCTTTGAGTCAGAATTTCTGCTCTGTCCATCTTTCTTATCGTTCTTTCTGCCGCCACGCTCATCCTTCTTACTGTCCTTACGTCCGTCTTTGTCGGAAGACTTCTTGCGAGCAGGCTTTGGCTCTTCCTTAGGCGCTGATGATGCATCGAAAATCTTCTTGAAGCGCATTGGCTTGTTAGGAGCATTTTCATATGACTCCTCTTGTTTCTCTAGCTTTTTCTCTGGTTCTTTAGCTGATTCCTCACCTTTATTAGGCTTTCCTTCAGCCTTTTCAGCATCTTCATTTAACGCTACTGCCTTTTCTTTATTCGCTACCTTTGATTCTTTAACTTCATCGGATGGCTTTTCCTTAACAGCAGTTTTCTTTTTAGTAGTCTTAGGCTTGGCTTCTGCATTTTCCGCTTTCACCTCAGCTTTTACCTCTTTATCTACTGCCACCTTCACTTCTGATTTTGCTTTCACTTCATCAACTTCACCATCTGTAGATTCTGCCTTGCGTGGCATTGGCTTTCCTACTGGTGCCTTAGGTTTATGCGCAAAATCCTTGCTAATTATTGGAACGGCCTTAATTTTAGGCTTGTTGCTATTCTTATCGGATTTTGAATCCAGTCCCTTCAGTTTGCTAATTGTGTCATTCAATCTATCAGCGTCCTTCTGAGCGAGATTTGTGCGCTCCGACTTTACCTCGATGCCCATCGTATCAGCTGCTTTCTTAATATCCTGATATGACACACCGAGCTCTGTCATCAGCTCATTTACCTTTTTCGTCATCCGCTACCTCCTTGTTTTCTCTAGCATTTTTTCGAGAAGCTCGCTGAGGCTCTTATCATCAATCGCCTTCTTGTAAGCCCTGTTAAATGCTCTATTCTTACGGGCAGACTCTATGCATGACTCCCTTTTACATAGGTAAACGCCTCTGCCTTCGTCATTTCCCGTTATATCTTCATAGATTTCCACACCACGGCATGTAAACCTAAACATTTCTCTTTTTGGATGTGAACTCCTGCATCCAATGCATCTACGCATTGGCTCTCTGTTTTCATTTAGAGCCATACTTATGCTTCCGCATCTACATCATTTTCTACTTCAGCAGCTTCTGGATCAAGCGGAGCATCTGCAGGCACATCATCATCGATAAGCATGTCTACCGCCTGTCCATCCTGGTCTTCGTATTCATCAAAATCAAAGCCGCTGTCCTCAAGCTGTGACTTGCTCTTGATATCGATTTTCCAGCCACTAACCCTAGCAGCGAGCCTAACATTCTGTCCCTCCCTGCCTATTGCAAGAGATAACTGCTGCTCTGGAACCACAGCCGTTGCCATCTTTTCCTTTTCACTCACATAGTTGATATATACGCCTTCAACCTCAGCTGGTTTCAGTACATTGCTAATTAGCACAGCTGGGTCCTCGTCCCATACGATGATATCGATTTTTTCACCGAATAGCTCATCAACGATATTCTGAACTCTCGTACCTCTGTTACCAACACATGCACCGACTGGGTCCACGTTTTCGTCGTGTGAATATACAGCAATCTTGGTTCTTGATCCTGCCTCACGGGCTATGCCCTTAATCTCAACTGTTCCATCAGAAATTTCAGGAACCTCTAATTCGAATAATCTTCTTACGAGGCCTGGATGCGATCTCGACAGGAATATCTGAGGACCTTTTGTAGCCTTCTTCACGTCGATTACATAAACCTTTATTCTATCACCTACGTTAAAAGACTCCGTTTTAACCTGCTCCGACAGTGGGAGTATACCCTCAGAGTTACCAACCGACAAGAACATCGTTCCGTTGTTAATTCTCTCAATCTTAGCAGTGACAATTTCACCCTGTTTGTTAACGAATTCATCATAAGAATTGCGTCTCTCCGCCTCCCTGATTCTCTGCACAACAACCTGCTTTGCAGTCTGAGCAGCGATACGGCCGAAATCTTTTGGATCAACCTGATATTCGATGACATCACCAACTTCATATCTTTCATCATATGATCTAGCCTCTTCAAGCGATACTTCCATCATGTCATCTTCAACTTCTGATACAACTTCCTTGCTCATTAGAACGAGCACCTCACCATCCTCACGATCTACCAAAACTCTCACGTTTGGATAGTTTCCGTAGTTCTTCTTGTAAGCAAGCTCCACTGCATCTTCAATCGCAGTGATAATGTCTTCTTTTGAAATGTTTTTCTCACGCTCTAGTTCAGTGAGAGCATCCAGAAAATCTTTGTTCATTGAATCCTCCTAAAAAATTACTGCTAAATTAATCTTAGAAATTTGATCTGACGGAATAGCGACCTTACGTTCATCTATATCTATCGTAACTTCGCCTGCAGATTTGCCAATCAAAGTGCCCGTGAATTCCTTCCTACCATCGATTGACTTATACAGCTTCACCTCAACCTCTCTGCCTCTAAATCGATCAAAATCAGAAGGTTTAATCAACTCTCTATCAAGTCCCGGTGAGGAAACTTCGAGAGTGTAGCTTCTCTCGATAAAATCTTCTTCATCTAGCTTATCACTCAAAAAACGAGTAACGTCTTCGCACTCATTGATGTCTACGTACTCTGTATCACAGTCAATCGGCTTATCAAGGTAAACTCGAAGCTTCCAGTCCTTACCTTCCTTCTTATATTCAATATTGTATATCTCAAGCTGTTTTCCTGTAAGATACTCATTTAGCAAGTCTGCAATCCTTGCAGTAACATCTTGTTTAGCCATAATTCCTCCCGGAAAAGTCATAACATAAGTGAAAGAGTGGGTTGCCCCACTCTTTCGCTCTTTAACGTTCGCATACATAATATCATAAAATATTGCAAATTGCAAACTTTTCTACATATCAAAAATGGATACCTGTGCGCTATCCGGTAGTTCATCAAACACTCCGCATGCTTTGAGATCTTCGATATTGGTGCTTGAAAGTTTAGTCTTTCTCTGTACCTCATCTATGGATAAAAATGGACCTTCCTTGTATGCCTCAGCGAGTGAAATCGCAGCACTTCTTCCTACTCCAGAAACTGCCATAAATGGTATCTTAATCTTATCATCTACAACATTGAACATGCATGGATCAGATACACCTAGCTCTGGAAGAGAGAACTCACAGCCTCGAGATAGAAGTTCGTATATGACTTCATACACTACCTTGAGCTCTTTCTTTTTTGCGGCGCTGGTATCATCGTCTTCAGAGTTTAGTGAGCTTAACGCAGCTTTTGCCGCCTCTACACCTCCTCTAGCTACATTTACATCGAAGTTATCTATCTTGGTTGAAAGCCATGCGCAGTAAAAAGCACTTGGATAGTAAACCTTAAACCACGCCATTCTGAGTGCCATCATTACATATGCTGCAGCATGGGCTCTAGGGAATAGGTATTTGAGTGTCCTACAGGACTCAACGTACCAATCCGGCACACCATGCTCTTTCATGATATCGAGTTCCTCTGGCTTGAGCTCTTTGTTCTTACGCACAGCCTCCATGATTTTAAAAGCGTTACTCTTATCTACACCTTTGATCATCAGATAGTTCATGATGTCATCTCGACAAGATATAAGCTCGTCAATAGTTGCAACACCATTTTTTATTAGGTCCTCAGCATTATTGGTCCATACATCAGTACCATGCGAAAAGCCGGAAATCTTAATCAGAGCTGAAATTGTCTTTGGCTTTATTGCATCGAGCATCCCTCTGGTAAAGTTTGTACCAAACTCAGGTATACCATACGTGCCATGCTTGAATTCATAATCATCTGGATTGACAATATTTAATGCATCAATGGATGTAAATATGCTTAGCGTCTTCTTGTCAGCAATATCTATTCCAAGCGGATCAACACCGGTCATATCTTGCAGATGCCTAATCATCTGCGGCACATCATGTCCGAGTATATCGAGCTTGAGTAGGTTCTTATCAATCTTGTGATAGTCAAAATGAGTTGTTATAAACTCAGCATCTCTGTTATTTGCAGGTTTCTGAACCGGGCAGAATTCGAATATCTCTCTATCGGCAGGAACTACGATGATACCACCAGGATGCTGACCAGTGGTCCTCTTCGTCCCAGTACAGCCATTTGCAAGTACAAGTTCTTCTGAATTAGAGAAGCTCTTTCCAGTGTTTTCCTCGTATTTCTTCACATACCCAAAAGCTGTCTTCTCGGCGATTGTGGCAACTGTTCCAGCTTTAAAGATGTTCTCCTCACCGAATATTTCACCGACAAATTTATGGGCGACAGGCTGATATTCACCGGCAAAGTTGAGATCGATATCCGGCTCCTTATCACCATTAAATCCAAGAAATGTTGCAAACGGAATGTTCAGACCATTCTTGTTCATATTAGTTCCGCATTTTTCACATACTCTATCAGGCATATCAAAGCCGGTATCATACTTGTCCAGATGATCTGTAAACTTTAAATCATGGCACTTCGGACATATATAATGTGGCTCAAGCGGATTTACTTCAGTAATTCCTGCCATTGTAGCTGCAAATGAAGAACCTACCGAACCTCGACTACCTACAAGGTAACCGTCCTTGTTTGACTTTTCAACGAGAAGCTGCGCTGCAACATACATAACAGCGTACCCATTGCTTATGATAGAATTGAGCTCTGTATCGAGCCTATCCAGAACTTCCTTAGGGAGTGGATCTCCGTATATGCTCTTAGCCCTCGCATAGCACGATTCTCTTAGAGTCTCATCTGCTCCTTCGATGCTAGGTGGGCACTTCTCATCTGGCACTGGCTGAAACTCTTCGGTCATGGATGCTATAAGGTTAGTATTATCTATGACTATCTCCTTAGCCCTATCACCTAGATATTCGAATTCCTTGAGCATCTCGGCGGTAGTTCTAAGGTAGAGGGAGTTTGAGTTCGTATCATTGAATCCGACCATCGACATGACGATATTACGGTAAATAGCAGATTCTTTATCTGGATAGTGTGAATCTGTAGTTGCAACGACAGGCTTTCTTAACCTATCTCCTAGCTCAACGATCTTCATATTCATATCGATGAGGTCCTGCTTGCTCGTCACATGAGGATATCTATCGCTATTTATTAAAAAGTGATTGTTTCCAAGTGGCTGAATCTCTAAATAATCATAATATGATGCAACCTTGAGCAGCTCCTCATCTGAAGCACCTTTTAACACCGCTTGAAAGACTTCGCCAGCCTCGCATGCACTTCCAATAATAAGTCCTTCCCTATACTTATCTAAAACCTTTCTTGGAAGCTGCGGTCTTCTATAGAAATAGTCGATATGCGTATATGAAACTATCTTGTAAAGGTTCTTAAGTCCAGTAAGATTCTTGGCGATTAGGATTATATGATATGTATTTCGCTTTTTACTCAGATTAATATTGCCGCTCTCATCATACGCGTCATCATCTGGATAGAGATACCCTTCCATACCGTATAGAATCTTAATATTTTTTCCTTTTTTTGCAAGCTTCTTTGCTGTATTAGCAGCATCAGGAAATGACTGTACAACACCATGGTCAGTAATTGCTATAGCAGGCTGCCCCCATTCAGCAGCTTGCTTTACCATTTCTTCTACATCATTAAACCCATCGTTTTCACTCATTCTCGTGTGGGCATGTAGCTCTACTCGCTTTTGCCCATCATACGTTTCTTTCCTAGTGCTCTTTACAGATTTATTGATGCTATTAGCAATCATGACGTTCTCATGAATATACTCGTCATATCTAATATCACCCTGAGCGATTATCTCGTCGCCATTTGATACTAATTCATTAACTGCATCAAATTCTTGCTTACTCTTTATAAATGCCTTTACAGCAACAGCCTTCGGTCCTCTGCTGATCCTAAGCGTCATAACCCAGAAGTTCTTCTTCTTAGTATCCTTAATCTCTATTTCGAACACAGTTCCTGATACAGCAACCTTAGTTCGAGCACCAGAAATCTCTGCAAGATTCTCATAAGCAGTTTCAGCCATGGTAATTCTCTTGCCAAGTATTATCCCATTATTATTCATTTTTGGATTCTCAGCAGGCTTGCTATTTGCCCTTGATCCTTGTTGCTTGCTTTCTCCATAGCTCTCGTCATAGAAATAATTAAACTTAACATCATTTATATTTCCGAGTGATTTGATGAGTCTATCCCTCATGACACGCTCTAGTCTTGGCTTTACGTCAAAGTTTACGAGCATATCGAGTTCTAGCACTAATCCATCACTATCAAGAGATATGTTCTTGAAAGATAGTGTTAGCTCATCTGCAGGCTTACCAGCAGACTCACTTACCTCTTCTGAAGTCAGTATTCCATTAGGTACTTCAATCATCGATTAATTTTCTCCATCAATGCATTAATTCTTAGTCATATCATTCGACACTATATCAATAAGAGTAGGAATCAACTCGTCTTCAGGCACCTTTGCGATTATCTCTCCATGGGCAAATACAAGCCCTTCCTTGTTGCCACCGGCAATTCCGTAATCTGCCTCTCTTGATTCGCCCGGTCCATTCACTACACATCCCATGACCGCTATCTTGAGTGGCTTTAAACCGAGTAGCGCTCTTCTATCACCAATTTCTCTTAGGCTTTCTTCAGCTTCATTAGCCATCTCAATTAAATTGACCTCAGTTCTGCCGCAAGTCGGACATGAAACAATTTCTATGCTCTTCTCCCTAAGACCGACAGACTCGAGTATTTTACGTCCAAATATAACTTCATTTACCGGATCATCTGTAAGAGATACGCGAAGAGTGTCTCCTACTCCAGCGAGAAGCAATCCCCCGATCCCTACGGCCGACTTAAGCCTACCATTCTCAGGGGTTCCTGACTCAGTTATACCTATATGAAGAGGATGGTCTGTCATCTCCTTAACTAGCATGTGAGCGTCATAGTTCATCTTGACATTAGACGATTTAATAGATAGCACTAAATCATCAAATCCCATTCGCTCAATCTTGCTAAGAGTATCTATCGCACTCTCTGCGAGCGCAGCAGCTGTAACCCCACCATATTTAGCCAGTAGTTTTTTATCAAGCGAACCAGAATTAACTCCTACACGGATTGGAATTCCCTTGTTGCCAGCAGCTTCAACTACCTTAGCAACTCTATCATCGGCACCGATATTACCTGGATTGATTCTGATCTTATCTGCACCAGCCTCAATTGCCGCAAGTGCTAGTTTATAGTTAAAATGAATATCTGCTACGAGTGGCATCTCCGTCTCTTGACGTACTTTCGCAAACGATTTTGCCGCAGCTTCATCAGGAATCGCAACTCTTACTATGTCACAACCAGCAGATTCAAGTGCTTTAATTTGCGCAAGAAGTTTCTCGCTATCTCTTGTATCTACATTTGTCATCGACTGAATTGATACTGGTGCACCTCCGCCAATAAGAACTCTGCCGCATCTAACCTGTTTAGTCATACTACTACCTACCCATCTGTTAATGTCCCAATAACTTAGACAAATCTTGCCATGTGATAAGCACAAAAAGTGCCATGAGAATGGCAAATCCTGCTAAATGCATATATCCTTCCACCTTAGTAGAAATCATATTCCCAGTAATTTTTCTAATCAGAACAAATATAATTCTTCCACCATCGAGCGCCGGAAAAGGCAAAAGATTTATAATCGCCATATTTAGACTGATAAGAGCAACCAGATATAAATACGATAAAGTTCCAGTATGAGCTGTTTTGTTCACAAGGCCTGCCATTCCCACAGGACCTGTCACGCTATCTCTATCTATCCCCTTATGCACCATCTGCCTAAGCGCACCTAGCATCTGGCTGTTAAGATTCCAAGTGACCTTCACGCCTTGACCTGCACAAACAAAAACATTGTGTGATGCCCTAGATACTATACCGATTACTAGCCTTCCATCCTTGTCCTTAGTCGGTGTAATGGTATATGCATGATTCTTTCCATCACGCTCTACTACAACCTTCATCGCTTTACCGTCAGTATTCTTAGAGATTGTTGTCACAGTGTCTAACCATGATGACGTTTCTTTTCCATCTATAGATGTTATTCTATCACCAGCGACTAAACCTGACGTCGCTGCTGGCGAACCTGAAACCACCTTATCTAGGGTATTAGTCGGCACCCCAACATATATGGTTATTATAATCATCAAAATTAATGCGACAAGCACATTAACAGCAGCACCAGAAGCTAAAACAATTAATCTCTGCCAAGCTGGCTTATTGTTAAATGCCCCCTCTTCATCACTTTCTTCATTCTCCGCTTCCATCGCACAAAAACCACCTATAGGAATGGCTCTTAGTGAATATTTCGTCTCGCCCCTGTCTTTACTTGCGAGAAGTGGTCCCATGCCTATTGCAAACTCATTTACTTTGATATGAAAGATTTTAGCCGTTATCAGATGCCCAAATTCATGAGGAACTGTGATTATCATGAGCATCAATATTGTCAGAATTACCGTTAGTATCATATAAATCACTTTTACTTAAAGAGCTCTTTTGCCCTAGCTCTCGCTTCCTTATCAATCTCTAAAATATCTTCAATCGTCTGTGGTTTCACCGACTTATGTTCATCCATCAATCTGCGAAGCGATCTCTGTATGTCGAGAAAATCTATCTTACCATCTAGAATCATCGCTACGAGCTCTTCATTTGCACCATTAAGCAGTATTGGATAACTACCCCCTTTTTCAATAGCCTCATATGCCATAGATAGGCATTCGAACACATTTGTATCAGGCTTTTCAAAGCGGAGTGTTGAACCTTCCGTGAACATGTTTAAGCTCTTACCGGAGTAATGAAGCCTACTTGGATATCCAAGCGCAAGGCTTATCGGAATTCGCATGTCTGGAAGCCCGAGTTGTGCGATAATCGAAGTATCATCAAACTCTACCATCGAGTGAACGATGCTCTCTGGATGAACATGAACGTCAATCTTATCGGGCTCTATATCAAAAAGCCATCTTGCTTCAATAACTTCTAACCCCTTATTCATCATTGTAGCTGAATCGATGGTGATTTTACGCCCCATGCTCCACTTCGGGTGATTTAGTGCTTCCTGTAAAGACACCTTCTCAAGCTGCTCCAGGCTATATCCTCTAAATGGTCCACCAGAAGCCGTGAGTAAAATCCTCCTCACCTTTCTTCCGCTATTCCCTTCTAAGCATTGAAAGATTGCACTGTGTTCACTATCCACTGGGAGTATTTGTACGCCTTTCTCAGAAGCAAGTTTCATAATCAAACTACCCCCTGCAACAAGTGTCTCCTTATTAGCAAGTGCGATATCCTTTCCCGTCAAAATTGCCTCATAAGTAGGTGCCATACCACTTATTCCCATCAAAGCATTGAGTACGATATCAGCATCAACCTTAACAATTTCTCTTAATCCATTGTCACCAATATTCACTTCAATAGCAGGAAAAGCCGCACTCACTTGTGCGGCTGCTTCTTTATTTCCAACGCATACAGCTTCTGGTTTAAATTCCTGAATCTGTTCTATCAGACTATCTATCCTGTTTTTGCAAGTTAGCGCCACAACCTTGAACTTATCTGGATTCTCTCTAACTATATCCAAGGTCTGAGTTCCAATTGAACCCGTACTACCGAGCAAAATTATTCTCTTTATTCCCATTTTTCCTATCTACCCTTAATGAATAAAAAATACCGAGAAATAATATACAAAAGGTGCAACGAAAAGCACACTATCGAATCTATCTAGTATTCCGCCATGACCAGGTATTATTTTGCCATAGTCCTTAATTCCCATCTGTCTTTTAAATGCAGAAGCCGTTAAGTCTCCAGCCATCGATACCGCACCACCGAGAACACCAATAATCGCGCACTGCACTACGATATCCGGCATGACGAAGTAACCAAATAGAGCAGAAAAAATCGATGCCCCTGCGAGTCCTCCAATTGCCCCTTCAATTGTTTTCTTCGGGCTGAGGTTAGGTGCCATCTTATGCTTTCCAAATGCCATACCTGAAAAGTACGCCATAATATCAGCTCCAAATGCAGCTATTAAAACGAGCCAAGTTAGATGTTTATATCTAGATGCATCAATAAGCACTATGAAATATGGAAATAGCACAACATATACTATACCTGTAAGTGTAGCGATTGAATCGCTAATTCCGCGACTCTTGATATCCCATCCATAAACTAGGCTCGCCATAACTGAAGCAACAAGCCAAACTCCAACAAAATCCGATACATTGCCAAGTGTAAGGTATCCCGCATATAAGATAACGGCCATAGCAATGGCAATCTTACGCGAAGGTCTAATATCACAGGCATTGAATCCATCAAAGAATTCTTTTACTCCAATTACCGATATTAGGAGCGCGGCTCCTACAAGCCAGATACCACCAAAATAAAGTACTGCGAGCAGCGGCAACATCACTAGTGCCGAGATAATTCTAGTTTTCATTACTTATCTTCCTTTTCTCTCCCGCCAAATCGCCTCTTACGATGTGAGAATTTCTCAATCATAGCCGTAAACTCTTCTGGTGAATAATCTGGCCACAGTGTGTCAGTAAACATCATTTCACTATAAGCAGCTTGCCAGATTAAGAAGTTTGACAGTCGTTCTTCACCACTCGTTCTTATGATTAAATCTGGATCAGGAATATTCTTATGCAGGACACCAGTATACAGATGATTTGATACCTCATCCTCTGTCACATCAACCGAAATCCCTTCATCTGCAAGAGCCTGTCTATCAATTATAATCTCGTTGATAGCCTTAACAATCTCATCTCTACCGCCGTAATTTAATGCAATATTGAATACGAGTCCATCGTTACCCATTGTCTTGTCAAGTAGTTCATCTATCGCTCTTACGGAATCGCCTGGTAGCATATTATAGTCACCAAGTATGTTGATACGAACATTATTCTTAATAAGCTCTTTTAACTCTGAATCCACATATTTAATTATAAGCTTAAATATACCAGAGACCTCTTCTGTACTACGCTTCCAGTTTTCCGTAGAAAAAGCATAAACTGTTAGGTACTTAATTCCAAGATTTGAAGCGGTGATAACTATCTGTTTCATCGCTTGCATACCTGCATTATGCCCGAATAGACGAGGTCTGTTCTTGCTCTTAGCCCATCGCCCATTACCATCCATAATAACAGCTACATGCGTGGGTAATTTACCAATCTCTAACATCCTGTAACCTCATAAAAAGCAAACGTGACCTAGGCCACGTTTGCTAAGAATTATACTTCCATTACTTCCTTGTTTTTACTTTCAATGATAGCATCGATTTCCTTAACAGCCTTATCTATCTTTTTCTGAACATTATCCAGTTCACTCTTGCAGTCATCTTCAGTAATTTCATGTGCCTTCTCTTGCTTTTTAAGCTCTTCGTTTTCCTCACGTCTTATATTGCGCACTGCAACTTTTGCATCCTCTCCAAACTTCTTGACATGTTTAATCAGTTCCTTGCGTCTCTCCTCAGTTAGTTGCGGAATTGTAAGTCTGATTACCTTTCCATCATTGGATGGATTTAAGCCTAAATTCGCTTCATTTATAGCATGCTCAATATCCCCAATTGAACTTGCATCAAAAGGTGCAACCATGAGTGTGCGTGGATCTGGTGTTGTGATGTTGGAAAGTGACTTTAGAGGAGTCGGTACTCCATAATAACTAACCATTACCTTGTCGAGAAGTGCTGGATTTGCTCTTCCTGCTCGAACTGTGTTCAGGTTCTCTTTAAGAACGTTTTTAGTAACTTCAATCTTCTCTTCTAAGCTCTTCTTAGCCATGATTTCCTCCGTGATAGTTAATATAAATTTTTAAATATTGCCAAACAAAGCGATGAGTAACTACTCTACTAGAGTACCTATATTCTCACCATTTATAACTTTCATAAGCCCGCCTTCTTCTGCAAGTGCGAATACATATAACTTAATGGAATTGTCCTTGCAAAGAGTTGCTGCAGTTAGATCCATAACTTTTAAATCCTTCTCAACGATATCCATATACGTCAAGTGTTCATATCTAACAGCGCTTGGATCAAGCTTTGGATCCGCAGAATATACAGCATCAATAGCCTTTGCCATGAGAATAACCTCGGCGTCCATCTCAGCTGCCCTAAGAGCAGCAGTCGTATCTGTTGAGAAGAACGGACTTCCAGTTCCTCCGCCGAATATTACGACCTTACCCTCCTTCAAATAATCGAGAGCTTTGCGCCTAGAGTATCCTTCAGCCATATCCCTAATCTCAATAGCTGTCATAACTTTTGCTTCGCAGCCGATTGAGAGAAGTGAATCCTGTAAGGCTAAGGCGTTCATAACTGTGGCAAGCATACCCATGTAATCGGCAGTAGCCCTATCTATACTTCCACCGGTACGACCACGGAAGAAATTTCCTCCACCGACGACAATAGCTACATCAACACCATTCGCTCTGATTTCCTTTATCTGCTTAGCGGTCTTGAGAGTCACATCTGGATTAACCCCAAATTTATCTTCTCCAGCAAGCGCCTCGCCACTCAGTTTAATCAAAACTCTTTTGTACTTAATACCCATGATAACTCCTTATGATATCTATTTTTTGATGTCCGCTAGGTACATAACTGTAAACTTGTTACCGTCTTCAGATAGCTCAATGAGTTTCTGATATTCTGCTGCTTTACCGCTGCTGCTCTTTGACTGTATGAACTGCTGCAGCAAATCGTATACACGCTCTTCCTTTTCTGGTTCCATATAATCAAAGGAAACATCCTTCATCCCTTTGAATGTTCTCACGGTTTTAAAGAAATCCTCCTCGTTGCACACACCATCGATTAGACCGAGTTCTTTGGCTTGACTAGCTGAATAGACACGTCCATCCGCAATCTCTCTCACTCTACTCTCGGACATATTACGGCCCTTAGCAACAATCCTAACAAATTGATTATATGCTTCATCTATTAAACTCTGAAGTATTTCACGTTGCTCATCTGTGAGTTCAGTTGTCATGCTGCCCATAGCTTTATTTCGGCCGCTGGTAATCGTATTGGTCTTAATACCGAGCTTATCTAGCAAACCTCTAACATCATAGAGAGTCCCAGTCTTAACACCTATTGATCCGGTCCATGTATTTCGATTAGCATAAATCTTATCTCCAGCCATCGCGATATAGTATCCACCAGATGCGGCCTGGTCTTGAAAATAGAAATAAACTGGACGCTTTGTCTCACTCTTATACTTCATGAGTTCCTCGTATAATTCGTCAGATGTATAAACACTACCACCTGGAGAATTAACTCGGATGACAATACCTTTATTAGATGAATCATCAATCAGTTCATTGATTGTATGCATCGTCCAATTGTGATCATAAGTAGCCCTCGCACTAACATCGCCAATTTCGCCCTGAACATCTAGAACGGCAACTGAATTTCCTCCAAACGAACTTTTTCCAGAAACGGAGCTGAACCTAGCCCCACCAATATATGCGAGCGTTGTGAGCACTATACCTACAGTCAGCATAAGAACAAGGACTATTATCACAGCTATAAGCCATGAATTCTGGCTCTTTGTAGCTTGTCTAATCTTACCGCCGTAATTATCCTTGATATTATTATCTCTCATATTGTAATCCCTATATCCTATATATTAATCGATTAAGTAAATGTATAACTAACCATATGTTAGCAAATATCTCAATTATTATCTAGGTGTTATATCAATAACTTCTGCTGAATCTACTGCTGCACTAACAAGAGCCTCTACATCTAGTGCTTCTTCGGACTTTTCAATTTTACTTAACTTTGGCTTTGTAACAGGATGCTTAGGCAAGAATACCGTGCAGCAATCTTCATAGGGCTGAATTGAGATATCATACGTTCCAATCTCCTTAGCCTTATCCATAATATCCACTTTATCCATGGCTATCAGCGGTCTCATAACCGGCATCTTAACCACACTGTCAGTAACTACAAGCGCTTCCGCAGTCTGACTAGCAACCTGCCCGAGGTCTTCTCCAGTTATCAGCATCATATCCTTCTTTCGAATCGCAATACTCTCGGCTATACGCATCATGAAACGTCTAACGAGTAGCGTCGTCTCCTCTTCAGGGCAGTTTTTTACAATTTCTTCCTGAATCGGGAGAAGGTTTACAACATGCATTCTAATGGTTCCCATATATCCAGCAAGTGTCGCACAGAGATCCTCGACTTTCTGCTGGGCACGAGGACTGGTATAAGGATATGAATGGAAATGAACAGCCTCGATCCTCATACCACGTTTCGCCATCATAAATGCTGCCACTGGACTATCTATGCCTCCAGACATTAGGATTAGCCCTTTGCCATTCGTCCCAAGAGGTAGCCCACCAAAGCCTTTTATCTTATCCCTAAATATATATGTACCTTCACGGCGCACATCTACATATAATTCACAGTCAGGATTATGAACATCCACAGACAAAACCTTGCACGTTTTAAGAATCTTAGCTCCCACTATCCTGCCAATCTCTGGTGACTGTATAGGAAAAGTCTTATCAGCACGCTTTCCTTTTACTTTGAAGGTCTTAATTCCCTCTTTCTCTATAAGCTCCATCATGAACTCTGCTGCAGCTTCGCCGATTTTCTCGATATCTTTTTCCGCTTCAACGGCTGGACTTACTGAAGCAACACCAAAAACCTTTGAAACTCTTCTTATTACATCTTCTCTATCAATTTCCTTAGGAACCTTTACAATCATGAGTCCGTCATTCCACCTCGATTCTGTATTTTCATACGAAGTAAGAACCCCACGAACTCTCTCAAGAAGCACTCTCTCAAAATATGGCTTATTCATGCCCTTAAGCGCAACTTCTCCACATCTAACAATGTAAATATTTTTCTCGTTCATCATAACACCTATCTGAAGCTACCTAATCTTCTAAATCTTTTAACAGCTGCTGAGACCTTAGCAGCAACCTCATCCATCTCCTCTAGCGTATTAAACTCAGAGATACTAAATCTAATAGCACCTTCAATTTCTTTGTGACCTAGCCCCATTGCAGCCAGTACATGGCTATCGCTATTCTTATGAGATGAGCATGCCGAGCCCGTTGATACGAATATCTCATCCTGCTCTAAAGTATGAAGTATGACTTCCCCCCTAGCACCTAGAAATGAAACATTAAGAACCGAAGGAAAGCGCTTTCCATAATCAGAAACGTCAACCCCCACATCTATAGTGCCGTTAACTATTATATCATCAAGTTCAGACATTAGGCCTTCACGTAGTCGATTATTTAAATTGATGATATGTAATTGCTTTTCTGCCAAATTATCATAAGCAAGCTCTGTAGCTAACCCAAGTCCTGATATGCCCTGCGTATTCTCCGTGCCAGAACGATTCCCGTTCTCCTGACCGCCTCCAGTGATGAATGCCGGAAGCTTGAGTCCTGACTTCACATACATCGCTCCAACGCCCTTAGGTGCATGAAATTTGTGACCACTTATTGTAATTAAATCAAAAGGCACTGATCTAAGATTCATCTTGCCAAATGCCTGAACTGCATCAGTATGAAATAGTATATTTGTTCCATGAGCTTTATTGTAATCCTTGACAAGATCATATGCTGCTAAGATAGGCTGAATCATGCCAGTTTCATTATTTACAGCCATCAGCGTGACCAGTATTACATTATCGTCTAATTCCTCTTTTAAACAATCTAGCTTAATAGTTCCGATATTATCCACATCGAGATAGCATATTTCAAATCCATCTTCAGCTAGTTTCTTGCAAGGTTCCATAATCGCAGGGTGCTCAATCTTAGATGTGATAATTTTGTTACCTCTTCGTCTCAGCTTTCTCGCGGTGCTCAATATGGCGGTATTATCACCTTCGGTACCGCCAGAATTGAATATGATTTCCCCGTTTGCTGGGAAGGCTTTGGAAACCTGTCCTCTTGCTTCGCGAATTAACTCGGCGCTCCTAAAGCCGAGCATATGTAGCGATGAAGGGTTTCCAAAGTCTTCCTTACTCAGTTTATATATGAGCTCTGTCACTTCCTCGTATTGACATGTTGTTGCACTATTATCTAGATATATCATTATTTCTCCAATATCATTGATTGCTTTTAAAAAGCTCTCCGCAAGCGGAGAGCTTAATTTTACTTTGCATAATCTATTGCGCGAGTCTCTCTGACTACATTGACCTTGATGTTACCAGGATACTCAAGCTCAGCTTCAATCTTCTTAGCAATTTCTCTAGCCAGCATCGGAATTTCATCATCCTTAACCTGGTTTGGCTTAACTGCAACTCTGATTTCACGACCAGCTTGAATAGCATATGATTTATCAACGCCTTTAGTAGTATTTGCAATATTCTCTAGGCTCTGAAGTCTCTTTATATAAGCTTCAAGAGTCTCTCTTCTTGAGCCTGGTCTAGCAGCAGATAGAGCATCTGCAGCACCTACAAGAACCGCTTCAAGTGTCGTTGCTTCAACATCTCCGTGGTGAGCTTCAACTCCATTGATAACCTTCCAGGACTCCTTATACTTCTTGCAGATATTTACACCTATCTCTACATGTGTTCCTTCAACTTCGTGATCGATAGACTTTCCAATATCATGAAGTAATCCTGCTCGTTTTGCTAACCTTGGATCAAGCCCTAGTTCCGAAGCCATCATACCTGCAAGGAGAGCAACTTCTACGGAGTGCTTTAACACATTTTGACCATATGAAGTTCTGTATTTTAGTCTACCTAAAAGCTTAACCATCTCAGGATGGAGATTGTGAACACCTGTCTCGAAGCAAGCCTGTTCACCCTCCTCCTTGATAATGTTGTTGACTTCCTTTGTAGCCTTCTGTACCATCTCCTCGATGCGCGCTGGATGAATTCTTCCGTCTGAAATAAGCTTCTCGAGCGCTCTTTTAGCGATCTCTCTTCTTACTGGATCGAATCCTGATAAAATTACCGCCTCTGGTGTATCATCGATGATTAAATCGACTCCAGTTAGTGTCTCAATGGCTCTGATATTTCTTCCTTCTCTTCCGATGATACGGCCTTTCATATCATCGTTAGGAAGTGCCACTACTGAAACAGTCGTCTCTGCAACCTGGTCAGCCGCACATCTCTGAATTGCTAAAGTAATTATCTCTCTAGCCTTCTTATCTGCCTCATCCTTAGTTTCTTCTTCAACTCTAGTTATAATGGCCGAGGCATCTTTTCTCACATCCTTCTCGATTTCTTCAAGCAGGAGGTGCTTTGCCTCATCCTTTGAGTAACCGGAAATCTTCTCAAGTTCAGCAATCTGCTTCTCAATGTACTGATCGATTTCCTTATGCTTCTCATCCATCGAGCGCTCACGTTTAGATAACCCCTCTTCTCTACGCTCGATGCTTTCTAGTTTCTTTTCAATGTTTTCTTCCTTCTGAAGAATACGTCTTTCAGCTCTTGTAACCTCATTACGTCTGTCGCGAATTTCGTTCTCGAGATTTTCCTTGATTTGGTGCACCTCTTCTTTGGCTTCAAGAACCTTTTCTTTCTTGAGATTCTCAGCGGAACTTTCCGCATCAAGAATTATGTTCTGAGCCTTTTGCTCTGCACTTCCAATTTCTTTCTCTCCGACACGCTTACGCACACTGTAGCCAAGCAGCAATCCAATAATTAGGAATGCTATACCAGCTACCATAGTTATTAATAGCGGTGTCATGTTCAACTCCTTATTTAGTTATTTGTTAGTAATACAGTATATTTTTACTTATTAATTATTAAAAATAAGTATTTCGTGTATATAATCATACTGATTAATTATATATTTTAATGAAAACATAGTCAACTATTAGAGAATCTCTCTAATCATGCGTTCCGCTATTTTATCAAAATTTCTAGCTATATATGTGTCTCTTTTTGCCACTATTGGTATGCCAATATTACACGAAGCACGAATATTTTCATCCTCCATAATCACACCTAGTAGTTGCGATCTAAAACGCAAGTCGATCTCTACCAAGCTAGGTCCACATCCAAGATCATCACTCACAGGCATAACTCTATTTAAGACATAATGCCTGTTCATAATCTCGTTTTTTATTAATCTATCCTCTATAGCGTCTGCGTCTCTTATTGCAGAGTAATCTGGAGTTGTAACTATTATTACTTCATCAGCAGAACTATGGCACAAATCAACAGCACGATTTATACCTGGTGCACCGTCCATAATCACGATATCATACTCACCTTTAAGGTGTTCTATAAGTTCATCGATATCCGCCCTTGATATATCAATCCAGTTTCCACCTTGATGTGCAGGGATTATAGCAAGCTTATCCACAAAGTTAGAATGTATGATTGCATCCCTAGGTTCACATGTTCTCATAATTACATCATAAACATCAAATATCGCTTCATTTTGAACACCAAGATAGAGATCCAAATCTCTCATCCCCATATTCATATCAAGCAAAATAACACGCTTACCCATATATGCAAGCGTTAATCCGATGTTCGCAGCAAATGTGGACTTTCCCGTGCCACCTTTTCCAGACGTGATGTAAATTGTTTTGGACACCTTATCACACTCTCCATTTAAGAATCTTGTTCAATAATTCCTTCGCTTCTTAGACTAACATAGCTGTCACATCCGACTATTATGTGATCAAGCAACTTTATCCCTACTATCTTGCCAACCGCTTCGAGTCTTTTTGTTGCTGCAATATCAAGGTTGCTAGGCGTAGGGTCACCGCTAGGATGATTATGTGCAATTATAATGGCTGCAGCACTACGCCTTATAGCAATGCTATAAACCTCTCTAGGATGGATGTCGGCAGAATTTAATTCGCCAATAGAGACCGTATATTCAGATTCAATTTTACACTTTGTATTAAGAATAAACATCTGAACATGCTCGCGCTTTGCCCCACGCATACGTTCCATATAAATTTCAGCTATATCCTCAGCAGTTGTAATTGTCTTACCGGATTGTAGACTAGACCTTCTAACGCGTCTAGCTAGTTCCATGCTAGCAACAATTGAGCAAGCTTTGCTAATCCCTATACCGTCTACATTAAGCAGCTCTCTAGCATCCACACTAGCGATATTCTGTGATAAATCATCAGTGTAGTTCATCACTTCTTCCGCTAACTGAATCACCTTCTTTTCTGCTGTTCCAGTCCTTAAAATTAAAGCCAAAAGTTCGACATCAGAAAGTGATGATGCCCCAGAATACATTAGTTTTTCCTGTGGCAACCTGTATAGGTTGTTATTTTCATTATCCATATATAACCCTCTCTCGAGAGCAACACAATAGAATTATATCAAAACACCCTGTCTGCAACAAGCGCAGACAGGGTCCAAAATTCCTTAATTTAAAATATTAAATTTCAATTATTATATGGGTTCTAATATCTACCACGCTGGAGTATTGTTAAATTCTTAAGTGCCAGAAAAAGCATCATTACAAGCATCATAATTAACGCTTTTTCAACATAAATATTGTCAACTACCGCATAATTACAGATAATTCCTGCGAGAAACACTAACATAGCCATAAAGCAGTACCTTAAGCGAGCAGCGTACATTATAATCTCTTTACGTTTCTTGTCTTTTTGACCAACTGTAGTTACATACTTCACCACATAAAGAACACTAAGCACTGCCTGAAACAAGATTATCGCTGTAAAACCATACAGAATCTTTTTATCCGTTGTTCCAAAAAATCCAGCTATTTCAGAATGGAACAAGATAAGTATATCGAACAAAAATATCAGGTAACAATACCCTCTAACTTTACCAAGTGCAATCGCACCCTCTTTCATATATGACCTCCATTACTAACTGCATGAAACTCTTGCGGCCATAGCTACAATTGTATTTACAACCTCATCAATAGTCATATCAGAAGTATCTAACCTAATCGCATCTTCAGCCTGAACTAATGGATTAAGCTTCCTATTCATATCCTGATAATCTCTATCTTTGATTTCCTCGTGTATATCATCAAGATTTGCTTTTATCCCTTTTGACCTAAATTCATCATATCTACGGCGAGCCCTAACCATAGAATCAGCAGTTAAAAAAACCTTGAGTTCTGCATCTGTCAAAACATTGGTTCCTATGTCCCGCCCGTCCATGATTACACTTTTACCAGCAGCAATTCTTCGCTGTATGTCGACAAGCTTGCTTCTAACTTCTGGTATTTGAGAATAAATTGATGCAAACTTAGAAATCTCCTGAGTTCTTATAATATCGCTGACATCATCCCCGTCGAGAATAATCTTACCATTCACAAAATCAATAGTCGTCTCCTCTAATATATTGCTAATAGATATTAGATCATCAGGTTTAATTCCCTTGCGAGTGAGTTTTAGTCCTACAGCACGATACATAGCACCAGTATCAATATACTCGAGACCTAGCTTATCGCCTACAAGCTTGGCGATAGTACTTTTGCCTGCACCACCAGGCCCATCAATAGCAATTCTTATCATCTTCGCACCTTAATTCTCGTCAGTGGAATCTTCTTCGCCAGTCGACTCTTTTACATATCTCTCTGCGTCGTGACCATTTCTATCCTTTTCCAGTAGATTATTGATTTCTTTTACAAAGGTATCTATATCCGTAAATCTATGATATACAGATGCAAATCTTACATATGCTACCTGATCTAAATCACGAAGTTCATCCATGATAAGAGCCCCTATCATCTTGCTGTCTATCTCTTTTTCCATAGTGTTATTTAGACCACGTTCAATGTTATCAGCAATTCTCTGCACGTCATCGTACTTAACCTTGGTTTTCTCGCAAGCCTTTAATACACCATTTATCAGTTTGTTGCGGTCAAAACTCTCTCTAGTACCATCACTTTTTATTACCACAAGTAGCGAGTTTTCAATCTTCTCGAATGTTGTAAAACGCTTATGACACTTGTCACACTCACGACGACGTCTAATAGCAAGACCTTCTTCAACAGGTCTAGAATCAACAACCTTTGTATCAGGATTACCGCAATAAGGGCACTTCATATCGTTCCTCCATGTTTAATTAACAATAAAAAGTTTCGTAGCATATGATTTATCAATTTATTTATGGTTTATCTTAATTAAGTATATATAAGGGTTTGCATTCAGCATAAAGCTACGGCAAAAGTTATTTTGCAATGCTGTCCTTTAGGACTTTCGCCATAACCTTCTCGTACACCATGGTGTCGTACAGATTGTTCTGATCAGCATATTTTTCAATCGACATACCAGCAGCCTTTTCATACTGAGAGCGTGTATAACCTGCGTCCTTAAGAAGTTTATCTAAGTACTCCTTGTATTCCTTGTCAGATACTTTGATATTATACTGCTTAGCTAGAGCAAATAGCACAAGTTCTTGCCTAACAGTATTCTTTGCTGCAACTTTCGCTTGGTTTTCAAAAGCTTTTTTGGACATACCCATCGAACTCTTTAAATACTTCTCATAAGACATATCGTTTTTCTTAGCTAGAGACTTGTACGTGTCAATCATCTTCTTCTGAGCATCCTTAAGCTCCTTGCTAGGATATTTCTTAATCTTACTTGCATTTAAAATCTTCTGGAACAGCTCCTGCTTCTCGGAGCTTGCTGCTTGAGCTTTCTTATCCTTCAAAAGCTGTTCTTTGAGATTTTTCTCATACTCAGCTTTGTTCTTGAATTTTGTATTCTTTTTCACAAATTCATCATTATACTCAGGTGTAACAGTCTTAACTAGAGAGTTGAGCTTTATTGTAAACGTCGCTTTCTTACCTGAAAGCTCAGTGTTATTAGAATAGTTAGCAGGGAACGTAACCGTTATATCAAAAGTCTCTCCCACCTTATGTCCAACTATCTGCTCAGCAAATCCACTGATAAAATTGCTATCTCCCAGATTCAGTTCATATCCAGTAGCAGATCCACCATCAAACTTCTTGCCGTTAATCTTACCCGTATAATCAATGTTAACTATGCTATCTGAAGCTGCAGTTCCTTCTTTTACCTGTTCCTTGGTTTTCGCCTGTTCCAGCGTAGTATTAATTGCATCTTGGACCTCAGCATCGCTCACTGAAGCATCAGCCTTGGTGTACTCAAGATTCTTATACTTGCCCAGCTTTACATATTTACTAAAATCATCATAGTTATACTTGTCTGGTACAGATGCTCCACCGCACGCAGTAAGCATAAGTGCACCGGCTACCATAACCGCCACAATTGTCGACTTGCATATTTTGTTACGAGACATACTAAAACCCCTTATATATTGTGCTTGAAGTTGTTTATACTTATAAATTCTTTCAATATATATTATCATAGCAAATTCGAGGGTTCAACGAGTTTCACAGTAACCACACGAGCATTACAATTTATTAATTACAATCCCTAAGCAATAAAAGACAGGGCAATTGCCCTGTCCTCCGAACTAATTATTATTATTTTCCTGTTCTCTACGTTTTGCTAGCGCAGCTTCCTTACGAGCCTGTGCTCTCTCACGCTTAAGAACTTCATTTCTCGCCGTTAAGCCCCACCAAGTAACCGCGCAAACAGCAACGATTAGCCCGGCAATAAATATAACACCTATATGGCTTAGAAAATATTCCATTATTAGTTAGCCTTCTTTGCTAGTTCGCATAGCTCTGCAAAACCTGCAGCATCATAGATAGCCATCTCTGATAGCATCTTTCTGTTTAGCTCAATTCCGGACTTCTTGAGACCGTTCATTAGGTTGCTGTAGTTAATGCCGTTAGCTCTTGCAGCAGCATTAATTCTTGCGATCCAGAGTCTTCTGTACTCTCTCTTCTTGTTCTTTCTTCCAACGAACGCAGATCTTAGAGCTCTCATAACTGCTGGGTTAGCAGCTCTGAAGTTCTTGCTTCTCTGTCCGTAGAAGCCCTTTGCCTGCTTTAAAATCTTCTTGTGTCTCTTATGAGCGTTTACGCCCTTCTTTACTCTTGCCATATCTTAAAACCTCCCTAAACTACTTTGCCATTGATCTAAGCATACGCTTTGTATCTGCACTAGTAAGCACTGTGGACTTACGAAGACCTCTCTTTCTCTTGGCAGTCTTCTTTGTCAGAATATGGCTCTTAAATGCCTTGTTTCTCTTAATCTTACCTGAACCAGTAAGCTTCATTCTCTTGCTTGCGCCTCTATGAGACTTCATCTTGTTCTTTGCCATAATGATTTCCTCCTAAGTTGTTAATTCATTACTTACTATTCTTTGGTGATAGGAACATAGTAAGACTTCGTCCCTCAAACTTTGGCTTCTTATCTATGATGCCGTATTCAGAAACCAGCTCTGCGAAGCTGTTCATAACATCGAAGCCTTTCGCTGTATAATCACGTTCTCTCCCTCTGAATCTAAGGCTAACCTTGACCTTATCTCCATCCTTTAGGAACTTGATTGCTGTATTCGCCTTTACATTTACATCGTGCTCCTCGATAAATGTGCTGAGACGAACCTCCTTAACCTGCATGGTCTTCTGGTTCTTCTTAGCCATCTTATCCTTCTTCTGGAGCTCGTAGCGATATTTCCCGAAGTCTAGGATCTTGCAAACTGGCGGTTCAGCATTCGGAGAAACATTTACGAGGTCTAGATTAGCCTCTTCTGCAATTGCAAGCGCTTCTCTTATGCCCATAACTCCGCGCATATCTCCATTTTCATCTATCAAACGGACTTCCTTTGCACGAATATCTCCGTTGATCTGTTGTTTATCCTTGCTAATTGGTCTACCTCCATATAATAAAAAAAGCGGATACAGAAGTATCCGCGAATTAACTGAAATAAATCAAGTTATTGATAACCCGTACGCCTGTGCCCACAAGGTGAGAAGCGGATAACTTCTTCTTTGACTAGATGATTATAGACTATTGCTGAACTTGTGTCAATACTAAAAGACATATGCCTTTACTGTTTTTCAACTTCTTGTTCTGGCTTCATATTCTCCCAGTTCCACTCTCCTTTACACACAACCCTATTATACGAAGGTAACACTACTGAGATTATCGACATTATTCCTAGAATTATCAGGTACCAGTTATATGGAATCATACTAGTCGGATTTACTGCATTTTTAGTCAAGCTGGCGATTAGAAGGAACTGTGCTCCGTACGGAATGAAGCCCTGCATTATACATGAGAATATGTCGAGGAACGAAGCTGTTCTTCTAGGATCAATCTTATACTTCTCTGAAATTTCTTTGGCAATCTCACCAGTAACGATGATCGCTACTGTATTGTTAGCTGTTGCAGCATCTGTTAAAGCTGCTAATGCCGCGATTCCTACAGATGCAGATTTAGGACCTTTTAATAGCTTACTTGTCTTATCTATAATCCACTTAAGACCACCGTAATGCTTAGTAAGTTCTGCAAGACCACCTACAAACATTGATAAAATAAATACTTCAATCATACCCTGGTAACCTGTCCAGATTTTAGCTGCAACTTCCATAAGACCAATCGCACCAGTTCCAACACCTACTGCTGAAGCGCTGATAATTCCGATAATCAGTACGGCGAACACATTGAGTCCTAATAATGCGAGCCCGAGGACAAGCACGTATGGTACTACCTTTATCAAGTTATAATCTAAATTTCCAGTTACAGTACCACCCTTGCTAAAGATAACCATAAGTGAAAGAGTAATTAGCGCAGAAGGAATAGAAATCCAAGCATTAGTTTTAAACTTATCCTTAAGATCTACCCCTTGAGTCCTTGTAGCAGCAATAGTCGTGTCAGAAATCATCGACAGGTTATCCCCGAACATCGCACCTGTGAGAACAGCAGCAACCACGAATGACATATTAAGATCTGCTGTCTTAGCCATATTATAAGCAATTGGAACTATAGCTCCCACAGTACCCATAGATGTGCCAGTAGCAGTAGATAGAAATGCTGCTATTATGAAAATTCCTGGGACAATGAACCTAGGTGGAATAATCGCGAGTCCAAGATTTGCTGTTGACGATACTCCTCCCATCGCACCGGCAACAGAAGAAAATGCACCTGCTAAAAGGAATATCATGAGCATCGTCATAATATTTTCATCCCCAGCACCTCTTGCAAATAGTTTAAAATTATTGTCGATTCCCGTCTTGTGATACATTAAAAAAGCCAGTATAACTGCAATTGTCATAGCGACCACAGAAGGAAACTGATAAAATGCCATCTCTACACCCTTGGAATGTAGGACAATTCCAACGCCCAGGTAGATAACTATAAAGAATAGAAGTGGAATTAACGCCAAGCCACTTGCTTCTCTTTCCTGATGAAGTTTAACTTGTTCTTTCATTAAAATACCTCAGTAACTCGTTCAGCAAAAAAGCAACATATTAAATTAAAGCTTTTACTAATCCTATAAAAGCATTATTATTTATTTTACACAAAATTACACTCTCTTACACTGTAAATTTGTATTTTTCTTTGTATTTTAAGTGATTTTTATATAACTTTGTAAGTGTATCATTAAATTTAAAACGTCAATGGCATCAATCTAATGTTACAATCATATTAGCAAATGTTTTAGTTTATATAATAATGAGGAAATAATAAATGAAGTATTACAACATCTGCTTGGATGATACTGATTATTTATACTTAGGAAGAAATTCGAAACTTAATGTACAGTTCTGTCCATTGATAAAGAAAAAAGTAGTATATTTTATAGGATTGTAGAGTAAGGTCTTTACTTTGTTTTAAAGATCTAATGTGTTCAATATTTATAATAAGGATTTAACATATAAATACAATAACAAAATCAATGGTCACACTGATAAAATTTATCGTATTGCAATATCACATTTAACAATATACAATTAATAAATGAAATATTGCTGGGGGAGCGATAGCTGAGAGTTGCTTCACTTACGTATCAAATCGGTCATTTTATACATTAAGATGAAGCGAGACCCTTCTACCCTGCGGATAATGCCGTAGCGGGAAGCTGGCTAAAACATACAAGCACCCCCTCCTGTATAATAGGAGGTTTTTTTATGACTTTACAAAGTTTTGTTGAATCAAGAGTTGGTCAGGTATTGATTGTTTTTATAATCATCCTGTTGCTATGCTTAATTACAGTTAGTGGGAAATCAAAGAATGATAACAAGAAAATAGATGTTAAAGCACTAACCATTTCCTCACTTCTAATTGCAATTGCTGTGGTACTATCCAACATTAAGATATTTACCATGCCTCAAGGAGGCTCTGTCACCCTACTCTCACTTCTTCCAATAGCGGTAATCACATACCTGTACGGAACAAAGCGCGGAGTAACTGCCGGAGTTGCGCTCGGTCTTGTAAATCTAATCTTTGGACCTTACGTAATCCATCCGGTTCAGCTACTTCTCGACTATCCGATTGCTTTCGGAGCCCTCGGTCTTGGTGGAGCACTGCGCGACGGAAAGAACGGGCTCACAAAGGTATACCTTACAGGTGTATTTGCAAGATACTTCTGTGCTGTGGCATCGGGCATAATCTTCTTTGGAGCGTATGCGCCAAAGGGATTCCACGCAGTTACATGGTCGATTTGGTACAACTTCACTTACCTAGCAGTTGAAGCTGCAATAACGGTTGTTGTAATTAATATGCCACCTGTTAAGAGCATATTTGAGAGGATTAAGAATGAAAACTAAGCTTGATAATCCTTTGTTATCAAGATATGACAGAGTCATTCTTGCATCGAAATCACCACGTAGATTAGAAATCTTGAGGAATCATGGTGTTGAACCAATCGTAATGCCAGGAAATGCCGACGAGGAACTGCCAGATGGTATATCTTTTACGGATGCAGTGACGATGCTTTCCGAGAGAAAAGCTATGGCAGCACTAGAGCTTCCAGATATATTAGGACTTGAAGGCAAATTGCTACTTATAGCTTCGGACACTATCGTCTATAAAGACATTATCATGGGCAAGCCGCACGATAACGAGGATGCTTTTAATATGCTTGCTTCGCTTAGAAATGATACTCATTACGTGGCTACAGGAGTTACACTTATCGACATTATTGACGGAGTTCCTCAGCTTGATGACAGATGCTCATTTGCTGAAGTTACGAAGATCATCTGCGGTGATTATACAGATGAAGATATATGGTCATATATAAAGACTGGTGAACCGGCTGACAAAGCTGGCGCATATGCTATCCAAGGTGGTTTTAGAAAATATATCAAAGAGTTTAGAGGAGATTACGAAAATGTCGTTGGGCTACCTTATAATATGATAATCAGCGAACTTAATAAACAATATTAACATCAATGTAAATGGGGCTGCATATTACATATGCTAGCCCCACTTTTTATAGCTTCATATAATATGACATTTGACACGCGCCACTTGCTCCAGCCGAGGAAACTTCTTCTATATTTAACTCGTCGATTCCACCTATCGCATATACCGGTACATCAACTTGCTCTACTATACTTGTCAGGAAGTCTATACCACGTCCTGGAAGCCCTTTCTTGCAATCAGTTTCATAGATATGACCCGCGATTATGGCATTAGCACCCGCACAACTGACTCTAAGCGCCTCTTGAAGAGAATGAACTGAAACCCAAGCTTTTAAGCCGTCCAAGGATTCAATATTAGATTCATAATCAGCAATTGATAATTGAACGACTGTACCGAGTTCGCGCGCAATCTTATAGTACTTGTTCACAATTAGTCTTACGGAGTATAAATCACAGAGCAATTTAACTTTATAAGCTAGTTCCCTATATTCGTCTTCAGAAAGATCTTTCTCTCTAAGTATCACGATATCCGGCTTCGAAATTGCAAATACTATCTTAAGTTGTTCATAAAGTGACCTATCAGTTAAGTGGCGGTTCGTTACACAGATTTTTTTAAACGTACACATAATCGTTCATAACCGGCTGCATGCCGTGCTCCTTAAGAGCCTTACAGATTTCATCGACGGATCTTCCGTCTGCAATTTCAAACTGATTATCACCAGAACTCGTTTCATCATCGCTATGGCTACCGATTCCAGTATCCACACCTGCTGAGATTTTTGTAGCAGTTATACCCATGACATTATCTCTGAATCCAGCTCGCTCGCGAGTTGAAATGGTCATCGCAGCAAACGGAAGAAAAATCCTATATGCGGAAATAACTTGAAGCAGTTGGCGTTCTCCCACAATCTCATTATTCTGATTCGGTGTGAACATCGCCCCTTCATCGTTATTGCTGATGATTGGCCTCAGTCTTGGACATGAAAGCGAAATCTCTGCCCATGGATACTTACGCTGAATTAGATATGCATGAAGTCCTGTCGCTAAAGCATCTTTTCTAAAATTATCAAGTCCTAGAAGTGCCGCAAATCCTACGCCCCTCATCCCGCCCATAAGCGCTCTCTCCTGGGCATTAAACCTATATGGAAAAACCCTCTTGTGTCCAGCTAGGTGAAGCCTCTCATATTCATCGGAATTATACGTCTCTTGAAAGACAGTTACGTAGTCAGCTCCGCACGACTTTAGATACGCATACTCATCCGAGTTCATTGGATATACCTCAATCCCGATGTTCTTGAAGTATCTTCTGCCAATTTTACACGCTTCACCGATATATTCTATATCTGACTTACTCCTACTTTCACCTGTTAAAATTAGTATCTCTTCAAGCCCGGTTTTCGCTATAGCCTTCATCTCCTTCTCTATCTCGTCCGCGCATAACTTTGCTCTATGAATTTTATTATGGCAGTTGAAACCGCAGTACACACAGTAGTTCTCGCAGTAATTCGATATATAGAGAGGTGTAAATAAATTTACAACATTACCGAAATGTTTCCTCCTCTCGATACTTGCTTTCTTGGCGATTTGCTCTAGGTATTTGTCAGCTGCGGGAGATAGCAGTGCTTTGAAGTCATCGATACTGCAGCTATCAGCCTTAATAGCGCGCACTACATCTGATTCGCTGTATTCCAAAGGGTTATATGAATTAATTTCGGCTATAACTCTATCAAAAGTATCATGAGGAATAATCTCCATTCCATCCATATAAGTCATATGGTCAGTGCGCAGCCTCGTTTTCTCACTACCAGATGACTCCATACGTTTTACATCATTCATATTTTAATCCTCCAGAAATCCAGTAAGCGGTGACGATGCCACTCCGCCATCTCTTACGATGCGTCCAAGACCAGCAAGGTAAGCTGCTCTACCTGCCTTAATGGCACTTCCAAATGCTCCTGCCATCCCTGCTACGTCATTTGCCGTAGCGATTGCCGTATTAGCCATAATCGCACTTACACCCATTTCCATAGCTTCACAAGCCTGAGATGGTGAACCTATACCGGCATCAACAATGATTGGGATATCCACCTCATCAACGAGAATCTTGATTATATCCTTAGTTACTAATCCCCTATTTGAACCGATTGGTGCAGCTAGTGGCATAATAGTCGAAGCGCCTGCATCTACGAGAGCTCTTGCAACATTAAGATCCGGATACATGTACGGCATCACGACAAATCCTTCATTTGCCAAAATCTCTGTTGCACGTATAGTCTCATAATTATCTGGGAACAAATACTTCGAATCCTTGATGACTTCAATCTTAATGAAGTCGCCGCATCCCAGCTCCCTAGCGAGCCTTGCTATTCGAACCGCTTCTTCAGCATTCCTCGCTCCAGATGTGTTAGGAAGCAGAGTTACGTGGTCTGGGATGTACTGAAGGATATTCTGAACGTCTGTATTAGCTCTTCTCACCGAGAGAGTAATCATCTCTGCCCTTGCCTGTTCAACGGCAGCCCGTATCAATTCCACATCGTATTTGCCTGAACCCAATATAAATCTGGAATCAAATTCATGACCACCAATCACTAATTTATCATTCATTATGTGCTCCTTATATTTTAAAAACTCCTGTTTACGCGTGTAACAAAAATCCCTTTATCCCAATTACATCTCAATCTATCTCGTTTTAATATTAGATATCGATTAAATATTATCCACTCCTAGAATATGCCCTATCACGATATTCGCCTGATGACCTGCACAGATAGAAACCCTTGGTGCCATTAGTCCAATGCCACTATCGACATCAGTGCATCCATCTCCACAAATGAATAACCTGTCCATGATACGTCTGGACTTTATTTCATTTGCGCTGTCATATCCAGCCATTCCAGAGCCAGAAATTACGATTGGCCCATCTTTAATTGATAGTAGTGAATCGATAAGCATAGCTTTCGACTCAGCACTATCGAAAGCCTCACACACAATATCAAAACTTTCAAATATCTCTTTGCAGTTATCCGCCATTACACGAATACACTCGGTAGTTACTCTCATATACGGATTAATCTCCATGAGAATTTCCGTAATGGCATCGACTTTACGCATTCCTATATGCTTAACAGTGTATGCCTGCCTGTTCAAATTAGTTATATCTACGATATCGAAATCTACAATATGAAGGTGCCCTACTCCGCTTCTAGCGAGCATAACCGCGATATTTGAACCGAGACCACCCGCACCTGCAATGGCTACGCTTGCCCGCTTTAGTTTCTGATGGACAGCCTGTGAAAATCTATCGTCTTTAGCCTTATCAAACTCACTGGCACTAGGAAACTTCTTAGTAGAAGAATTTAAATTGTCCATCGTTTAACCTCCTCCCATGAAGCAAACTATTTCTATCTTGTCACCATCGTTTATTAGAGTGTCTGCATAATTCTTCTTAGGTATGATCTCACCAAGCCTCTCTACCGCAATACGAGATGTACTATACGAGAGCGATATCAAAAGGTCTTGTACTGTCATGCTAGATGTATATTCAATTTCCTTACCGTTTACCTTAATCAAATTCTCACCACCTTTCATAATGGACTTTATAATTCGCCTATTTCCCTCGATTCGTTTATTAGCTGCTGTCATAAGTTAAGTAGCTATACGGCAACAAAAAAAGGTCATACGAAGTTTTACACCCAAGGTGGTGTACCCCTTCGTATGACCTTGCATACTCTATCTTTAATTATAAGTGATTGAGTTTTATTGTCAATAAAAAACTAGTGTTTAAACTATTACAATTACTAATAGGTCATCCTTTATTGATTAAAATAAAGTCTAAGATATGCCCATACAATATGATAATATTTAGTTAAATTTAAATAATCTAATTAATATCTAAGAAAGGGAAATCATGCGCAAGGACAATTTAAAGTTAATTTTAGGACTGATATGCATTTGCTTGCTTTCTACACCAATAAGCACGTTTATCTCAGATCATATTAACGTGACTACCGATGAAATCTCTATAAGCAGAATTACGAACTATGCATGGAGTATACGAATTGCCTGCCTTATTTTGGCAATGTATTTCTTATCCAATGATAATAATAAGAGATAGCTTACATATTGGATAAAAATATTCTATTATCATTCAGCATTAAAGACAAAACCAGTTGCTACGCAAAGCAACTGGTTTTTACTATCCAATTAATCTAATTAATGTAAATCATCGCAATCATTAGAATCAGCGCAAACATTGATACTGAAATTTCGATTACTAGACCGATATCGCGATCTTCATTCTCAAATGAAATATTTCTAATAGCACTATTTCTTGAGTTCTCTGTCCATTTATACGGATTCCCTAGTCTCTCGCCGAAGAAATGGACAAGTTTCAGTGACCTTCTATCTGCCCAGGCAGTAAACCTGTTTAGACCGAGTGAAACGCAATTAACGAACTTTGCCATTGGCTTCCTAAAGAACCAGTCAAAATCTAATGATAGCTCATCATGTGGTAGCATCTTAACTCTGAAAATCCAGAACACTAGTGTAGCCCCAGCAAACAGTATTATGTACTCTGCGATATGACTGATGTTAAAAGGATTCACTGATATTTTATATGGCATAATCCTATATAGAAGAGATGGATATACGCCCAGAATTATACATCCTGAAGCGCCTAGAATCATACCTATCTTCATACTTATAGGTATCGGCTTTACCTCGAATTCGCTTCTAGCCTTACCGAAGAACACGAACCAGTTCACCTTTAGAGCTACAGAGAGCCATGTTCCTATTGATGTCACGGTAAGTAGTAGTGCTGCTGTCTCATGTCCACTGAGGCTGACTGCGTGCATAATAATACTTTTGGAAGCAAAGCCATTCAAAAATGGCATACCTGCAATGGATAGCGAGGCTATGAGAAAAGTCCATGCTGTAATTGGCATCTTCTTCCTTAGTCCGCCTAATTCTGTAATTTTTCGCTTACCTGTCGCCATTATTACAGCCCCTGAGCACATCATAAGTACACCCTTGTATAGTATATGGTTAAATGCATGAGATGACGCCCCATCGATTCCCCATGCTCCGCCTATAGCAAGCGCTGCGACCATGTATCCGAGCTGTGACATGATGTGGTAGCTGAATAGCCTGCGTAGATCGTTCTCCAGAAGGGCCATTAATACGCCATATAACGCCATAAATACACCAACATACACAAGTGCTTCAGTGCCGGCAAAAATCCTTATCATAGCGTAAATACCAAGCTTTGT
Source organism: Mogibacterium diversum (assembly GCF_938028775.1). Lineage (GTDB taxonomy): Bacteria > Bacillota > Clostridia > Peptostreptococcales > Anaerovoracaceae > Mogibacterium > Mogibacterium diversum_A. Next base: position 97,637 of record NZ_CALIZG010000024.1, read on the forward strand.
AGTATATCCGCACATGTAAACTGTTCCTGCAATAGTAGACTCGGGATATGAGTCCGAAATCCACGAGCTAAACGGCGGAACTAATGCATTTACCCCAACTCCAATTAGAACGAACCAGAATGCAGCTGAACCACCTAGTACGGTAAATTTAGGAATTCCAAGAGAATTCGTCTGGGCTGCATGCAGCAAGAAACCTACTAGAAGCATGTTTCCTCCAAATGCATGCATCAGAAGGTATCTAAGCGCGGACCTTGATGAGCGCCTCGTGTGCCTCGCATATATCAGATATGCCGCACTAAATGCAGCAACCTCCCAGAACACGATCATAGTAATTATGTCACCTGCTAAAGTTGCAGCTATGATGCTGCCTCCATAGATAACTGAAACACCCTTCTCCCACTTGTCCTGTATGTCAAATGAATAAATGGAGTTGATGACCATGATTATGCTGAAGATGATTACAAATATCATTGATAACCTATCAATATGAATCATCTGTAGCTTGATGTCTGACGTAATCTGATACACCAAATGGCTGCTACTATTTAGCGTGAACAATCCAAGAATTCCCAATGCCGCTGCAACAATCGAACACGGCTTTTTAAATCTATCCGGTAAAACGAGGATTAATGCTCCAATCAGAATCATAAGGAGTCCAGGGTGAAAACTATTTATCATCATCCGTCCTCCTTTCCAAATAAGACGCATCTAATCTAGCATGCTGAAGAAGTTCCATCTCTTCATTTATTTCTGTGCCCTCGTAGTAATTCACATTACGGCGTAAAAACTTATTTAAGATAACCTTACTTATAAATACCAGCGCCAATGAGCCTACAATAGAGAGGACGGTGTAATGTAATATCTCGCTTAACATATCACACCTCCCACATGGGCAAACACCGCTTCACCCGTGCTCATCGCTAGGTCTAGCAGGTGAAGTCCGAAGTTTGGAGCCACACCGAGTATCACAGATACAGTCGCTGTGATAAGCAGCGGAACTAACATCGTCTTGCTAGCTTCACCGTACGTATTGAACTCTGGATTCACCGGTTCTCTCTTAAAAGTAATAAGCACAACTGGCATCAGATACGTAAGTGCCAGTACTGCACTTACAATAAGTGTAGCACCAAATAGCAGCTGCCCTGTCTTGAGTGCACCCATGATGATATTTGCCTTACTTACAAATCCCACGAAAAATGGGAATCCTGCAATACCAAGCGAAGCAATCGTAAATGCACTCATAGTAACGGGCATTCTTCTACCAAGTCCAACCATTTCACTGATATCCTTCTTGTGAGTAGTCACAAATATAGCACCGGCACACATAAATAGTGTAATCTTCATAAATGCATGAGCAACAAGGTGATATAGAGCTCCCGCTGTGCTTAATGGAGACAGAATAGCTATTCCGAGTACGATATAAGACAGCTGCCCTATGGTTGAAAATGCAAGCCTAGCCTTTAGATTGTCTTTCTTAAGTGCTATCAGTGATGATATTAAAATAGTCGCTACTGCCATCCAAGCTAGTATAGTTGCGCCACCGCACTCTCTAGCTAGCTTAGGTCCAAATACATATAGCACCACCCTGAGTGTTGCAAATGCTCCAGCCTTCACGACTACTACAGCATGAAGGAGCGCACTTACAGGAGTAGGTGCTACCATCGCCGCAGGAAGCCAGCTATGAAGAGGCATAACACCTGCCTTAACTATTCCTGCTCCTATCATCATCATAAATACAACTAGTGCCCAAGGCGCTGGTAGCATGCTTTTATCCAGGAATCCACCCGGTTTAAACTCCATACTACCTGATACAGAGTAAACTATGACCATAGCTGCAAAGAATATCTGTCCACTGATTAGCGTGTATGCTAAATATTTTCTTCCAGATCTAGTCCCTTCTGCATCACGATAGTGTACAACTAAAGGGTAAGTCGCAATAGTCAGCACTTCGAAGAATATGAAGAATGTTATCATGTTTGCCGCAAAGCAAATTCCCATAGCCGCTGACAGGCACATTGCAAAAGATGCATAATATCCGGTCTGATTTTTCTCGCCATGCCCTCTCATGTACCCAACAGAATATATAGATGTTAATAGCCATAGCGTCGATGCGCTACATGCAAAAACAATTCCAGCTGTATCCACATTTAAAGTGAAATCTACGTCATCCACTATCCTAAATAGTTCTAATCTTATAGTATGACCAGCCAAAACAGCTGGAACCATTGAATATACGAGAGCAATTTTAATAACTGCAGCTATAAAGGTTATAGCTTCTCTTGCATTTTCCTTTATATGATCACCTAGCACATATATAAGTCCCGATGCACATAGTGAAACTAATATCGCAAGAAGTGGGCGGATATTTAGAGAAATTAAATTCATATTCCTACCCCCTTCACAGTCATCATAATCACATTTACAACGCTTACGTTAAGTATTCCTATAGCAATTATTGCTACAAAACAAGTTACAATCGCAATAAGCATAGATATAGGAAGTTCACGCACTTCTCCTTCTCGTCTATCATTAAGCTCTGTCGGTTTATTAATAAAGATCTTCTCAATTAGCTTGAAGAAGTAAATCGCATTTAGCAAGCTGCTAAGCACTAATACAGCTAAATACACAAACTGATGATTCTGTACAGCTCCTAGCGCTATGTACCATTTGCTGAAGAACCCTACAGTTGGTGGTATTCCAATCATCGAAAGTGAGGCCAAAACGATAAGAGCTGATGTAATAGGCATCTTCTTATAAATCCTGCCGAAACTCGAAAGCTCGAAGTTTCCGAATCTGTATCTGATTGCAGCTGAACTGAAGAAAAGCCCGCTCTTCATGAATACGTGTCCAATCAAATGCAAGAAGGCTCCAGCTAGTGCATAGGAATTACCTATAGAAAAACCGAGTGTTATGTACCCAATCTGAGCAATAGATGAATATGCGAATATCTTTCTGATATCCTCCTGTGCCATAGCTCTAATCGATCCATAGATAATACCAATGCAAGAGAGCACACCGATTATGGTTAGAAATAGATTAAAATACTTGAAATCTGTGCCATAGATAATATACAGATATCTAAACATGGCGAGAGCTGGAATCTTACCCATTATTCCGACGATTAGCGGTCTAGAACCTGGTTCAGCATGTGTGTATGCCGATGGCTGCCAGCCGTGAAACGGGAACATCGGCATCTTGATACCAAAAGCACCGATAAAAAGACACATGGAGACAGTCATCTGAACTGTATAGTCCTGTGAATCCAGAATGCTCCTCATATCAGTCATGTTTAGCGTTCCTGTTGATGCATATAGTATGCCGACACCGAGCAAGTACATGGTAGCTGCAACTGTACCCACTAGAAGATATCTAAAAGACGCTACTATTCCCCTGCTACCACCTAGAGCAATTAAACAATAACCAGAAAGTGAAGTAATCTCTAAGAATACGTATAGATTAAATACGTCGCCAGTAAGCGTCATACCACACATTCCGACTATTAACAAGCTTATAAGAGCATATGCTCCGCCTATGACCTTGCGTTCATTGGTAACTTCAAAATTCATGGTATAGAGAACTGTAATAAATCCTAAGAGCAGAATTATCAAAACGATAATTGCACCGATTGAGTCGATATAAAATTCGATACCATACGGTGCTTTATAGCCTCCAAATGTATATCGAATTGCGCCCTCATGTATAACTTTAGTTAGCAGCTTTACCGAGCAAACAAATGCCGCAAATATCGAAATTGCAACCACATTTCTTCCTAAGTGTTTATTTATCTTGGACAGTGGGAGCGACAGCAGCGCACTTATTAGTGGAAATAAAATAATAGTTATTGGAAGATCATTCATTTGAAACGGTTCTCCCTTCTTATTATATCGTCCTCTTCTATGCTGCCATACTTTTCCTTAATTCTAGTTAGTAGCGCAAGTCCAACACCAGTAGTACCTAAACTTACAACGATTGCTGTTAGCATTAATCCATGGGGAATTGGGTTAACGTATTTATCAGCATTAACTATTGTATCTAGCGCAACAGGAATAGTTCCACCTTTCTTCTGAGCAAAGCATAGGTAGAAAAATATTACTGCAACCTGCATGATATTCATGCAAATGAGTTTCTTCATGTAGTTCTTACAAGAAACCATTCCATAAACTCCAAGTAGCAAAAGTAGTAAAGTTAAAAAATAAATCCCTTTACTCGCCAGAAGTCCATTTATCTGTGTCATCATCAAATCTTACCCTCTTCATAATCGCATTAAGAATCGTAATAATAGTGCCCATTACTCCGATAGTTACGCCTATCTCAACGAGCAGAATTCCAATCGCATGTCGTTCTGCGGCGTGAACCGGAATTGGCAGATAGGTGTAATCCATGAATGAGCCTCCGTTGAACATCGGAACAACTCCTGTCATCACATATATCAAAACACCAACGCCTGCAATACTCGCTGAATTTTTGCCTGTCATCATAAACAGGTTTTTCTTATCGGGAATTACTAGAATATCAATGATATACGTCAATGCAATGAGTGCTCCAGACTGGAATCCTCCACCAAGGCTGACTTCTCCATGAAATAATACATAGAATGCATATATCAAGATTAGCGGTTCAATGAGCGTGATCATTACATCCTTATTGATAGTCTTGTATGCAGGATCTCCGAGCTTATAACGGTGACCAAAATATCTCTTTGGCTGTACAATTCTATTCTTTGCCTTTGGTCTACCCGCTAGGATCATGATTACCCCTATTCCAGCTAGGAACATAACAGTCGTCTCGAACATAGTATCGAATGCACGGTAGTCTACAATCATAGCAGTAACCATATTTGGAGAATTCGTATCCTGTACTGAATGCTCTATATAGTATTTTGAAACATGAAGTGCTGGTGCAGAGTCGATATCTCCAATTGCTGGCAGTACATCGATCTTAGCTACTATAACAAAGAGTAGCAGTATCGCCGTAATCAAAAATGTCACGTTAATATACTTGCGCATTACTTACACCGCCTATCTATACTCTTCAGTGTCATTATGAAGTAAATAGTTGAAATAACACCAATTACAGCCTCTGTAAAGGCTACATCAGGTGCTCCCATTATGATGTATAGGAACATCGTTACAAAGCTGAATGCGCAGTACACTACGACAACTGACACGAGGTCTTTATCAAATATAATCACGAGAGTAATAGATATTAAAGCGAGAAGTAGAATTGCCTCTACAAGGAATGAACTCATCTATCTTCCCTCCTTTTCATCCGCAGTATCATCCTGATTTACCCCAAAATGCTGCTTGTGATTATAATCTTGGTAATTCTTGGCATGAACCGATGTTATCATAATCAAATTAGTTCCAAGAGGATTCGTGAGTAGTAGTAGAAAGAATATGATAAATACTTTTACTGATAATAATGTCCATCCTGTGTACACCATTATTCCTATAGTCATCATCAGTGCTCCGAAAGTTTCTCCTACACCAGAAGCATGAAGCCTTGTAAAAAAATCAGGAAATCTTATTACTCCAACTGCTGCTAAAGCCATAAAAATAAAACCGAAGGAAATAATAGTAATCGCCACGATGTTCTGTAAACTCATTACCTTCTACCTCCTATGAATTTAGCAAGAATAACAGTTGTTACGAACCCTAGAATCGCATAACTAAGTGCGATATCTATATGCATATCCATTCTGTTGTCAATTAAGCCAACGACTAAAATCAGCATAACGATATTCGTATTTATGACGAATAAAGCATTGAGCTTGTCGTATACCGTCTTACCTATAAACATCGTTATAACCATTATTATGACGATTGCAAGCAGACCAGCAAGAAGCGCAATAAAATAATTATGCATTAGACTTCTTCCTCCTTCTCTTGAATCGCTTTGATGTCAGTTCAACGACTTCCTTCTCCGTAAAGTCGTAATCAGTAACCACATCGACCACCTTGTAATCTATAGTCTCTCCGTAAAGTTTTGCAACACGCATCTGCATAGTTCCATCTAGCAGTCCATCAGCAAACTCGCTATTTAAAGCGTGAACGGAGAAAACACCGCTATCATAGATATCGATAGTTACAGTTCCCGGTGTCAATGTGATTGAATTTGCAAGAATCGCCCTTGCTACCGGATTGTCGTAATCTGCCTTAAACCATACTACTAGAGGCTCAATTTTCATTTTAGAAGATAATACAATCTTAGAAACATCTATTGCGCTCTTAACGACCTCTTTGATAAGCCACAGAAAATAGATTATCAGTTTTGGATAATTAGCATGAAGAATAAAATATGTTCGGTTAGATTTAAGCCCTCCGATGCGCAGAGAGCCCACTACGAAACATGAAATCAAAAACGAGGAAACACATCCATAAATTATAAATTTAACTGTAAATATTCCTGACATCACAATCCAGAGAAGCAATAACAAACCATAAACCTCGATGAAATTGAGGTACGGGTTGCTAGCTAGATGCCGGTCGCGAAAGAATTCCCTCATCTTTGCTTTTAACCTTTCATATATAAAATTGATTGAATTGATAACATTAATTTTAGTATACATTATTATTGAAAACCTTTAAAGGCTTTTGTTCTATTAACCATACATAATTGTATTATTTATGGTTCTGGTCTTAAAAATGGTCATAACACTGTATTTCATCGTCATTTCAATTGCAAACAACTGTTCGAAATGGTATAATTTAATAATTTTAGTATAGGGGGATAAACTAGAATGATAGATTTTATCAAAGAGGGTCCAACTGTTACCATGTTCGTTCCATACGACTGTAACAATTGCTGCCCTTTCTGTGTAAATAAAGATGACTATAGAGATACATCTTCGTTTAATCTCGATAGATGCTACAGGTCTCTAGACTTACTAGACAAGATTTTACCGCACAACGATATAGTGCTTACCGGAGGTGAGCCTCTTGCAGATCTTGATGCGCTTCAGGACATACTTGATCACATTAAGGACGGTCATCATGTGTACATCAACACAACACTGCCAACCAATGAGAATCAAGATATTCATAAAGTTGCAGCCGTGCTTAACAAAAATAAAGATAAGATTAGCTGCATTAATGTATCAAGACACCTTAAGCATTACGTAAAGGAATGCTCTGATGAGATTTTCGAGCTTCTTGAAGTCCCACATCGCATTAACTGCGTTGTTTTCCAGGATGCAACTGAAGCTGACACAAAGGAAAAACTGCTCAAGGTTCTAGATAGATTCTCTGGCCATGAGATACAACTTCGAGCTAACTACTCTAAGTTGACACTCGATAACGTGTTCGATACAGAACATGACGATTTATTCAAGCTAATCAATTCCATCGCTGAATACAAAGGACAGCTTGAAAAGGAACTGTTCCGTACTGGCTTCCTATTTCAGCTTGGAGACAGCAGAATCACTTATCACAAAACACTTCCATACAGCAAAATCAATGGTAAAGTCGGTGATATTATCATCAGACAAACTGGTGAAATATACGATGATTGGAATAATTACGGCGAAGAGATGACACTCAATTCACTTACTTTATAGGGGATTTGACATGACAAAGGTTAAAAAAAGCGAAAAACGTCAGCAGCAGGTGCTCGCGTACATGAAGGAAACTATAAAACTAAAAGGATTTCCCCCAACCGTTAGGGAGATTTGTGACGCTATAGGTATCAAATCAACTTCAACGGTATATAGCGATATCAAAGCACTTGAAGTCCAGGGGTTCATCAAAAAAGACCCTAGCAAACCTCGTGCACTGGCAATTGTCGATTCAATTAGCAACGACGCGAAGGAGCCTATGTTTGAGGCGGATGACATCAACATGGTGCAGCTTCCTGTAATAGGTAACGTTGCAGCAGGTGTTCCGATTCTATCCGAGCAAAATATCGAGGATAACATACCATTCCCTGCTAGATTTATCGGTAATGGAAATAACTTCTTGCTGGTAGTACACGGTGACAGTATGGTTAATGTCGGAATAAATGATGGCGATTACTTAATCGTACAAGAAGATCAGACTGCATCTAACGGCGATATTGTTGTTGCAATGATAGACGGAGCATTTGAGACTGAGGCGACAGTTAAGAGGTTCTATAAAGAAAAAGGACACATAAGGCTACAGCCTGAAAACGACTTCATGGAGCCTATAATTGTCGATGACTGTAAGATTGTCGGCAAGGTTAAGGGAGTCTTCAGATATTTTAACTAATATTTCACTTTATACGTACCCAAGGAGGAAACGATGACACAGAGTAACGAACATCACTACTCTAACGGCATAACCGATGCAAGAACACTCGGTTGGCCGAAAACTATTCTACTAGGCCTTCAGCATACATTTGCCATGTTCGGTGCAACCGTGCTGGTACCACTTCTCACAGGTCTTAGCATATCCACTACGCTTTTGATGGCTGGTCTTGGAACACTGTTATTCCATCTGCTGACTAAAGGTAAGGTACCGGCGTTTCTCGGCTCTTCATTCGCTTTTTTAGGTGGCTATGCAGCTGTAGCACCGCTTCAGAATGGTCACCCCAATACAGCAATGCTCCCATATGCTTGCGGTGGAGTAATTGTTGCAGGCTTTGTATATGTAATACTTGCTGCACTTATAAAGTTATTTACGATTGAGAAGGTCATGAAATTCTTTCCTCCTGTAGTTACAGGGCCTATCATCATTTCAATCGGTTTAATACTCGCGCCATCTGCTATAAAGAATGCACAAACTAACTGGCTTCTAGCCATTGTTGCCCTAGTATCAATCATATTCTTCAATATGTGGGGCCGTGGCATGGCCAAGATTGTACCTATCATCTTAGGTGTAATAATCTCGTATTTAGTAGCTCTAGCGATGGGACAGATTGATTTCTCGGGTATGGGTAAAGAGTCAATTGTTGCCTTCCCTCCCATCATGATGGCTAAGTTTAATATAAGCGCAATTATCACAATCACTCCAATTGCCTTAGCGACAATGATGGAGCATATCGGAGATATATCCGCCATCAGCGCTACAACTGGATATAACTATATAAAAGATCCAGGTCTACACCGCACGCTTCTCGGTGACGGACTAGCAACTATGCTCGCCTCTCTATTTGGCGGACCTGCTAATACAACATACGGTGAAAATACCGGTGTTCTTGCACTAACAAAGGTATATGATCCACTAGTAATAAGAATTGCCGCATGCTTTGCGATAATACTCTCGTTTATACCAAAGTTTGCATTTATCATAGAAACTATTCCATTAGCAATTATTGGCGGTGTTTCACTGATACTATACGGCATGATTTCTGCAGTCGGCATTAGAAATCTTGTTGAAAACCAGGTTAATTACAAAAACACCCGAAATACTATAATCACTGCTCTCATTCTCGTATGCTCTCTAGGATTTAACCAGATTGGCGGTATAACATTTACAGTTCTTGGCGTAAAAATCACTCTTTCTGGACTCGCCATTGCAGCTATAGTTGGCATTGTAGCTAATATGCTACTCCCTGGAAAAGATTATGAGTTTGACGAAGATAACGAAGACGATAAATTCCAGACATTTAAAGTTTAGTACTTTATCGACTTTAGATTTTATTGGCCGTGAGCATTATGGTTGCCCACGGCTCATTTATTTATAAGATATATAGGAGGTCATCATGCCTGCACATAACGCACACTATCTGTTCGGAAGAACTGTTCTAAGCAAGTTACCTGCTGATACTGAGAGGTTAATTAATACAAATGCCGATTCATATGCGGCATTTGTATTCGGGCTCCAAGGACCTGATATCCTTGCATTTTATAGACCGATATTTCCAAGCATCCTTAATAAAGAAGGTGCAACTATTCATCATAGTCCTGGTTCATCCTTCTTTAAACATGCCTTTAAGGTTGTTCAAGAATCTCCTACTGTAGAGAAAATCAGCTATTTATATGGTGCGATGTGTCACTATATACTAGATTCTCTATGTCACCCTATTATTAATAATTACGTAAAAACAACTGGTATGTCACACAGCTTGGTCGAAAGAGAGTTTGATCACTATGTGCTAGAACAGCACGACCTTACGCCATTTACTATTGAGCTAAAGCTCGTTGCGCCAGTGAGGAAAAATCTCGGTTCAATAATGGCACCTTTTTATGAAACCCCTACCGCTAGTCAGATGCAGCTAGCAACTAGAGATATGAGGCGTTCAATTCTAATACTCGGAACAAAGAATGACTTCCTTCGCAGAAGACTTCTCTCAATCCTCGCTTCTAACAGAGTAACAATGAAACAATGCGACATGGTAGCATCTAACGAATATGATCTTCGCTCAGCGGAGAGCAATGCTGAAATTTGGAAGAAGTACGAAATGGCCATAGACAAGGCTGTTTCTGAAATCGAATACATAAGAAAAAGTCTGATTGATGCTGATCAACCAGACCTTAGTCGCTATGAACTAGATTATCTAGGCAAGAAACACTAAAACTCTATAAAAATATCGATGCTCCGTACGTTACCCATGTAACTATAAATGCAGCGACGACTACACCTAGGGCAATTGCAGGGAACGCTCTTTTGAGCTGCATGTCCATCATGGTGGCAACTAGAGCACCTGTCCATGCTCCAGTCCCTGGAAGTGGAATCGCTACGAGAATCACAAGCCCCCAGAACTCATACCTCAGGACAACGTCCTTGTTCTTATCAGCTTTTCGCTCCATCCTAAGGACTATGTTGTTGAGCTTGTCAGACTTCTTGCGCATCCACGCAAATACGTCCCTTGTAAAAACGACGAGAAACGGAACTGGCAGCAGATTGCCGAGCACCGCAATTAATGCCGCTTGCCAAATTGGCAGTCCTGCAATTCCAGCACCATACGGTATTGCCCCACGTAGCTCTATAATAGGCACCATCGCCATAAGAAACGTTTTTAGCATCTACCCTTCCTTTCTCACAGTTACTATATAGCTGAAAAAAATACCTGTAAATTTATACTCTCTAGATTTGATTGATATTTATATATTATATTTAACTCATTTATTGTAGCATACGCCGATATCTCTATCAATTCATAATACCCTCACACAGATTGATTGTACTTAAATACCTTTTGTGCTACCATTTACATACTATAGGAGGTACATTATGAAAGATAAAAACGCATGGAATAACTACTCTCCAGAGGAGCTTAAAGCTCTCGAGAATTTAAACAAGGGATACATAGATTTCATTTCAGAAGGGAAGACTGAACGCGAGTGCACGGAGCTACTAGTCAAGATGGCAGAAGCTCATGGATATCGCAACCTAAATGAGGTGATTAAAAATAATGAAACTTTGAGCGTAGGTAGCAAGGTCTACGCAGTTAACATGAATAAGTGTCTTGTTACATTTAACATAGGCGAAGACATCGTTAATCGCGGTATGAACATCCTCGGGGCTCACATCGACTCACCTAGAATCGATTTAAAGCAGAATCCACTATACGAGACTGATGAATTCGCTTATCTAGATACACAGTACTATGGTGGCATCAAGAAGTACCAGTGGGTTACCATGCCTCTTGCACTTCACGGCGTAATTGCCAAAAAGGACGGAACCGTTGTTAATGTAAATATAGGCGAGGATCCATCAGACCCAGTTTTCTTCATCAGCGACCTATTAATTCACCTGGCTCAGGATCAGATGCAGCTTACAGCAGCCAAGCTGATCGATGGCGAGAACATGGATATCGTCTTCGGCACACAGCCTCTTGACAGCGAGAGTGAATCTGCAGTGAAGGCTAACGTACTAAAGCTCCTCAAGGACAAGTACGATATCGAAGAAGATGATTTCTGGTCGGCTGAGATTGAGGCCGTGCCAGCTGGAAGAGCCAGAGAAGCAGGTCTAGATAGAAGTCTTATCCTTGGATATGGACACGACGATAGATCTTGTGCGTACACTTCGGCTGTTGCTCTTTTCGAAGTTGAAAATCCAAAGACCACTACCTGTGGACTCTTTGTAGACAAAGAGGAAATCGGAAGTTATGGGGCTACAGGTATGCAGTCTCACTTCTTCGAGGATATAGTTAGAGAGCTACTAGATAGACTAGGAATTTACACAGAGCTAAATGCAGCTCGTGTTCTAAGAAATTCTCGTATGCTCTCATCCGATGTAAGTGCAACTTACGATCCTATGTATGCAGATAAGTTCAGCAAGAGAAATGCTGCTCTCTTCGGCAGAGGAATTGTGTTCAACAAGTACACAGGAAGCAGAGGGAAAGGTGGCTCTAACGATGCTAATGCTGAGTATCTCGGCAAGCTTAGAGCAATCATGCATAAGCACAATGTAATGTTCCAATCAGCTGAGCTCGGCAAAGTAGATGTTGGTGGCGGTGGTACTATTGCTTACATCTTGGCACTTTACGGCATGGAAGTTGTAGATAGCGGAATCGCAGTGCTTAACATGCATGCTCCATACGAAGCAGTTAGTAAGTCTGATGTATATGAAGCATACAAAGGGTATAAGGCGTTTATCATCGAGGCATAGTCTCAAAAATATTGATTTATCTATCAGAACTATGAATTGTTGAGATAAATTTCAACCACTTACATGTCATACCTACTATAATGGTAATTACGAAGAATACCCCGTCTCCATAGGAGACGGGGTATTGTAATCTTTATCAATAATTAGTCAGCCTGCTTATTCACACCTCTATTTACATATGAAGTATGTAGTAAGTGATGTGCCTTCTCTCCTCCTGGAACTCCGAGATAATCATCGTACATTTTAATGATTACTGGATTCTCATGAGCCTTACGGATTGGAGCATTCTTATCCAAGGTATATAGACCTTTTGCTCGTTCAGCTCTGACATCAATGAAGTTTCTAACCTGTGAGTCCACATGTGGCTGTCCACCACCATTTACACAGCCACCAGGACATCCCATGATTTCTATGAAGGTATAGTCAGCTTCTCCTGCCTTTACCTTATCCATAATTATCCTGGCGTTTGCCAGACCGCTGGCAACAGCAACCTTAACCTTCTTGCCCTGTAATTCGTATTCAGCCTCTTTTACGCCCTTTACGCCGCGAACATCTACAAAGTCAAGGTCTACAAGCTCTTCGCCTGTAAGCTTTTCTACAGCCGTTCTAAGCGCTGCTTCCATTACACCACCAGTAGCACCAAAGATTACTCCAGCTCCAGTGTATTCACCAAGTGGATTATCATAAGGCTCATCTTCAAGCTTCATAAACTCGATACCAGCCATCTTTATCATTCTCGCAAGCTCACGAGTTGTAAGCGAGTAATCAACATCCTGATATCCATCAGCACCCTGATCATCTCTTCCAAGCTCATGTTTCTTAGCTGTACATGGCATGACGCTTACAGACACGATTTTGTCTACTGGGATACCCATAACATCTGCATAGTACGACTTTGTTACAGCACCGAACATCTGCTGCGGTGACTTACATGTTGATAGATTAGGAATTAATTCAGGGTAATAGTGTTCGCAGAACTTAACCCAACCAGGAGAGCAAGATGTAATCATAGGAAGTACTCCGCCTCCTTTAACTCTCTCAACTAGCTCATTTGCTTCCTCAACGATGGTGAGGTCAGCAGAGAAATTTGTATCAAAAACTCTATCAAAACCTAGCCTGTGAAGCGCTGCTGACAGTTTCCCTTCTACTTCCGTACCTATCGGTTGATCAAAGCACTCAGCGATTGCAACTCTGGTAGAAGGTGCAGCTTGGACGACTACGAATTTATCTGGGTCTTCAATCGCTTCCTTAACCTGCGTGATAGAATCCTTCTCATATAGAGCACCTACTGGACAAGCAACGATACACTGACCACAGTTTACGCAGCTAGTCTCAGCTAAAGGAATGTTGAAAGTCGTTCCAACGTAAGTATCAAAGCCTCTCTTGTTAGTCCCGATTACTCCGATACTCTGTAGGTTATTACATGCTCCTATGCACCGACGACATAGTATACACTTGCTATTATCACGAACAATTGACTTAGAACTGTCTTCTATTACGGAATGATTCTTTGCCCCCTTATAGTACTCAGTATCATCTACCCCGTACCTTCTACATAGCTTTAGAAGCTCACAATTACCACTTCTGAAGCAACCTAGGCAGTCCATGTTGTGATCTGATAAGAGCAGCTGCAAATTCTTTCTTCTATACTCAACTATCTTCGGTGTATTAGTACGTGCAACCATTCCGTCAAATACAGGGAATACACATGCTGCCGCAAGTGCACGAGCACCCTCTACTTCACATAGGCACATTCTACATGCACCGATTTCATTTACATCCTTTAGATAACATAGCGTAGGGATATCAACTCCTGCGATGTGCGCTGCTTCGAGTAGCGTAGAACCTTCAGGAACATTAACCTCCATGTTATCAATTGTTACTTTAACATCTGACATCTCGTTTCCTCCACTACTTTCTGATTATTGCGCCGAATCTGCAGTTATCCATACATGCTCCACACTTGATACACTTAGCAGTATCAATTACGTGAGGTGTCTTAACTGCACCAGAGATAGCGTCAACTGGGCAGTTTCTAGCGCAGAGAGTACATCCCTTACACTTGTCTTCAATGATGCTATACTTGAGCAGCTTCTTACAGACACCCGCAGGACAAGTCTTATCCTTTATATGTGCAACGTACTCATCTCTAAAGAATCTCATTGTCGAAAGAACTGGGTTTGGTGCTGTCTGACCAAGTCCACATAGCGAGTTAGTTTGAATAAAGTTAGCCAATTCCTCGAGCTTTTCAAGGTCTTCCATCTCACCTTTTCCCTCGGAAATTCTTGTTAGTATTTCGAGCATTCTCTTAGTTCCAACTCTACAAGGTGTACACTTACCGCAGGATTCACTAACCGTAAATTCTAGGAAGAACTTTGCGATGTCAACCATACAGCTATCTTCATCCATTACTATAAGACCGCCAGAGCCCATCATACATCCGATGCTCTTAAGGTTCTCGAAGTCGATAGGTATATCATAGTATGTGCTAGGTATACATCCGCCAGATGGACCACCGGTCTGGGCAGCTTTAAATTTCTTGCCGTTTGGAACTCCGCCCCCGATATTTTCAACTACATCACGCAGGGTTGTGCCCATCGGAACCTCTACAAGCCCTGTATTGTTAATCTTACCCCCTAAAGCGAATACCTTAGTCCCTGGGGATAGCTCTGTTCCGAGAGAACTGAACCATTCTGGGCCCTTGTTAAATATCACCGGAATATTGGCGTAAGTTTCAACGTTATTAAGGATTGTTGGACATCCGAACAATCCCTTTACAGCAGGGAATGGTGGACGAGGATGTGGTTCACCTCTATTTCCTTCGATAGAAGTTAGAAGAGCAGTTTCCTCTCCACAGACGAATGCTCCCGCACCGAGCCTTAAGTCGATATCAAAGTTAAATCCCGTACCAAATATGTCCTTGCCAATCAGTCCATATTCCCTAGCCTGCTTAAGCGCAATCTCTAGTCTGTTAACAGCTATCGGATACTCAGCACGAACATAGATATATCCCTGATCAGCGCCAATTGCATATCCTGCAATAGCCATAGCCTCAAATACTGAGTGTGGATCTCCCTCTAATATCGAACGATCCATGAATGCTCCTGGATCTCCCTCATCTGCATTACAACATACGTATTTCTGGACTTCTCCTCTATTGCCAGATGCGAACTTCCATTTCTTTCCTGTTGGGAATCCTGCACCACCACGGCCCCTGATGCCACTGTCTAGAACAGTCTGAATAACTTCATCTGGAGTCATCTCAGTTAAGCATCTTCCTAGTGCCTCGTATCCGCCTGTAGCTATATATTCATCGATGTTCTCTGGATCAATAACTCCACAGTTTCTAAGTGCAATTCTCTCCTGCTTAGTATAGAAGTCGGACTCTGTCATTGTCTTTGCCGGACTTCCATCAGTAGTCTCTTCTTTGAGCATGTATTTGTCAGTTGGAACACCACCAACGATGTGCTCGTTTACAATTGCCTCTACCTTCTCAGGATCAACTTCTTCATAGTAAACAGAGCCAGGATGAACTACAACTACAGGACCTTTAGCACATAGACCAAGACATCCTGTCTGGATGATTTTCACATCATCTTGAAGTCCATGCTCTTTGAGGTGAGTCTCGAAAGCTTTAACTACATCTAAGCTATGATTAGATGTACATCCTGTCCCTCCGCACACAAGTATATAATTCTTATGAACCTGTGCCTCCTCAGCCTCAGCATGGATAGCTGCTTCACCACCTAGCCTGAGGTTTACTTGGCACATCATCTTATTCTTGATGGCTCTAAGTTCATTAAGCGATTTCATAATAACCTCCATAGTCTACACAACGCTGCTAAGCGTATCATTTACAACCGAAAACTACATGTATTTAGCAAGAACCTCTGGGATTTTATCCGCAGTCATTTTGCCATACACGTCTCCGCCAACGATAACTACTGGAGCAAGTCCACAAGCCCCAACGCAGCGGCATGAATCTAAGGAGAATTTTCCATCCGGTGTGCATTCTCCATCACCAATCTTGAGTTCCTCAACACACTTATCAAATATATCTCCTGCACCCTTAACATAGCATGCAGTGCCTAGACAGACTGAAACTTCATGTTCACCCTTAGGTGACATTGAGAACTGAGCATAGAATGTAGCTACACCATATACCTTCTCCATAGGAAAACCCGTTTCATCGGAAATTATTTTCTGAACCTGATATGGGAGATACCCATATATCTCCTGTGCATGCTGCATAATAGGCATTAAGCAACCTTTCTCACCTTTGAGCTCATCAATAATCTTTAGTAATTGTTGTTCTTGCTCAGGTGTGCCCTTGAATGGGACATTCGAAACCTTCATATCTAGAACCTCCTTCAACCAAATCAGTTAGCTATATTTAACAAAATTAAATCATATGTTTAATTAATTATATATATTAAATTTATTTATTTCAATGATAGTTACGAATCTATCTATGTGATGAAACCATTCATTTCACTGTACCTTTAGATTAAATTATCCACAGCTTTTTTCGATAAATCCACTCGCAATTGATATTTGTGTAACGTATAATATAAGCATAATTGTATCTATATATGCGTTGACTAGGGAGGACAAAATGACACTACTTGAAATTAATTCTATTATAGAAGGAAAGATCCTAACCAAAAATCCAGATTTAAATCTTGAACTAGTTAATGCCTTTTCATCTGATGTAATTAGTCATATCGTAACGTATGCAAGCGATAAATCGATATTAATTACTGCAGTATATAACCCTCAGATCCTTAAAACCGCTGAAATGAAAGGCGTTCAGTGCGTTATTCTGATTGGCATCTACGAACCAGAGCCATCCCTTGTGGCTCTTGCAAATTCACTAGGAATCACGTTACTTCGTTCAACTTTCTCGATGTACGTAACCTGTGGAAAGCTTTATAGTAGCGGCTTACAGGGTGCATTTTAGCATAAATAAGGAGGACTGTATGATTTTCCCTAAATTTCCTGAACAA
This sequence comes from Mogibacterium diversum, assembly GCF_938028775.1. Lineage (GTDB taxonomy): Bacteria > Bacillota > Clostridia > Peptostreptococcales > Anaerovoracaceae > Mogibacterium > Mogibacterium diversum_A. Next base: position 115,152 of record NZ_CALIZG010000024.1, read on the forward strand.
GGCTCTGCACTTGGAATCTGTGCACCGAGTGCTGGAGTTGGTCACAAAATTAAATTGTTTGACAAATCATTAGCAGCCTTAAAATCATCGGGCTTTGACATCATAGAGACAGCTAGTGTTAGAAATGACAATGTAAGATCTGCTGATGCTAAGACTCGCGGTGAAGAGTTTAACTTTCTCGTACAGAATCCTGATGTCGAAATGATTGTTTCCGCAGCGGGCGGTAATTATAACATCGAAATATTACCTTACTTAGATACAGAGACGTTGGCTAATTACCCCAAGTGGATTGCCGGTGCAAGCGACCCCACTAACATTATGTACTACGTAACTACTAAACTCGACATAGCTACGATGTACGGTTTTAATGCAGGTAGCTTTGACTGGGATACACTTCACGAGTTCCAGAAGAATTCACTCGAGCTTATGCGCGGCAACACTATAAAACAATACTCATTCGATAAGTATGACTCTAACACCGACTTTAGCGTCCAGGATGCGGTTCTTGACGGTGACGTAAATTGGATGTTATCAATTCCAGGTGCAGATATGGTAATAGATAAATCATCCGCCGCTGATTCACCAAGGCTAATAGCTGAGGGGCGACTTATAGGAGGATGCATAGATTGCATTGCAAAACTAATAGGAACTCCTTTCGATGGCACCAAGTCATTTGTAAAGAAATATCCTCATAAAATATGGTTCCTAGATAATTTTGCGATGACTTCATTTGACCTATACCTCACAATTATGCAGATGAGGTACTGCGGTTACTTTAAAGGCACAAAAGCGATAGTGTTTGGGAGAACTATGTTCGGAGACAAATCAGACGAGGAATATATAGCACAGCTACGTCAAGCTATTCCGGATATTCCATTCATTTGGAATGCTGACATCGGCCATGTAAAGCCATGCTTTACAGTTATAAATGGTGCGTACGGCAGAGTTACATGTGCGCAGGGCAAAGGCACGCTGGAGCAGGCGCTGGTGTAGACAGTTAATCAAAATAAATGTACAATAAATATTAATCATCTATTCATAAGATGTGTGGAGGGAATTAATGAGTATTATAGTTTTGTTTTTCTTTTGTGGTATTTTATTTTTAACTGTTATCTGTCTAATAACATTCATCGTATTAGGAACGGCATCAATTTCATTAGGAAGTGCATTTTTAATATTATTAAGGGTATTTACATTGAAGGAAAAACCACGTTGGAGAAACCCTGATGATAGACCTAAAATCATTCTTCTAATTTTGTTAGCACTGCTTTTTATTGTCACTATTTCCGGTCTAACTGTATTCATTTATTACATGTATCAAATACTCACATAGGCTTTCAATCAATAATCCTATGTATATAACAAAACTGTAAATTTATAAAAGTAAAAGGTAGATGTTGACCACATCTACCTTATTTACTTAAAACTATTAAACCCTAAAATCAATATTTATAGCGCATCATTATGAATTAGAACGCTCATGTATGCACCCTTCTTAAATATCGATGCACTTACGCCCCATGCGATAGCTGAACAAGCTAACTCACCTGCATGCTTCGACTTAATGCTTCTCGAGCTTAGCACGATTCCCTTTGGATATAGTTCAGCACCCAGATACTGATGCAAACTATCCGCAGAACCCGATTCAACAGCTTTGATAGACCGTCCAGGATTTGTATCCCACCACTCATTTGGTTTCGAGAATGAGCCATCAGCTCTCATTTCGCCAGAAGATAGATTCTGAGCACATATTTCTCTTAGCTTCTCTAGCGTCTCATCATCTATAACTCCATCAGCAATCGAATAAGCATACATTGCACATGCAACACCATCATCATCTAGTTCCTTTAGAAGGTATAGATTAGATACACCTCTCTCCTTGAACTTCTTCCACTTAGCAGACACCTTCTTAAGGCTTGCATCATTGTAAACAGATGAGTTTCCATCCTCAAGAGCGCGCCTTAGCTCTTCTAAGTCCACGTCCTTCTTCTCCCAGTTGTCGATAAAATTGATTCTTAGATCACTCATGTAACTTTACTCCTTTAAATCTTCTTGCCAACTAGCTAATGTATCATTATCAAACACAATCATCGTGTCAGTAAACGGTTTTACTAAGACCGCCGTGTAAAAAGGTCCTTTTTTCTTGTAATATGCCGATATCCCAGAGCGGGCTTTAATTGAGAATCTTATCTCGTACTCTCCTGGAGGCATCAAAATAGACGGCGTTAAAAACTCATCTGAAAATAAAACTCCAGATGACCAGTTATCTCCATCAGCTGAAAATGACATATCATAGAATTCACCATAACCGTTATCGATTCTAAGGTATACCTTCGACAGCTCCTTATCGCGTTTCATGCTCTTAATAGTATTAAATGCTTTCCGCCGTTTAGTGTTCTTATAATGCAATATACCCACACTTATATAGAACAATACCGACAACGCCACTATTACTACCCATGGGTGTTCGATTAAAAAACGCATAGATTAATTCTCACTTTTCTTATCTTCAATATAGTAAAAATATAGTAAAGTTTGCAAAACTTTTCTAATAATGTCATGTTACACAGTGTTAATGTAATTCGTCAAGTAAACGAAACTATTTGCCAATGCTCGCAGCCTTTTGCTATTCGCCGACCCCTATGTGTCTCTTAAAATTCCCCACTATATTTTCTCCTTCTGACATCATTAGAAATGCATGAGGATCAATATCGTGAACGATTCCCTTAAGATGTTCAATTTCATATTTCGAGACGAGCGTTAGAATTATATTTACCTCATCTCCTGTATATGCTCCTGTTCCCTTCCAGCTAGTAACACCTCTGTTTAATTCTTCAGTAAGAATTTTTTCGATGCCTTCTTCCTTAGTAATAATCAGCACCTCTGTCTTGATATTTTGGGTGTGCATCCTATCTATAAACATCGCTTTGATAGCAGAGTAAATGAAGGAATAAACTGCTATCTTTACATTAAATAGCAATAAGCAACAACCATATACAGCAAAATTCACAACATTATTAAGCATCCCTACACTAACGTTTGGATTCTTTTTTGCCATGCACACTGCAATGATGTCTGGGCCACCAGTGGAACTTCCACCCCTTAAAATCATTCCGGTTCCTATTCCTCCGATAACACCTGCTACCACGCAAGCAGTAAGGTAGTCATCAATGTAAGGGACCTTTGGTACTGGGACAAGCGTAAGGCAAACCGACGATATACCTATTGAAATCAGGGTCTTTGTCGCAAATTTAAAGCCAGCTGATGAGTACGCATACAAAAATAAAGGAATATTTATCAAGAAGTAGATAATCCCCGTGAAATCAAGTCCATATATCGTTCTAACGCCAGTATTAGCGACAATTAAATGTCTTACAATCTGGGATATTCCGAGAAAGCCACCGTTATAAAGATGCATCGGTGTAATTAGAAGGTTTATGCTGAACGCATAGATTAAGTTTCCTAGGATTATCAGTATTGTACTTGATAATCCATTCCATTTATCTTCAAATTTATTAAACCAGTTCATTTCAAAAAATTTATGGTGAAGCATCCATAGCGGATGCTTCACCGATAGATACTATTTACGATTCTTGATTGTTGCCTGTGCAGCAGCAAGTCTTGCGATTGGAACTCTGAATGGTGAGCAAGATACGTATTGAAGTCCAGTCTTATACATAAACTCAATAGTATCAGGATCTCCACCGTGCTCTCCACAAACACCCAGCTTGATATTTGGTCTAGTCTCTTTTCCACCTTCACAAGCCATCTTAACTAGCTTTCCTATACCCTTCTGATCTAGAGACTGGAATGGGTCTCTCTCAAGTATACCATCATTGATATATTCTTTAATGATGTTACCCGTATCATCACGAGAGAATCCAAATCCCATCTGAGTTAGGTCGTTAGTTCCGAATGAGAAGAACTCAGCTTCTTCGGCAATTTCATCTGCAGTTAGAGCAGCTCTTGGAATCTCAATCATAGTGCCTACCATGTACTCGAGCTCCATCCCTGCCTTCTCGAAGCACTTCTTAGCTGTCTCATCAATTGTATTCTTAACGAAACGCAGTTCCTTAACATTTCCTACTAGAGGAACCATGATTTCAGGCTTAATCTTATATCCTTTCTCCTTTGCTACTTCAAGTGCAGCAGTTAGAATAGCTTCTGTCTGCATCTCAGCTATTTCAGGATAAGTGATAGCTAGACGACAACCTCTATGACCAAGCATAGGATTGAACTCATGAAGCTCAACAGTCTTCTTCTCTATAGCTTCCTTAGAAATTCCAAACTGTTCTGAAAGCTGATTAACATCAGCCTCGGTCTTAGGAAGGAATTCATGTAGAGGCGGATCTAAAAGTCTGATAGTAACTGGTCTCTCACCCATTACCTCATATAAACCTTTGAAGTCCCCTTTCTGATATGGAAGTAGACCTGCCAGCGCTTCTCTTCTCTCAGACTCAGAATCAGCAAGTATCATTCTTCTAATCTTAGGGATTCTTTCATCCTCAAAGAACATGTGTTCCGTTCTGCAAAGACCGATTCCTTCAGCTCCAAACTCTAGCGCCTGTCTAGCATCTCTTGGGTTATCAGCATTAGCTCTAACTCCGAGATTTCTAACATCATCAGCCCACTTCATAATAGTGCCGAAGTCACCCGATAGCTCGGGTGATACAGTCTTAATAGCTACATCATAAACACTTCCGTCAGTACCATTGATAGAAATTACATCTCCTTCATGGTACTCTTTGCCGTTTACAACCATTTTCTTCGCAGACTCATGTACTGTAACCTCACTGCAACCAGCAACGCAGCACTTACCCATTCCACGAGCAACTACAGCCGCATGAGAAGTCATACCACCTCTTGCAGTAAGGATGCCCTGAGCAGCAACCATACCTGCCAGGTCTTCTGGCGAAGTTTCCTCTCTTACAAGTACGACCTTCTTACCTAATGCAGCAGCCTCTGCAGCGTCGTCAGCACTGAATACGATTTCACCACAAGCAGCTCCTGGTGAAGCTGGAAGCCCCTTAGCAACAGCAGTTGCAGTTGCTAGCTCTGCACTATCAAATGTAGGGTGAAGTAGCTGGTTAATCTGATCTGGTTCTATACGAAGTATAGCAGTTTCCTTATCAATTAACCCTTCTTCAACCATGTCCACTGCAATCTTAACAGCTGCAGTAGCAGTTCTCTTACCATTTCTTGTCTGGAGCATGAATAGTTTGTTATCCTCAACGGTAAACTCCATGTCCTGCATATCTTTGTAATGCTTCTCCAGAATCTCGGCTACAGACTCAAACTTCGCATATACTTCAGGGAAAGCCTGCTCCATCTCTGCGATTGGCTGAGGTGTTCTAATTCCGGCAACAACATCTTCACCCTGAGCGTTTACAAGGAACTCACCAAAGATCTTGTTTTCTCCGTTTACAGGGCTTCTTGTAAATGCAACACCAGTTCCTGACGTTTCGCCAGTATTTCCGAATACCATGGACTGTACATTAACCGCAGTTCCAAGAGATGCGGAAATGTTGTTTAGCTGTCTGTATAAAATAGCTCTGTCGTTATTCCACGAACGGAATACAGCCTGGATAGCTTCCATCAGCTGGTCTTTAGGATCCTGTGGAAAATCTCTTCCTAGCTCTTCTTTAACGAGTGCTTTGTAGTCTTCGATAATAGACTTAAGATCTTCTGGAGATAGATCAACGTCAAACTCAGCTCCAACTGCTTCTTTCTTGCCGTCGAAGATAAAATCGAACTTAGCTTTTGATATCTCAAGAACTACATCTCCAAACATCTGGATAAATCTTCTATAGCTGTCATAAGCAAATCTTTCGTTTCCAGTCTTTGCAGCAAGCCCTTTTACAGACTCGTCATTAAGACCAAGGTTGAGAATAGTATCCATCATACCAGGCATCGATACAGGAGCTCCAGATCTAACCGATACGAGGAGAGGATTCTCAACATCTCCAAAAGTCTTGCCCATTACGTGCTCAAGTTCCGCAAGATGGTCATACACTTCCTTAACAATATCTTCTGATAAAACTCCGCCTTTGTCGAGATAGTCTTTACAAGCATCCGTTGAAATAGTAAATCCAAACGGTACTGGCAGACCAATCTTAGTCATTTCAGCAAGGTTTGCACCCTTACCACCTAAAAGGCTTCTCATATCCTTAGAGCCTTCATTGAAAGAATAAACAAATTTTTCCATGGCATTTCTCCTTAGTTAAAACTGCAATTTGTTTTCTATATACTCCCTAACGTCAGACAGAGGTAGACGAATCTGCTCCATCGTATCTCTATCGCGTATAGTGACTGATTTATCGGTTTCTGTGTCGAAATCCACACAGATTGAGAAAGGTGTTCCAATCTCATCTTCTCTTCTATATCTCTTGCCTATTGAACCTGCAGCATCGTATTCAACGTTAAAATGCTTACTAAGTTCCTCGTAAATAGGCAAAGCTACATCTTCTAGTTTCTTAGATAGCGGCAGAACTGCAACTGTGTAAGGAGCAAGTGCAGGGTGAAGTCTAAGGACAACTCTAGTATCTTCTTTGCCCTTTCCATCAACCACAGTTTCCTCATCATATGCATCGATTAGGAATGCGAGTGCTACTCTGTCTGCTCCAAGAGATGGCTCTATACAATATGGAACATATCTCTCGTTTGTTTCAGGGTCAAGATAACTCATATCCTGTCCTGAGTGCTCCTGATGTCTAGTGAGGTCGAAATCTGTTCTATCCGCTATTCCCCATAGCTCTCCCCATCCGAACGGGAATAAATATTCTAGGTCTGAAGTTGCATTGCTATAGTGCGATAGTTCTTCTTTTTCATGATCTCTAACACGGATATTTTCCATGTTCATGCCAAGATTTTTAAGAAAATCAATTGAATATTGTTTCCAATACTCAAACCATTCTAGATCAGTTCCTGGTTTGCAGAAGAACTCTAGCTCCATCTGCTCAAACTCTCTAGTCCTGAAAGTGAAGTTTCCAGGCGTAATTTCGTTACGGAACGACTTGCCTATCTGTGCTATACCAAACGGTATCTTTTTGCGAGAAGTTCTCTGGACATTCTTAAAATTAACGAATATGCCCTGTGCCGTCTCAGGCCTTAGAAAGATTTCTGATTTTGAATCTTCTGTTACACCCTGAAAAGTCTTAAACATTAAGTTAAACTTGCGAATTCCTGTGAAGTCAGACTTACCACACTCTGGGCAAGGAATATTGTTCTCAGAGATATATTTTTCCATCTCCTCATTACTCCAGCCGTCACATGAAATCTGCTTGCCTTCCTTTTCAACAAGGTAGTCTTCAATAATCTTATCAGCTCTAAACCTTGCTTTACAGCTCTTGCAATCGATAAGTGGGTCTGAGAAGCCACCCACATGTCCAGATGCTACCCACGTCTCTGGATTCATGAGGATAGCAGCATCAATGCCAACATTATATTTTGACTGCTGGACGAACTTGCTCCACCAAGCCTTCTTAACGTTGTTCTTGAATGTAACTCCAAGAGGTCCATAATCCCATGTATTGGCTAAGCCACCATAAATCTCTGATCCGGGGAAAATATAACCTCTGTTCTTCGCCAGAGCAGTAATCTTATCCATAGTTACAACTCTATCTGGCTGAACTACACTCTTATCAATTGCCATCTGTCTATACCTGTCCTATCTAAAAAATTTCTAACGATTAGCGCAGTTTAGCGCAAACTCTTATTTTGTATCTTCTTTATGAGTTTCCTCATTGTCAACAAATACATTTCCTGGCTGATCAGGTCCTAGATTCTCAATATCCAAATCATAGTATCCATCAACATCATCAGCTATATCATTTTCAGAGAAATCAAATTCGTCATCTTTGCTGCGTTTCTTAAGAATCTCACTGCCCTTGCGCTTTAAATCAGAGAGATTGACATTGCTCTTAACCTGATCAAACTTATCGAGACCCTTATCTTTTAAATCTTCAAACTTATCCTGTCCCTTGATTCTAATATCGTTATACAGCTCGCTATCTTTAATCTTATCTACAGTCTCGGTGCCAGCACTCTTTGCACGGCTATACTGAGCTTTAACTTTGCCGTTAACATCTGTAACTTCTCCCTTGTCATTTACAAACTCGACATTGCAGTTAAATCCTGCCGCAGCAACTAGACCTAGTATCATTCCCCAAGGTGCGATAACAACACCTAAAATACCAACTGTAAGCGGTAGATTAACGAGCACTTCATCGCCTTTCTTGATGATGATTCGTGACATGTTCCCCTTTTCAGCAGTCTTCTTAAGACGAGCGAAAAGTTCATTGCCGTACAGATTTTCATCAGCTGAATCATCGGTCCCCATATTCTCCTCAATGAGAATAATAGCATCGACTACACTACCATTAGCTTCTTCAAGAGCACTCTTTGCTTCTCTATAGCTAACCCCTGTCCTGTCTTTCACTAATTCAATCTTTTCTAATGTGATTTCCATAGCATCCTCCTTTTTTAACTTTGCAACTAACTCTATAAGCTAATGTCATTATCGAAAATATCAACATCAAGATAATACTTCAAGTATTCAGACAAAATTCTCTGCAATCCATTTAACACTGCGGGCTTGAGAGATACCTTTTCAAAACTCGAGAGTGGCTTCTTTGCAAAGTAATCTAACACTTCAACTATATCAAAATCGGGTTTGAAAATCAACGAAACATCTTGCGCATCAAGCCTTGTGTAGCAATCCTCACACATAATGCCACCACCAGTCACAGAAAAGTACTTTACCTTGCCATTTCCCTCTTTTCTTATATCAGAAAGCGACTTACCACAGCTCACACATTGCTTAATTTCTGGCATCACGCCGTTAAGCGATAGCGACTTTACAACAAACGCATAAAGGAGTGTCATGTAACTCCCCTTAGCATTGGTGATTGACTCCATGAACTCAATTGATAAATCAAAAAGTCTAGGCCTAAGCTGTTCCTCTTCAGTTGTTTTATCTATATACTCAAGAAGCTTTGAAGCAACCATATATCTATCTATATCTTCGCCGATTGAGTAATAGCTTTTCTTTACATCCGCATTATTGATATTGAAATAGTTTCGCCCTTTAAATATGTCATATTCCGCATATGTAAAAGGTCTTATAGCAAGCGCCGCCCTTCCTTTAGCACGCTCGTTAATACTTGTCCCCGCAGTTATTTTACCGTATCGCCTTGTGAAAAGCGTAATAATCCGTCTGTTATTGGCAATCTTGCTCTGACGAAGCACTATTCCTTCTGTATTAATAAGCATTCTTACTCATCCCTATATCCAAGATTTCTAATAACCCTGTCAGAATCACGCCACCGCTCTTTAACCTTTACCCAAAGCGACAGAAACACCTTGGTTCCAAGCAGCAATTCAATTTCTTCCCTTGCGCTCTTTCCAATACCTTTGAGTTTGCGTCCGCCCTTACCGATAATAATGCTCTTGTGCGATGTGCGCTCGCAGCATATGACTGCACCGATTTCCGTGATGTGTGGTTTCTCTTCATATGACTCAATTTCAACGAAGATTCCATGTGGTACTTCTTGATCTAGATATTGCAGTAGTTTTTCTCTAATTATCTCGCTTACTATGAACCTTTCAGGATGATCAGTCGCCATATCTTCAGGATAATACATTGGTCCTTCGGCCATGTATTTCGTTAGGCATTTCATGAGTTTGTCTACGTTAGTGTCCTGAAGTGCCGAGATTCCAAAAATCTCATCGAATAGTCCACATTCATCATATCTATTATAAAGCTCAAGATATTCCTCAGGGCTAAGTAAATCCATCTTGTTGATTGCAAGCAGTTTCTTGCTATCTGACTGAGCTAGCATGTCTAAAATATACTGGTCTCCCTTTCCGAACTTCTTAGCCCCATCTACGATAAGTAAGACCACATCAACCCCACCCATAGTGTTAACCGCAGTCTCGTTTATCGCTGCCCCCAGTTTATTTTTAGGCTTATGTATCCCAGGTGTGTCCAGAAAAATCATCTGGATGCCACTTCCCTCATCGTACTCGAGATCCGTGTAAATACCCGTAATTCTATTTCTCGTCGTCTGTGGCTTGTCCGAGGTGATGGCAATTTTCTCACCTAGTACATTATTAAGAAGTGTAGATTTCCCCGCGTTAGGTCTTCCGATTATTCCAATAAAACCTGATTTCATTAGTTCTCCATTCATTTTGATAGCAATAATTCCAGTTCTCTTATGTTTTTGAGAACACAGAAACTTACTGCTTATTAACTTAATTAAAGAATCACCTATCTTAAGATGTCTAGTGCCGTCATGATTTTTTCTTCATGTGCCCGCATCAATGACTTATCTTCTTCCTCCATGTGATCATATCCTAGCAGATGAAGTATACTGTGCACGAAGAGGTATGTAACTTCGCGTCTAATGGATGTTCCATACTCCTTCGATTGACGTTCTGCTTGGTCAAGGCAAATAACCACATCACCTAGCGGAATATCTACGAGCGCCTCATCACCTTCTATTTCCGCAAGAATTTCATCAGTGCTTTCGAACTGCGGAAATGACAACACGTCAGTGACCTTGTCTATGCCACGAAAATCTCTATTAATGTCCTTTATTTCATCCTCTGAAACAAGGGACACACCAATGTATAGTGGCAACTCCGACGCTCTGTCAAGCGCTTCTTCACTCATCTCACCGAGCAGCTCTGAGGATATTAGGTAGACTGCGGCCTCATGAATCAAATCTTTATCGATGCGTTCATCTATATCAGCATCACCATATATAGCATCACTGTAGTTGATATCTAAAATCATCGTTTACTCCCACCACGTCTGACATTCGTTCCGGAATTATTCGAGTCTTCATAATCACTATAAGCCTTTATAATCCGCTTAACAAGCTCGTGCCTAACTACGTCCACCTCAGTTAAGTAGCTGAATTCGACGCCTTCCACACCAGATAGAACACGCTTTGCCTCAACAAGACCGGACCCCGCGCCCTTCGGTAAATCTATCTGCGTAATGTCTCCAGTTACAACGACTTTTGAATTGAAGCCCATACGAGTTAAAAACATCTTCATCTGTTCACGCGTAGTATTCTGCGCTTCATCGAGTATGATAAATGAATTGTCAAGTGTACGACCTCTCATATAAGCTAGAGGTACAACCTCGATAACCCCACTTTCCTTGAGCCTAGCAGCCGTCTCTTGCCCAACTATCTCAAATATAGCATCGTATAGAGGTCTAAGATATGGGTCAACCTTATCCTGAAGGTCTCCTGGCAAGAAACCGAGGCTTTCGCCCGCCTCTACAGCAGGTCTGGCCAATATTATCCTCTCTACTTCTTTATTCTTAAGGGCATTAGCAGCAAGAGCACATGCTAAATACGTTTTTCCTGTACCCGCTGGACCGATGCCAAAAACCATGTCATTCCTTCGAATGGTGTCGATGTATCGTTTCTGCCCCTTAGTCTTTGGCCTAAGCGGCTTCCCCCTATGCGTGTAGCAGATTACATCATTTACCTGCTCTCTAGCATCAAAACTCTCGCCTTTCTGTTCAAGATCAATCAGGTAGTTAACCCTGCGCGCATCGATTTCTGGCTCAACTCGTAGATTCTCAACCATTCTATTAATTATATTTGCAGCTTTCAGGTTCTCCGTTCCTTTAATAAAAAGCCCGTCATCTCGCATTACGATTGACGTGCCTGTAGCCTTTTCGACCTGCTTGATATTAGCATCAAGTGTGCCAAAAAGCTGTTCTCTATTAATATCCTCTGGAATCTCAAATCTAACTATATCTTTACTATTATCCATGCACTCTTCCTTTGTAAATATTAACTATTATTATAGCTTTTTTAACTACTTATTACAACGAAATGATACTTAACAAGCATTTGTAATTTCAATGAGATAAAAAGAAAAAACAGGGCGTATGCCCTGTTAGTTACATATTGATAGTTATTTGCTGAGGTATTCCTTAACCATTTTAGATACGAGAGAGCCATCAGCCTTGCCATGTAACCTAGCCATAGCCGCCTTCATCATAGCGCCCATGCTCTTCATGCTGCGTTCTATACCCTCTTCGTCTGCAATCTTTTCAACTGCAGCAAGGATTTCTTCTTCAGACATCTCCTCAGGGAGATATCTCTCGAGAACCTCTATTTCTTTCTTATAACCATCTAACAAGTCTGTCCTTCCAGCCTTCTCGAAATCAGCTAGCGCATCTCTACGCATCTTGAGCTGCTTCTTGATGATTGGAACGATGTCGGCGTCATCCTCAAGTGCGACCTTCTGATCTACTTCGTGCTGCTTAATAGCGGCTCTAACGAGGTTGACGGTCTCCTTGGTGGTGACGTCGTGTTCCTTCATAGCTGTCTTATAATCAGCCATCAACTGTTCTTTCAAACTCACGCTCTTCACCTCCTAAGACTTAAAACTTTCTTGCCTTCTTTCTGGCAGCTTCAGACTTCTTCTTACGCTTTACGCTTGGCTTCTCGTAATGCTCTCTCTTTCTGAGTTCGGACATTACTCCATCACGTGCACAAGATCTCTTAAATCTCTTGAGCGCGCTTTCCAAGCTCTCGTTTTCTCTAACGGTAACCTGTGCCATATTACTAATTCACCTCCTGCCATTTCAGAGTGTTATGGACAAGCTTCGTCATAACGGATTGATTATAACATTTTCACTCGCTTAGTACAAGAAATAAAAAAGCGGAAGCCACTTTAGGCTAGACTTTATGCAAGCGACTTCCACAATTATTCAAATTACCTATAGATCCCTAAAAAAGATTATCCACTATATCACTGGCCATCATCTTTCTTCTAGCATCTTCACCGGTGTCAAGCTTATCCGCAGCATTACCATGAATCATAACTCCGTACAAAAGGCTGTTATTAAGACTATTGCCTTGTGCTATAAGCGAAGCGATAGTGCCTGCAAGCACGTCTCCGGAACCTGCAGTAGCAAGGCCCGAATTGCCAAGCGTATTAAGGAACAACCTCTGGTCATTGCCGTTCAAAAGCGATATCAGCGACACATCAGATTTCACCACCATACTCACATTATAGTGCTGTGAGAACTTTTTAATAAATCCAACTCTGTTCTTATCAACGACCTTTATGTCCTCATCGCACAGCCTTGCCATCTCGCCAACATGCGGGGTTATGACACATCTAGCTCTTCTCTTGCGGAAAGGTTTGAGATTTCGTGCGATAATATTAAGTGCGCCTGCATCGATTACTAGCTTTATCTCCATTGCAAGCAGCTGCTTAACGAGAATCCTACCTGTCGAATCTTCTTTTAGACCAGGTCCGATAAGGACAACATCAACGGAACCGGCAAAATCTGTCATAGCACCAATTATATCATCATTCTTATATGGTACGACAACTGCCTCCGGAATAGCAACATTAAAATACCCAACGTACTTATTAGGGCAGAATATCTTAACCAGGCCACATCCACATCTATATGCTGCTTTTGCAGCCAGCATACTTGCGCCCATCATCGCGTTAGGCCCAACAACAATTCCAACGGAACCGAATGTCCCCTTGTGCGAGCGTTCTTCACGAGGAATTAGTGCAAGATGTCTAGTATCCTCTAAAAACTTCTTATCGCATATAAACAGTTTATCATCAATCGACGAGTATCCCGATTTAATAATACCGATATCTATTAATTTTACTTCTCCTGATACAACTCTTCCTTCACCGAAGAACATTCCCGTCTTGTAGTTTCCGAATGTCACTGTGAGATCAGCCTTAAACACAGCATCCATAATGCCGCCAGTCGTGCCATTAAGTCCTGAAGGAACATCAATAGCAACCTTGAAGCCTGACTTCGTGTTGAGATACTCGATAAACTTTGCAAAGTTAGCACCGAACCTCCTATTGAGTCCGATTCCAAAGATCCCATCTACAATCACGTCATAGCGCTGCTGCAGAATCTTGAGGTCATCTCTAGATCCTAATCCATACATCCTAAAGGATTTGCTCATAGATGTTAAAATTCTTAGTTGGTCAGTGAACGCACGCGAAACCTTACTTCTATCTCCAACGAAGTAGACATTAACAACATAACCCAAATGAATTAACCATCTTGCCACACAGAGACCATCTGCACCATTGTTGCCATGACCAACGACTACGAGCACTTCGGTGTCTTTATCAGAAAAGCGAGAAATAATCTCATTAACAAGTCCCCCAGCAGCATTCTCCATAAGAACTGCGCTTGGTATCCCCTTGCCAATCGTATATTCATCCATGTAACGCATAGCCTTCGCCGTCAATGCATACATAAAAACCCCTCTTCCTATCAAGACATAGTTTGCATAAATTATAGCATTTAAATTGTTTCCCTTCAATGATTCTAGACAGTACAATGTACAATATTTACAAATTTTATGCAATATAGTAGCATAGTTATAATATATTAAGAACTAATCAGGAGAAGAAATTGGCACTTACAGAACAGCAGATGCGCGATATCATTATCGCTGACAAACGAAAGAAGAAAATGCGCAGACGTCGTAGGCGCAAATATACATTTTTCATATCGCTCTTCTTAGTTCTATTTTTTGTGATCGGACTATACCGTAATAGAGACGTACTCGCCCCACCAAAGCTTGATCGCGGAGTAATTTTCATCGATCCTGGTCATGGTGGACATGACCCAGGTTCTCAAACCAAGTCTCGAAAAGAAAAAGACGATACGCTTCGTATAGCACTACAAATAAAAAAAGAACTTAACAAGAAAAATTTTAAGGTCTACCTAACTCGTGAGAATGATAGCTTTACCGAGAGGATTAAAATTGGAAAAATGGCTAACAGAAAAAAAGCCAAGCTTATGGTCTCAATTCATAGAAACAAAGCCGGAGATCCTAGAGCTCAAGGTGTAGAGGTCTTTCTTCCAAAGGATGATAATCCCAAAAGCCGATATCTCGGCAAACAGATTATGAAGCAGCTGCACGATGAAGGCTTTGCGAAAAGACGCGTGCGTTCAGGAACACTCGTTAGCGAAAACAACGAGTACGACGAACTCAGTATCAATAAAATGCCTTCTTGCCTAGTTGAGATTGGTTTTATCAGCAATAAGCACGATAACAAGTTATTTGACAAGAACTTGAAAGGGAATGCAAAAGCCGTAGCAGATGCGATTGAAAAGACTTATTCTCATTACTACGAGAAAGATAAGAAGTCTAAGAAAGACAAATAGAAAGCAAAGAACTCGATTCTGCTGAATCGAGTTCTTTTTTATGCAACGATATTCTACGCATCTATATGTCAATGTTAGTACCAGCTAGATATTTTTGTGAATCGAGCTCTAACCTCTCATAGCCGCTGATTTCTCTGTAGCTGCATTGGCACCTTCGATTACTGCGCTTCTGAAGTTGTTTGCTTCGAGTGTACGAACAGCCGCGATAGTAGTTCCTGCTGGTGAGCACACCATATCCTTAAGTTCACCCGGATGCTTGCCAGTTTCCATAACCATCTTAGCCGCACCATATACTGTCTGTGCAGCGAATTCATAGGCCTGTCTTCTAGGCATGCCTCCAACCACTGCCGCATCAGCAAGAGCCTCTATGAATAGGAATACGTAAGCTGGTCCACTGCCACTAATTCCAGTGACTACGTCAAATAGATTTTCTGGTATAATTTCAGCCTTTCCAAAGGCAGACAGGATACTAAGAGTAGTCTTAGTTTCTTCTTCACTTACGAACTCATTTGGGCAAGCTGCCGACATGCCTTCACCAACCTGAGCTGGTGTATTTGGCATTACGCGAACGAGTTTTACGTTTTTGTCACCGAAAGCTTTACCAAGATAGTCTAGTGTCACACCTGCTCCAATCGAGATGAACACGTGATTTTCCTTTACATGATCCTTTATTCCCTCGATTACCGGTGCATAATACTGCGGTTTTACAGTTAAGAATACGTAGTCACATTTTTCAAGTACATCTAGATTATTGTCTGTAACCTCTACTCCATTCTGTTCCTTAGTTTTAGTTCTTCCAAACTCAGTTGGATCTGCACCGATGATATCTTCAGGTTTGCAGACTCCAGCGCTGATGATACCTCCCATCATCGCATTCGCCATAACCCCTGTGCCTATAAAGCCTATTTTCATTTCTGCCTCCTAACGCACGCAAATACTATAAGTAAAGTGATATTAGCTGGATTGGCGCAGTCTCACGCCAATCCAGTTAAGGTGTAATTATTTAGAATACACTGCGCATAGTCGCTTCATGTATTTATTATACATCGAAATTGCTTCTATACACGGTTTATCCCTCTTAGCTGAAGGATTGCTCAGTTCTATTGATAATCTCATCCTGAAGCGGCTTATCGAGGTTACGGAAGAAGTCGCTGTATCCAGCTACTCTTACGATTAGATCCTTGTATTCCTCAGGATTCTTCTGCGCCTCGATTAAAGTTGCTCTATCTATAATATTGAACTGAATGTGGTGTCCATCCATAGCGAAGTATGAACGAACAAGGTCAGCCATGTGAGCTAGTCCCTCTTCACCAGCCACTACATCAGGTGTAAACTTCTGGTTTAGAAGAGTACCACTTGTTGCGAGGTGATCCATCTTAGCGCAGGACTTGATTACAGCTGTAGGACCGTTTACATCGGCAGCCTTCTCTGGTGAAATTCCCTCAGATACTGGTTTATGTGCCTTACGTCCATTTGGAGTTGCAAGGATAACATCACCGAAGTATACGTGGCAGGTCGTAGGCAGCATGTCGATTCCGTACTTTCCGCCCTTCATATTTGGTCTGCCAACGATTGTATCGTGATATAGGTCAAAGATCTGCTTCATAACATCATCAGCATAGTCATCATCATTTCCGTACTTAGGAGTCTTCTCAGTTACGAGGCTATAGATATAGTCGTATCCTTCAAAGTTGTGCTCCATAGCTTCGATGAGCTCGTCCATAGTGAAGTTCTTCTCATCAAATACATTATACTTAACAGATGTTAGGCAGTCTGTAACTGTTCCGATTCCCACACCCTGGATGTAGTTTGTGTTGTAGCGAGCACCACCAGCATTGTAGTCCTTAGCATTTGAGATACAATCGTTAGTTACTACAGAAAGTAGAGGTGCTGGCATGAACTCAGCATAGATTCTCTCAATGATGTTGTTACCGTATATCTTGATGTTTACGAAGTACTCTAGCTGCTTCTTAAATGCATCCCATAACTCCTCGTAGTTCTTAAAATCCTTAGCATAACCTAGCTTTAGACCTAGCTGCTTGCCAGACACCTGATCATATCCGTTGAACAGTGTCATCTGGAATATCTTAGGAATGTTCATATAACCTGTAAGGATATATGCTTCACTTCCCCATGCTCCAGTCTCAACACATCCAGAAGAACCGCCGCGACGAGCATCTTCGAGTGTCTTCCCTGCATTTATCAGCTCCATAATCTGAGCTTCTGTATTATAGAATGCTGGCTGTCCCCAACCCTTTCTTGAAATCTCACAAGCTCTCCTTAGGAATCTCTGAGGAGTCTTCTTACTGATTGTTACGTTTGAGTTAGGCTGTACAAGCTTCATATCATCCATGCAGTCAAGGATTAGATAGCTAACTGCGTTAACACCGTTCTCTCCAGTTGGCGTAACTCCACCAGTGTTGATGTTAGCGAAGTCTGTGTATGTTGCGCTCTCCTTGAGTGTAATTCCTACCTTTACTGGAGCTGGCTGATTATAGAACTTAACCCATAGGCACTCTAGAAGCTCAAGAGCTTTCTCATCATCGAGTATGCCCGCTTCAGTATCTGCTTCATAGTACTTGATGAGGTGCTGGTCCATTCTGCCAGGGCTGAATGCATCCCATGGATTGAGCTCAGTTGTAACTGCCAGGTGTGTAAACCAGTATAGCTGGATTGCCTGCCAGTAAGTCTGTGGTGCGTGTGCAGGAACGACTTCGAGGTTCTTAGCAATCTGCAAAATCTCAGCCTTTCTAACTTGATTTGTCTCTGCTTCAGCCTTCTCGAGCGCTAGCTTGTGGTATCTCTCACCGAGGATGATTACTGCGTCGCAGCAGATATCCATAGCCTTTAGTTCTTCGTTCTTATCATAAGCTTCAGGATCGTTCATCCAATCTAGCTTATCCATCGTTTCCTTAATTTTAGCCTTATAATCCATGTATCCAGTAGTGAATACCTGCTCTCCACCGCAAGTGTGTCCAGGACCTCTCTGCTCCATAAACTCTGTGAATACACCTGCTTCGTAGCACTCATGCCACTCTGGCGTCATCGATGCTAGGATTTTCTCTCGGATAGTTCTGCCTTCCCAGAATGGGATGATTTCCTTCTTCTGAAGCTCTCTATCTTCTACTGTAGTGTGGAATGAAACGAGCTTTCTGTCGCTCATTACAATCATATCTTCTTCACTGTGGCAGCATAGTTCAGGAAATGTAGGTGACGCCTGAGGGTCCTTACCTTTCTCACCAACGATAAGCTCTCCATCTCCAAAGTAAAGCGTCTTCTTGGAGAAATACTCTTTGAGAACCATAGCTCTCATTACAGGGATTGAATACTTTCCATCGTTCTCTCTGTAGAAGTCTGTCTCAATCTTAGCTCTTTCGAGATCGATGTGTACCGGTGTATTTACACTTATATCTCTTAACTTCTGAATCCTCTCATTCATACCATGTGTTGCCATTGCTATCCTCCTATC
Source organism: Mogibacterium diversum (assembly GCF_938028775.1). GTDB lineage: Bacteria > Bacillota > Clostridia > Peptostreptococcales > Anaerovoracaceae > Mogibacterium > Mogibacterium diversum_A. Next base: position 133,814 of record NZ_CALIZG010000024.1, read on the forward strand.
TTGGTGTTAATAAAACCAGCTTTTATAAATAGTTCAGCGAACTTTTCCATCTCTTCCTTGAAAGGTGCATGCAGTTCACGACCCTCATACACCATTCCAATCTTCGAATACTTCGGAACACCTGCGTCGTGATAAGGTAAAAGGTTGATTTTAGCAGGATGTATTCCGTTATCTTGCAGGAATTTTATAGTATCCTGCATGTTTTTCTCATTACCATTAACTTCTTTGATAACCGGGATTCTTACGTAGATCCTTGCTCCGTCCTTAGAAAGTCTTGCGAGATTGCCTAGTATCTTCTCGTTGCTAACTCCAGTGTATTTCTTATGGAGTTCATCATCCATGCACTTGAGATCGTATAAGAACGTATCTGTGTATGGAAGGATTTTGCTTAGTCTCTCATATGGAACATATCCGCATGTATCGATAAAAAGCGAAATCCCATTGCGTTTTAGTTCCTTAGCTATAGCGAGCAGATATTCTATATCCATCATCATCACTTCGCCGCCTGAGAGTGTTACGCCACCTCCCGACTCTTCGTAGAACATGAGATCTTTCATCAGCTCTTTTACAAGTGCCTTTGGTTCGTAATCTTTGCCCATTACCCTTCTAGCAGAGCTTGGACACATCTTGCCGCACTTGTCGCAGCGATTGCATTTGTTAGAATCCGTAAATGCCTTTCCGTTTACGATACTGATTGCTTCAGCGTGACAAGCTCCTATGCAGGAACCGCACCCTACGCACTTCTCGCTGTCGAACTCAACCTCTGGATTGTAGCACTGTGTCTCCGGATTATGACACCAAGTGCAGTGAAGCGGACAGCCTTTAAAGAATACGGTAGTTCTGATGCCGTCTCCGTCATGTATTGAAAACTTCTGGATGTTAGTAATTGCTTTCATGTCTCAATCACCCTTTAATATTTTTTAGACTGCGTTCTAAATTTAATATAACCATATCATTGTGATAAAACCTTGTCAATCTGTTTTGTTAATTATTTTTCGGAATTTTGCAAAAAAAGATGGATACATTCCACTTGATAAAATCATGTTTGAATATATCCCTTGTTTATTTATACCACCTTTATAAAAATAAGTGGCATACTATCCTTATTAATCTATAATTCTAGTTGATTTCTATACTGTCCAGTGCTTCATGTAGGCTCTTCAACTCTAGATAGTTTCGCACTACAAATACTAGACATACTATATTAACAAGTAAAAGTACACATAAAACAATTTTTCGCTTGGTGCTCATTTTCTTAAACCTCCCTTTTATCAAAATTCAATCTGCACACAATATTAGTTAGTACTCCCACTGATATCCTGCCTCTGTCATATCCTTACAAATTTTATCTCTAATATCCGAGGGGCTATGTTGCTCTTTAATTTTGTTTTTAGCACGATAATCCTTTTGAAATTCAATCAGATCCTTCGCTTTATTACCTGTCTCCTTAATTGATATATCATACCCTTCACTATTAAGGTATTCTACAATTGCATTTGTGTTATGACCCTTTTTGATACTATAAGTGGCGTCGTCATCGATTATATCAAAATCTACTAGTTTACAATCAACAACTCTCAAGTTCATACTTATTTTCATTTGAATTAACCACTTTAAATTAGCTATCCCAATGTTTATTTTATACGTAGAATAACATGAAAAGAGAGATACCAATATAGAAACTAATACAATTATATTGAACCTATTTTTTTTATCCATTTATATCCCCCATTATTAATTGATTCTTAATTTCATCTCTAACTTCCACAGTTGAATATAGTCCTACATGCTCACCACATTCTCTTAAAGTTTCAATATTATCTTTCATTGAGCCTTTTAATGGATAGTCTTTATTATCCACATATATCATAATCGCTTCTGTATTTGGTTCAAGTCTTATGACGCACTTATCATTAACCTGAGTGACGTATGAATCTGTTGTTGCTAATTCAACTTTAATCATAAAGTTATACATAGAGAGCTGAAGTGATGACATATTTTTCTTCTCGGTATCTGCAAACAGCCCAATCGCTTCCACAGAGATTACTTTTTTAGTATCCGTAGTCCCAACCATACCCTTTCTTTTTCATATCATCTATTATTGTCAGGTGACACTCATAAGCATTATGAACTTTTAAATTCATTTTGTCGCAATAATCGTCAATCATCTTTATAATTTTCTTTCTGTTCCTTTGAGCTTCTGTATTATCTACACAATCTTCAAATTTAACTTTTGTTTTCTCAATTTCCTCATATGTGACCAAATACCCTTCATCATTAAGATATCTTATGATTACATCTGTATTTCTTCCTTTTTGCCAAGTAAGTATATTATTTTTTTTAGTAGTATCTAAATCAAAAACACGGCTAATTTTAAAATTTTCATTTTTCCATTCTTCCTTTAATTTTTCGCTTTGTTTTTTGTGTGCCCCATACTCTTTTACAATTATTACTGAAGAAGCACATACACTTATCAAAATTAGTATTATAAAAATAATCTTAGTTTTTCATCAGAATCCACACTTTCCTCAACAAGTATTAATTTATTATTTTGATTACCCATATTTTCACCTATATTTTCGTATAGGTTTATAAATAATAAATTAACCTTGTATAAAATTTATTTTGTCTGCCAATCTAACTGAGAAACCAGATAGTCTTGTAAAGCACCATTCCCAATATCTCCTAAACTCTCGACTTCTTTATACTTTTTTATAGCTTCAAAAATCTTTTTTCTACTTTCTAACGCCTTATTGTTTCCTTTTATATCGCTATAGAAAACTTTTGCACTTTGTATTTCTTGAAATGTTATTATGCAACCTTTTTTGTTAAATTCCTCTATAACAGTATCTGTGTTTCTACCTTTGCTCCAATTGTCATTCTCATCAACTTCCAGATCAAAAACGAGTTTCATCTCGGCATTTTTTCTTATTACGTTTAGCTCTTCCTTTTTATATTGGTCATGATAGTGTTTTGCTGCAAATGTAAAAAAAATTGAACTTACTACTACTAAAACTATAATATTATTTTTCTTTTTCTTTAATGCATCCATGGCTTAGCATCCCTTCATGCAATTTTTTCTTTAATATAATATTGTAGTGCACCCATACCGATATCTCCCGTCTTTTATATTTTTTTATACTTATCTATTACTTCACTGACTTTATCCTGGGAATAAACTATATCATTCACTGTTATATTGCTGCCTGTAGAATTATTAATATGTTCTATTATCATTTGTGTATTCTTACATTTTACAAATTTTGTATTGAATTCAGCAACATTAGAGGATTCAATCATATGCAAATCAAAAATAACACTATTTTCAATTTCCCTGCATCTATCATAGGCGCGTTCTGTTGTAATGTTATCATTACATTTATCAATCAATGTTTCATCATACTTGGAAATATTAGTACCTTTGAAGCCCCACCTTCTGCGTGCTAAAGGCTTTTCTCTAAAATTTTCATATATATACTATATTTGGCTTCTCCTACAAGCTTCTTTTTATTATATTTGAGATATCATATATTTCTTTTATAGTATCATTATCGACTTTTATTTTATCCTCTACTTGAATTAATGCAGTACTAAAAAACGACGGATATATCCTCATTCATAAATAATGTTTGAATATATCCCTTACTAATTTTTTGCCATCATTCTAAAAAGGAATATTGTACTATCCTTATTAAGCTTAGATCCTATTTGATTTTTAAACTGTCTAATACTCTCTCAGCAGTCTGCAATTCTAGATACTGATGCACCATAACTGTTATACATATTACATTTACTAGCAAAAACAGACATAACAATATCTTTTGTTTCCTATCCATTCTTCTAATGCTCCCATCCAGAAATAACAAGTGACTATCCATATTGCCACTCAATAAATCCACTGATATCCTGCTTCTGTCATATCCTCACGTATCTTATCTCTAATATATAACCATTTATCCATTCCCTTTATATTTTTTTTAGAACGATAATATTTTTGAAAGTCAATCAGCTGTTTTGCTTTATTATTTTTTTCTTTAATTGATATGTGATAACCTTCACTGTTTAGATATTTTATAATCTCATTAGTGTTACGTCCCGTTTTTACACTGTAGATGATCTCTCCATTGATTATTTCAAACTCTGAAACTTGACAGTCAAGGCTCAATAAATACATATTCATGTCTAATTTGATTAAGAGTTTTATATTAAATATAGCATTACTCATTCTAAGTATGGAGTAGCACGAATAAATGGATACAAATATCGAAACTAATACAATTAAAGTAAATCTTTTATTTAATCTATCCACTTGTAGCCTCCTTCGCTAAGCTCTTTTATAATACATTCGTCATTAACCTGCGTAATATATGAATCAGTTGTTTTTGTCACTTCAATTCTTGTTAAATTTGTTGCAAGAGTTCTATTTTTATAACTATTATTCATATCCTCAGCAAAATCCATAACGACAGATAGACCTGGTATAGGAATAAAATCTTGAGCAACATCAATTCCTATCCTTGCCATTGATCGTTTTAATATAAAGTTATTCTCATTTATATAATTTTTCGATGCCCTTGTATGATATTGTACTACCCCCATCAATACCTTTTCCGAAAGTATGCACTATAATGTCTTTTGTAAAGTTTACTGCTCTAGTCGAACTATGAGCAACACCATTTTCATATTCCCAAGCTCCATATTCATATCTATAGGTATGAATATGGATTGAATATCCATTATGGTATTTAGCTTGTCCGATTCAGATTTTTTTCATAACTATCGTCTATACTTATATTCTTACTCATACTCTCTCCTTTACGATACCACGTCTTATATCAAATAAATGCAAGTCTAGTAATTGTAATATAGTGTTTAAGTAACACCGTTCATTTAAACTCTTAATGCATAATTACAATTACTTTATCATAATATGCAATCTAATTGTATTAATTATATATTTTTAAATAACAGAGCATATAAAATCCTATATAAAATTTAACTATTCGATTTTTGATTCCATTACATCAAACCATATATTACATAAAAATGACGCCTAAAAAGGCGTCTTCAAAACATCTATTGTTTACTAACTTTAATAAGTTTACTATTTAAAAACTAGATATTATTTCACCCTAAACTCCCCAAAGAATAGTGGCATATACTTCTTGCTATATTCAGCTAGCGAAAATGCACCATTCTTCATGCACCAGTCAGAAACGAGTGCACGCTCAAGTATTACGTAATTATTAACAAGTTCAGGAACACTGAATTCTATAGTTATCTCCCCGTTTTCCTGTCCTCGCTTGAGCAATTCACCGAGGAGCTTAAAATAATATCTGTCCTTGTCGAGCAGCTTACTAGCAGCAGTATTGGTTAGCTGACTTGCATACATATTGCCTAGAAGCTCATGATCGATATGCTTCTCAATAAACGTATGAGTTTCAAAATTGAGGATCATCAGCGTATCAAACACACTAGTGTCCGCTGGGATTCCCTTCATAATTTCTCTATACTTGTTATCGAAAACAGTAGCGAGCGTATCAAGCAAACTCTCTTTCCCTTTAAAGTAATAGTAAAAAGAGCCTCTCGCCACCTGCGCTTTCTCGATGATGTCGTTCATCGTTGTTGCTTCGTAGCCCTTTTCTTCGAATAGTTCCCACGACACTTCTATAATTCGTTCTTTGAGACTTTGTTTCTTTCCCATATTCCTTCCTTTCATTTTAACCCGCGTATATTCTACTCGATTTTACACAATCGGTAAAGGGGATTTGCCACGAATTTCATATAATACAAAAGGTATTTCTTATATGAAAAGGCTCGGATACATCCGAGCCTTTGTAGTTTCTAGTATTAATTTGTATAGTTATCAAAATAGCCCTGAATGTGTACTACAGGAGTTCCCTTATCACCAGAACCACTTGTTAGGTCGCAAAGAGAACCGATGAGGTCAGTCAGTCTACGAGGTGTAGTTCCCTCTGTCTCCATCTTGCCAACAAGGTTGTCATCCTTCTCCTTGATTCTAGCAGAAATAGCCTCCCTTAGTGCCTCTCCGCTTAAGTCTTTAAAATCATTATCCGCTAAGTACTTGAGCTTAAGTTCATTAGGTGTACCCTCGAGTCCAGGTGTGTATGCTGGTGATACTACAGGGTCTGCGAGCTCCCAAATCTTACCAACCGGATCCTTAAATGCTCCGTCACCATATACTAGGACCTCTACACACTTACCTGTTTTATCGAGTATTGACCTCTGGATACCTAGTACAACATCTTCGCAGCTCTCAGGGAAAAGTTTCACGCTGTCTTCTGTACTCTTGTTGGAGCCAAGAAGTCCGTACTTGCTGTTGAAGCCACTGCCATCAACTGGAGCATTTAGAATCTCATCCATACCAAGCACTGTTGCACCAGCGTCCTTTAGTATGCGGCGAGTTCTCTTCCTAGTGTGAATGTCACAGTTAATAACTTTGTCGGTGTAGTTCAAAATCTCTGTCGCATGATTAGCAAGAACAATCTCCACTTCAGCGCCAGCTGCTTCTATAACCTCTCCGTAGTACGCGAGGTAATCTACTCCTGTAAATGGATGCTTATTTTCTCCGAAAAGTTCACGGTACTCCTCAAGAGACATAACCTTTGAATAAGGATCAATTCCTGCCTCATCAAGCTGATCCTCTGTTAAAAGCTGATTACCCACTTCATCTCTTGGGAATGAAAGCATCAAAACTATTTTCTTAGCAGCCATCGATATACCGCGTAGACAAATCGCAAATCTATTTCTCGATAGAATTGGGAAAATTACTCCAATCGTATCACTTCCAAGCTTAGCCTTAACGTCCTTTGCAATTGCCCCAACGCTAGCGTAGTTGCCTTGACTTCTAGCAACTACCGATTCTGTTACAGCAACAATGTCTCTGTCCCTGATTTCATACCCTTCAGCCTCTGCAGCTTCAAGTACAGAGTTAACCACAACACTTGAGATATCATCGCCTTCACGAATAATAGGACATCTAATTCCTCTTGATATCGTGCCTACTTTTCTTTCCATTGTCATCTCCATCTATCTAGGTATTCTAGATTTCATTATTTCTCATATATAGCTTATCTGTTAAACACTTAAATTTCAATAATTAATAAAAGATTTGGAAAAATTATCATTAATGTTGGCTTTCTTAATCATTTATAAGCCAAATTTACGAACTTTTTTACCAAATAAGCGTGATAAAATACGGGAACTGTAATGAATTCTAATATAATTTATACACACTCATCGCTAGATATTTTCATAAAAATACCCGCCAACAGGTAAGGTCGTTAGCGGGTTTTCTGAACAATCTTATACATCAGCATGTACTCAATTATCCATAAGTATGAGGTAATGTATCTATATGTAGGTTCTTTCGAACCTGGACATAGCTTATTTATTAGCCTTAAGCTTCTCATCTATCGCTGCTGCTGCAGTCTTTCCAGCACCCATAGCTAGGATTACAGTAGCCGCACCAGTTACAGCGTCTCCTCCTGCATATACGTATTCTTTGCTCGACTCCATAGTAGCCTCATCAACTATGATTCCGCCCCAGCTCTGTGTATCAAGCCCTGGAGTCGTCGCTCTAAGCAGAGGATTTGGACTTGTTCCTACAGAGATAATAACCGAATCAACATCGATGACATAGTTTGAACCCTCGATAGGAACTGGCCTACGTCTTCCAGATGCATCTGGCTCTCCTAGCTCCTGCTCAACAACTTCAATACCTGTTACATGTCCATTCTCATCTCCGAGTATCTTAGACGGATTATTGAGGAACTTGAAGATAATTCCTTCTTCCTTAGCGTGATGAACCTCCTCAAGTCTAGCTGGGCACTCTGCTTCGCTTCTTCTGTATACGATATACACCTCGTCAGCGCCTAGTCTCTTCGCAGTCCTTGCAGCATCCATAGCTACATTTCCTGCTCCTACTACAGCTACCTTCTTACCAACCTTAACAGGTGTAGGAACCTCTGGGAACTTAAAGGACTTCATAAGATTAACTCTTGTGAGGAACTCATTAGCCGAATAAACACCGAGAAGATTCTCTCCAGGGATGTTAAGGAACTTAGGTAATCCTGCTCCACTTCCAATAAATACAGCCTTATATCCATCAGCCATTAGTTCATCAACGGTAATCGACTTACCTACAATGACATTTGTATCAATTTTTACACCGAGTTTCTCAACATTTTCAATTTCCTTTGCCACTAATGACTTAGGAAGTCTAAATTCAGGAATACCGTATACTAGCACCCCGCCTGGCTTATGAAGCGCTTCGAATACAGTTACTTCATAACCTCTTCTAGCAAGCTCTCCTGCACAAGTTATTCCGGAAGGGCCACAGCCGATAACTGCAACCTTAATTCCATTCTTTTCACCAACTGGTTCAGATGCATCACCTTTAGCCATATGGTAGTCTGCAACGAATCTTTCCATACGGCCGATTCCAACTGGTTCTCCCTTGATACCACGAACGCACCTACCCTCGCACTGATCCTCCTGTGGACATACTCGTCCGCAAATTGCTGGAAGTGCATTCTCTCTTGTGATAACTTCATATGCTGCATCGAAGTCACCTTCTGCAACCTTCTCTATAAACTCTGGAATTGGAACATTTACAGGACATCCACCTACACAAGGCTTGTGCTTGCAATGTAGACATCTCTGAGCTTCTTCTATAGCCATCTCTGGAGTATATCCAAGTGCAACTTCATCAAAGTTTCTATTTCTTACGTTAGGATCCTGTTCAGGCATCTTGACCTTCTCAAGACTCATATTTCTATTAATAGCCATCTTAACCCCTTCCTATCTTACATGCGTGGTCGTTCATCTCCTTCTCCTTATCCTTGAAGAAGTTCTGACGCTCCATGCATTCCTTGAAATCTACTTTAAATCCATCAAAGTCTGGTCCGTCAACACATGCGAACTTCATCTCACCGTCAACTGTTACACGACAGCATCCGCACATACCTGTACCATCAATCATAAGAGGGTTAAGCGAAACCATTGTATGAAGACCTGCTGGCTTGGTCACATTAACTACACCATTCATCATGCCTAGCGACCCTATAGCAATGCATTCTTCGTATTCTTCGCCTTTATCTAGAAGCTCCTGAAGCACAACTGTAACAAAGCCTTTTTCTCCGTATGAACCATCATCTGTACAGACATAAATGTTGTCACAGAATTCTCTAAACTGCTCCTCAAGAATTACAAATTCCTTAGATCTTCCGCCCAGAATAACATCCACCTTAACGCCCATCTCCGCTAATTTCTTAAGCTGAGGATAAATTGGTGCAGCACCGAGCCCTCCAGCAACGCCGATGATCTTTTTGTCGGTATATTTAAGAGGTGATGGGACACCTAGCGGTCCAACAAAGTCCTCAATATAATCCCCTTCTTCTTTGGTTGCTAACAGATTTGAGGAATATCCAACCTTCTGATATATGATTGTAACAGTTTCCTTATCTCTGTCGAAATCGGCAATCGTGAGAGGAATCCTCTCTCCATCCTCATCAACTCTGAGAATGATGAACTGACCTGCCTCACACTTTCTAGCGACAAATGGGGCATGAATCTCCATAAGTCCAAGTGCCGGGTTCAAGATTTTTTTACTAACTATCTTGTACATTTTTCCTCCATATTAAAAAAGTTAATACGACTATAGTTATATAAAATAGTTTATATGTGTCTTAAGTCATTCGCACGAAAAAAATAAATAATATTAAAAGCCCTACTAATAAAGCCTTACATATATTTATACTACTCACATCTAATAGTGTCAACATAAATAAAAATTGGTTGAATATATTTTATCATAGCTTCACGCTAGTTTTCAACCAATTTTCACTAATTTTAATTCAATTCTTTATACAAGTTAATTTATAGATTGTAACGCAGGATCGATTCGTTGAGGTGATTTTTCATCGCCTTCGCGGCTTCATCAGGGTCATGTGACATGATCGCCTCATAAAGGTTTTTATGCTCCACGAGAACTGCAGATATCTGCTTCGGCTCAACCATACCTGTACCACTTACTCTCTGCAAGAAGTTTCTGATTGTTCTGAGCATAGATATAATTATTGGATTGTCCGAACATTCTGCAATGCAAGTATGGAAATCGATGTCTTCATCCAGCGTTTCCTTGAGAGCAACTTGTACATTATCCGTGGTATCATAACTAGCAAATGTATGCTCCATCTTATTATAGATATCGGTTAATCTGTTTAGCTTGACCTGATTTTCGCATTGTGCGGCAAGTTCAGCTGATTTAATTTCAAGAATAGTTCTTACCGTTAAGATACTATCAACTTGATCCCCATCAAGAAATAGGGACCAAGATAATGGGATAGAGAAGAAGTTAGTTTCACGACTAGAAATATAAGTTCCTTGCCCTAGTCTGATATCAATCATTCCAAGCACGTCAAGCACCTTTAGGGATTCTCTAACTGCTGATCTCCCTACACCTAACTTCCTAGCTAGCTCTCTATCAGATTCAATCTGATCTCCACGCTTAAGCCTACCTTCGAGCATTTCATCAGCAAAATACATAGTAAGCCTATTCACTAGCTTGCTAATACTGCCCTTCTTTTCTATACCTCGCACCAATTCTTCGTTATCCTTATGCTCAGCAAGATATTTTTCTATCTCCTTGATAAATTCATCCGTGCTCAGCGAGAATAACATCGTATCGATTTGGAGCTTTGTACATACTGAGCTAACAACCTCATTGACACGCTCTCCTCCCCTTGATTCTAGGTTGGAGAGTGTGGCAATGCTCATCGATGGTTTATTGTCGCTATTTGATAAAAAGTAATCTATAAATTCCTTTTGTGTCATCTTTAGCGCACGTCTCAGTTGTCTAATGTTTTTCCTTTTGAAGGCAGAATTATATCTACCATCCACCATAGCTTTCACCATCCATTATTAATATTACTTGTTCAATAAATCTGCAATTAGGTCCGTCATCAGTACCGAAGCTTTAGCAAGGTCGCTATATCTGCTGAATTCAACTGGTGTGTGACTTCTTCCATCCCTACTAGGCACAAACACCATTACAGTAGGTAGCTGCTGACCAATTTCAAGGGAATCATGACCTGCTCCACTTGGCATTCTCATATACGAGAAACCATGTGTTTTACACGAGGTCTCAAGCTTATCAAGCATGCTCTTGCTCAATTCAACTGGTGTGATAACAAGCTTTGTATCAATCTTAAATGATCCGCCCATTATCTTGCACTCACGTGTTAATGCTGCTTTAATCCTATTTGCAATATCATTTATATTGTCATTGTTCATCGAACGAATGTCAACAGTAAATTCAACCTCTTCAGCTACGATATTCATTCCACCATTGGGAACCTTAATCAGTCCAACAGTTGCAACAGTTCCGTCCGCTTTTTCTCTAGCCCAATCAGCAATCTTGGATATTACCTTTGCTGCTGCATCTGCTGCATCAAGCCTCATATCCATCGGTGTTGTGCCAGCATGGTCAGCTCTTCCATACACTTTAACCATGTATCTCTGAATACCAACAATTCCAGTAACTAATCCGATTTCAATATTTTTTTGATCCAGTACTGGTCCCTGCTCAATATGTGCCTCTACGAAGTTTCCAATTGATCCTTCTGGCCATGCAGCATCCTCAACCTTATCAGGATCAAGTCCATATTCTCTCATTGCCTCAGCTATAGTGACACCGTTTATATCGGAGAACTGTCTAGTGTATTCTGCATTTCTATGTCCTAGAATAGCTCCTGAACCAAAGTAGCCGGTACCAAACCTCATTCCTTCTTCATCCATGAAACCGATTACAACAAGATCTCTCTTGTGTTCAAGTCCCATCTCAACAATCTGTCTTGCAACCTCCAAAGAGCACACAACTCCACCGATACCATCATAGTTTCCACCATGAAGCACTGAATCAATATGTGATCCTGTCATTACACAAGGAAGCGCTTGGTCTGTTCCTCTAAGAATTCCGTATATATTACCAGCAGCATCTTCCTTTACCTCTAGACCTATTTCTTCCATTTCTTTTCTGAGATAATCAACTGCTTCTCGAGTCTCTTTTGTAAACGGAAGTCTAGTGCATCCTGCGTCAGGTGTGGAAGTATATCTTTTTAGATGCTCTAGATTCTGAGCAATTCTTCCTGTGACCATTTCAATTTCCATCTTTAATCCTCCTTTTTACTCCGCTTATCGAGTATAAAAACTTTTATAGGCGAGATTAAGACTGCAACGATTACTACAATCAGCCCGAAATTCTCGACCGTCTCAGAATTCATCTTAATTCCAAATAGTATTATTATAAAGCTTAACATTGCAAGTATAAAACCTATAGTCAATGCACCCGCCTTTGTCTTCCAGAAATTTGTTTTATCCATATCACACCTCCTATATTCCAAATACTGCGAACAAGAAAGCGCCGATTAATATCGTTGCTGGAATTGTTATAGCGAGTAGAATCTTTAGCACTTCACCCTCTTTGCCGAGAATGTTAGCTGTAGTCGTGCCTAAAATAATTTTACTTGGACTAACTGCAGCACCAATAGCACCACCCGCAGTCTGAGCACCGAGTACGCCGGAAGTAGAAACATGCAGTAGATTAGCAGTAGTAACTTGGAATCCGCCAAATAATATATTTGAGCTCATGTTGCTAGCCGTCATAAATGTTCCGAGAAGACCAACAAACGGAGCAAGTAGTAGGTACTTGCTTCCGAGTACATTTGCAATTCCCTGCGATAGAACTATTGTCTGACCAGTGCCACCCATAATCTTCGACATTATTACAAGTCCGATTACAGCCATACCTGAAGGCATTGTCATTGAGATAGAGTTTGCAAAGGCAGTCTTTATGCCCCCCTCCTTTATCCAACCCTTCTTCTTATAGTAAATGAGCGCTATTATGGCTGCGAGGAAAAGAAACATGCTAGCCTGTGTAAATATCGCAATTGGCGAATAATTGTCACTGCTCATGTTTACAATTCCGTACCCCGTACGTGTTTCGGGAACTGTGATACCTATTTTAAAATGTCCAAGAGCTTCATTAACAGGCTTTATAGCTAGAACTGCAATCGTCATAGCTGATAAAAGCAAATATGGAAGAAATGCCTGAAATAGTGTCATGTCAGGAATTTCACCTTCAGCTTTGTCGCTTCTTTCTGTTCTGTCCATGATTGAAGACTCTTCGATTTTCCAATCAGTATTATAGAGCTTCATCCTACCGAGAAGCATAACTATAACAAGAGCTAAAACCGCAGGAATAAAGTTACTCAGCGTCGTATTAATCTGACTCAAAACTAGCTGTCCGCCTCCTCCAACAAGTGTCAGAATAAGAACAGCGGGAAATGCCTTGCGAACAGCTCTTCCTTTACCATAGAACCAGCAAATAATAACACCTGTAACAAGATTCCACGCTAATAGAAATACCGCTGCCCAAAAAGCTGCCTTAAAATACTCATCACTTCCAGCTTTAATTCCAGCAGAATCAGCAAGTGCATCCCACGCTGCTCCCAATGTACCAAAGGTATTTCCCCATGCTTGACCTAGAAGCGAGATTGCAACAGCATATATCGGTCTTACACCTATTCCTATTAATAGCGGTGCTCCAACTGCAACCGGAACCCCAAATCCAGTAATTCCTTGTAAGAAACTTACAAACACCCAACCGAGAGCTAATATCAGCAGTAGCTCATTTGGGATGAGTTTGCTAAGCTCATTTTTTATTACTAGAAAAGCGTTCGCTTCTTGACCTGCTTGATATAGTAATATCGCGGTCCAGATGATTAAGAGTATTACCAAAGAACTCCATACACCTTTTGCACTCTCAACGGCAATAAGATTGGCTGGCGCTTTGTAAAACGTCATTGCAGATACAATTGTTACAATCAATCCAACTGGAGCAGCTTCAGTAGCACCCCAGCGGAATTTGATCATTAATACGATTAATACGATGATTGGCAAGATAGCCATGCCCCACATCGCAAAATTAACAGGTATGTTCATTTTCTTAATAACTCCTATGAATTATACGGACAATTATTTTATGCGGGATGAATTATTTGTGAATAACCGTTCCCGTCTCTCCGTTTATACCTTCTTTAGCTTTCTCTAGCAGTGTGATAAGCGCATTTCTGCCTTCTCCAGATTCTGCAAAGCGGATAGCCGCTTCAACCTTAGGTAGCATTGAACCTTTTGCAAACTGCTCCTCAGCAATGTACTGATTAGCCTTATCAATTGAAAGATCCGATAACCACTCCTGGTTCTCCTTGCCGAAGTTGATGGCAACCTTTTCTACAGCTGTAAGGATTACGAGATAATCAGCCCCAATCTCTCTTGCAAGAAGACTCGAAGCGTTATCTTTATCTATTACAGCCTCTGCTCCAACAAGTTTACCACCTTCATCAAATACTGGAATTCCGCCACCTCCACAAGTGATTACAACATGACCTGCTTCAGCAAGTGTTTTGATAGTTCCTAGCTCGCAGATTCTTAATGGCATTGGTGATGCAACCACCTTGCGGTAACCTCTGCCAGAGTCTTCAACTACTGAGACACCCTGTGCAACAATCTTGTCTGCTTCTTCCTTAGTCATAAAGCTTCCAATCGGTTTAGTTGGATTCTTAAATGCTTCATCAGCAGGATCAACGAGTGTCTGTGAGATAATCGATGATACCTTCTTATCCATTCCTCTCTTCTTTAGCTCGTATTTTATTGCGTTCTGAAGGTCGATTGCAATGTATCCCTGTGACATAGCAACACTTGTAGGTAGCGGAACCGCACCATATCCATGGTGTGTAGCTGCAAGAGCATCCATTGCATTCTGAATCATTCCAACCTGAGGTCCATTCCCGTGTGTGACTATCAGGTCATGACCTTCAGCAATCAAATCAACGATTACTTTCGCAGTATGAGCAACAGCTTCACGCTGCTCATCAACTGTGTTACCGAGTGCGTTTCCGCCTAGTGCGATGACAATCTTCTTTGCCATATTTATATCCCCCTTGATATCGTCTAATAATAGTAACGACCTGATTTCTCAGGCCGCTACGTTGTTTTGTCTTATAAGATTTCTATACGTTCTAGAAACCAAGCTTCTTTGCATACGCAAGAACTGCTTTTTCAAATGCCTCAATTGGTGGGTGCACTGTTCCGGCACCGATCTGACCAAATCCAGCAATCTTGTGAGCAATACCTGTATTGATTACAGGAGTGATTCCCTTCTCAACAACAAGTCTTGCGTCTATTCCTAGGCAAGTACCAGTGAAATTCCAATTTGGAATTATGTAATTAGGGTTTCTATCGATTGTGATCTCCGTCATCTCATTTGATGTATTTAGAGCATCCTCGTATCCACCAGCACCAACAAATCTTGTTACAGCTGGTGCAGCAATCATAGCCATACCACCAACTCCAACAGTTTCTGTAATAGCACTATCACCGATATCTGGGCAAGCATCTTCACCGTCATATCCTGTAAAGTAGAGTCCTTGAGGTGTATTAACTGGTCCAGTGAACCACTCATCTCCCATACCTGCGATACGGATTCCGAAATTTACACCATTTCTGCACATTGCAGTTACTACAGTTCCTTCTGTAAGTCTTCTAGCTCCATCCATGATTGACTTTCCTGTAGCCATCATTATATTGAGGAAGAACTGATCTGTATCAGACAGGAACTTGATTACCTGAGACTTTTCATCCTCTGGCATATCCATATCAGTTATTATCGGTGCCATTTCCTTTAGGAAGCATAGAGAAGCAGCGATATTTCTCTGGTGGAATTCATCACCCATAGCAATCGCTTTAGCAATTAATGGATTAACATTCAGTCCACCTTCGATGCTTCTTATAGCTCTTCCGAGTGTTGGACCTAGAACATCTCTCATCCATCTTAGTCTGTTTACAACCTCTTCTGAGTATGCACCGAATCTAAGAACCTTTCCTATTCCTTCATTCATCTGGCAGTATGCATAATTACCGTCAGTTTCATTCTGAACTACGAATACTGGCATATGCTGAGTAGTAATTCCTCCCATAGGACCTACTGCATTACAGTGGTGACAAGGGATGAACTTAATTTCTCCAGACTCAAGGAGCTTACGAGCATCAGCTTCGTTGTCTGCCCACTCTTCGAACAATACTGCACCTACACAAGATCCCTGTACTGTAGCAGGCATATCCTTATACTCAATAGGAGGACCGGCGTGAAGAATAACTCTTCCATTGTTCTCGTTGAGCTCAGGGATAACCGTCATAGCTGGAACATTATCCTTCAGAACTGGCTGTGCAGCTACAACCTTAGCGATAACCTTGCGGTTTGCTTCGTCGATATCAAACCCTTCGTAGTTTCTGAGGAAGTTAAGAGCTTTAATGAGCTCAATATTTCCTCCTGCTGGTGGCATCCAGTCATACTGAACTACATCGCATCCGAACTTAGCTGTAACTTCTGCAAAGCTCTTAAGACCGATGTTAATTACCTTTGGCTTGTGTGAAAGCATCGATAAAAGCTTTTCTGAAGGCTCAGCCGGAGTAAATTCCTTTACTTCCTTAGGTCTTGTTTCCTTTGGCTCCTCAGTGAATTTATATCCTACAGCTTCGATAGCCGTCTCAACAGCTAGCTTATTAGTCTCTGCAACAATTACACCTGCATCCTGAAGCTTCTTAACAGATTCGTCATAACCCTGATAATCATTTCTTGTTCCGCAAACCTCAGCGACGAAGAATATCTCTCTATTCTGAGCTTTAGCCTTATTCTTTAGCGTCTCGACAGCTGGAATAAGGGCGCCAGCCATATCGTCATGAGAACCATATCCTAAAACAACGTCAAATAGGATTACACCTGTGCTAGGATCGTCCATAGCCTCTTCCATGCATTCCACTCTCTTTGTAGGATCAATCATAGGATGTGGCTTACCCTGAGTATACATGTCATCACCTAGGTCGATTACAACGTGACCGTCGTGATTTAGCTTAAATCCATCTGCATGCGTATTATCAGTAATCTTAAGGGCATCCTTAATCATCATAGCGGCCTCACCTGCCAATGTACCGCCGGAGTAATACGCTTTGATTGTCTTCTTATCTTCAGGGTTGAAGAACTTAGACCTGTCGCAATCAACAGTCCCTTCGGCCACTTTCTGACCTCTTACTAGGCTGACTGCAAGACGAGCACACTCATCAAGTGTATAAGTCTGATACAGACCTTCTTCATAATACTCTGGCTTCTCACCTAGGAATAGGCAAACTACAGGTTTGCTGTAAACGCTAAGTCTTGCGGCAATCTTATCTCTTACTGACTTTGCAGGTGGTTTTGAGATAACTACGAGCACCTTAACTGTCTGATCCTTTTCCATAGCGTCGATGACATCCATCATAGTGGTACCACCAACTTCTTCAGAGAGGTCACGTCCACCGGTACCGATAGCATTTGTTACACCTTCACCCAGTCTATCGATAATAGTTGTGAGCTCCTGAATACCCGTTCCTGAAGCACCAATGATGCCGATTGAACCAGGATTTACAGTGTTTGTGAATGCAATTGGCACACTCTGAATGATTCCAGTTCCACAGTCTGGACCCATTACCACGAGCCCTTTTTCGTGAGCCTTATCCTTGATTTTCTTCTCATCCTCAATCGTTACATTGTCAGAGAACATGAATACATTCATACCCTCGTCGAGAGCTCTATCTGCCTCAAGTGCAGCGTAAGCTCCTGGAATGGAGATTACTGCTAGGTTAGCATCTGGCATCTGCTTAAGCGCCTGATCCCAGCTCTTTGCTGATTTATTTCCTTCGCTTTTTTTATCAGCATTTGCTTCCTTTGCGAAGTACTCGTCAACCTTATCCATAAGCGCATCGAGCACGCTCTCTTCTGTTACATCAGCAACAACTACCATATCGTTGGCAGTTGCATTCATTAGCTCTTCAGTCTCAAGTCCACTCTGCTTAAAAATGTCCTTGTTAGCTGGAGTTGCCATCATGATGGATGCCTTGTTTACACCATCAACCGTTGAAACCGCATTGGTAAGTAGCATCAGGGTAACAGAATCATGATAACTTCCTGCTTTTACAATTGTCTTTAGCATTTATTCTCTCCCTTTTATATTAGTCAGCAAATCTATTCTTGTGATCATATCTATTGAAGTGAACCGGTTCACCCTTTAGATACTCGACTAGTTCATCTGCAACATCTAAACCACCTGTTGCATAAGCCTTTTCCATTCTATTCTTAGCTCTCTCACCAGGGAAGTTTACCTTATCAAATCCTGGAGCAGGCTTCATTGTATCAAGTTCGTCTAAGCACTGACTCATAGCCTTCTTGAAGGCCTCTGCACCAACAAATCTCTCTGGGTCAATTACGATATGCATCTGTCCAAGTCTTCTGCCCTCTGAAAGATCATGATACATGGAGCTAACATGACCACCGAATGGTACACCAAGAAGAATTCCAGAGAAGACATCTACGAGCATCATGAGTCCATACCCCTTAGCTCCAGCAATAGGGTTAAGAGCATTAACCTTATGTGGGTCTGTTACAGGAGCACCATTCTCATCTACCGCCCAATCTGCAGGAATTTCCTCATGCTTAGATCTCTTATCTAAAATCTTTCCCCAAGCCTGAACTGTAGTAGCCATATCGAATACTACCTTTCTATCATCGGCGGTTGGAGCTGCAAATGACATAGGGTTTGTTCCGTAATATGGTTCAGCACCACCGTAAGGAACTGCCATAGGATCTGACTGGCAGAACGAAATTGCTAGTAGCCCTTCATCCGCAGCCATCTCGGTGTAGTAACCAATGGATCCTGAGTGTGACAGGTTTGCCATTCCCACAACAGCGATTCCATTCTTCTTAGCCATTTCAATAGCTTTTTCCATGCCTACCTTAGCAACAGTAAAACCTATTCCATTATCTCCATCAAGAATTCCAGAGCATGGTCCAGTTTCCTTCCAAGTCATGTTTGGCTCAACCGTGATTCCAC
Organism: Mogibacterium diversum; assembly: GCF_938028775.1. GTDB lineage: Bacteria > Bacillota > Clostridia > Peptostreptococcales > Anaerovoracaceae > Mogibacterium > Mogibacterium diversum_A. The sequence continues at coordinate 152,818 of NZ_CALIZG010000024.1, forward strand.
CTTTAGCAATTCTCTCACTATAATACTCAACTCTTACGGCACCGTGAGAATAGTAACCTCTTTCATGAGCCCAAGTAAGGATTTCTGCTGCAGTCTCAGCGTCATCAGCATGTAGTCCCGCCTGCATGAGCTTATCTTTCATCAGGCCCTTTAGTTCTTCTCTAGATAATTTCACTTTTTTTCCTCCATGAACCTGTATATACAAATTCTATCTATAAAAACAGGTCCGCATCTATGACGCGAACCTGTTACCAACAATTCTTAATATTGCTTAAACTTACAGCTCAACGTCTCTGTTGCAATCCTTTGAGTAGATGTAGATAAAGTCTTCAGTACCTACACCGTAGCAAGCCTGTGGTACGTATGAATCCATGAATACATAGTCACCCTTCTGTAGAGGAACCCACTCATCATCTAGTACGTACATTCCCTTGCCCTGTAGGAAGTATGCGCCATGCTCCTGAATGTGAGTTTCGATATATCCATGGCATGCACCTGGAGCAAATTTCAGCACGTGCATGTTCATATCAAATCCTAGATCCTCTGCAGCTGGAAGGAAGTCTTTGCTCTGACAGTTCGTCATGCCCTCGTAATCCTTCCAAGGTGTATCGTTAATATTTGCAACAACTGTGTAAGCTTCTTTTCCAGGAAGTGGATTGTATCTTCTTCTGTAGATATAAACGAAAGCGTCCTTGTCGCTATTGTTTACGAAACTGAATGGCTTATCTGCTGGCGAATAAATGTAACCACCTTCTGTTAAATCAGCTTCTTTATCAGCATTCTTTACTGTAAGCTCTCCACTAATTACATATAGAAAAGATTCGATTCCGTCTCCACCAATCTTGTCGTTCTTTCCGCCTGGGTGAACTGTTGAAATATAATCAGCAAATGATGCGCCCATAGCGGGTGAACCTAGAATAGTTGTATCGCAGTTCTCGTAGCCCGGAATAACGTTCTTAACGATGCCGTCTGGCTCAAGAATAGTGTACTTACCCTTCTTATAAACAGATCTTGTCGAAAGCAGTGTCTCTCTGTAACCGGTATTATTGTTTAAATAACTCATGAAGTTTACCTCTCTTCCTCATGTTTAATAATAATAGACTTTTAACTTGGCGAAACTTATCAACCAATTTTCTATAACAATTTAATCATCTTTCAACCTTTTTTTCAAGTGTTAGTTTGAAATTTTATGTTCTAAATATCGACCTTATTGCTTTTTTGAATTTTATCTGATAGTGTTATATCATTCTATACGATTTCATTGTATTTATCATGTATTTTCAAGCTTTTTAAGATATATTTATTTTGCATATTTTATAATTCAATGATATTTAAATATACAATATCTATTTATATTCATTAATTTATAATTCATTGGTTAGATAATTTTTATTTTTAACATAAAAATTTTTTTGGATGGCAAGCGAAGGAGTTATTAAAATTATGTTAAATGTTAAGAATATTACGGTTTCAAAAGAAAACAGTATTAACTCGTCAAGAAGATTCACTCTTTATTCCCCTAGCGATTCTACTCTACGCGCTTTAATCGTATACATACACGGCGGCGGACTGCTATGCGGTAATGCGAAGGATTTACCAGAATTACATAAAGAGAGATTGACAGACGAGGGTTACGCAATTTTAGCTATTGATTATCCTCTTGCCCCGCAGGTGAAGATTGATGCTATTCTAGAAGACATAATTGATTCTATAAATAATTGTTTTAAGCTAACTGAACTTAGAAGCAATCTCCCATTATTTGTCTGGGGGCGATCTGCAGGCGCTTACCTCGCATTGCTCGCATCTGCTAGCGATAAGCTCCACCTTAAATTGAACGGAATAATTTCGTACTACGGTTATGGATTTCTATGTGACAGCTGGTATGACACGCCAAGCCCATACTATATGAACCTTCCTATTGTCGAAGAAGCCTCTACAAAGATTCACGATAAAGAAATCGTATATCGAGGGGATATAGCTAACTATTTCAGCACATATATATACGCAAGGCAGACTGGAAAATGGAAAGACTTGATCTACGAGGGCCGCGATAAATATTTCTTTTTGTTATACACGTTAAGAGCCGTAGATAGTCTTCCAGCGCCTTTATTTGCTGCACATAGTGCAGGTGACACAGATGTTCCATATAGCGAATTCATCGCCTTATGTAATAAATATCATCCGGATAAATTCATTGCCTCTATACCTGAACATGACTTCGACAGGAATACGAATGAACCTGAGACAGTTGAACTTCTTAATAAGACTATTTCATTTGTATCAAATAATATTTAAATATAATTAGATACTATGAGGGATTCCGTATGAAATTTCATCGGAATCTTCTCATAATATATTTTAACTTTGGTTTCTCAATTATTTTCTCTATTATAAACCCTTGTTTTTCATATAGGTTCTTAGCAACTTTATTAGAATCAAAAACTGATAAGGTAATGCTATTAACGTCTTTATTACCGAAAATGTATTTTAGAAATTCTTTTAATGCCATTGAACCTAAGCCCATACCTGTTTTTTCAGGATTTATTACAAACCTACCGATGTGGATACTATCTATACTTGACCTTATTTCTTGTATTATCCCGACAAACTCATCATCATTGAAAATTGAAAAAACATTTTCAAGTTTTCTTATTTTGTCACAATCAAGCGGATAAGATACCTTGTTCCCCATCCATTGTTCTTGAAAATCCTTTCCCTTATCATTAGACCATTCACATAAAGACAATGCATTAGTATCATTTATGCCTTTTTCAATTAAGATATTCATACAACTCAAATTCTCCTAAGCTATTGATTAGAACTGCAGTATTGTTTCAAGCACATCACCGATATCACTGCTTATACAAATGCTTCTCTCTTCAAGTTCTGATGGGCAGAAAGCCTCACCGTAATTGACACACGCATAAGTTGAGTTATTATTCGTAATCGCCATCTGCCAGAATGGGAACTTTATTATCACCGGTGTGTTTGCACCGACACCTAGCTCGAGAAATAGCACATTCATGTTCTCGTGTCTGCGCAGGAAATCCGAATATCTTGCCGAAGCATCTCGCCAGCCACCATCTTCGACGAAAGTCCCATCAGCTCTAAGGTTATTTGTTACTGGTCCTCCTGTGGTTGGCATAACAGGAATTAGTTCAGAAGGTATCTGCATCTTGATTGACTTATCACTAGGAACATCGAATTCGCCAGAATCATCGCGTATAAATCCCTGTGCCTCCATAGCTCTATTGACCCAGACTTCGTTGTCAAAGGTAATGCCATCCTTACCATCCTCACTTTGGAACAGCCCGAAGTCCCCCTGTGTATAGAATAGTCTCTTTTTATCAAAACCTGCCCGCTGGAACTGATGATCAACATTCGTAGTTACTACAAAATAATCTTTTCCATTAACAACCTTAAGTAAATTTTCATAGACAGGCTTAGGAGCCTTTATATATCTATTATAATAAATTGCCCTTGCCCACCATGCCCAGCGAGTTTCATCGTTAGGAAATGGAAAAAAGCCGCCTGAATATATATCGGTTATTCCATACTCCTCTGCAAAATCAAAAAAATATCTTTCAAATCGTTCGCCGCTATACGTAAAACCCGCCGATGTTGAAAGTCCTGCCCCTGCTCCGATGATTACAGCATCGGCTGCATCCATAGCCACCACCAGCTTTTCCGTTCTTTCTTGAATAGAGCCTTCACCATAAACCATCTGGCCATTGAGGTAGCTCATAACCGCCTGCCCTCTCTTTATGCTCTCTATATATCCATTAGGTCTATCTCTAAATAAGTCTCTCATAATACCCTCTATCTTCGTCCTTAAATACGTTAAATATCACTCTGTCCATAACCCCTGGGTGTTCCGAGAGCCAGCTTCTTACAGTACTAACTGCAATTTCTGCAGCGCGCTCATTAGGAAAATGGAATACCCCTGTCGAGATACAGCAAAACGCTACTGTCTTTAAACTGTTTTCCATGCACATATTTAGTGTGTTGATATAGCAATTTGCAAGGTCTTGCTCAAGTTCATGAGTAAGGCTGAACTGGACGATAGGTCCAACAACATGAATAACTTTCTTCGCCGGCAAGTTATATCCGTCTGTAAGCATGGGGATTCCCGTTGGCTGCTCATAGTCAGGTCCAAACTTGGCTCTTAGCCGGTTCATATGCCTATTACATTCCTCTCTAAGCTGTACTCCTGCGTATGTATGAATGCAGTTATCTATACAAGTATGCATAGGGATAAAACAGCCTAGCATCTGTGAGTTGGCAGCATTTACTATTGCATCTACAGACAGCCTAGTAATGTCCCCTTGCCAGATTGAGAGACATTCGCTTCTAATAGGAATATCATTTACTTCAATAATTCCATGCTCATCTGCCAAACCTTTTAAATATTCATCTTGAACTCTCAAAATTAAACCGTCGATGTGACGAGGGCTGCGGATGTTCATAAGCGAACGAAGAAGTCGCCTTTTTCCAACAACGTCCCCTGGCGTTTGCAAATCCTTATAATCTATAGAATCTGCTTTAAATTGCTCAACTAGAAAATCTAACCTCTCAGCTTGTGTCATCTTTTCATTCATATCTTTTCCCCGCTTTCACAACTTAAAGATATTATACCAAAACAAAAGCCCATTCACTAAATATTTGAGTGAATGGGCTTGATGCATTTTAGTCTATCTTAGGAAAAGTTATTCGCAAATCCCGTAATATGATCGCTACTCGTTTATTTCTCGAGTGTAGTTCCTTTTCTGAAGTTCTCACAAGACTTCATATTCTTCATTAGCAGGTAATAGATAATCCCTGTAGGAATCGTAGCTGTGAAGAACGAAAGGTCAACCTTGTAGAGTCCGATTGCCGCACCTACTACAGTTGCAATGATAGCCGCCATGTTTACACCAGCTTTTGACCCATTTGGATCATATAGATCGTCTAGCTGTTCCTTAGTGAAGTTTCTCTTGTGGAGAATGAAGTAGTCAACAATAAGGATAGCGAAGATTGGAGCGAAGAACGCCGAATAAATCTTAACGAATAGCGATAGACCTGCTGCAGAGCTATCATTAGTTAGGATCCATGGGCAAGTTGCTACTGCAAGGATTCCGATTAGGATTACAGCAGTTCTGTGCTTCATCTTAAATGTATCCATGAATACGTATGCTGGTGGAATTACGTTGCTTGCAAGGTTTGTCGAAAGCTGTGCAAATATGATAAATGCCAGCGTAACAACTAGTACAATCTTATTATCTACCATCTCCGCAAATGCGTTGATTGGATTTGCAATTCCAGTAGCTGTCGAGGCCATAGCACCGATAATTCCAAGCATAACTGTCGCTGGAACCATAGCCATGAAATACGAGAAGCCTCTTACAGGTGCGCTGTATCCTTGCTTCATCTCACGAGAATAGTCCGATGCATTGAGCATTACTGTAGTTGAGTTTCCAAAGAAAGCAATTACAGAAGCAACAAATGGAAGTCCCCATGTACCGCTCTTATGCATTAGGTTAGCAGAAATAGCATCCCACTGAGTTGTGAGGCATATGTAAAGCAGATAGAACATTGCAATTACAATTACTGTTCCGCCGATATTTCCGACCCACTTTGCACCCTTGAATCCCTTGATTGAGAGCAGAATCTGCACAATCTGGAAGAGGATGAAGAATAGCCAGATATTATCATAGTGGAATAATAGTTTCGAAATATTGTTGATAGCAGCTCCACCTAGCCACGTCTGGTAGCCATACCATACGATAGCCGGAAGACCTCTTATCATAGATGGAAGTACATTCCCCTTAGTACCATATGCACTCTTGAGATGAATGGAATATGGTGCTCCAGTCTTATAACCGAACTGGTCATTCATAGCTATTCCAACTACTAGGATCGTTGAGCCAAGCAGCACTGCTAGGAACAGCTGTATTAAATTGAGACCTGTCTCCATCTGAGCGGATCCCATTGCCAGAGTTCCTATTGAGATACAGCCACCGAGCCAAAGCATAGTGTTCGAGCCCCAGCTCATGGTACGTTTCTCCCACGGAATCGGTTTGATGCTCTCACCCTCATTATTAGGGGTATTTACGTTCTTGTTTTCTGTACTCATATTGTTCTCCCTTAATTATTTAGCACCTTTATCTAACTGGTGTTACATACTTTCCAAAGCCCTTAGCTTCTTCTACATACATACCATCCTTAGCGACAACGCGGCCACGGATAACTGTGCAGGTTGGTGCACCCTTTCCTTCCAACCCGTCGAAGCAAGTTACATGTCCCTTTGTGAAGAGCTTTTCCTGCTCAACCTTCCAAGGCTTTTCTGGATCAAGAATTACCGCATCAGCATCAAACCCAATTTCAAATGCACCCTTCTGTCCATAGAAACCGAATACCTTTGCCGGATTATAGTCCATAACCTTAGCTATTAGGCTTGGGCACAGCTTCTTCTGATGCACTACCATATCGAACATCATAGGAAGGAAGAATTGGATAGCATTGAGTCCGCCCCATGCCTGCCAAATGTCTCTCGACTCATTATCCTTTTCCTCGTCCGCTGCTGGTGAGTGGTCACTACCAACGCATGATAAAGTTCCATCGAGTACATAATCCCAAAGCTTTTCTACGTCTTCCTTAGTCCTTAGAGGTGGTGTGCACTTAGCTGGTCCGCCTTTTTCAAACACGAAATCTTCTGAGAAGCCTAGGTAGTGAGGGCACGTCTCAGCTGTTATTGGCAGCCCTTCGTACTGAGCCTCCTTAACGACCTGTGCAACCATAGGATGACTTACGTGACAGATATGCACTCTACCGCCAGTCGCTCTAGCCATGTCTATTACATTCTTAGTAGCTACATATTCTGTCCATACATCGTGAGAATCGAGGAAAGCTCTAATTTTCTCTTGTCTTGAAAGACCAGTCATAGCCTTGGCCTTCTTTTCTCTCTCGAGAACCTGTCCGTATTCTTCGCAGTGGAATCCACACAGTGCCTTGTATGGCTTTAGAATCTCAAGAGCTTCACGAACATTACCCATATTCACGGTTGGAAAAAGTGGTCCGTTAGGGCATGTGAATCCCTTAAATGCAGCTACACCAGCCTTCTCAAGATCCTCAAGATCAGCAAGATTGTTGTGAACTGAATATGGATCATCATCGAAGTCTCCTACAATTCCACCCCATAGACCGAAATCGATGTATGAATGTTTAGTAACCTTACTCATCTTGAGATCAAAGACTTCCTTGTTCATGAGCGATGGGTCATTGTTAAGAGGCATGTCGATAAGAGTTGTACAGCCTGCAACGGCAGCAGCTCTCGAACCAGTCTCGAAATCTTCTCTATAATCGAATCCAGGCTCGTTTAGATGAGCATGGCAATCTATGATTCCCGGATATACTAGGTTTCCCTCTGCATCGATAACTTCTGTAGCTTCAGCTTCTGTTCCTGGAGCTAGGAATGCAGCGTACTTGCCGTCTTTTACAGCAATATCTGCTTCATAGACACGGTCTGGTGTAACCAGTTTACCGTTCTTGATAATTAGATCATACATGTCTAATCCTCCTTATTATGAGCGGAGAGAGATGCTTATCACACCTCTCCGCTTCTTTATAGAATGAATGATTAAATAAAATTCTAACTGAATTTGTTATTAGTCTTCAAAGATTGTTCCAGTTCTGAAATTCTTAGAAGATGGCATGTGCTTCATCAGTAGATAGTAAACAACACCTGTTGGGATGAGGCTGACATACCACGATAGGTCTACAACGAATACTGATACGAGGGCTCCAACAGCGATTGAAATTATAGCTGCCCAGTTGATTCCCTTGAAAGGTCCCTGCTTGTCGTAAAGAGTATTGATATCAAGTGTGCTCTTACGAAGGAAGTAGTAATCTATAACCATTACAGCAAAGATAGGTCCTAGGAATGCGGAGTATACCTTTGTGAAAAGAGATAGTCCTGCAGCTGAGTCAGCAGTAACGAGCTTCCAAGGCATAACGCATACTGATAGTATACCAACGAGCACTGTCGCATGTGACCACTTCATTTTGAAGGACTCCATCAAAACATATGCTGGTGGAACTATATTGTTGAGCACGTTAGTTGTAACCTGTGCAAATGCGATAAACAGCAGCGTAATAACTGTAAGGAACTTGCTTCCCATAGTTGTTGAGAATACGACTACAGGATCTGAATTCCCTGTTGCTGCAGTAACGAGAAGTCCGATGAGTCCCATGAACAGTGTTACTGGCAGGATAGCGATTGTATAAATCGAACCAGTCTTAACTGGCCTTATATCCTCCTTTAGGTTTCTCGAATAATCTGATGCATTGATGATCATTGTCGAGTAGATTCCGAGGAATGAAGTTGTCGCAGCCCAGAAAGGCATACCCCATGTACCCTTAACATTTGCAAACGATGCGCTGATATCTACAGCGAACTTAGTCTTTACAACGTATAGCATGTATGCGAGGATTGCCACGATGAATACGCAAGAGAAGTTCTCAAGCCATTTGATACCGTGGAATCCTTTGATAGCGAGACCAACCTGCAGCAGTGTGAAGAGACCAAATACAACCGGGAGGTTATCGAATCCCCACAGAATCTTGAAGCAGCTGTTGATAGCACCAGCTCCAACCCATGACTGGAATCCAAACCACACGATAGCCGGAAGACCTCTAAGAACTCCTGGAATCTTTACACCAGTTGTACCGAAGCTTGATCTTAGCTGAACAACATATGGCATACCGTACTTATGTCCTGCATTACCGATAAGCACTAGCGCTATTGCAATTACAAGGCATCCGATTGTCATAGCTAGAATAGCCTGCGCTATTGTAAGTGTGCCTATGAGTGCTGATCCCATCGAGAATGTACCGATGGATACACAACCACCTAGAAATGATGCTGTGTAAGATAGCGATCCCATGATTCGACTCTTTGTCGGCTGTAGGTCCTCATTGACTCCGACAACAAGATTCGGATCAAGTGTTTTGTTATCTACAATACTCATTAAAATATTCTCCTTTAATTTTTCAAATAATTTCGTTTAAAATAGTCGCTTAACCAGTTCGCCTGTACCCTTCTGTCCAACAAGCTTACCGTCTTCTGCCATTAGCTCCCCTCTTACGAAAGTAGCTACAGGTAGACCCTTACCTTTCATTCCTGCAAATGCAGAAATCTTATTTACATAGTATAGAGAATCTGCTGTAATCTCCCATTCTCTCTCAGGGTCAATTATTACAATATCAGCGTCAAAGCCAACTTTAATATCACCCTTCTTTCCATAAATGTGGAATGCTTCAGCAGGCAGCTTAGCCCATGAGTTAGCAAGGACACGTGGGTCAACTCCGCGCTTAACAACTCCTTCAGAGTAAATCGCTTGAACGCAACTCTGAATGCCACTTATTCCACCCCATACGTCAAATACATTCTCTATCTTCTGTCCTAGGATTTCATTGAACTTCTCATCATATGTACAAGGCGAATGATCTGATGCTAGCCCGGCGAAAACACCTGCTTCTACACACATCCACATGCCTTCAACATCTGCCTTCGTCCTGAGCGGAGGAGCGCACTTGAAAAGTGGTCCATTCTCTAACACATCGTCTTCTGTAAATGACAGGTAATGTCCACATGTCTCTGCAGAAACCTGATATCCTTCACACTGCGCCTCATACACCTTCTCAGCAGCTGCTGGATGGCTTACGTGACAGATGTGTGCACGGCATTCAAGCTCCTTAGCAATTTCTACTACAGTTTCTGTTGCTACGATTTCAGATGCTGGAGTTCTTGAGTCGAGGAAACCTCTCCATGTGAGATTACCAGCTTCCTTTTGTGCCTTTTCCCCTTCTTTAATCATCGCAAAATCTTCGCAGTGGAATCCAGCCATGCCGCCAAATTCCTTGATAATTTTCATAGCCTGATACGCCTGCCCATATGTTAGCGGTGAATAGTCAGGTGATACTGGTCCTAGGAATGATTTAAAAGCGATTACTCCTCGCTCATCGAGGCCCTTTAGCTGATCAAGGTTACCAGGTACAAGTCCTCCCCAGAATGCAAAATCTGAATACGCATTAGGCTGAACCTTTGCTAGTTTAGCATCAAAAATCTCAGGTGTGGTGAGTGCTGGTTCATTCTGAAGTGGCATATCGATAATAGTCGTATATCCACCAACTACAGCTGCTGCAGTTCCGTGTTCATAGTCTTCTCTCCACTCGTATCCTGGATCATTAAGATGTGCGTGAGTATCAATAGCTCCAGGAAAAACCTGCTTGCCAGCTGCATCAATTACTTTAACCGCTTCAGGTTCATCACCCTTTGCTAGGATGGCTGCAATCTTGCCATCTTTGACAGCAATATTTGCATCCTGAACTAAATCAGGTGTAACTACCTGTCCGTTCTTAATTAATAAATCATACATATAATCCCCTCCCTATAGCCTTTTAGACCATAAATGTGAAGTCGTTAATTAAATTGATTAGGTACACTCACTTATTAAAAAATGTGGTCAACCAATTTCAATGTTTCTATGGATATATACTACATTAGTAGCTAAAAATCTTCAATATCATTATATATTTAAATACGGATTGATTGTTTTTTTTTAATTAAAATTTTTTATTGTTTTTTAAAGTTGTATGTTCAAACTAAAATATTTTTTAGTTTTTGATATAATAGTGTTAATAATTCCAAATCGAGGGTAGTAAAGATGGACATATTGCAAACATCTATTTACACAATAAAAACTTTCAATAGACTGAAATCAGCTAAACTTAGACCGAACATAGACCTGTACGTTCATTCAATATATGAACGCACTATAAATCTAATGCTCGATGGTCAGCTTATAGCACTGCAGATTGCCGATTCCCCAGTTTCTCCTATAAGCATCATTTTGCCATTGGACGAAACGGGTTTAGGCAGACTAAAAATAAAATCTAATAGTCCCATATCAATAGATGGTACAAATTTATTAATAGGGAAAAATATCATTTCACTAGATCATGCATATGATGTTTATGATGATACACTCTACGAGCATAACTTTTCAACGTCATTAAAGGATGTGGTGTGGCAGCTTATCGTAGCCTCTGATAGGGACGGCTTTTCAACCCTCATAAAATCACAAAACACTCCAGATGATATTGCGCTTTCATATGCCAAAAAAAAACTAATTGATGCCGAATCGATATGTAGCATCATGACGTATGGAAATTTAGCCGAGGAACCCACTAAATCGAATCAGCTTAATAAATTGTGTAATTCACTATCCGGTCTTATAGGCGTTGGCACTGGCCTTACACCTGGCGGTGACGACTTTATGACGGGGGTACTTTCAACATTTAAAGCACTTCCGCAATGCTTTAACCATAAACTGATCTCCTCTCTATCTAACTCAATATGCAGTAGACGGAACAATACGAACGAGATAAGTAGCGCTTTTATAGACTGTGCATTACGAGGTCAATTTAGTAAAGCAATCATAGATCTATATGATTCAATATGCTTAGATAATGTACAGTTATCGGATATTGGACAAGAAACTTTAGATAATTTGTTAGACAGTTTTCTAGATATAGGTCATACATCTGGCATAGATACGTTAACCGGAATATATTGGAGCATGACACATCTTTCTAAAATTTAATATTCCATCAGCTGTTGAAACGAAGGTATTTTTTTAAATATTTAATTATGTTTCAACCACTTTTTAATTTTATGGTATAATGTGCATATCTGAGACGAAAGGAAGTATTTGAAATGAGTCTACTAACAACAATGCAGAAGAGACGCAGTGTTCGTAAGTATAACACCGAACCTGTTACAGAGAAGGAATTAAACGATATTATTTCAGCAGCCCTGCTCGCTCCAAATGGTAAAGGACTTAGACCTTGGGAATTTGTAGTTGTCAGAGAAAAGGATACTCTTAGAGAATTGATGAACTGCCGTAAGGGAGGCGCAAAGATGCTCGAGACGGCTAATGTTGCCATTGCGGTTTATTCTGATTCAGATAAGACAGATACATATACAGAGGATAGCTCAATTGCCATGACTCACATGCTGCTCGAAGCAGCCGATCTTGGCTTGGGCGCAGTTTGGCTTCAGATTAGGCTACGTCCTTCAAACGAGGAGGGTGTTACAGCTGAAGAATTTGTAAATGCAAGACTAAACCCACCTAAGAACATGCAGGTGGAAGCTTTACTAGTACTAGGTCATATTAATGAACAGCCTAAGGCTCATGAACTACCAAATTTTCCTTCAGATAAGGTTCATAACGAAAAATGGTAAATTACATAGCCTAACAAAAAATACAAACCATAGATTTAAAAGAGCAACACTTTCAACAATTGAATGCGTTGCTCTTTTATATATTCATCGGATTAATGCATCTCGAAGGAGAAAGGTAATTCAAGTTCATTACCTTCATTATCAGCGCCTTCTAATGTAAATTTGAATGGAAGATTTGAATCTATCCTCTTGAATATGATCACTCCAGATATGCTCGATCCAGCCTTGATATTTTTTTGCATATGAACATCGTCATAAAGATAATTTTCTAAGTAAGACTCATAATCATTGCCGTCTTGACTAAGTATGCTTTGGTCTGGATATATTTCGATATTTTTCTTAGTACCATTCTTAACCTTAATGTAAACTCTCGTCTCATCGCTTGTTAAGTCAACCTTTTGAACGGTAGCTGAAACGCCCTTAACCTTAACATCATATCCAATATCCAGAGTCTCCTCTGCTGGAATAGCATCAGTTGATTTTATCTTTTGAATCTTTTTTGCTTCGAGTTTAACAGCCGTCATTTCTGTCGATTCCTCATCAACGACCTGCGCTTTGCCAAGGACTTTACCCTTTACTTTTATATATTCGCCATCTTCGTACTTGACCTTATTGTCGGATACAACTACAACTGTTGGGTGCTCATGCTTGGCGAAGTCCTCATATCCCTGCAGATGAATCTCACCGTGGACTTTATCTACGGCAACAATCTGCATTGTTAATTCTTTTATCGTCTTGCCCTTAAACTCGTCAGGGTGTGCATAAAGTTCTTTAAGCTTTGCTTTGCTAAAAGAAGACGAGCAAGCTGACATAGAAAGACTAATCCCTAATGCTAGCATTAGGGTAAAAAATATCTTAATTGAATGTCTTTTTGACATAGACATATATTCCTCCTGCGGAGCATGGAGCTCCGGCTAAAAAGTTTATTTTGCTTTATTACAGCATTTTTCTAATCTGTTTTCCATCCATCCATGATGTTATGTTCTCAAATACCATCTCTGCACGTCTATCGATGGATTCCCTCGTATCAAAGCCCACATGAGGTGTACAAACTAGGTTAGGCGCACCAATAAGCGGATGATCTTTAGGGAGCGGAGGATCCTTCTCGAATACATCTATTCCAGCTTTAATCCTGCCCTCTCTAAGCGCCTTCGCTAATGCTTCTGTCTCAATAACAGGGCCTCTTGCTGTGTTCACGAGTATTGCTCCTTGTTTCATAGCAGCAATTTCTTTTTCCCCAATTAAGCCTTTAGTTTCCGGTGTCAAAGGAGTGTGAATCGAAATAATATCTGCGTTCGCCATGACATCGATGAGTGGCATATACTCGAGTCCAAGAGCCTTAGCTGCAGTTTTCTCACTTCTATTAAAACCAATAAGTTTACAGCCAAATGCCTTAAAAATAGCAGCAGTTCTAATGCCGATTGCACCTGTACCTATTATTCCGACAACCTTACCTGCAAGCTCTCTGCCTGCGAGGCTGCCTTTACCAAGTCCATTTTGAACGGCTTCGTTGCATATGGTAATATTTCTCAAACAGTCCAAAGTCAACCCTATTGCTAGCTCCGCCACCGCGTCATCACAGTATCCGCCTGTATTGGATATAAGTACTCCTTTTTCTCTGCAAGCTTCAATGTCCACATGATCTATCCCTACAAATGCAACTGAGACGAGTTTAAGATTCTCGTCTGCTCTAATGACCTCTCCAGGAAGTGGATGATTTGCTATTATAAGAACCTCTGCATCTTCAGCGCGTTTTATTAGCTCGCTTGTATCAGTAGTCACAGTATCGTATGACTTAAACGTATGACCTTGTTCTGTCAGTGTACTCGATAGTCTCTTCAAGGTGTCCTCGGAAATACCTAGTGGCTCCATAAGAATAATCTTCATTTTATTAGTCCCCCTTGTAAATTATCTAATGTTGACTTTTATTATAGCACAATGACAGCCAATCACATTATGAAAAAATATGATTGGCTGTCAGGTAGGTAGTATTAAGTTACGTAAAATCTTATTCCATTTTCTTAAGTGTATTTAAATATTTGATAAACTCTTTGAAAGTCTTTCTAATCTAAAATCATTTTGTTTTTCAACAATATCAATCCATTCTTCAGAAAATATAGTAGCTCCATGCAAAGCACCAATAATAGCACCTACAATTGTTGATATAGCGCATGTCTCATCACCGATATTTACAGCATCAAAGATAGCCTGAATCGGGTTATTTTTTCGTGCAATCACCAAACCAATTGCAGTAGGTACTGTTTCTGCAATCTCTGGACCACAACCAATAATATCACGCAATTCGTCTACTGCTACATCTGAGTTGTAATTTTTCAAGGCAATCTGCTGTGCAATTTTTATTCTTTTATAAATAGATGGACCTGGATAATCATTTACCATATCATCGTCTAAAGCTAACTGATATCCCTTTTGTGCACCATATAAGGATTTCTGTACTACACTGAACACTGTTGATTGCTCTTGGAATGCTTCTGCTATTGCTGTTGCTACTGCACAAGCCCCAGAAATACTTAGCCTGTCATCATGCGAAGTCATCGTAATTGTTTTTGTGTTTAATATTACATCATTAATCTGCTCGTTATTAATTATCCCAGTTGCAATTGCCTTGCACGCAGCACCATTAGACGATAGTGCATAGAAATGCCCTTTGAATAATTTATTCCCTAAATGACCTGATGTAGACCAGAAGTCAGTGCTATCTCTCATATTTAATAGATTTACTACTTTTCTTGTAGTCATGCCTGCAAACTGTTCAAAATATTCACTTTTGCCCCATTTTATTAATGCATTAACAGCTACATCGTTATCGATTACACCTTCATTCTCTATAATTTCCTCTAATAAATAATATGGTATGCTAAAGGCATCTGTAACCTGACCTAAAGCTCTCCCTCGAGCTGCAGTGTCATCATCCGGTTTTATAAAATTATGAACTAAACCACCATATATTTTCATTATTTCAGAGCGACTTTTTCCATCTGTAGAGGAAGCAAGAGCATCGCCTATTGAAGCACCGCAAAGAGTGGAATATATTTTATATTCTCTATTACTAAAAGCTTTCTCATCCATTTGTTAGTGCTCCTTTCTCAACTGAAGACTATATATATCATTGGCCAAGCCTTTTATGTCGAGTTTGTTAACATTTTCCATCGTAGAAATAAAATGATTTGGAAAACTAGAATCACCATTAAGTGCTCCAACTATTCCACCTACAATAGTAGCTATAGTATCGGTATCGTACCCTATGCTCGCCGCTTCACTAATCGATCTCATCGAATCGCCTGAACAAGCAGCGATTATTCCAAAAGCTGTAGGAACAGTCTCTGATACGTGTAGACCTGTTCCAATGATATCAGCTATGTTACAAATACGCTCATCTATACTACCAGTTCCAAATCCAATATCCACCGCCATCTTTATGCGATTTACAACTGATGGTCCAGCAACGTTATTACTATGTGCTTTACCTATCTTTTCACCTTCTTTAGCTCCATAGATCCCGGCATCTATAACATCGTATAAATTCGAATCCTCTCTAACCGCCTCGCTAACTGCAGCTGCCACTGCACACGCACCTGAAATAGCTAAATTATTATTATGCGTTACAGATGCTACTATAACAGCATCCTTAATTGCATTATCCGTATTAGCAGCGTTGATTAACCCTATTGGTGATATTCGCATTGCGGCGCCATTTGTAGCTTGTCTTGCTTTATTTTTTATCCCTTCTGAAAGCTGTACTTCTTCACCTGCAAATCTTTTAATTGCAAGTCTTGTTGTCGGTCCTGCAAAACGGTCAAAAAAAACAGCATGTTTCGACCATTCGACAAGCGCATTTTGAACTATTTCTTCATTTACTACTCCTGCATTATCAACAATTTCTTTTGCAACAAAATACGCAGAACTAAAATCGTCTGTAAATCCACCAGCTTGATTTCCTGCACCAAAAGTATCATTAGGTGGCTTAATAAACTCGGTTACTTTACCTCCAAATGTATCAATTATTTGATTTGATGACCTTGCTTCAGTTGCTGCTCCCATTGCATCACCAGTAGCAGCTCCAATAAGGCATCCTAATATTTTATTGTACATGCACTTATCTCCTTTTACTTAAAAGGGAAATACTGTTACAGTATTTCCCTAGGTGATTTTTTTATTTCCAGTCTTCCATCTTTGAAATATTATCTTTTGAAACTAATATTATTGGAATGCTACTATCAAGTGTTGATACATCTTGTCCTTGTGATGCTTTAAGCATTGCAAGGACTGTTCTTCTTCCTCCAAGATAAGGAGACATTGCTACAGATGCATCTAATTCACCTTTTTTTATAGAAGCTTTAGCTTGAGATGTAAAGTCATTTCCAACTACAACAACTTTCTTTTTCAGCTTGAGTTCTTTTAGTGCTTTAATAACACCCATTGCCATATCATCATTTCCACACGTAATTCCAACAATATCAGGATGCGCTTGCATAATCGATTTTGTTGCATCATATGCTTTCTGCTGATCAAAGTCGCATTGTTGTACTGCAACTACTTCCATTCCCTTTGATTCGAATACCTCTTTTGCACCATCTCGTCTGCCGTCTGACTGCGTAGCGCCTTCTGTACCAGCAATTATTGCTACTTTTCCCTTATTTTTCTTTTTCTTAGCTACAAACTTACCAGCCTGAACACCTTGCTCGTGGAAGTCCATCTTTAGCTGACAATCGATATGTGCTCCTGCAAGCTTTAGAGCATCCTTGTTCAAAGTTGTTCCACTTAGAATAACTTTTACACCGCTCTTATTCGCAGCAACTACACCATTAATTAGATTGTTTTCAGATAGTGGAGATACTGCAATAGCATCATAATCTTTCGAGATCATCGTATTCATTATGTTCAGCTGACCAGCAAAATCTGTGTCATTATCTGTCGCCTGAATGTCGATTTTTACGCCATACTCTTTAGCAGTAGCTTCCGCACCCTTCTTATTTGTCTGCCAAAACTCGTTTGATAGGGAACTAAGAATTACACCTAGTTTTTCACCATTTTTCTTCTTAGGTAGTGGCGCCATACTCTTATCAAGTTCTGCTTGCGCCTTCGTAAACTCTGTGTCCTTTTTGCTGCTAGATTCATCACTTTTCTTTTCGTTACAACCTGATAAAAGTGTCGTACCGAAAGCAATTACTACTATCAGTGATAATGAGATAAATTTTTTTCGCATTTCATAACCTCCTAAAGTGTCAATAAGTATTTTATGCTTAAAGGGTTTGATTTAAAGAACCCTCAATAGCCATAACTTCATCATACGATGCTATACTGCGCGGTCCATATTTCGTGCATTTTATTGCAGCAGATGCACTTGCAAATTTTAGTGAATCGGAGATAGAATTACCTTTGTCATATAATGAATACAATAACCCACCTATAAAACAATCTCCTGCCCCCGTTGTATCTACAACATTGACATCGTACGAATCAACCTTAATAAAGCTTTGACCATCAAACCAAATCGCCCCTTCTGAACCAAGTGTACATACCACACCATCATCAGGTTTATATATTTCATATACAGTCTTAACTGCATCGATCGGATCAAACTCACAACTTCTGGCAATCTCAAGAATTGCATCCTTACCACCAATTATCATCGATGATAATGACAGAACTTCATGAATCATTTCTTCACTTGCACCACATAATGGCATAAATGACGGTACAGCTTGCATATTCATAACAATCTTACAATTTCTCTTATGTGCCTCTCTTGCCAAAAATAGTGAAACTTTGGGCGAGAACATATCTGTAAAATAAATATCTATTCTGTCAAGAATATTATCAGGAAGCTCGCTTGGTTCAAAACTAGGAAGACAATCTCCCATATTTGCAAATATTGTATGCCTTCCATCTGGCGTCGTAACAATATATGTATGAGTTGTTATTCCACCTTCTTTTGTATAAATATACTTTTTGTTTACTCCATCTTCTACAAGACTACTTTTAAATAAATCTCCTATTTCATCTGTTCCAACCTTTCCAACTTGATATGTATCCATACCAAACCCAGCAGCTGAAACACAAACATTTGCCGAACTCCCACCTGGAAATATCTCCTCTTTATTAATAAGAGCGAACCCATCATTTATTGGCAAATCACTACTATTTAGAACTACATCCATGGCAATGCTTCCAGAAGATAAAATCGTTGTCATCTATACTTCCCTCCGTTTAATTTTGTCTCTACTTGATATCAAAACTGAAACAACAATTATCACTCCAGTTATAATTTCCTGATAATGAGTTGAAATTGATAGCAAGGTTAAACCATCACTAATTATATTTAGAATTAAACAAGCAATAAAAGGACCAATTATGTTACCTTTACCACCCTCTAAAACTGTTCCACCAAGAATCACCGCGGCAATTGCATCCATTTCATACCCTGTGCCGGCAAGTGGTTCTGCTGAATCTAATCTCCCCATAACTACTACACCTGCTACAGCAGCTAAAAGACCTGAAAATGCAAAAACCCAAAGTTTATATTTCTTTGAATTCACACCCATACGACTAAGTGCTACTTCATTTGCACCTAAAAACAAGCAATAATTTCCATATTTAGTTTCTGCAAGAATGAATCCTGAAATAACAACTGTAATTAATGCTAGCAAAATTGGGAAATTAATTGGTCCAATATCACCAGCACCTATAAATCCATATAGTTTACCAAATCCATATAGAGTCTTTGAGTTCATTACAAGCAGAATTATCCCTCTTAAAACAGTCATGGAGCACAGCGTAACAATAAACGAATTAATTTTTACATATGCGACAAGCCACCCATTTATTAATCCTATTAATAAACCTGTGATCAGCCCCGCAAATATGCACAACCAATCTGGTATTCCTACATAATATAAGTTAGACATAACCATACCAGTAAAACCTATTGTAGCGCCCACCGAAAGGTCTATATTTCCAGATATGATAATAAATGTCATACCAATCACTAAGAATATGAAAAGCGACGATTGATTTAAAACATTTTTAAAATTTGTCATAGTCAAGAAATAAGGCGAAAGACATGACATCACCAATATAAGGAATATCGTTATCAATATTAGTAAAGCATCGTATGACATTAAAATTTTATAACAGTCTAATTTTTTCATATTTCGTTTCTCTTATTCGCATTATTATAAATATCAGCCGAGGTTAGCACCTCTACAACCTCTTTCATTGAGATATCTTCAACTTTTTCTTCGAGCAGAGCACATCCATGACGTAGTACAACTATTCGATCTGCAACCTGGAAGACCTGCATAAGATTATGAGATATCATTATTACTGTAAAACCTTCATCTGCTAAATGTCTAATTAATTCAAGAGTCCTATTTGATTCATTGATTCCCATCGCCGCTGTTGGCTCGTCAAAAATTAGGATATTCCCACCTCTATTAACAAGCCTAGCAACTGCAACACCTTGCCTTTGTCCTCCACTGAGGTTCCCAACATTAACCTTCGTATCCGGTATATTTATCTTAAGACGTTTGAGAAGCTCATTAGTCTGCCTGTGCATTGCTTTTTTATCAAGTAAACCATGTTTTGTTATTTCACTGCCTAAGAAAATATTGGAAGCAACATCCATCGAATCACCTAAAGCTAAGTCCTGATAAACAGTAGATATTCCAAGTTCAAATGCTTCTCTTACATTTAAGTGAGAGTACTTTTTTCCATCAATTTCTATTATTCCACTATCGGGTCTAAGAACCCCAGATAATATCTTTATCAAGGTGGACTTTCCTGCACCATTATCTCCAACTAGGGCAAGGACTTCTCCATTGAATGCTTCCAGCGAAACATTATCTAGAGCAATAATATGATTAAAATGTTTGGAAATATTACTTAATTTAATATTCGACTTCATATAAAAAACCAAAATTCCCCATTCTCTACATACATAAAACACAGGTCTGAAATAACTAGTTTTCTGAAAATAAACTTTCTGCAATAATTACGTTTTTTAAAATAGACTCTAACTGCAGCTTTGAAGATGCTCCATTTGTTGATCTATCTATAAATTCATTAACTGCTGGATGGAAACTTTTTCCCATTCGAGCTTCTTGCTTACCAAACTCTATTGCTTCCTCAAGAATGTGATTATCTATGATTCTCTTCTCTGGTGGAATCTGGACTAATAAAAGATTGGATTTATTGTAGACAAACGAGTGTTCATTGAACTCACCATCTAAAGGATAATGGTTACTATTAAAAATATAACCATTACATTCTTTTGATTTATAGCCCAAAACTTCTATGTCGTGCTGATAAAGCCAAGTAAAGCTACCATCATAGTCCATCATATCCTTGATAGCTGTTGCGATAAGCATGGTTTTTTTCTCCGCAATAACATCAAAATCGGAACTTCTACGTCTAATAGGAGCGTCTCCAATACCACCAATACCACAGCTTACGGCAGCTGGAATACCATGCAAAATGCAAATTCTCATCGTAGCTGCAGCAGTCAGTGCCGCATCTTCTTCCCCACACAAATATTGACTTAGATTTTTATCATCAGCTCTATTAAAAACCAATTTAGAACGAAACTTTATAAATTCATCTATACCACCTATTTTGAGCGTGCCTTTTTCTATCCAGGCAAAGTTCGCATTTGTTTTTTTGAAAGCTACTGCAATTTCATCATCCGATATCGATGAAAGTCCATGACATAATAAACATGTTTCAACTAGAAAATTTATTTTCATATCTTTAAATTAAATAATTCATATTTTAGCTAAAAACGTCCCTTATCCCCTTATATATTTCATTATAGCTAGTGACAAATTTATAGTTAAATTGCAAAACACTATACATCTTGTGAAATTATAGGCAATTTTTATATGCTTTTGCAGTTAGTTCACTTTACAACTTATTAAGGAGAATGCATTATAATGCTATAATCAACAGCTAAATTTTTCTACATAATATAGTCTATTGTGCACAATTGATTTTCGTGTTAAAATCCCGTATATCATACTAATTCATCACATTAATTAACTTAAATATAGAATTTGGAGTAATTCATGAAGGACAAACTGATTTGTGGATGTGTCAGAGTGTATCGCTCGGACATTGAAAAAGCCATCTTAAATGGAGCACATACATATACAGAGATTCAAGAGGAAACAGGAGCGGGCACTAGCTGTGGAAACTGTAGACCTCTTGTAGAAAAAATTATTCGCGAAACCATTTCTGGACTTGATGAGTAGTTATGATCTTAACCTAAGTGCCATTTATAAATGAAATATATTTAAGCACACATGTAAATGTTGGGCATGGCATGGAATTAAACGGTTAATGCAGCTCATATTTCGTATAACACCACATTATATAAAATTTAAGAAAGCACAACCACCTAACACCTGTTAAGTGGTTGTGCTTTCTTTTTAGACGATTTTACTTACTAAGTTTAAACTTCTTTTTCATTAGAATTAGCATGACACTAGCTACCGAGAGACCAAGCAGTCCCGAGTAAAATTCAATACCTGTATTGTCGGATGTCTTTGGTGCGATTCTACTACTAGCTTTTTTCGCCTTAGAAATCCCAGGTCTAGATGGAACACGTGACTTTGAGACCTTAGGTTTTGGCGTTTCCTGAACCTGAGGTGTAGTTGGAGCTGGCTCTGCATACTTAGTGTAGACGTACGTACGAATGTCGGAAGTATCCGGGAGTGTATTTTTAAAGACATAAGCGATCTTGCCACCTGCATCGTATATATACTGATCTGCATCGAGGAATCCAAAGGTCCCTGCCTCTTTTACGGTGTTGCCATCTTCATCGATGTATCTGGTCACTTTTGCCATTGGCTGTTCAGTCAATATAGTAACATTAGGAACAGCTCCAGTAACCGTTAGACCAAGAAATATAACGCGTCTTTTTACGGGTTTAAATACCTCTACTCCATTTTCTACAGTTCGATACCTAATTGTCTGTGTAGCAACCCTGTATTCTCCATATTTACCACCTGCCCAAGGTATAACTGTAGCTGCTGCCTGTTCTGAGTCTGGATTATTAGCATCTGGATTGACAATATCCGAGTGGTTAGATTTCCAGGAATTAATATAGTCGGTCATATCCTGTCCTGTCAGGGTATATGAACCTGTATACGTTATGTTCTCATCGACAGCCGTTGCTCCTGAAGCAATATTCCCCTCCGCAAAAGTCTCGTCGATATCGAAAATTAATACAAGCTGCACGGTAATAAGCAGAATTAAAAGAACCAAAAAAACACGCCTATATTTTGATGACTTTGTAATTTCATATTTCACAATCTTGCCTTTCATAATACATTCCTTCTCTTATTCTTTTTTTCAGTAAACAATCAGATTATTCGTATTGTATCAGATTTAATTTTGTAAAACAACCCGTCTAACCCCTATATAAATTTACACAAAAAACCCTCCTCGCAGGTTATCCGGCAAAGAGGGCAAATACATTGTCTGTAGATTTTCCTAAATAAATAAAATACAATTTGAATCCCATTAAAGCTTGATACTGCCACGATGAACAGTATCACAATATTCGCATCTATATATGTGATTTTCAGCGTCATCAAGGCGGAATCTATGTTCAATTCCTCTCTCAGTAGAGGTAATGCAACGAGGATTCTTACACTGAATAACATTTGTAAGTCGCTCTGGCAGCTTCATATGCTTCTTACTATGGAGTTTACTATCCTTGATTATATTGACTGTAATATTAGGATCTACAAAGCCTATTAAATCAAAATCCAAATCGATAATTTGATCAATCTTGATTATATCCTTCTTTCCATATTTACCACTTTTAGCATTCTGGATAATAGCTATACTACAATCTAGTTTATCAAGTCTCAGCAGATTATATATGGCCAGAGATTTTCCTGCATCAATATGATCAAGAACTATTCCGGTTGTTACTCCATCAATATTCATTAATTCAGACCTCCTTCGATACCCAAAAGCATGAGAATTAACGCCATTCTCGCGTATCTTCCGTTCTTAACCTGATCAAAGTATTTAGCTCTAGGATCCTTATCTACCTCTACGGAAATTTCATTAACCCTTGGCAGTGGGTGCATGATTACTAAATCATCCTTAGCATATTCTAGCTTTTGTTCATCTAATATGTAAGTATCCTTGAGTCTAACGTAATCCTCTTCATTAAAGAATCTCTCCTTCTGCACTCTAGTCATATAGAGTACGTCTAGTTCAGGGAGCGCCTCTTCTAGGGATGTCGTCTCAACCCACTTAATGCCGGCATCATCCATGGCATCTTTATTATACGAAGGGAGCTTTAGTTCGTCAGGAGATATGAGCACAATCTCAATCCCCTTATATCGCAAAAGCGCCAAGATGAGCGAGTGCACTGTTCTACCGAATTTAAGGTCACCACAAAATCCCACCTTTAAATCTGCTAAACGCCCTTTGTTACGAAGTATCGTGAGTAGATCAGTTAGTGTCTGAGATGGATGTAAATGACCACCATCACCTGCGTTGATAACTGGTACGTCGCATGAGTTAGCAGCTACAAGTGCTGCTCCTTCCTTAGGATGCCTCATAGCGATTATATCGGCAAAGCATTCCATAACTCTCGTCGTATCGCTTACCGTCTCCCCTTTAGAGGCTGACGATGAGTTAGCATCAGAGAACCCAACCACATTACCTCCAAGTCCATACATTGCAGATTCGAAGCTGAGCCTCGTACGTGTACTTGGTTCATAGAACAATGTCGCCAGGGTCTTATGAGCGCACTTATCCTGGTATTTTTCAGGTGATTCAATTATATCGCTTGCAAGCGCTAACAGACGGTCTAGCTCATCTAGGTCGAGATCTGTAATGTTAATTAAATCTCTCTTAGCCATTCAATTATTCCCTTTCCTTCTTCACTTGTTACGTAATTTTCAGCAACAGCAGTATCTATGAGTTCACTTATTGTGCATAGACTTAATTTTTCGACATTTGCATCTTGGAAATTCTTATCAGCCTTCGCAGTTTCATATGTAAAGATACTAATAACCGCGAGCACTTCTGCCCCCGCCTCACGAAGCGCTTCAACTACCTCGATCGATGATCCACCCGTAGAGATGAGATCTTCTACAACTACTACCTTATCTCCTTTTTCAAGCTTTCCCTCAATTCTATTGTTTCTGCCATGTGATTTGGAGCTTCCCCTTACATACCCCATAGGCTTCCCTAGTATGTGGGCGGAAATGGCTGCATGAGCAATTCCGGCTGTGCTCGTACCCATTACTACATCACACTCAGGAAATTTCTCATCGATTACTCTAGCCATCTCGTGCTCGATAACATCTCTCACCTTAGGTGCAGTGAGTGTAAGTCTATTATCACAGTAAATAGGGCTCTTGATACCGCTTGCCCATGTAAAAGGATCATTTGGGCTTAGGAATACCGCTTTTATGCCGAGTAATCCCTCTGCAATCTGCTTTGATTTGCTCGCTAAATTAATCATTGTTAATCTCCTCCATACAAGTTTTATATGCTTTAACAGGATCATCTGCTTTCGTTATGCTCCTGCCAATTACAAGATAATTTGATCCCATTTCCTTTGCTCGCCCAGGGGTTGCAACCCTACTCTGATCACCCTTCGCGTCTCCAAGGAGTCTGATTCCAGGCGTTACTGTAAGAAATTCCTTCGAAGTCCCCTCATGTATTTCTTCCGACTCCCAAGCCGAGCATACTACTCCGTCTAGCCCTGCCGCTTGTGCATTCCTCGCATATGCCAGCACTATATCCTTGAGGTTGCCATCAATCCTGAGTTCTCTATTCATAGTCTCCTGATCTGTAGATGTAAGCTGAGTAACCGCTATAATCTCAGGCCTAATGCCCCCAGATGAGCCTTCTTCGAGGCCCTCTACAGCTGCCTTCATCATCTTGATTCCACCAGCTGCGTGGACGTTAACCATGTCAGCCCCTACAGAGGCGAGGACTTTCATAGCACTCTTAACTGTATTTGGTATATCGTGCAGTTTAAGATCTAAGAAAACCCTATGTCCTCTAGCTTTAATCTCTTTTACAATTGAGGGACCTTCGCCATAGAAGAGTTCCATACCAACCTTTACATATAGTTTCTCATTTTCAAATTTATCGAGAAATGAAAGTGCTTTCTCTCCACTTGGAAAATCTAATGCTATTATTATCTCTGGTTTCATCTATATTACTCCTCTAATTTCATCCAAATTCTTGATTCCGAGCTCTTCCATCCTAGGCTGTAGCTCACTGATTATGCGTGGCATTGTCCATGGATCGATAAGGTTTGCAGAACCAATCTCTATCGCTGTTGCTCCAGCCATTATCATCTCTAGCACGTCATCAACACTCTGAATACCGCCAATGCCAATGATTGGAAGCTTTACTGCATGAAATACCTCATTTACCATGCGTTGGGCAATCGGTCTAATAGCTGGTCCAGATAGACCCGCATATTTCATCGCGGTAACAGTTGTTCTCGTTCTGAGGTCGATTCGCATAGCTTTGAAATTGTTGATCAAGCTGATTCCATCTGCACCTCCTGCTTCAGAGGCCTTTGCAATCTCTGAAATATCGGTTACATTTGGAGTAAGCTTCATAAATATCGGCAGTTTCGTAACATCTCTGACGGCTCTAGTTATTCTCTCAGCCATACTTGGAGCAGCTCCAAATGCCGATCCGCCATGCTCCACATTAGGGCAGCTAATATTCACCTCAAGTATATCGGCATAACCCGACGCATCAAGCTTTGACGCTACCTCAGCAAACTCAGAAATGCTAAATCCGCTGATATTTACAATCAGTGGACCTTGATAGATCTCTTTTAACGCAGGTAAATCCTCATCGATTACACGATCTATTCCAGGGTTCTGTAACCCTATAGAGTTAAGCATGCCACTCGTACATTCAGCGATTCTAGGAAGATTATTTCCATACCTCAGTTCAGCAGTTGCACTCTTCGTCACAACAGCACCTAAGACATTTAAATCGAATAACTCTCTATACTCCTGCCCGTAGCCAAATGTCCCACTTGCTGGCATAACCGGATTCTTGAGTTCAATTCCCGCCAGATTAACCTTGGTTAAAGGCTTTCCCATCTTAGCACCTCCTTATCAAAAACCGGTCCTTCCTTACAGACTCTCTGACTTCCATCTACCGTTCTTATGGAGCATCCCATACATGCTCCAAATCCGCATCCCATGCGAGCTTCGAGGCTGAACTGCCCGCGCTCCACCTTATGATCTAGAGCACGAAGCATCGGCAGAGGACCGCAAGCACATGCATATTCACACTTGTCAAAAGCATCTGTCACAAATCCCTTCTGTCCATATGAGCCATCAGCAGTCATAACCGTTATATCATCTGAAAAATGTTCAAAGTCTTCGAGCATAAACATCTCATCTGCAGAATTATAGCCTAGCACCATCTTACAGGATTTTCCCGCCATAACCATCGCTTTAAGTAATCCAAGCATCGGCGGAATTCCGATTCCACCACCGATTAAATATGCACCATCTGGGATTTTATCGAGATCGTAACCATTTCCTAGACCTGTAATTCCCTTTACATAGTCTCCAGGCTCCATCCTGCTCATGATATCTGTCCCTTCACCAACGACTTTGTAGATTAGAGTGTATCTGCTGCTATCGTAGCTGCTAACCGAAATTGGTCTCCTCAGAAATTTGTCTGGAACTTCAACCATCGCAAACTGACCTGGTCTTGTAAATTCAGACTTCGGTGTCTCGAGAGTCATCCGGTAAATGCCTTCAGCGAGTTTTTTATTCTCAAGTATTTCGCTTCTTAGGTCCCTCATATTATTTCTCCAAATTCTCGTAAACTATCTTACCATTCATAACTGTGAGCTCCACTAGTCCGTTAAGCATGTGCCCATCAAAAGGAGTGCACTTTCCTAATGAGAGGAATTTTGATGCATCTAGCTTGTAATCTTTATCTAAATTAACCACAGTAAATCCATTTTGCTCAAGACCAAATCTCTCCCTTGGTGTTACTGACATCAGTTTAACTAAGTGCTCAAGTGATATGATACCGGTCTTAACCAGATACGTGTAAAGAGCCGAAAAAGCACACTCAAGCCCAGTGATTCCGTTTGGACTCTTCAGAAAGCCCCTACTCTTCTCCTCAGCACTATGAGGTGCGTGGTCTGTTGCTATCATATCTACAGTGCCATCTAGAATTCCCTCTATAAGAGCATTCTTATCAGCTATATCCTTAATCGGAGGATTCATCTTGAACCTGCCACCAAGCTCTGGCCATCTGTTAATAAATGCATTTAAATAATCCGTATCAAACACGAGGTAATGAGGTGCCGTTTCACATGTGACGTCTACACCGCTCTTCTTGGCATCTCTAATCACTTCAACGCTCTCTTTGCAGGAGATGTGGCATACATGGTATCCAGCACCAGTCTCATCTGCGAGTTTTAGATCTCTCTCTATCTGTTTCCATTCACTCTCTCTGACCTTGCCTTCCCTTAGCAGTGATTCATCTTCGCAATGAGCTACGATGAGTTTGCCAAGTTCTTTAGCCTGATACATTGCGTCGCGCATCAGCCCGTCTGCCTGCACACCTCGTCCATCATCAGAAAATGCACACACATGTGGCGCAAGAGCCTTCATATCTGAGAGCTCTCCTCTACCATTCTGTGACATAGTGATAGTTCCATAAGGAATCACCTCTATATCAGCATCCTTTTTGATCAAATCAAGCTGCACATTAAGTGCATCAAGTGTAGATGGTGCTGGCTTCAAATTAGGCATAGTGCAAACAGTCGTATATCCTCCGTGTGCTGCAGCTTTACTTCCAGCACTAATTGTCTCTTTATATGACTGACCTGGTTCGCGAAAATGAACATGCACATCACAGAATGACGGCAAAATAAAAGAGTTATCAGCATCGATAACTCTTTCAAAATCAAAATCACTACCGGTTTCGGATTCTAGACCGGCCTTCTCACGAGCATCAACTACAAACAATTCATTAGGTAAAAACTCTCCAGATTTGTAAATCTTTCCGCCTTTGATTGCAGTAGTCATAGTCCCTCCAATTATATTAAACTCCCTAATAACTCTCGTTAATTACTATATGAAAGTATAACATTTTTGAAACGCACTATGTGAGAGGAATGTTAAAATCCGCCGCAAAATTTTGTTATTAATATTGATAATTTTCTTATAGAAGAATTACTCTTCTTCCGATGGTTCAAAGTCCTTAATCTCCGGTGGAAGCTCAAGTCCATTTTTCTCATAATAATCTACAAGTGCAGCCTTGATAGCCTCTTCAGCTAGTACTGAACAGTGTATCTTCCTTGATGGTAGACCATCAAGAGCTTCAACCACTGCCTTGTTAGATAGTTCAAGAGCTTCTTTGATGCTCTTGCCCTTGATAAGCTCAGTAGCCATTGAGCTAGATGCGATCGCTGACCCACATCCAAAGGTCTTGAATTTTACGTCTGTAATGATATCATTATCAATCTTTAGGTAAATTCTCATGATATCGCCACATGTTGGGTTTCCTACTTCACCAACTCCATCGGCATTTTCAATCTCGCCTACATTTCTTGGATGCTCAAAATGATCCATTACTTTTTCACTATATAACATGTTCTCTCTCCCCCTTCTCTAGTTCATCCCAGAATGGTGATATTTTTCTATAGTGTTCAACAACTTGATGAACCTTTTCTATGATGTAGTCTACTTGCTCCTCTGTATTTTCCTCATTGAGACTGAATCTAAGTGATCCGTGTGCTGCCTCAATAGGAACACCCATACCTATTAGAACGTGGCTTGGGTCGAGGGATTCACTTGTGCAAGCTGATCCAGATGAGCATTCGATGCCATACATATCAAGAGCCAATAGCAGCGACTCGCCCTCAACTCCTTCGAACGAGTAATTTACGTTACCAGGGAGTCGCTTTACAGGGTCTCCATTGAGCTGCGAATAAGGAATATCCGACAACCCTTTGATAAGTCTATCTCTAAGGGCAATTGTCTTTGCATTATTCTCTTCCATGTGCTCAATTCCATCTTCAAGGGCAGCAGCAAGGGCAGCAATGCCTGGAACGTTAATCGTACCAGCTCTCTTACCTCTCTCCTGAGCTCCACCTTCAATTACGTTTATTAATCTGATACCATTTCTAGCATATAGAACTCCAACGCCCTTAGGTCCGTGGAATTTATGAGCTGATAATGATAGCATATCTATGTTCATCGCCTGAACATCTATAGGTAGGTGTGCTGCAGCCTGAACGGCATCTGTGTGGAAGAGCACGCCCTTTTCGTGACACAGCTTTCCAATCTCAGCAATTGGCTGGACAGCTCCCATCTCGTTGTTAGCAAACATAATCGATACGAGTGCCGTATCCTCTCTGATTGCGTCCTCAACATCCTTAACGTCTACAATTCCATTTGGCTGTGGTTTTAGCAGCGTAACCTCGAAGCCCTCTTTTTCTAGCTTGCGAAGTGTATGAAGAATTGCATGATGCTCTATATTAAGAGAAATCAGATGCTTCTTACCCTTCTTAACTAGCCCTCTAGCTGCAGAAATTAAAGCCTGGTTATCTGCTTCACTTCCACCTGAAGTAAAGTAAATCTCATTAGGCTTTGCAGCATTAAGCGCCTTAGCTACTTTCTCTCTGGACTCATCCAGCTTCTCTTTAGCAATCTGTCCATCCGTATGAAGACTGTTAGGGTTGCCGTTATAATTCTTAAGGCAATCTAGCAGCGTATTGAGTGCGACATCGCTCAAATAAGTTGTTGCCGCATTATCTGCATATACTCTCATGTATACCTCCCTACCAATAATTTAGTCATCTTAGTGCAGTTGTATTATAGTCCTTTAATCCCTACCTGGTCAATAGGAATTACTCTTGGATATAACTTAAAACAATTATCTTGATGTGTCTTGATCTTGTATGAGCTTATCGACATTACCAGTCATTAGATCTTGTAGCGTTATGTTATCAAGATACTCATCGATAACCTTGTCAAGGCCAATCCACAGTGGAAGTGTCACGCATGAATGCGCTCTACCGCAGCTAACCTCACCAGACTTTATACAATCTACTGGGGCAAGACTACCTTCCGTAATTCGAAGGATTTCACCGATATTGTAATCTTCAGGTGATTTAATCAATCTGTAGCCACCGTTCTTACCTCGAAGGCTCCTCAGCATACCACCTTTGTTAAGCATCGATACGACATTCTCGAGATACTTCATCGATAGTTTCTGCCTATCTGATATATCTGCTAGAGATACGTAACCTCCATCATCGTGGTTAGCAAGATCAATCATGACCATCAGAGCGTAACGACCTTTTGTTGAAACAATCATGGCTCTTCCTTTCTTTGATATCTTGCGTGTTCATTTCTTACAATTGAAGAATAACACATTGCGTACAACCAATCAAGCATTTTCCTATTATTCATATAGGAATTTGGTGTATTAAAAAATGAGCAAAATATTTCGCTGGATTTTTTCAACTTTGATTAATTCAACTCGCAATTTTGCTCATTATATTTTACTGTTTGCATTTATGTCTCAACATCCGTTTATAACTGGTACATGCGATACATATTTGCATATATACCGTCCTTCGCCATGAGCTCGTCGTGTGTTCCTTCTTCCGCAATTCCATCCTGATTTAACACGATGATTCGGTCTGCACTCTTAATTGTAGTTAATCTGTGCGCAATTGTGATAGTTGTTCTTCCTTTCGACAAATCTGCTAGCGACCGCTGCACCAGCTTCTCGCTTTCATTGTCCAGAGCTGATGTAGCTTCATCGAGAATGAGGATTGGTGGGTTCTTGAGGAATACCCTTGCAATGCTAATACGCTGCTTCTGACCACCTGACAGCTTCATACCTCGCTCACCGACACTCGTATTATATCCGTCAGACATCTCTCTTATGAATTCGTCAGCTCCGGCGAGTTTTGCGGCCTGTTCAATCTCTTCCATTGTCGCTCCCGGTTTTCCATAAGCTATATTACCTGCAATAGTATCAGAGAATAGATATACATCCTGCTGAACCATTCCTATATGCGATCTGAGTGACTTACATGTCAGCTGCCTAATATCGTAACCATCTACTTTGATGCTTCCCTCCGAAACCTCATAAAATCTTGGAATAAGGTTGCAAAATGTCGTCTTTCCTGCTCCTGATGGCCCTACCAAAGCGAGGTTTTCTCCAGGTTTAATACTCAGGTTGATCTTATTGAGTATTTCCTCGCTGTCACTATATCTAAATGTAACATCGTTGAATTCAATTGCACCTTTGATATCCTCTAAATCGATGGCATCAGGGGCATCATCGATTTCTATAGGCTCATCCATAACTTCGATAAATCTCTCAATCCCTGTCATTCCACGCTGAAACTGCTCAGTGAACTCTACAATTCTTCGAACTGCTTCTAGTAGCACCCCTATATACATCATAAATGCTACGAAGTCACCTGTGGTAATCCTTCCGTTCTTAAGTTCAAATGATCCAACAAGGATTACGACTATATACATTAAGCCATCGAAGGTACGTGTAACACTGCGGAACCCTGCCATCGCCTTATACCCTATGGCCTTTACAC
Source organism: Mogibacterium diversum (assembly GCF_938028775.1). GTDB lineage: Bacteria > Bacillota > Clostridia > Peptostreptococcales > Anaerovoracaceae > Mogibacterium > Mogibacterium diversum_A. The sequence continues at coordinate 184,728 of NZ_CALIZG010000024.1, forward strand.
CCAGGAATCTCGAATTATCTACATCGAATCTAGCCTGCTCAAATTCTTCATTTGCAAATGATTTTGAAACCTTTATCCCGAGAAGGCTATCTTCCACATGTGAATTGATTTCTCCGAGACCACTTCGCTGCATCTTGAAAGCACGTCTCATCTTTTTCCTAAAAGTATATGTTGCAGCAATCATGATAGGAATAATTGCGAACATAAGCACAGTTAGCAGAACATCTATTCTCACCAAGAGTACAAAACCCAGAATGATCTTTATCGATGCTATCCAGTATTCCTCTGGACAGTGGTGCGCAAACTCTGTTATATCAAATAAATCACTCGTAATTCTAGATATCAGCTGACCTGTTTTATTTTCACTATAATATGAATAAGATAGGTTCTGACACTTCTCATATAGGTCACGCCTCATGTCAGTTTCTATCTTTGCACCCATCACGTGCCCGGTATTTTGCATATAGTAATTTGCCACCACGTCAACCGCTCTTAGGCATAGATAGATTCCTACAATCTTTACTATCAAATCTGCTGTAAAAGCAGCGATATCAGTAGCTACAACATTGCTTATATATCTGATTAACAGAGGCAGAACTATATCGCTTACCGTAGTAAACGAAGCACAGATTAGATCAAAGATCAGTATCCCTTTATACGGCTTAAAGTATGGTGCAAACCTGCGAATGAGGTAGCTAGATGACATAACTTTATCCTTAGACTCTCCCATTTTTAAATTCCTTTCTTAAATAATCTCTATAAATCCCAACGCAAAAACGCAGACAGAAACTACCTGCGTATCTCTTTTATATAAATGTAAATTTATTATATCATATTTTCCCCGCATTTCTTGCAGTTGATTGCACGCAATTGGCGGTTGAATTTATATAATAATTAATAGTATTATAATCGTTAATACAATGTCATATGATAATTTTAATTGTATTTAATAACTATCACTTGCAGGAGGTCCACTTTGAACCTATATAATAATCTATCACCACGCAAACAATATCTCGTCCATTATCTTGGCTGGATGCTCGCTGGAAATGTAATATTTGCATTTGGTGTGAATGTTATCATCACTCCGATGAATCTTTACAATGGTGGATTCACAGGGATGGCACAGCTCCTTAGACTTCTTTTTGTAAATGTTTTTCATATGCCCGAGATACCAGGTGTTGATATAGTTGGTATTCTCTACTTCTTGCTTAACCTGCCACTTCTTATAATCTCATACAAGGTGGTTAATAAAGAGTTTTGCATAACATCAGTTATATCAATTACTCTATGTTCTGTCGCACTCGGTGTGATACCAGTTCCTAAAACCCCGATATTTAACGACTATCTAACTGCTTGTTTAATAGGCGGAGTCGTTGCCGGTACAGGCGCCGGAATGGTGCTCAGGGCAGGTAGCTCGCAGGGCGGTCAGGATATCATCGGAGTTATCGTATCGGTACTAAATCCGAATTACAGTGTTGGCAAGATAAGCATCATGATCAACATTGGAATTTATATAATCTGCCTATTCCTATTCAACATAGAAATTGTTGCTTACTCCTTGATATACACGACTATCCTCGCTATGTCACTAGACAGAGTTCACATTCAGAATATCAATATGCAGGTTATGATATTCACTAAGAAGCCTGGTGTTGAAGACGTTATAATGAGCGAACTAAGGAGAGGAGTTACAAACTGGAATGGAACCGGCGCATATACAAAGGAAGACTCTAATGTAATAGTTACTATTATTGCTAAATACGAGATAACAAAACTGCTCATGATTGTTAAGCAAGCTGATCCAGATGCGTTCGTCATTGTAAATGAAGGCGCCCAAATATACGGAAATTTCGAAAAGCGCCTGACTAAATAGCATTTATGCACTGTTACTAAGCAAGTTTTAAATAGTCACGGTAATATAGAAAACCTAAAATCGGAGTGTGAATAATTCACACTCCGATACAGCCATTAACACTGTGAGAGATAGTGCATAGAACATGATATTGTAGTCTATATTAAGCGTAGTCTGTATAAGTCTAGCAATTCCTGAAATTCCGCCATAGGTTAACCCATTCGGAATCATTACTGCGACAATTCCGAAAGCTCCGATAGCACATGAAGAAATCACTATAACAATATCGAGCATCACCCTATTAATATTGGTTTTCTGAGCCTTTTTCACTTTACCAAGTACTCCTTACCAAAAATATCAACAACAATATATGCCACATTACCACGAGAAATAAATTTTATATCATCATAATTGTCGGTTACGCTTATCTCAGCAGAGAACTCCCCATTATAATCAGGATCTATCATAATATAGTCTATAAGTGATTCGGGTGAACTCTTGCAAGCATTTTGTAGCAACTCCCTGTCCTTGTGCTGGACATATCCTATCTCTAGCTCCGGTCTGAAAGCCATGAGCTTCGCATGACAAAGCTTCTTACCATTCTCAAGCTCATCAGCTCTCTCTATTTTGATTATCGCATCTGCTCTGTAAGGGCGCTCTACTCCATTTCCATAGAAAAGATAGTTTGACTCACATGCATCGAGCCTCTTCTTAGCAGTTCCAAGCGCTAGAGTTTCTACATCGCATCCAACCCAACATCTATCCATGCCATTGGCCGCTTTTAGAAATGAACCAGAACCGCAGAAAAAATCTCCAACTAAATCGCCTTTTTCTGTACATGAGCTGAGAATTCGTTTCATCAGTTCTAAAGGCTTTTGAGTTGCGTAACCATTTCTTTCGCTGGAGGTCCTGCCCACCATGTCAATACTCCAAACATCTTTCATATTAACGAGTGTATACCACCCATATTCGTCTTGATATTCTTTAACCCCTTTAAATCGGTAAGGCTTGAAATCTCGATTATATGACTTCTCCTTAGGCACATTTAGTGAATACTTTTTCGACTTACTGTACATGAGAATCGTATCGTGTTTTCTTGAAAAATGTGTCTTTGCACTGCCTCCAGATTTATATTTCCATATAATTTCATTCCGCATGTTCTCGTAACCGAAAATTTCATCCATCGCGAGCTTAACGTAATGTGCTGAATGCCAGTCAAGATGAACCCAGATTAAGCCATCGTTCGCAAGAAGTCTCTTCATGATTACTAGTCTAGTAGTCATGTTTTCAACATATTGCTCTATGCTTCTGTCGAATGTATCATCATATGCGAGGTGTTTAACTTTATGTATCTTTCCATCACTGTCACATATTTCTACGGTTGCATCGTATTTCGATTTTGTAAAGAACGGAGGGTCAATATATATACACTTAAATTTACCCTCATATCCATTCTCTAGAAGCCATGACATAAACTCCATGTTATCGCCAAGCGCTAGAATATTATTGTCTAAATCAGAGTTAGCTTCATTAGCACGAAAACTGTCATACATATGTTTTTCCAAGACACTGAATGGCTTAGATAGCGTAACTTCTCCATGCTCTAATCCTTTAATTATGCTCTCTGCAATCCCTAAAACTTTGCTCATCTTAACCGTCCTCTTTAGCGACCATGTCATCAACTGATGATTGGATATATCTGTTAATTATAAAACATTGATATTAATATGTCTATTTGAAGAGTTCAAAATAAACAATGCCCCGTGGTATGAGAATAGCGCCTGCATTCTCATACCACGGAGCATTTAATAAATAGCAACATATTAAAAATTTTTAGAACTCAGCATATGTAAATGCCGGACTGCTGAGCATGCTCCCAAACAGTGAGAACACATACAGCACAGCCATGAATATAAACATATAAAGAGTATATTTTAAAGATATCTTATTCTTAATTTTACTTATGAGCGAATTCTGCGACTTTTTCATTAATCCTTACCCAACCTTCATTCCATGGATGAACCGCATCCGAAACAATATATTTGTTATAGCTATATTCTGTCATATTGGTGTAATCTGCACCGTATTCATTAGCGAGCTTTTGAATCTTTTGACCAACAACTACACGCTTATCAGCAGTCATACCTGTATAGTCGTACCATCTACCATTTACAGGAAGTAGAATAAGTTTAACCTTAATATCATTAGCCTTAGCGATCTCGAGGAATGCTTTAAGATCGTTGTACTCTGGTGAAGTATTGTAGTTTTGATTCAAACGAACATCCTTCATCTTAGGATATACCTGTCTAAACTTATTTCTCCACACACGATTGCTCATATAGAACGGATTATCCGCCTTGTATTCACTATCCCTATATGCCTCTTTCAAGAAACCATTCCAATTGAAATTATCTGGCGTGTACCTCTCAAAGTTCTGAGGTGTTTTTTTGTTCTTCATCATAAATCTCATTGCTGCCCCAACAGTGATTTTATCCTTGTCGAAAGCATGGCGTCTCTCGAATCCATATAGGAGATTTGATTCGTCATTAAGATTTACTTTATCAATCATGCGCGCCTTCATCTGTAGGCTCTTATTCTTAGATAGCAGATGCTCTGTTCTTCTTGCAACGTATTTTTTTGTCTTGAGCGGAACATTCTTGTTCTCCATAAATGCAAAGTATTCCGTCTCCGAAAACCTCAGAGCATAGTCATCTTTCTTAACACCTGAGTGTTTAAACCAGGTTGGTGAAACAAGCAATATAACTTTTTTACTCTTTAGATGTGGTTGAAGTGACCCAAGTGCAACAGTGTGGAACAGCGTCTGGTTAAACGGTCCTCCGACTGTAACGAGTTTAACATCTGTATCCTTGAAGAAGTTCGTTGGATGGTACTGCGTCTTACGTCCATGTCTGAACTCAGATGAGCCGAGCATGAGCACCGAATCTTTTTCAAGATTTCGCGACAATGCATTATACGACAGATCTTTATATGTGTTATACCAAGTTCCAAACTGCCCTGTGTTGTCTTTAAGATCATTATTAGCACATATGAAATGTACAACCACTGTGAACATCGCCAGCAGCACGAGAGCCGCTACAAACGAGTTTATCTTCTTCATATTATCTTCGTTCCTGTCTTATTCCCCTAGAATTCTTGCTGAAACTGTCTCTATAATCTTGTTTGGTGTATCCATCTGTTCCCTTGTAAATTCAGATGGTGATAAAACAACTCCATACTCATCCTGAATATCTAACAAGAGGCTAACGTAATCGAGCGAATCAATTAAATCTTCCTCTAGCAAATTGATATCTGGGTTTTCCTTTACAATTTCATCTCCGCAAATGTTCTCAATGATGTCTAGTAGCTTATCTCTCATGATAATTTCCTCCTAATTTTAGCTATGTTTTAAATATTTTTTTATTTTAATTATTATTGCGTATTCAGTGTTTCTGTTTTTTCTAATTCTTTAATTATGCGATCAAAATTTATTTACACATACCTAGCCTTGATTCGAAAGTAAGATCCCTAGTCTTCCGGAGAAGATGAAGAATCCGAACATAACGAGGTGAAGCGTAATTAACCAAGATACTCCTATAAACCACTTATCTTTTTTATGCGCCTTATAGAATTTCGATTTCTTTTGGAATATCTCACATGCGGATAATAACACTCCATGATACAGACCGTAAACGATGTAGTTAAGCTCAAGCCCATGCCATACACCCATGACGAACATGTTAATCATGAATGCGATTGAGGCAATCACAAGCTTGTTCTTAATCTTGCGAGTTCTAACTAGTGCCATTGTGATTCTAGAGAAAAGAAAATCTCTAAACCAGAACGACAGTGTCATATGCCAACGATTCCAAAATTCCTTGATGTCCTTACTCACAAACGGAGCGTTGAAGTTTTCAGGTGTTCTAACTCCAAATATATAGCTGGCTCCTATAGCCATATTGCTGTATCCGGCAAAATCAAAGAACAGGTATACCCCGTATATATAGAAGTAAATCGCTATCGAGTACCATGTCCCTCCAGTTCCAAAGTAATTCATAACCGTGTAGAAACATGCTGCAATTACCATCTTGTAAACCATGCCCTTGAGTATCTTGTATATGCCTTCTCCTAAAAGCTCTAGATACTCTTCTCTAGGAATGATTTTATCTATATCCTCGTCAAATCTTCTGCTTCTATCAATAGGACCAGATGTGATAGCGGGGAAAAACAGCAGTAGGTATATGAAGTTTGAGGTCTTAAAGTCTTTTATAACTCCATCATATATCTCGATTACCATCTGAGTAGACTTGAACGTCATGTATGACAAGCCTAAAAATGCAAAGATATGGTGCTTATTACCAGTCAGACCCAGGATTTTATAAATTGTGAGCGGAGCTAAACTCGCTAACAAAAATATCCTATACTGCCATGTTACTCTACCCTTCTTAGTTCTTAGCTCAAGATATATACGTACAACTGCATATTCTATAACCGTGTACAGCCCTAGATTGAAGAGAGCATTTAGATTGCTACCCATCGACAGCCATACGAACACAAATGTTACGAACATACCGTACCACTTAAGTGACTTCTCCCTGCAACCTAGATATATTGCAGGAATCGACAGACCCGCTAACCATATAAAGAAGCTATTGTCTGTAAAAAGCTGCATCTATACCAACTCCTCCAATTTCTTTCTATCTGCCTTACCGTTGTTAGTAAGTGGCATCTTGTCCATAAACTTTACACGCTTTGGGACCATGTAGCTAGGCAAAAATGATTTTAATGTTTCACGCACATATTTTCTGCCACTATAGTCATCAGCGATGATATCCCCTTCTCTTACAACAAATGCTGTTAAGCTTTCAACCTTTCCCTCATGTCTCTTTGGAATAACCGCCGCAGCTGCTACTCCTTCTATATTCGTAAGGTTAGACTCAATATCCCCAAGCTCTATTCTATATCCATGTAGCTTAACCTGATGGTCGATTCTGCCATCGCAGAATAGCATGCCTGACTCATCGTAGTGCCCTGTATCGCCTGTTCTATAAGCCCTAACCATTTCCTTAGGATTTTCACTTAGCGACCCGGCCTCAGCCATGAAGAAGACCTTATCAGTTCTCTCCTTGTCCTTATAGTATCCTGAGCTTACTGAATCTCCGACGATTATCATTTCGCTGTTCTCTGGATCGATTCTAATCTCGGTTCCAGGCTTAGGAAGCCCGATAGGAAGTGCGCCTTCTCTAGCGATAACCTCATCTGTGATATCAACCTCTGTCACACATACGGTAGATTCAGTAGGTCCATATGTATTAATTACCTTAGCATGTGGAAATCTCGCCCTTAGCTGCTTTGCCGTATCTTTTGTAAGAACCTCTCCGCAGAATAGGAATGTCTTGATGCTTCCAAAATTCTCCTCGCTAAAATCAGCTTCTCCTAGGCACATATCCGAAAATGAAGGAGTAGATACCCAGTATTCGATATCTGATGATGCAATATACTTTAGCATCTCCGGCATATCCTGCTGCAATCCCTTATCTAGCGCAACGATTGTCGATCCAGTTGCGAGACCAGTGTACAAATCCATTACAGATAGGTCAAAAGAAAAAGGAGCTTGATTTAAAAATCTAGTAGCCTCCGGAATGCCTCCTGAAAGTGTAACTGACCATTTCAAGTAGTTATTAAGCGCATCAGCAGGAATTTTAACACCCTTAGGCTTTCCTGTGCTTCCAGATGTAAATATTATGTAATACGTCTCATCACCTGATACAGGCTCTTTATCATCATACGAGGTGTCGCTTTCAAGAATAGCATCGAGTTTTTCTCTGCCAACAACCTCGTACTTATCGTCTATATCGATCATCTCTTCGTGCTGGACGACTATTACAATCTCATTATCTATAGCTGATGCAATATCGCTCACCCTCTCTCTAGGGTTTCCTATATCCACTGGACAATACGCATGACCTGACCTCACGCATGCGAGAAAAGCAGCGAGCATATCCGGATGCTTATGTCCATAGACCATAATAGGTTCGCGATTTCCCTCTAGTCTATTCGATATGTAGCTAGCAAGTGCTGATGACTTTTTCCAAAGTTCGCCATATGTCATCTTGCCATCTCTCGAGCTAAACACCAAGCGATCAGGTGTTTCTATAGCAGTGCTCTTAATCTTTGCTATGATATCCATATCGTACCTCCATTACTCCTTTGTTATTATAAATTTTATATAAATCGCATTAAATGAGTGGGAAGAAATTATTAAATAAAAATTAAGATTGGAATTTCTTGGTTTTTATACTTATGCAATGCTTATTCTCATTAAAAAATGAGATGCAATACAGCATCCCATTTTTGATCAGCAATGTTTTAACGCTTTGCCAGCATCATTCTATTTCTTAACGATTTTAGCGTATAGAAGTTTCGATTCGAGATCTATTTCTTTGACGTGTTCACCAAGTGACTCCCCAGTTAACTTCTTGTACTCTGTCTCCGAATTAACGCCCTTCTCCTTGAGAATTCCCTTCTCAGCTTTTTCTATCTCGGTCTTACTTACTGATACCCGTTTTTTCTCTGCGATGGCATGGAGCACTAGCTTAGCTTTCACATTCGCTTTTGCCATCTCTTCAACCTGTTTATCAAACTGGGGCTGTGTCAAATCCGCTTCTTTGAGATATTCAGTCATGGTCATATCATATTCTTTGATGCGCTTCTTATACTGATTCTTAATGTTATTAATTTCTCTTGATAATTGAACCTTCGGGTATTTGATCACCCTTGTATTCTTAACAAGCGCTTGCCATTCTTGCTCCGTGAGCGTCTTCTCCTTTGGCATCCTGAATTCTACATACTTCTCTGAGTTAATGAGATCGTATCCTGTGTATCTGGTAACAGTGAACATAAATAATGCGACATCTATGATGATAAAGATAAGTAATCCGATAAGAAGCTTCTGCTTACGAGTGTATCTCTTATGCGGGCTATTACCTTTAGATGACGACATCGTCACTTACCTCCTCATTGATCTTTTTAAACTTATCGCTATTTAATAGAGACTGTCCGCCGAGCTTGTAATCAGCCTCTACAGAGCCATCGATAATCTCATATTTCTGCGAGTTATCCGGTGTAACTAGACCGTATATGTCTTTTCCCAGAACAGAAGATACTCTTATCTGCTTAGGCGTTCCATCTATAACATACTCAGTCTTGCCATCAGTCATCACTGAATTCCAATCATCAGAATCACTATTCCTGTATTCAATCCTATAGTTGTCTACTCTTCCACTTGGAGGTGTAAACTTCACGCTTGTCTTTCCACCCTTCACGCTTGTTACTACTTTAGATGGTTCAAGTTCAGTGGAATTAAGGATATCTTCATCACCTATCTGAAACGGTATAACCTCGGTATAACCAATGTAATCGCCCTTTCCTTTGACTAGCGCATATGCTGTCCCAGTATTAACATTATCAATGTAGGAAACGGTATAATCCTTATTTAACGTTAGTGATTTTCCATTATCAGTAAGATTAACATTGATTGTAACAGGACTGCCCGTGTACTTAAGCATGTCATTAGATGCCTCTGCGATAAGCCCCGGATTGCCTGCTTTTGTGGCTTTCTTATCCACATACATAACGTCATAATCCACTTTACCCTTGATGCCATTCACTCTTCCAGTGCTTGTAAATTGCCACATCGTATAATCAGATGATGCAGAGAGATTACTCGCGTAATGAGCAACCCAGACCTCGTTTGAGTTATTCACAAGACTTGCAGTATCCACTCCAGTAGTACTTCCTGCGAGAGATGTTGAAAGATAAATCGAAGCAGGATATCCCTGCGATCGGCAGTAGGACAAAAAAGCATCCGCAACTGCGGTCATTCGCTTCTTTGCGTACTCGCTTCCATTTGCGCGCCAAGAAGTATATGCGTTGTCAAACCTGCCATCGGAAAATTCTAGATCCATGACGAGCGGGAGCTCTAGATCATACTTCTTAGCAAGCGCAACGAGTTTCTTAGCTTCAGCAACAGCTTCATCTTCGTTTGTAGCCTGCGAATACCAATATACCCCTCGTGCGATGCCCGCTGCCTTTGCTCCTTCCATATTCACATCGAATTTAGAATCCGTCTTCAAATCAAAATTCGACGATGTGGTGGCTCCAGCTCTAATAAATGCATAGTTTACTCCATCATCCTTTACAGCTTTCCAGTCGATACTGCCTTGCCATTCGGATACATCTATGCCGAGAAATTCATAATAACCCTCTCTACCCGATGGTGTGCTTGGTAGTGAAGTGCCTGCAAACACCGAACTAGAAGCAAAAAACGCCAACAGAAATAAAGCCACTATCATGGTAGCTATACGGGCCGAGATAGCAGTCATATAATTTTTATCTATCAACTTGTTTTCTTTGGCGCTTAAATTCATTAAAGTCTCTCTTTATATGTTTCTTTTTTGCATCGCTTGAAATAACAGCCTTCGAATAATGAAAATCCTGAAAAATAAATGCGGGTGATGAACACCCACATCAGCTTTTAATTTATTATAGCATAATCTTTATTTGTACTGTGTGAAAAGTCTATGCAAATACTGTAATGTTTATTTTAAAATAAGAATTTTGATTCGAAACTGCACTATCATACTTTTAGATATATACTCAATCAGAACTGTAGCTCACCATTATTTAAGGTATCCACCTCGCTTTATTTTCTCTATAAAATCGTTTACTATGCCGGCTGTAAGTCCCCATATATTTCTACCATCATGCTGGTAGAAATATATGGTTCTATAGCTAGAATCCCAGGCGTAGGCTTTCCCTCCCTCGATTCTGTCATAGGGAAAGCCTTCGACTGGTATGCTCCTCATCGCTACGTCATAGCGTTCTGGCTGATTCTCTAAAAAGAACGCAAGCGGCATCGTGAAGACTTCCGCTACTTCATCAGAAGAGAAAGTATAGTCATAGTCCCTAAGCAGCCCAACAATAGGCTGCAAGGTGCCGCCCGAATATATATTCACTACATCGAGCTCGTCCAGAACTTCGATGCTAGATGGGGCGATGAGGAGCTCCTCGCTCGCCTCCCTGATTGCAGCATGCGCAGGAGGCTCACCCTCCATGGTGCTGCCGCCAGGAAAACATATCTCACCTGGCTGTCGCCTCAGATTTATGGCGCGCACCTCAAACAATACCGATAGCCCGTGCGGAGTCTCTATTATAGGTATCAGTACACCGAAACTCTTAGCGGTAGACTCCGCCCCAGGATCATCAATTAATGATTTTTTTAATCTCTCTATTTCATTCATACCCAGATTCTATTTATCTTTCTTTTATTTCAACTAGTCACATGTTTTGAACTTCGTTTCTGCAGATGCTATTTAAGCAATTATATATTCATCCAATTAGGATAACAACTCAATCTGAGTTTCATCACTACTTATAAAAGAGGCGAAGCAGCAGTGCTGCTCCGCCTCATATTTCTTATAATCTACACTGCGATTAGTTCTCTTCTATAAATCTTAGAAGCTCCTCCGCACCCTTTACGATACTCTCTCTATCCTCTGGATCTCTGCCGAGGTGAGTGTATACCTCTCCGATAAATACCCCGTTATCCTTCAGGCACTCATACACCTTGTCGATTATTGGGTCGCAGATATCTTGCTGCTGCATCGGACCGAATGGATTAGCAAAGTAAGTGGTGGATAGTCCAACTTCCTGTGTGGTGCCCTTCGCCATTCTCTTACCCTCAACAAATACCGTCTTTGCGTCATCGAGGTTTTCGAACTCATGCAGTCCGAGATCCTCATCATAGTTATTTGCATAAGCAAATAAATCAACGTGGTGATTATCTGTAACTACTGAATAAGGAGCTGCTGGCGTAATAACTCTCGCATTAGATAAATCCGGGTTAAAGAATATAGACCTATTCATATCACGATAAGGTGTACCTGGATCGAGGTCATCAAGTCTTACAAACGCACCTATTTCAGTACCCTTTGCGTATACTGTACCATCTTCAACATGGAATGTCCCCATGTCATCAAACACGATTTCTATATTCTTAATCTTCTCATTACCAAGCGACTTTAGAGCTTCAATAGTTTCAGACTTTCCAGCTCCTGAATCTCCCATGAGGCAGATGCCCTTGCTCTTTCCATTCTTGAGAGTAATATTTACAAACGCACCGTGAATTGGCAGCCACCCCTTCTGCATCATCGCAACGTTATGGAGTGTGAGGACGGTCTTCTTCATATATCCGAAGTATGAAATCTTCTCGTTATATGTAACAGAACCTACCCAGATATTCTCCTCTTCATCGTGGTAGAAGGTGCATGCATTCTTGCCATCATCATTACCGAAAATCAGCACACAGTCAGGTTTCTTCGAGGCCTCCTTCTTGGATGCAAGCTCAAATAGGTTAGCTAGCGATACTCCATTTGACATAAAATCTCTGTGGAAGTAAACGAAAACTGTGAGATCCCCAACCTTGGCTGGGAAGCAGAAGAATTCATCACTATTGCCCTTAAATGTATCTAGTGGATTCTCATATACCTGCTGGAATGCCCACTCACGTTTGTTCGACTTAGGATGCAGAATCATCGGTGTACGGAGCATAATTGAGTCTATGAACTTAACCTTTCTCAATGACTCATACCGTGCCCCTAGCTTAAACGATTCATTTTTGTATAGTGACAGAGCAGCATTAGTTCCTGCGGGCTGCTGACGATATATCTTATTTGCACGACCCATAAGAGTTTCTTCGATTCGTCTATATGTAGCCATAATAAGCTGATTGTGGGAAGAATCGGCATGTACAAATGTTGTTGAGCTCGATTCTCTTCTTCTGTCTGTTGTGACCGAATACCTCTCGTGAGCTTTCCAGAAGTCATACATGCCTTCGACGAACGAAAGTGCTGACGTTCTATCTTCAATATAAGGCGATTCAATCTCCTCTGCAGAAAAAACTAATGTCTGACGTGCAAATGTAGATAGCGCCTCGATAGCCGTCTGTATCGACTTACCATGCGTTGCCCAATTATAAAGCTTTGAGTCAGTCTCTTCGAGATGAGCTATATAACTCTGCATAAACACTTTGAATTCTTTAGACTTAATAACTTCTAGACTAGTCTCAGGGTATACTAAATCAAAGTTCAAAATGACCTCATTATCGTTTAGATAAATTCTATCTTTCATTACTACACCTTTTTCTAAAAAATTTTTATCATTACAATGGTTTAACTACATCTAACTGTAGCATTTTTTGTATATTCTTTCAATACGTATGTATTATTTTTATTGATTTCTAACAAATTTTAATCGATTTTTCTCGACGAAAGTATGTCTTTTATGTCAGCTATACTAAAGTTGTATGCGGTATTGCAAAAATAGCACTTAACCTCAATATCCTCATCATCATTCACGATATCCTGTAAATCCTTATCGCTAATTGCGGCTAGCGCTCTCTTTACCTTCTCCTTGGAGCAGTCACAGTAGAACTCAACATCGTGTCTCTCCGTAAACTCAATATCGACGCCTTCAAATATGTGTAAAAGCATCTCTTCAGGTGTCATCCCCTGCTCCATCATAGTTGTTACAGGTTCCAGATTAGCTAACTTCTTCTCCAGGAGTTCGATCACATCCTCAGGAGCATCTGGTAAGAGCTGCACTATAAAGCCTCCAGCATGCTTGACGCTGCTATCTGTATCTACCATGACCCCTAGACCAACTGCTGATGGTAGCTGTTCCGACACCGTAAAGTAGTATGCGAGATCTTCAGCAACCTCTCCAGTTTGAATCTCAACCTGACCGCTGTACGGCTCCTTTAATCCGAGATCGTAGCTAACCGTTAAAAGGCCTCTTCCTACTGCCGCCCCTACATCGAGCTTTCCGGCATACTTGCGCGGAATATCAACATTTGGATTTCCTGGAAAACCCTTGACATGACCATGACTATCCGCTGTTACGGTTATATATCCTGCAGGACCATCGCCCTTGAGAGAAACCGTCACTATATCCTTATCACCCTTCATCATGGAGCCCATTATAGCCCCTGCTGATAGCAGTCTCCCTAGGGCCGCCGTCACTACGGGTAGTGTCCTATGACGCTCTCTTGCTTCAGCTACGAGATGTGTAGAGCTGATAGCGAAAGCTCTAACACTGTCATTTGCAAGGCTCGCTCTTACTATATAATCCTTATTATCCATCTTTTCTCCTATTGCCTAAACATTAAATTTAGAATCATCAGTCATTAATTCGATTGCACTCTGTTCCTAAAGTATCCTCTTCTTTTTAAACACGTATATAAGCCCCAGCACCACACTTAAACTGAGTATAGATACGTATAAATATCCAAATTTCCACCCGAATTCTGGTAACTTCAGATTCATACCGTACCATCCCGTAATTAGTGTTAGCGGTGCAAATATACTGGTCACGACCGTAAAGAACTTCATCAAGTTGTTCTGCTCTATATCTATCTGTGCTTGGTACATCTCGCTGACGTGATTAAGATATTCTTGAACCCTGAGTATGAAACTATAGAGCTTATCAAATCTCTTATCTAAGTATGAAAATGTTTTATCCAGCTCTGCTAGGTCATCGGTAAGAAGCTCCATTCTTTCATAATATTGCTTCTTGAACATGATTTCCTTTCGTCTAACCACAATTTGTTTGAGACCTGCTTTATCAGGTCTAGCGCCTCCAAATAGCTCTTCCTCCATATCGACTATACTCGACTCAAGATTCTCTAGTTCATATATGTCATCTGATGAATACTCTAACATCAATTCGAGAAGTTCATCTCGAGGATCTTTGCTGTTAACCTTTGATATACATTCGATAAGCTTTGCATCTTCCGTTATAAGGACGCATTCATTCCGAGATGTGATTATAAGTGCAGAATTATCATCTTCAGTACGAAATCCTAGAATAAGCTCATCAGCAATGCCTCTGAACGCATACTCCCTAAGTACTCTAATTTTCTCGTTAGATTTTTCATCTAGTGATTCTAAAAAGTCTCGTTTTTCTTCATGTGAACTTATTAATCTAATCATCTTTACTCCTCTTTATACCGCTGTATTATACCATATGTATTGGAAAATTAACTAATTAAGGATATAATTATAAGTTGTAAATCCCATATTCTTATGGATTTCGGAGGAATTATGAACACAAAAGAAATTATCTCGAGACTAGAATATAAATTGCTAAAAGGGTCACTGGACCAAGCCGTTACAGGCATCTGTTTCGATAGCAGAAAAGTGAAGTCTGGCGATGTCTTTGTATGCATTCGCGGTGCATCATTTGACTCTCACGATGCACTTATAGAGATCGATAGTGGCAATCCTGCCCTCATCATAATAGACGAGAGCTGCGCTCTCGACTTATCAGTTGTAACCTCAACTATAATTTCAACCTCGGATACCAGACATGCTAAGGCTGTGGTTTCAGCTGCATTTTATGGTTATCCAGCGGAAAAGCTCAAGATGGTTGGCGTTACTGGATCAAAGGGCAAGACTACTGTTACAACGATGATTATGGCATCGTTAAGAGAGGCAGGCTATAGAGCGGCATCAATAGGCTCAAATGGGGTGAACTTAGGCGATGAAGTTCTAGAGGTTGCCAACACAACACCTGACTCTGACCAGATGCAGAAATTTCTTTCTATCATGGTATCAAAAGGTGTAGAGTACGCAGTTCTCGAGTGCTCTTCACAGGGCCTTATGCAGCATAGAACTGATATGATTAATTTTGATGTCGGAGTATTTCTCAATATTCAGCATGGAGATCATGTTGGAACAGACGAGCACCCTACATTTGAAAACTATGCATATTGTAAAAGTCTTCTGCTACAGCAGTGTAATACAGGTATCGTTAATCTGGATGATGAAAATATTGATTTCATCGTAAAAAATGCAGCATGTAACCTAATTACTGTAGGTCATGATGGAATACATAAGAAAACGGACAAGCTCGGCAGCAGACCAGATTATGTCATCTCAGAATCTCACACCAAGGAATGTAGAGGATTTATCGGTGAAGAGTTTAAACTTTCAGGTAGGTTTAATGACACTGTATTTGTAAACATGCCCGGTGAGTTCGTTCCACTAAATGGAGCAGCTACAATCGCTACTATAGAAGCTCTCGGAATACCTGCAGATGCAGCGAGAAAATCTCTTTCTCATATCCATATTAACGGCAGAGTGGACATGATTTATCGCACAGAAGACCTAAGTGTATGCATTGACTCTGCTCACACTAGAGAGAGCACGAGAGCTGTTCTCGAGGCACTTAGAGCATATAATCCTAAGAGGCTTGTATGTGTATTTGGCGCTGGTGGAAACAGAGATATTGAGAGAAGAATTGGAATGGGTGAATCATCTGGAAAATATGCCGACTTCTCAATTATTACTACTGAGCACAACAGGTTTGAACCGTTTGAGACTATACTTGAGGGTGTTAAGTCTGGGCTTGAGCCTACTGGAGGAAAGTACATGGTTATAGAGAATAGACCGGAGGCTATACACTATGCTATTACTCAGTCAGAGCCGGGTGACCTCGTCGCTATCATCGGTCTAGGTGATGATAAATATCAACACATTAATGGCGTTAACGTCCCTCAAGATGATGATAAGTGTGCTAGAAAAGCGATTAAAGAATGGGAAGAAAATAGAACCAAGTAGGTATATAAAGTAAGCAGTGGCTGACTTTACCGACCACTGCTTTAATTGAATTACACTTAGCGAGATGGGTACGATGTACCCATCTTTTTCTTAGAAAATCAAACAACCTGACTAAATCGAAAATCGATAGTCAGGTTGCACTATAAGTCCGTATTAAAATTAGTTGAGAACCTCTACTCCGTCGAAGTTAACCCCGATCATCTCTTCGAGCTCAGCACTGATGCTGATTACAAAGTCGATGCCATAATCCTTTGAGATATCCTTAATCTTTGAAAGGAAGCTTGGAAGCATCTCTAGAGAGAAATCAGCATGTCTCATGATACCGTCCAAGAATATTGTCTGGATGTCATTGTCAGAACTGATGATACCGAATAGAAATCCGATATACTCATCCTCATTAGTTATGTGAACAAAATCCTCCATGCAGATTACACGAATCTTGTAGTCTAAATCATAGATAAGTCTGGAATTTTTGTTAATAAATACGGTGCTACCCTTGGTCTCCTCGACACTTGCGTTAGCTAGCTCGATCATTTTCTTGGTCTTACCCTTACCCTTATGTCCTACCAATAATTTAACCATGGAATCGTCCTCCTTTATTTTCTTTTTTTGATTATACAATACCCGAATTTGTATATCAACAAATCCGGGTATCGAATTTAATTAGTATTTAAAACTAGTCACTATTTTGCTTCTGCAGCTTTCTCAGCGTCGAGTTTCTTAACAACTTCATCGATTCTGTGTGCGACCTCGATAAAGTCTTCCTCGACGAATCCTCTTGTTGTCATCGGTGCTGTACCGACTCTAACACCGCTAGTCTGCATTGGAGAACGCTTCTCGTTAGGAACGCAGTTCTTGTTAAGAGTTATGCCAACCTCATCGCATGCATTCTGGAGATCCTTACCAGAGAATGCTTTATCTGAAAGGTCGATTAGGAATACGTGGTTATCTGTTCCTCCAGTTACAATTGTATATCCTAGCTTGAGCATTTCGTCAGCAAATGCTGCGCAGTTCTTTACAACCTGTGCTGCATATTCCTTGAATTCAGGTCTTAATGCTTCCTCAGCGCAAACAGCTTTTCCAGCGATGATGTGCTCAAGCGGACCACCCTGTGCGAATGGGAATACTGCGCTATCGATTTTCTTAGCGAGCTCTTCCCTGCAGAAAATCATTCCACCTCTTGGTCCTCTAAGTGTCTTATGGGTTGTTGTTGTGATGATATCAGCATATCCAAATGGGGATGGATGTACTCCACCAGCAACGAGACCAGCAATATGAGCCATGTCTACCATGAATAGTGCATCAACGCTCTTTGCAATCTCAGCGAATTTCTCAAAATCGATGATTCTTGAGTAAGCACTAGCACCCGTTAGTATCAGCTTAGGCTGGAGTTCTTTCGCCTTCTTCTCTAGGTCTTCCATATCGATGAATCCATTATCATCAACGTTATAGAAATGAACATCGAAGAATTTGCCGCTGAAGTTAACCGATGAACCGTGAGTCAGATGTCCACCGTTGTCTAGGTTTAGTGAAAGGATTGTATCACCTGGCTCTAGTACTGCGTTGTATGCCGCGAAGTTAGCCTGCGAACCACTGTGAGGCTGCACATTTACATGATAATCTGTATTGAATACCTCTCTCCACTTATCGCAGCAGTATTCTTCAAGTTCATCAACGTACCTTGTTCCGCCGTAGTATCTTCCCTTGTTTCCGGAATGTCTATCAACTGGCTTTGCAGGATATCCTTCTGCATACTTCCATGATAAACAGCTTCCGCAAGCAGCAAGAACTGCTTCTGAACAGTAGTTCTCAGATGCGATTAGCTCCACGTTGTTCTTCTGTCTGTTGTACTCCTTCTCAACTAGAGCAGCAACTGTAGGAGATGTCTTTGCAATTTCAGCGATATTCTCTAAGTTATATCTGCTGTCATCGTAGCCATTTCTGTCAAACATTAATTTTCCCGTCCTTTCGATTGAAAAAAATTCTTATATCTCCAATAAGATATATGGATCCTAAAAAGAGCATCACGTCTGCACCAGACGACAGTGCCCTATCAAAGGCTGTTTCTTCATCGCTGATAGCTGTCACAGCGATATTTTCATCTTCGAGTAATTTCTTTAGCTTCTCTGCTTTAAGAGCTCTTGGACTAACTGGTTCAGTTACAATAACCTCATTAGCATCTACTGCAGTAAGTCCTGAACGGAGTATCTCAGTCATATCCTGATACTCCTTATCTCCAAAGCACCCGAAGACCGTAATTATTCTCTTGTTCTTGAATATAGTTTCTCTAAGCTTCTTAAGTGTCTCCATAGCAGCTTTGAGCCCTTGAGGATTGTGCGAACCATCTATAACTATGTATGGATTGTTCTTGAGAATCTCAAAGCGTCCCATATTTCTTGCACTTGTTAGACCCTCACGCATCTCTGATTCATCGATATCTATTAGCATGCGATCCCGCATACTCTTTACAGCAAGTAACGCTGTTATGGCATTCCTAATCTGATGTTCCCCGATGAGGCTTATCTTTACGCCATCCATTTTGACTTTGTCAGTTCCATCACTAACTTCAAAATCGAAGTCCATAAATTCAGAATAATCATTTATGCTGTATTTGGCAAGAGAAGCATCAATAAATTTTGCATTCTTTTCCTTAGCGACATCGGATATGACCTCTTTTACCTCAAGCTCAGAAGATTCAGATATAACAGGTACACCCTCCTTGATAATTCCAGCCTTAGCCTCAGCAATCTTAGAGAGCGTGTCCCCGAGCATATCGACGTGGTCAAATCCTATCTGTGTAATCACTGAAACCAGAGGATTTAAAATGACATTTGTCATATCCATCTTACCACCAATCCCAGTCTCCAGGATCACTATGTCAGGTGATTGTTCTTTAAAATATAGCAAAGCCGTTGATGTCAGTATCTCGAACTCAGAGAAGTATCCATATCCCTCGTCATTAACTTGTTCCGCAAAGGACATCACATATGTTGCAATCCTACAGAAATCATCATCACTGATATAGTTCCTGTCTATATCGAAGCGCTCATTGTACTCCATAACATGGGGAGACGTGAACACCCCTACAGAATACCCAGCAGCACGCAGCATAAATGCTATAAACTGGCATACAGAACCTTTACCATTCGTGCCTGCAACATGGACAAATTTTAAGTCTTCTTCAGGGTTACCTAATAACTCGAGAAGCCTTTTCATCCTTGAAAGTCCAATCGGGCCTCTCTTAGCTGTCATTTCCCAAATGCGCCGTATAACCGCCTCACTCGCTTTATTTGGCACTTGCTTCACCCATGGACTCAAGTCTCTTGATAACTGTTTCTAGCATCTCACGGTACTTGTCGCCCTTCTGTTTCTCCTCCTCAACCACTGATGCCGGAGCCTTTGCGACAAAACCTTGGTTAGAGAGCTTCTTGTCTACACGAGCAACCTCACCCTCGAGCCTCTTCTTCTCCTTCTCAAGTCTCTCGCGTTCTGCTTCGAAGTCAACCAGATCAGCTAATGGAATCAGGAGTTCCCCTCCAGTGAATACCGCTGAAACTACCCCATCTGGAGTTTCGCTATCAGTTCCTTCAACAGTTATGTCAACAACATTAGCAATCTTCTTTATGTGGGCAGAAATCGCTTCTACTGTATCCTTAAGCGCATCCGTCTTGACGATCAGATTAAGCTTGCGACTAGGTGCAGCATCTACTTCTGTTCTAGCATTTCTGATTGCTTTGATGATTTCTTTAGCAGTCTCAATTCTTGAAACAGATTCATAGTATGTCTTTCTTTCGTCATAAATCGGCCACGATGAAGTGATTAGCAAGTCATCATCGTCATTTGAATCGCCTGCTTCTGCTGGTAAATATCCCCATATTTCCTCTGTAATAAACGGCATAAATGGGTGTAGCAATTTAAGTAAATCCTTGAGGACGCTCTGCAGAACGAATCTTGCAGTTGCCTTATCCTCTTCATCATCACTCCATAATCTCGCTTTAACAAGTTCAATATACCAGTCGCAATATTCATCCCAGATGAGTTCATAAACCTTTTGACCTGCAAGCCCTAGTTCAAACTTTTCCAGTGAATTTGTGATATCAGCAGTAGCTTCATTTACGCGGGAGATAATCCATTTGTCCTCATCTCTAAGCATTGCATTCTCAGCAGTTGCCACCTGTAATGGATTTCCTTCGTCATCCAGAAGATTCATAATTGTAAATCTCGATGCGTTCCAAAGCTTATTAGCAAAATTACGCGAGGACTCGAGTCTATCCCAGATAAATCTCGTATCATTACCAGGTGTAATACCTGTAATGAGCATAAACCTGAGAGCATCTGCACCAACCTTATCGATTACTTCAAGCGGATCGATTCCGTTGCCAAGAGACTTACTCATCTTTCTACCCTGTTCATCGCGAACGAGTCCATGTAGGAATACATATTCAAATGGTGGTTCTCCCATAGCCTCACACCCTGAGAATACCATTCTGATAACCCAGAAGAACAGAATGTCATATCCCGTAACCATTACTGAATTAGGATAGAAGTAGTCGAGTTCCGGCGTTTTATCAGGCCACCCTAGCGTAGAGAAAGGCCACAGTCCAGAGCTGAACCATGTATCTAACACATCCTCATCCTGATGTAAATGAGCGCATCCGCACTTAGGGCATGCACTTGGCATAGTGCGACTTACGACGATCTCTCCGCAGTCATCGCAGTAGTATGCAGGTATTCTATGACCCCACCATAGCTGCCTCGATATGCACCAGTCATGAATATCATTTAGCCAATTTAGGTAAATCTTCTCAAATCTCTCAGGAACGTGCTTTAGCTTTCCAGATTTTGCAACCTCTACCGCTGGTTTAGCGAGATCCTCCATCTTAACGAACCATTGGTCTGAAAGCTTTGGTTCAATGGCATTGTGACATCTATAGCACTTTCCTACCGGAATAGTAAGCTCTTCAATCTTAACAAGGAAGCCGGCTTCCTCAAGATCATGCACCCATGCCTTACGGCACTCATATCTGTCCATACCTTCGTATTTTCCAGCTAGTTCATTCATCGTGGCATCATCATTCATACAGGACATGATTTCTAGATTATGTCTCTGACCTACGAGGAAATCGTTAGCATCGTGAGCAGGTGTAATCTTTACAGCACCTGTACCTTTATCTGGGTCTGGATACTCATCAGCAATAACTGGAATCTCCCTATTTAAAATAGGTAAAATTACAGTCTTACCTACTAACTCCTTATATCTATCATCTTCGGGGCTAACCGCAATTGCAACATCACCAAACATAGTCTCCGGCCTAGATGTCGCAACGGTAATTCCCTCTCCACCGTCCTTTGCAGGGTAACGGAAATACCAGTACTTACCATTCTCATCCTCATGTTCAACTTCAGCATCTGAAAGGGATGTCATGCAGTCAGGACACCAATTTACAAGTCTATTTCCCTTATATATCATGCCTTTATCATACAGCCTGATAAAAAGCTCTGTAACCGCCTTGTTACAGCCCTCGTCCATCGTAAAACGTTCTCTGCGCCAATCACAGGAATCTCCGAGCTTGCGGCACTGCTTCGTAATCCTGCCGCCATATTCTTCCTTCCACTTCCATGCGCGCTCGAGGAATGCCTCTCTACCTATGTCCTTCTTATCCTTGCCAGTCTCTTCACGAAGAGCATTGTTGACCTTAACCTCTGTTGCGATACTTGCATGATCGCTGCCAGGTAGCCAGAGCGCACTATAGCCCTGCATTCTCCTCCATCTGATGAGGATATCCTGAAGCGTCTGATCAAGAGCATGACCCATATGGAGTTGCCCTGTGATATTTGGTGGTGGCATTACTATGCAGTATGGTTTCTTGTCCCTGTCTACCTCTGCATTAAAAGAGCCATGCTCCTCCCACATCTCATAAATACGATCTTCAAAACTCTTTGGATCGTATGTTTTAGCAAGATTTCTACCCATTTTTTACTCCTAAATTCCTATTATCGTTAATCTATCTCAGTAGCTAAATAGTTTCAGCTACATAATAATCTTCTCAACACCATGTGCACTATCTTTCTATTCCTCAGAAAAAACCTCGTGCCTGATATTCTCCATCATATTATCGACATCAGCGAGAATCTCTGAGCAGATTTTTAGCTTATTCTGAAGATCGTCACTCAGCGCACCTTCATTCTTATACTTTAGCTCATGTTCCAAACTTGCCCAGGTATCCATGGCGATGCTCCGGAACTGCATCTCAACTGGAATCGATACTTTCTTGCTAACAAGAAAGATCGGTACCTCAATAACAACATGCAAGCTTCTATAACCGCTCTCCTTTGGATTTGAACTATAATCTTTAATCCTGATAAGCTTTATATCCTCTTGTTTCAGCAATAAACTTGATAGCCGATATATATCGTTTCGATAGTTGCAAACTACTCTTACACCCGCTATATCGTAAATCTGTTTTCTAATCTCAGATATGTTGTTAAGCGGATCCTCTATCCCATATCGCTCGGCCTTTTCAAACAAGCTATTAACAGATTTTAGTCTATACTGAATGTGATGTATAGGACCATGATCATCTTGTTGCTTGAAATCATCATCTAAAATCTCCAGCTTAGTGGAAATCTCTTTTATCGCCGCCTCATACTCGAGCCTTATGTCAGCGATTTCCTTAAAAAAGGCGTCCTTATCTCGCACAAGCTCAAGCTTGTTTTTACTCAGTCTTTCAGGATTAAGTATTTCATTAGTAATATTCATTCCCACCTTATGCCCTTCAAAACTTTCGGTCAAAATACGACCTTAAAATATCTTATGTTTAGGCCCGTTCTGCCGCTTTTACGACATTTCGAAGTAGCAAAGCAGTTGTAACTGTACCTACTCCGCCTGGAACAGGAGAGTAGCTTAGTGACTTAGGCATGCCTTCAGCTTCCAGTGCGCCAGAGTCAAAGTCTCCAGCAAGTTTTCCATCCTTACCTGTGCCAGTGCCGACATCTATGATCATCTGCCCATCATGGAATAGTTCAGGGCTATATGACTCAATCTGACCTGTTGCAAGTACAACAACATCCGCTCTTTCACAAGCTTCTCTAAGATTCTCATCAGTAGTTTTCGTGTGGCAAACTGTAACTGTGGCATTTGCATTCATCATCATGAGCATAAGTGGCTTTCCAACTCTCATGCTTCTGCCAACAATCGTTACTTGCTTTCCCTTTAAATCAACCCCATAAAATTTTAGTATCTCCATGCAGGATTCCGCTGTGCATGCGTAAAATGCATTAGGATCGTTTGCAAAAAGGTTTGCATAGGAAGCATCTGTAATCGCATCTATGTCCTTTGCTGGGTCAAGAAGTGCACGCAAACGTTCGCCATCGATTGACTTAGGAAAAGGCATCAGCATGATAATGCCGTCAATATTATCGTCGGTATTAAGCCTTTCAAGCTCCTCCTCGGCAGTGCTCTGAGAGACAGCCTCATCTAGCACAACTGACTCACAGTCTATACCATACTTGCCAGCTCTCTTGATAATAGCTCCCTCATAGTATTTCTCTCCGTCATCTTCGCCAATTCTAAAGGTGGCAATCTTTGGTGTATTACCAGCTTTAGTCAGCAGTTCAACTCTTGAAATAATATCCTGATCTATCGCATCCCTAACGGGAGCGCCTTTTAACAATGTATGCATATCTGATGTTTCCTCCGCATTTTTAACGTGTAAAACCATTTAATATTATAGCATAATGACAAAAGAATTAGTATATTCTTTAAGCTAAACAACAAAAGTGTTATCGCATAAAATATACGATAACACTCATTATTGCAATTAATTAAAATCTCATAAGCACTACTATACTCGTAAGACCCAGTACTATTTGCTATTTATCGCTGCTTTTGCAAGTGCATCAGCCATGTCGTTATACTTATCTCCCGAATGTCCTTTTACTTTCACGAAATTGATTCTCATATTCTTTCGGCATTCACGTATATAACTTTTGTAAGCCTTTGTCATATCGAGATTTGCCTTCCACTCATCATCAGCCCATTTCCCTACGCCTAGATAGTCATGGTAAATTACCACTGAATCGATCCCTTGCTTCTTACAGTACTCAATTGCCAGCTCTGCACCTTTGATTTCGCCAGCGACATTTCTTAGTTTACTACCTGCTTCATCTGTATAGAGCTTGTTTAGCTCTACAGTCTTTCCATCTACGAGGATTACCGCACCAGAAGCGTAGTTCCCCGTTGCGACATCATAGCTGCCATCGACATACGCCTTTACAGCATAGCCATCTTCTAGTGGTGCGGATGCTTTTTCTTCATATGCATAGATATCAGAGGTTAACTTCATGCTTTCAAGCACTTCTGGACCTACAAAACTCTCTGCTTCGCTTAGTCTTTCAAATCCCTTGTATTTAGAGTTCGGATATCCGTCAACCTGCATCTTACACTCATCCCAAGTACCATAGATGCCCGGAATCCTTCCTACCTTTACAGCATAAAACTTTTTCTTTGACACCTTACTATCCTCGTTTGCCTCGAACTTTTTTAGAAATGATTTGCGATGAACCGGAGAGATTCCAAGAGCGCGTAGACCGTCATAATGAGCAGCCGTTCCGTATCCCTTGTTGCTGGCGAACCCATATCCCGGGTATTCACCATCAAGCTCCTTCATAAACGAATCTCTCGCAACTTTTGCGACTATCGACGCTGCTGCGATAGAGTAGCATGTTGCATCGCCCTTAATGATCGGTTTTTGTGGTATCCCCTCAGACTCAAGGTCAACCGCATCAACTAACAGCATTTCTATTTTCTCACCTTCAGGAAGTTTGTCCTGAACTTCCTTTATAGCTCTATGCATAGCAAGCTTTGTAGCATTAAGGATATTAATTTCATCGATTTCCTTCGCAGTTGCGACACCAATCCCATATGCTATAGCACATTCACAGATTTTCTGGCTAAGCATATCTCTCTGCTTTTCAGTAACCTTCTTGGAATCGTCAACTCCAGGCACTCTAAAATCCGCTGGGAGCACAACGCATGCCGCATAAACGGGCCCCGCAAGTGGTCCACGACCAACCTCATCTATGCCCGCTATAATCTTTACACCTGATTTGCGTAGCTCATCTTCAATCTGAAGCAGCTCCTGCATCCTAATCTTTTTCTTTTCTTCACGTTCTTGCTTCGTCATAGTTAGACACTCTTCTCATACATACGTTTATACCCTAACAACATGCCAATTTATTTGAGCACTGGTCTTTCTAGTGTAATATTCCCTATTGTTCCCGCTCTAAATTCATCTAAAATTGCACGGCCAGTTCTCTCATAGTCTATGCGCTTACCAGCCTGAATAAATCCTCTTTTCAAAGCAATTGACTCCATATCACAAAGCACCGGATCTAAAGCCTCGCCATACTCGTTATACACATCTTCGTCTTCGCTCATAAGACCGTCAATCTTATATCTTGCGATGAGTTCTTCTGGGTAGTTTTCTCTTAAAACCTTAAGTAGTTCATATGCTAGGTCTTGTACATTTAGAATCTCATCCTTGATGCTTCCACAAAAAGCGAGATTTAACCCCACATGTGGATCTTCGAACTTCGGCCAGAGAATTCCCGGTGTATCGAGAAGTTGCATGCCATTCTCCAGTGTAACCCATTGTTTTCCCTTTGTTACACCTGGTCTATCTCCAGTCTTGGCACTTTTCTTTCCAATGAGTCTATTAATAAACGAGGACTTACCTACGTTAGGAACACCTACAATCATCATTCTAAGAGGCCTCCTTAGAGAGCGCTCCTTGTTTCTCTCCTGCTGAAGCTTATCAAGAATTTTATAAAAAGCTTTTATATTTTCTCCATTTCTGGAATCAACAGGCAGTGCAGTATCTCCACTCGACTCAAAGTAAGCTTTCCACTCATCCGTTACACGCTTGTCAGCAAGATCGCATTTACCTAGAATAACCACGCGCTTTTTCCCCGAAATCAATTCATCGATAATAGGGTTTCTACTGGAAAGCGGAATTCTGCTGTCCACTATTTCAACTACGAGATCCACAGCCTTTAAGTTCTCTTGGATGAGCTCTCGAGTTTTTTTCATATGTCCGGGATACCAATTAATGTTATTAATCATAATTTCTCCTAAGAAAAATGCATACCGCAGCAATATGCTGAGGTATGCATTATTATCCTTGCTCGTAAGCTAAGACTATTTTGCCTTCTTGATTCTAGCAGCCTTACCTGTTCTCTCACGCATGTAATTAAGCTTAGCTCTTCTAACACGGCCCTTCTTAACTACCTCAATCTTGTCAACCTTAGGTGAGTGCATTGGGAAAGTCTTCTCAACACCGATTCCCTGTGCAAGTCTTCTTACAGTGAAAGTCTGAGAAATGCCGCCATTCTGCATCTTGAGCACATAGCCTTCGAATACCTGGATTCTCTCTCTCTGACCCTCGATAATCTTAACATGTACCTTTACAGTATCACCGACATTGAACTCAGGAACATCATTCTTCTTATAATCCTGAGTAATCTGATCTAAAATATTCATCGTTATTCCTCCTCTCTCTCAAAGACGTTCGTAGCATGTTTCTTCATCGAGCTCTGCCCGTTACTTGCATAGCTAGAGGACCGTCCGTAATAACTTTTGTATGATATCATACCAATGCTCGTATTGCAAGGGTTAAAAGTGTTTCTATTAAATAGCCCGATAACGCGGGCTTCATTTTATGCTCTTGGATGTGTCCTGCTGTATACGTCTTTTATTCTAATATTCGTCACAGATAGATAAGCAATACCTACAGACATATCATCAAATCCCATAAGCTCCTGAAGTGTCTTGAGATCGCCACCATTCTGCAGAATATGTACTGCGAAGCTATTTCTTAGAATCTGTGGAGTCATACGGTCTTCTATACCTATCATCGCACCGTATTCCTTCAGCATCTTCCAAATTCCCTGCCTGGTCAGAGGCTGTCCTCTAAAATTGATAAACACATAGCTATCATCCGTAACCTCTGTACGAGCCAGACCCGAATATGCCGTATCTCTGTACCTTCTAAGAGCTTTCTGCGCATACGAACCTAACGGTACGATTCTGCTCTCTCCCTCGCCATCTCGAAGAGTTACAAAATTCATCTTGAGATTAACATCTTCGAACTTTAGACGCACGACCTCAGTTACTCTAGCGCCCGTTCCATACATGAACTCAAATAGAGCTGTATCCCTAATTCCTTTTACAGTCTGATCTGGCAGCGATAGAAGCTTCTCAACCTCTTCAATTGACAAGAATTCAATCTGTCTCTTATCATTCTTTGCAGATTTAATCTTAGAGAAAGGATTCTCCGTCACTTCACCAGTTTCAATCCCATAATCGTAAAATGTTCTGAGTGATGAAAGTTTGCGATTGATTGTCGCTTTAGATTTGCTTGCATTATTTAACTCTAAGATATATGCAATTGAATCGCTCTCTTTGCATTCTGCAAGATCTCTACCACTATGACACTCAAGGAATTTCGCAAATGAGATAACGTCCCTCTTGTAAGCCACTAAAGTATTATCAGCTTTGCCTTTTGTATCCCTTAGATACGTAATAAATTCATTAATCATAACCTAACCCCCCGTTATAATTATATGCACCCGGTTTAGATAATTCCCGCACTTCTAGCAAACAGTACACCTGCAACCGTCTTGCCATCTTCAATATCCCCGGACATTATCCTTCTAATGACCTCATCAGGTGCCATCTGAACGATATCGATATCCTCTGTCTCATCGAAATCGGTTTTCCCTGGGCTGAGATTACGACAAGCATAAAACTCAAGTATCTCTTCAGAATATCCAACGCATGGAGCCATTCGAAAGAGCTTAACCATTTGTCCCGCTGAATATCCTGTCTCTTCTCTGAGTTCACGCTTTGCTGCGTCCTCGAACGACTCTCCAGGATCAACTTTCCCTGCCGGAAGTTCAATAACCTGTCTTCTGAGAGCCTGTCGCCATTGTTTTACAAATACTATTTTTCCATCTTCTGTAATCGGTATAAGTACTGCAGCTCCCCCATGCACAACAATATCTCTATACGAGATCTTATCATTGACTGCTAAAATCTTATCCCTTCTAATGTCAAAAATCTTCCCTTTGTATACAATATCCGACTCTAATGTTTTTTCCTCATAAGCCATAAATATTCCTGCATACCCTCCATTTACTAATATAACTTTATCACAATTTATGTTAATAGCATGCCATTATACTTAAAAAAAACAAAAAAAGCTTGAATTTTCGCTTGAAATTTACGTATTTTCTAAAATTATAAAAAATCCCTCGTAATTTTACTTAAAATCGAGGGATTTTGCAAATTAAAAATTATGTGTTGCTCTCATATTCACACACGCACATGCGCAAGAAATAAGATACGACTTAATAGTATCACCGAAAGATTTTCCCTTCAGCACATCTTTAGTTAGACGAAATTTGAACTAGTAGTGAAAACAAATTTGAACTCACGAATATATAAATGATTTTCATTTAGCCATTTACCCTTAATGGTACTAGTAAAGTCCAAGATTCGTGGCAAATGCATGCATAAATCTCATCTTCCACTTCTTCCATGTGTTGATATGAGCGAAATCATCGAAGCCACCCCCTCTGATTTTGACACTGCTAATAACCCCTTGCCTATAATAATCAGGTATTTCTTCAAGGGCTCTCCTAAGACAATCAAGTTTGACAATTGCGTCATCTATCCTATGATCCTGTCCAGATTCATAATTGGAACTCATTGCGATTTTCTCTAATCGTTCCATATCGCGAATCATCCACACACATTGGTAATAAACTTCTCTCGGCAGACATCGCTCGCCTTCAATTCGATATTGATACTCTTTCATACATATTCCTCCTTTACACATTAAGTCTAAGAAAAAAATATAAAAAAATAAATGGACCCGCATAAACAGGTCCAAAAATTTCTATAAAAGTTAT
This sequence comes from Mogibacterium diversum, assembly GCF_938028775.1. Lineage (GTDB taxonomy): Bacteria > Bacillota > Clostridia > Peptostreptococcales > Anaerovoracaceae > Mogibacterium > Mogibacterium diversum_A. Next base: position 214,230 of record NZ_CALIZG010000024.1, read on the forward strand.
TATTTAATTAGTTTTCATACGTTATTCTCCAGGCTGAAGATAGCTAATATACGGAAGTCCTCTGTACTTCTGATCAAAATCAAGTCCATAACCAATTATAAATAAATCATCGACAGTAAATCCGATATAATCAGCTACAAAACCAGTTGTTCGGCGTGATGGCTTGTCCAGCATTGTGCAAACCTTGATGGTCTTGGGATTTCTCTCCTTAAGCTTTTCAAGCAGGAAAGTAAGAGTAGTACCCGTATCGACTATGTCCTCAATGATAAGTACATTCTTTTGGTATAGGTTCATATCCGTATCCATCTTAATCTTAACGACTCCAGAGCTTGTAGTGCTTGAGCCGTAGCTGCTGGCCTTAATAAAGTCAATGCTCGTATCTATCGTCAGTTCCTTTAATAGATCACACATCCACAGCACAGAGCCCTTAAGAGTACCTATTACTATAAGCTCCTCTCCTTCAAAGTCCGTAGAAATCTGCTTTGCAAGCTCCTTTGCACGCTCTCTAATCTGCTCTTCAGTATATAGGATTTTCCCAAAAATTCCGCTTTCCGAAGCCTTAATATTAGCCATTTGCTCCCTCCACTTTAATAATAATCACGGTATACACTTCTTAAAAAGATTAAATTATTCTATTCTCCGTAGTTTTCCAGCAGTTTCTCGATTTCATCTAATAGAACTTCATGCCCTGATTTCTTGAGCGCACTTACCGGAATAATCTTATCCGCCTTACTCATACCTAAAGTCTTTCGGATTTCTAAGATGTTTTTACTACGCTGATTAGATGATACTTTGTCAGCTTTCGTCGCCACAACGATGCCGTCTAAATCGAAATACTTAAGATAATCATACATCTGAACATCCTGGGCAGAAGGTTTGTGTCTGATATCAACTAGCTGAATCACCTTGAGGAGGCCTTCTCTATTCTCAAGATAGCTTTCCATCATCGCGCCCCACTTTTCAGACTCAGATTTTGATACTCTTGCATAACCATATCCTGGTAAATCGACAATCCTGAACTCATCATTTATCCTATAAAAATTGATAGTTCTAGTCTTGCCAGGGCTGCCGCTAACTCTTGCTAGATTTTTTCTTCTAGTCAGCAAGTTAAGCAGCGATGATTTACCTACATTTGACCTACCCGCAAAAGCTATCTCTGGCACACTAGGTTCAGGGTATTGCATAGGTTTGACTGCGACTGCTTCTAGTTCAGATTTATTTATCTGCATCTCTCATCCTCTTTAACTACTTGCTTTATCCTGTTTTTTGCTCGCCTCATCCTCAAGTATGATCTCTTTAAATGCATCTTCAACTGTCTCGAGGAACACAAAATCAATCTTTTTGCGGACTGATAGCGGTATTTCTTCAGTATCACGCTTATTGTCAGCAGGTAGAAGTATTTTTCTAATCCCCTGCCTGTACGCTGCGAGCACTTTCTCCTTGATTCCACCTACCGGCAGGATTCTACCCCTCAGTGTAATCTCACCAGTCATAGCTACATCTCTTCTAACATTTTTGCCGGACAGTGTAGAAAACAGTGCTGAGCACATCGTCACACCTGCAGATGGTCCATCTTTTGGAGTTGCACCTTCGGGAATATGGACTTGAATATCGTTTTCCTTAAATGTACTATCTGGAATTTCATATTTCGAAGCTACAGATCTGATATAACCCAGAGCTGCCTGAGCCGACTCCTTCATCACGTCCCCCATCTGACCAGTCAGTATGAGTTTTCCGCTTCCCGGCATCTTGATTGTTTCAATCTCAAGGGTTACCCCTCCAACAGCTGTCCATGCCATCCCCGTTGTTACACCAATCTGAGGACTTAAATCATCGAGATCCTCTCTAAATATTTTTTTACCCAGATACTTTTCAAGGTTTCTAGATGTAATTAAGTACCTATGCTTCTTCTCAGTTAAAATATTTTTTGCTACTTTACGGCAAATCGATCCAATTGCACGCTCCAGATTACGAACACCAGCTTCTCTCGTATAGTAGTTGATTATATCGCGAATTGCTGATTCAGAGAACGATAGCTGACTCTTTCTTATAGCATGCTCCTTAAGCTGCTTTGGAATCAGGTAATTCTCTGCAATATGAACCTTTTCCTCCTCGATATAACTTGAGAGTTCAATGACTTCCATTCTATCTAGTAAAGCTCTTGGAATGGTCTGAGTTGTGTTTGCGGTTGTTATAAACATTGCTCTCGATAGATCAAATGGCACTTCAAGATAATGATCTGTAAACGTCTTGTTCTGTTCTGGATCCAGCACTTCTAGCAGTGCGGATGCAGGATCCCCCCTAAAATCGCTTCCAATCTTATCAATCTCATCGAGTAAGAACAGCGGATTATTCGTCCCAGCTTCTATGAAGTTATTGATAACTCTACCAGGAATTGCGCCAACATAGGTGCGTCTATGCCCCCTGATCTCGGCCTCATCACGAACTCCACCTAACGACATCCTCACAAACTCTCTATTAGTAGCATGAGCAATTGACCGAGCTATAGATGTCTTTCCGACGCCCGGAGGTCCAACGAGGCAGATGATGGGTCCCTTTGCTCCTTTTGTAAGGTGCATAACAGCGAGCTGCTCGATAATCCTCTCTTTAACCTTTGTTAGACCGTAATGCTCGTTATTAAGTGTTTTTTCCGCTTTTCTGATGTTCGTATTAACCCTTGACTCTTTGTTCCAAGGAAGCTCCAAAATAGTCTCTATGTAGGTCCTGCTCACGTTTGCATCAGGGCTCATCATATTCATCTTATGGAATTTATTTATCTCCTTGCGGATCTTTTCATCCACCTTCTCATCGAGCCTTAGCTCATCTAGTTTCTTTAGCCATTCATTAACTTCATCCTCAGTGTCATCATCGTTCTCGCCGAGCTCCTCTTTGATTACATTGAGCTGTTCACGAAGATAATACTCACGCTGGCCTTTGTTCATATTTTGCATAACGCGATTGTTTATGCGCTTTGTTAGTGTCAAAACCTCGTTTTCCCTGGAAATTGTCTCAATGAGCTGCTCTATCAACTCATTGACTGAATTCAGCTCTAGTAGCCCTTGCAGAACATCAAACGGCACAGCAAGTTCCCCCGCTATAGTATATGCGAGTTCAACTGGATCATCTACTCCATCTATCAGAGCACGCGCAGCAGCTTCTCCGGAGTTACTCATCTCGACATAACTGAAGTAAGTCTCCTTAAGCACTCTTACAAGAGCCATAACATTTAGCTCATAATTTTCTTCAGAAATAGAATCAAGTACTTCGTAATCGCAATATAGAGTGTCATCTTCGTCATATACTGCAGAAAGCCTAATACGGTTTACACACTCTGCGAGCACTCTCACGTACTCCTCATGGCGCTTTATAACTTGTTTAACACGAATCTCTACACCAGTCGTGAATATATCCTCTTCCTTTGGTGCATTTACAGAAATGTCTCTTTGAGTTGCTACAATGAGATGTTTATCTTCGCTCATAGCAGCATCAAGCGATTTAAGGGACTTGTCTCTTCCGATATCAAATCCAACTATTGTATTTGGAAAGAATGTCTGTCCCCTAAGTGGTATGAATGGTACTCTAACTTTCATACTCCCTCCTTATGTCCCTATACCACAAGACGGCATCAAACATTAATGCCGCCTTGAGATATCATTTGAAATTTTATGCGTCTTTTTCCTTGCTTTCAGAATCTGTCACTAAAACAGGCATGACACCCTTTTCGACAGTCTCTTTAGTGACAATGCACTTGTGCACATCATTTCTTGACGGCAACTCATACATGACATCGGTCATCATGCCCTCAAATATCCCTCGCAGGCCTCTAGCACCTGTCTTAAGCTCAATTGCCTTGTTAGCTATAGCAGAAATTGCCTCTTCTTCAACCTCAAGCTCAATGTTGTCCATAGCAAGCATGGTTGTATACTGTTTAATTAGCGAATTACGAGGCTCCTTCATGATTTTGCTGAGAGCTTCTTCACTCAGTTCATCAAGTGAAACGATTACGGGAAGTCTTCCTATCAGTTCTGGGATAATTCCGAACTTTAGCAAGTCCTCTGGCTCCACCATCGACAAAATCACCTTCTCATCGATATCGTGAGCAGAATCATTTGTACCATTGAAGCCGATAACCTTATTTCCAAGCCTTCGCTTTATTATTGTCGAAAGCCCAGCAAAAGCACCGCCACATATAAATAGCACATCCTTAGTGTCGAAATGGATAAATTCTTGCATTGGGTGCTTTCGTCCGCCTTGAGGTGGTACGTTTGCCACCGTTCCTTCGATGATTTTGAGAAGTGCTTGCTGCACTCCCTCCCCGCTTACATCTCTAGTAATAGATGTATTCTCAGACTTTCGCGCAATCTTATCAATCTCATCGATATAGATTATTCCCTTTTGCGCTCTATCAAGATCACCATCTGCTGCCTGATATAGTCTTAAGAGAATGTTCTCGACATCTTCACCTACATATCCAGCTTCAGTTAGCGACGTAGCATCGACTATTGCAAACGGAACATTGAGGATGCGAGCCATCGTCTGAGCTAGCAGCGTCTTACCGCTACCAGTCGGTCCTAGCATCAAAACATTACTCTTCTGAAGCTCAACTGCATCATTGTTCTTCTCATCTGCATTTTGCTCTAAATATTTAATCCTCTTGTAGTGATTATAAACAGCTACAGCAAGACTCTTTTTTGCAGTTTCCTGATCTATTACATATTCTCCCAGCTCTCTCGCAATCTCCTTTGGAGTTGGTAGCGTAGTCAGCGTCTCATGCACTTCACCCGTCACCCCATCTTCCTTGAGGAGCTCCGAGCAAAGCTCAATGCATTCGTTACAGATATTTACATCCTGACCTACGATTATACGTCTAACCTGGGAGCTAGTCTTGCCACAGAATGAGCAAACTAATTCATTTGGATTATGATTGTTGTCCAAGCTCTACCTCCAGTTATCTGCTCAATTCCTCTCTAGACAGAACCTTATCTACAAGGCCATATTCAACTGCCTCTGAAGCTGACATAAAGTTGTCTCGGTCAGTATCCCTTAAAATCGTTTCATAAGGTTGACCTGTCGCTTCAGAAAGTATCTTATTGAGCTTTTCCTTTGTCTTCTGCATCCACTCTGCCTGAATCTTGATGTCCGATGCCTGGCCCTTAGCTCCGCCAAGTGGCTGGTGAATCATAATCTCAGCATTAGGTAGTGCAAAACGCTTTCCCTTTGTGCCTGCCGTCATGAGGACAGCTCCCATGCTCGCAGCCATCCCGAAGCAGATAGTAGCGATATCAGGCTTAACGTACTTCATCGTATCGTAGATACCCATTCCTGCCGTTACGGAGCCACCTGGTGAATTGATATAAATATTAATATCCTTCTCAGGATCCTCGGCTTCTAGAAACAATAGCTGTGCAACGACAACACTCGCAAGATGATCATCTATTTCTTGGTCAATAAAGATAATCCTATCTTTGAGCAATCTAGAATAGATATCATAGCTGCGCTCGCCGCCGCCAGTCTGTTCAACTACGTAAGGTATTAAACTCACTATGCTTCCTCCCTATGGCAGATATATCTGACTGAGAGCCTACTTGCTCTCCTCTGCCTCTTCCTTCTTTTCAACTAGCTTAGCGTTATCGAACATGAAATCGATAGCCTTGCGTGTCTTTACATCTTCAGCGAAGAATCTGAGATTTTCTTCACCCATAACCTTTTTAACCTGATCGATAGACTGTCCATACTGCTCCGCGAACTTCTGTAGTTCTTCCTCTAGCTCAGCCTCGGTAGCCTCGATACCCTCCTTGGCAACAACTGCTCTGATGAGAATTCTCATAGCAACTCTCTTCTTAGCATCCTCTCTTGCTCCCTCTCTTACATCATTAATTGTCTGTCCGAGAAGCTGCATGTACTGTTCAAGAGATAGTCCCTGGTAAGCGAGCTGCTGATTCATCTCGTTAACCATTCTATCGATTTCTTCTTCTACCATTGCTGCAGGAACTTCAACTTCATTTACTTCACAAAGCTTATCTAGAAGCTCGTTCTTCATCTGAGCTTCGTCTCTATCCTTTGCATTCTTTTCAAGATTCTTCTTTACGTCAGCCTTTAGTTCTGCTAGTGTCTCAAACTCGCTTACATCACTAGCTAGATCATCGTCAATTTCAGGGAGAACTTCTACCTTTATCTCGTGAATTTTTGTCTCAAATAGAGCATCCTTGCCTGCGAGATCCTTTGCATTATAGTTCTCTGGGAATGTAACTCTAACTTCTACTTCCTCACCAGCGTCCTTGCCGATTAGCTGATCTTCAAAGCCTGGGATAAACTGTCCAGAACCTAGCTTAAGTTCAAAGTTCTCAGCCTTTCCACCATCAAAATGCTTTCCATCGATGGATCCATCAAAATCGATAACAACTGTATCACCATCCTGAGTCTTGCGACCTTCAACTGTCTCAAGTCTAGCCTGGCTCTTCTGAATTCTCTCTAGATCTGCATCAACATCTGCATCAGTAACCTCTGATGCAACCTTTGTTACCTCCAGATTCTTGTAATTCTTTACTTCAACCTCTGGGAAGAGCTGAACAGTTGCAGTAACTGTTACGTCTTCACCCTTCTTAACCTCTCCAACCTCAAGCTGTGGATTAGCAACAACCTCAAGGTCAAGTTCTACTACTGCTTCTGGATAAGCCTTGTTGAGCAGACCATTTAAAGCCTCATCATAGAAAATATCCTCGCCGTAGTTATTCTCGATAATCTTTCTAGGCGCCTTGCCCTTACGGAATCCATCAATAGAGAACTTGTCCTTGTTCTTCTTGTATGCATCTACGATAGCATCCTCGAACTCGTCAGCGGTGAATACGAGGGTGAATTTAGCGATGTTATTTTCCTTTGAGATCAGATTAGTGTTCATTATATATCCTCCTAAATTTTGTTCCTTAAATAATTAATGTTGATATTATGTTATACATGTGTAGTCTTCATATTCTATTCTGCAAAGCCCTTCTGAAGCTTTGAGATATTCTCCGCTTTAAGATTGTACTTCTCAGCCAGTTTACTAGCAATATACTTAAAATCTTCTTCACTTCCGTGGTACCATTCGAGTTCCATCTCTGAAATAGGAACGTCTCCCGATTCACCATGAACAGTGCCGATGTCAAAAGAGAGAGCGCTTATGGAATCACCTGTGTCGATTTTAAGCAGTTCACGTGTGAAATCCATCTTCATAACTTCTTTCAACTTCTTGCTTCCTGCTGCCTTGATAAGCACATCATATGCTTCACTTGACTCGAAGGCTTCAATGTCAGGCTCCATAGCGAACCTTTCATCGTTGATTACTAAATTGAACTCTTCTCTAGAGTGAAGTCCATCTTCAACCTTGTTATCCCACTTCACTGTAGCAGTAATGCGGTCGTTCTCATATCTAACCCTATAGGCGATCCCCGCTTTACGAAGATCAAGATCGTCCGTATCAAAATAAACCGCCTTCATGTCGATTACTTCTAATGCATTGCGATCAACATAATCATCAAGCATTGAATCATTTAAAATTTTATCTACAAGAGACGTGTCATCAATACAAAATTTAAACTCTGTTTCCATATAAACTCCCAATAGCCGCTAGTACGGCATTTTTCGTAATATCAATTGATTTTACATAAAACCGTTGATTTTGTCAATGCGAGAGCCACTTCAGCACCCACTTTTGAGCATTTCTACACACTTTTAACATAAAAAATACCGCTTTTGCGGTATTATTCGTCCAATTTCTTTAATTTAATTTTTGTATCATACCCTTCAAATAGCGTATCTGTCATTCTTATGAAGTTTTCCGAGAGGTCACTGGCATAGAATCTATCTGGGAAGTCATTTTCTTCTGCCAACATATCCCTTTCTGTCAGTATGTCCACCACATCGCTTATAACCTCAGCTGAAGAATTATATAGCCTTAGCTTCGGATAAAGCCTACTTATATTGAGTGCAATAAGCGGATAATGAGTGCACCCGAGAATCAGACTATCTAGCTGATTTTTCTTTACAAAATCATCCATGTAATACTTAATTGTAAGATTCATTATCTCATTATCAATAATTCCTTCTTCAATCAGCGGCACAAAAGCCGGACATGCTAGACTAAATGTGTTGATATTTGGATTAAGTTCATGAATTCTCTCGGCATAGACCCCACTCTCTATCGTCACCTTTGTTCCGATAATCCCTACATTGGGAGCGTTATCTGCGGCTACACGTCTAGCTGTCGGATCTATTACCCCGACAATTGGAACTTCAGGATGCCTTTTTCTCAGCATATCAAGCGCCATTGCCGTAACAGTATTGCAGGCGATTACAATCAGCTTAACGTTCTTGCTAACCAGATAGTCAACTATCTGTGCAGAGAACTTGCAAACTGTCTCTGGTGACTTTGAACCATACGGAGTCCTCGCAGTATCGCCAAAATATAATACTTTTTCATTTGGAAGGGCGCACTTAAGAACTGGCACGCTAGTCAGGCCACCAAGCCCAGAATCAAAGAATCCTATTGCTCTATTATCCATCTCCCTCTCCTTAACAAAAAAGCGAGGTTACATATAAACCTCGCTCACGTGGTGCGGATGGAGGGACTCGAACCCTCATGACTGTTCGTCACACGGACCTGAACCGTGCGCGTCTGCCAATTCCGCCACATCCGCTCATGCAGTTTTAAACTGAAATAGACAAGCGATATTATACAATAATTAAAAAAAAATGTAAATATAAAATACTCACAGCAAAACCGCGCTGAGAAAATCAGCGCGGCGATATAATCTATCAGGTATATTATTCGTCTTCCTCTGCCATTGCTGCTTCAAAAGCCTTCACAGCAGTATTGAACTCTTCCTCATCATCGATATCTACGATATCAAATGTATCAGCATCGATATCCTTATATCCGTAGATGTATACATCATCAGTTCCATCAATTGGGGCAAGAGCAATATACTCCTTGGAATCAGCTTCAAATGTTCCTAGAACATCACAATCAACTGCAGTTCCGTCGTCAAATTCTAGAGTGATTATATCCTCTTCTTCTTCAATCATGTTACGTTCTTCCTGAGACATAGTTACTCTCCTTTTCTCTATCTGTGTTAGGTTAATATAACATTAATATGTTCATTTATCAATGCATTTCCACTATTTCTTGCTAAAGTATTCGATTATACTCTCCGCAGCCCTGCTGTTAATCGTATCGCAAGCGAGAAGTTCTTCATAGCTCGCACGTTTTATCGATTCCATATCCTTGAAATGCTTTAGCAACTCCCTTCGTCTAGATGGTCCAATTCCTGGAATTTCTTCTAAAGCCGACTTCGTCATCGCAGATGTTCTACGACCTCGCTGGAAAGTTATCGCAAATCTGTGAACTTCCTCCTGTATGCGGCCGCAGTAACTATATAGAAGTGGCTCTCCTTCGAGTTCAATCTCCGAACCATCGCCAAAAACAATAGCTCTAGTCCTGTGAACATCATTCTTTGCAAGACCCACTACAGGAATCGACATACGTAGTGCAGAGACAACCTTCTGTACCGCATGCACCTGCCCGAGGCCTCCATCTATGAATAGTATATCCGGATATGTGCTAAATCCTGCGTCACCATCTTTTGCACGCTTTAATCGTCTATAGATAACCTCCTGCAGCGACGCATAGTCGTCTCCCTCAGCATCTTCACTCTTGATTTTAAACTTTCGATAATCATTTCTAATCGGCTTTGCACCTTCATATACAACCATCGCACCGACAGTGTCTAGGCCGTTCATATTAGATATATCATAGGCTTCGACTCTATATTCTCGATCATCTCCATCTTCAATGATATACGGAATTACGCCTTCAACTTGTGCTGCCTTCTTAATTAGCCTCGTAATCTCATCTCTAAGTTTATCTTTCTTCTCGGCATCGCGCCCTGCTCTTTCATCTAGACCCTTTATAACCTGCAAAGAATCATTTATCGCAAGATTAAGAATCGCCTTCTTTTCACCACGCTCCGGAACGATTATCTTGGTGTGATGCATAGTATCACTCTTCGCCTTTGCATTCTCTTCATTCGTGTTGTTGAGAAGGCCTATGACGAGCTCTTCTTCATCGATATGCTCCGTGAGCAAAATCTCTTTAGGCAGCTTGGTGCTTCCCGTGTAGTACTGCTTTATAAAAGCAGAAATCATTTCACTTCTTGCACTGCTTAGGTCAGAATCATGTTCATTCATATAGTGAATCTCGCGCCCTATGAGTTTACCTTCTCGTACCTTGTATTGAGCGATAATTTCACTGTTCTGAGTAATTAGCGGCAGTAGTACATCTATGTCTCTATCCGTAGCCATAGTTGCTCTCTGCGTTTCTCCAAGTGCTTTAAAGGCATTTATATAATCCCTGTATTTAGCTGCTTCCTCATACTCCATTTTGTCAGAGGCTGACATCATCTTCTCTTTAAGCTCCTTGAGAAGTTTAGCATCCTTACCATTTAGAATCTTGAGAATACTATCTATCATCTCATCATACTCGGTCTTATCTACAGCATTTATGCAAATACCTTTACATTTCCCGATGTGATAGTTTAAACACGGACGGAAGTTTGCCGGGAACTCTTTAGTCTTACATTTCTTGATAGGATAAATCTCATCGATCAGCTTTATAATCTTTGTAACAGCCCCGCTATCTGAATACGGTCCGAAATACTTATTACCATCTCTCTTTACTTCCCTCGTCCTGATAACGCGCGGGAACTCCTCACTAACAGTAACCTCTATATAGGGGTATGTCTTTCCATCTTTGAGCAGGATATTATACTTCGGCATGTACTTCTTGATGAGATTGCACTCTAAAATCAGTGCCTCCATCTCCGTAGCACATGTAATATAGTCGAATTCCGCGATGTTATCTACCATAGCACGCACCTTAGGTGATTGCTGTGAGGATTTATGAAAATACTGCGAAACACGATTTCTTAACTTAATAGCCTTGCCAACGTAAATTACGTTACCAAGGCTATCCTTATGCATATATACTCCTGGTGAAAGGGGTAATTTTTTAAGCTCCTCTTCTATGTTAAACATTGAATATTGTCCCTATTATGATATCTGACCCTTTTCTTATCTATAAGTCCAGTTACGCCTTCTTCTATCCTCTTCTATTTCGAGCCTCTGTCTCGCAATCTCACGGATTTTCTCCTTATGCTTTCGAGCCCTTAATCTCTTCCTACGTCTTCTTATATTTCTAGCACGTACTAAAAGTAGAAAAATTACGAATAGTATCACACATATAGTTACCGTCATCATATTGGAAATATATATATAAGACGGCAACCACCCCACTTTATCATCCTCAGTGACAACTAAATCTACCGTTCCTGTAAGCTCATTTGCTACATAAATGCGGTATTCTCCAACCTTATCACCTGATTTTAGCGGTGCTTCAACATTATTGTATATAACTGCTTCGGTTTTTACGAGAGAATCACTCCCCTCTGGAGGAATATAGACATACCCCTTACCAGATGTATAAACCTTCATCCTGGTTTTTGCACCATGTTTAACCTTGACTCTTCCGACTTTTACACCCTTCTTAATTATGACCTTTTGGGTAGCTTTTTTAAATCCATAGTTGAACAGTTTAGTTGCATCCTCTGCGGACTTGCCCTCCGCTTCGTCAAATAATACAACCACAAGGCTCATATCGTTATGAGTTACGTATGCTAGGAATACTTCTTTGCCCTCAGGTTCTGTCAGTTTTGAGTAAGTACCGCCCTTAAACCCTTTGTAGGAATCACTTCCCGTCATAAATGGGTGCGTATTGGTAATTTTTTTATCTCCATCACCATCTGTTACCTTGACAGTATGACTGCTTTCGCCAGACATTCTCTTGATGGCACCGTATTGGTATGCTGCTTTGGCAATTTTTGCCGTATCTTCAACTGTGGAGTACTGATCAGTATCATACTCTCCAGTTGCATTCGTATATCTAGTATTGACTAGTCCAAGCTGCTGAGCCTTCGAATTCATCTGATCGACGAAGTTCGCCTCCGAACCTGCTGAATAAATTGCCAAAGCTCTAGCTGACTCCGCATCTCCTGACATCAGCATGGTGTACATGAGGTCTTCGACCTTGACATTTGACCCCGATGGAAATGTGGTGCCTGCACTGTACACAGCATCCGAAATCTGGACATTGTTCTTATATTCTTTATCATCATGCATGTTGTCGATGACAACCATAGCTACCATGAGCTGCACTGTGCTCCCAGGTTGGAGCTTTCTGTCTTTGCGAGATGAGTAAACAACCTCACTCGTAGACGCCGAAAGGACGACCGCCGATTCTGCCTCAATCTCTGGTGCAGAAATGGTGCTCGTCTTTGCTTTTGCTTTTTTCTTTGAAGCGGCAAAGCTTGTATTAATATTGATGGTGACCATCAATGATGACACCAGAAGCATCACCATGACGGTCACCAAAATTCTCATAAAACTTTTATTAATATTTTTTGAATTAACAGCCTTGTTACTTGTTCTCATTCTCAAACTTTTCCATATAAGCGACAAGAGCTTCAACACCTTCTAAAGGCATTGCATTGTATGTGCTTGCTCTCATTCCGCCAACAGTTCTATAACCAGCAAGGTTAATCATACCCTTTTCCTTTGCGCCAGCGATAAATTTCTTGTCGAGCTCTGGATTGCCAGTCACAAAAGTAATGTTCATCAGCGATCTGTCTTCCTTAGCAACTGATGGCTTGAACATCTCGCTCTTATCAAGGTAGCCATATAGAAGGTTAGCTTTTTCAACATCCCTCTCGTGAGTAGCCTTTACACCACCATTTTTTAGAAGATACTTGAACACTTCACCAGCAATATAGATTGGATAGCATGGAGGCGTGTTGTACATCGATCCCTTCTTAGCGTGAGTTGCATAATCTAGATAAATTGGAGTGTTAGCAGGTGCCTTTCCAACGAGATCTTTTCTAACAATTACGATTGTAACACCAGCAGGTGCAACATTCTTCTGCGCGCCGGCATAGATTAGACCGAACTTAGTAACATCAACTTCCTCAGAAAGAATGCAAGATGACATATCGGCAACTAGTAGATGATCACCTACATCAGGAACTTCGTTGCAATGTGTTCCGAAGATTGTGTTGTTGTAGCATATGTGAACGTAGTCTACGTCAGGTCTGATATCCTCTGGCTTAAACTTAGGAATATATGAGTAATTATCTTCCTCAGAGCTTGCAAGAATCTTAACATCACCAAACTTAGTAGCTTCTTCATAAGCCTTCTTAGCCCAGTTACCTGTGATGAGGTAATCAGCTTTCTTGCTGCCAGTTAGCAGGTTAATTGGAACCATGGAGAACTGGAGAGTTCCACCACCCTGAAGGAACAGAACATAATAATCATCAGGAATGTTCATCAGAGTTCTTAGATTCTTCTCAGCATCCTCAATAATCTGCTTGTACTCTGCCGATCTGTGGCTCATCTCCATTACAGACTCGCCTGTGCCATCGTAGTTGAGCATCTCTGCTGCAGCTTTCTCTAGTACCTCTACAGGTAGAGTTGAAGGACCTGCAGAGAAGTTAAATACACGTTCATTTGTAGCCATTTAAATACCTCCAAATTTGTTTCAAACTTACATAAAAATTGTAGCACTTTCAACATTGAATGTAAAGAATAATAATGCTATACTTAATATCGTAAATAGTGCATTTTTCAACACTTATGGCAGTGTACAAGCCGTCTAGTTCGTGATTAATGGGCTGTTCAACGAATTATATTTTCAACACTTTGACCACGCCCCCTAACTCGGGAGGCAATAGGAGGTACTTAAGAATGGATAAGTTTAATATCGGTACGCTCAACAACATTTCACAGGTAGGTCTTGGTAGACTTACAGACAAGTATGAGTTGACAGAAGATATAGACACAGCACACGGAGTTGTAGTTCGTAGCTTCAAGATGCACGATATGGATTTCTCTGACAATTTACTCGCTATCGGCAGAGCTGGTGCTGGAGTTAACAACATTCCTCTAGACAGATGTGCTGATGAAGGAATCGTAGTATTCAATGCACCTGGAGCAAACTCCAATGCCGTAAAGGAACTTGTAATCTCTGCAATGATCGTAGGAGCTAGAAACATCTGCGAAGGAGTTGCTTGGACAAATACTCTCGAAGGTGATGTTGCTGGACAGGTAGAAAAGGGAAAGAAACAGTTCGCTGGAACTGAGATTTCTGGCAAGACTCTCGGAGTTATCGGATTAGGTGCTATCGGAGCAAAGGTTGCAAATGCAGCTCATGCTCTAGGAATGAACATCGTTGGAAACTCTGTAGTAATCCACCCAATCCTCACTGCCCCATGCGAGATGTATGACGATATCTCTGAGATGGTTAAGGTTTGCGACTATATAACTATCCACGTTCCATCACTTCCTGAGACTAAGGGAATGATCAACAAAGCACTTATAGATAACATGAAGGAAGGTGCAATTATACTTAACTTCGCTAGACCTGATTTAGTAGTGAACGAGGATATCCTAGCAGGACTAGAATCTGGCAAGCTCAGAAAGTACCTGACTGACCTTCCAAGCGAAGATTTAATCGGCAAAACTGGCGTAATCGCTACTCCACACCTCGGCGCTTCCACAGCAGAGGCTGAAGAAAATTGTGCTGCTATGGCTGTTGATGAGCTCATGGATTATCTAGAGAAGGGAACTATCAGAAACTCTGTTAACTTCCCTGCTGTTGAGCTAACAGCTAAGGAAGGCTTTAAGAAGGTTAGCATCTTATTCAAGGGAGAACTTGATGTTGAGGCTGCCGTAAAAGCTGCTTATGGAAGTGTTGATGACGTGTGCGTTGGCAAGAGTCGCTCAGAGTATGGTGCTGCGATTGCACTCGTACCTGCAGATGCATCTGGCGAGCTATCTGGAGAAGGAATCCTCAGAGTTCGCGAGCTATAGGGAATACAGTGCTCAGGCTGTCGATTCGCTATGAATATGAAATGAGGTCTGTAATCACACTAACGAACTTACTTGATAAAAACCATCCACGCGTCGAACGCGTGGTTGTTAAGTAGGCGGGCAAAGCCCTCTGCTCCTCGCGGACGCGTCGAACGCGTAAACGCGATCTGTCAGTTGCGTTTTGCCTTAACCTACTTTTTCTTTTTCCTGAATGCTCCAGCTTCGCTCATGGTTAGCTGGTCTCCCATTTTATCTTCTTCCAGTTGTTTTGATATATACTCGGATATTCTTGCTTCATTTTTACCTACTGTATCTACATAATATCCTTTGCACCAAAATTCTCGGTTTCTGTATTTATACTTTAATTCCCCAAACTGTTCATACAGCATTGTACTGCTCTTCCCTTTTAGATATCCCATGAATTTTGATACTGAATATTTGGGTGGTATAGATAATAGCATATGAATATGATCTGGACACGCTTCCGCATTCAGAACTTCTACTCCTTTCCACTCACATAGTTTTCTAAGTATTTTTCCAACTTCATGCTTCTTTTGTCCATAAAACACCATTCTTCGATATTTGGGTGCGAAAACTATGTGATATTTGCAGTTCCACTTTGAATGCGCTAAACTATTTATGTCATTCACTCCCATGTGAATGCACCTCCTTCTGTTCCTTTGTTTGCAGCTGACAGACCGCATTCAAAGTGTAGCAGAAGGTTTTTTCATTTTCAATTTCTGCTCATAGGCAAAGCCTTTACGGAACCACGCGTCCAACGCGTGGTTTTACTTATACAATCATAACCACCAGCTCAGCTGGTGGTTTGTTTTGGCCCTATAAGGGCCTTTTACCTGCTGCATCTTAAGATGCGTTGAAAAGATTCGCCAACCGCACGTGCTTTCCTACAAGTCCTAAAGGACTATTTCATCTTCTCTCCTGTGAATGGATCAATATACTCCTTCAACGTCATTTGATCATCTACTATGTCATCTTGAAGTTGTGTACGTATGTATTCAGCTATTTTCTTTTCGTTTTTCCCTACTGTATCAACATAGTAACCTCGGCACCAAAAGTGTCTATTTCCGTATCTGTATTTTAAATTTGCAAATTTATCGAATATCATAAGAGAACTTTTCCCTTTCAAATATCCTACTATTTGCGACACAGAATACTTTGGTGGTATTTCTACAAGCATATGTATATGGTCAGGGCATAGCTCAGCCTCAACAATGTTGATTCCTTTTCTTTGGCATAGGATTCTTATCATCTTTCCTATTTCTACTCGGTACTTCCCATATATTTCTTTTCTTCTATATTTCGGTGCAAATACTATATGATATTTACATCTCCACCCTTGTGTCAAGTATTGGATACATATTTTTTTCAAATTTCCAATCCATTTTCCACTTCTATTTTAACTGCAACACCGGATTTTTCAAGAGATTATTGATGAGGTCGGTATAAATCATCTGATCGACCACTTCCGTTATGCTTGTGATTCTTTGCCCTGCATCTTTGGAAGACGCTCCACAATGATAGATTCGTTGATGTTCGGTATTCCAGTCGATAATGATGTATCTGTCATGAAACTCTCCACTGGATTTTTGGAATGTTATCTTTCTAAATGGGTATTCTTGGCAGAAATCCTGATATTCAAGGGTATGAAGTCCTTTGCCGATGTTATCGCTGAATATAATGACTTCTACCGATGAAGGAACATCTTTTAGCAAGACCAAAGTTTTCACTCCGATATAGTTATCGACGATATAGATACTCTTTTTCGCTATGCTATAAATGTCTTTATAAGCAAGATTTGCTTCGATCGGCTGTCCGTTCAAGAGTAAAAATCCATATTTGAGCTGTGGATTGCTAAGGTCAAGAATCAGCTCCGACAGCTCCGATTTATGCACCACATTATTTAAGGTATCCACCACTTCTGCTACCTGATCTTCCACATCTCTTAAATCTCGTCTTAAATCCTGCATTTCCACGACATTACTTGTAATCTGCATCGAAAGCTGCAAAAACTCTCTTTTCCCAATCAACCCTTGATTTTCTACGATGTAGTCTTTCATTTGCTTGAAAGTGCGAATCAAGGCTTTACTCTGCTTGACTGCAAGCTCTCCTTTGAGAACTGTCATCAGCATATAGATTCCCTGCTCGGTAAAAGCATGAGGATTGTACTTAATATTACTACCTCTTCCTGCACTCTTGTTCAAGGTCGCATTTTGCGACCTTGAAAGTTCAGATACTTCCTCATCCGTTAATTGAAACATAAAGTCTTCATCAAATTTCTCAATATTTCTTTTAACCTGCTCATTAAATCGCTTTGTTTCATATCCATAGATTTCGGCTAATTCAAAGTCAAGCATAACCTTTTGTCCCCTAATAATATAAATCTTTTTTACAAGGGATTCATGACTTACAAGCATAATTTCGTCTTTTTTATCCATCTTTTCCATTCCCTTTCTCAAATTTCCAAATAATCTCCACCTTGTCTTTACCATAAACATAAATCCTGTCTATGACTTCGTTGATCCAGTCTAAAACAAGCTCTCCTTTTGTAACCGCTTCTCTTAGCTTATCAACATTAAGGTTATGTCCTGAAGATGTATTTTCTTTTATCTTGTCCGTAATGATGGCTATTTCCTGTTCTGTATTTTTAAGTTTTTTGCTTAAATCTTCTTTCTTTGATAAATATGCTTCCTTATCTATTTCGTCCTGTTTATGCCTTTCATAAAGCTGCATTTTGGAAACCTGAATCTTTTGCTTTTCCGCTTCCAGTCTTTTCTTCCTGTAAAGCAGGCTTTCACAAATGCTTTCCATAACTTTATGCTCAATCTTTCTTGTCTGTTCTTTTTCAAGAAAGCTCTCTGTATAAAGTTTAATCTCTTCTGAAACAATATCTTCCAGTGTTTCTGCTTTTATCTTCCCTTTCATGCAGCCACAGTCTTTTGCTTTGTACCGATAGGGACAGCAATATCCATCTGTTTTTCCATAATTAACTGTATAAGTCATTTTATGATAGCACTTACCACAATAGACTTTGTCTTGAAGAATATGAAAATGCTTCCGCTCTCTACTGATTAGTTTTGCATTGCTGTTTAGCATATCCTGAACCTTACCAAAATCTTCTTTAGAGATAATAGCTTCGTGCATATCTTCTCTAATTATCCAGTCTTTGCTATCAACCCATTTTCTATTATCAGAACCAACTTCCTGTACCCTTGTCTTTCCACCAACAACAGCTCCTGTATAAACTCTTTGTGTTAAAACATATCTAATAATCTGTCCTGTCCATACTCCACTTCCTCTTTTAAGCCCTATATGTTTTGCCGGCGTCAGAACACCTCTATGATTAAAATCTTTAGAAATGGAAAGCATACTTTCTCCACTCAGGTATCTTTCAAAGACTTCTTCAATGATGTTTCTCACTCTATCATCGACAAGTAGCTGATGATGGTCTTTTTCATCTTTTACATACCCATACGGTGCTTTTGAACCGAAATAATACCCTCTATCCTGTCTTACTCTTACTGATGAACTGATTTTTTGTGAAATGTCCTTGGAATAGTAGTCGTAGACAAGATTCTTAAAAGGAATTTCTAAACTGCTGATTCCATTCTCATTGTTATTACTGTCATAATTGTCATTCACAGAGATGAAACGAACCTGCATAAAAGGGAATATCTGCTCAATATATGCTCCGGATTCAATATAATCTCTTGCAAATCGTGATAAATCCTTTACAAGAATAGTTCTTATCTCATTTTTCTTCATAAGACCTATCATCTTTTGAAATGCAGGACGATTAAAATTTGTTCCGGTATAGCCATCATCAATATGTTCTCTTATCTTCACTCCAGTAAATTCTTCTCTTGAACTGATATAGTTCTTTAAGATTTCTCTTTGGGAAGTAATGCTGTTACTTTCGTCTTTTAAATCGTCATCTTCTAAGGAAAGTCTTAAATAAAAATCTACTGTATTCATATCAGCTCCTCCTTGTCTTTCTACCGAGTTTTTCAGTAATCACAGGAGTTTCTTCAAAATTAAATTTGATTTCTATTGTGTTATCTTTCCCTATAAAGATCTTATCAATGATGCTATCTACAAAGTCTTTATCCCATTTCTTTGTTTTACCTTTAAAAAGTGCTGTAAGGTACTTATGCCTTTCTTCAAGTTCAAATACTTCTTTTTCAAAGATAGCAACTTGTCTTTCTTTTAGGATTTCGAGTTCTGCTTTCTTTTTACCCAGAAGTCCTTTTTCCCTTTCAAAATCTTCTTTACTCCACTTGCCCAAAACATATTTTTCATAATACTCACTTTGAAGTCTGCTAAAGCCTAAAATTTTTCTTTCAATTTCAGTTATTTCTTTTTCCTTTTTCTTATCCATCTCTATTTTAAGATTGTCATAAGCATTCAGATAAGCCTTATAACTTTTACTGTTACTTAAAAGAATAGCTTCAAAGGCTGCTTTAACAGTTTTTTCAAGAGTAGCCTCTGTAATAGATGTTCCGCATTTTTCTGTTGTAAATTCTCTGAACCGATTACAGCTAAAATAAAATACAGTTTTATTACCGCTTTTTTGCATGTGTACGCTCATTTTTCTCTTACAAATTCCACAATATAGTTTTCCTCTAAATACTGTATCATCCTTAGCATTCTTATTTTCTTTTCTGCTATTTTTAATGGAATTAGATTTTGAGGAAATTTTCTCCTGTACCTTTTCAAATGTATCAAGCGAGATAATTGCTTCATGGGCATCTTCTGTTATTGTCCAATGTTCTTCGTCAAGCCTTTCTCTCTTTTTCCCTTCAAATAAATGCTTTTGATTTCTGCCTTGAATGAGTGTTCCTGTATATACACGATTTTTAAGCACTTGTAATATTGTTGTCGGAATCCAAGCTCTTATAAGCTCATTTTCATCAGCTTTAGCTTTTCCAAACTTCCTATAATCAGTTGCTATATATACTTTCTTTTCAAACAGTAACTTTGAAATATCAAGTGTACTAAATCCCTTCAAATACGCATCAAAAATTTCTTTTACGATGGAAGCTGTATTTTCATCAACATATAACCGTCTTACTCCATCTTCATCTTTTCTTGCTGTATAGCCATAAGGAGCCGCACCACAGATGAATCCGCCTTGTTTGATCCTCATCTGATGAGAGCTTGATACTTTCTTTGAAATGTCTTTTGCATAAGTTTCATTTACAATATTCTTCAAGATTACCTCAAGAGATTTATTGGGATCTTCCATGTGAAAGGTATCCAGATTGTCATTAACCGCAATAAATCTTACTCCAAGAAACGGAAATATCTTTTCAATGAAGTTTCCAAGCTCCGTATAATTTCTTCCAAAGCGGGATAGGTCTTTTACAATAATGCAGTTGACTTTTCCCGTCCTTACTTCTCCCACAAGTTTTTCAAAGTCAGGTCTTTCAAATTCTGTCCCTGTCTTTGCGATGTCTTTATATATTCCAACCAAATTATGACCATCATTTTTCTTTATATAACTTTCACAAAGAGCAATTTGATTTTCAATGGAATCACTCGGCTTTTCTTTTTTATCTCTTGATATTCTTGTGTAAATCGCTGTTTGAAAACTGTTTCCGCTTTCTTTGCTTAACAGAGCTTCTTCCGCTTTTGCCCGCCTGTTCGCTGTCCTTGCCATCTACACCACCTCCTTCATCAGCTCGGAGGATTGCTTTGTGTAGTCGCTTAACTTATCCAGTATATCTGTAGTTTCATCATAGTTAAAATGGATTTCTATCCTTTTTTCTTCCAAAACATAGATTTTATCGACAAGTCTTACAAGAAGCCCTCTTTCTAAGGTGCTTATATTCCTGTACTTTTTAATATCTGACAGGAAGTTTTTGTTTCCCAAACTCTTTTGATAGAGTCTTGAAATTTCTTTATTCTGCTTTTCTAAAATCAGTTCGCTTTCTACGATACGGTTTGTATAAAACTCTCTCATACCGTAAAATTCTTCTTCAGAAATGATTCCTTCTTTTAAGTCCTGATACAGAGCCGATTTTAAAAGTTCAAACTTTGCCTTGCTTTTCTTGGTATACTCCTGTCTTTTATCTATTTTCTGAAAAAGCTCATAAGATACTTCCATTTCTCTTATCTCTTCTGAAATGCTTTCATACTTCCCAAGAGAGTTGATATAATGGCAAATCATCTCAAGTACGCTTAGCTTTAATTCTTCCTGTTTGATTGAATGCCTGCTGCACTCTTTTCCTTTGTTGTACTGGGAGCAGATATAGTAAATAGTGGGAGTTTTCCCTCTCTTATCGACTTTCTTTGTCATCTGAGCATTACAGTCCTTGCAAAATAAAAGACCTGAAAACAAATCCGCCTTCTCTCCGACATTTTTTGCCTTTATATCACATTTCAAAAGTTTTTGGGCAATTTCAAAGTCATAAATATCAATAATAGCTTCATGATTGTCCTCGATTTCAATCCAATCGCTTCTATCCTTGGAAACCACCTTATCCAGCTTATAGTTTATCTTTTCCCGTTTTCCCTGTTGCAGTGTTCCGATATAGATTTCATTGGTTAAAATACGATTAACTGCCGGCGTATCCCATTTGGCAACCGCCTTTGTGCTGAAGCCTGTCTTATACCTTATTCCCTTTGCCTTTTTATGCTCCATCGGTGATGGGATTCCATTATCGTTTAAGTGTTTGGCAATAGAGTAGGAGCTGTACCCCTCAAGCTTCATTGAAAAGATTTTACGCACCACATATTCCGCTTCTTTATCAATTACTATTTTGTGCTTATCTTCCTTATCTTTTTCATAGCCGTAAGGAGCATAGTTTGATATAAACTGTCCCTGTTTTCTCTTTACCTTGCAGACACTTCTGACCTTTGCGGAAGTATCCCTACAATAATTGTCATTGATGAAGCTTTTAAACGGAATGACCAAGTTCTTTTCCGTTTCACTGGCTGTATAGCTGTCATAATTATCATTTAGGGCAATAAATCTTATATCAAGAGAGGGAAATACTCTTTGCAGGTATCTTCCGCTATCAATATAATCTCTGCCAAATCTGGATAAGTCTTTTACAACAATGCAGTTAATTCTCCCTGTGATGACATCTTCCATCATTTTCTTAAATGCCGGTCTTTCAAAGTTTATACCTGAATATCCGTCATCGACATATTCTTCTATCAGCTCCATATCCTCATTTTTATCAATGAAGTCATTAATCTGAAGTCTTTGGTTGGAAATGCTGTTGCTTTCCACCTTAAAGCCTTTATCATATTTTTCATCATCTTGTGATAATCTGAGATACATGGCAACTTTGAGAACATCTGTATCTAAATTATTTTTAGACATAACAAAACCTCCAAACTTTCATATTCTTTTTTAAGGAGAAATATGATAACTTGGAGTCTTTCAGCTCTTATGAAGTTGTATCCCTATTTGGTTAGTATTATACCATAGATTTGTAAAAAAGTCTGCCCCTTTTATCATATTTTTAATCAAGCAGCATTGCTTTCTTTTTTAGATATGACAGAAAACAATCCTCCAAACTTCTTCCATTCTCTGCATAGCTACATTTAACAATGACATTTCCGACTTTCATAAAGTACATGGAAAGCGGCTCTGCATTTTTCTTATCTTTTATATCTTCGATATCAGGGACAATTTTCCTGTCTATCTCTTCCGCTGACATGTTTTTATATCTTGCTAATTCTTCTACATTCATTAGAAAACTCCTTTCCCTGTTGTTTTCTTTTTTAAGTTTTATGACATTGGTAGGTGTCTTGGCTGACAACATAGGAATCTCACCTCCGCCTCTTATTCAAGACGAGCCGGCATAAACTGTTGAAGTATCATTATCACCGCCTGTATCAACGAACAGACTGCCACATCTGTTTTTTATGTAATCTTATTTGTCGCTCACTTTCTTATTTCCTTGGTTTAACCAGTATTCATAAAACTGAAATCTCTCAGCAGAAAGGTCTTGGCGTAAGTCATAATTCTCCACAAGCAGATAAAGTCCTACCTTGGTCTATTCAGTTGTCAAAGAGCAATATTTGAAAGGGATT
>NZ_CALIZG010000025.1:0-1940 GCF_938028775.1 Mogibacterium diversum
TGCTGCTGAAGCGAAGATGCCCGAGGGTGAGTTTAAGGAATACAAGAAGACCAATAAGATTGCTGCAGAGAAGTATGAGGACTTGCTGCGCAAGACACTCGATGAATACCACAAGCGTCGTGATGCACTATCGGCTGACGAGGCTACAGTGACACAGAATGAGGCGGTGACAGCCATCATTGATGAAGCCACAAAGCAGGCGTTAAACCTGCTGAATGCGTTAGGCGAAGAAAAGGAGAGCTTCCGAGGGCTGGGATTGAGCTTTGAGGAAAAGGCTTTCTATGATATTTTGCTGCATCTCAGGGATAAGTATAACTTCGAGTACGGAGAGGATAAGAAGGTGGGGGCACTGGTTGTCAACGAAAAGTGTAAGGCTCTGGCAAAGAAAATCAAAGAGCTCATTGATGTTCAGTCTACCTTTACCGACTGGCTAAACAACAGTAAGATACGTGCCGACCTGAACCAGAAAATCTTCTTCTGCTTATACGAGAATGGCTATCCTCCACAGTATAACAAAGAAGTGTTTGACCAGGTAATGGAGCAGGTGGAGAATTTTAAGAGCTGTGGGGAGTAATAACAGAGTTACTAAACTTAATTTATTTCATTTTCAATGGAGATTCAGCCGTTATTACCCGAATTAATATCTAAAGATGATGACGCTTATTCAGTAGTCGAGGACTTAAATGAAGCATTGAACGTCGCTTTTGATAAGAGGAATATCAGGAATATAGCATTGACAGGACCTTATGGGTCTGGCAAGAGTTCTATATTAGAAACTTTGATAACTACTCTTCCTAAAGAGAGGAAGCCTTTGCATATTTCTTTAGCAACTCTACGAGTAGATGAAACAGCAGAAGAGTTTGGAAAATCTTCACCCACTTCGAAAAAAAGAGAAGAAGCTGAAGAAGCACTTAATCGGAAAATTGAATATAGCATCTTACAGCAGCTTATTTATCATGAGAAGACAAGCATAGTTCCAAGCAGTAGGTTCCGCAGGATATTACACATGTCTTTTAAAAGGCTCTGTCTATACTCGTGTGGAGTGGTTGGTTTTATTCTGGCTTTCTTCATAGCTTTTGAGCCTTCATGGGCAAGAATAGAGACATTATATTCTTGTCTTAATTTGGGGCAATGGAATGTGATACCTGATTTTTTTGCGGTTTTATATATGCTTGCTGTGGTGGTGTTGGTTGTTTGGAAATTGATTCCCAACTATGCTAATTCAAAGCTTTATAAACTCAATCTTAAAGATCCTTCTATCGAATTAAACGAAGATACATCTATCTTTAACCGGCATTTAGATGAAATTCTCTACTTCTTTCAAGCAACTAAGTATGATATTGTTATCATTGAAGACCTTGACAGGTTTTGTACATCAAAGATCTTCTTGAAACTCAGAGAACTTAATTTTCTTCTGAATGAATCTAATGTAATAGGGCGACATATAGTATTTTTATATGCCGTTAAAGATGATATTTTCAAGGATGAAGAAAGAACTAAGTTCTTTGATTATATATCAATAGTGATTCCTGTAATCAACCCTTCAAATTCAAAAGCTAAACTCAAGAGTGCTTTGGCGGAAAGAGGATTCTCTGACGGATTCCCAGACAAGGACTTGTCGGAAATAGCATACTTCATTCAAGATATGCGCATACTCAAGAACATAGCGAATGAGTTTGCTCAATATTATAAGTTACTTAGCAAAAAGAATGCACACCTTGATAAAATTAAATTGTTGGCAATGATAGTATATAAAAACTACCATCCACAAGACTTTGCACTGCTACATCATAGGCAGGGAAAAATATATGACTGCTTCTGCTTATTAAAGCCCATTCTTATCAAAAAACTACTTTCTAGGTTTGCAGAAGAAAGGAAAATCCTAGATGAAATGAGGAAAAAGCACGCTGAAAATCAACATTTACAAGTGTTTGATCTAA